>NZ_JCAXEQ010000002.1:0-1046863 GCF_059758515.1 Rossellomorea sp. GQ25 | reverse complement strand
GAATAAAGAGTAGCTCTTAGGGGTTGCTCTTTTTTTGTTTTTTTATCAGAAATGTTGTTGGACGGTGAATCAGGCACCCATCTTCTATACAGGTAGACTTGGAATTGAATAAAAGATCCGTGTTTGTGCGCAAACCCTCACACATTCTAAATGTTAGAAAATAGTAAATGACGCATAAAAGGATGAAAACGACGCATAAAATAAAAAAACGACGCATAAAATTGAAAAATGAGGAAATTAACTCATTTGGGCATCAGGTTTTGAGGAAAATATAAGCATTTTTTTACAAAAACAACCCCTTTATTAAAGATTTACTATATTAGTAGGCACTATAAGCACAATATAAAGAAAGATCTCGTTAAAAATGCGGTACGTTTTGACTATTATACTAACTTTCTAACCAAAAAACTTATATAGAAGAGATTTTAATTGCTTCATCACTTAAGACCAGTAGCAAACTCCAAACAAAAATCTACAGATTCCCAAATTATCATTAGACATATAGACAACTACTCCCCAAAATCTTTATCGATATCCACCCATACGAAAGCCGATTACAAAGATTGTGTAGAACCAGCTGAGGCTGTTGAAAAGTTAAAATCTCTATAAGATCTTACATGAAAAAGGCTAAATGGTAGCGATGACTGGCAACTATTTAGCCTTTTGTTGTTTTAACTTAGTTAAAATAGGAAAGACACAGAATAGGACATATGATTTTTCTAGAAATTGTCACTGGTTCATCCCTGATATTTTTCTTGTAATGGTTCATATTCGGATTCTTTTCTAGTAAAATAGATACTTAATTTGAGCATACTACTAGTAGTAGTGGAGAGAGGAGCATCTCGGTGTTAGACAATAGTTTTGTGATGGTAGCGATTATTTTGATCATCAATGTTGTATACGTATCCTTTTTTACGATCAGAATGATTTTGACGTTAAAGGGTTATCGATATATTGCTGCTTTTGTGAGTACATTTGAAGTAGTGATTTATGTTGTCGGTCTTGGGCTGGTTCTGGACAACCTGAATGAGATTCAGAATCTGATCGCATATGCGGTCGGGTATGGTTTGGGTGTGATTGTCGGGATGAAAATCGAGGAGAAGCTGGCTCTTGGGTATATTACAGTGAATGTGATCACGAAGGAGTATGATAAGGCCCTTCCGAATGAACTTCGTGCAAGAGGCTACGGGGTGACGAACTGGGAAGCGAATGGACTGGAAGGAAACCGTATGGCCCTGCAGATCCTGACTCCGAGAAAGTATGAGATGAAGCTGTATGATACAATTAAAGAGCTTGACCCAAAGGCATTTATCATTGCGTATGAACCGAAGGCGATTCATGGCGGGTTCTGGGTGAAGACAGTACGAAATATTCGCAAAGGAAAACTAAAAGAATGAGTAAAAAGAAATTATTATTTGAAGTACAAGAGAATGAGACGATTACAGATTGTTTAGACCGTATGAAGGAAATGGGTTATATGCCGGTAAGACGGATGGAAAAACCTGTGTTTGAAGAACAAAAAGATGGAACGAAAACAGAGTATGTCCCTATTAAACAGACAATTGTCTTTGAGGGAAAGAAGATTCAAGAGTAAACGCTTCAAATCCGAACATTAATTTTCAGACTTTTATTATCGTTCGATTATTCGTTGACAGAGCCTCTATATCACGTTATGATGGAGACAAATAAACCGAATACCCTCATATAATAATGGGAATATGGCCCATGAGTCTCTACCTGACTACCGTAAATGGTCGGACTATGAGGGAAAGTAGCTGTCTGGATACGAGCTCGTTTGTGGACCCTATCGGATAAAATGGGACCATTCTCTGTAAAATACCCAGATCAATTGCTTTCTCTCAAAAAGTAGAGAACAATTGATCTGGGTATTTTTGTTGAAAGGGATTCGATAAATTACGGGAGGTGCCTGTCACCATTATGATATCAGTAATCATGGGAAGTACATCGGACTGGGAGACAATGAAGCATGCGTGTGAGGTATTGGAAGAGTTAGAGATTCCGTTTGAGAAACGAGTTGTATCGGCTCACAGGACGCCTGATTATATGTTTGAGTATGCTGAAAGTGCCAGAGATAGAGGAGTGAAAGTCATTATTGCAGGTGCAGGCGGTGCTGCTCACTTACCTGGAATGGTGGCAGCGAAGACGACATTACCTGTGGTTGGGGTTCCGGTACAATCGAAAGCCCTAAATGGGATGGATTCGTTGCTGTCGATTGTACAGATGCCCGGGGGTGTTCCGGTCGCAACCGTTGCGATCGGGAAGGCTGGAGCTACAAATGCCGGGCTGTTAGCAGCACAAATCCTTTCGATAGAAAATACAGAGTTGGCCGCTACTTTAGAAAATAGAAGAGACGCGTTACGGGAAAAGGTGTTGGAAAGTAGTGATGACCTTGAATAAGAAGACGATTTTACCAGGACAGATGATCGGGATCATTGGCGGTGGACAGCTTGGACGAATGATGGCCCTTGCTGCGAAACAAAATGGCTTTCGAGTGGCTGTTTTAGACCCAGCACCACAATCACCATGTTCCCAAGTAGCAGATCTAGTAATCACTGCCGCCTTTGACCAGTATGATGCTCTTTATAGACTGGCAGAAGAGTGTGACGTGATTACGTATGAATTTGAAAATATCGATTATGAAGCGCTTAAATGGTTGTCGGAGCGTGCCTTTTTACCTCAAGGGGCAGAGTTGATCCGCATTACACAGGATCGCATCATGGAAAAGGAAGCCCTTACGCTTGCAGGGGTGAAAGTAGCTCCTTATGCTGTGATTAAACAACAACAGGACATCTATGATAATATAGAAAAGCTTGACTATCCAGTGGTTCTGAAAACATCCAGAGGTGGTTATGACGGAAAAGGGCAATATGTGATCCGTGAAGAGAGCGGGGTAGAAGAAGCCGCTGCTTTATTGGAGAACGGTCCATGTGTGTTAGAGAAATGGATTCCTTTTGAAAAAGAGTTATCTGTCATTGTGACACGAAATCCCGATGGACAGCAAACCAACTTTCCGGTGGTGGAAAATATTCATGTGGATAATATTTTACATGAAACGATTGCTCCGGCAAGGGTTAGTGGAGAAGTATCAGATAGAGCGATCGAGATGGCGAAGAGAATAAGTGAGACCCTTGACCTTGTGGGAACGCTCGCGATTGAAATGTTCCTGACGGAGGATGGAGACATCTACATTAATGAACTGGCTCCCAGACCTCATAATTCCGGTCATTATTCGATTGAAGCATGTGACTACTCACAATTCGCCCAGCATATAAAAGCGGTATGTAACTGGCCGCTTGTTCAACCCACCTTATTAAAGAACGCTGTGATGGTTAACCTATTAGGAGAGCATATGGAGCCTATTATGAAGGCTGTTCCAAAGCATCCAGACTGGTTTATTCATCTTTACGGAAAGGATGTACCAAAGCCGAAACGTAAGATGGGGCATGTCACTCTTTTAACAAATGATATGGAAGAGACATTGACGACTATAAACGAAGCTGGAATTTGGAAGGTGCAAGAAAAGATCGGAGGACGACTAGTATGATAGAACGTTATACACGCCCTGAAATGGGAGCTATTTGGACAGAGGAAAATCGTTTTCAAGCATGGCTTGAAGTGGAAATTTTGGCATGTGAAGCGTGGGCAGAAATCGGGGACATTCCTAAAGGGGATGTGGCGAAGATTCGTGAGAACGCTGGATTCAATGTAGATCGTATTAAGGAAATCGAAGAAGAAACGCGACACGATGTGGTAGCTTTCACCAGAGCGGTTTCTGAAACCCTCGGAGAAGAAAGAAAATGGGTTCATTACGGACTGACTTCTACTGACGTAGTGGATACAGCTCTTTCTTATCAATTAAAGCAGGCAAACGACATCATTCTGAAAGACTTAGAGCGATTTGTAGAAATTTTAAAGAGTAAAGCGATTGAGCACAAACATACGGTCATGATGGGGCGTACGCATGGTGTTCATGCTGAACCGACTACTTTCGGTTTAAAGCTTGCCCTTTGGTATGAAGAGATGAAGCGTAACGTAGAGCGATTCAAAGCAGCCGCAGATGGAGTGGAATTTGGGAAGATTTCAGGTGCCGTTGGAACGTATGCGAATATCGATCCATTCGTAGAGTCCTATGTGTGTGAAAAGCTTGGCATCAAGCCAGCTCCTGTTTCTACACAAACATTACAACGTGATCGTCATGCTCATTACATGGGGACACTTGCACTGATTGCGACTTCCATCGAGAAGTTTTCTGTTGAGGTTCGCGGCCTGCAGAAGAGTGAAACACGAGAAGTGGAAGAGTTCTTCGCGAAGGGTCAAAAAGGGTCATCGGCCATGCCTCATAAACGTAACCCGATAGGTTCTGAGAATATGACGGGTATGGCGCGTGTAATCAGAGGTTACATGCTGACAGCGTATGAGAACGTGCCACTATGGCATGAGCGTGATATCTCTCACTCATCAGCAGAGCGTGTGATCCTGCCGGATGCGACGATTGCTCTAAATTATATGCTGAACCGTTTCGGAAATATCATCAAGAACTTAACGGTGTTCCCGGAGAATATGCAGCGCAATATGGATCGTACGCTTGGTTTGATTTACTCTCAACGTGTCCTTTTAGCCCTTATCGATAAGGGGATGACGCGTGAAGAAGCTTATGATACGGTTCAGCCGAAAGCGATGGAGGCATGGGAGAAGCAAGTGGCCTTCCGTTCATTGATTGAAGAAGACGACACGATTACGTCAAAGCTTTCTCCAGCTGATATTGATGATTGTTTCGATTACAACTATCACTTGAAGCATGTGGATACGATCTTTGAACGTTGCGGCTTAGTGGAATAAGTCCTTCTAATAATTGAATAGGGCAGGGGTTTTAGCAAAATCCCTCCCTTTTTTTATGGAAATATAGACTGAAGATTGGCAATATTACGTTAGCGGAGGGGATTTCACATGGAAAAAGGGACACTTTTATATGAAGGCAAAGCGAAACAAATCTTTGCAACACAGGAAGAGGATGTTGTTTGGATTCAGTATAAGAATTCTGCCACTGCTTTTAACGGGGAGAAAAAAGCGGACATCGACGGCAAAGGGGTTTTAAATAATAAGATTTCGAGCTTGCTATTTTCAAAGCTTGCGGAAAAAGGAATACAGAGTCACTTTATTAAACAGTTATCGGATTATGAGCAGCTGGTCAAACGTGTACGTATCATCCCGCTTGAAGTCGTGGTTCGCAATGTGATTGCGGGAAGCCTTTCAAAGCGACTCGGAAAAGAAGAGGGTACGCCACTTCAAAAGCCGATCATCGAATTTTACTATAAGGATGATGATCTGGGAGATCCACTCATCACGGATGATCACATTGATTTCCTGCAGATTGCTTCTAGGGAAGAACGCGCTGAGATAAGGGAAATGGCTCTTGGTGTGAATGAGGTCCTTCAAGGGATTTTCAAAGAAGCGGGAGTCACGCTTGTCGATTTCAAATTAGAATTTGGGAAAGCTCGTAACGGTTCAATTTTATTAGGGGATGAAATATCGCCTGACACATGCAGGTTATGGGATGCAGAGACCAACCAAAAGCTGGATAAGGATGTTTTCAGAAGAGATTTAGGCAGTTTAACAGAAGTATACTCAATTATTTTAGAACGCTTAGGAGGAAACAAGCTATGTACAAAGTAAAAGTTTATATCACATTAAGAGAAAGTGTATTGGACCCTCAAGGAAGTGCTGTTAAACATGCGTTACATTCAATGGAGTTCAAGTCTGTTGAAGATGTGCGCGTCGGTAAGTATATGGAGCTTACTCTTCCATCTTCTGTAGAAAACGTGGAGGCGACGGTTGAAGAAATGTGTCATCGATTACTCGCAAACCCTGTCATCGAGGATTACCGATATGAGATTGAGGAGAGTGTGGCTCAATGAAGTTTGCGGTAATTGTATTTCCAGGCTCTAACTGTGACATCGATATGTACCATGCGATTAAAGACGAGATCGGCGAAGAAGTAGAATATGTTTGGCACGATGCTGATACTCTGGAAAACTATGATGCGATTCTGTTACCGGGAGGATTCTCTTACGGGGATTACCTTCGTTCAGGAGCGATTGCCCGCTTCTCAAACGTCATGAAAGAGGTCGTGAAAGCGGCAGAGCAAGGAAAACCGGTTTTAGGCGTATGTAATGGATTTCAGATTTTACTAGAAACAGGCTTACTTCCGGGAGCTATGCGCAGAAATGATAGCTTGAAGTTCATTTGTAAAACCGTTTCGTTAACCGTCGGGAACAATGAAACGATGTTTACGAATGGTTATGAAAAGAATGAAGTAATCCAAATTCCAATAGCTCATGGAGAAGGAAATTACTTCTGTGATGAAGACACGATGAGCACTCTTAAGGAAAACAACCAAATTGTTTTCACGTATAGTGATGAAAATCCAAACGGTAGTGTGGAGAACATTGCGGGGATTACAAATGAGGCTGGAAATGTCCTCGGTATGATGCCTCACCCGGAACGGGCCATGGACACTTTATTAGGTAGTGAAGACGGGAAGAAACTATTTCAATCGATTGTGAAACACTGGAGGGAAAAACATGTCGTTAATGCTTGAACCAACTTCAACAAAAGTGAAAGAAGAACAGCTTTATCGTGAGATGGGTTTAACTGACGAAGAATTTTCAATGGTGGAAAACATCCTGGGAAGAACACCGAACTACACAGAGACCGGACTATTTTCTGTTATGTGGTCAGAGCACTGCAGTTATAAAAATTCCAAGCCTGTACTTATGAAGTTTCCAACGACAGGTGAACGTGTTCTTCAGGGACCAGGAGAAGGAGCTGGAATTGTTGATATTGGCGACGATCAAGCAGTGGTGTTCAAAATCGAGAGTCACAATCATCCGTCAGCCATCGAGCCTTTTCAAGGAGCGGCAACGGGTGTCGGAGGTATTATACGGGACGTATTCTCGATGGGGGCAAGACCTATCGCACTCCTCAACTCTTTACGCTTTGGAGAGCTGGATTCTCCTCGTGTTCAGTATCTATTTAAAGAAGTCGTAGCAGGTATTGCCGGGTACGGAAACTGCATCGGTATTCCAACCGTCGGCGGTGAGGTTCAATTTGATGCCTCTTACGAAGGAAATCCCCTTGTAAACGCTATGTGTGTCGGTTTGATCGACCATAAAGATATTAAAAAAGGTCAGGCCCACGGTGTCGGTAATACGGTCATGTATGTAGGAGCGAAAACAGGGCGTGATGGAATTCACGGAGCTACCTTCGCATCCGAGGAATTAAATGAAGGATCAGAAGAGAAGCGTCCAGCGGTTCAAGTGGGAGATCCATTCATGGAAAAATTACTTCTTGAAGCGTGTTTGGAACTCGTTCAGAACGATGCCCTTGTTGGGATACAAGATATGGGAGCGGCTGGTCTTACAAGTTCATCAGCTGAAATGGCAAGTAAAGCCGGATCCGGGATTGAAATGAATCTTGACCTTGTCCCGCAGCGCGAAAGAGGAATGACGGCATATGAAATGATGCTCTCAGAATCACAGGAGCGTATGCTGATCGTCGTTGAAAAAGGCCGGGAACAAGAAATCGTTGATCTTTTTTCAAAATATGACTTAGAGGCAGTTTCTATTGGAAAAGTAACAGATGATAAGCGTCTTCGCCTTCTTCATAAAGGAGATGTCGTGGCAGATGTGCCGGTTGATGCACTCGCTGAGGAAGCTCCTGTTTATAACAAGCCTTCTCAAGAAGCGGCTTATTATAAAGAGTTTCAAGCAATGGAAACTGAGGCTCCAAAAGTAGAGGATAATAAAGAAACTCTCAAGGCGCTCTTGCAGCAGCCGACGATCGCGAGTAAAGAATGGGTATATGATCAATATGATCATCAAGTAAGAACAAGTACGGTTGTAAGCCCGGGGTCTGATGCAGCGGTAGTACGGGTACGCGGTACAAGAAAGGCCCTTGCCATGACAACGGATTGTAATTCCCGTTACCTTTACCTGGATCCAGAGGTCGGAGGAAAGATCGCAGTGGCGGAAGCAGCACGAAATATCGTTTGTTCAGGAGCGATTCCACTGGCGATTACGGACTGCTTAAACTTCGGAAATCCAGAGAAACCGGAAATCTTCTGGCAGATCGAGAAGTCTGTTGACGGGATGAGTGAAGCATGTCGTGAGCTGTCCACTCCAGTCATCGGTGGAAATGTGTCCCTATATAACGAATCAATGGGTACTGCCGTTTATCCAACACCAGTCGTTGGAATGGTTGGATTGATCGAGGACGTCGATCATATTACAACTCAAGGCTTCAAGGAAGCGGGAGACTATATTTTTGTCATTGGTGAAACCCATGAAGAGTTTGGTGGAAGTGAGCTTCAAAAGCTGACAGAAGGAAAGATCTTCGGTCAGGCACCGAAAATTGACTTGAAATCGGAGCTTCGCCGTCAAATGCAGCTTTTAGAAGCAATCCAAAAAGGTCTTGTGGCATCGGCTCATGATATCGCTGAAGGTGGTTTCGCCGTCGCTCTTGCAGAATCCACGTTTGGAACAAAAGGATTGGGAGCAAAAGTAGAGCTTTCGGGAGAAAACAATGTGGCGGACCTTTTCAGTGAAACACAATCCCGTTTCATCGTTTCAGTTAAGCCTGAAAACAAAGACGAGTTTGAGAAACTTGTTCCAGATGCCAAAGTAGTAGGAAGCGTAGCAGATCATGGAGCAATCGACGTGTCATCAGGAAGCGGAGAAGTCATCTTACATGCATCCGTTGAGGAATTAGAGTCAGCTTGGAAAGGAGCGATCCCATGCCTGCTGAAATCAAAGGTTTAAACGAAGAATGTGGAGTGTTTGGTATTTGGGGACACCCCAATGCTGCACAAATTACGTATTACGGACTTCATAGTTTACAACATAGAGGGCAAGAAGGCACTGGAATTGTCGTTTCTGATGGTGAGAAGTTACGTTGCTTAAAAGGGGAAGGCCTCGTAACGGAAGTGTTTCAAGAAGGAACCATCGAGAAGCTTGAAGGGAATTCAGCCATTGGTCATGTCCGGTATGCTACTGCGGGAGGTGGAGGCTACGAGAATGTTCAGCCTCTCCTTTTCAACTCGCAGAATGGCGGGCTGGCTCTTGCTCACAACGGGAATCTCGTCAATGCGAACGCCTTAAAGCACCAGCTTGAAGGGCAAGGGAGTATTTTTCAAACAAGTTCTGATACAGAAGTGCTGGCCCATTTGATCAAAAGAAGCGGCTATTTTCAATTAAAAGACCGCGTTAAAAATGCGCTGACCATGTTAAAAGGGGCATATGCGTTTCTAGTCATGACGGAAACGGAAATGATGGTGGCACTTGATCCACACGGTCTTCGTCCACTATCACTTGGTAAGCTTGGGGATGCTTACTGTGTTGCGTCTGAAACATGTGCCTTTGATATCGTAGGAGCTGAATTTGTACGTGATATCGAGCCTGGGGAGCTTGTGATCATCAATGATGAGGGAATGACCTCAGAACGGTTTAGTTTTTCAGGTGGGAATGCGATGTGTACGATGGAATACGTATACTTCTCAAGACCTGACAGCAATATTCAAGGAATCAACGTTCATTCCGCCAGAAAAAGAATGGGAATGGAACTTGCGAAAGAGGCACCGATTGAAGCGGACGTTGTAACGGGTGTACCTGATTCCAGTATTTCAAGTGCGATCGGCTATGCAGAAGCATCAGGAATTCCGTACGAATTGGGTCTTATTAAGAACCGTTATGTAGGGCGGACGTTTATACAGCCTTCTCAATCTCTTCGTGAGCAAGGTGTGAAGATGAAGCTTTCACCGGTCAGAGGAGTGGTAGAAGGGAAACGCGTGGTAATGGTAGACGATTCGATCGTTCGCGGAACAACAAGTAGACGAATCGTCAGCATGTTGAAAGAAGCCGGAGCCAAGGAAGTTCATGTGTGCATCAGTTCGCCGCCAATCAAGAACCCTTGCTTCTACGGAATTGATACATCGACTCATGAAGAGCTGATCGCTTCTTCCAATTCAGTGGAGGAAATGCGTCAGATCATCGGAGCCGACTCTCTGACCTTCTTGAGTACAGAAGGTGTGTTAAAAGCGATCGACCGAAACGATCCTTCAGAAAATCGCGGTCAATGCTTGGCTTGCTTTACAGGGAAGTATCCAACCGAAATCTATCCGGATACACTTCATCCACATGAAAAAGAGTTAGTGAAATAGGGGGAATCTTGATGGCAAACGCGTATCGTCAAGCAGGAGTAGATATAGAAGCGGGATACGAATCCGTCGACCGCATCAAAAAGCATGTGAAAAGAACAGCTCGACAAGGGGTTCTTGGTCAATTAGGCAGCTTTGGCGGAATGTTTGATTTATCTTCTTTGAATTTAAAAGAGCCTGTTCTTGTATCAGGTACAGACGGAGTCGGAACGAAGCTAAAGCTTGCGTTCATGGCAGACAAACACGATACGATCGGGATCGATTGTGTGGCCATGTGTGTGAATGACATTGTCGTTCAAGGAGCGGAACCACTGTATTTCTTAGACTATATAGCGACTGGAAAAGCACTTCCTGAGAAGATAGAAGGTATAGTAAAGGGTATTGCGGACGGATGCGATATGGCGGGCTGCGCTTTAATCGGAGGCGAAACCGCTGAAATGCCTGGTATGTATTCAGAAGAAGAATATGATATCGCCGGCTTTGCAGTAGGGGCTTGTGAAAAAAAAGAGATCATTACAGGTGAAAAAATTTCTGAAGGAAATGTGTTAGTCGGACTGGGTTCCAGTGGTATACACAGTAATGGATACTCTTTAGTACGAAAAGTATTCTTTGAAGATCAGTCGTTCTCTTTGGAAGAATCATTACCAGAAGTCGGGACCACATTAAAAGAAGCATTACTTACACCAACCAAGATTTACGTGAAACCAGTATTAGCGGCACTGAAACAATTCTCCATCAAGGGTATGTCCCATATTACAGGCGGTGGCTTCATTGAAAATATCCCCCGTATGCTGCCGGATCATTTGCAAGCAGACATTACAGAAGGTAGCTGGGATATTCCAAGCATTTTCACTGCCCTTGAGCACTATGGGGAAATTCCCCGCAGCGAAATGTACAACATTTTCAACATGGGAATTGGATTTGTGTTAGCGGTTGAAGAAAAGGAAGCAGAAGACATTCTTCAATTTTTCAACGAACAGGGAGAAGAAGCCTTTATCATCGGACGTGTGACCACTGGAAATGGAGTACGTTTCGTTCGTTGAAATGAAGGGTGAGCAAGTCAATAACGGGGGCGAGTCATGAGACAGATTGCCATTTTTGCATCAGGAAGCGGAAGTAATTTTCAAGCATTGGTAGATGCTGTTCAAGGTGGAACACTGAAAGCGAATATTAAACTTCTTGTATGTGACCAGCCGGGCGCTTTTGTTA
The DNA here is from genome assembly GCF_059758515.1 of Rossellomorea sp. GQ25. Taxonomy (NCBI): domain Bacteria; kingdom Bacillati; phylum Bacillota; class Bacilli; order Caryophanales; family Bacillaceae; genus Rossellomorea; species Rossellomorea sp. GQ25. Next base: position 1,035,423 of record NZ_JCAXEQ010000002.1, on the reverse strand, counting down.
TTCACCGCGCTCAATCAGCAGGGATTCAGACTTTCGTCTTCCGTGCAAAAGATTACGAAAACAAGCATGCATTTGAACAGGAAATCCTAAATGAGCTGGCTCATTTGGGTGTTGATTTTATTGTATTAGCAGGGTATATGAGGTTGATTGGTCCCACTTTACTGGAAAGCTTCGGAGGACGGATTGTGAATATCCACCCTTCTCTTCTCCCTTCCTTTCCAGGAAAAGATGCCATTGGGCAAGCCATCGATGGAGGAGTGAAAATCACCGGAGTCACCGTTCACTATGTAGACGCCGGAATGGATACAGGCGAAATCATTGCACAGGAAATCGTACGGGTCACAACAGGTGAAACCAAACAGTCACTCCAGGACAAAATCCAGCACGTCGAACACCACCTGTATCCAACCACCCTGAATCACCTCTTCCTTACTACGGGTTACTAAAGCCAGGGAGAGGTTGCTGCTTTATTGTGGTAGAGTGGTGAGGGACGGACCTTGGGTTTGAGTTCATTATAAGTAATAGGTGGAGTCTTTCCACCCATAAAAATCTTATGAAAACCCTCAAACCCATCTCCAATTCAACAAAATAATGAAATAAAATCAGCATTACAGCAGGCAGAGGAGGATCAGACATTGAAAAAGAGAGCATTAATCAGTGTTTCAGATAAAAGCGGAGTAATCGAATTTGCTAAAGAATTAAAGTCACTTGGGTACGAAATCCTTTCGACAGGTGGAACAAAGAAGCTCCTTCTGGAAAGTGACGTGGAAGTGATGGGAGTAGAAGAAGTAACAGGTTTCCCGGAAATACTAGAGGGACGCGTTAAAACACTTCACCCCAATATCCACGGTGGACTACTCGCGAAACGCGGTGAAGAAAGCCATCGCAGGCAGCTTCAGGAACAAGGGATCGAAGGAATCGACCTGGTGTGTGTCAACCTTTATCCATTTCAACAAACCATTGCTAAGCCAAATGTCGGTGTAGAGGAAGCAATTGAAAATATCGATATCGGCGGTCCAACGATGCTGCGAGCGGCAGCGAAAAATCATCAATACGTAACGGTGGTAGTCGATGCGTTAGACTATGATGAAGTCATTGCGGAGTTGAAGGTTCAAGGGGAATTATCATTAGAAAAACGCCGTAAGCTGGCGGCTAAAGTGTTCCGTCATACAGCTGCTTACGATGCGTTCATTGCTGAATATATGACAGACATTTCAGGGGAAGAAAATCCTGAGCGTTTTACAAGAACGTACGAGTTAAAACAAACACTGCGCTATGGGGAAAACCCTCATCAGCAAGCTTCTTTCTACCGTGCACCACTTGGCTCTGAATTCTCTGTAGCCATGGCAAGACAGCTTCACGGAAAAGAGCTCTCTTATAATAATATCAATGACGCGAATGCGGCACTTCAAATTGTGAAAGAATTTACTGAACCAGCTGCTGTAGCAGTCAAGCATATGAATCCATGTGGTGTTGGAGTAGGTACTACGATTAATGAAGCTTTTTCTAAAGCCTATGAAGCGGATTCTACATCTATTTTCGGTGGGATCGCAGCACTTAATCGTATCGTGGATGAAGAAACAGCAAAGCAGCTGCATGAAATTTTCTTGGAGATCGTCATTGCTCCTGCTTTTAGCGATGAAGCATTTGAAATTCTTTCAAGCAAGAAGAATATCCGTTTATTAACGGTTCCATTTGAATCCACAAATAAAATTGAACGTAAATTAACAACCGTTGAAGGTGGATTGCTTGTTCAGGCGGATGACACATTTAGCCTTGATGATGCTGATCTGAGAGTGGTAACAAAACGTGAGCCGACAGAAGAAGAGTGGGCAAGCATGAAATTAGGTTGGAAAGTTGTGAAGCACGTGAAATCCAACGCAATCGTTGTAACGGATGCTCACATGACGGTGGGAGTCGGGGCAGGACAAATGAACCGCGTAGGAGCTGCAAACATTGCTCTGGAGCAAGCAGGCGAAAAAGCAAAAGGAGCAGCAATGGCCTCCGATGCATTCTTCCCAATGGACGACACCGTAGAAGCAGCAGCCAAAGCAGGCGTAACAGCCATCATCCAGCCAGGAGGCTCCATCCGGGACGAAGACTCCATCAAAAAAGCCGACCAACACGGCATCACCATGGTCTTTACCGGAATCCGTCACTTCAAGCATTAAATTTGAGGGACGGACTTCCAACATACAGAGGGTTTTTTGTGAAATTACCGTTTGAACCTTGTGGGGAAGGAATATGTTGGGTTCTGGGTGATTAGTCAGAGCAGGTTTGGGGGGGACAGACCTCCACCAGAACGATAGACATCTCCAATCCCAACACCTCACTAAAATAGATCCATTCCATACAACCTCTCCTCATCTTTAGCTCAGGTAGGAGAGGTTTTTCTTAAAAAGGGGGCTTTTCATGATGAAAGTACTAGTTATCGGTCGTGGTGGTCGCGAGCATGCGATATGTAAGAAGTTAGCGGAAAGTGAAAGTGTGACAGAGGTGTTCTGTGCACCCGGAAATGCAGGTATTGCAAGCGTTGCGACGAATCTTCCATACAGTGAATCCGATGTGAATGATCTCATTGCTTTTGCTAAAAAAGAGCATATCGCTTATACCTTTGTAGGTCCTGAAAATCCATTATTGGATGGTATCGTAAATCGCTTCCAGGAAGAGGGCCTGCACATATTTGGACCGACCAAAGAAGCGGCCATCATAGAAGGAAGCAAATCGTTCTCTAAAGAATTAATGAAAGAGTATAATATTCCAACGGCTAAATATGAAGTGTTCACAAGCGTTGAGAAAGCAATCGAATATGTAAAAGAAGTTGGTGCCCCGATTGTTGTGAAGGCGGATGGATTAGCTGCAGGCAAGGGCGTCGTGGTTGCTGAAACCGAAGAAGAAGCAATCAGTGCATTGGAAGAAATGCTTCTTGATGAAAAGTTTGGTGATGCTTCTTCTAAAGTGGTAGTGGAAGAGTGTCTGTTTGGGGAAGAGTTTTCTTTGATGGCCTTTGTACATGGTGAATCCGTTTATCCGATGGTGATTGCACAGGACCATAAGCGTGCTTTTGATGGAGATCAGGGACCGAATACAGGCGGAATGGGGGCGTATTCTCCGGTACCTCATATTTCGGACGATGTCGTGCAAGAAGCGATTTCAACTGTTCTGTATCCGACGGCTAAAGCGATGGTAAAGGAAAATCGCTCCTTTACCGGCATACTTTACGCAGGTCTGATGCTCACAAATGAAGGTCCAAAGGTAATCGAGTTTAATGCACGATTTGGCGATCCGGAAACACAGGTCGTACTGCCGCGTTTGACTTCTGACTTTGGTCTTGTTGTGAAGAACATGATTGAAGGGAAGCCTGTGCAATTAGAATGGTCACAAGATGCTGTTCTTGGAGTTGTATTAGCGGCTGATGGCTATCCAGGTCATTACGCAAAAGGAATCGCCCTTCCGAACCTTGAAGAGTCAATGGATGAAGAAACCCTTGTATACCATGCTGGAACCGAGCAGAATGATGAAGCTGCCCTTGTTTCAAATGGTGGGAGAGTGTTACTTGTAGCTTCTTCTGCAGCTTCTGTGGAAAAAGCGCAGGCTAAAGTGTATAAAGAATTAGATAAGGTGGATTGGAATGGGTTGTTCTACAGAAGAGATATCGGGAAGAAAGCTATCGAACACGTCTCTTCCTAGTTCTGCGAACATAAACAAAAGCAATGGCAATAATGCCGCCAATCAGGGAAAACAACACATACGACATATCCATTAAATATTCCCAAAACATAAATGAGCAACTCCTTTATTAAAAAATAGATTAATCATGAGTGCCAGGTCTAACCCCATTTGAGGGACGGACCTTGGCACTCTTGCTATTAGCAGAATTCAAATCAGGTAAAATGCCTTTAATATAGATGAAAGGGAGGGAATGGTCTTCCCTTATATCCCAATATTCTTAAGAAAGAAGGTCCGTCCCTTCCTTGTTGTCCCCATTTAATGCTGCCTGGACTTCTTTGTTGGTGAGTTCTTCGGGATTGAAGTTGGATTCTTTTTTTGTATTGTCCAGGGGGTCTTGTTTGTGTTCGTTTGTTGGGTGGTGATCTTTGTGATCTGTTGATTTGTCGGATTTCAGCATGTCTTTAAAGTTCATCATATCCTTCGCTTTGAAACCGCCAAATCCACCGCTTCCGCCATTTCCATCTGCGCCTTTTTCAAATAGGGCTGTAATAGGGCAGTAGCGAAGAATTCCTTCTCCTACTTTCATGGCACCAATCACAGCCATCACGAGATAAGAGTCTCTCCAAGGGCGTCTCGCAAGCTTGGATGTGCTCCAAGCTAGAATCGTGAAACCAACGGTGATGCGGATAAGGGCATTGATAATCCCGATGTTTGATGATACTTTCATTTGTAAACTCCTCCTTAATAGAAAATTCACATAATTGTTGTAAACCGTTAATGCGTTAAATAGTAAAATATGTTAACATAAAATGAAACTTAAACTAATACCATTCCACTAGAGGAGTGTTCACATTGGAACAGCGCTACAGATGGAAGAACAAACAACTACGAGAACATGTACAAGTACTGAACGGAGAAATATCTCCGAGCCTTCTTTTAAAGAATGCAACGTACCTTCACTCGACTCTAAAGAAATGGGTGCAGGGACACATTTGGGTTTACCGTGATCGAATTGTCTATACAGGCGATCAGCTCCCGGAAAACCTTGAGAAATGCGAAATAGTGGACTGTGACTCACAGTACCTCGTTCCCGGATATATCGAACCGCATGTACATCCGTTTCAGCTTTATAATCCCCAATCTTTTTCCAAGTATGCATCCCAAACTGGTACAACGACATTCGTAAATGATAACCTAATGATGTTTTTACAATTGGAAAAAAAGAAAGCGTTTTCTTTATTGGGAGAGTTTAATAAAATGCCCGTCACTATGTATTGGTGGACAAGATTCGATTCTCAAACGGAGATGGCGAATGAAGAGGTAACCTTTTCAAATGGTGAAGTGAAATCATGGTTGGAACATGACTCTGTGCTCCAAGGAGGAGAATTGACAGCTTGGCCGAGGCTGCTTCAGGGCGATGACCTGATTCTCCATTGGATGCAGGAAGCAAAAAGAATGGGCAAAATCGTTGAAGGGCATCTGCCGGGAGCATCTGACAAAACCATTGCCAAGCTTCGCTTATTAGGAATTGATGGTGATCATGAAGCCATGACGGGTGAAGATGTCTATAAGCGGCTTATTCAAGGGCTGACCGTCACATTGCGTCACTCCTCCATCCGACCTGATTTGCCGGTCCTTTTAGACGGGTTAAAAGAAAAAGGCATAGATTCGTATGATTCCTTGCTGTTTACAACGGACGGATCGACACCAGGCTTTTATGAACAAGGTGTATTGGATTTCATGATAAAAATGGCGATTGATAAGGGCATACCCTCAATCGAAGCATATAATATGGCTAGCTACAACGTCGCCAATTATTATCACATCACTCATTTGCATGGGATGATCGCTACAGGCAGAGTGGCTAATATTAACTTCCTTTCGGCAATTGATGACCCAACTCCGATTTCCGTTCTCTCAAAAGGGGAGTGGGTACGTAGAGATGGTGAGCAAATAGAAGATTCCATAGAGATAAATTGGGAAACAAACGGATTTAAACCATTATCCTTGAATTGGGAAATAGGCTACGATGACCTCCAGTTTTCCATGCCTTTCGGAATTGAAATGGTGAACGATGTCATCACCAAGCCTTATTCCATATCTATCAATCCATCTACGGAGGAGCTAGATCTTGATCATGATCAATCGTTCCTCATGCTTCTGGATCGAAAGGGAGAATGGAGAATCAGCACAATGATTAAAGGATTCTCAACGGGTGTCATGGGCTTTGCTTCTTCCTATTCGAATACAGGGGACATCATCTTAATTGGAAAAAACAAGTCAGATATGATTGCTGCCTTTAAAAGAATGAAGGAAATCGGAGGCGGAATTGTTTTGACGGAGAAGGGTGAAGTCCTTCACGAAATACCACTTCCATTAAGCGGCCTGCTCTCTCATAAAGAAATGCCGGAGCTAATTGAGGAAGAAAAAACACTTAAAGGTTTGTTAAAAGAAAGGGGCTATCGCTTTTCGGATCCCATTTATACATTGCTATTCCTTCAGTCCACTCACCTTCCTTATATACGGATGACACAAAAGGGAATCTATGATGTAATGAAGAAAACGGTACTCTTTCCAACGATAATGCGTTAAAATAGTAAAGTGTAGGGAAAAGGATTTCTATAAAATAGGGGTGTCTAATAACATGCTAAAAAGAGCTTTGATCATTGCTTTAAGCTCGTTTACACTTGTCGCATGTAGTTCAGATAAAGAGATAAAGAAAGAATCTGATAAAGAAGCAGCAACTCCAGTTGTGAAAGAGGAGTCAGGCGTAGAAACGGAAGAGAAAAACCAATCACCGTTAACAGGTGAGGTACAAGAGGAAGAATCCATGGCGCGAGCGGTTGCTGTTATGGTGAATAATCACCCGAAGGCACGTCCCCAATCAGGCCTTTCAAAAGCAGACATTGTGTATGAAGTCCTGGCAGAAGGGGATGTCACTCGATTCCTGGCTATATACCAAAGCCAAAAGCCTAAAGAGATCGGTCCTGTACGAAGTGCCAGAGATTACTATGTAGAGCTTGCCAAAGGATATGATAGTCTATATGTTGCCCATGGATATAGTCCAGAAGCACAGGAAATGCTGACTAACGGTTTCATTGACAATTTAAACGGCATGAAATATGATGGAACGCTGTTTAAGCGTGCAAACTTCCGTAAGGCTCCTCATAATTCCTATATCTCCTTTGAGCATATCAAAGAGGGAGCGGAGCAGAACGACTTTGATATGGAACGTCCGCCGGAAGCATTAAACTTTAGTGATAAAGGGCCGGTAAGCGGAGAAGCATCCCAATCTGTCATGATTTCATATAACAATAATCCTCTGTTTAACGTAGTGTATGATTTCAACGAAGAAAAGGGTAAATACGAGCGTTTTTCAAATGGTGAACAGACCATCGATTACGATTCCAAAGACCCTGTTTTAGTAGAAAATCTCTTAATAGTGGAAGCGTCTCATAAAATAGTCGACGATGCAGGCAGACGAAACATTGATTTTGAATCCGGCGGGAATGCGTACTTGATTCAAGAAGGAAAACTCCGGGAAGTTCAGTGGAGGAACGTAGATGGTAGAATTCTACCTTTTGAAAATAATAAACCTGTCAGTTTGCGAAAAGGATCTACGTGGATCAATATCATTCCAAGTTCTCCAGGCTTGGCGGGGTCGGTATCAAATCAAGAATAGATGGAAAAAGGAGTCTTTTTATGCAAATAAATAAACTAAGAGGCAAGGAGCTAGATCAATTATTCAATGCTGTTTTATCTCTACAAGATCTTGAAGAGTGTTATCGTTTCTTCGATGACCTTTGCACAATCAATGAAATTCAATCTCTTGCTCAGCGCCTTGAAGTAGCTCGTATGCTGCAAGATGGGAAAACATATCATAAGATTGAAACAGAAACAGGTGCAAGCACTGCAACCATTTCCCGTGTAAAGCGTTGCTTAAACTATGGAAATGATGCCTACGAGCTGGTATTGGATCGTGTGCATCAAGAAGAAAAATAATAGAAGGGACCGCTGTCGTCATGATGAGCGGTCTTTGTTTTTGTGGGGGATTGATTGGTCTATGAAAGATGTCTTCTAGCTCCGGGGCTTAGAGGCTCGAGGTCATAAGTGAACTTGCCAAAAAGGCAAAGAGCGCCTTTCCGGCAGGTTCGCCTTATGCTTGTCGCCTCTGGGCAAAGCCCCTACGCTTTTGTAGTGATGAGGTAATGCGACACCTTCCCACAAATGATATAATACGTGAGATGGATGTATGAATGGAGGAACAAAGCATGTATGATGTCCAAAAGTGGAGCCATGTATTTAAACTAGATCCGAATAAGACAATCGATGATGGAGATTTAGAAGCTGTATGTGAATCAGGGACAGACGCCATTATTGTAGGGGGAACGGACGGTGTAACCCTTGAAAAGGTTCTTGATTTGATGGCACGAGTGAGACGATATACTGTTCCTTGTATTCTGGAGGTATCTAATTTGGAGTCGATTACTCCGGGCTTCGATTTATATTTCATTCCGATGGTGATGAACAGCTCGAACATGAACTGGGTGACAGGATTGCATCACCAGGCTGTAAAGGAATATGGGGAAATCATGAATTGGGATGAAATCCTTGTAGAAGGATATTGTATATTAAACAAAGACTGTAAGGCGGCACAGGTTACGGAGGCCGATACAGAGATTTCAAGTGAAGACGCGGCAGCATATGCCATGATGGCAGAAAGAATGTTCAACCTGCCAATCTTTTACCTGGAGTACAGTGGTACATATGGGGATGTTGAAACGGTGAAAGAGGTAAGAGATTCACTGGAAAACACAACATTATTCTACGGTGGTGGCATTAAATCCGTCCAGCAGGCGAAGGAAATGGCTGCAGTGTCAGATGTTGTCGTTGTAGGAAATGCTGTATATGATAATTTGAAAGAAGCGTTAAAAACAGTAAAAGCAGTGAAGGGATAAGGATTAAACTGGAGGTCCGTCCCTAAGTAGGATATAATGGAAATATAAATATAGAACGTACGTTCGTTATGGTGGTGTGAGAGTATGCAATTTTTGACTGATCGATTGTTGAATGGAATGAATCCGGAGCAGGCAGAAGCTGTGAAGGCGACAGAAGGGCCTTTATTGATTATGGCAGGGGCAGGCTCCGGTAAGACAAGAGTATTGACGCATCGAATAGCGTATCTAATGGTAGAAAAAGGGGTCAATCCATATAACATATTAGCGATTACCTTTACAAATAAAGCAGCGAGAGAGATGAAGGATCGTATTCATAACATTCTGGGCGGGGCTTCTGAGAACATTTGGATCTCAACCTTCCACAGCATGTGTGTGCGAATCCTGAGACGTGATATTGATCGCATCGGGATGAACCGTAATTTTACGATCCTTGATTCTACTGATCAGCAGTCGGTGATCAAAGCGATTTTAAAGGAAAAGAATATTGATCCGAAAAAATTTGATCCCCGTTCGCTTTTGGGATCCATCAGCTCTGCGAAGAATGAGCTGACGACTCCCGAAGAATTATCCAAACAGGTAGGGGGATATTACGATCAAGTTGTCTCTGATGTGTACACAGAATATCAGAAGCGTTTACGTAAGAATCAGGCGTTGGATTTTGATGATCTCATCATGACGACGATTCAACTGTTTCAGCGCGTACCGGAAGTCCTGGAGTTTTATCAAAGGAAGTTCCAATACATTCATGTTGATGAGTATCAGGATACGAACAGAGCTCAATATATGCTCGTTAAATTGTTGGCTTCCCGCTTTCAGAACTTGTGTGTAGTCGGGGATTCCGATCAATCGATTTATCGCTGGCGCGGAGCGGACATTGCCAATATCCTTTCCTTTGAAAAGGATTATCCAAGAGCAACCGTTATTTTCCTTGAACAAAACTATCGTTCAACGAAGAGGATCCTGCAGGCGGCGAATGAAGTAATCCAAAAGAACTCGAACCGTAAACCAAAGAATCTTTGGACAGAAAATCATGACGGTGAAAAGATTTCGTATTTCAGAGCGGATACCGAGCAGACCGAAGCCCAATTTGTGACAGGTAAAATCAAAGAAATGACTGAAAACGGTAAGAGGAAATATTCCGATTTCGCCATTCTTTATCGAACAAACGCCCAGTCCCGTGTGATGGAGGAAGTTCTGCTTAAATCGAATATTGAATACTCCATCGTCGGCGGCATCAAGTTCTATGACCGTAAAGAGATCAAGGACATTTTGGCTTACCTGAGACTCATCTCGAATCCGGATGATGACATCAGCCTTATACGTGTCATTAACGTTCCGAAGCGGGGCGTAGGAGCAACCTCTATAGATAAAATTGCCCGTTATGCACAGGATCACGATATCTCCATGTTCAGAGCGTTAGAAGAAGCGGATTTTATCGGCCTAAGCCCGAAAATAACGAAAGCCGTCATTGAATTTAAGGAAATGGTGAAAGGTTATACAGGCATGCAGGAATATCTTTCTGTAACGGAACTTGTAGAAGAAATACTGGAGAAATCCGGTTACATCGATATGTTAAAAGCAGAAAAGTCGATTGAGTCTCAAAGTCGCTTGGAAAACTTGGACGAGTTCTTGTCTGTAACGAAAAGTTTCGAACAATCCAACGATGACAAGAGTCTTGTCGCATTTTTAACAGATCTGGCACTCGTGGCGGATATCGATAAGCTTGATGAAGATGATCAGCCAAAAGACTCGGTCATTCTGATGACCCTTCATGCTGCAAAAGGTCTTGAGTTCCCTATCGTATTCCTGATGGGGATGGAGGAAGGGGTTTTCCCACACAGTCGTTCCCTTATGGAAGAAGATGAGATGGAAGAAGAACGCCGTCTGGCTTATGTAGGAATCACCCGTGCAGAAGAACAGCTCTATCTAACAAATGCTCAAATGAGAACACTCTTCGGGCAGACGAAGATGAACCCTGTGTCCCGGTTCATTCAGGAGATTCCAGCTGAACTGTTGGATGACGTGATGGCAGAAAAGAAGAGTGCTTTCACACCTTTCGGCAAATCTGCGAAAGCACCTGCGCGTCCTGCCCCGCGCAAGCCTGTTTCACGACCGGTTCAAACGACAACCGGTGGTGAGTCTGTTGCATGGCAAGTAGGGGACAAAGCCCAGCATAAGAAGTGGGGGACAGGTACTGTTGTCAGTGTGAAAGGCTCCGGAGACAGTGTAGAGCTTGACATTGCGTTCCCGAGTCCAATGGGCATCAAGCGTCTTCTTGCCAAATTCGCACCTATAGAAAAAGCGTAACAATCTAAAGTCGGGAGTGAAGTCCACTCCCGGCTTAAACTCAATCATTCTGATCAATTTAGCAAGAAAGGGTTGTGGAAATGGATCGACAATCAGCCGAAAACCGTATAAACGAACTACATGAATTGTTAAATGAGTATAATTATGAATATCATGTTCTTGATAAGCCATCTGTTCCCGATTCTGAGTATGATCAGCTACTGAGAGAACTCATCGAACTGGAAGATCAATTTCCTGATCTGAAAACATCTGATTCACCTTCTCAGCGTGTTGGTGGAGCCATATTGGACGCCTTTGAAAAAGTGGAACATCGGACGCCGATGCTCAGCTTGGGGAATGCTTTCAACGAAGAGGATTTGCGTGACTTTGATCGTCGTGTCCGTCAAGCCGTTGGAGATGACTTTTCCTATGTATGTGAGCTGAAAATCGATGGGTTGGCTGTTTCTCTTCGTTATGAAGATGGTGTCTTTGCTCAAGGGGCGACGAGGGGAGATGGATCGATAGGAGAAGATATTACATCAAACCTTAAGACCATCCGTTCCATTCCCTTGAAGATTTCTGAAAAGGTTTCCTTTGAAGTCCGGGGAGAAGCCTTTATGCCTAAAGGTTCCTTCGAAGCGTTAAATAAAATCAAAGATGAAAAAGGGGAAGAGCCTTTTGCCAACCCCCGCAATGCAGCTGCAGGTTCCCTCCGTCAGCTCGACCCTAAAATCGCAGCATCCCGAAATCTCGATCTCTTCTTATATGCATTAGCGGATATTGGAGATACAGGGATTGACTCTCACAGTGAAGGGTTAGATAAATTAGAAAGTCTCGGATTTAAAACAAATCCTGAACGGCAGCAATGTGCCACAATTGAAGAAGTCATTGATTTTGTCGGCAAATGGACCGATCAACGTCCGAATCTGTCCTATGACATTGACGGGATCGTGATTAAAGTTAATTCATTAGAGCAGCAGGAACAGCTCGGAACGACAGCGAAAAGTCCACGCTGGGCGATTGCATTCAAGTTCCCTGCTGAAGAAGTGGTAACCGTCTTAAAGGAGATTGAACTGAGTGTTGGCCGTACCGGCGTGGTGACACCAACGGCGATACTGGAGCCTGTACGTGTCGCTGGTACAACCGTTCAACGCGCGTCCCTTCATAATGAAGATCTTATTAGAGAAAAAGATATTAAAATCGGGGATCAAGTCGTCATTAAAAAAGCCGGTGACATCATTCCTGAAGTGGTCAACGTATTAGAAGACAAGAGGACGGGTGACGAACAGGAATTTCATATGCCTACTCATTGTCCTGAATGCGAAAGTGAGCTGGTCAGACTTGAAGGGGAAGTCGCCCTTCGCTGTATCAACCCTAAATGTCCAGCACAGATTCGGGAAGGTCTGATTCACTTTGTATCCCGAAATGCCATGAACATCGATGGTCTGGGAGAAAAGGTGATCAGTCAATTATTCAGGGAGAAATTGATTGAAGATGTGGCAGACTTGTACCGGTTAGAGCGTGATCAACTTCTACAACTGGAGCGCATGGGTGAAAAATCCGCGGATAACCTATTGGGTGCCATTCAAACTTCAAAATCCAATTCCCTGGAAAAATTGCTCTTCGGACTCGGAATCCGTCATGTTGGAGCAAAAGCGGCGAAAACATTGGCTCAAGAGTTCGGATCAATGGATAAGTTAATGAACTTGGGCAAAGAAGAGTTAACCAATGTAAACGAAATCGGTGATAAAATGGCTGATGCCATTGTGGCCTATTTTGAAAATGATGAAGTAAAAGAACTGATCCAGGAACTGAAAGATGCCGGTGTAAATCTTGAATACAAAGGACCGAAGCCGGTAGTTGTAAGTGAAGTCGACTCTTATTTTGCAGGGAAAACCATTGTGTTAACCGGAAAAGTTGAACGATTAAGCAGAAATGAAGCAAAAGAAAAGATAGAAATGCTCGGTGGAAAAGTCACTGGCAGTGTGAGTAAGAAAACCGATCTTGTCATCGCAGGGGAAGAAGCAGGGTCAAAGCTTGTGAAAGCCAATGAGTTGAACATCGAAGTATGGGATGAGGACAAGCTGATGGAAGAACTTAACCGATAAGAGGTGTAACGAGTAATGAAAAAAGGGATTTCGGTCGCTCTCTCCGCACTATTGTTATTAGGAGGTTGTGCTCCGACATTTGAAAAGCAGGATCAGGTCGTTCAGGAAAACCAAGATAGCGAAGCAAAAAAAGCGATCATTCCAAGCTTCCAGATATCCAAGGAATACTATAAGACGATGCTCCCGTATGAAACGAGTAAAACCCGTGGAGTCGTCGTCAATGATTTAGGATCAAGATATGATATCAATGAAATTGAAACGGGCTTGCTGAGGGTAGCCCAAAATCGTTTTTCAACGGATGAATATTTTTTCAAAGAAGGACAATTCCTCACAAAGAAAACAGTTGATAGCTGGCTTCAACGAAAATATACAAGTGAACAACTGAAAGAAAAAGGACTTCAAGAATCTGAGAATGTGGGGCTTAACCCTGTCCAGACAAAAGGTGAGAACGCCCCAATCTACTTAGCGCATGTGATTGAACATAATTACTTAATGAAAAAAGAAGACAACAAGGTCCATCTAGGTGGAGTGGCAATTGCTCTATCATTGAATTCTGTTCAGTATGAAACCAATCTCTCATCTGGAACAAGAACAGTAAAAAACATTAGCAATGAAGTCTTAAAGGAACAAGGAGCGAGAATTGCCGACGAAGTCCTCAAACGTCTTCGTCAGAAAAAAGAACTTCAAAACGTTCCCATCACGATCTCACTTTATAAACAGGCTCCAAAAGAACAGGTCGTCCCTGGTCACTTCTTCGCCTACACAACCGTTGAAGCAAACGAAAGCAACATCCAAAACTGGGAAGGAATTAATGAAGAATTTTACTTATTCCCTTCTCCGGAAGCTCAAAAAAGTCATCCAAACGATTATAAAGTATTTAACGAGCTGAAAACGGATATTGAGAAATACTTTCCTGTTTACACAGGTCTGACGGGACAAGCACTCTATCAAAACCAGAAACTGTCCAATATGAAATTTGAGGTAGCCCTGTCCTTCCAAGGAAAAGCTGAAACCATCGGATTCGCCCAGCACCTTTCCAGCATGATCAGCAAGCAGACGCCGGACACCTGGGACGTAGAACTCCTCGTGTCATCGTCCTATGGGCCAGAAGCTCTGATTGTGAAAAAGCCTGGTAGTAAAGAAACGTATTTGCACATTTATGAATAGAAGAGGAGAAGGACTAATCTTATAGATTAGTTCTTTTTTTTACAGATAGGATTGTAGAGTGGTCGAGAAATTAGTTGAATCTTGTATAAATGTCATATCATGGAAGTTTTTTGATAAAATGAAACTTAGGTTGATATGACTTATAAAGGGGGATAAATCTGAATAACAGCGATAAACTTGAACTTCGTCATGTATTTCATGATAATTCCAAAAAAATGAAACCGAACGCCACGGATATCCGTAATCTATACATTGATTATAAATAAAATAAAAACAAAGAAAGGGGCAAAGAATGATGGAAATTATTGCACTTGTTATAGCTGGAGGAGCTTTCTCAATTGTCATGATCCTTCTTGGAGAAAACAAGAAATTAGATAAAAGAGTGAAGGAATTAGAGAACAAAATGTAATCGAATAAAAGCTTGGGGAGTCTCAGGACATGATCTGCATTCGCTACAATTTACCAGTTTCCAGTAGCCAATCAGGAAATTCTATTCCCCACCCTTTTCTTCATGTATATGAATGTATCATTTGTTGCAAAATAATGATGCTAACGTTAGTGGAAACCAGTAAATGAAACAAATAGGTGAACAAAAAGTAACTTAATTTTATAAATTTTTATGAATAGTTATAGCTAAAAAAGCGCTTTCATAAAAATATATGCATTATATATGAATAATTATTCATACGGGTGAGTTTATTCAGAAAATTCTGTGTGTAAATGTTGTAAATGTATGTTAGTATAATAACGTTGTGAACTTGTTACGGAATGTCGCTTCGCAGAATGAACTTTTTCAAACATTATTGATTGAATAAGTTTACAACCCGTATGCATGGGGTAAAGAACTGTTGGACTTGCAAATCGGAAGGTCTTTTGGCATGGATCGAAAGTTAGATTAAGCACCTAACGAAAAGCAATACAAATTTATTGAAAGGAGAATGCTAACTACACAATGGATATAGCTACTTTAGTCACCTTTATCGTATATTTAGTTGGAATGCTCGCAATCGGTATTATTTCTTACAAATTAACAAGCAATTTATCGGATTACGTTCTTGGAGGACGTAGTTTAGGACCGGGGGTAGCAGCATTAAGTGCTGGTGCTTCAGATATGAGTTCCTGGTTGTTACTGGGACTGCCTGGCCTTGCTTATGCAATTGGTTTAGGTTCGATTTGGTTAAGTATTGGGTTAGTAATTGGTGCTTATTTAAACTGGAGATTCGTCGCTTCAAGACTACGCGCTTACACGGAGGTTGCAAACGATTCTATTACGGTTCCGGACTTCTTTGAAAATCGTTTTAGAGATGGTTCCCGTCTCCTTCGTGTCATTTCAGCAGTGATCATCTTGGTATTCTTTACCTTCTACACATCTTCAGGTCTTGTAGGCGGAGCGCTATTATTCCAGGAAACGTTCGGAATGTCTTACAATCAATCACTTTGGATTGGTGCTGCAGTAATCATTTCTTACACATTCCTTGGAGGATTCTTAGCAGTAAGTTGGACTGACTTCGTTCAAGGTATTCTAATGTTCCTTGCGTTAATCATTACACCAATCGTTGCGATCATAGAGCTGGGGGGATGGAATGCTACAGTTGATGCTGTTCGTTCTGTTGACGCAGCCAATCTTGATACAATGAATACGATGACGCTTATGGGAGTCATTTCACTCCTTGCTTGGGGACTTGGTTACTTTGGTCAGCCGCATATCATCACTCGCTTTATGGCACTTAAATCCACCAAAGATGTACCAAAGGCACGCTGGATTGGTATGAGCTGGATGACGTTATCAATGATTGGTGCTGTACTGGTCGGTTTCTCCGGTATCGCCTATTTCGCCGATATGCCATTAATCACAGGTGATGTTGATAATTCTGAGAAAGTATTTATCTTCTTTACAGATGTCTTATTTAACCCATGGGTATCTGGTATTCTGTTAGCGGCGATTCTATCTGCTATCATGAGTACAATTGATTCCCAATTACTTGTTTCTTCCAGTGCGTTAGCGGAGGATTTCTATAAAGCGATCCTCCGTAAAAATGCTTCTGACAACGAACTTGTATGGGTAGGTCGTATCGGAGTGCTTCTAATCGCATTCATCGCGATCATGCTTGCTATTCAAGGTAACCCTGCGAATGGCGGTGGTACGAAGATTCTCGATCTGGTAAGTTACGCCTGGGGTGGATTCGGTGCCGCATTCGGACCAATCATCCTATTGTCTCTATACTGGAAAGGTATGACACGAAACGGTGCATTAGCTGGTATGATCACTGGTGCTGTAACAGTCGTCGTTTGGAAACAGCTGACTGCAGCTGGAGTTATTCCATTCGAACTGTATGAAATTGTTCCAGGATTCTTCCTTGCTATGCTGGCAATCGTGATCTTCAGTAAGGTTGGACCACAACCAAGTGCTGAAATTCAAGCTGAATTTGACGAAGCTGTTGCCAAAGACATCGTTAAATAATGAATTAGAGTATCGATAAGAGGTCCGTCCCTCGTCACTTATGAGTGGCTAAGGGACGGACCTCTTTTTTTGTTGGGCTTGAACTTCTGTTTTTCATTAGATGGGAATTTGAGATACATGTCCTCAGAGATAGGATTGCGAAATTTGTCGAAAGAAAATTATCAGAAAGTTGTTCCAAATTCAAATACTCTGTTATATAATACAAACATGTTAAATAATCTGTATTATAACAATAAAGATTTGTTTAATACTGCTAAGGAGTGATGGTGTTCAATGTCTACAAAAATGGTTGGTATCAAGGTAACTGGGGAACTTCAGCCAGGCTTTGATAAAATTTTATCTCAGAAAGCATTGCAGTTTTTAGAACAACTGGAGCGCCGATTTGGAGAAAAACGGAAAGAACTGTTACATAACAGAGAGGAACAACAGGAACGAATCAATGGAGGAGAGCTTCCTCGCTTCTTACCTGAAACAGAATCGATTAGACAAAGTGAATGGAAAGTGAGTCCGATTCCTCAAGCTTTACAAGATAGAAGGGTAGAGATCACTGGACCTGTTGACCGGAAAATGGTCATCAACGCATTGAACTCTGGTGCAAAATGTTTTATGGCATGTTTTGAAGATGCCACTTCGCCTACATGGACGAACCTCATAGAAGGACAAATCAACCTCAGAGATGCAGTACATCAAACAATAGACTTCACGAATCCAAATGGGAAGCGTTATGAATTAAATAAAGAAAATGCCGTATTAATTGTTCGGCCAAGAGGATTACATCTGGAAGAGAAACATATCGAACTGGATGGGAAATCAATATCAGCAAGCCTTGTCGACTTTGGATTATTCTTTTTTCATAATGCCACTCATTTAACCTCAAGGAACAAAGGCCCTTATTTTTACTTACCTAAATTAGAAAGTCACCTGGAAGCGCGCTTCTGGAATGATGTGTTTATTTTTGCCCAGGAATTTATCGGGATTCCTCAAGGGACGATCAAAGCAACGGTCCTGATTGAAACCATCACAGCGGCATTTGAAATGGATGAAATCCTTTATGAACTAAAGGAGCATTCAGCAGGGTTGAACTGCGGAAGGTGGGATTATATTTTCAGCTATATTAAAAAACTTCGGGAGCAAGAGGATGTTATCCTGCCTGACCGTTCAACGGTCACGATGACAACGCCCTTTATGAGATCGTATTCTTTGCTCACAATTAAGACCTGTCACAGAAGAGGAGCTGCTGCAATCGGAGGGATGGCGGCACAAATTCCAGTAAAGAACGATCCTGTGAAAAACGAAGAAGCGTTCAACAAGGTGAGAGCAGATAAAGAAAGAGAAGCACAGGATGGTCATGATGGCACCTGGGTAGCTCATCCTGGTCTTGTACCTGTTGCAATGGACGTTTTCAATCAAGAAATGAAAAATGATAATCAAATTGCAGAGAAAACACTAGATGATATCGAAGTGTCAGAGCAGGATCTTCTTGAAGTTCCTCAAGGGACGATAACAGAAGAAGGTGTCCGCTTAAATATTAACGTCGGAATTCAATATATATCTTCCTGGCTGAGCGGCCAAGGAGCAGCACCGATCCACAACTTAATGGAAGACGTGGCAACGGCTGAAATTTCCCGGGCTCAACTATGGCAATGGATCCGTCATCCAAAAGGAGTTCTTGACGATGGCCGCAACATCACCATCGATCTCTATGAACAACTAAAGCAAGAAGAACTAACCAAACTCAAAAGCCAAATGGGAGAACAACTGTACAAAGAGCGCCGGTTCTCGGAAGCTGTCCAACTATTCGACCAACTCATCCAAAACGAACAATTCACAGACTTCCTCACCACCCCGGGTTACCGAATCCTTTAAAGGGACGGACCTGGAAAAAGCATCAACAAAGCAAAAATGGTTGAATACTCAAGCCTAATTACTTTAATGAATGACCGCTGCAGTGAATGGAGGGACGGACCTCAAACTACTGTACATCGGTTAGATATAAATTCACCAAAGTACTTCTTATCAAGAATCAAAACCAAAAAACAAACAAAAGGGAGAGATTATCAATGGTAACAGCAAATAATGAACGCGTAAAAGCACTGCTAGAGAATTGGGAGATGGATCAAAGGTGGGAGGGGGTATCCCGACCTTATTCAGCTGAGGATGTTATTCGTTTAAGAGGATCAATTGATATTGAGTATACTCTTGCCCGACGCGGATCTGAAAAGCTTTGGAATCTGCTTCACAAAGAAGACTACATCAACGCACTTGGTGCCTTGACTGGAAACCAGGCTGTCCAACAAGTAAGAGCCGGGCTGAAAGCGATCTACTTAAGCGGATGGCAGGTAGCGGCGGATGCTAACCTGGCCGGGCAAATGTACCCCGATCAAAGCTTGTACCCTGCGAACTCTGTGCCATCCGTCGTGAAAAGAATCAACCAGGCTCTTCAGCGTGCTGATCAGGTTCACTATGTTGAAGGTGATGAATCGATCGATTGGTTTGTCCCGATTGTAGCCGATGCAGAAGCAGGCTTTGGCGGACAGCTTAATGTCTTCGAACTCATGAAGGGTATGGTCGAAGCAGGGGCTTCAGCTGTCCACTTTGAAGATCAACTTTCTTCTGAGAAGAAGTGCGGACACTTGGGAGGTAAAGTATTACTGCCAACACAAACGTCCGTGAAGAATTTAATTTCAGCACGTCTAGCAGCAGATGTAATGGGTGTACCAACATTAATCGTAGCCCGTACAGATGCGAATGCTGCAGATTTAATCACGAGCGATGTGGATCCGTATGATGCGCAGTTCATTACAGGGGAACGCACTCCTGAAGGGTTCTTCTGTACAAGGGCCGGTTTGGATCAGGCGATTGCAAGAGGCTTGGCTTATGCTCCTTATGCAGATCTTGTTTGGTGTGAAACATCAGAACCGAGTCTTGAAGAAGCTCGCCAATTTGCTGAGGCAATTCATGCTGAGCATCCAGGGAAATTATTGGCGTATAACTGCTCACCATCCTTTAACTGGAAGAAGAAATTGGACGATGAAACGATCGCTAAGTTCCAAAAGGAGCTTGGGAAAATGGGCTATAAATTCCAGTTCGTAACGCTTGCAGGATTCCACGCACTGAACCATAGCATGTTCGAGCTTGCCAGAGGATACAAAGAACGTGGAATGGCTGCATACTCCCAACTTCAAGAAGCGGAATTTGCCAGCGAGAAGTATGGCTATTCAGCTACGAGACATCAGCGCGAAGTAGGAACAGGCTACTTTGACGAAGTATCGATGGTGATCTCGGGGGGAACATCCTCTACAACAGCCCTTAAAGGTTCGACAGAGGCTGCTCAATTCTAAAAAATTCAATTGCATAAAAATATAAATGAAGGTCCGTCCCTTGGGGGTTGTTATACCCCGAGGGACGGACCTTTCTTTAGGCGCTTCCTTGTAGTACTATCGATGCAAATTTGTGAATAGTTTAACTTTATAGAAATTATTTATAAATATACTATTGATTTTATTAATATACATCAATATAATTAGAGCTAATTTAAATTTAATCTGTGTGGTGAATAGTTATGAATGTTGGTATCGTTGGAAGTACGGGTTATGGTGGAGTGGAGTTGCATCGGTTGTTATCAAATCATCCGAATGTAGATGATTGTATTTTATATTCATCTTCTTTGGAGGGGGCACCATATGCAGATCAATATCCACACCTCATTAACTTGTCACATGAAGTAGTGAATCCTATCAAAATCGAGGAAATGAAGCAGCTTGATTTCGTCTTTTTGGCTGTTCCTTCCGGGGTATCGAAGGAATTATCTCAGAAGCTCCTCGGTGAAAAGGCGAAAGTGATCGATCTTTCAGGAGACTTGCGTTTGAAGAATCCTCAAGAATACGAAGAGTGGTACAAAGGAGAATCAGCCTCTTCAGATGTTTTACAGAAAGCGGTGTATGGTCTCACAGAATGTAATCGACAATCCATTCAAGAGGCGGAACTGATAGCGAACCCAGGCTGCTTTCCGACTGCCTCCCTTCTAGGGTTGGCTCCGCTGTTTCACCATGAGCTTGTAGAGCCACATTCCATCATTATCGATGCCAAAACGGGATTATCGGGAGCAGGGAGAAAAGCGACTCAATCCAGTCACTTTTCAGAGACTCAAGAAAATCTACGAATCTATAAGGTTCATCAACACCAGCACACCCCTGAAATTGAACAGCAATTGAATGAGTGGAACAGCGAAGCGGGACCCATTACCTTTACGACTCACCTTATTCCCATGACCCGTGGGATTATGGCTACGATGTACACGGAATTAAATAACACATACACCACTGAGCAGTTACACAACATCTACCAAGACTATTACGAAAAGCATCCCTTCATCAGGATTCGTCCTGTTGGCCAGTTCCCAAGTACAAAAGAAGTGTTCGGCACGAATTTCTGCGATATTTCGATAAAAGTAGATTCACGGACGAATCGGGTGACGATTGTGTCTGTGATCGATAACTTGCTAAAAGGAGCTGCCGGCCAGGCGGTTCAAAATATGAATGTAATGTTAGGGTTAGACGAAACGACTGGACTCTATCACTATCCAATTTATCCATAAGAGGGGGAGAATCAATGAAACTAGTAAAAGAAAAAGCTGTTCAACCAATTCCTGGAGGAACGATTCTTTCACCTCTTGGGTACAAGGCAGGGGGGATGCATACCGGTCTTCGATACGCAAAGAAAGACTTCGGGGTCATCTACAGTGAGATGCCTGCACAAGTCGGAGCGGTTTATACGCAAAGTCATTTTCAAGCTGCTCCCCTTAAAGTGACACAAGAGAGTATCTTGAAATCACACACACTACAAGCGATTGTGGTCAACAGTGCGATCGCAAATGCCTGTACGGGTGAACAAGGATTAAAAGATGCATATCAAACGAGGGAGTGGGCGGCCAAACGATTTCAAATTCCGGAAGAGTATGTAGCCGTTGCTTCGACAGGAGTCATTGGAGAGTGGCTTCCTATGGAGAAGATTGAAAAGGGCTGTAACGAAATCGAGGTTGATTTGACAGAGCAGAGTGCCCAATCTTTTCAACAAGCCATCCTAACGACGGATCTTATCGAAAAGACTTCATGCTATGGCGTAAAAATAGATGGAGAAATGGTCACAATCGGAGGATGTGCGAAGGGATCAGGTATGATTCATCCAAATATGGCGACGATGCTCGGCTTCATTACAACGGATGCATCGATTTCATCCACCGTCCTGCAAAAAGCACTTAAATTAGCGATCGATCAATCCTTTAATCAAATCACTGTAGATGGTGAAACATCTACGAATGATATGGTCATTGCGATGGCAAACGGGATGGTAAAGCACGACACTTTACATGAAAGCCATCCTGATTGGCATCACTTTCAAGAGGGGTTAATTCACGTATGTCAAGATCTGGCTAAACAAATTGCCAGGGATGGTGAAGGAGCAACCAAACTCGTGGAAGTGAATGTTAAAGGAACTCACTCCCATCAAGACGCCAATATTTTAGCAAAAAAAATCGTCGGTTCCAATTTAGTCAAAACGGCACTCTTTGGCAGGGATCCAAACTGGGGAAGAATCGTCGGTGCCATGGGACACAGTGAGGTGACGATCGAGCCCAATCAATGTGATATTTATATTGGAGAAACACTCGTGTTTTCAAATGGTACTCCTCAGCCATTCAAGGAAGAGAGTGTAAGTCAGTATATGCAAGCGGAACATGTGATCATATCTGTCAGGTTGCATGGTGGCGAAGGAAAAGGAAAAGCTTGGGGGTGCGATCTTACGTATGATTACGTCAAAATCAATGCAAGTTATCGAACATAAGCCAGTGATTGCAATCAAACTGGGAGGAAGTGTCCTTTCTAAGCTCTCATCCCTTTTCTATGAAAGTATAAAAGGTCTTCAGCAGCACTACCATGTAGTACTTGTTCACGGGGGAGGCCCTGAGATTACGGCTATGCTGAACAAGCTGGCCATCGAATCCACCTTCATAAATGGCCAGCGAAAAACCACAAAGAAGGTTTTTGGAGTCGTTGAACAGGTGTTAAAGGGCAAAGTGAATAGCGAGTTAACACATCAACTCAATTTGGCAGGTATAAACGCAATCGGATTAAGCGGGTACGATGCCCATTTGTTAAAGGCCAGTATCATGGATGAAGGATCTCTGGGTTATGTTGGCAAAATTGAAGAAGTTAACCTTACTCTGTTAAACAATCTGCTTTCGCTAAACTACGTGCCTGTTATCGCTCCCCTTGCCACAACAAACAATGGGGAAAAGCTAAATGTGAATGCAGACCTGGCTGCATCAGCCATAGCAGAAGCCCTTCAAGTAGAGAAATTGGCCTTTGTCACAGACGTTCCGGGAATTTTAAAAGAAGGGGAAATTGTTTCACGTGTAACAAAGGAAGAGATCCTTCATTATATAGAAACCGGAATCATCCACGGCGGAATGATTCCAAAGGTGCAGGCAGCCCTATCGGTTCTGCAGCTTAACATTAAAGAAGTAATGATCGTCGGGTGTCAGGACACGATCATTCAAGATGGAGAAATGCTGGGTACACGTATAACAGAAGGAGGAGGAGTCGGGGCGGTATGAGTCATTTATTTCCTACTTATCAAAGGTTAGATATTGAATTGGTTACAGGAAACGGCACGGTTGTTCAAGATCAGAACGGGCAATCTTATTTGGATTTCATTTCAGGTATAGCGGTTTGTAATTTAGGTCACTCTCCTTATGTTGTTAAAAAGGCTCTTGATAAACAGTTGGATAAACTTTGGCATGTATCAAACCTGTTTCCGATTACGTTGCAGGAAGAGACAGCTTCACTTCTTGCTTTCGCCAGCGGCTTAGATGCGGTTTTCTTCTGTAATAGTGGCGCTGAAGCGAACGAAGCGGCGATTAAGTTAGCCAAAAAGCACACGGGCAAAACGAAGATCCTGACCTTCAAGCAATCGTTTCATGGCCGGACCTTTGCGACCATGAGTGCCACGGGGCAGGAGAAGGTTCATAGCGGCTTTGGTCCATTGCTACCAACCTTTGACTATCTTCCTTATAACGACGAACAGGCTCTTTCGAACGTGAAAGAAAAAGACGTTGCGGCCATCATGGTGGAAGTGATTCAAGGGGAAGGCGGGGTCAACCCTGGTACTCTGTCCTTTTTACAAGCAGTAGAAATGAAGTGCAAGGAGATGGATGCTTTACTCATCGTCGATGAAGTTCAAACAGGGATCGGGCGTACGGGAGTTCCATTTGCTTATCAGCATTATTCCCTGCAACCGGATATCGTCACGACGGCTAAAGGATTGGGAAGCGGTTTTCCCGTCGGTGCCATGATGGGCAAAAAAGATCTTGTTTCCTCCTTTTCACCGGGAACTCACGGGTCGACATTCGGAGGCAATCCATTAGCGATGGCAGCAGCGAAAGCGACTCTTGAAACGATTGTTGATGCAGCGTTCCTGCAAGAAGTACAAAGTAAATCTGATTACTTTATGCAGGAGCTGAAGAATCAACTACAGGAATGTTGGAGCGTAAAAGAGGTAAAAGGGATAGGCTTTATGATCGGCATCCAATGCGATATGGAAGTAAAAGAGATCATCGATGAGCTGCGGAACAATGGATTATTGACGCTACCGGCAGGTACTCATGTGATCCGTCTTTTACCACCTTTAACGGTCACCTATGACGAACTCGATCAGGCACTTCACATACTGGTCGGCACGCTAAAACAACATCAATCGGCCAGTGTCTACTAATTTATTTTTTTAAGAAACAAATGTATAAAAATACTTATATTTATATAAATATTCAAGAGTAGGAGGCAATCTCATGACAGGTTACTTATGTTTAGAAAACGGAAAGACCTTTATAGGTGAAGTCACAATGGATGAAGAAGATCCCGTTCAGGGTGAGATTGTGTTTTTTACAGGAATGACGGGATACCAGGAAGTGCTGACCGATCCTTCCTACAAAGATCAAATCGTTGTTTTCACATATCCGCTCATCGGTCAATATGGCGTGAACGAAGAGGACTTTGAGAGCTCACAGCCGCAGGTGAAAGGAGTCATCATGCTTCAATCACCGGAGTTGTATTCCCATTATCATGCCTCTTCTTCCCTTAAAGACTATCTTAAAAAGTGGAAGATTCCATTCATGACAGGTGTGGATACGAGGCAGGTAGTGAAGGCGATCCGTGATGTTGGAAGTCAAAATGCGTGTATATCTTATACAGAAGTGCTTCCTGCAAAAGAAAAGCTCACAGGTCAAATCGAAAAGGTAGCTCTATCTCACATCCTCAAGATGGGAAGTGGAAACAAGCATATAGCTGTCGTCGATTTCGGTGTGAAAAAATCGATTCTATCCAGTCTGATAAAGATGGATTGTCTTGTTACCGTTATTCCCTATCATCAGCTTGAGCTTCTGGATCAGTTGAATGTTGACGGACTGGTGTTGTCGAACGGTCCTGGAGATCCGAAAGAAATGATGAGTCTTTTACCTAAACTGAAGGAAAAAATCATGGAGCTTCCAACCCTCGGAATTTGTTTAGGGCATCAATTAATCGCACTGGCACTCGGAGGGAATACTGAACGATTATTATTCGGTCATAGAGGAGCGAATCATCCTGTCATTGATAACCAAACCGGAGAGGTGTTTATCACATCACAAAATCATAATTACGTTGTGAACGGGGCCAGTTTAACAGGGACCGGGTTGGAACCGCGTTTTATGAACGTCAATGACGGCTCCCTTGAAGGGCTTCAACATATAAGCAAGCCTATCCTTTCGGTTCAATTTCATCCTGAAGCGCGTCCGGGTCCGGAGGATGCTTCGTGGATATTCCAACAATTCTATCAAACGATTAAACAACCAGGGAGAGAGAAGATATATGCCTAAAGATTCCAGTATTCAAAAAATCCTCATAATCGGATCAGGGCCTATCATCATAGGGCAAGCAGCAGAGTTTGATTACTCAGGTACACAAGGCTGCCTTGCCCTGAAGGATGAGGGGTATGAAGTGATTCTCGTGAATCATAATCCGGCGACGATTATGACGGATACGACCTACGCTGACAAAGTGTACTGCGAGCCCTTAACGGTCAAAACATTAACTGCGATTATCGCTAGTGAACGCCCCGATGGAATCGTCGCAAATCTTGGAGGTCAAACCGCTCTGAATCTTGCAGTGGAGCTGGATGAAAGAGGTATTCTCGAGAAGTATGGAGTGACACTGCTTGGGACCTCTGTGGATTCGATTCAAAAAGGGGAAGACAGAGAGAAATTTCGAACCTTGATGAACACATTGGGACATCCAACGGCAGAAAGTGATATCGTACACGATCTTCAAGAGGCTCTTCTCTTTTCTGAAAAGATTTCCTTCCCGATCATTGTGCGTCCGGCTTATACATTGGGAGGAAGAGGCGGCGGTATCGCTTCAACCAGGGAGGAATATAGTAAACTCGTTCAAACCGGCTTAAAGGCAAGTCCGATTCATCAAGTACTGGTGGAAAAAAGCATTGCCGGGTTCAAAGAGATTGAGTATGAAGTCATGAGAGATTCGAAAGGAAATTGTATATCCGTTTGTAATATGGAAAATTTCGATCCTGTTGGGGTCCATACGGGTGACTCCATCGTCGTCGCTCCGTCCCAAACCCTGACAGATCAAGAGTTTCATATGCTGCGTACAGCGGCGTTTGATATTATCAGTGCGTTAGAAGTGGTGGGAGGATGCAATATACAATTTGCTTTAGACCCTAACAGTAACCAGTACTATGTGATTGAAGTGAACCCAAGGGTGAGCAGGTCTTCTGCTTTGGCATCAAAGGCAACGGGCTATCCGATCGCCAAAATAGCGGTGAAGCTTGCAGTTGGCTATACACTGAACGAAATCATCAATCCTCTGACGAGAACCACTTTTGCAAGCTTTGAACCAGCTCTTGATTACGTTGTCGTCAAGTTTCCAAGATGGCCATTCGATAAATTTCCTGAGGCGAATCGAGTGCTCGGAACGAAGATGAAAGCAACGGGTGAAGTGATGGCGATCGAGCGTTCGTTAGAGGCTGCTTTTCATAAAGCTCTTCAGTCGTTGGATCTATCCTTGGAGAACGTCAACACTGAAATAGCTGGCGTATCTCATGAAGAGCTGGAAAAAAGGATTGGAACAGCAACAGATATTCGTTTTTTTGAACTGTTGGAATTGTTGAGACGAGACTACTCTATTCACTATCTCCATGAAAAGACAGGAATCGATAAGTTGTTCTTGTCCATCTTGAGTAACTTAGTATTCATGGAAAATAAATTAAGTACATCTGAGTTCACTTCTGACCTTTTGAAAGAAGCAAAGAAATTCCGATTTGAGGATAAAACAATTGCCGGATTAATGGGGAAACCGGAGGCGTCCATTGAAAAAATGAGAATGGAGGAAGGAATTGTGCCCGCCTTTAAAATGGTGGATACATGTGCAGGTGAATTCGAAGCGATCACCAATTATGCCTACTCCACTTATTATGGAGACAATGAGATTCAACCGTTACAAGGAGAGAAGAAGGTCCTGATTGTTGGAGCGGGTCCGATTCGAATCGGTCAGGGAGTCGAGTTTGACTACAGTGCCGTTAAGGCGATTCACCGATTGAAAGAGCATGGATACACTACCATTATGGTGAACAATAACCCGGAAACCGTGAGCACGGATTATGAGACGGCAGACCGATTGTACTTTGAACCTCTTACGAAAGAATCGGTCCTTTCCATTATCCAGCATGAGAAAGTAGATACCGTACTCGTTCAATTCGGTGGACAAACGGCATTAAACCTGGCTTCTATTTTAGAAAAGAAAGGCATCCAATTACTTGGGACGTCTTCAGACATCATTGACCGTGTAGAGGATCGCGAACGTTTTTATCAACTGCTGGATGAACTGGAAATTCCTCGTGTGAAAGGAGATATCTGCCACAGTAAGGAGGAAGCATTACAAGTAGCACAACATTTAACCTTTCCTCTTCTTTGCCGTCCATCCTATGTGATTGGAGGAAAAGGGATGGTGAAGGTCACGACACTCCCCGAGATGCAAAGGTTTATACAGGAAGCGGATGAAGAATACTTTCCTATTTTAATAGATGAATTCAAAGAAGGTCAGGAAATTGAAGTTGACTTGGTGGGGGACGGAGACGGAGTGTATGTTCCTGGAGTAATCGAGCATATTGAACGGGCAGGCGTCCATTCAGGGGACAGCATGTCTATTTTTCCTTCTGAATCCCTGTCAGATGAAATCAAGAGAACGATTGAAGGGTACGCCCGGAAGATTGTGTCTTCCCTTCATTACAAAGGGATCATGAATATTCAATTTTTGCTGAAGGATGAAGAGGTATTCGTGTTGGAAGTGAACCCGAGAGCAAGTCGGACGGTTCCGGTGGTCAGCAAGGTTCTTGGTTACTCATTAATCGATATGGCCACAGACCTTATGTGCGATGAGACGTTGAAGATAGACGCCTTTAGCCCTCCTACAGAAACAGACGTTGTAGGAGTGAAATATCCTGTGTTTTCATCACATGCCCTGCCGGAGATCGATCAAACACTCGGGGCCAATATGAAGTCAACGGGAGAAGGATTATGTCTGGGTAAAACGGTTGAAGAAGCCCTATATAAAGTATTTGAAGGATTGCATGAGGATGTAGAGACTGGTGGAACGGTTTATATTGATAGTGATCAAATAGAATTAAAACAGTACCAGACTTCTACGGAAGCTTCGTTTAGTGACTGGATTGAAACAAGCAATGCTTCTGTGTATTTCAGTCATGTAGAAACGGACGAGATGAAGAAGAGAAGAATTGCTGCATTAGAAGCAGGGGTCACCGTTTTAACAGAAGCAGAGACCTTGTATGCCTTTATTCGAAGTATGAAGGCAAAGGAAGTGAACCCCATTCCATTGGCACAATTAAAATCCATACAGGGAGTGAGCAGAGTATGATGAATTCAAGTATTGCGAAGTCGCCGGTAAAGGTTTCTTTAAAAGGGAGAGATCTTGTCACGTGGTTAGATTACACAACCGAAGAAGTATATGAGCTCTTATCATTGGCACAGTACTTGAAGAAAAATCCTTATTCAAAGGCGTTGGAAGGGAAAACCCTTGGAATGATCTTTGAAAAGTCTTCCACAAGAACCCGTGTTTCATTTGAAGCGGGAATGCTCCAGATGGGAGGTCATGCTATTTATTTAAATGCCCGCGATATACAGCTGGGAAGAGGAGAATCAATTGCAGATACGGCACGGGTCCTTTCTTCTTATGTGGATGGAATCATGATCCGTACGTTTGAAACTGAAAAGGTTACGGAACTTGCCCAGCACGCGAATGTCCCAGTCATCAACGGACTTTGCGATACGTACCATCCTTGTCAGGCATTGGCGGATGTTCTCACGATTTTGGAGCTGAAGGAAACGTTAAAAGGATTGAAGGTTGTGTATATAGGGGACGGAAATAATGTGGCACACTCCTTTATGATTCTTTGTGCGAAGCTTGGAATGGACGTCGTCGTTTCTTGTCCTGAAGGCTATGAACCCGTTAAAGAAATTATCGGGAAGACGGTGGAGATTGCCAGAATGAACGGTGGCAGCTTTACTCTTTCTTACGATCCGGTTGAAGCGGTAAGGAATGCGGATATCGTATACACCGATGTATGGGCAAGCATGGGGCAGGAGGAAGAAGCGATTAAGCGTCTTAAAGAATTTAAACCTTATCAGGTGAATGAACAGCTGCTTCAGCATGCTGCACCCGAAGTTAAATTTCTCCATTGTCTCCCGGCACACCGTGAAGAAGAGGTAACAGCGGCTGTCATTGACGGGCCAAGTTCTGCCGTATTTCAGCAAGCAGAGAATCGATTACATGTACAGAAGGCAATACTGCAATCACTTTTCGTATAAAGCTTTTAGGTTCGCTTCTAAATGGAAGCGGACCTTTTAGTTGCCTGAAAGCATTTCCATAAGAGAAAATAAGACTGAACCAAACGAACACATGTAAACATATAGTGTAGGAGAAACTGTAATTAGACCGTTTTGGAGGTGCTTGTGGTTTTGAGTAAACCAACGATTGATGATTACCTGGATAATGGAATATATGGTCAGAAGCAAACGAAGCCTGATGAAAGAAGAAAGTTTCTCGGAAGCTTGCGGGAACGAATCGTCATTGCCCTGACTCAGAGTCAGGTAAGGGAAAAGGGAGTGTACAAGGAAGTTCAGGAGAGTCTGAAGAAGCATCCTGATGCGAAGCTTTTATTAAATGGTAATATGAGCTACTCCTACTTATCTAAATACATCAAGCTCGCTGATACGTATCATGTCTCGTTTTCAATGGTGACAAATAAGGAGATCGAAACCGATATTGGCCTCGTCCTCGCTTATGATCATGCCATTGATAAAGAGGAAATCTATGTGAAGAAAAAAAATGAAAAGACCTCTGAAGCTAAAACGAAGCAAAAGCCAAAGAAAAGCCTATTTTCATCGATTAAAAAGAAGCTATTTTAATACTGTGTGCCTTTTTTGAAAAATGAGAGTTTAAACAGTCCTTTCAAAATCGCTGGGATGATAAACAGAATAAACAATATCCTAAACAAGTGATATCCGGTAATGATGGAAAGGTCAGCGTTAACGGCTTGTCCTACTAATGCCATTTCAGCCATTCCCCCTGGAGCCAAGCTAATAAAGGCAGTAAGAAATGTAATGTCATGCCAGCGACTTAATACAAAGCTTAGGCCCGCGCAGCATAATAGCAGGCAGACGGAAGTAAACAAAGACCAAAGAATGAACTTGGACAATTCTTTAGATGAAGAGAAATTCATCATGAAACTAAAGTAGATTCCCAGGGATAATTGAGCCAGAATAATTAACGGATCAGGCATTTGAGGTACAGAAAACCCAGCCACCATGAAGCCGCCGATGACTAAAATCGGTCCTAGCATTGCAGGGGTGGGTAAATGGATTCTTTTAGCCACAATCCCTGACAGAAAGGCAATGATGAAGAATAGGATGAATCCCCACTGGAATGAGGGTACTTCGAAGGGTGGTAAAGCATTCCCGGGACTGGATCCACCACCGCCTTTTAAAAGGGGGCTGAACACCAGAAACGGTACAACAAAGATGACCGATAATAAACGGATCACCTGCAGGACTGTCACAACTGTTAAGTCTATATTCTTCATTTCCTCTCCAAGAGCCACCATTTGCGAAAGACCGCCCGGTATACTCCCTGTAATGGTTGAGGTAAGACCGATCCCCGTCATTTTAGACGTAATATAGGCAAGAACCATACTGAATACAATGATGGCAATGGTCATCGTCAGCATGGAAGGAAGCTGAGTAACGATTTCAATCATGGTTTCATTACTAAAGGATTGGCCAATGGCATAGCCTACAATGATTAATCCAAGGTCTCTGAAATAAGAGGGCCATTCTAACTCGAGCTTTGTCCATTTATTGATGAGGAAGACTGAAGTCATAGAACCGAGCAGCCAGGACAGGGGGAGATGAAGCAACGTAAATACCCCGCCGCCCATAATCCCGACGCCAAAGGCTAATAAAATAGGATGCATTTTGAAAATCCTCTCATTTTATTTACTCTATTTAAAGGTAATCAATTGGAGGAGAGGAAGCAAATGTAATGGATTAACTATAATTTCACCACACCATACCCCCACCCAAGGTCCGTCCCTCACAAAATGGCACATACTATCCCCAATTCGTGGTAGAATGAATGGAGGTATGGACAAGAATCAGCCATGCTCCTAACAATCGTTATCTCTTATCATAGTTGCTTTAATGAAGCGGATTTTGGTATTATCAATAGTATTGTGAGTGTTCGAACATATACGGAGGTGAAGAAGATGACTAGAATTTCTGAAGATCAAGTAAAGCATGTTGCCCACCTTGCACGACTAGCCATCACAGAGGATGAAGCGAAAAAGTTTACAACTCAATTAGATGCGATTATCGGGTTTGCCGAGCAGCTGAATGAATTGGATACTTCAAATGTGGAAGCAACGAGTCATGTGCTGGATATGAAGAACGTTATGCGTGAAGATAAGCCTGTTGAAGGATTACCACGTGAAGAAGTATTAAAGAACGCACCAGACAAACAAGATGGACAAGTTCGCGTTCCATCGATCTTGGACTAAGGAGGGGACCTCATGTCATTATTTGACCATAAATTATCAGAGCTTCATGAGCTTTTACATAAGAAAGAAGTATCTGTCACAGATCTAGTAGATGAATCATACAAACGTATTGATGCTGTTGAAGATAAAGTAAAGGCATTTTTAACTTTAGATGAAGAAAATGCCCGCAGTAAAGCGAAAGAAATGGATGCAAAGCTTGGTACAGATGAAAGCAAAGGTCTGCTTTTCGGAATGCCGATCGGGATTAAAGATAATATCGTAACAAAAGGACTCCGTACAACATGTGCCAGTAAAATCCTTGAAAACTTCAATCCGATTTATGATGCGACGGTTATCAATAAATTACATAGTGCCGATACGATTACGATCGGAAAACTGAATATGGATGAGTTCGCGATGGGTTCATCTACTGAGAACTCCGGTTTCCAGAAGACAAGCAATCCATGGAATCTTGAAACGGTTCCCGGGGGATCTTCAGGTGGTTCCGCAGCATCCGTTGCAGCTGGAGAAGTACCTTTCTCACTGGGTTCAGATACAGGTGGATCGATTCGCCAGCCAGCAGCATTCACGGGTACTGTCGGTTTAAAACCAACGTACGGACGTGTATCCCGTTTCGGTCTTGTAGCATTCGCTTCTTCACTGGATCAAATCGGACCAATCACTCGTAACGTAGAAGATAATGCATACTTACTGCAAGCGATCGCTGGTCTTGACCCGAATGATTCTACTTCAGCGAATGTTGAGGTTCCGAACTACGCGGCAGCTCTGACAGGTGATGTGAAAGGCTTGAAGATTGCTGTGCCGAAAGAATATTTAGGTGAAGGTGTCGGCGAAGAAGCCCGTCAAGCAGTGCTTGCTTCATTGAAAGTGTTAGAAGGCATGGGAGCTACATGGGAAGAAGTTTCTCTTCCTCACTCTAAATTTGGTGTTTCAACGTACTACTTATTAGCATCTTCTGAAGCTTCTGCAAACCTTGCACGTTTCGATGGTGTTCGTTACGGTTACCGCACTCCTAACGCAGAAAACCTTCTTGATCTTTACAAGAAAACCCGTGCAGAAGGATTTGGGGACGAAGTGAAGCGTCGTATTATGCTTGGAACGTTTGCATTAAGTTCTGGATACTATGATGCTTACTACAAAAAAGCACAGCAGGCACGTACACTGATCAAGAAAGACTTTGAAGATGTATTGGCGAAATATGATGTCATTATTGGACCAACAACACCAACTCCAGCTTTCAAAATTGGAGAAAAAATCGATGATCCATTAACGATGTATGCAAACGATATTTTAACGATTCCAGTAAACCTTGCAGGTGTACCGGGGATCTCTGTACCTTGTGGATTCTCTTCAACAGGATTGCCACTTGGATTACAAATCATCGGTAAGCATTTTGACGAAAGCACGATCTATCGCGTAGCTCATGCGTTTGAGCAAGCTACAGACTTCCATACAAAAAGACCACAACTGTAAGGGGTGAAATCAATGAATTTTGAACCAGTAATCGGACTAGAAGTCCACGTAGAATTAAAAACGGACAGTAAGATGTTCTCTCCGGCACCGAACCATTTCGGAGCAGAGCCGAACACGAATACAAACGTCATCGACCTTGGATATCCCGGCGTACTTCCGGTGGTAAACAAGCGTGCCATTGAGTTCGGAATGAAAGCCGCAATCGCATTGAATTGTGAAATAGCAACGGATACGAAGTTTGACCGTAAAAACTATTTCTATCCGGATAACCCGAAAGCGTACCAAATTTCTCAATTTGACAAGCCAATCGGTGAAAACGGCTGGATCGAGATTGAAGTGAACGGTGAGAAGAAACGTATCGGAATCACTCGCCTACACCTGGAAGAAGATGCTGGAAAGCTGACGCACTCAGGCGACGGTTATTCCCTTGTTGACTATAACCGCCAAGGAACTCCTTTGATTGAGATTGTCTCTGAGCCGGACATCCGTACACCGGAAGAAGCGTATGCGTATCTTGAGAAATTGAAATCTATCATTCAATACACCGGTGTTTCCGATTGTAAGATGGAAGAAGGGTCGCTTCGTTGTGACGCCAACATTTCCCTCCGTCCAATCGGCCAGGAAAAGTTCGGAACGAAAGCTGAGCTTAAAAACCTGAACTCCTTTAACTTTGTTAAAAAAGGATTGGAGTATGAAATCGTCCGTCAGGAGAAGGTTCTTTTATCAGGAGGCTTGATCCAACAGGAAACGCTTCGTTTCGATGAATCAACAGGTAAAACGATTCTCATGCGTGTCAAAGAGGGATCGGATGATTACCGTTACTTCCCTGAACCTGATTTATTACATCTCCACATTGATCAAGAGTGGATGGACCGCATCCGTGCAGAGATTCCTGAGCTTCCGGATGAGCGTAAAAAACGCTATGTAGAAGAGTTGGGCTTACCAGCGTATGATGCCATGGTTCTGACATTAACGAAGGAAATGTCTGATTTCTTCGAGGAAACTGTTGATGCAGGTGCGGATGCGAAGCTTGCATCCAACTGGTTGATGGGTGAAGTTTCAGCTTACTTAAATGCCGGTCAAAAAGAGCTTGAAGACGTGAAGCTGACTCCTCAAGGATTAGCTGGCATGATTGCGTTAATCGAAAAAGGAACGATTTCTTCTAAGATTGCGAAGAAAGTGTTCAAAGAACTAGTGGAAAACGGTGGAGATCCAGAACAAATCGTGAAAGATAAGGGTCTTGTTCAAATCTCTGACGAAGGTGCCTTACTCAAGATCGTGACGGAGACGCTCGATGCCAATCCACAATCCATCGAAGATTACAAGAACGGGAAAGACCGCGCCATCGGCTTCCTCGTTGGTCAAATCATGAAAGCAACAAAAGGGCAGGCCAATCCGCCGCTTGTAAACAAACTCCTGCTTCAAGAAATTCAAAAACGCTAAAAATAGAAAAGCAGCCCCTGGAAACTTATATTTCCAGGGGCTATTTTTATACGGATGAGGGACGGACCTTGAATAAATTCAAGGTCCGTCCCTCTTTTTAGTTCAAGTTTTCCTGAAAAGCATGACTCCCCTGCGTTTCGTGTAGGTATTTTAACCCGATGTTGAAAAAAGAAAAATGTAGGTCTATTAACTCATTCGTTGGGAAGGGTGCTTGTACTATAGTGAATCTAATGTTTTTAATAGTTAGAAAATTCTTATAAAGAGGTGTTGTAATTGAAGAAAAAAGTCGTTGCATTAGGGTTAACAGCAGGATTAATGATGAGCCCGGTATTTTCTCCGGAAGCATTGGGTGCTCCGAATGTGAGTGAAAAGGTGAACTTCAATGAGAATACGGGGACTCCTCAGTTTATATCGGGGAAATTAACCAAGGCATCCACCAATGCCCCGGAAACGATTGTGTTTGATTACTTAATGGAAAAACAAAAGGCCTTCAAGTTCAAAGGAGACTCAAAGCTTTCCTTCAAAGTGACAGAAAAACGCAAGGATGATTTAGGATTTACATATCTCCGAATCCAGCAGGTGTATAAAGGAACGCCTGTATACGGAGCTGTTCTAACAGCGCATGTGAATAAGAAGGGTGTCCTGACTGCATTATCGGGAGCACCAGCTACGAACCTGGATCAAAAACAAAATCTAAAACATACAAAGAAATTATCTAAAAAAGAAGCAGTTTCAGCAGGGGAAAAAGACTTAGTAGCACATGTAGGCAGCCAGCCTGACTATGAATATGAACCGAAATCCGATTCAGTTATCTATATGAAAGATGGGGAAGCCCATTACGCTTATCTCGTAAACTATAATTTCCTTGCTCCGGAACCAGGGAACTGGAACTATTTCGTTGATGCTGTGACAGGTGACATTCTAGGAAAAGTAAATGAGCTTCATGAAGCGAAAGGTGTAGGCGGTGGTAAACCTGGCGGCGGTGGAGGTCCAGGAAGTGGTGGAACCGATGCAGTTGGATCAGGAACAGGAGTACTGGGAGACACGAAATCGTTAAATACCTACCTCTCATCGTCTACTTATTATTTACAAGACCGTACAAGAGGTGGTGGAGTCTTCACCTATGACGCAGGGAATCGTACCCGTCTTCCAGGTTCCCTATGGGCAGACAGCGACAATCTATTCAATGCAAGCTATGATGCAGCTGCTGTAGATGCTCACTATTACGCAGGTCAAACTTACGATTATTACGCCGATACACATAACCGAAACAGTTATGATGGGAATGGCGCAGCCCTTAATTCAACCGTTCATTATAGCCGAAACTACAATAATGCATTCTGGAATGGCCAGCAAATGGTATACGGTGATGGGGACGGCTCAACATTTGTTGCTCTTTCAGGAGGATTGGACGTTGTAGCACATGAGCTTACACATGCCGTAACGGATACAACAGCTGATCTGATTTACCAAAATGAGTCCGGGGCTATCAACGAATCTATGTCTGATATCTTTGGAACATTGGTAGAATACGATACAAATAATAATCCTGATTGGGAGATCGGGGAAGACATCTACACGCCTAATCAAGGTGGGGACGCTCTTCGCTCCATGTCTGATCCAGCAAAATACGGAGATCCGGATCACTATTCTGTAAGATACACAGGGACGCAGGACAATGGTGGGGTTCATATCAATAGTGGAATAGGAAATAAAGCGGCCTATCTGCTAAGTCAGGGTGGTACTCACTATGGTGTGAAGGTGACGGGAATCGGTACGGATAAAACAGGGGCGATCTATTACCGTGCGTTAACTCAATACTTGACACCGTCTTCAAACTTTAGCCAGCTTCGTTCAGCAGCGGTTCAAGCTGCTACAGATCTATATGGTGCAGGAAGTGCCGAGGTGGCGAGTGTAAACGCGGCGTACAATGCAGTAGGTGTCAATTAAATAGACTGATTGAATAGAAGGGCTGTAATGGCTCTTCTTTTCATTGTTATAAAAAGTGCCTGAACCTTATTTAAGACACAGGGAAGTATATGCACGGTGGCTATTTTTATCGGCACTTGCCCAATAAATGTTACATTTGTTTCTTTTTTGCTTTCTCCAGGATCTGTTTAGCCAAGCGGTAATACGTATCCGCTTCGATTTTTGATTCAGCTCTCTTTAGCTGCATCATGTAGTTTTGGAATCGAAGTTTGTCGACTGACGAGACTTTCATCACAATTTTTCTCATTTTGGCACTCCTTTAGTGGACAAAATTGCGTCCAATTATCTATTCTGAATTTTCTGTAAATAATGTATAATAATAGTAAATGATTCCAGAGGGTGGATAGAATGTCCTTATTCGAAGTGATCTTGTTGCCAATGTTAATGGGTGGTATTGGAGGCTTAGGACATATTCTGGTTTTCAAAAATGGTCATTTCACTTTTCCGCGAAAATTCATCGATGACCAAGGTGAGAAGCACTATCTTTTTGGCTCAACAAAGGATATTATCATAGGCATTCTAGCAGGGTATCTGTCAGTATTACCGGTTGTTGAAACGGTCCCGATCTGGTATGTCATCTATATTAGTTTATTATCAGGAATCGGGGGAAGTTCCGTCATCACACGAAAAATCGAACAAAATTTAGCAAGCACCAAAGCGTCTTATATCCAAGAGCTATCTCATTATCAGCTCGAACCGACCTCTAAGGGAGGATCACCAAATCATAATGAGGTGAAACCTGTTGGCGAAGTGGAAGAAAAAAAGAATCAAGGTTGAACTGCCACCAGAAGACTATGAAAAAGCAAATCACTATTTAAAAAGACTGAAGGAGGCAGATAGCCTAATCGAGCTGAACTACTACTATAATAAAGTGGCAAAAATAATTGAAAAATCACAAGATGTTTAAGATGATTCAATTCAAGAGTAGTCCTATACCTATCTACTTTAACCAAAAAATGTGAGGATGAAACTGACAATTGAGTCAGCTTTTTTTCTGTCAAGGAAAGATGTATGAAAGATATTTCTCTTCGCATACTTATCTATTCATCCCCCCTCTGGAAAAATAGTCGAGGAGTAGCAGTATGCTATTCCTATTTTTTAATGGTTCTTTTCACAAAGATTGTGTTTTTATAACATAAGAACTGCCAAGGCTCTGTCAATCAGTGTGTGCTAGGAGGTGAAGGGAACCACTCCGCTTACAGCTAGCGAGCGGCCGAGCATCCTGCAGCGGAAATGAACTACTACTTTCTACTCTAAAATGGCAACAATTTTTTGCGAAAAGAATCTAAAAGAAAGAGTTCATAAGAACCTGTAAACTTGTCCATTATGGTGCTTTTCTTATATTATATTCCTACAGGCATAATCGTACAATTGAAATTTTGAATAGAATAAAAAGTATATTTTCCTTGTGGAATACGACAAACATGAATATGCTATAAAGAGAATTTAAGAGAAAAGTTGTTTGTGCTTCACTGGAATGTGTGGCGCTGGAGGAGGAAGAAACATGAACTTAGAACAATGGTTCACTAAAGGGATGACACCTGAAGATTACTTGGAATATATGAGTGTACATAAAGAGAATACCGAAGCGATCAAGAAAAACTTTACGATTCCACAGGAAGATATGGAGGTATTGAATAAACTTGGAGAACACTCATTACGAGTGATTGCCATCACGGAAGATTGGTGTGGAGATGCCATGCTGAATATCCCCATTCTGTTAAAAGTGGCAAAATCCGCTGACATGGACGTTCGCATGATTTTACGGGACGAAAACCTTGAACTGATAGATCGATACTTAACAAATGGCACATCGAGAGCGATTCCGATTTTTATTTTCATCGATCGTGAGGGAAATGAAAAGCTGGTATGGGGCCCAAGAGCCCCTATGGTAAAGAAAATCGTGGATGACGAACGAGCGAAGCTGCCACCGAAGGATCATGAGCTTTTCCCGGAAAAGCAGAAGGAAATGATTCATCGCTTAACTTCTCAATATACGAAAGATAAAGAAGTATGGCAGGAAGTGTATGAAAGCTTGAAAACGAGTCTTGTCCAGAATGTGCTGATGTAAAACGAAACGAATAGTGGAAGACATCCGGGCGGTTCCTGGAGTCTTCTTTTCTTTTAGGGCATGATGTCTTCATACTCACTCAAAATAGAATGGTAAAAAGTACCCGTCGGCATGGGATTTTTTGCCGGTTCACGAATGACGGAATTCGCGTTAATATGGTATAGGATGAGGAGTTGAAGCATCATGATTCACCAAAAGACAAATACAATTGTGATAGAAGCGCTAAATAAATTTCCCCATAAAATTCACATTAAATTGGGAGAAATCCTGCGTGAAAGAGGATTGACACAAGGCGATCTTCATCGCTTAACAGGGTTAAGAGTGGCTACGATTAATGAGCTAGTGAATTTTAAGAAGAAATCCTTAACGGTGGCTCATCTTGTTTCCATTATGATCGCCCTTAGAATTACAGACATTCGTGATCTCATCGAAGTAGAATTTGATCAAGAAGTTCAAGACTACTTCAATGAAGAAAATCAACGAATGAAAAATGGGTTTACTCCAGACCTGACAAAAACCGCTGAACAAAACGTAAAGCGAATCGCAACTGGAGCAAACAGCTAAACATCAATACAGCTCAAACGGTCATTCCTGATGACCGTTTTTTTAGGTTAGGGACGGACCTCTATTTCTTATTCGTCTTCCCTTATCAACTGATAGAAATATAATATAACTCAAGGTTTACAACCAGGCAAAACAGGATAATTCCTTAAAGTAAGAGTTTATTTAGAAGGTTTGTATTTATAACGATATAAAAATCATTGAGGTCCGTCCCTGGCAGGAGTTTTGGGACAGGGTACAGAATGTAGTATGTATGGTGTTGTTGGCAGGGTTTTGTGATGGAGTTGACATGAAATCGTAATGCTCATTTGAGGGAAAATCAATTATGATAGGGGAAGAGAGTAAATGGAAGTTAATTTTGGTCATGTGACCTCTCGTTATGCTGCGTCTTGTGATGATATTCCGCATCAATTTTTTGATACATTAAAGGTTAGGGGAATTGTGTGGGAAGGAAGAAAAGTAGCTGAAATTGGTTCGGGTACCGGTGCTTTGACACGAAAGCTACACAAGCGTGGAGCAGAAGTGATCGGGGTCGAGCCGTCCATTGAGCTTAGGAAAGCTGCCAAGGCATTAGAGAGTAAGCAATACTTGGACATCCCATATCTTACAGGTACAGCTGAATCTACGAATCTGCCAGATCAGTACTATGATATCACGATGATTCACAGAAGCTGGCATTTATTCGACCGCCCAAAGGCGATCAGCGAAATGAAGCGGATTATGAAGGAAAAAGGGACGTTCATTGTGAGTGATTCAAGCTTCGTTCCAGATCATGAAGTGGTAAAGGATACGATGACGTTTTTAAATGAATATATAGATATGACCCCACCGGGATCAAAAGCTGAATCAGTGAATCAATTGAATGGAATTCCTGTGGAATGGCTGTTAGAATGGCAGGAAGCTGACTTTAACTTGAAAGATTTTTACACATTTTATTATGCAGTCGACTTTACGTTACAGTCCTGGTGTGAGCGAGTAGGCTCCTTATCCTGGCTCACTCATTTAGAGGATAGTGAGAAAGAGGGATTACTGCAATCATTACATACGTTCCTGTCCGGGCGTTACGATGCTCTTCAAGAGTTTACTCTTCAGCACCAGTTTACAGTCTGCCTGATGAAAAAGTAGAAAGAGTGATCGGATTGGAAGCAGTAAAAAAATATGTAAACTATTTAAATATGGATATAGAGCCCCCTACGTTAAACTATTTGCAACGACTTATCCAGCAGCACTTGATCAGGATACCATATGAGACCTTTAGTAAATTCTTTTACTTTTCTCAAGGTGAATCCTTTGTACCTTCCTTGCGCACTTTCGCAGAGAATCTCCACTCTAAAGGGTGGGGAGGCACCTGTTTTACCTTAAACATCAACTTTGGAAGACTGCTGAAAAAGTTAGGCTTCCATTGTCAGTTTGTCAGAGTGCAACCGGGTCACCTTGGAT
The DNA here is from genome assembly GCF_059758515.1 of Rossellomorea sp. GQ25. Taxonomy (NCBI): domain Bacteria; kingdom Bacillati; phylum Bacillota; class Bacilli; order Caryophanales; family Bacillaceae; genus Rossellomorea; species Rossellomorea sp. GQ25. The sequence goes on along the minus strand of NZ_JCAXEQ010000002.1, from coordinate 994,620 downwards.
TAATGATTACGATTGATAATCGTAAGCTCTATGTGGATGTTGGATATGGATCCCCGATTATGAAGCCTGTTGAGCTTGAAGCGAGGCAGAAGCATCTTCTTCACGGTTTTGGGGAAGAAATCATTTTTACCCAGAAAGACATTCGTGAATTTGAAGTGGATCGACGTTCAAATGGCAAATCCTTTGTGAAAAAAACCATAGAGTGGATTCCGTTAGAGGAAGAAGAATTAGAGTCCGATATAGAAGCATCTTATTTGGATTCTGATGACAACATTACCATGAGAAGAATCACCGCAGTCCGCTTCCAGGGCAATCAATGCTATTTCCTTCGTAATGAGACATTGAAAGTGATGACCTACCGAAACATCCGTGAATATCAGATGAAAGATTTTGATAAGTGGAAAGATATCGTCGGGGAAGTCTACCACTTTGATGCGACGTCCCTGCAGGAGTCCATCCAGTTTTTACAACAACGGAATATCAAGCTGTTCCCATAGGCCGTCTGGAATATCGTGTTGATATTCTGGATGGTTTTTTGTATATACGTGAAATCATTCATTCGGACTACTTTATTTAAGGCTTCATAATCATAAAAATAAATAGAAGTGTCCCCAGAGAGGATGCAAGATAAAAGTAACGATTGATCGTCACCAGATGACGTTGTATTTCTTCGGGTGGTGCCCCTGTAAGGTGTGCATTTTCCGGTAAGGCTATCCATTTGTTGATTTTTTGAGAAACAGGTGTGATGAAGCCGATGACAATGATTTGAATGAGAACCTAAAGTATGACAGACCCCAGAATCCACAACTGAGCAAATCGGCCGTAGTCCCTGTATAAAGAGGGATGAATCCCGTTAACACGGCAATGCTTCCGCCAATTTTAGGGAAGTATTCCAATCGTTTATTCAATTCCGTCGTAACCTTTAATTGATCAATGGTTTTGTCTGGCCTGGTTAAAACATGAGCAAAGAAAGTAGGCCCAACCCCTATAATGCCAGACAGCACATGTAAAAGAATCAACCATTCAATCTGACCACCTCCATGATGAGTAATCTATAAACATTACGAATGAGAGAGCTGATTTATGTATTTTTTATAACAATAATAGGGGGAGAATACTTGCCAATTTTCATTTTTCATTAGATTTTTCCAGCGAAAAGAGTTATGATATTGACCGGTAGACGCTTTATATAAATAACCGTCGGAATAAAAATTGCATGAATAAAAATAATAAGTATATGATGTTAAAAGATGGAATATAAAAGGACGAGTCTTTGGAATTAATACAGATTAGGATGATGGGGTATGAAACGAGCAAGAATTATTTATAATCCTACTTCTGGTCGAGAGCTATTCAAAAAGCACCTTGCAGAAGTATTAATCAAATTAGAACAAGCAGGATATGAAACCTCCGTTCACGCAACCATTTGCGAAGGAGATGCAACAGAAGCGGCACGAATTGCTGTAGAACGTAAATACGATATCGTTGTCGCTGCTGGTGGAGATGGCACTTTAAATGAGGTAGTCAACGGATTAGCCGAACAGGATTACCGACCTAAACTTGGAATCGTTCCAATGGGGACAACGAATGACTTCGCACGGGCTCTTCACATTCCAAAGGATATTGGATCAGCCATTGATGTCATCATAAAGGGTGAATCCATCCCTGTCGATATCGGGCGCATGAATGAACGCTACTTCATTAACATCGCCGGTGGAGGAAGAATAACCGAATTAACCTATGAGGTGCCAAGCAAGCTTAAGACGATGATGGGGCAGCTGGCCTACTATTTAAAAGGAATTGAAATGCTTCCATCCATCAAGCCAACGGATGTTTCCATCGAGTATGATGGAAAGCTGTTTGAAGGGGAAGCAATGCTATTCCTGATCGGTTTAACCAACTCAGTTGGAGGCTTTGAAAGGTTGGCTCCGGATGCGTCAATCAATGATGGCTTATTCTCTCTTTTAATTTTAAAGAAAACGAATTTGGCCGAGTTTATCCGCATTGCGACATTGGCCGTTCGAGGTGAGCATGTAAATGATCCCAACGTCATTTACACACAGGCCAATCGAATCAAGATCAAAGCAAAAGAAAAGGTACAGCTGAATGTAGATGGTGAGCTGGGAGGAGTCCTACCTGCAGAATTTGAAAACCTTTACCGCCATTTACAGGTATTAGTCCCTCTTGATAAAATTCGCCCTGAAGATAAAGCTGAATGATAAAAAGGAATGCCATTTGAGGTTAATGGCATTCCTTTTTTATATGTTTGCGAAGTTTTCCTACCCTATAGGTAATGTGAATCTACAGATACAACATTGTTATGGGGGCCAATCTGCTTTTAAATACGTCAAAAGTTTCATTTAGGCAACGTTCCACAAAACCGCCATCCTCAATTTACTAACAAAAACACACTAAATGACAATGGGAAACCAATCAGAAAGCCCCATCCGATCTGTTGCTTATTCCGGAATGGAACTTTTCTCACGATCCATGACAAAATGTGGGCGATGATCACAAATGCAAAGACCCAAATCAATTGTCCGACCACAAACACAAATAGAAAAGCTAGTATGGATTCTTTATTTAATAAAAGGGAAATCCCGAATCCAAAGGTCAAGGTTAAAAATGTGACTGCAATGAATATGTAGGGTAGCCACCATCTTCTTGACTTGAGAGCGAATAGCACCCCAAGAAAAACATTCCCTACCAGGATAAGGTTGACTAAGAAGTCTGGGTTCATGTTTATCTACCTTCTTTTTCTAGAATTGTTGCACATACCATTTTACCCTTTGTTGAGCACATAAAACGAGGTAAGTTTTTACAACCTGGCCAGGAAATGTATAGAAACTAACCCTCATGTGGCTTGAAAGTATCAAATAGAGAATAATAGAGGAGATTAATCTGAATCGTCAAACGTTTGTTAAATTTTGTATTCACTCTCACTTAGTGACTATGTTACAGTGGATTAAAATTATGTCGGACAAATAGGGCCGCTGGAGGGGTGAATTCAATGTATATCGTTCATTCAACATTTGTAGTTCCTGATGAGAAGGCTGATGAAGTGATTTCAATGAATCTCTTGAAAAGAGCGGTGTTGAAAAGGGTGAAGACTTCAAGCTTTACCTGAATGAAGCGATCAAGTCCATGCAAGCGGCAGATCGCGAAAACATGCCAGCAAACTAAACGATAAAAGCATCGAGCCACAGAGGTCGATGCTTTTTTTATATAGAGAGGGACGGACCTCCATTCATTTCATTCTCCACCTTCATTTATGGTACAATCAGTAGAGTCTTAAAAAGGAATTCGTAAAGGAAGATATACGTGAGTAAAAAAGCACCAGTTCAAAAAAATGATTATATAGATGAAGCGGTATTTGAAGACTTAACCCATGATGGGAATGGCGTGACGAAGGTTGATGGTTATCCGTTATTCGTTCCAAATGCCCTCCCCGGTGAGGAAGGGAAGGTTAAAGTCGTGAAACCTGGTAAAGGCTATGGATTTGGTCGACTGACAGAGCGAACCAAGGAAAGTCCGTTTCGCCAGGAGCCTCCATGTCCGATCTATAAAGAATGCGGTGGCTGCCAAATTCAGCATATGACCTATGAAGGACAGCTGCAGGCAAAAGAAAAAAGTGTCCGTGATGTCATGCAGCGTATTGGAAAGCTTCATGACGTATGTGTTCACCCGGTTTTGGGAATGGAAGAACCATGGCGCTACCGCAACAAAGCCCAAGTACCTGTAGGGGAAAAAGACGGACGCTTTGTTGCCGGCTTCTATCAAAAACGAAGCCATGAAATCATCGATATGGACAAATGTATCATCCAGTATGAAAAAAATGATGAAGTGATTCAGCATGTGAAAGATATATGCGAGAAACTGAAGGTCCGTCCCTATGATGAGAAGAATCATAAGGGGACCCTGCGTCATATTATGACCCGGACGGCGTATACGACGGGTGAAGTGATGGTCGTATTGGTCACTCGTACGCCGGAGCTTCCTCATAAGAATGCAATCATCGAAGGGCTTGTCGAGAATATTGAAGGATTAAAATCGATTGTTCATAACGTGAATCCTAAAAATACAAATGTGATCATGGGGGATTCCACACGCGTCTTATGGGGGGAAGAAGTGATCCATGACTATATCGGGGACGTGAAGTTTGCGATCTCAGCAAGATCCTTCTACCAGGTAAACCCTGAACAAACGAAGGTGCTTTATGATAAAGCATTAGAATATGCTGATTTACAAGGAGAAGAAACGGTGATTGATGCGTATTGCGGGATTGGAACGATATCCTTATTCCTTGCCCAAAAGGCAAAGATGGTGTATGGAGTTGAAATCGTCCCACAGGCGATAGAAGATGCGAAGAAGAATGCAGAGTTGAATGACATGACCAATGTAGAGTTTGAAGCAGGACCTGCAGAAGTCATCATTCCCAAATGGTATAAAGATGGAATCAGAGCCGACGTCCTGGTAGTGGATCCTCCACGAAAGGGCTGCGATGAAGCGCTCCTGAATACCATCCTGGCCATGAAGCCGAAGCGCGTTGTCTATGTATCCTGTAACCCTGCGACACTTGCCCGTGACCTTAGAATTTTAGAGGATGGCGGGTACAAGACAACCGAGGTCCAGCCTGTTGATATGTTTCCACAAACGATGCACTGTGAAGCCGTTGCGAAGATTGAGTTAGTAGAATAAGCGAGGAAGAAAGCCGATGTATCTCACAATTAAAGAAACAGCCGAATATCTGTCACTGCCGGAAACGTATATTGAGAGCCTCATTCAGCAAAATAAAATACGAGCGGTCCACGACGGAGATCAATATTTATTATTCCGGGACCAATTCAATCAGCATCTGGAGCAAATGGAAAAAATGAAGCGTCAGCTTGCTGAATACTTAAGTGAACCGATTCCGGAAGATATCGATGTGAAGGATGAAGACTAGCCTTTCGTAAATCACCTAATGAAATGGAGAAATACAATGAGCGGACAACAACGTTCCAATATCAAACAAGGTCTTGAAGTGGATATCGTCCTAAAAAAAGACCAAAGAACAAACAAGCTTACCCGTGGGATTGTAAAAGATATTTTAACCAATTCACCGAATCATCCCCACGGCATTAAAGTCCGGTTAGAAGATGGACAAGTTGGGCGAGTGAAGAATATTATTCAGTAGTGTGAGGAGAGAGGCCTTTAGTGGTCTCTTTTTTTATGGCTCTTTTCGTAAAGTTTGTTGTTTTGTAACATAAGCCAGGGCTCTGCCAACCAGTGTGTGTTAGATGGTGAGGGGAACCGCTTCGCTTGCAGCTAGCGTACGGCCGAGCCCCCTCAGCTTCGCTTCCGGGGTCTCGCCACGCCCGTTTTTCCGCAGGAGTCTGCGCAGTTCCCCTCATTATCTTCAAGAAATTTACGTGACAGAGCTTATAGGGAAAAAAATTCTTAAGAAAGCAGAATTTCTAGTACTTAAGAGAAAATCACCATTGCTCTCTTTAAAAGAGGTTGTCTTCTGAAAAAAATTTCTTATAGAAAAACTTCATGCTGGGAAAGTTGATTCTCGCTGCGGGTGCTCGACTCCTGCGGGAGAAGCGGGATAGGTGAGACCCCGCAGGAGCTCAGCGACGAGGAGGCTCACCGCCCGCCCCGCGGAAAGCGAGCATCCTGTAGCGGAAAGCGACTACTACTTTCTTCTGTTAAATAGCAACAATCTTTGCGAAAAGAGCCTTTTTTATATAGTTTTCTATTGATGCGGTGCCAGGTACTAATGGGCGTATCGGTGTCTGGCATCAAAAAATGAGTTAACAAAAAGACCTTGATATCTAAAACGGATCGAGGTCCTTCTTTTCTACTTAACTAAACAATTGAGGAATGCCTTTAATTAACGAGTATACACCCATATAAGACATGGCCACGACAATCAACGCACCGAAAATGGTCATCCAAATCGGGTGCTTGTAATCACCGACGATTTTGCTTTTATGAGCAGCGATCAGCATAACCCCAAGTGCTATTGGCAAAATCAATCCATTAAGTGAACCAACAAGGATTAAGATCGCAACAGGCTTACCTACAATGACGAATACTAGTGTTGAAACGGTAATGAATCCAACGATTAGCCACTTATGATATTTCTCCAATAGTGGGCTGAACGTTCGAATAAAGGATACCGATGTATAGGCAGCTCCCACAACGGATGAAACAGCTGCAGACCACATGACGATCCCGAACATCTTGTACCCTATATCTCCGGCAGCCAATTGGAATACGGAGGCTGGCGGGTTAGAAGGATCCAGTTTCAGACCTTGTGACACAATCCCTAAAGCCGCAAGGAATAGGAAGATACGCATGATGGACGCGATACCGATTGCAGTGACAGAACTTTTCGTGATCTCTGGAAGGACTTGTTTCCCTGTAATTCCAGCTTCTAATAATCGGTGACCACCTGCGAATGTGATATAGCCTCCTACGGTTCCGCCTACCAAGGTAATAATGGCAAGAAAGTCAATGGTGTCTGGAGCGAATGTTTTGGTTACGGCTTCTCCAACCGGCGGATTCGCTGTAAACATAACGTAAACTGTAAGGATGATCATGAGAAACCCAAGTATCTGGGCAAACCTGTCCATTAGTCTTCCCGCTTCTTTCACCAGGAAGATTCCTACTGCGACAACTCCACTAAATAATGCGCCCATTTCAGGCGAAATACCGAACAACACATTCGTACCTAATCCTGCTCCGGCGATATTTCCAATGTTAAAGGCCAGCCCTCCGAGGACGATCAGTACGGAAAGGAAGTAGCCTAATCCTGGTAAGACATCGTTGGCAATATCCTGAGCCCTTTTTTCAGCGATGGCAATGATACGCCATATATTGAGCTGGGCACCAATATCAATGAGGATCGAAACAAGGATGACGAAACCAAAGCTTGCCGCCAGGGTTTGAGTAAATACGGTTGTTTGAGTCAGGAATCCTGGTCCAATGGCGGATGTGGCCATTAAGAACGCAGCACCTAACAATAGACTGAAATTTGATTTTTTCTTCAAAAAGTTCGCTCCTTTGCTGTCATGTAAGTTGCTACTTAGTTGAATTTCAAGGCGATCCCTTGCTTTAAATGCCTTAAATGTCGTTCGCGATCTATGTAGAGTTCCTGGGCTTTTTCATGAGAAACCAACGTGAAAGTCAAATCCTCTCCAGGCTTTGCTTGTGCAATCAGAGGAAGATCCACTGATGCAATCTGACCGATTCTAGGATAGCCTCCGGTTGTTTGCCGATCAGCTAACAGGATAATAGGGTTACCATTCGACGGAACCTGAATCGTTCCAAAGGTAACCGCTTCTGAAATCATCTCAAATCCTTTTTCAAGATGGAGGGACGGACCTTCCAGACGGTAGCCCATGCGATCTGATTGAGCAGACACTCTAAAGGGTTTATTGAATAAGTGTTCCTGGCTTTCTGTTGAAAATAGATCGTACTCGGTACCGGTCATAACTCGAATGGTTTTCTTCTGTTGATAAGCCGAGATAAATTCCGAAGAAATCGACCAATCAATTTCCGTGAAATCATTGTCCTCTAAAAAAGGATGTAAATAGTCAATGATATTTTCAGATTCCTTCGAAAGCGTGCCAGCTTTCAGGCTGTCACCTTCTTTTAAGGAGCGACCATTTAATCCTCCGATTCCAGCTCTTACGTAAGTGGATTTACTGTTCATAACAGTTGTTACATTGAATCCACCTGCAATCGCAAGGTAACTGCGGCAGCCACTCTTGCATGCCCCGAATTTGAGAACACTTCCAGCTTTGATCAAAAGTGATCTCCTTAAAGGAACCGGTTTCCCGTCAATGGTTGGAGATAAGTCTCCTCCACAAATCGAGATAAGGGTGGTTTCCTGGAACTCCAGCACAGGACCCAAAAGTGTCATTTCAAGAGTGGCCTCGTTTTCATCATTCCCTACCAGAAGGTTAGAGATTTTATGAGCGAGAGGATCCATACTCCCACTCACGATGACCCCAAATTTTTGAAAGCCGTACCTTCCCAGGTCTTGAATCGTCGAAAGGAGGCCCGGTTTCATTATATTAATCATTGTTTCTCCTCCAATGCTTTATATTCTTCAAATGAAATGGGGGTGAAACGAATTCGATCCCCTGCTTTTAGTAAGCTTGGTGAGTCGTCGTTATTTGGTTTGAATAATTTTAAGGGGGTTTGGCCGATCAGTTGCCATCCCCCTGGTGTTTCAATCGGGTAAACGCCTGTTTGTTCTCCGGCAATTCCAACCGATCCTGCCGGGATCTTGAGGCGCGGTGATTCTCTTCTCGGTGTCGCAATCTCTGGGGACATGCCTCCGATATAAGGGAATCCCGGTGCGAATCCAATCATGTATACGAGGTAGTCACCATTGGAATGTTTCGCGATGACTTCTTCAGCAGACATGTGACTGTGGTTCGCGACTTCTTCAAGGTCCGGTCCGAAATCTCCACCGTAGCAGACGGGAATGTCCACGATTCGCGAGTCTGTTTGTTCTCCGATTGTAAGGGGGGAAAGCATATGTCCAATTTCTGAACAAACAATTTTGTAGGGTAATGTGTTTTGAAAAGGCTTGTGAGATTCGATGATTTTGATTGGATCGTAATAAAGTGTGACGGTTGTAAATGCCGGGATGATTTCCACAAGCCAGTCGATTGTCCGGGTTTCAAAAAAGGTGGTGACGGCTTTAACCATTTGGTGTGTTTCTTGCTGAATGGAGTTTCCTAATTGTATAACGATGGCATGATCGCCTAAGGGTCGTAACGAATAATTCAAAGAACTACCTCCAGTCGTGTATGGATGTTTATAAAAAATAGAAAATAATTATGTATGAGTAGGCGCGCAAATGTGATTATTCAGAAATTTAAGCCATGTTGTTATTATAGTATAATTCTTTGTCTTTTCAATAAAAGGTTGGGAATTAGATGGTTCTTCCGAAAATTATGATGTGTGGGGGGGGGTTAATTCTGCATTCGTTTTTTTTGCTCATTCGAGTGAAACGTTCGTTTCACTCGCTGAAAGGCCGGGTAGAGAAGGAATGAGCCAAAAAAACAGTTAGTACTACTTTCCCTATATTCACCTAAAATCAATCATAAAAATTCTTCAACTTTCATATCGCAGTTTTTGTAAAAAACTAGCCTATTTTCGCCGATCTTAAATCGTATCGTAATTGTGTTTTATGTGCTATTATTTAGTAATTCGAAATATTATCCTCCTGAATGTATTGTGAGGATTATTGATAGATGGTGAAAGGAGGTTTTCTTATGGATAAGGTAAAGGATCCTTTATGGACGAGGTCTTTTATTATGCTGATGGTAGGAAACTTGTTTGTGTTTATGTCGTTTCAGATGCTGATACCGACGCTTCCGCCTTATATAAAGTCGATCGGGGCTTCAGGTTTGGAAATTGGATTAGTGACGACGTTATTTTCGATAGGTGCAGTATTAAGTAGGCCTTTCATTGGGTTTATGTTGGAGTATAGGGACAGGAAACCTCTCGTTCTAGTAGGCGGGATCTCGTTATTATTGATTACGGTGATTTATCCATTGTCCAGTGTGGTATTCATCTTTCTTTTATTCAGGTTTGTACACGGATTGGCGTGGGGATGGTCCACAACGGTGAATGGGACGGCAGCCGTGGATGTGGTGCCAAAATCACGCTTAGGTGAAGGAATGGGGTACTACGGATTGTCGATTACGATCGGAATGATTATAGCTCCGAGCCTCGGAATTTATTTATTCCAGGTAACCACGTTCACGAACCTGATCATTACTTCCAGTGCACTGGGTGTCATCGCGGTTGTCTTGTTAGGGATCGTTCATTACCGTACACCTCAAGTCGTCGAGGAAACGAAAAAGGAAGACTTGAAGTTTTCATATCTGGGTTCATTAGTTGAAAAATCCAGCTGGTTTCCTGCGTTCATTACGATTATGGTGACCTTTGGTTACGGGTCGATCGTTACCTTTATCGTCATCTTTGGAGAAGAACGTGGAATACAGCATATCTTCTTATTCTATTTATGTAATGCGATCATGGCATCCTTATCAAGACCGATTGCAGGGAAATGGTTTGATGAACGCGGACCTAAGGGTCTTGTTCTCTTTTGTATCCTGATAACCTTTGTAGGTATGTGGGTATTATCCTATGCTCATTCTGATTTCCTCATCATCGTATCAGGTATTTTGTTTGGAGTTGGATTTGGAACTCTTATTCCAACACTCCAATCCTGGACTTTGTCATTAACTCCTGATAATAGAAGGGGAGTAGCCAATGGGATGTTTTTCTCTTCCATTGATCTTGGGATCGGCTTAAGCGGCTTAGTATTCGGAGTGCTTGCACAATATGTTGAGACGGGTGTTTTATTCCAAATCTCAAGCTTATTCCTGCTCCTTGCGTTAATCGTCGCCATAATGGAAGGGCGCAAACAAAAAAAGTTCGTTCATCAGACATCAGCCTAGTTTGATAGGGGAATAATGGTGGTAAGTAAAAAGGACTATCTGTTTTGGAGGTGTAAATAGCCTTTAGTAACAGATGGTCCTTTCTTCTGTAATAGAAGTGATTCCTAAGGATCACGGCAGAAAGTATCAATCGGAAATTGAAAAGGAAATGAAATTTTATCCCAATGAAATTCTGTTAGAATGATAGAAATAGACTAGTCTGTGAGGTTCCTTGAATAGGGGATCCACATATAACGGAGGATATTATGACAGAAGAAAAATTACTAATGGAAAAGTCATTCTATGGAACTTTTTTAGTAGACTATGACACGAACCGTCATCCAATTGAAGTACTTGGTCAAGCTTTTGTAGAAGAGCAGCAAAATGAGCCGTATGATTTAACGTTCATTCGCTATGCTCAGGGTGAGGTCTATTTTCATAGCAAGGACTATGAAGCGGCTATTTTCAAATGGGAAAGCATCCAGGACGAATTAGAACCTTGGGCAAAGAAGAATATTGCGGATTCTTACTATGAGCTGGGCTTGTTATCGTCAGCGGAGGATGTCTATACAGCTATCCAAACGGAAAGCACGATTTTAACGCTGGAAGTATCCCTGCAGCTATTCTCTCTTTATATCGAACGAAATAAGGTCCAGTCAGCTTATCGTACCATCGACAAAGCCTTGACGATCGATCCGGATTATCCCAACGTAACTGAACTGGCCCGGGCTTTTTATGAAGAACAAGAAGACTGGAATAAAGCCGTAGAACTCGCGGTTCAGGAATCTATCCGGACCCAGGATCCTGCTTGGTTCATGATTCTGAGGGAATATGGGGATCAAGGTTACACAACACCCTTTGCGCCTACCTATTTCTACGATTTATTGATTGCGGTTTATGAAAAGGATCGTAAACAATTTAAGGACCTCGTGTCTTCTCTATGGACTAGTTACAGAAGCAATTCGGTCGCCCATATTGAATGGATGCTGACGGTCAATACAATCTTTGAATATGTAGAAATACTCCCGAATGAATCATGGGAGGACATCTTATCCCAATTCCAAGAAGCATACGTAGGATTCCTGGAAGGCAACTACTTAGTGAAAGACCTGGAAGGCTTTATGCCAAGCATGCTGAGCAATTGGCTGAAAGTGAGCAGGGATCAGCAACCACTTTTCCCGGCAGCTGCCGTTTTAGCCTGGAACGATGTCTTTTCGTACAGCATTGAACAGATGGTGACAGATGAGGCCGAAATGATCCTGCTGGAAGGAGACTCCTATCAAGCCCGCTTTGAAGACATTATTCTGTTCTTAAATAAAATTATTGATTGGTCAGAACGAAATGATGCTTCTGTAGGCTATAAAACAAAATGGATTGCTGAGCAGTTAATGGATCTGAGTGAACACCACTTATTAATCGCAGGGAGTGGCTCAAGCGGAAAATCTTCCTTCGTTCAATCCGTTTTAGGTGAGAGTGTTGGTGAGGCTGAAGGTTCCACTATCATTTATAGCTATCATGATCAGCAGGTAGAAGTGAAGGAGATTCACAATCATGGAGTTCACAAAGTAGAGAGCATCGCTGATTTTGAAGAGCTGATGCAAAGAGAAGCATTTGTAGAATATAAGCTCCCGTCTGAGTTTCTTAAGAAAAATGGAAGTGCCATCATTGACGTTCAAACCGGCCAAAGGCATCTGGATGATCTAACGGCCTTTTATCCTGTAGCTGATGGATTACTTTATGTCTTGAATGCTGATGCCCCGTTTAATGCAGAAGACAGACAAACCTTAAGAAAATTAACGGAAATCGGACAGCCTGTGAACGTACATTTCTTATTAAATAAGATGGACAAAGTATCTCATTCTGACCGCACAGAAGAGATCATTGAATCAGCCCGAAACAAAGCCCGTGAATGGTTCCCGGACGCAGAGGTGTTGCCGTATTCATCCCTTGAAGCCGTTCATCTGCAGCGCCAAGATGTTCAGGCCTTTCTAAAGAAACAGTATATGGTGAATGGAAATGTGCTCAAAGTGGAACGTGGAGCCAAATTATTTTACCTGGTCAGAAAAACATTAAGAGATCTTTACTCAAAACGTAAGAATCGCGAAAATGAGTTGAAAGAGACAATCGAGAAGAATGAAGATATCCTGACGCGTTTGAACGGCTTTGATAACTACTTGGGTGACATGCAGAGCGATAAGGTATCAATCATTAAGGATTCTTTCCATAAAAAGAAAGAAGCCATGAAGAAGGAAATCTCTGAGAAAATCCCCGGTATCCTTAGCGGCTGCTCTGATCTGATCAGTGAAGAAAGTGATTTCAGACAGATTCATACAGAGTTAAATGAAGCGATGAATACGCGAATTCAAGGGTATATCCAAGATGATCTCATGCCCCGTTATGTAAAATCTCTCGAGGAGTGGCTAGCCTTTTCAAAGCAGGAGCTTCAAGAGAGCCAGAACTATTTAAATGAGATGAGTGAAACTTTCAACGAGTTATTCGGCAAGGATAAAGTCGTTTTACAATGTGATTTCCAAGTAATGGACGACTGGCGCCGGGATGTAAGCAGAATGGGAACGAGAGCCCAGATCGATAAAGAGAATATTCTATTGCGCTTTAAACCGGCTCAGTTCCTATTAAAGAGTGCAGGGAAGCTGTTAGGAGTATTACCTCAGAATAAGTCGTTACTCTACAATCAATATAAGCGTTATTTAGAGAACGAAGATTATCAGGATATCACGGCATCTGTTGTCAATAAATTCTTCCTTCAGTTTGATTTGTTCGAAAAATCACTGCAACAGGATGTTCACTCTTTCTTCGCTGAGCCATTTAAACAACTGGGCGTCACAATTAAAGATACAGAAACAGATATTGCAAGCGACAAAGAATCGTTAAAGAAAATGAAGGCAAATCCGGAGCGATATTTCGACCCGATTACTTTATTCGAAGTGAAACTGCTTCAACATGAATATATGGTGAAAGCGAGTTATAAAGCTTCTCATCATTACTCTTAATAATAAAAGACTGATTCTCAGGAGGGGAGGTTGCCCCGTTTAGAATCAGTCTTTTTACTTGCGTCCATCTTCCTATATCTGTAAAAAATCGCTATTTTCCTGAATCACATCGGCAATGATTCGCTCGAGGGAATTTTCACTATAGATATTGGAGAAATCCAATCCTAAATGGATGGCTGTCTGAGCTACTTCCGGACGAATCCCGGTGATGACGCTCTTCACTCCAAGTAGGTTTAAGGCATCGATGAGGTGGAAGATTTGTTGAGCAACCATGGTATCAACAAATACCACACCTGATAAGTCGATGATCAGCATGGATAAATGGGCATCGGCACTTTGTTGAAGGGTTGCTTCTAATATCGTACTGGCCCGTGTCGTATCAATATCTCCAATGATAGGCAAAAGTCCTACCTCCGAAGTTAAAGAAATGACCGGTGTACTTAACTCCTTAATCAGGGTAGACTGAGCCTGCAGTCGATTCATTAATATGTCCAGGAACTTGGAAGTGAATGTTTCTAACACATAATCCAATGCGAAATTGATCTTTCGTTCCCACTCAAATACTTCTTTGAGCTGGATGTTTACGTTTGATCCTTCCACAAACTTTTCAACATACGTCCAATACACTCTTCTGAACACACCTGAGTTACGAACAACCTCATCGAGAGTCGTACTGGATTTACTTCGATCTGCAGCTGTTTGTGAAGTCCAGTTATAAATCAATTCCTTTGACTCTTCTTGAGAAAGTAACAGACATTTGGCGATGATTTTCACATAATTAGAATTTTGTTCTTTTATTTTGTTGTGTACCTCTTGCGGAGAATCAGGAGAATAGTGAGATCCGGATTTAATATTCTGGAACTTCAACCAGTCTTCAGTGAAATCTAAGGCATGATCAACTAAGTATTCATATAAATCAGACGAATGTGTATCCATAAAATCTCCCTTTAAACTTGGCTTATACTCTTATTCTGAAACCTATAGAGGAGACTGTCAATGTTAAAGGTAGAAATGACAAAAGAACAAATAAACAAAATACTTCTTTTGTTATGCAAAAAAATACACAAAAAAATCCATACTAGTAGATAAGAATTAGTCTGAATACTAGTAATATTCTAATATTCATTAAATATATTCTAATATTATAATTATTAGAAAATAAAACTATGAAAGAAGCGGGTAATAAGTACGAAGTGAAGAACATAGGATGGGATCCGTTATTTGCAGCAGTTCAAGCCGCCTATGATCTTGTTAATTTTCAATCTATTACAAGAACGACAAAAGGAGCCCTTAAACAAGGCTCCTTTTTCTATGCAGTCTTTGCATAAACGATCGAGTACAGCTGCTTTCTTGCCCGGTGAAAACGGGTTTTGACGGTGGAAGGAGAGAGGTTCAGCTTTAAAGCAATCTCCCCATCACTAAGATCCCGTGTCACTTTCAATGACATGACTTCCTGCTGAGACAGTGGCAGCCTCTTAATATTTTCCTGGATGCAGCTCTTAAGAAACCGTGCTTCAATTTCCATTTCCAGAGGGTTATCACCTTGTATGGAATGAACCTCTTCATCATCTTCCATGCAGACTTCATTGCGTTTCGACTCTTTTCGGATGAAATCGATTGCCGTACATCTTGCGATGGAAGTGAGCCAGGACTTCGTTTTCGTTACATCTAGTAAAGTATCCATCTTGACGTAAGCTTTGAGAAAGGTTTCTTGAACGATATCCTCTGATAAATGAGCGTCCTTTGTAATAGTATAAGCTATATGGTAGATCAGTTTATGAAATTGTTCAACCATCTCCTCTAACGTGAGAGGAGATGGTTGCATGTGTAATGTGCCCATATGGCTTCACCTCGACTTTCTATTGTCAATTTTCCGTTTTATTCTTCAGGAATGAAGGTGTATCTTCAGCTTTTAACCCTCGCACTTCGACATTTCCGTGGGTTTTATACTTGATGATCACCATATATTCATTGGTCATCTGATTGTATACGAGTTGATCCATGATGGCTTCTACGTGTTTGGAATCAGCTATTTCAATCCCTTTGTTTTCTTTCTTTAACTCTAGGGCTGCCGTATCTTGATCCATGACGTTGAACAGACGGTTACGGTATTGCTCTTGATCGATTACGTACATCCACTCAACGTCAGATGCAGTCACCCTTACATCTTCAAGGTATCCGTTTTCCTGTAGCCAGGATTCGAATTTCTGATCGTTATTACGTACCCCGACATGGATCCATTGATTCTCCGAAAGAAGTAATTCAACGTTATAGAGGTTCACTCTGTCGCGATTTTCAAACGTATCATTATAGGTTTCTTCTTTTAAAATCCCGATGGCTTCATTGATTTGTTCCGGATCGACAATGCTTATGCTCTGTCTATTCCCCAAGTCAGCATAAATCGATAGTTTGTCTACCTTGCTTGAATCAACGGCGAAAATTTGCTCCGTCGTTTCTTTATAATTTTTCATTTCATAGAGTGAAGCATACTGGGGTTTGAATTCGTTTATATTCACTTGATAGTTCCTCACCAGCTTACTACCATCTTTCATCTTGTAATAGAAAAAGATCTGCTCGCTATCTTCAGGGGTTGCTTTATTCTGATCTTGGTTGTTAACGATTTCTTCATGAAGGTCCAGAACCGCTTCAATTGTTTTAGGTTCGCTTATAAATGGTTCTTCAATGAGTGTTTCTGGATTGTCTGTCAAGGAATAATAGCTTGGGCTTACATGCACTTTTTCTACATCTTCCAATTCAGGAATCTTCTTTTCATATTGAAATAAATCGAACTGAATGAATAAACCGATAAGAGAGATGACCACGGCAAACCCGGCGTATCCCTTCCAATGATGGAACACTCTCCAATGTTTTTGTAAAACCATTTCTGCAAGATAGTAGCCAATGAATGATCCAATAAAATAGCCAAATACTGTCCATTCTAGCTCTTGGTAGACTCCATTAAAGTACATACCGCCGACCAGCATGAAACAGAAAGCGACTCCATATTTGAATAGGGGTCGGAGGACAGGAAATACAATGGCAAGTGACGCTGCTTCTACTTTTCTCGTTCTATACAATACATACGATAAAACATAGAAAATAAGAGTAATAGCTATGAAAAGTGTTACATCTATTCCGGAAAAGATTTTATTCTCAAGATATACGGCCTTGATGACTGGGGAATATTGTTCAATTTGGATATTGAAAAAATAATCCTCTGGAAATCCATATAAAAGATTTTTCAAGCTAAAGCATACGAGCATAAACATTCCAGCCGGTAATAAGAGCAGGATGTAAGTCATTACTCCTTGTACAGCTGTTAGTCCCGTTATCATGGCCACAAAGGTAGAAGCTATAAACAGAAGGATGTTCATAAGGATCGTGATGCCGCACCAGATGAAAATGTCTTGAACATCAATAAATTGATGAAGATCCGTTAATGAATAAAGGGAAAGTAGAATCGCTGTATTCAGTACAATTGGCATGATGAGAATGACAAATCCTGTAACGGTAAAATGGTAAAACAATTTGCTGCGTGTCAGCGGAAGACTATGCATGAAGTCTGCAGCCTGTTTTACATGTAAATAACGAAACAGAAATAGAGATAGGATGACTGGAACGAACAGCATCAAACCCATTTGGATCGGGTATTGCATTTTAAATAGGTTTTCGTAAATGGCAATCGGATAGGGCTGATTGTCGTTAGATAGTTTACCGATAATGTCAACCGGCAAAGAAAAGAGAAGTCCGATAAAATAAACGATCCCTACCCACCCAACATTCCGAAGGCTTTGAATGATGACTTCCTTATTGATCCATGATGTTTTGGATGGCATATCCGACGTCCTCCATTTCATAAACAAATATTTCCTCAAGGGTCAACGGTAACATATCGAAAATCACCGGATGATAAGGCTGGATCATGCTTCTCACATGTTGTTCGTCACCTCTTACGATACAGAGGGATACGCTTCCCCTGGTCTCTTCGTGCAGAAGGTCCAACTCGGTAAAGAGCTTCTGAGGTGTCTCACCTTTGAAGGCCAACTGAACTTTATGAATCCCGGATTTTAAATCATCAAGCTCTTTCTCCAGTAAAAATCTTCCTTGATGTAAAATTCCGATATGATCACATATATCTTCCACTTCACGCAGGTTGTGAGAGGAAATGAGGATTGTCATTTCCCGGTTGGCAACTTCTGTGATCAGTACGCTTTTTACCTTCTTACGAACGACAGGGTCTAATCCGTCAAGGGGTTCGTCCAGAATGAGCACATCTGGTTGAGTGGATAATGCAAGAATGAAAGCTGCTTGACGCTGGACACCTTTGGAAAATTTATGAAGCTTTTTGTGAGGATCTACCCCAAATAGGCCGGTTAGAGATTTATATTGATGCTCATCCCAACGACTATAGGTATTTTGATAAAATTTTGCCATTTGATTTAAAGTATAGTGAGCGAAGAAAAACGGTTGATCAGGAATGAAAACCAGGGTTTCTTTCGTTTGGACATTTTCAAAGACCGGTTGATCTTTTAAATAAATGTCTCCATTTTCGGGCTTCAGGATTCCAGAAATGGATTTAAGTAGTGTCGTCTTTCCTGCCCCATTCGATCCGAGCAGTCCATAAATCGATCCTTTTTGAACAGAGAAGGAAACGTCATGAATGATTTTAGTACCTTCAAAGGATTTACTTAATGATTTAATCTCTATCATCAGATTGATTCCCTCCTACCGATGCCTCGATGTCAGCAATCATCTGCTTTAAATCTTCAGGCGTGATCCCTAAATATAGAGCTTCAGACAAAAGTTTAGATAACTCTTCCTTTACTTTCATGATTTTCTCCGCGTTTTGAATGTGACTTGATGGATTAACAAAGCTACCCCGTCCTTTCACAGAATAAATGTATCCTTGGGTTTCAAGTTCCCTATAAGCTTTTTGGATTGTGTTTGGATTTATGGTCAGCTGCTGAGCCAAGGCACGAACGGAAGGCAATTGTTCGTCAGGCCTCAACACCTCATTAATGATTAACTCTTTTAATTTCTCGACTAATTGTTCATAAATGGGCTTTCGACTTCTTAAATCAAGCTCAAACATATCCACCCTCCCAACTGTATACAGTGTACTATGTGTCTTAATACAGTTAAAGTATATAACAAGTTCTTCCAGTTTGGAAGAGGGGAAATGAAAAAAATTGAGAGTGACGAGTTAACTGTCTTTTGTGAATAAGGTCTCTAGGAATTGGAAGCATAAGAATGATACAAACACAAAAATAGATATAAAGCATATATATACAAAAGTGAAAACACGTAGTAAATATGAAATATGACATTTCCTTTGACAAAGAAAGTTTCCTTGATACAAAATGGTGGTATTCAAAATTTTTGATCGGAGGAGAGGGTTGGCATGTTCATAGATTGGTTAAGTGGATTCAATCCAGCTGTGCAGGCACTGTTTGGCGGTACGTTGACATGGGGGTTAACCGCACTGGGAGCTGCATCGGTTTTTTTCTTCACCAAAATTGAAAAGCATACATTGAATATGATGCTTGGATTTGCTGCAGGCGTCATGATAGCGGCATCGTTTTGGTCACTTCTTGCTCCTTCTATAGAGTTCAGTGAGCAAAATGGTCAGATCCCATGGCTCGCTCCTGCTATTGGTTTTTTGCTCGGTGGCCTCTTTATTAGACTGTTGGATTTTGTAGTACCTCATTTGCATCTCGGGAACTCAGCGGAAAAAGCCGAGGGACCTCCTACTAAATTTAAAAAATCAACCTTACTATTTCTTGCGATCACTCTTCATAACATTCCTGAAGGTTTAGCCATCGGTGTGGCTTTTGGGGCGGCGTCAATGGGACTTGGTGACGCAACATTGGTAGGGGCAATCGGGCTGGCAATCGGAATTGGCATACAGAACATGCCTGAAGGTGCGGCACTGTCCATTCCATTGCGCGGAGAAGGAATGTCACGTTTGAAGTCCTTCCACTATGGGCAGCTTTCAGCCATCGTAGAACCCATTGCTGCCGTAATCGGTGCAGCTGCTGTCCTATTAGTGCAGCCACTGCTTCCTTACGCGCTTGCTTTTGCTGCAGGGGCCATGATTTTCGTGGTGGTAGAAGAGCTGATCCCGGAGTCTCAATCTTCTGGAAGTACGGACTTGGCTACATTGGGACTCATGCTTGGATTTGTTGTGATGATGATTCTGGACGTATCGTTGGGTTAATAAAAGTAAGCATGCGGCTTATATCGCATGCTTTTTTCTTTTCCAAAAAACTCTCTTGTCGTAAACATTGTTGTTTTTTAACATAAGTTTTACCAAGGCTCCGTCAATTAGTGTGTGCTGGATGGTGAGGGGAACCGCTTCGCTTGCAGCTAGCGTTCGGCCGAGCCTCCTGTAGCGGAAATCAACTACTACTTTCTTCACTAAGAAAGCCACAAACTTTGAGAGAAGAGCCTTCCAAAAATAGTATAATGGTAGTGAAGGGGGCCGAAGTATGAAGATTGGTCTCGTAAGGCATTTTAAAGTAACAAGAGGATACCCTGATAAATTTGTGACATCCGTGAACTAATGAAGTGGGTAGAAGAAGTACGATGAGTCTGATGTAGAAGAGAATGAGGTTGATCTTCATGATATTGAATGGAAGAAGTGCTACGCAAGTGACTTAACCAGGGCAGAAGTAACGGCTCGAAAAGTCTATGCAGGGGATATCGTATCGTTGAAGGAACTACGTGAAATTAGACTATCTCCCTTGTTCAGTTCCAAGAGAAAGCTTCCACTGTTTTTACATTTGTTTATGATCCGGGTAGCCTGGTGGTTTAATCATCGTTCTCAGCCTGAAAGTAAGAATGAGATCCTTAAAAGAATCAACGGGATTGTCGATGCAATCATACAAGAGGGTGAAGACGTTCTCATTGTAGGCCATGGCGGGATTATGATGTTTATGAGAAAAGAGCTGATTAAACGAGGGTTTAGAGGCCCTAAGTTTAGAAGACCAGCAAACGGGAAGCTATATGTTTTTAAAGACAAAAAAGGATGATTCCTGGGAATCATCCTAAGTCATTTCTTTATAAGGTCAGTTCTTAACAATCAATAATATCTTTCCTTCATCGAGCTTTTCTTCGTACTGATCCGCTTCTTCGTGGGAAAATCCAACTTCCATCAGCTTGTTTCGGAGTTCGTCACCTTTTTTCAGAATCATGTTCCCTACTGCAGTCCCGATACCTGTTTCCTTGACACCAATCTCATTGGCGTCAGCCCGATCAGCGACTCTGTCCGTCCGGTCATCATCATGGGATAATACATAAAGATTGTGTTTGTCGATACCTTGAGAAGAAAGCTTTTTAACTTCTGTAATTAATTCCTTATCGTCATAAAATTCCTTAACAGTCGGTTTCATTTCAATCTCCTCCATCATTCAAATTGATTTGTCGTTTATCTTTTCCCACGGGTTCCTAATGGTAAACCTTTGGAGATGTGGGTATACCTATTATTAATGTGAAATCAGAGAAGGGAGATCTCAAGATATGGAAGAAGTTCATTCTTTAGAAACCATCAATGCTACACTTGCTGCAGAAAAGCTGGTGTTACTATACATATCCAGACCCAACTGTTCTGTTTGTCACGCTCTCTTGCCACAGGTGAAAGGGTTACTAGAAGAGTTTCAAGATGTTATGTCCATCCATGCCGATGCAGAAAAAATACCGGAAATAGCTGGTGAGTTCTCCATCTTCACTGTGCCGGTCGTCATCGTTTTTGTATATGGAAAAGAAATGTTCAGGAAGGCACGCTTCGTTCCAATCGAGGAATTACATAGCCAAATGACTCGTCTGGTGAAGATGTTAGACCACTAAACAAACGTTTGATTAAGATTGGAATTTGTTGATCTGACAAGGTTGAAAGGGTTAAACGGTTGTTTAATACTGTGGAAATTTAAAATCGAGAGCCGTTTTTATTTGAAGTTCTATAGCAATAAAAAAAGAGCTGCTAAAAAAAGTGGCTCTTTTGTCATGGTTCAGTGAATAGGTATATAATAGAAAGTATAGGAGTATAGTAGTTGTGAAGAAATTAAAGGGGGCTTGATGAATGATCAGATTGTCTGGAACAAAGAAAGTCATGTTACTGGGTTTAGCAATCATCCTCATAATAGTAGCCAACCGGATTTCTAGTGTACAACACCTGACAGCAAGAATCGCCACCAACCTGTATGTGAGCCTAAAGTATCAAGATCTGGATCTCGAATACCAGAACGTCGAATTTTCACCCCAGTTTGGAGATTATTCTGTAGCGTATAAGGACAAGGACGGAAAAGTCTATGGATTCATGGTTACCCCTAAGTCAATGCCCGTCATCATACTTCATGACCCTCTTAATGAGTCACCTTAAACAAGAGCGAAATCAAAGAGTGAACCTATCTATCTTTCATAATTTCATTCTTCATGTATAATAAAATATAACAACTTTATAAACGTTACCACAAGGGGAGCGAAAGCTGAGAGTGAACAATCTGTTCTGACCCTATGAACCTGTTAGTTAGTACTAGCGTAGGGATGTGGAAAATAAGCGGCATCTTGCTTATTTTGCTTTTTACATTCAGCCCCCTTATGGTTTCGTTTCATCAACCCTAGGGGGATTTTTCATGAAAAATATACGTCTTGTCATTTTACTTGAAGCCTCATTGATGGCGGCATTCGCCGTTATCCTTGATATGCTTCCGTCTATTAAGCTATCACCCAGTATCTCCATTTCGATAGCAATGGTTCCTATTTTTCTATTGTCCTATCGAAGAGGATGGAAGGCTGGGATACTGGCTGGATTTGTATGGGGGCTATTGCAGATTGCCTTGGGTGATGCTTGGATTGCAACTCCTGTGCAGATGGTAGTTGAATATTTCATCGCCTTTGCCTTTATTGGTCTTGCCGGAATCTTTTCCGGTAAGATCCAAGCCTCATTAAGAAGTAACCATCGATCTAAAGCGGTAATGTGGATAGTGGCTGCTACTTTTTTAGGCAGTCTGGCTCGATATTTTTGGCACTTTATCGCAGGCTTTGTCTTCTTCGCAGAATATGCGCCGAAAAGCATGTCGCCACTACTTTTTTCATTAGTAGCAAACGGAATCACCATGCTGGGCTCAGCTCTTCTCTGTACAATCGCTCTGCTGATCTTACTCAACACAGCGCCAA
Source organism: Rossellomorea sp. GQ25 (assembly GCF_059758515.1). Lineage (NCBI taxonomy): Bacteria > Bacillati > Bacillota > Bacilli > Caryophanales > Bacillaceae > Rossellomorea > Rossellomorea sp. GQ25. The sequence continues at coordinate 971,984 of NZ_JCAXEQ010000002.1, read as the reverse complement.
GGTTGATCAGAGTTAGGATATCTCCACAAGAAAGCAGCCGAAAGGCATCATAAAGTTATCTGGACCCGCCCCTACAAAGAGGCTGGTCTTTTTTATGTGAAAATACTCCCCAGGTCCTAGAAACATTTACTTCTACGGCTTCTGTTTGCATGTTGGCGATTTTTTTATACTTAAGATATTCGTTCATATAGGAGTGACCTTGATGGAAGAAATTATGTCAAATATAGCGGCTGAGTGGGGAATATGGGGTGTATTGCTTTCTCTATTTATTGAAGGAAGTGCTTTCCCTTTTGTAGGCACTTTTTTTATCGTAACAATGGGATTTATTTTAGAATTAACGTGGATGGAGATAGGAGTCATTTCTCTAATAGGAAGCTTTCTTTATACAGTGGGGAGCTATATTCCTTATTTTATCAGTTTAAAATTAGGTGCGAAGCTGGAGGCAAGGTTGAAACCTGAAAAACGGAAGAAGCTCAAAGAAGCTCAGGAAAAGTTCAACCGCTACGGAATCTGGAGCGTAGCAATCGCAAGCCCCCTTCACTTAGGAAATGTCATTCCCTTCATGGCAGGCATGGCAAAAATGAATCTGAAAGTGTATTCCCTCCTTACTATGCTAGGGATCGCTCCGTCTACCTTTTTTTTCTTAAGTATTGGCAAGTTTTATGAGGGTGATAAAGAAGTGATCCTGGGGGTGGTAGAAGAATATCAAATGTTGGTTCTGACAGGGTTTGTGCTGGTAACTGTTTTGTACACTCTTTTCAAAAGGAAGAGAGAGAAGGGCATAGGAGGATGATTAGTAAAGATTCGGAGTCTAGATTTTTCGACAAGTTGCTCATAATCCTTTAAAAGTGGCTCATAAATCCTGAAACCGGCTCATAAACAGCCGGAACCAGCTCATAAATCCCTCACCAGCTCACTTGGTCGGCATTCAATATTCATTTTTGGGGGAAAGGTACATTTTCCCGAAAGATTACCCACTAATTCAACCCAAAAACCCTCTACACAGATTAAATCTACGTAAAATCATCCCGTTCCTCATTGATTACACCCCTTCTTTCCTATAAACTAGACCTATTCAAAAAATAGCACGTGTGGAGAGATCGTATGGAAGCAAAAATGATAAGAAGATATGACATTATGGAGGTCAGCTTGCTGGCGGGTAAGATCATGTTGCAAAGTGGTGCAGAGACGTATCGCGTCGAGGATACGATGATGCGCATCGCCGCTTCTTATGGGATTTCAGAATCTCACAGTTATGTGACGCCTACCGGGATCATCTTCTCGATTGAAACGTCTGAACCAACGAAAACGAAGTTGATTCGAATTAACGAGCGATCGACTGATCTTGAAAAAGTAACCCTCGTGAATAGTATTTCAAGGCAAATCAGTAAGGGGCACCTCACCGTTGAGGAAGCATACAATGCCCTGGAAAAACTGGATCAATCTAATCTATCATACTCCTTTGTGATTCAAGTATTGGCCGCTTCGATTGCCAGTGGATGTTTTCTCATCATGTTCCAGGGAGTGTGGAAGGACTTCATTCCGGCACTGATCACGGGAGGAGTCGGGTTTACGAGTCTGATTTATTTTCATCGCCTCGTTCCCATCAAATTCTTTGCTGAGTTTCTTGCTTCCTTTATTATTGGAATGCTTTCCTATGGATTCGTCCAGCTTGGAGTCGGACAGGAGTTGGATAAGATTATTATTGGATCAGTGATGCCCCTGGTTCCTGGGCTCCTTATCACAAATGCCGTGCGGGATTTAATGGCAGGACATTTGGTGTCGGGTCTATCGAAGGGAGCAGAAGCTTTTTTAACGGCGTTTGCCATCGGGACGGGTATTGCCGTAGTTTTCACTTTGACGTAGGGTGACTTTGTTTAGTATTAGGAAAAAAAGATTGAGGTGAAAAGGGAATGCTCATAATCGAACAATTAGTGACCAGCTTCATCTCCGCTGCTGCATTCGGTATAATTTTCAACGCTCCAAAGCAGTCCCTTTTCAAATGTGGAATTGTTGGAATGTTAGGCTGGATCATTTACATACTAATGAGTTTAAACGACGCCGATGTGGTTCTTGCGACGTTACTTGCATCTTTTGTCGTGGCTGTAATCAGTCAGATATTTGCGAAAATGTATAGAACCCCGGTCATCATCTTCTCTGTAGCCGGCATTATACCCCTTGTACCTGGAGGACTTGCATACGATGCCATGAGAAACTTCGTTCAAAACGATTACAATGCCGCCATCAACCTGGCAGCAAAAGCCTTCATGATCTCAGGCTCCATCGCCATTGGACTTATCTTCTCAGAAGTCATCAACCAAGTCATCCGAAACGCACGACTGAACGCAAGCGCAAGAAGAATGAGATAGAGGGATGGACCTTACTTTTGTGGGGTCTATTTCTTTTTTTAAGACTCTTTTCGTAAAGATTGTTGTTTTTAACATAAGGTCTGCTTGAGCTCTGTCAATCAGTATGTGCTTATGGTGAAGGGGATTTCTTCGCTTGCAACTAGCGTTCGGCCGAGCCTCCTCAGCTTAGCCTAACGGGTTCTCGCCACGACCAAAATCCGCCGGAGTCTACCCAGTTCCCCTCACCATCTTTAAGAGATTTTTCGTGACAGATCTAGAAAGTGTCAAAAAACAATTTCTAAAAGTTTTGGTTTTTATTTATTTAAAGAAACATGCTCAGAAAGTTGATTCTCGCTGCAGGTGCTCGACTCCTGCGGGAGAAGCGGGACAGTACGAAAAGCGGAGGGGCTTTGCACAGGGGCGACAAGCATAAGTCGAGTCTGCTGAAAAGGCGCTTTTTGCCTTTTTGGCAGACTTGGCTTATGACCTCGAGCCCCTAAGCCCCGTAGTTGGACAGGTGAGACCCCGGAGGCGTGCCGAAGAGGTTCACCGCCAGCCCCGCGGAAAGCGAGCATCCTGTAGCGGAAATCAACTACTACTTTCTTCTCTAACATAGCCACAAACTTTGCGAAAAGAGCCTTTTTTAAACAGTCGATAAAATTCCAGTCCCCTCCAAAAATTACTCTTTCATACCACAACTTCCACCATATGACCCATGTAACATTTACCCCTCCAGAACGTCTAATCAACAAATAAGAAATAGAGGAGGGTCATACATGAGTAAGAAATCGTATTTGCTCATTATTGCTGGTATTGCGCTGCTGATGGCACTTGGAACGTTTGCGTATAGTCAAAGACCTGTTGTGATGGCCGAGGGGAAGATGGATGGGAATCTTCTCGTGATGGAGAATAACTCCTGGAATCTGCAATTTTCAACGGCACTAAATAAGGAAACGGTGACGCCCCAGAACATTTATGTAGAAGACACCAATGGAGAGAGGATCAATGTTTCCCTCAAGTTGAATGAAAATCGAAAGACCCTGCAAATTCAAGCACCGCCAGGAGGGTATCCTTCTGACCCCCACCATTATACACTTCATATTTCTCCGAAAGTGAAAACCAAATGGGGTTTTTCTTATGACGGAGACACAGAATTACCCTTTTCTGTAACCTCTAAACTACCCAGTATTCAATCCAAGGAAGAGCTAACGAACTATTTTAAACAAATCTTAAAGAGTAATAGGGAAGATACGGAGTTTTCTCTTTTCGGAAGAGAAGGAAATATGGAGTCCAAGTCATCGGAAGATAGTGCGGCTGGGGAGTCGTCTCAATCGGGATCCCATTTTTCTGAAACGAATAATCAGGTTCAAGGAGTTGACGAAGGGGATATAGTGAAGACCGATGGAAGCTATATTTACCAATTAACCGACCGTAGGCTGCTGATTACTAAGGCAAATCCTGTGAAGGAAATGAAAGTAGTATCTTCTACCAGCTATAAAGAAAGTATGCAGCCTCATCATCTATTTTTACAGAAAGATAAGTTGCTCGTCATCGGCAACAACTGGGGGACTGCCCATTTTCAAGAGGGTAAACAAGAATCATTTGCTTCCACTATGCCTGTAGACGGAACGACTGTTGCGCTTCTGTATGATATCTCCGATAAATCAAAACCATCTCTCCTCAGAAAGGTAGAGCTTGAAGGTCAATATTTAACGTCCAGGAAGATTGATTCCACTGTATATTTAATTTCGAATTTGTATCCAAACTACTGGATGCTTGAACAGGGGAAAAACCCTGATCTGAGACCCCGGGTGAAAGATAGTTTGACAGGTGATGAAACGACACCACTTTCAATACAAGATATTAAGTATTTTCCGCAGTCCCAGTCCCCTAACTATACCTTATTGACAGGAATGAATATGGAGGATCCCAAAGCTTCTCTAAACATTCAATCCTATCTCGGAAGCGGTGATAAAGTGTATATGTCTAAAAACAATCTTTATGTGGCTGTAGAAAAATACAATGAAGATGGTATGAACGGTTGGACCTCTTCAAATACGGAGATTTATAAATTTTCCGTCCGTGATGGGAACATTGCGTATTCTTCATCAGGGAATGTAGAAGGAAGGGCGTTAAATCAATTTTCCATGGATGAACATGATGGCCACTTTCGGATTGCAACGACGAAAGGGGAGGTATGGAACAGTGATTCACCTTCTTCCAATGCTCTCTATATTTTAGATGAAAACATGAAGAATGTTGGAGAAGTAACGGACTTAGCCCGGGGAGAACAGATCTATTCTGTCAGGTTTATGGGAAATAAGGCATATATGGTCACCTTTAAACAAGTCGATCCCCTTTTTGTCATCGATACGGCAGATCCGAAAGCTCCAAAGGTTTTAGGGGAGTTGAAGATTCCTGGTTTCAGCACCTATCTCCACCCCATTGACGAACATCACCTCATCGGGTTTGGTTTTGATACGAAAGTGGTGGATGATAACAAAGTAACCAATGAGGAACCCAGAGTTGTTAGAAACGGAATGAAGATTTCATTGTTTGATATTACAGACTTTCAGCATCCAAAGGAAACGGACACTGAAATAATAGGGGGGACGGGTACTCACTCTTATTTGTTGGAAGATCACAAAGCATTGCTTCATGAACCTTCAAGAAATCTATATGGTTTTCCCATTTCTGTTTATCATGAAAAAGAAGGAAGCCGGCATGAACTGGAGTTTGACTATCAAGGTGCCCTCCTTTATGAAATCACACCTGAAAAAGGAATTGTTTTAAAGTCTCAGCTCACAGAGGAAGAAAACAAAAACAAAGAATATTACGAACAGTGGGAAGACCAGATTCAAAGGCTCCTATATATTGATAATCAGCTTTACACAGTATCACATAAGAGAGTGACTGCTTACTCTTTAGACGATTTTAAAATAGAAAACGCGATTGATTTCCCATGATGAAAACCCTTAAGGCGCTTTGCCTTAAGGGTTTTCTATTACTTAAGACTCCCTGATGAATCATTTAGACTATCTTTTTTTGTCAGGTTTTGAAAAAAAATCTTTGGGTAGATAATTATTAGCATTATACAATTTCCATAATTGAAGGGAGAACATCGAATGAACAATGATATAACGCAAGAATGGTATGGGTACTTAGGGAAGCTTCCTGATCTGTTATTGGCTCTATTAGTGTTATTAATCGGGTGGATCATTGCAAAGGCTGTTGAAAAAGCCGTTTACGGAATTTTAAAACGGGTGAAGATCGATGACAACCTTTATTTTGGCAGCAGGAACGGAGAACGGAAATGGACATCGGAGAAAGTCATTAGTAAAATTGTGTACTTTATTCTGCTTGTGTTCGTGTTTATTGCCTTCTTCAATATGCTTGACTTGAACTTCATTGCTTCTCCTTTAGTCGGTATGTTGAGTACGATGGCAGCAGCGATTCCAAACGTATTAAAAGCAGCACTTATTCTATTATTTGCATGGATAGTTGCTTCTGTACTGAAGGTATTGATAGAGAAACTGGGTACGAAACCTTCAGTTAAAAGTACGCTGGTAAGATCTAAATTAGCGAAAGATGAGAACGATGTACATCGCTATGTCTATACGGCTGCCAGGATTGTGTTCTATCTCGTACTGCTCATTTTCTTACCGGGAGTGTTAGCGGCTCTTAATATCACAGGAGTGTCAGAACCTTTCACGGAAATGTTGCAAAACTTCTTAGGGTTTATTCCTAAACTGTTTGCCGCAGCTATCATTCTCCTGGTTGGCTGGTTTGTAGCCAAAATCGTCCGGGATATCGTCACGAACTTTTTACAAGCGATTGGAACGGAGAGAGTCGCTGAACGATTCGGCATTAGCAAGCTCTTTCAAGGAACAACGGTTTCATCGGTCATTGGTACCATTGTATTCGTCCTCATTATGATTCCGGTTACGATTTCTGCATTAGATCAGCTGGACATTCGTGGGATTTCAGAACCGGCGATTAACATGCTCAATCAGGCCCTTGTGATGCTTCCAAATATAGCGATTGCTATTCTACTCATTCTTGCGGGAATCTGGGTTGGTAAATGGGCTGGAGCCATGATTGCGCGTTTATTGAACCGGGTAGGATTCAATTCTCTATTACGTAATATGGGTATAGGACGAATAAATACTAATAACAATCCGTATGAACCAACTGGCTCAACTTATATGAATCTATCAGGACTCGTAGGTAGAGTCGTTCAAATGATCATTGTTTTCCTCTTTGTAGTAGAAGCCCTGGAAATTGTGCGATTGGAATTCCTGGTCGCTCTGGCAACAGGCGTCCTTGCGTATTTACCACATGTATTAGCAGCCATCGTCATTCTTGGGGCAGGTTTATACTTAGGTAACTTAGTGAAGAGCATCATATCCAACGTATTGAGTGATCACTTCCAAGTACTTTCGACCATCACGAAATATGCAATCATTGCCCTAAGTTTCTTTATGGCCTTGGATCAATTAAAAGTGGCGGATTCCATCGTCAATATTGCCTTCATGCTGATTCTGGGTGGATTGGCACTAGCCTTCGGTTTGGCCTTTGGTCTAGGTGGAAAGGACTTTGCGCAAAAATATCTTTCTAAACTGGATCGGAAAATTGAAGAAGAGAAGAACAGGCCTAATAATGGCGGAACGGATACACCTCCTTTCAATCAATAAGCGTAAAAAAAACCACACGGTCCTTTTAGATCGTGTGGTTTTTTGTTAGGAAACAGATTAGATAAATTTGATGAGAAGGACCTTCAGCTTCAGCGGTTCGAAGCTCGAGGTCAAAAGACAAAGGCAAAGAGCCCCTTTCAGGTAGTTCGCCATTTGCTTGTCACCTCTGTTCGAGCAGCTTCCGCAATAACACTTCCAACTACCACACGGCATAAAAAAACGATATGATGATACATATGTAGATAATGGAAGCTTTTTGTCGGAGGGGTGTTCATTTGAAGGTCATACGTTTTTTAAAGCCTTACCGTGTTGCCATGGCGGTTGCCTGGAGTTTAATGCTGGTAGAGCTTGCTGTAGAACTATTAAATCCGCTGTTTATGGCACGGATTATTGATGAAGGAATTATGAATGAAGACTTGGACGTGGTGATGAAATGGGGTTTCATCATGGTGGGGATGTCTCTCCTCGCGTTTATTTCAGGCGTGACGAATTCATTTTTTGCAGCTCATACTAGTCAGGGATTTGGCTATGATGTGCGGGAAAGCTTATATAAAAAGGTTCAGTCGTTTTCCTTTGCAAGCTTTCAAAAGCTCCCGGCATCATCATTGATCACCAGGATGACCAATGACGTAAGGCAGTTGCAGAATACGATCTTCATGAGTTTGCGCATTATGCTAAGAGCCCCGCTACTTGTTGTCGGATCAACGATCATGGCACTCATCGTCAATGTTCGTCTTGCCCTTATTTTATTAATCGTGATTCCGGTTTTATGGCTGTTCCTGTTATGGGTACTGAAACGTGGATGGAGCCTTTTTGAAAGAGTTCAATCCCGTCTCGACAAAGTAAACGAGGTCATGAAGGAAAACCTCTCCGGGATGAGGTTAATTAAAGCTTATACACGAAGCAAGTATGAAGAAAGCCGATTTCATGGTGCAAATGAAGATTTGAAGGATCGGACTGTGAGGGCTCTTCGTTTTATGGAAATCATCATGCCACTTCTGATGCTCGTTATGAATCTGGCCATCCTATCCGTTTTGTGGTTCGGAAGTATAGATGTGGCCTCAGGTGGAGCAAAGGTAGGAGAAGTCGTAGCGATTGTCACATATGTTACGAGAATCTCTTCTTTTTTTTCAATTTTCTCATTTATTATTACGAGTTTTTCAAGAGCAAGAGCTTCCGCCGGCAGGGTAGAAGAGGTTCTGCAAACCGAAATTGATTTGAAAGACGGAGAGGAAGTACGACAGGAAAACACAGTGGTGAACGGAGAGATTACATTTAAAGATGTGTCGTTTCAATACCCTTCAACCCGTGGGAAGGTGCTTGAAGGAGTATCGTTTAAAGTGGAGGCTGGCGAAACGGTTTCGATTCTGGGAGCAACCGGATCCGGTAAAACATCCCTGTTCCAACTCATTCCACGCCTGTACGATGCGACGGAAGGGTCTGTTGAACTGGACGGTCAATCCATCCGGTCCATCTCTTTGGATCACGTAAGGAAAAATATTGGGTATGTGCCCCAGGAAGCGGTCCTGTTTTCCGGGTCAGTATCAGAAAACCTCCTATGGGGAAAAGAAGATGCCACCAGGGAAGAAATGATACAAGCTGCAAAGGATGCCAAAATCCATGAGACCATCCTGAATCTTTCCCATGGATATGACACAGTTCTCGGTCAAAAAGGGGTCAATCTTTCAGGAGGACAGAAACAGCGTCTGTCGATTGCGAGAGCACTCATACGAAAACCAAAGATTCTATTACTGGACGATAGTACGAGTGCTTTGGATTTGAAAACAGAATCTAAGCTGCTTCAAGCTTTGAAGCAATATGAATGTACGACGATGATCATTACACAGAAAATAAGTACGGCCATGGAATCAGATACGATTCTGCTCCTTGAAGATGGAGTGTTAATCGGAGAGGGGAACCATACAACCCTATTAGAAGATTCCTCTCTTTATCAGCGGATTTTTCAATCTCAATTCGGAGAGGAGGAAATGCATCATGTCTAAGCATGTGCGAAAGAAACTGGGGAAATACGATAAAGCGAAAGATGCAAGAGGGACGCTGCGTCGTCTTTGGAACTACCTTTCCGAAATGAAAGTGATCCTGTATCTCGTGATTTTAATGGTGTTCATTAGTTCAGTAGCAGCTCTTCTTGGGCCTTTCCTTGTGGGAAAAGCGATTGATGAATACATTGTAACGAAAGAGACTTCTGGATTGATTGGGCTTGTTTTAGGTTTAATAGCAGTGTACATCTTCCATTCCCTGTCCGTATGGTTCCAAAATTATTGGATGATCGGTGTGGCTCAGGATACGGTCTACCGCTTGCGGAAGGACCTATTTCATCAATTGCATCAACTATCGATCCCTTTCTTTGACAAACGGAAGCATGGAGAGTTAATGAGCAGAGTGACAAATGATATTGATAATGTGAGTGCCACGTTGAATAGCTCTTTCATTCAAATCATATCCAGTGTCCTGACATTAGTGGGGACCGTCTCGATCATGCTCTGGCTCAGCCCGTTGCTCACCTTGATCACATTAACCATCGTTCCTCTGATGGCTCTCGGCATGAATTGGATTACGAAAAGGACAGGACGTTTATTTAAACAATATCAACAAAATATCGGAGAGCTAAACGGCTATATCGAAGAGACGATTTCGGGGCATAGCATCATCAAAACCTTTTCCCGTGAGGATACTGCCATAAAGGATTTTGGAGAAAAAAATCAACGATTGAGAACGGCTGCTTATTGGGCGGATACCTATTCCGGGTTCATCCCGAAGCTTATGAATGTGTTGAACAATTTGAGTTTTGCCGTCATTGCCGGAGTCGGAGGGATCTTTGCATTAAATGGCATGATAACCATTGGTGTAATGGTGATATTTGCTGAATATGCCCGGCAATTCACCCGTCCGTTGAATGAGCTCGCGAACCAATATAACACGTTATTATCAGCCATTGCCGGTGCTGAGCGAGTATTTCAAATTTTAGACGAAGAGGAAGAAGCCAAGGATGAAGGGGATGCCGTGGAAATCGATTCCGTTGAAGGGAAAGTAGAATTTCAACACGTTTCTTTCTCGTATGAAAAAGGGGATCAAACTCTTCAGGATGTATCCTTCACCATTACACCGGGTGAGACCGTTGCTTTGGTCGGACCGACAGGAGCAGGTAAAACGACGATTACCAATCTGCTGTCTCGTTTCTATGAACTGAATGAAGGCACCATTGAGATTGACGACCAGAATATCCAAACCATTAAACGAAAGAGTCTTCGTCAGCAAATGGGATTTGTCCTGCAGGATAGCTTCCTGTTTCAAGGAACGATTGCAGACAATATCCGTTACGGAAGACTCGATACGGGCGATGAAGAAGTAAGGGAAGCGGCAAAATTGGCCAATGCCCATTCCTTTATTGAGAAAATGCCTGAGGGCTACGATACTTTGTTAAGACATGATGGCAGTGGGATCAGCCAGGGACAGAAACAGTTACTATCCATTGCAAGAGCGATCCTTTCAAATCCTTCCATTCTTATTCTGGATGAAGCCACGAGCAGCATCGATACGATTACAGAGCTGAAGATTCAGGAAGCCCTCAAACGATTAATGATGGGGAGAACAAGTGTAGTGGTGGCCCACCGTCTTAACACCATCCGACAGGCCGATCAAATTCTGGTACTTGATCAAGGAAAGATCATTGAACGGGGATCTCATGATGAGCTTCTCAAGCAGAAAGGGTTCTATCATGGGTTGTATCAAAGTCAGTTGATGGAGAGCAGTTAGGGTGTGGAAAGAGACGTGGCAGAAGATTAAGCGAGGAGAATCTTCGCTGTAATTCCCGATTTGAAAATAAAACATGAAAATGAAAAAGAAAGTCATCGGAATTGAAAATTAAAACCGAAATTTGAAAAGAAAAGTGGCAAAATTGAAAAAATGAACTGTGGTAAGAAGGTAAAATGCGCTGTAGAACCCTATAAAACTGCCTATTAAATAAAAAAACACCTCAAAAGTCAGCACTTTTGAGGTGTTTTTTATTATAAAGGGGCTAATCTTCCCGTTAGCGATCCCTTTGGTGTTACCTTAATCGGATAAAGGCAACTCTGTAACTTGCAACATCACAAGTAATATATTTATATCTTGAACGTTGTTTGCAGATAATAAACAGCCGCGGGCAATTCCTTGAGTCGTTTGATATACCTAAACGACGTAAGCCCTACCTCTCTTACATCCTAACGGCTCCGAAGCCGATCCAGTGTGAATAAGTTGTTAAATCAAAACAGAATAGAATTACGAATTATCTTCTCTATCGTTTTAATGTATGTTACAAGATTACAATAAATAAATATAACATCAATATTAAAATGTGTCAAGGGGATTTTCGATTATAATTCCAGTGACTGCGGCGAATCCTCATCATCGTTCATTAAGCGGATGCTGATAGGTTGAATTTTTAGGACAATGTAATCCGGATCGTCTGGACCCTCAAACCATCTTTTCATATGGTCGTTCCACAGTTTTTCCTTATAATGAGCGGACTCTTCAATGGAGGCGCGACCTTCGATTTCGACGAAGGTATCACCATACCCCTCTCCTTCGTAGCCAAGAAGAATATGCACATTAGGATTGTCCTCAATTTCATCTGTCTTATGCGTTTCCTTGTTTGTTGGCGTATATAGAGTCAGCTCATCATGTGAAAACGTCATATAACGGGAATGAGGTTTATTATTTTTAACCGTTGCCAGTGTCCCTACTTTGCTTTCATCGAGCACCTTTAAAATTTGTTGTTTCAGTTCAGCTTGTGACACACAATCCATCTCCTTTAAATGTTCATTTATATCCATACTATTCCTTTTCTTAAAGTGAAATAAACATGGGAATGTGTATTTCGGGTGCTGTCCGGGAATAACGAAAATAACAAATAAACAAAGGATGATGCGTGTGATACCGGAAGAATTAGTCGTTCTCTGCAAGAAAAGGATGGAGCCGTATTCCTGTGAGGGGTTTGTATATGGACGCGGCCCGGATAAGCCGACGATCATGATTGTCGGAGAAGCTCCGGGTGAAACCGAGATTCATAATGGAATGCCGTTTAGTGGACGGGCAGGAAAAGTACTGGATGAGTTCTTTCAGTATCTGGAGGTTCCAAGGGAAGACATTTATTTTACCTCAACGGTCAGAAGCAGACCTTATAAAATTGTCCCTAAGAAAGTAGGGGGAAATGAGATCGTGGAGAAGAAGTATAACAGGGCCCCGAATCGTAAAGAACAGCTGGCTCATGCTCCGATCCTGGATTACGAGCTGAAGCATATTAAGCCAAAACAGCTTGTCACCTTGGGGAATATCGGGTTACAAAGACTATTGGGGAATCAGTACACGATATCACAAATGCACGGCCGGCTGATTCACGCTAAAGTCAGGCGATTAAAAGACCTTGATTCAAATGAGTGGATCATGAGCGAAGAAAGCTACTCCATATTTCCGACCTTTCATCCTGCATCGATTTTCTACAATCGCTCATTAGAAAAAGAAATCTATAAAGACCTGGATAAGTTGAAAGAAATCCTCCGGGGGAAATAACATAAAAGAAGGCTGACATTTATTTAAGTGTCAGCCTTCTTTAAGCTATTTTTTATTTAAATTTTCCTGAGCCATTCTCACAAGCTCCTTCACCATGTTACCGCCAATTCTTCCACCTACTTTTCCTGCTTGCTCAGACGTTAATTTTCCATTATAACCTCTTTGTAGAGGAATACCTTGTTCCTTGGCGATCTCATATTTCGCTTCTTTAGGATCTGGCGTACCAGAAACTTTCGCTTTTAATTGATCCATCGCAGCCCGGGATTCAGGTACAAGAAGTTTTCTTCTCGACATAATATCACCCCTTTTTTATAGATTGCCCAGAATTTTTTTTGGTAGTACGAAGCCTGTCTTATAAGGGTTTTTGTTCCTATTAAAAAGAAGAAGAATAAAAAAAAGATTGTCTAATTTGTGTCAAATAAAATATAATTCTTAATAGTTGGACAATTTTTGTAAAGAAAAGGGGGAAATGCCGTGGAAGAATTAGTTGGCAAATTGGTAGGAATACTTTGGTCTCCGGTCATGATTTACTTCTGTTTAGGTGTAGGCTTACTATTTTCTATTTTAACGAAGTTTTTACAAGTGCGGTTGATCAAAGATATGGTGGTTCAAATGTTTAAGGGTGGTAGCTCCAAAGCAGGTGTATCTTCATTCCAGGCCTTGGCACTGTCGTTATCAGGGCGTGTCGGGACGGGTAACATCGCCGGTACAGCAACAGCCATTGCTTTCGGTGGTCCAGGGGCGGTTTTCTGGATGTGGACGATTGCATTTATCGGTGCGAGCAGTGCCTTCATTGAGTCCACACTTGCTCAAATTTACAAAGTGAAGCAGGATGGGGAATACCGTGGAGGACCAGCCTATTATATTGAAAAAGGGATCGGTTGGAAATGGTATGCCGTTCTTTTCTCACTTGCTACATTGCTTGCGATGAGTATTTTAATGCCTGGTATTCAATCAAACTCCATTGCGTTAGGTCTTGAAAATGCATTTGGACTCAGTACAACGATAACGGGTATTGGTCTTGTCGTGATAATCGGGGTCATTATTTTCGGAGGAGTCAAACGTATCGCTGGAGTTGCTTCTTACGTAGTACCATTTATGGCGATTGCCTATATTCTTCTATCTCTTATCATTGTAGGAATGAATATTACTGAAATCCCGGCAGTTTTAGCGCTTATCTTCAAAAGTGCATTCGGCTTTGATTCAGCATTCGGTGGAATCATCGGGATGGCCGTATCTTGGGGAGTAAAACGTGGAATTTATTCCAACGAAGCAGGTCAGGGTACAGGACCACATGCTGCAGCGGCAGCAGAAGTTTCCCACCCTGCGAAACAAGGGTTGGTTCAAGCGTTTTCCGTTTACATCGATACTCTTCTGGTTTGTTCGGCTACAGCGTTCATGATCTTATTTACGGGATCCTTCAATACAGAAGCTCCTGATGGAACAATGCTTGCGAACAATTTAGAAGGAATTGAAGCCGGGCCTGGTTATACACAGGCAGCCATCGAATCAGTCATCCCTGGATTCGGAGCATCATTTGTCGCGATCGCATTATTTTTCTTTGCTTTTACAACTATTATGGCTTACTACTACATGGCCGAAACGAATGTTGCATACCTATTGAGAGGCAAGAATTCAAAGGTGGCGATGACCATCTTAAAGTTCGTCCTGCTTGCTGCCACATTCTATGGAGCAGTGAGAGAAGCCGCTTTAGCATGGGCATTGGGTGATATCGGTCTCGGAATCATGGTGTGGCTGAACTTAATCGCCATTCTTATCCTTGCCAAACCTGCCTTGAAAGCCCTCAAGGATTATGAAGAACAGAAGAAACAAGGTCTTGACCCGGTATTTAACTCTACAAAGCTTGGTATCAAGAATGCAGAGTTCTGGGAGCAAGAGTATAAAGTAGAAGATAAAGAAAATGCTTCTTAACCTATAAAAGAAACCTGTTGCCTATATGGCAGCAGGTTTTTTCATTCAATACAGACCTTGTTGTTTAGAAACCGGACTTTCAATTTTAGAATAAAGCCGGTCACCGATATACTTCTGAAACGCATACATAAGTAATGATTTAACAAAAAACAGGAATGATAGCTGATACTGTTTTAATCGAATTAGCTTCCACACACCGAGTTTTTTGAATAGGGAGTAAAAAGGGTATGTAAAAAACGTATCAACCAGAACATTGACAAACAAATAAAGATAAATATTTTTATAAGTGAATTTAAGGATCCATACAGAACCACTCAGGAATACCCCAATGACAAAAGGCATAATGCCATTTACTTTCGGGAAGATTTTTGTCTTGATCGTCCACCATTTAATTCTTTCTGCCATCACATTTTCAGAATACACGAGAAATGACATAAACATAGAAGCAGGTAAATATTTTTTTAAGCTCTCTTTTCCTGCAAATAAGAGAAATACCCAAGAAATAAGCATTAGAATAAGTATGTAAAGTTTATTTTTGTTGTGGCTCACAGTGATTCCCCCCTAAAGGTACGAGATATCATACTCTTAGAATGGTTCATTAGAAAATGATTTATACGGAAAACGATAAAAATGTATTCCGATCAGATTAGTAAACAATATCTTTGAGTTAGACATGTGAATTGATTATGATAAATAGAAGAAGTAAAAACGTGATCTTTATCAGGAGGTGCTGTTTTAATGGATTTATATGAACCGTATATACAGAATGACCGTCAAAGACAGCTGGTTGATTTAGCTGGTGAGCTTGCTGATGCGTTTGATGAACGAGGGGAAGCATATGACCGTGAAGATGCCTTTCCTTATGAAAATTTCAACGATCTGAAGAAAAAAGGGTATGGAACATTATCTCTTCCTAAAGAATACGGTGGAGGAGAGATCAGCTTATATGAGCTCGTGATGATTCAAGAAAGGCTTGCAACAGGTGATGCAGCGACGGCATTATCCATTGGTTGGCATCTTGGTGGATTAATGGAACTGACGGAAAGCCGGACGTGGGATGAAGAGGTGTTCAAGGAACTCTGTAAGGAGATTGTAGCAAACAGCGCGCTCATCAATCGGGCAGCATCCGAACCGGCAACGGGGAGCCCCACTCGTGGGGGGCTTCCCGAAACCAAAGCAGTGAAAACGGAAGAGGGATGGAATTTAAACGGAAGGAAATCCTTTACTTCTATGGCGAGAGTTCTGGATTATTCTTTAGTATCAGCGACAATCGGTGACACCGAAGAGAAAGGATTCTTCTTGGTGAATCATGACCTGGAAGGAGTAAGCATTGAAGAAACTTGGGATACGATTTCCATGAAAGGAACGGGCAGTGATGATCTCGTTCTCAGGGATGTTCATCTTCCATCTTTCGCCCTCGTCGAACGTGATAGTGTAAATCCAAGAGGAAAGAATGCTCTCCCTAAAGCATGGCTCCTGCACATACCCGCTTGCTATATAGGGGTTGCGATAGCCGCGCGCAACTATGCCATCCAATTTGCGAAGGACTATTCACCAAACAGTCTGCCTGGGCCCATCAAAGATGTACCTGAAGTTCAACGGAAAATTGGTGAAATAGAATTGGAACTATTTAAGGCCAGACAAATACTCTATTCAGTGGCTGATAAGTGGGTAAAGGAGCCTGAAAAACGGAAAGACATGGCTTCGGAGCTTGCTACTGTAAAACATGTTGTGACGAACAGCGCCTTTCACATTGTGGACATCGCCATGAGAATTGTTGGAGCAAAAAGTCTTTTCCGCTCGAACCCGATGCAGCGTTATTATCGTGATGTCAGGGCCGGTCTTCACAATCCACCAATGGATGATATGGTGATAGGAATGTTAGCGAATAACGCTTTAAAATAAATAGTCATAGGAAGAGGTATAGATTCTGTTTTGTCTATACCTTTTTTGAGTGTCTATGGGTTCAATGTTTTCTCTAGGACGGTTTGGTGCTGAGCTTCTAACACATGTATTTCACTGAGCTCCTCTAAAAGGTCGTGAATGGATAGTAATTCGTATAGCAAGACCGTTTCACAGGAAAAGTGATGCTTCATGGACTGAAAGGGTTTTGTATGAAGACCTTCATGATTGTCCCAGAATTCCTCGAGTAAATCTTTCATAAGAGTGAAATGTTGTTCAGGTATGTGAAACGAGGGATGATGCATGATCCCTTTCAACGATTGAGTTGCATGTAAGATACGATCTTTCTCTTCTTCACTGAATGAATACTTAACAGGTAAGTAAATTAAGTTCCCAATATGAAATAGGATTTGCCTTAAAAGGTTAAGTTTTTTGTACTCATAATGGAAATAACGCAATTCCTCACGACTGGAGCGGTGAAGCTTCCATTCTTCCTTTTGATATTCGCAAAGGGTGTCCGTCGATTCAATATCCCTTAAAATATCATTGAAGATTAATTTGGTATCCCGGTGAAGAGAGTGATTCTGAAGAACTTCAGAGCCTCTTTTTTCTAACAAATTCCCCGTTTTGAAATAAAGGTTATGAATTTTGGTCGTAATCGTTTTCGAGTATTTGGGTGGGAGTATCCACAAGTTTACTAATGTTGATACAATCAGGCCGATGGTCGTGGTGCCCAGGCGAATGAAAAAGGTAGCTACATAGTGATCATGTATGGTGGGAATCATGGCAATCCCTGTTAATGTAGCGACCAGGATACCTGCCCCTAAATGAAGTCTGTGGCAGGTGATGATGGTGAGCAGCGCGACCAGTGCATATGTAATCGGGTGATCACCGAAAGTGGAAGCGATGATCACGGCAAAGAGTGCTCCTATCGCAGATGCAGGGAAGCGAATGAATGCTTTCTTGATAGAATTGGCGGCTGTGGGCTCGATTGTGACTATGGCTGTAATGACGGCAAAGGTCGCTGGCCAATTTAAAAGCTCACACACAAGAGCCGTTAAAAAAACGGCAATACCGGTTTTAGCTATTCTACCTCCAACAAATTGAAATTTTTTCAGAATTTCCATGATTTAACCCTCTTTTATAAATGGCTGTCGCCTTCATTATAAAGTAAGAAAAACCCAATTGAAATGAATGGACAAAAAAAGAACTGTTCCCGGAACAGTTCTTTTGTTATATGATAACTCATCTTAGAGGTAAAGGACGTAACATAATCTTGATTGATTTAGGCATCTTGTGTTCACTCTGAGCCTCTTTTAAATACTTGAACATTTGTTTACCTGCACCAGAGTTGGCGGAATGAATCGTAATTCGTTCTGCAAATAGCTGCTTTTCTACCATATAGTGTACGAGCATTAATCCATTACGGGTCTTGCTTTCTAAGTCATGATCCAATGAAAGATGAGCGATAGAAAAATTCAGAAGCAGGTCAATACATTCATCGATGTCTTTCGCGAGAATGTACCCTTGAGGACAGTGGCGGTAATCGTCTAAAAATACATTTACTGTCATATTCATTCTTCTTTCGTCATTTGACTTAATTTAAGCCTAACAGAGATTGACAAATACTTATATAGGTCAATAGTGTGAAAATTACAAATATATTTGTAATTTTTTTGTAATATGGGGGTTAATCTTTATGGAATTGCTAGGTGATAGAGGGAAATGACTATTTTGTTAAGCTTGTTCCTATTTTAGAGAAGAAAGTAGTAGTTGATTTCCGCTGCAGGATGCTCGCTTTCCGCGGCGTGGGCAGTGAGCCTCCTCGTTGCTGCACTCCTGCGGGTTCTCACCTGTCCAGCTACGGGGCTTAGGGGCTCGAGGTCATAAGCCAAGTCTGCCAAAAAGGCAAAAAGCGCCTTTTTAGCAGACTCGACTTATGCTTGTCGCCCCTGTGCAAAGCCCCTCCGCTTTTCGTACTGTCCAGCTACGGGGCTTAGGGGCTCGAGGTCATAAGCCAAGTCTGCCAAAAAGGCAAAAAGCGCCTTTTCAGCAGACTCGACTTATGCTTGTCGCCCCTGTGCAAAGCCCCTCCGCTTTTCGTACTGTCCAGCTATTCCCGCAGGAGTCGAGCACCTGCAGCGAGAATCAACTTTCCCAGCGTGAATTACCCAATAGAATCAAAATAAAACAACAACCTTTTAGAAAAGCAGGGGATCATTCATCTTTTATCTAGTACTTCGAATAATAAATCAGGGTGTTATGATATCGTCAGCGCCCCTTTTTACGAGCTTTTCCATGATTTTTTTGTCATTAATCGTCCAATAGTGGACGTGAAGGCCCCTGTGATGAAAAGGGAGATTGTGAAATTTTTTGGATGTTTTACTTCTTGAGGTAAAAAAATTACGTTTTAATGATAAAAATTATTGCTTCTAGAAGTAAAATAGATTACTCTATGAAGTGAGGAGGGGGTGTTTACCATGAAAGAGAATCTAAGGTTGAATGTTTCATTGCTGCGGCGTCGTGTACCCAATATAACATCAGCTGCCAAAACAGTAGGGTTAAGACCTGCAACGGTATCCAATCTATGTACTGGCAAAATTTCTGTAGGACGTGCCGAAGTAAAAACAATTGTAACATTAGCAAATTTGGCAAATTGTACGCTGGATGAATTAATTATTCAAGGAGGGAAATTAACTATGATTGAAACGGGAATCAAACCGCTCGATTTGTTTGCCCCGATTGTCCAAGGTGGAACGAATGGGTTCGTGGCGAGATCACAGGTCGGTCAATTTGTTGTTTTAGCGGAAATGACGAAAGTGCTGAAAGAAAAAGGATATCAATCGATCTTATTGACGCCGGATAAAACCTATCCTGGTTTGAGTGACCTTGAAGGATTTGTTGATGCGAAATGCCACTCGATTGATGAAGCATTTGCAGAAGTTAGCCTTATTGAGGATAAAGACAGAATTCTCTTATATGTTGACCGTTCCTATATTGTGTCAGGAAAATTGTATGAATTGAGAGAACGATTTGAAGGAGAGAGCTATCCAGAAATCACTACTGTTTTATTTGATCCCACCGGTGAAGCAGTAGATGAAGATGACCCGTTCGGTCCACTTGACACCTTATGTTACTTCGATATAGATCTCTCTACCCGGGGTATGTACCCAGCCATCCACCCAGTGCAGTCTACATCGATTTTACTTGAAGATGACGCCCTGGACACCAACCACACGACTATTCACAAGAAAGCGAAGAAACTGCTAAGACGCTACAAGGAAATTCGCGTCCTCATGAATACAATCGGCAAAGATAAAATACCTGAAGCCGATCTAAATCTATTTCAGATAGGAGAACGACTGGAAGCCTATTTGAGCCAGCCATTCTTCGTGGCAGAAGAATTCACCAAAACAAAAGGGCAAACCGTCCAAATCCAACAGACCATCCAAGACATTCAAAAAATACTCCAAGGACAATACAATCACCTTGAGCCAAAAGATCTCACCTACAAAGGTAAGCTAAATTAGAGTTTCACTTAAGGGACGGACTTCGATAGCAACGCTCGATATCCGTCCCTTTTCCGTTACTTATTTCTTGATTTTGTGGTAGATGAAAGAGGATTTACGAGAATTTTGTCGTATGTGTAAAGTAATGACTATATTTAATGGGAGACAAATCGATGATTATCGAGAAATTATTATTACATGTATTGATTATATTGGCTCCTGTTCTCATTCAAACTTCACTCCTTGAAAACAATAGGCTCGGGAAATCACCTGTTTTCATCGGTGTATTACATGGGATTGCAGCGTTTATGTGTTTACTATTCGCTTATGAAAGTTTCGGATTGTATTGGGATTTCCGCTACATTCCACTGGTTCTTTCAATGCTATATGGAGGGAGAAAAGCTGGGGTCATTGTTCTTGTATTTATTTTAGCCGCACGGATCATCAACGGCGGGGATGCCATCATTTTCGGATTTGTAAGTGCGTTTCTTGCGGGGACCCTTCCTTTCCTGATTTCAAATAGGTTCTGGACATTTCCACCAAAGAAACGGGTAACATTTGCCGTGTTACTTGGATTTTGGCCAGCGTTGGTGATGCTGGGAATTCTTCTTTCATTCGCATTCATTGCGGGTGTTCCTGTTTCGGGTAATAAAGAAATGGGCATATACGTTCTGATATTCGGCGGCATCCAGGTGTTGGGGGTCGGTATAGCTGCACAACTCAATGAGTGGATGATTGAGAAACGATTGCTACGTGAAGAGATCCTGAAATCTGAAAAGCTCAATACCTTGGGAGAACTTGCTGCTTCCATTGCTCATGAAGTGCGAAATCCTCTAACCGTTGTCAAGGGATTCCTTCAACTAATGAAGAAGCAAGTGACAGGGACTCACGATGAATATCTGAAAATCGTATTGAGTGAGTTAGGTAGGGCAGAGGAAATCATTAATGATTATTTGAATTTTGCCAAGCCTGAGTTCGAAAAGATAGAGAAAATTAATGTGAAAGAAGTTCTCTCGGATGTCACGGTCCTCCTGAACGCGTATGCCCTCAAAGAGGGGGTTTACCTTGAAGCGGACCTAAAAGATGATGGATTTCTTTTGACAGACCGAAATAAGTTGAAACAAGCATTCGTCAATATCATAAAGAATGCCATTGAAGCGACTCCACCTCAAGGAAACGTAAGCGTAAATTTAGAAGTCGCCGATACACAAGCCATCATCACAGTAGAAGACACAGGAAAAGGGATGACTAAAGACCAAATCTCAAGGATTGGCACATTGTTTTTTACAACAAAGGTCCAAGGTACTGGATTAGGAACTTCGGTGTCATTGCGCATCATCGAAGCCATGGGCGGTCATATCCATTATTCAAGTATGGTTAATAAAGGAACAGTCGTTACGATCGATCTTCCATTAAATAGTGATAAGGTTGTAAAATTTAATTCCAATCTCCCAAATACATATATGAACAACCAAAACGCTTAGGAAAATCACTAAGTGTTTTTTTTATGGAGCAACAAGACAAAATAAATATCAATCAACTCCATTTCCCGTACATACGTTCCATGATAGGATAGAAGATATGAATAATAAAACCAAGCGTACAGGCGACAATCACCGTTCCGACGCCAACTGCTCCATGAAACAGCATGGCTAACGTAATGGCAATCGCTTCGTTCAATAAACGGGAATTTCGTAAATTCAAACCGAACCGTCTATGAATCGCCACCATAAATGTATCCATCGGGCTAGAAGGAAGCTTGGCTTGAAGATAAATGGAGATTCCGATGCCGAGTAGCAATATACCTGTCAGCACAAGAAACAATTGTTGAACAAATCCGTCCGGTTCAAGTGTATTAAGACCGCTCGTGATCCAATAATCAACCATCATCCCGATGACGAAGATGGAGAGTGCAGCTAACCATTGAATGGGCTCCTTTAATAACAGAGCGTTTATACAGATGAGAATACATCCATTAATGAAGATGCATGTCCCGATTGAAAGGTTGAACAAAGTAGATTCACCGACGGCCAGAGCATCCCAGGGAGCCGCCCCCAAATCACCTTTAATAATAAGAGAAACACCTAATGATAATGCCAGTAATCCTATACAGTAAAAAATGAATTTTGCATTCATTCCCCGAATCCTCCGTTCAAAAAAGCTTGTCTAATATATATGTTCACTGAAAAAAATTAGAATGATAATTTGTGTGAGAAAGCCAGAGGTGAGACGTCACATGAAGAAAACTGTCAAGATTTCAATAAGGGAATTAGTAGAGTTCGTGTATAAAGAAGGAAGCATAGATGTCAGGTTTCAAGCCCGTTCTTCCATGACCATAGGAACAAAGCTTCATCAAAAACTACAGAAAGAATACAAAGAAGGTGATGAGAAAGAAGTCTTTCTAAAAGGAGAAAGAGTGGTAGAGGATATTGTCTATCAACTGGAAGGCCGCTGTGATGGGATCCTCTATGAAAACGAGGAAGTAATCGTAGAAGAAATTAAATCAACGGCAAGAACTGTAGCTCAGATCGAAGAAGGTGCCCGTGTCCACTGGGCTCAAGGTGAATGCTACGCTTACTTATTGGCAAAAGAAAAGCAGCTAAAGAATATTGGTGTGCGGCTCACGTACATAGAGGTCGAATCTGAAAAAACGAAGTCTTTCACCCGTACTTATACAATGGAAGAGCTCCAACACATCGTTGACGAGACCCTGGTTGCGTATACTCCATTTGCTTCACTTTTACTCACCAACCAGGAAAACCGAATAAAGAGTATTCCAGACCTGGTATTTCCTTACCCTTCCTATCGGAAAGGGCAAAAAAACCTCGCTGGTGCTGTCTACAAAACGGTTACTGAATCCAAATCTTTGTATACTAATGCGCCGACAGGAACTGGGAAAACCATTTCAACCTTATTCCCGACGATTAAAGCGATGATGAAAGGACATTCAAAGTGGTTTTATGTGACAGCCAAGACCATTACCCGTACTGTTGCAGAGGAGGCGCTTCTTCTTTTAGAACGGGAAGGATTGACACACAGGGCCATTACTATTACGGCAAAAGACAAAATCTGCTTTCAAGAAGAAACGATTTGTCAGAAAGAGTATTGTGAATTTGCGAATGGCTATTATGATCGAATTAACGGGGCGCTCATTGATATATTAACGGAAGAAACCATCATCACACGTCCAATCGTTGAAACATACGCCAGGAAACACCGGGTATGCCCATTTGAATTTTCAATCGACCTCTCCTATTTAGTAGACGGTGTCATCTGTGATTATAACTACATCTTCGACCCGAAGGTTTCATTAAAAAGAATGAGTGATGAAGGTAAGAAAAAGACGACTCTTCTCATTGATGAAGCACATAATCTTGTTGGCAGGGGAAGGGAAATGTATTCAACCACCCTGAGGAAGTCCGATTTTTTAGAAATCAAAAGAATGTATCCGGAATATGTGGCCTTGAAGCAAAGTATTGTCGCAGTTAATAAGCAATTCCTCCGTTTGAAAAAAGAACAAGGAGACGATGTGCGGAATGAGTTGGATGCAGAGTTAGTTGATGTGGTGGAAAGTTTTGTTGAGATAGCAGAAAAATACTTGGGAGAAGCGGAAGGGGATTGGACTGAGGAATTTCTTCAATTGTACTTTGATGCATTAAATTTTGTGAGGATTTCCAACCTCTTTTCTGATGAACATCGCTTTGTGATCAATCAAACGCCTAAAGATGAAGAAGTGAAACTATTTTGCATTGATCCTTCAAAGCTTATTAAACAAATAACGAGGTCGTTTCAATCATCAGTATTTTTCTCAGCTACGCTTCACCCCTTTTCGTACTATTTTCAGCAACTGGGTGGGTGTGAAGAGGATTATCGGTTTCTAATTCCTTCGCCATTTGAAAAAGAACAATGGCAGGTTGGGATTCATCCGATTTCAACCCGGTTTAAGGACAGAGAAAGAACCCTTTCCTCGATCACACGTTCCATTACAGAAGCGTTCAATGAGAATAAAGGAAATTATCTGGTCTTCTTTTCATCGTACGCCTATATGCGGGAAGCCTTCGGGGAAATGAATCAGGATGCAATGAATGCAGAATTCATCATTCAGGAGCCTGATATGAAAGAAGTAGACAGAGAGAAATTTCTAAACGAGTATCAAAGCGACAGAGACTGTCCGGTTATTGGATTTGCCGTATTGGGAGGGATCTTCTCAGAGGGTATCGATCTGAAAGGAGATAGATTAAAGGGTGTAATTGTTGTAGGAGTAGGGCTGCCTCAGCCAAGCAGGGATCATGAAATCATTAAGGACTATTTTAATGAACTGGGGTTAAATGGATTCAATCATACTTATGTCTACCCGGGATTAAATAAAGTATTTCAATCTGGAGGGAGACTCATCCGTTCAGACGAGGATACGGGAGTCCTCAGATTGATCGACGATCGTTATCTGTCACCGAAATACCAGTCATTATTGCTTGAAGAATGGAAGGATTATCGAATCATTACATGAAAAAAGACCGCTGATATAGCGGTCTTTTTTCTTATTAGTTAAAAGAAGGATCCTTTAATAAGCGATCGAATTCTTCAAGGTGATGGGTTTCATCTGCAATCATGTCATCGAGTTTGATGCTAAGCTCAACGAGACCCAATTCTTCTGCTTGCTCTTTACGCTTCTTATAACGTTCGATTGTATCAGCCTCAGCTTTACGACCTTCCTCTAACATTTCCTTCACATCATCTGTTTGTTTAACGGCAGTTGGAGTGGTCGTTGGGTCTCCGCCCAATGTTTTAATTTTTTCGGCTAAGTATAAAGCATGTCCCTGTTCATCCGGGATTTCCTCTTCGAAGAAAGGCTTTAAGATTTGACGATATAAACCACTCACGACAGCAGCGTAGTTTGTGTAAAGTATAACTGCAGCATATTCATTCGCTAAATCTTCATTTAATCCATCGATTAACTCTTTTAATTTTGCGTCATCCATTTGAATACCACCCTTTTATTTATTGTTATATAAAGTATTTACCCGGCAAAGTGAAAAATAAACATTCCGAAATGAATCGAATACCCTTCAAATATTTTGCCTGGAAATGGGGATTCTAATTCTATAAAAGTCAGAGGAGGGATGAGAGTGTCTAAACAGGGAAAAAAGAGTATGGACCAAACATCAGAACAGTTAGCAAAGCAAAAGGCAAAGAATGATGTGGAATTCGGATCTGATATTCAGGTGGGGAATTCAAAAGGCCAAAGTCAGAAAAAAAGTGGTAAACAAGTAAATAAAAAATAAATGACGAATATCTTTTTCCCCGAAAGAAAAACCTATATGTAGAACCAGGAGGTGTAAAGGCATGAGAATTGGTGTTGAACAATCCTTACAAAACGTCGTGCAAGCCTTACGTGAAAAGGGGCATGACGTCGTTGAACTAAAACAGGAAACAGACGCAAATGGCTGTGACTGCTGCGTAGTGACAGGGATGGATTCCAATGTAATGGGGATTCAAAATGTAGCTACTCAAGGATCCGTGATTGAAGCAAGTGGACTAAGTGCTGATGAAGTATGTCAGCAAGTTGAGAGTAGATTACAATAGTAGAAAAAAGAACAGTCATTGATGGCTGTTCTTTTCAATAGCATAGTAATAAGAAAAGTGAGTGCACGATTTTAGGCATTCGAGTGACGTCCGTTTCACTCGCCTTTCAGCATAGTTGAAAGGTCGCTTGAACGAAAAGAACCTCCGGCACAAATGCATTTATGCCGGAGGTTCTTTTCGTTCAGGCGGAAATGAGCCCAAAATCAAATAGTCTAAAATCCATCACCCAATCTGAGCAAGCGGCTGTTTTTTCAAATGCTCTCTCAGTAGGTCAGGTGCTGTTAAAAACAACAGACCATTTCCTTCCAATGTTTTTGAGAATCCGAGCGGAACGGTGCGTTTAATAAGTTGTGCATACACTTCGGTTTCTGAAAGTTTACGGTCAAAAGATACTTGTTCGAATTCTTTAATGAGGGCTAATGCTCCGGACACGTGAGGAGCTGACATGGAGGTACCACTGAGCTTAGCGTACTTTTCACCAGGAATGGTTGACAAAATTTGTTCACCAGGTGCCACTAAGTCGACTTCATTATTGGAATTCGTAAAGTAAGAAGATTTTCTTTGGAGGTCGATAGCTCCTACAGAAATCACTTCATTGTAACAAGCTGGAAAAGAAAACTCATCGGTGCTGCTGTTCGAGTCACCTTCGTTACCTGCTGCACAAACAACTGATATATTTGCATCTACCGCTTTTTGAATCGCTTCGTGAAGAGGCTTGTGGTCGGTGGGGCCTCCCAATGACATGGAGATGATGTCCACCTTTTGTTCGATCGCATACAGAATGCCGTTCACAATCCAATCGTATTTACCACTCCCACGGCTGCCTGCCAGTACTTTAATAACCAATAAATCGGCCAGTGGCGCAACCCCGATTACCCCATCACCATTTTCACTTGCAGCAATCGTACCCGCCACATGGGTACCATGCCCGCTATAATCAGTAACGTTATCTTCAGCACCGTTGTCATCGTCGGTGAAATTGCGGAAACCCCTCACTTTCCCTGCCAGATCCGGATGGTTCATATCGCAGCCTGTATCCAGAACGGCGATTGTCGTCCCTTTTCCTTTGTACCCATTCTTCCACATGCTAGGAGCTTGGATTAAATCAACGCCTTTAGGAATTTCATTTGCATCAACAATCATTTCGTCCATGAAATATGGAATTAACCTAATTTCACCTTGCATATCAATCCCTCCTAAAATAGTACTTCATAATAAAAATCTGAAGTTTCTGAAAATATAACATTTTTTGGACAGAATAAAAAGTGATAATAGTAATAGGGAAATAAAACCAATCATATTTTTTCCTCTTTAAGCATAGGGGAGGGGATTTTTAAAATTTCAAAGATAGTATTCAATGGAAGAATGGGTGAGAACCTCCAGGATAGCAGTCAATATGTCAATCTCATTAGCGGGAATTTAAACAAACGTTTGACTGATAGGATGAACCATTGAGTAGAAAAGGTTTTCAGAGATTAAACAAACGTTTGGTTAAAAAGTGACGTTCTGTTTTTTTCATCATGTCACCCAGACTTTCTACATAAAATGTCTTGAAGGAAGGTGATCCAATGATGAATTATTACCAATATGGCTATCCTGGTTATTCATATTATCGAAACGCTCCTCACATGGCCTTCGCTCAAATACAGGGAGGTCCATTAGCACCAGGATTGCAAGGATATGTTTTTTTTCGGGAAGTGCAAAATGGGGTGGAAGTATATGCAGAGGTAACTGGTTTACCATCATATAAGGAAGGCAAAGGTGATCAAAATCCGATTGGGCCTCATGGATTTCACTTACATGAAAAGGGAGTTTGTGAAATAGGTGATGCAAAGGAACCCTTTTCTTCTGCCGGGGGACATTGGAATCCGACCGATCAGCCTCACGGTAATCATGCGGGTGATTTTCCTGTACTGTTCTCAAACGACGGATACGCAAAAATGTCCTTTTTTACGAATAAATTCAAAGTGAAAGACGTCATAGGCAAAGGGGTCATCATCCATCAAAGCCCGGATGACTACAGATCACAGCCCTCAGGAGATGCGGGGAAACGGCTCGCATGCGGAGTCGTTATGGGGTATGGGATCTAACGAAAAAGGGTTGACCTCTTATTGACAGGTCAACCCTTTTTTATCATCTATTAGAATAGGCCTAATACATCAAGCATTACAATAACGATTAGCAACGGAGCCACAAAACGAATCAGGAAGAACCAGGTTTCGAATAATCCCCGCTTCAATCTACTTCCTTGCTTCAACTCTTCGTAAAGTGCTGTTTTCTTCATTTTCATAGGTACGAACAATGCAATAAGCAGTGCTCCAATCGGAAGCAGCACATTGCTGACAGCGAAATCAGCCAAGTCAAAAACGGTCTTACCGAATAGCGTGATATCTCCAAGTATCCCAAATGATAATGCCGATGGAATACCGACAACAAAGATGGCAAGTCCGATGATCCAAGACCATCTTTTGCGCTTTTCAGGTTCTCCTTTTGAAATGACCGAAACAATGATCTCGAGCATGGAGAACGCGGATGTTAACGCAGCGAACAAGAACAGGACAAGGAATGCAATAAAGAAGAAGATCCCAAAGGGAAGTTGACTGAACACGGTAGGTAAAACATTAAACAGTAGTACCGGGCCCGCCCCAGGTTCTAAATCAAAGGCAAAGACTGCCGGGAAAATGGCCAAGCCTGCTAACAGTACGATGAAGATATTCATAGCCACAATGGATATGGCTGATTTGGGCAGGCTCTGTGTTTTCGGCAGGTAAGAACTATATGTCACCATCACCGATACACCCACACTTAGCGTGAAGAACGATTGTCCCATCGCTTCTAATATCGTTTGTGATGTCACCTTTGAAAAATCAGGTTGCAACAGGAATGTGATTCCATCCATCGCATTATCAAGGGTTACAGCACGAACGACCAAAAGAATAAATAAAATAAATAATGCCGGCATCATAATTTTACTGGCCAGTTCAATCCCTTTTTGAACCCCTTTAGCAACCACGATGATGGTCATCAAGATGAAAAGGAATTGAACAAATACACTTGTTACAGGATTTGAGATCGTTGCACCAAATACTTCTGCGTATTGGTCCGAGGAAAGATTGTTCAATTGACCTGTAATGGCTTTAAATAAATAGACAACAATCCATCCGCCAATCACGCTGTAGAAGGAGAGTAAGATAAAGGATGTAACCATTCCAAGAATCCCGACCCAGTGCCAGCGTGTACCGGGGGAGATTTTTCGATACGCATCAACGGCATTGGTCCCGGCAGTCCGTCCGATGGAGAATTCAGCCAGTAGTAATGGAAGTCCGAGTAATAAAGTAAATAGAATGAAGATCAGGAAGAATGCTCCTCCTCCATTTTGACCAGCGATATAAGGGAATTTCCATATTGCCCCCAATCCAATCGCAGACCCTGCTGCCGCTAATATAAAGCCAATCTTTGATGACCATTGTTCACGTTGACTCATTCTCATTCTCCTTTCTGTTTATTATTGATGTGTGGGGGGCGCTTTCAACCAACATAAAAAAATCGCCCCTACATATCGTAGGGACGATTTGGATATCGCGGTACCACCCTAGTTATGAGAAAACGATTCTCATCACTCTTCACACATAACGGCATTAACCGTCTTTTGATCTCGTCAAAAGAAGCTCCGGAATCGAAATTCACCAATCATTTTTGTACCGGTTCACACCGACCACCGGCTCTCTTTAACAGGGAAATGTTCGCTACTTGTTTCCATCTAAGCTTATTCAATATTAGGTTATACAATTTTTATCATGAAACAAAACAACTTGTCAATGTATTTCGAAAAAGTAGTGAGAATTGTCTGGAATTGTTGGTGGTTTTTGGTGTTGTCAGGAAGTTAGTTGTACCAGGCACGGATGCTTTGAAATGTACCAGGTACAAAAAGGTCAAATTGTACCTGGTACAACAAAATCACTCTCCATGATAACCGCACCTCCATTGAGTTCCCCTTTCTTCTCAAGTAAAATAAAGAAAAAACGTAATGAAAAGGTGTTTTAAATGAAATCATATATTGTTGTTGGAGCTGGAATTCTTGGTGCTTCTACGGCGTATCATCTTGCGAAGGTCGGGGCAGATGTCACAGTAGTGGACCGAAAGGACCCTGGGCAAGCAACCGATGCCGCAGCGGGGATTGTCTGTCCGTGGCTGTCCCAGCGTCGGAATAAAGTGTGGTATCGACTGGCCAAAGGTGGGGCGAAGTATTATCCGGGCATCATTCAGCAGCTGGAAGCAGATGGAGAAACAGAAACAGGGTATAAGCGTGTAGGGGCGATCAGTCTGCATAAAGATGAAAATAAGCTTCGAAAAATGGTGGAGAGAGCGGAAAAACGCCGGGAGGATGCACCTGAAATCGGTGAACTCACTATTCTTACGGCTGAGGAAACACGTCAACATTTCCCACTTTTATCGGAAGAATATCAAGCTGTTCATGTAAGTGGGGCTGCACGAGTGGATGGAAGAGCGATGCGGCAGGCGCTTATAAATGGAGCCAAAAAGAACGGGGCGACATTCCGACAAGGGGATGCCAAGCTTCTGAAAGAACATAACAGGATCACAGGCGTCACAATAGACGAAGAAAAGCTTGAAGCAGATGAAGTGATTGTCACAGCGGGTGTTTGGGCGAAGGAACTTTTTGAGCCACTGGGAATAACCTTTATGGTGTCTTCCCAAAAAGCACAAATTCTTCATTTAGAGGTAAAGGGAGAAGAAACGAGTGGGTGGCCTGTCGTCATGCCGCCGAATGACCAATACCTTCTTGCTTTTCCTGAGGGAAGAGTTGTAGCAGGAGCCACACATGAAAATGATAGGGGGTTCGACCGTCGGGTGACAGCAGGTGGTTTACATGAAGTCCTTCACAAAGCGATTGAAGTAGCACCTGGCATCCATGACAGTACAGTGATTGAAACGAGGGTGGGGTTTCGCCCATTCACTCCCGGTTTCCTCCCCGTTTTCGGAGCGATGCCAGGATTGGATGGGGTGTTGGTAGCGAATGGACTTGGAGCATCTGGACTGACGGTCGGCCCATATCTTGGTTCTGAGCTTGCGAAGCTTGCACTCGGTGAACCTACTGAACTGGATCCTGCTGACTATGATGTAACAGGGGCCATCGAGTAAAGGGAGAAAAAAACACCAGCTCATTTCCCCCTATCTTCTAAGCGTAAGGACCCTTATAATAAAGGGAGCGAATTTTAGTATATAAAGAAAAGGTGTTTACAATATGAGTTTATTATCAGTTCAAAATTTGACTCACGGTTTCGGTGACCGTGCAATTTTTAATGACGTTTCTTTCCGTTTGTTAAAGGGTGAGCATATCGGCTTGATCGGTGCCAATGGAGAAGGAAAGTCTACCTTTATGAATATCATTACAGGAAAGCTTGAGCCCGATGAAGGAAAAGTGGAGTGGGCGAAGCGTATTCGTATCGGCTACTTAGATCAGCATGCGCAGCTGAAGCAGGGAATGACGATTCGAGATGTATTGAAAACAGCCTTTCAATATCTTTTTGACATGGAAACAGAAATGAATGAGTTATTTGCAAAAATGGGTGAGGCAACACCAGAAGAGCTGGAAGGATTGCTGGAAGAAACCGGGACTCTTCAAGACGCCCTTACGAATAATGATTTTTATATTATTGACGCAAAGGTAGAAGAAATTGGGCGAGGTCTGGGATTAGATGATATTGGCTTGGATAAGGATGTTCACGATTTAAGTGGAGGACAAAGAACGAAAGTCTTACTGGCTAAGCTTTTACTGGAAAAACCAGAAATTCTATTACTCGATGAGCCGACCAACTATCTTGACGAGCAGCATATCCAATGGTTAAGACGCTATCTTCAGGAATATGAAAATGCGTTTATCCTGATCTCTCATGATATTCCTTTCTTAAATAGTGTTATTAATCTTATTTATCATATGGAAAATCAAGAGCTGAATCGTTATGCGGGTGATTATCATGAATTCAAACGCGTCCATGAAATGAAGAAGCAACAACTTGAGTCAGCATTCAAGAGACAGCAGCAGGAAATTTCCGAGTTGAAGGATTTCGTTGCCCGTAACAAAGCGCGAGTATCCACTCGAAACATGGCGATGTCCCGTCAGAAGAAGCTGGATAAGATGGACATGATTGAACTGGCTGCCGAAAAGCCGAAGCCTGAGTTTCATTTCAAACAAGCAAGAACCGCCGGCAGGGTTATTTTTGAAACGAAGGATCTTGTGATCGGTTATGATGAACCATTGTCCAAACCACTCAATCTCAAGATGGAACGCGGTCAGAAGATTGCTCTATCTGGAGCAAACGGTATCGGGAAGACGACTCTACTACGAAGTATATTAGGAGAAATCAAACCCATTTCAGGTTCAGTGGAGCTTGGAGACTATCTTTGTATCGGTTATTTTGAACAGGAAATCAAGACAAAAAATAATAACACGTGTATTGAAGAGGTGTGGAATGAGTTCCCATCCTTCAATCAAGCGGAAGTGCGTGCTGCCCTGGCGAAATGCGGCCTGACGACAAAGCATATCGAAAGCAAGGTAGAAGTGCTGAGCGGTGGAGAAAAAGCGAAGGTCCGCCTATGTAAATTGATGAACAAAGAATCGAACGTCCTTGTATTCGACGAACCGACCAACCACTTGGACGTTGAGGCAAAAGAAGAATTGAAACGGGCCCTTAAAGAATACAAAGGCACCGTTCTCTTAATCAGTCACGAACCTGAATTCTATGAGGATGTGGCGACAGAAGTATGGAACTGTGAAAACTGGACGACGAAATTATTCTAATTGTAAAAGCCGATTCCCACGCAAAGACAAGGTGGGAACCGGCTTTTTACGTACATGAATCTACTAAAACAGACTCAAGCGATGAATACCCATTATCCTCCAATCGCAAATCATCAAAACTATGCTTCATATGAAGGTCGATCAGTTCCAACAAAGTTTGCTGATCTTTGTTTTCAATCGCCTTTACCATTTCTTCATGTTCGCGGATACGGACGTTCTCACCTGGTTCCACATGATAAAACACATCAAATAAAAACAGATAGACGTTAGACTGAGTAAGCATTTCATCCATATATCGTATCAGGAATTTATTCCCGCTGACTTCTGCGAGGAATAAATGAAACTGCTTATTGAGCTCGACGTATTTTAAGAGATCCTTTTGTTTGTAGGTTTCCTGTTCATTCTCAAGAAACTCATAAAGCTTTGACATATGTGTTTTTTTTACCTTTGGGAGACCGTATTTTACAGTAAGGAATTCTAGTTCTTTCCTTAATTCAAAGAAAGATATAATCTCTTCTTTTGTAGGATGGACGACAAATGCGCCTCGATTCGGAATGATCTGAACCAGTCCTTCGGCTTCCAGTCGTTTCAACGCATGTCGGATGGGAGTTCTGCTCACATCCATTTTCTCAGAGATGATTTGTTCCACAAGCTGGGTTCCCGGAGCAATCTTTCTGGCAAGTAAGGCATCTTTCAGTTGCCCATACACTCTAAACTCTGCGGTTTGTCTCTTCTTCACGTTCATCATCCATTCAATCTATTATTTCATAATGTCTATCATATACGAAAAAGAGGCTGATCCAAAATCAGGTGTCTCCAAATTCCTAATATGACACCTGACCAGATCAGCCTTTTAAGCAAATGATTTAAAATTCTGTCCCCAAATTTCGTTCATGCTGTGTACGGTGATAAATGCTTTATCATCGGTTGATTGAATATATGATTTCAATTTCGAGAATTCTTTACGACCAAGAATGGTTGTGATGACTTCTTTTTGGTCATCTGAAAAAGCACCTTTTGCTGAATGGAGAGTGGCACCTTTTTCAAGGTCTCCGACGATAAACTGCTTAATTTCCTCACTGTGTTCGCTGATGATCACCACTTCTTTGTTTTCATTGAAAAATTGAAGGGTCCGGTCAATCATCATTCCTTTTAATAACAATCCAAAGAATGCATACAATCCGATTTGCAGTCCGAAGAACCAGGCAGATGAAATGACAATTAGAATATCCGAAGCGAGTACTGCCCATCCGAGCTCAAGACCAGTGAACTTGTGAATAATCTTCGCAAGAACCCCCGTTCCCCCGGCAGAAGCTTCTTGGTTAAAGATCATGGCGACACCAATGGCCCCAATAAGCGTGCCAATCACAATTTGGATGAGAACGTCATGGCCAATGGGATTATGGAGGGGATGATATACCTCTAAAGCCCATACCATGCCACTTAGTGAGAGGCTTGCGAAGACCGACTTCAGACCGAAGCTGGGGCCAATCAGAAGTAAGCCGAGAATAAATAAAATCATATCAAGTGTAAACATAATCACACCAACAGGTAAGTCCATGAATTGTGATAGAACGATACCCGCCCCACTGGTTCCGCCTGTACCAACCTTATTTGGTGATAAGAAAAAATGTATATTCAACGCAATCAAGAAAGCGCCAAGAGCGATGTTTAATAAGGATTGAACTTGTTTCATCATGGAGCAAGCTCCTTTCAATAACCGTAGTTAGAAAAACAATCAACCCGATTATAAAGAGTGAAAACTGCGATGTGAATGGTAAATTCCCATGTAAGCATTTACGTATAAAAGTTTTTATTATGGATTTTTTCTGACTTTTTTTGAACGGATTTGGGGAGGGAAAATCGTTGACTTTTTTACCTAACCTAATTAATATTTAAATAGATTAAATATTAATGATATGAAAAGAAATGGAGGAGCAAGATGGACTCGAAGCATATCCAGCATTCTTATATAGATCGATTGTTCCATGCATTTCAAATCTCGAACAGACATATTCAACAAGATCTGACTTCTACATTAAAAGAAATGAATTTAACAGGTCCTCAGTTTTACATTCTTTATCTCCTATCTGCATCAGAAGGTACAAAATCGACGGAGCTTGCAGATAGGTTGGACGTAAAGCCCAGTGCGATTACGGTCATGATCGACCGATTACTCAAAAATGACTTTGTCATCCGGGAAAGGGATGAAAAGGACCGACGGATCGTAAAACTGGATCTAACAGCAGCGGGGCGTGAGGTTTTTGAGAAGGCGAAAGCCAAAAGAAGAGAAATTTTTTCCCGTTATCTGGCTTTTCTTGATGAAGAAGATGTCAATCAACTTGTCATGATATATGAAAAGCTCGCTTTAGCCGTGGAAAATAAAACAACAGAAGAATGAGGAGAGAAACATATTATGTCAGTACAACCAGGAATCAATAAACGCTTAGTTCTGACCGGCTTGATTATCGGAATGTTCTTTAGTGCCCTTGAACAAACCGTAGTAGGAACAGCAATGCCAACGATCATTGCTGAATTGAACGGTTTTTCCATTTTTGCGTGGGTGACCACGGCTTATCTGATTACTTCTACTACCGTTACTCCAATTGTAGGGAAGCTATCGGATTTATATGGCAGGAGATTATTGTATTTAATCGGAGTCATCATTTTTATTATTGGATCAGGATTGTGTGCAACGGCCACTTCCATGGAACAGCTTGTGTTATATCGTGGTCTTCAAGGGATTGGTGGAGGAATGATTATGCCTCTATCCCAAACGATCATTGGGGATATCTTCACGGCTGAGCAGCGTGCCAAGTGGCAGGGGGTCTTTGGAGCGCTATTCGGCTTAAGCTCCGTTATCGGTCCATTTATTGGAGGCTTTATTGTTGATACAATCAGCTGGCACTGGATTTTCTTAATTAACGTCCCATTTGGTTTATTATCAGCGCTTCTATTGTTCATCGGTTTGAAGTATGAAAACGTTGGACGCACGACAGAGAAGGTGAGTATTGATTATTTAGGGATCATTACCCTGATCCCAGCGTTAGTACTTTTACTTATAGGATTAAATTTCGGGGGCGACAAATTCGAGTGGGCGTCAGGAACAAGCTTTACGATTTTTGGTGGTTCCATCGTGTTACTGCTTCTGTTTGGTTTCATCGAAAACAAAGCAAAAGAACCAATCTTGGATCTAAGCCTGTTTAAAAATAGAGTGTTTGCGACGACGAATGCGTTAGGTTTCCTGCTTGGACTTGGAATGTTCGGAGCGATTATGTTTGTACCGATGTTCATGCAGGGAATTCTTGGGGTTACACCTACTCAAGCAGGTTCTACCATGACTCCAATGATGATCTCGATGATTATGGCAAGTATCATCGGAGGCAGATTATTACTGAAACTGAAATACCGCACCGTCCTTACAGCAGGTATGCTCACTACTGTAGTCGGCTTTTTCTTGATGAGTACGATGGGGCCGGATTCTAAAGAATATACAGCATACTTTTTTATGGTGGTCATGGGATTTGGAATGGGATTGGTGATGCCAACACTTATGATTGCTGTTCAAAATGAATTCCCTAAGTCCCGATTGGGGGCTGTCACATCATCGGCAACCTTCTTCCGTTCAATCGGCGGAACGATTGGGATTACAGTATTGAACGCCGTAATGAATCAATCACTTCAAGAGAATATGAAGGAAGTGACGGCACAGCAGGATAATCCAGCTGCAAGTCAGATCCTTGCAGGGTTAAGTGAGAAAACAGATGCCCTGTTCGGACTGCTTGTAACACCAGGTTTATTGGAAGTTCCGAAAGAGATTGGCAGCATCGTCATTGCTTCCATTGAAACAGCATGGTCTGATGCTTTCACAACTGTATTCTTAACAGGTTTAATCTTCATCGCGATTGGCGTGGGAGTGGCCCTTTCAGTCGGTAATGGAAGAATCAAACGAGATAAAGAGTTGCAGGAAGAAGCGCTCAAAGAGGAGACAACGTTTAAACCGGCTACTGAATAATAACAAAAAGCTTGCTTTGAAATTCAAAGCAAGCTTTTTATTAGTTGTTTTTTTCGACCTAGATTGAGATAAGTAAGCATCCTATACGAGAAAATCGATATTTTTGTAGAAAAAGACTCTCAGAAAGAGTATTACACAATCATATTACTCACTTATCAAAAAAATCGATATTTTAGTTGGTTCATAGAAACTTACGTTAGGATAACGGCGAAATCTCACTTTTATCAGCGAAATTCTAAATATAACGGCGAAACGGATTCTCACGCCGATAAAAACACTCTATGCCCTACATCCAAGAAGGATCCCTTTCCGCAAGCTCGCTTTTCACCTAGCCGCCACCGAATTTGCTTTGATGAAATTTTCTGAAAATATATTGACAATTTCCAGCAGAAACGTTATCTTTTGAGTAGATAAATATAACACATAATTACATAAACGAATTAATAACGTTATATAAATATATTTTTATATAGTGTCAGGAGGCCGATACGTTGATTTTGCATGAGATTGAAACTGCCAGTCGATCGCAAATGGAACGCCTTCAACTAGAGAGATTACAACATATTGCTGCTTATGTGTATGAACGAGTCCCTTTTTACCGTGAACAATTTGACCTGAGAAGTCTGAAGCCACAGGATATAAAGTCTTTGTCAAACCTTAAAATGTTACCGCTTACAAAAAAGAAGGATTTAAGGGAGCATTACCCTTTTGGCCTGTTCGCAGTCAAGCGTGAAGAAATGGTAAGGGTCCATGCATCTTCCGGAACAAGTGGCAAGCCAACGGTTGTAGGGTATACCCAGAACGATATCAACATGTGGGGAGAAATTGTGGCCCGGGCCATTTCCATGTCAGGTGGAAAACCGGGGGACGTCCTGCATAATGCATATGGATACGGACTATTCACAGGTGGTTTGGGGCTGCATTATGGAAGTGAGAAGCTGGGGATGATCACGGTGCCGGTATCGGGTGGAAACATGTCCAGACAAATCACTTTATTGGAAGACTTTCAGCCCACGGTCATATGCGGCACGCCCTCTTACGTTCTCAATTTAGCAGAATCAATGGAGGCACAGGGGAAGGAGCCGGCTTCACTATCTTTACGATATGGAATATTCGGGGCCGAGCCCTGGTCGAATACGATGAGAGAAACATTGGAAAGAAAGCTGAATATTAAAGCGTGTGACATATATGGCTTAAGTGAAGTCATCGGCCCTGGGGTTGCCATGGAATGTCACGAAGCACAGGATGGCCTTCATATTGCAGAGGATCATTTTCTCGTGGAAGTCATTCATCCTGATACATTAGAGCCGCTGCCGGAGGGGGAAGTCGGGGAACTTGTCTTTACGAGCTTAACGAAGGAAGCCTTTCCAATTATCCGCTATAGAACCGGAGATATCGCTTCGGTTCAGCAAGGAACATGCTCATGTGGACGAACGACAGTGAAGATGTCTCGTGTTAAGGGAAGAGTGGATGACATGCTCATCATCAGGGGAGTGAACGTGTTTCCATCTGAAATGGAACACTTCCTGCTTCAGATAAGTGAGCTTGCGCCACATTATCAGGTTCACTTAAAGAAAAAAGGGGCACTCGATTTGGTGGAGCTGCAGGTTGAGGTCACGGATGAATACTACCAAGGAATGTCTCAAGATTTAAAACATGAAGGAATCAATCAATTGGAAGCAAAAGTGAAATGCCTCATGAAAGAGCGATGCTATGTTTCCATGGATGTGAAAATCAGGGGCCCGAAAGAAATCCCCCGTTCAGAAGGAAAAGCCATTCGGATTGTGGATCTTAGAGGAGAAGCCATGTTTCAATAAAATTTTTTGAGAAAAATAGTTATCACACAATACAGTTCCCGCGTAGTAACTGTGTGATAAAGGAGGGGCTACAATGAGTGACGTATTATCAAATCAACAACTGACAGAAGAAGAGCGTATGGCTCATTTTATGAGAAAGATTGAAAATGACGAAAAGATTGAAGCGGATGATTGGATGCCGGATGAATATCGGAATGCACTGATTAAGCTGATTTCCATGCATGGGATAAGTGAAATCATGGGGGCACTTCCCGAGAAGGAGTGGGTACCGAAAGCACCTACACTAAGAAGGAAGCTTGGTATCATGGCAAAGGTACAGGACGAGATGGGCCATGGACAACTTCTGCTTCGTGTAGCGGAAGATTTAATGAAGCCTTATGGGAAAACAAGAGAGCATATTATGAGAGATTTATTTTCAGGAGATTTAAAGTTTCATAACGTCTTTCACATGGAAGCACCTACTTGGGGTGACGCTGGGTTAATCGGCTGGCTTGTGGACGGGGCAGCGATCATCACTCAAACGAATATGCTCCATGCCTCATATGGTCCATATGCCCGGGCGCTCAAGCGGATTTGTGCGGAAGAAGTGTTCCACGCACAGCATGGTGAAGCCATCATCATGGCTCTTGCAGAAGGGACTCCCGAGCAAAGGGCATTAGTTCAGGATGCAGTAGACCGCTGGTGGGAATCGCTTCTTATGTTCTTTGGACCGGGTGATGCGAAAACGACAGGTTCCTCTAAGCAAGATATTACCATCAAGTACAACATCCGGACGAAAACAAATGAACAGCTGAGACAGGACTTTTTCACGAAATATGTTCCGAGGATGCTGTCGTTAGGACTGACTCTTCCTGATGAAACGATGTACTTCGATGAAGAAAAGGACTTATGGATCTATAAGCAGCCCGACTGGAACCGTTTCAAGGAAATCATTCGGAACAATGGGCCGAAATCAAAGGATCGCCTTCGTTTAAGAGAATTATCCTACGACAATAATGCGTGGGTTCGAGAAGCATTAAGCCCTAGTGACCAAGTAAGTTAGAAGGGAATGAGAAGGATGTCAGACAAGGGGCAAAACTTTTATCAGGAATTTGAAGTGTTTAGTAAGAGAACGGACGGGGCACAGATGCAGCATCAATTCAGTTTGTTAGCCCCCAACCATGAGCTTGCCATGGTAATGGCTCAAGAGAATTTCATGAGAAGAGAGCCGGTTTCGGATATATGGGTTCTGAAGCGGTCGGACGTGCGGATGATGACACCTGAGGAAAGAGAGAGTGTTGGCCGTCTTGATAATAAAGATTACCGGAACGCCAAAGGCTACGGTTATCTGAAGAAGAAGTGGAGACAGTACGAACAGGAAATGCTCGATGAGAAAGAAATCATGTCATGGGGAGAGTTGGTGAAGAAGAAATGAAAGTGAAAAGTCCAAATGACATCCCAAACGCAGATTATAAGGAAGCGCTTCTGAGCCTGCTCTATCAACTGGCCGACGATGATTTCATCCTTGCGTATCGCGGTTCTGAATGGCTGGGACTCGCTCCTCATATTGAAGAGGATGTCGCGTTTTCATCTATTAATCAAGACACGATGGGGCATGCCACGATGTTTTATCAGCTCCTTGAAGAGTTAGGGGAAGGGGATCAGGACCATCTGGCACATGGAAGGAAGGCGTCAGAACGAAGAAATGCCATCTTACTGGAAGAAGTGAATGGATCAGGACACTACTTACAAGAACCCCGCTACGACTGGGCTTTTGCTGTTGTAAGACATTATTTCTACAGCGTCGCCAAAAAGGTACGAATTGACTCATTAAAGAACTCCTCCTATGAACCACTTGCCGACATGGCAATCAAAATCAACACAGAATTATATTATCACCTGCTGCACTGGAAAACCTGGTTCATTCAATTAATGAATGCAGGCGGGGAAGCAAGGGAGCGAATGAATAAGGCGATTGAACGAGTATTAAATGAATTCCAGGGAGTCCTGACCCTGGGACCAATGGGTAAAGAAATGTCTCTTATGGCTCTGATCGAAGGAGAAGAAAGCTTAACGAAACGATGGGAGCTGGCCCTTCAACCGGTCTTCCAATCTACTCAACTATTCTTTCCTCCGAATGTAAGCATGAAAAAAGGGAATGGACGCTTAGGTGAACACACTCCTGAACTGGATACGGCACTTTTCACATTAAGCGAAGTCTATAACACAAATCCCGCAGCAAGCTGGTAAAGGATGAAGGAAAATGACTGCAACCGTTTTAGATGTTCTTCAAACTGTGAAAGATCCGGAAATAGATTCCATCAGCATTGTGGATCTTGGAATGGTCAATCGTATTCATCATTACGAAGATGCTGTGATGATTGAACTCCTTCCAACCTTTGTAGGCTGTCCTGCATTGGACATTATCAAAGGAAATGTGGAGAAGGCTTGTCGGGATCAGCTTGGAATTCAATCCGTACAGGTACAATTCGTTTATTCTCCTCCCTGGACATCCGACCGGTTAACCGAAAATGGCCGGGAAAGACTGAAGGAATTCGGCATCGCACCTCCGCCTGAACATTTCACCGGGGAAGAAGAATGGGAGATTCATTGTCCATATTGTGATTCCCCCTATACTTCAATGGAGAATCTGTTCGGTCCCACCGCCTGCAGAAGCATTCTATACTGTAAGCAATGCCGCAACCCGTTCGAAGCCATGAAGCCAATATCAACAATGATGTGAAGTTTAGTAAGTTTTAGCTTTTAGCACCGTTTATCTAAATCTATCTTTTTACAAGGCTATTTTCTAAAAGATTGTTGTTTTGTAAGGGTTTTGTTAAAGCAAACCGGATTCTCAGAAAGTTGATTCTCGCTGCAGGTGATCGACTCCTGCGGGAATAGCGGGACAGTACGAAAAGCGCAGGCGGCTTGATCAGCCCCGACAAGCATAAGATGAATGGGTCGGGAAGGTGCTCTTTGCCTTCTTGGACCATTTAGCTTATGACCTCGAGGGGCGAGCCGCCGGAGCCAGACAGGTGAGACCCCGGAGGCTCGCCGCCAGCCCCGCGTAAAGCGAGCATCCTGTAGCGGAAATCAACTACTACTGTCTTATTACAAATAGTACCAAAATAAACTTTTGAAAATCAAAGGAGAGATTCCACTATGGTAAAACTAATCGCATTGTATAAGCACCCTGAAAACAAAGAGAAATTTGATGAGCATTACTTCAATACCCACGCTCCGATCACGGCAAAAATTCCAGGACTTAAAAAGATGGATGTAACGAGAATCGTCGGTTCACCTATGGGTGGAGAAGGCAAATACTACTTAATGTGCGAAATGTATTACGACAATCATGAAGCGCTGAAAGCAGCCATGAAATCCGATGAAGGCAAAGCCTCCGGGAAGGACCTTATGGGCTTCGCCGCAGAGTTAGTCACTCTTATGATCGGTGAAGAAGTGAATGAGTAAAGCGTACGAATATATCGTAGTGAGCGAGAGGGACGGACTTGGTTTTATTGAATTAGATAGACCTAAAGTCCTGAACGCTATCAATCGTCCTATGGTATCGGAGTTAGTCAATGCTTTCGAGTCATTTGACCGGAACGACAGTGTGAAAGCAATAGTTTTATCTGGTAGGGGCAGAGCCTTTGCTGCAGGAGCAGACATTGATGAAATGGCAGAGGACGGAGCCATAGATTTAGAACTCTTGAATCAATTTACCGAATGGGACCGCTTGGCCTGGATTAAGAAGCCGATCATCGGAGCGGTCCAGGGGTTTGCATTAGGAGGCGGGTTTGAGTTAGCTCTTTGCTGCGACATTCTATTCGCTACTGAGGATGCAAGCTTCGGGTTTCCAGAGGTGAATCTTGGGGTCATGCCTGGAGCAGGCGGGACACAGAGGCTCACCAAGCTGATAGGGAAATCAAGAGCTATGGAATGGCTGTTATCGGGAGACCTGTTTACATCCACGCAAGCTCTCGAGTGGGGAGTCATCAACCGGGCGATTCCAAAAGAGTTATTAATAGAAGAAACCGAGAAGTTTGCGAAGAAATTAGCTGCAAAGCCACCGCTTTCCTTGAGATTGATCAAAGAATCTGTCCATAAAGCCGTTGATTCTTCGGTTTATGAAGGGATGCAATATGAGCGGAAGAACTTCTATCTTCTCTTTGCCTCTGAAGATCAGAAAGAAGGCATGAAGGCTTTCGTGGAAAAACGCAAACCGGAATTCAAAGGAAAATAAGGAGGCTGCAGAATGTACGAAACCCTTAAATATGAAGTGAAAAATAACGTAGCCTGGATTACCTTGAACCGCCCGGATAAGCTGAATGCTTTCATTCGTCAACTAAATCTGGAAATCCAAAAGGCCATGAAGGACTCTTCACGAAATGAAGAAGTAAGAGCCATTGTGATAACAGGTGAAGGCAGGGCTTTTTGTTCGGGACAGGATTTAAGCGAAGTAGATGAATCGATGGATCATGGAGAGGTCCTTCGAAATAACTACGGACCGATGGTGAAAGAAATTGAGCAGTGTGAAAAGCCGGTCATTGCAGCCGTCAATGGAGTGGCGGCAGGAGCGGGATTCAGCCTGGCCTTGGCATGTGATTTCAGGATCGTGTCAGAGAAAGCGAGCTTTGTGCAAGCATTTGTACATGTCGGATTAGTCCCAGATTCAGGGAATCTTTATTATTTATCAAAGATTGTTGGATACGCAAAAGCGCTGGAACTGGCGGTGTTTGGAGAGAAGATAAAGGCGATCGATGCAGAAAAGCTAGGTCTTGTCACGAAAGTCATATCACTTGAAGAGTGGCAGGAAGAGACGGTTGCGTTTGCCGAAAGAATCGCCTCCATACCAACGAAGGCAATCGGCTTGATGAAGCGTTTGTTAAAGGGCAGCGCGGATCTATCCTTCAACGAATACTTAGAAAAAGAAGCCTGTGCCCAGCGGATCGCAGGCCAGACAGAAGATCACCGCGAAGGTGTGACAGCATTTATGGAGAAAAGAAGACCAGCCTTTCACGGAAAATAATTCAATCAAAAAGGAGATGGAGTTATGTCTACAGTAAAAGAGCAAAGCTTTGAAGTCCTTGAAATGAAAAGAGAACATTATTCATTGGTGATCAACGGTCAACGTATGGAAAGTGGTTCAGGTGAAACCTTTACAACGTACAATCCAGCGACAGGTGAAGCGATTGCCACCGTTTCACTGGCATCTGTTGAAGATGCTGAAAAAGCGGTTGAAGCAGCGAGAAACGCGTTTGACTACGGTAAGTGGAAGAAGTTCCCGATCAATAAGCGTTCCCGCGTGCTCAATAAAATTGCAGGCATTATGAGATCACGTTTCAATGAACTTGTCTCACTTGAGATCATGGATAGCGGGAAATCACTATCCGCCGCACAAGGTCAAGTGATGCAAGCGATCGAAGACTTTGAATTCTATGCAGGAGCGATTGTGGGCCATCGTGGAACGGTCAATAATGTACCAGGTCAATTCATGAATGTTGCGGAGAAAGAGCCGGTCGGTGTATGTGCTCAAATCATTCCGTGGAATTATCCATTGATGATGGCAGCGTGGAAAATTGCGCCTGCCATTGCGTCAGGCTGTTCGGTTGTGGTGAAACCAGCGACTCTTACACCATTAACAGCGATTGTCTTGGGTGAAATCTGTATTGAAGCCGGCGTTCCTGAAGGAGTAGTCAACATCATCCCGGGTGCAGGTTCTTCTGTCGGTAATTACTTAGTTGAGCATGAAAAGGTTGATAAAG
Organism: Rossellomorea sp. GQ25; assembly: GCF_059758515.1. Classification (NCBI taxonomy): domain Bacteria; kingdom Bacillati; phylum Bacillota; class Bacilli; order Caryophanales; family Bacillaceae; genus Rossellomorea; species Rossellomorea sp. GQ25. Next base: position 928,049 of record NZ_JCAXEQ010000002.1, on the reverse strand, counting down.
TAGCCTTCACAGGTTCTACTCCTATCGGTAAAAACATCATGGAAAAAGCGTCTCAAACCCTAAAGAGAGTTACTCTTGAATTAGGTGGGAAGTCACCAAACATCGTATTTGAAGATGCAGATGTCGATGCAGCGGTGGATGGTTCCCTGTTCGGAATCTTCTATAATACAGGCCAGTCCTGTGAAGCACGCTCCAGATTATATGTTCACGAAGACATTTATGATGAGTTCATGGAGAAATTCGTTGAGAAGACGAAGAAGCTGAAATTGGCTGACCCACATGATAAAGGAACTCATATCGGGGCGATCATCAACCAGGAGCAGCTGGACACGATCGACGGTTATGTTCAATCTGCTAAAGAAGAAGGGGCAACGATCTTAGCCGGGGGAAGTCCTGCGAAGGTTGAAGGCTTCGAAAAAGGCTATTGGTATGAGCCAACCATCATTACAGATGTGAATCACGACATGAAGGTTGTAAAAGAAGAAATCTTCGGACCAGTTGTGGTGGTAATGAAATTCAAAGATGAAAAAGAAGCGATCAAAATGGCCAACGATAGCGAATATGGACTCGGTTCAGCGGTATGGACTCAAAACCATGGCCGTGCGACAAGAGTATCGAAAGCGATCCAGGCCGGAATCGTGATGGTGAACTGCCCGTTCTCCGCATTCCCGGGTACTCCATTCGGAGGCTACAAGCAGTCCGGATTTGGCCGTGAACTTTGCGTTGAAACGCTCGATCTTTACACAGAAACAAAGAGTATCATTTCTTACTTCGGAAGCCGTCCGTTAAATCCTTTTGGTGTGTAAGAAGACATAAACAAGCAGGGGGGGGTCCTATCAGGGTCAACCCCTTATTACAAGAAAGGGGAAAACAAACATGACGCAGCATATCGTGGTAGTTGGTTCCGGAGTAATGGGTAGAGGGATTGCCTATGTGAGTGCAGTTGGAGGCTTCCGGACCACACTGGTTGATATTAAACAAGAGCAGTTGGATCATGCCAGGAATGAGATTCAGCTCATTTTCCAAAAAGGAATTGAAAGAAATAAGCTCACTCAGCAACAGTACGTAGAAGCAAAAGAGTTTATGAACTATTCAACGAATCTTTCGATTGCTGTACGGGATGCCGATGTGGTTATCGAAGCCGTTCCGGAAAAAACAGACATTAAGCGTGGCGTATTCGAAGTACTGGATGCTCATGCCCCGGAGTATTGCTACCTGGCAACGAATACCTCCACCATGAGCCCGACTGAAATCGGCTCCTTTACGAAACGACCTGACAAAGTCATTGCTATGCACTTTTTCAACCCTGTACATAAAATGACACTCGTTGAAATCGTGAAGGGATTGGAAACAAGTGATGAAACGACGGAGGTCATCCAGCAAGTGGCCCGACTGATGGGGAAAGAAACGGTAGTCATCAATGAGTTCCCTGGTTTTGTCACAAGCAGAATCTCTGCCCTCGTTGGGAATGAAGCCTTTTACATGCTCCAGGAAGGACTCGGTTCTCCTGAAGAAATCGATAAAGCAATCAAGCTCGGCCTCAATTATCCAATGGGGCCATTTGAACTTGGGGATTTAGTCGGACTGGATACGCGATTGAATAATCTTAAGTACCTTCATGAAAAGCTTGGAGAAAAGTATCGTCCGGCCCCTCTTTTAGAGAAATATGTGAAGGCAGGACGTCTTGGCCGAAAAACTGGTAAAGGTGTTTATGATTACTCTGAAACAAAGGAAAAGGAGCATCAGTCATGAGAGAGGTTGTCATTGTCGATGCTGTCCGGACCCCGATTGGAAAATACAAAGGCTCTTTAAAAGAGGTGCGCCCTGATGATTTGGGTGCACATGTTATTAAAGCGCTCATCGAACGAAATCCCCTCGTCCCGGTGGATACGATTGAAGAGGTGGTACTTGGAAATGCCAACGGTGCCGGGGAGGATAACCGGAATGTAGCCCGGATGTCGACACTCCTGGCAGGTCTCCCTGTTGAAGTCGGGGCCACCACCATCAACCGTTTATGCGGTTCTGGACTGGACGCTGTGAACTATGCGGCGAGAGCAATTTTGGCTAATGAAGGAGATGTTTTCATTGCAGGCGGGACTGAAAGTATGACACGGGCTCCGTATGTCATGGCAAAGCCTTCAAAGGATTTCCCAAGAGGCAATATGGAAATGTTCGATACGACGATCGGGTGGCGCTTCGTTAATTCCCGTCTGAAAGAAAAATACGGGACCGATTCCATGCCGGAAACAGCAGAAAACGTGGCGGAACAGTTCGGCATTTCGAGGGAAGAACAAGATCACTTTGCTTACTGGAGCCAAATGAAAGCGAAACGTGCCATGGATGAAGAACGGTTTAAAGAAGAAATCGTGCCCGTTGAATTACGTGACCGTAAAGGGAACCTATCTACGTTCCAGTTCGATGAACACCCAAGACCCGATACCAATAGTGAGAAACTGCAGAAGCTTAAGCCCTTATTCCAAGGAGGAACGGTGACGGCAGGGAATGCATCAGGAGTCAATGATGGTGCATCTGCTCTTTTATTAATGAGCAGGGAGAAGGCAGAAGCATTAGGCGTTACACCGCTGGCCCGCTACATGACATCGGCCACTTCAGGGCTTGAACCTTCTGTGATGGGACTGGGACCGATCTATGCCACACAGAAGGTACTGAAACGGTCCGGCCTTGCTCTTGACCAAATCGGCTTAGTGGAGCTTAATGAAGCATTCGCTGCACAATCCATTGCCTGCATCCGTGAGCTTGGGTTGAATGAAGAGATTGTCAATGTCAATGGAGGAGCCATCGCATTCGGTCATCCACTTGGAGCAAGTGGAGCACGTATCCTTACCACCCTTCTGTATGAAATGAAAAAGAGAAAGGTACGCTACGGCTTGTCTACCATGTGTATTGGTGTCGGCCAGGGGATTGCGACTTTAATAGAGAGTATAGAATCTTAATAGCTTGAGTCCTGTAAGTGCAGGACTCTTTTTGTGATTAGAATCTACCCTTTTTAGAAAAGATAGAAATGAGGTGAGTGAGATGGAATTTGAAATCATGACAAAAGAAAGCGAGATTCCTTGTCTCGTAGTCGCGGATGAGGATAACGGAAGGTATTTAATAAGGAAAGCCGATACGAGTGGGGAAGTGTTCAACAGTCAGGAAGAGCTTGTGAGATGGATCGAGGCGAATTGGTCGCAGGAACAGGTTGTCAATTCGTATGAATTTGTTAAAATGCTGGAGATGTTGAGGATGTATCATTGAGGGTCAGGCTCTATAAGGGAGCCTGATTTTTTTTGTGCCTGAAATTCATATACAAACTTAAAAATCATGAATATTCATATGTTTTCATAGAATGTTTATGATAATATATAAATCAAACGTAAATTAAACGTCATAAACAAACGGAATGAATCTAAAGGAGAGGCACCGATGAATACAAGATCAATGATCTTTACACTATATGGGGACTACATTCGACATTACGGAAATAAAATATGGATCGGCAGTTTGATACGTCTTCTGAATGAATTTGGTCACAACGATCAAGCGGTCCGTGCAGCAATTTCAAGAATGAATAAGCAAGGCTGGGTCCAGGCAGAGAAACAAGGGAACAAAAGCTACTACTCCCTCACAGAACGCGGTGTGACTCGAATGGAAGAAGCCGCAAAGAGGATCTTCAAGTTGAAGCCGGAGCAATGGGACGGTAAATGGAGAATCCTGATGTACTCGATTCCGGAAGAGATTAGAAGCATCCGTGATGAACTGAGGAAAGAACTGGTATGGAGCGGTTTTGGAACCCTTTCTACAAGTACGTGGATCTCTCCTAACAATCTGGAAAAACAAGTCCAATCCCTGATTGGGAAATACGAGATTAAAGACTATGTCGATTTCTTCATTGCTGAATATGAAGGTCCCAATGAGAATCAGCGTTTGATCGAAAAAAGCTGGGACCTGAAAGAAATCAATGACCGCTATCAGGAATTCATTTCTCACTACAGCGAAAAATACATGATCGATAAAAGTAAAATCGGAAAAGGACAAATGAGCGACGCTGAATGCTTCGTTGAAAGAACCAAGCTCGTCCATGAGTATCGCAAATTCCTTTTTGTCGATCCCGGTCTGCCGGAAGAACTGCTGCCTGAAAAATGGCTCGGGGCACACGCAGCCTCCCTGTTCGGAGAATACTACAAAGAACTCGCAGAACCGGCATCACGATTCTTCGAAAGTGTATTCGAAGACGGCAACGAACTCAAAAACAAAGACCTGAGCTACAACGTCATGACCCACCCATTATTATTAGACTGATAAAAACCACTTGCCAGTTTGGCAAGTGGTTTTTTGAGGGACGGACCTCTATTTTTTCAGAAGATAAGAGATACCAAATAATGATGCTCCGGTAATGAAAGAAGCATACCATGGAAAAAGGAACGATGGACCAAGGTCAGGAAGGAAGTAAGTGGCGCAAATTATGACGCCCATTGATACCATACCCATTGTACCTGCTTTGATGGAATCTTTCACAGGGGTTTGTTTCTCCTTGAATAAAGATTGTTTAATAATCGAGAAAATGATTTTTACCCCAATCAAACTGGAACAGAAGATGATAAATGCCATTATGCCGGAAGTGACTGGATATACTTCACTGTTTATATCTTTAAACATCGGCCCAATCAATAATAAGAGTCCTCGAATCAACAAGAAATATCCCAATAAATTAAGAGCTAAAGATGATACGAATGTTACGATGCTCCTCTTTCTTTCTGTAGGGAGCTGTTCAATGATATCATCAGCGTAAGCCTTAGGATCATCCCCTAAAATCATTCTGGCTGTTTTCCCTTCACGCTGCCCGTCAATAATATGATCCAGGATTTCCATTAATATTTCCTCGGTCTGCTGCTCCGATAATGAAAGCTGTAGGCGCATGTATATCAAAAAATCCGAATAATACTTCTCATTCTCTTCCGACAATCCTATTCGTTTCTGATTGTTCAATTCAATTAACTGCTTTGCTTCAATCATCAAGGTTCCCCCTTTTTAATAGTGCTGTGACCGGTGATACGATTTGTTCCCATTCCCTTGATATATCAGAGAGTGCTGAATGTCCTTCATCAGTTAAATAATAGTATTTTCGGTTAGGTCCGGAATCAGATGGCTGCATTTCCCCACGGATCAGATTATTTTTCTGGAGTCGTAACAACACTGGATAAATGGTCCCTTCGCTCACATTCTGTAAACCGGAAGACTGCAATTTTTTGGAAAGTTCATATCCGTAGACCGGCTCTTTTTCAATCACAGATAGGACGCAACCATCTAATATACCCTTTAATAGCTGACTGCGGATAGACATATAGTGCCTCCTTTTTTAATACATGGCAATACAAGGTACTGATGTAAAACACAGCTACCTTGTTTTACAAAGTAGCTGATTTTAGAATATGTGTTTAGGTAGAAAATGTCAATGTTAAATTCAAATTGGTGAAAATTTCTTTCGGTACTTGTCGTACAATTCGAAAGAGTATAACATTAATTTAACGAAGGGGGATTTTTATGAATAACTTAACGGGCTTATTACATATAAAATATCCAATCATTCAAGGGGGAATGGGAAATATCAGTAACGCCTCCTTGACGGCGGCAATCTCGGAGGCAGGTGCATTGGGAACAATCGGTGTCGGTACTATGGGCGTGGAGGAAGTGGAAGGGATCATTATTGAAACTAAAAAACGGACAAATGCTCCCTTTGCACTGAATATTCCCATCTCGATCACCCCATACCTGCAGGAGATGATCAAATTAGTGGTCACTCATGGAATACCGGTCGTTTCCTTATCAGCAGGAAATCCTGCCCCGCTCATTCCGTATTTCCATGAGCACAACGTGAAGGTAATCTGTGTTGTCGCTTCGAAAAAGCAAGGAAAGAAAGCGGAAGACACTGGTGCAGATGTGATCGTGGCGGAAGGATATGAGGCTGCAGGAATCAACTCCAATCTAGAAACGACAACGCTTGCCCTTATACCTCAGCTCGTCGACACGGTCAACATTCCTGTCGTGGCAGCAGGAGGGATTGGCGATGGAAGGGGGCTCGCTTCCATGCTTGCCCTTGGTGCCAGTGGTGTGCAAATGGGTACACGGTTCATCGCTACACAGGAAGCTCCTTTTCATGAAAACTATAAAACGACACTAGTAGAAGCAAAAGATGATAGCACCGTCATCGTCGGTCGTTCTGTCGGAAGGGTAAGAAGGGTCATGAAAACGCCCTATGCAGCACAATTGATTCAAAAAGAACAAATGGGGGTCGCTGTTGAAGAGTTCAGTCGAATAACCTCCGAAGATTATCACCGGGTAGGAGCACTTGAAGGGAAGCTGGATCAGGGATTTATCAACGGAGGACAAGTGTCCGGTCTAGTATCGGATGTCCCGACGGTGAAGGAATTGATAGATAGAATGATGATCGATGCCCAGGGGATTTTCAAGAAGCTATCGGGCAGCGGTGTGGAATCTTAATAGATTGTTGTGAAAAAGCGCTTTCCTTGATTGGGGAAGTGTCTTTTTTATGGTGGTGTTCACAATTTGGCACAAGTTTTGGTGAAATGGCACAACTAAGCGCTAAAGTAGCACAAGTATAGTAGATTCCGGCACAACAAAGTAAAAAAGAGAGATTCAAAGGGGAATACTATAGTACGAAACCATTAATTTAGCTGGATTTTCATAGAAAACGTTATTATAGTGACACTTTAACGATCGTTTCACCTATTATAATTACGTTTTCTTGTTGCATTCTCCATCAATCGCCACGTCCCAATAACAATCAAAATGATAAAACCGTAACCCTCATCACGTTCACCAACCCCATAGCAAAAAAATTTTCCCGCAATCCCTCTAGAAATCATCACCAATTACGACTATACTAGTATTAATTTTTAAATTTTCGGAATATTATTGACTATTTTGTGACAGGAGTGATAATATAACGTTGTATTTACGTTGGTGTTCATTTTTATCATACTTGGATTTGCTAGTCTACCAGACTACTGATCATATATTAGGAAGAGAAAAAGGGGGATTTCTGTGAAGAAGAAGAGTTTATTACTTGTTGTCATCTCTATGATGCTGGGAATGCTGGTTTTAGCGGGCTGTGGTAGTGATACAAGCTCAGGTGGAGAAGATGGTGAAAAGCAATATGTGATTGGGGTAACCCAAATTGTGGAACATCCTTCTTTAGATGCAGCATTTGAAGGTTTTAAGAAGGCTTTGGCTGAAAACGGTCTTGAAGAAGGCAAAAATGTAAAGTTTGATGTTCAAATTGCTCAAGGGGATCCTACAAATTCACAAACGATCGCCAAGAACTTCGTTGGTGATGGTGTCGACCTCATCTTTGCAAACTCAACCCCAAGTGCTCAGCACGCATTAAATGCTACAAAGGAAATTCCAATCGTCTTTACCTCAGTAACCGATCCCGTTGGTGCTGAATTAGTGAAATCTTTCGAAGAGCCGGGTGAAAATATTACTGGAACGACGGATACACACCCTGAAGCGATCTCTAAAACGCTTTCATTTATTACGGATGAAATGAAAGCGAAAAATATTGGGGTTATTTATAACTCAGGTGAACAAAACTCGGTTGTACAGGCTGAAGAAGTGAAAAAGCTTGCTGAAGAAAAGGGAGCGAAGGTAGTGGAAGCATCTGTATCTACGTCAGCAGATGTAAAACAAGCGGCAGAATCCCTGGTTGGTCGTGTGGATGCCATCTACATTCCGACTGATAATACCGTTGTATCTGCATTGGAATCAGTCATCAGTGTAGCAAATGATAAAGATATCCCTCTATTTGTGGGTGAACTGGATTCAATGAAAAAAGGAGCGATTGCTGCTAGTGGGTTCAGCTATGAAGATCTTGGTTACGAAACGGGACTGATGGCTGCAAAAATTTTAAAAGGTGAAAAGAAAACTTCTGAAATCAATGTTGAGTATCCGAAGAACTTTATGTTAATGATCAATAAGCAAGCCGCTGAAGAGCAAGGTGTAGAAGTTCAGGATGCATGGTCTGATTTAGGAGAGTTTTACGAAGAGAAATAAGAGAGGATGATGATTCGTGCCAACAGCAATATTCGCATCCTTTGAATCTGGAATCATTTACGCTATTATGGCCCTCGGAGTCTACTTGTCCTTTCGGATATTGGATTTTCCTGATTTAACAGTCGACGGCAGCTTTGTTACGGGAGCCGCTGTCGCTGCCACCATGATCGTTAGTGGCGTAAATCCAGTCATCGCAACCATAACAGCGATTGTCATCGGATTTGTTGCAGGATGTATAACGGGACTACTTCACACGTTTGGAAAAATCAATGCCCTATTATCAGGGATTCTCATGATGATTGCCCTGTATTCTATCAATCTCCGGATAATGGGAAGGTCGAATGTACCTTTACTAAGTCAGGATACTGCTTTTACAGGGGTGGAAGGATTTTGGTCACCTCTCGGGATCGATGCTGTACTCAATAAATTGTGGATGGCAGTGGGACTTGGTGAGCCTGTACCGGGGACGTGGAGCATTTTATTTATTATGATCATCATCACGCTTGTCATCAAGTTTTTAACAGACGGATTCTTGAAAACGGAAATCGGGTTGGCATTACGGGCGACTGGAGATAATCAGCGAATGATCCGTAGCTTCTCTGCTAATACGAACCTGATGATTATTCTGGGTTTGGGAATATCGAATGGGATGGTAGCACTGTCGGGAGCGTTGATTGCTCAATACAGCCGATTTGCTGATGTCGGAATGGGAATCGGGATGATTATCATCGGACTTGCTTCAGTTATCATCGGTGAAGCATTGTTTGGAACCAAGACGATCGCCCGTACGACGCTCGCAGTCATTGGAGGAGCGATTATCTATCGACTAGTCGTATCCATGGCTCTTCGCGTCGATTTCCTGGAAACAGGGGATATGAAGCTTATCACAGCGACAATCGTGATCCTTGCCCTTGTCATGCCTAAGGTGATGGACCGTTACAAGGACAAGAAACGAAAGGCCCAGCGAATGGCAGAACGATTAGACAGGTCTTCAATCACAGATGGAAAGGGTGAGAGCGGTGTTACAATTAAATAGAATCCACAAAGTATTTAATGAAGGGACACCCGATGAAAAAATCGCCCTTGATGACATTCAACTCTCTTTAAAACCTGGGGATTTCGTCACAGTGATCGGAAGTAATGGAGCCGGGAAATCGACATTGATGAATATCGTTTCAGGTGTACTGCTGCCTGATGTGGGAAATGTTCTGATTGACGATCATGATGTTTCTAAGGTGTCCGAGTATAAAAGATCTAAGCTTATCGGTCGGGTGTTCCAGGATCCAATGGCAGGCACTGCACCCACTATGACCATCGAAGAGAACCTGGCCATGGCGTATTCCAGAAATCGTACCCGCACCTTTAAAATGGGTGTGACCAAAAAACGGAAAGTGTTTTTTAAAGAAGTACTGGAAACCCTTCACCTCGGGCTTGAGAATCGATTGAATGCAAAGGTCGGGTTGCTATCTGGAGGGGAAAGACAGGCGCTCTCTCTACTGATGGCCACATTCACCGAACCGTCGATCTTATTGCTGGATGAACATACGGCAGCATTGGATCCTGCTAGAGCGGACCTCATTACGAACCTTACGAAAGAGATTGTAGAGAAGTATAAGCTTACCACGTTGATGGTCACCCATAATATGCAGCAGGCGCTGGACCTTGGCAACCGATTGATCATGATGGATAAAGGCCAGATTATATTAGAGGTAAATGAAGAAGAGAAAAAACACCTCACAGTCGAAGGACTTCTCCACGAATTTCAGCGAATCCGTGGAAGCAAACTCGCCAGCGACCGGGCACTTCTCTCATAAGCTTATAAAAACAATAAACAACCTTCTACAAAAAGCAACGAAACTCTGTTTCGTTGCTTTTTATTTTTGAGAATATTTTGATTACCTATCTGGAAAAGGGAATCGTCTAGCTCCGGCGACTAGAGGCTCGAGGTCATAAGTTGAACTTACCAAGAAGGCAAAGGGCGCCTTCCCGGTAAGTTCGACTTATGCTTGTCGCTTCTGATCAAGCCGCCTCCGCTTTTGAGGGAGGGACGGACCTTCGTCTTCGCCGATAGGTCCGTCCCTCTGCATAACTTATATTAATATAATATTTTAAATTTTAACAATTTATTGACTATTTATAAAACAAAATGTTATTATATCGTTGAATTAACGTTATATAAAAATATATAATTTTTTGGTTTAAAGGGGGAAAGCAATGAAGCCTGGATTAGCAGAAGGACATACCGCCGTCGTCACGACAGAAGTAACCCCCAGCATGTATGCCCAGTTTGAAGGAGACGTGGTACACCCGGTGTATTCGACCGTCTCAATGGTTTACCATATGGAATGGGCATCAAGAAAGATCATTCTACCCTATTTGGAAGATCATGAAGAGGGAATGGGAGCCAAGGTGAACGTCGAGCATATGGCTCCGGCGAAAACGGGTTCCTCTCTTGAAATTAAAGCGAGCGTAATTAAATATGAACGAAACATTATTGTAACCGAAGTGACTGTCAGAGATAGAGAGAATGACAGGCTCATTGGGAAAGGTGAAGTCAAACAAGTGTTACTGCCGAAAGAGAAAATTAATGAAAGAATAAAAGAGAACTAGTTTTGATCCACTTCATCAATAGGAGTGTAAAAGGAGGAAGCTTAAGTGTCTAACGTATTCACTAAAATGGAAGCGGTTACAAACGGAGAGCTTGTAGGGGGCGGAGAATTGGATATGTTCGAAAAAATACAAAATCATGAACAGGTTGTATTCTGCAATGATGAAGAAACAGGACTGAAAGCCATCATCGCCATACATAATACGACTCTTGGACCTGCATTGGGCGGCTGTAGAATGAGACCCTACACATCAGTAGATGAAGCACTTGAGGATGTTTTACGTTTATCAAAAGGAATGACCTACAAATGTGCAGCAGCCGACGTGGACTTCGGTGGAGGAAAAGCCGTCATCATCGGAGATCCTGAAAAAGACAAACATCCTGAGCTGTTCCGTGCTTTTGGCCAATTTGTTGAATCCCTGAACGGAAGATTCTATACCGGGACAGATATGGGCACGACTCCTGATGATTTTGTTTATGCCTTAAAAGAAACGAATTGCATTGTAGGCGTCAATGAAGAATACGGTGGAAGTGGAGATTCATCCATCCCGACTGCCATGGGCGTGATCTACGGCTTACAGGCAACCAATCAAAACGTATGGGGCTCAAAAGACCTTCATGGAAAAAGCTATGCCATTCAAGGGTTAGGAAAAGTAGGCTTTAAAGTAGCCGAGCGTCTACTTGAAGAGGGAGCAGACCTCTATGTAACGGATATCAGTCAGAAATCCATTGATCAGTTAGTGGCCAAGGCAAACAGGATGGGAGCAGCCATTAAAGTCGTATCCGGAGATGAGATCTACTCGGTTGATGCAGATGTCTTCATTCCTTGTGCCATCGGTGGAATCATTAATGATCACACGGTAGATCAGTTGAAGGTAAAGGCGGTCGTCGGTTCTGCAAACAACCAATTATTAGACCTTTCACATGGAATGAAGCTGCACGAAAAAGGAATCTTATACGCACCTGACTACATCGTCAATGCAGGCGGATTGATTCAAGTAGCGGACGAATTGTACGAACCAAACAAAGAACGTGTCCTGCAAAAAACAAGCGCTATCTATAATAGCCTGCAGAATATTTACCTGCAATCAGAAAACCAGCATATGACCACAGTCGAAGCAGCCAACCGGTTCTGTGAGGACAGAATCCATGCACGCACAAGAAGAAACAGCTTCTTCTCCCATGCGAAACGTCCGAAGTGGTCTGTGAGAACGTAGTTTGTATCAGTCGGTAATGTATGGGGCAAAAAATAGGGGTGTTCACAATTTGGCACAACAAACGCTCAAAGTGGCACAAGTTTCAACATAACCTATCCAATAGCATATCAAAGAGAGCCATTTTTATTCTATAAGAACCCTATCGTTCACGAATGAAACACCTCAAGAATATCTAAATCTAGTCACTTTTTAATAAAAATATGAATATCCCAAATCTTCAACAATAAAGCACCACAAGAGGTGATGAAATGATCGAGGAATTTCAATTGGTCCAGGTGATGGACCAACAAGGACAACTGGTTCAAAGCGCGTATGAAAAGGACATTTCAGAAGACTTGGCCCGCACTTTTTATCGTCATCTGATCAGGATCCGTACCTTTGACCGCAAAGCCGTTAGCCTGCAGCGTCAAGGCCGGATCGGAACATACGCACCATTTGAAGGGCAAGAGGCATCTCAAGTGGGGAGCGCCCTTGCACTGAAAGAGAAGGACTGGTTATTCCCGTCCTATCGGGACCATGGGGCTACCATGACATTCGGTCATTCCCTGCTTCATATCCTCCTATTCTGGAAGGGGAGAAATGAAGGATGCGTGCCTCCGGAAGGAAAGAATATTTTCACTCCTGGCATTCCAATCGCGACACAGCTTCCACATGCGGTAGGGGCGGCTTACGCGGAGAAAAGAAAAGGGACCCGGAATGCAGCCATTGTATATTTTGGTGATGGCGCCACTTCTGAAGGCGACTTTCATGAAGGATTGAACCTGGCCAGCGTTTGGGAGGCCCCGGTCGTCTTTTTCAATCAAAACAATCATTACGCCATCTCCGTTCCCATGCACAAGCAAATGAAAACCAAAACCATTGCCCAGAAATCACTTGCCTATGACATTCCAAGCGTACGCATCGACGGCAATGATATTTTTGCTGTTTATTTTGAAACGTTGAAGGCGTTGGAGAGAGCACGAAACGGGGACGGACCTACCTTGATCGAGTCCGTGACCTGGAGATACGGTGCCCATACAACCGCAGATGATCCGACAAAGTATCGTGATCAACAGGAAAGTGAGTCCCGACGTAAGGATAATGACCCTGTCGATCGCTTAACGAAATTCATGAAGCATAGAGGCTGGGTTGACGAAGAGTGGATGACCTCTGTTCAAAAGGAATGTGCGAAGGAAGTAGATCTTGCTGTTGAGGAACTGGAAGCATATCCGGCAGCTGATCCTAGTGTGATCTTTGATTATGTGTTTGCGACACCGACCTGGACGATCCAGGAACAAAAAGAAAAGCTCCTTGAGCGATTGAGAGGTGAGTAGAATGAGCACCTTAACGAAAATGAAGACGCTGACGATGGTTCAAGCCATAACGGACGGCCTGAGAGTGATGCTGAAGGAAAACGACAATGTCCTCTTAATGGGAGAAGATATCGGCACCAATGGGGGGGTGTTTCGAGCGACTGACGGACTGCAGCAGGAATTTGGAGAAGATCGAGTCCTCGATACCCCGTTAAGTGAAGCTGGTTTCATTGGAGCAGCCATTGGGATGGGATTGAACGGATTTCGTCCAGTGGCAGAGGTCCAATTCTTAGGATTCATCTATCCGGCATACGAGCAAATAATGACTCATGCTTCCCGCCTCCGCGCCCGTACCCTGGGACACTTCACCTGTCCATTGGTCATCAGGGCTCCGTATGGGGCTGGTGTAAGGGCGCCTGAGATTCATTCCGATAGCACCGAAGCACTTTTCACTCATATGCCGGGAATCAAAGTTGTTTGTCCCGCAACTCCATATGATGCAAAGGGACTTCTGATTGCAGCCATCGAGGATCCTGATCCCGTTCTATTCCTGGAACCTATGCGATGTTACCGATCTTCCAGGGAAGAAGTGCCTGAAGAAAAGTACACGGTGGAAATCGGGAAAGGCAAGGTAGTCACAGAGGGGGAGGATGTCACAATCATTGCGTGGGGAGCGATGGTTAAAGTAGCCGAGGATGCAGCCAAGGAAGCCGCTGATAAAGGTATTTCCTGTGAGGTCCTCGATCTTAGAACACTCTATCCCCTTGATAAGGATCTCATTTCAAGTTCTGTTCAGAAAACGGGGAGAACCGTGGTTGTGCATGAAGCACACGCCACTGGTGGAGTCGGAAATGATGTACTGGCGATCATCAATGACAAATCCTTTTTATATCAGAAAGCACCGACTGAACGGGTAACGGGATTCGATACACCTGTCCCATATTTCGGATTTGAAGATTTCTATTTGCCTGACAGTAAACGTGTGCTGGCTGCAGTGGAGAATGTAGCCCGCTATTAGACAAGGAGGGAGTTCATGGAAGTTAAGCTTCATGATATTGGGGAAGGAATGACCGAAGCCAATATCAATCACTTTCTCGTAAAAGTGGGGGATGTCGTGAGAGCGGATCAACCACTGGTAGAGGTACAAACAGATAAAATGACGGCAGAGATCCCGGCACCATTTTCAGGTGTGATCAAGGAGTTTACGGTTAGTGAAGGGGAAACGATTCCGGTGGGATCTACGGTTCTGTTGATGGAAAAAGAACACGTGATGGAGTATGGAGGCGAGCGCTCCATTCCACAAACAACTCAAGTATTGAAGAAAAGAAGGATCCTTGCATCCCCGTATACGAGGAAAATAGCAAGGGAGAAGGGTATCAATATAGAAGAAGTGGTTGGTTCCGGAGCTGGTGGGAGAATCCTTGATGAAGATATTTTCCTTTATCTGAATGGAGAAAGTCAGTCGGCGCAAGCGGTTGAAGAACCTAAACCTGTTGCCCCTGCAGCACTGACTGAACCTGACGCTAAAACGATTCCTTTCCGGGGCAGACGCAAACAAATTGCTTCCAAAATGTCACAGTCGCTCAGAATCATCCCGCACTGTACCCATTTCGAAGAAGTCGACGTTACGAATCTATTAGTCTGGAAAGATACCATGAAAGCGAGTGGTCAATCCATTTCTATGGGAGCTTATTTTATCAAAGTCATTTCTGTCTGTTTAAAAGAGTTTCCGATCTTCAATGCCCGTCTCAATGAACAGGAGGAGTGTGTCGATCTTCAGTCCCATCACAATATAGGAATCGCTGTAGATACAGACGAAGGACTGATCGTCCCTGTCATCAAACAAGTTGAACGGAAAACAATGAAGGACATTCACGGCGAAATGAAGGAACTGACCGTTAAAGCACAGGAAGGCAAGTTAACGATGAAGGATATCAAAGGAGGAACCTTCACGGTCAGTAACGTAGGACCGCTGAACGGATCGATTGGAGCCACTCCGATCATTAATGAGCCTGAAGTAGCCCTCGTCGCCTTCCATAAAACGAAGAAGCGTCCGATGGTGAACGAAAAAGATGAAATTGTCGTCCGTTCCATGATGAATGTTTCGATGTCCTTTGATCATAGAGTGGTAGATGGCGGGACAGCCGTGAAATTTACGAATCGATTACGGGATCTGATTGAAGAACCTCAATCCATGCTTTTGGAGTTGATGTAAATGGTAGTAGGAGAGATTACGGAAGATAAAGACATTGTCGTCATCGGAGGAGGTCCTGGGGGCTATCACGCAGCCATCAGAGCCGCGAGCCTCGGTAGACAGGTGACGTTGATTGAACGGGAGGATGTAGGCGGGACCTGTTTAAATAAAGGATGCATTCCGTCAAAGGTATTCACCCATTTTGCCCAGGAATATAAAAAGACTAAGCATCTGAAGGAAATGGGAATGGAGTTTGGTGAAGTGGAAGCAAATCTTTCTTCTCTTCAATACTATAAAAATAAAAAAATCACCCAACTCCGAACAGGGGTAGAATCACTGTGCAAAGCGAATAAGGTTGAAATGGTAAAGGGCTCGGCATCCTTCCTATCAGAATCCCGTATTGGAGTTGAAAACGGTCATGAGTTTTCCCTTTTTAATTTCAAACAGGCAATCGTTGCGACAGGTGGTGAGTTTCAGTACCCAGATGGAATTGAATTTGACTCGGATCGTGTCCTAAAAGAGAAAGAAATCTTTCAGCTCGAGGAAATCCCTGAGGAGCTGATCATTTATGGGAACGATTATATTTCATTGGAGGTCGCGTCTATTTTCTCCATATTGGGAAGCCGTGTCACCCTTATTTTGAACGGGGAATTTCCATTTGACTCTGCCCTATCAAAAGAACTGTTCAGACAGTTAAAAAAGCAGAAGGTCAATGTAATCAAGAATTCTACGCTGCAAGCTGCGAGTCAAGCTGAAGCAAAAGTCACAGTGAACATAGACAAAGGGAACGGGGATGTCGTTTCAATCGAAGGCTCTCACTTTGTCATAAGTGGAAAAGTTAAGCCGAACCTATCAGACCTCGGGCTTGACCGACTCCGTGTTAAATTAACGGAGGAGGATTATATCTGGACAGATCGGGAGGGACGGACCTCCATTCCGCATATTTGGGCGATCGGGGATGTCACGGAAGGTCCGTCCCTCGCAGTCAAAGCGATTAAACAGGGGAAGGCGGCCGCCGAGGCAATGGCTGGGCTTCAAGTGGAAGTAGATCTGCAGTTTGTGCCGATGGTGGTGCAGATGAGTCCTCCTATTGCATGTGCAGGGTTGACGGAGGAAGAAGCAAGACGGGCAGGTTATTCTGTTACAGTGAGTGAGAACCCTGTCAGAGGAAACGGGTACGCTCAGCTGACGGATGAAAAGGATGGATTCGTGAAAGTCGTGTCGGACAGTGAAACGGATTTGATTCTTGGTATTCATATGATGGGGAAGGGAGCAGCCGAGCTGATCACATCAGGTGTGCTCGGCCTTGAGATGGCAGCGAGAGATGAGGACTTTCGTTTTCCACTTTATCCCCATCCAAGTATGAATGAAAGTTTACTCGAAGCGGTCGAAGGATTAAAGGGAGACGCCGTGCATATGCCTCCCCGAAAAAAAGAGCTGGCCAGGTAAAGTGAGGAGACGCTTTTACACAGAGAAGCGTTTAAGCTTTACTAGCCGCTCTTGAGAAGTTCTACAAAACTATTTAATATAATATTCAGAATATAATAACGTTTAATGGAGGGATTAGGATGCAAGAGAATGTAGCAAAAAAGCAGGTTAAAGTAGAAGATGTCTTCCCGGTAAGAGATGTTGATTTTTTAGAGTACTATACGGGTAATGCAAAGCAGGCCGCTCACTTCTTCTGTACAGCATTCGGTTTTAAGACCGTTGCCTATTCAGGGTTGGAAACAGGAAATCGTGACACAGTATCCTATGTACTGCAACAAAACAAAGTCCGCTTGGTTATAACGGGAAGCCTGCACGAAGGCAGCCGAGTGTCCCAATTCGTGAAGCATCACGGAGACGGCATTAAAGATATCGCCCTTGTGGTGGATGATGTTGAAAAGGCTTACACTGGAGCAGTATCCCGCGGTGCAATTGAAATCATGCCCCCTTCCACGTTAGAAGATGATAATGGAAAATTGAAAAAAGCCATCATTGGTACATACGGGGATACGATTCATACCCTTGTGGAACGTAAAGATTATAAAGGGATCTTTATGCCAGGTTTTGAAAAATATGATTCAGCTCTTAAACATGAAGATGCCGGTATCATCGCTGTGGATCACGTAGTTGGAAACGTGGAGAGCATGGAAGAGTGGGTAGAGTACTATGAAAAAGTGATGGGCTTCAAGGAAATGCGCCACTTCACAAATGAAGACATTACAACTGAATACTCAGCCCTTATGTCCAAGGTTATGCATAACGGAGGTCGCATTAAATTCCCGATCAATGAGCCTGCTGAAGGAAAACGCAAATCACAAATTCAGGAATATCTTGAGTTCTACGGTGGTCCAGGGGTGCAGCATATTGCCATTTTAACCGAGGATATCGTGAAGACAGTTGGTATCTTGAAAGAGAATGGAGTAGAGTTCCTAAATACGCCTGACTCCTATTACGACATGCTTTCAGAGCGTGTAGGAGAAATCGACGAAGAGATCTCCAAGATCAAAGAGTTGAATATTCTAGTAGACCGTGATGACGAAGGCTACCTGCTTCAAATATTCACAAAGCCAATCGTCGATCGTCCAACCCTATTCATTGAAGTGATTCAACGTAAAGGTGCAAGAGGATTCGGAGAAGGAAACTTCAAAGCATTATTCGAATCCATCGAGCGCGAGCAGGAACGCAGAGGAAACCTATAAAATTAAAAATAGATAGATAGAGCATATATAACGGGGGTCAAAGGACCGGTCAGGGGGTTAACTCATGAAAAGATTAGCTGCTTCTACTTATAATATCGTACAGATTGCAGGTACCATATTTGAACGAGAAGATAAGCTAACACGTGAGTCGACCCCCTTCATCCATGAGGAAGGCGAGGATTCATGTATGACATTAAAGTTTAAAACAAGAGAAGCGGTCACACATATCGCTCCATATGCGCTGGGGAAGACGATTGGCGACTTACAGAAGGAGCATGGTCTGACCTCAATCAGAAAGCTCTCAGAAAATGAAAATATATATGGCTGCTCCCCGAAAGTGAAGAAATGGTTTAAAGAAAACGGGAGCGACCTGTTTTTGTATCCGGACGGAGCTGTTGTCGATCTTAGTCAAAAGGTTTCAGCGTTTCTAGGGGTTCCGAAAGAACAGCTCGTATTTGGGAATGGATCGGATGAAGTGATCCGACTGCTGACGAGGGCATATTTGAGCGCTGGCGACGAAGCCATTATGGCCGATGTTACGTTTCCTAGATATCAAACCAATGTGTTTCTAGAGGGAGGCACTCCGGTCATTGTCCCTCTCGTAAACGGTACCCATGACTTACAGAGGATGCATGACCACATCACTCCAAAAACGAAGCTGATCTTTGTGTGTAATCCCAACAACCCAACCGGAACCATTGTCGGGAAGAAAGAACTTCTGCACTTTATCGGGAGCGTACCGTCTCACATCCTGGTGGTGGTGGATGAAGCCTATATGGAGTACGTTACAACCGATGACTATCTAGAAACCCTGCCTCTTCTGTCAGCATTCGAAAACCTGATCGTTCTTAGAACATTTTCAAAAATATATGGCCTGGCAGGTTTAAGAGTCGGGTTCGGTGTCATGAATGAAGAAATAGCTGAACAGCTTCGAAAAGTGAAAGATGTCTTCAATGTGAATACCGTTGCCCAGAAGTCAGCGATCATTGCCCTGGAAGACCAAGCGTTTATTAGGGAGTGTGCCCATAAGAACGAGCAGGGGCGTCATTATTTGGAAAGTGAATTTGATCGTCTGGGGATATCCTATTTCCCGTCTCAATCGAACTTTATCATGGTCGACACGGGAATGAATGGTGACACGGTCTCATATGAACTTGTGAAAAGGGGGCTCGTCGTCCGTTCAGGAACTCTTCTTGGATATCCAACCACGGTTCGTGTCACGATTGGAACACAGGACGATAACAAGAGATTCGTAGGAGCACTGGAAGACATTTTGCAAAACGAAGGGGTGAACTAAATGGATATCAAACCCCAGACGTTGGAGTGGCAGTCTGCCTATAAATTAATGATCGGCTCGATTTTGCCCAGGCCGATTGCCTTTGTTTCATCCCTTGATGAAGATGGGAATGCGAACCTGGCACCTTACAGCTTCTTTACGGCGATTTCTGCAGAGCCTATGCTGGTCTGCTTCTCCCCCATGAGAAGAGGGAAGGATGGCAGCAAAAAGGATACCCTAGAAAATATCGAGAAAACGAAGGAATTCGTCATCAATATCGTAAGTGAAGAGTTTGTGGAGGAAATGAATAACTGTGCCATTGAATTTGAATCGACAATTGATGAATTCGAGCAAGTCGGTCTGACGAAGAAAGAGTCCATTACGGTAAAACCTCCAGGCGTATCTGAAAGCAAGGTGCAATTGGAATGCGTTCTTCATGAGGTTCTTCACTTCGGAGATCAACCTGGTGCAGGGAGCCTTGTCATCGGGAAGGTAGAATGTGTGAGAATCGATGATGAACTCTATTACGACGGAAAAATAGATTCAAAGAAACTCAAGCCGGTGGGAAGACTTGCCGGTCAGATGTACACCAAACCATTATCCGATTCATTTGAATTGATTCGAAAAAGGTGATGTTACGTGAAGCTGGTTAGTTTTTTAAAAGAAGGAGAAGTAAGGGCAGGGATTGTTCAGGATGATCTTATAGTGGACATCCATGCTGTAAGCAATGGGTCGCTCCCTAAAGACATGTTATCAATTATCGATCTTGGAGAAGAAGGCATGAAAAGGATGAAGGAGCTCGGTACCTTGTCGGAAAAAGACAAGGGAGTGCATTCATTACGTGATGTCACCCTGTATTCACCAATTCCAAGGCCTGTCAGCATCCGGGATTTCTATGCGTTTGAAGAGCATGTGAAAACGGCCCGTAAACGGAGGGGACTGGATGTTGTGCCGGAATGGTATGACATCCCCGTCTTCTATTTCACCAATCATTTGGCAGTAAAGGGTCCTCTCGATCACATTGAAAAGCCGGCTGACTGTGAGTGGCTGGATTATGAATTGGAAATCGCCTGCGTGATTGGCAAAGAAGGAAAAAACATTTCAAAAGACAACGCGGAAGACTATATTTATGGTTATTTCATCATGAACGACTGGAGTGCTAGAGACATCCAGAAGCATGAGATGAAAGTAGGGCTTGGTCCAGCAAAAGGAAAGGACTTTGCCACTTCTTTCGGTCCTTATTTAGTGACGAAAGATGAACTGGAGACCTATAGAAAAGGAGACCGTTTTGACCTGCCTATGACGGGGAAGGTGAATGGGAAACTCTTATCCGAGGGGAATTATCAGGATATTCATTATACATTTGCAGACATGATCGAGCGTGCCTCCAAAGACGTCACCCTGTATCCCGGTGAGGTAATTGGATCCGGGACTGTAGGAACCGGATGCATTTTAGAGCTGGGTCCTGAGACGCATCCTTGGTTGAAGCCGGGGGACGTAGTGGAATTAGAAATTTCGGGATTAGGTGTTCTGCGTAATACAATTGTAAGCAGAAGAGAGGAGGAAAACCATGTACTATCGTCAACTGGGGAAAATACCTCACAAACGTCACACCATGTTTAAAAAGGACGATGGCACGCTTTATAGAGAGCAGGTCATGGGGACGAAGGGATTCTCGGGAACACAGTCGATTCTGTATCATCATCATTTGCCGACGGCTGTGGCAAAAACCGAATATTTAGGGAGTTATATGCCGGAGTTTGAGGAAGAGGGTGCACTACGTCATCGACATTTCTTTACAGACAGACTCGAGAAAAAAGGCTGTGCCTTAAAGAGCCGTGAGTATTTACTTGGTAATTCGGATCTATTGATTGGAACCGCCTATGTCACAGAAGAGATGACAAGCTTTTACCGAAATGGTGATGGAGATGAAATGCTTTATATCCATTATGGTAAAGGAAAGGTGGAGACGTTGTTCGGAACGATCTCCTATGGAAAAGGGGATTATGTGGTGATCCCAATCGGGACCATCTACCGTGTCGTTCCTGAAGAAGAGACGAAGATGCTGATCGTCGAGTCCTTCAGTCAGATTACCACCCCTCGCCGTTATCGCAATGAGTACGGACAGTTACTAGAGCACAGTCCTTTTTGTGAACGGGATCTACGAGGACCTGAGAAGCTTGCAACCATGAATGAAGAGGGCGAATTCGAAGTAATCACCAAATCAAGGGGAGGGCTTCATTCCCATGTGTTAAATCATCATCCACTGGACGTCGTCGGCTGGGATGGCTACCTGTATCCTTGGGTGTTCAACATTGAGGATTTTGAGCCGATTACAGGACGCGTGCATCAGCCGCCTCCTGTTCATCAAACGTTTGAAGGGCATAACTTCGTTGTCTGCTCATTTGTTCCAAGATTATACGACTACCATCCGGAATCGATTCCGGCTCCTTATAATCACAGCAACGTGAACAGTGATGAGCTGCTGTACTATGTTGAAGGAAACTTCATGAGCAGAAAGGGAATCAAAGAAGGTTCGATTACCCTCCACCCGAGCGGGATTCCACACGGTCCTCATCCAGGAACGACAGAAGCCAGTATCGGGAAAAAAGAAACCCTCGAGCTAGCCGTGATGATCGATACCTTCAAACCGTTGAAGATCGTTAAAAAAGCAAAGGATGTCGAAGATCCGAATTATATGTTTACATGGGTATAAAAGAAGAATCAATCCAAAGACCATCTGGTTGCTTGGATTGATTTTTTTATTTGTATAAAGTATAAAAAAGAGTCAATTCCATTTTGGGAGAATATATTTCTTCACGGAAGATTATTCATGATAGTAGAGAAAGTGGACTAAAAATCCTAGGTTGAAAAGTATGACGGAATAAAAGATTAGAAGGAGTTGTATGGAATCCGTTTCTTTTTGCTGCTCGTTTTTCAGGTTAATAAAAATTCATTCTTTCTATTTAATAGAGAGGTGAATTCTCATTTATGAATAATCAGTGAGAATCTATCAGTCATATACACACAGGGACAAACTCCCCGAAACCCCATTCTCAGAGGATTTTGTCGAAAAATTTTCAAAAGAGATCCCCACCAGAACTGAAGCGTCATTCCCCCATTAAATAAAAAAATTTCAAAAAAATTTTTCTCCCGACAAACTCTATAAGGACAAAGATGTAAGCGTTTACTTATAATCAGATTAATCTAAATAGTCAAATAATTTATAAAAAGCCTGTTGACCTTCCTTAAAAACGGGAGTAATATTGTCCTCAATAAAAAAATCTGAGCCAGCAGTAAACAGCAGGAATACCGAATCAAGCCGGCTGTACGAATGAGCTCCAAGTCAACGGTCTTTCGTTGCAAAAATAAAATTCCGAATAATCAAATAAACTTCAACCAGGAAAGGAATGATTAACATGAACGAACAATGGATCTACTTAGACGGACAATACGTAAAAAAGGAAGACGCAGTTGTATCTGTGTACGACCATGGTTTTCTATATGGAGATGGAGTGTTCGAAGGGATTCGAATGTATGATGGGAATGTGTTCCGTCTGGAAGAGCATGTTGATCGCCTTTATGACTCAGCAAAATCCATCATGTTGCATATCGAAGTGTCGAAAGAAGAAATGTGTGACATTATCGTTGATACATTGAAAAAGAATCAACTCGAGAATGCCTATATACGAGTGGTCATTTCTAGAGGTGTTGGAAACCTGGGATTGGATCCATTTTCTTGTAGGAAGCCACAAATCATTGTCATTGCAGAACAATTAGCCCTATTCCCTAAGAGCTTATACGAAACGGGTATCGATATCGTTACGGTGGCCAGCCGTCGAAATCGTGCAGATGTTCTTTCACCAAAGGTTAAATCCTTAAACTACTTAAATAACATTCTCGTTAAAATCGAAGCGAACCTCGCTGGTGTAAGCGAAGCATTAATGTTGAACGATCAAGGATATGTAGCAGAGGGATCCGCAGACAATATCTTCATTGTCAAAAAAGGAAAGATCCTCACGCCTCCCGGATATGTAGGGGCCCTTGAAGGAATCACCCGTAATGCCATCATCGAGATTGCCGGGAAATTAGGATTCGAGATGAAGGAAGAAGTCTTCACCCGTCATGATGTGTATACAGCGGATGAAGTGTTCTTAACAGGGACAGCCGCCGAAGTCATTGCCGTTGTAAAGGTTGACGGACGTGTAATCGGTGAAGGAAAACCTGGAAAGTATACAACCCAATTATTGCAGGAGTTCAGAAACACTGTCACGCAGGATGGAAGAAAAGCTTACAAACAGAATGCTCAAGTTGGCTAAGTTGGAGGTGATGACGTGAGAAGTGACATGATCAAGAAAGGAATCGACCGGGCTCCCCACCGCAGTTTACTATATGCGACGGGAGTCAAGCTCGAAGACATGGAAAAACCATTTATCGGGGTGTGCAACTCATACATCGATATCATTCCCGGTCATATGCATTTAAACGGATTTGCCCAAGTGGTAAAAGAAGCGATCCGGGAAGCCGGCGGGATTCCATTCGAATTCAACACAATCGGTGTGGATGATGGGATCGCCATGGGACATATCGGGATGAGGTACTCATTGCCAAGCCGGGAACTGATTGCCGACTCAGCAGAAACCGTCATCAACGCTCACTGGTTCGACGGAGTGTTCTACATTCCGAACTGTGACAAGATCACACCGGGAATGCTCATGTCAGCGGTTCGAACAAACGTCCCATCGGTTTTCGTATCGGGAGGGCCGATGGAAGCGGGGGTTTCCAGTGAAGGGAAACCATTATCACTCGTATCCGTTTTCGAAGGGGTCGGTGCCCATCAGTCAGGAAGGATGACGGCGGAACAACTTCTTGATATTGAAGCCAATGCGTGTCCGACATGCGGATCATGCTCAGGAATGTTCACAGCAAACTCCATGAATTCCCTGATGGAAATGCTTGGAATGGCTCCTCCGGGAAATGGCACGATTGTTGCCACATCGGAAGAGCGGCATCAGTTAATCAAGGATGCAGCCAAATATTTAGTGGAAATGGTGAAAAAGGATATTAAACCAAGAGACATCATAACGGAAGACACCATCGATGATGCCTTCGCGTTAGACATGGCCATGGGAGGTTCTACCAATACCGTCCTGCACACATTGGCCATTGCCAATGAAGCAGAAATCGATTATGACATCAACCGGATCAATAAAGTCGCTGAACGAGTTCCCTATTTATCTAAAATAAGCCCGGCCTCAGATTACTCCATGCAGGACGTCCATAACGCTGGAGGGGTCAGCGCCATCATTAAAGAGCTATGTGAAATGGAAGCTGTACACAAAGATCGCATCACCATTACAGGGAAGTCTCTTTATGAAAATGTGAAGGATGCTCATATTCAAAATGACGATGTCATCCGTCGCAGGGAAAACGCCCACAGTCCTGTCGGAGGATTATCCATCCTCTTTGGAAATATCGCTCCAAACGGTGGAGTCATCAAAGTCGGAGCAGTCGACCCATCCATTAAAACCTTCATGGGTGAAGCGATTGTATACGAATCTCAGGATGACGCACTTGCCGGCATCGAAAGTGGAGAGGTGAAAGAAGGGCATGTAGTGGTGATCCGGTATGAAGGGCCAAAGGGTGGTCCGGGAATGCCGGAGATGCTGGCACCGACGGCAGCCATTGCAGGAAGGGGCCTTGAAAAGAAAGTCGCACTTATGACAGACGGTCGATTTTCAGGAGCATCCCGGGGCATTTCAATCGGTCATGTCTCACCGGAAGCTGCCGAAGGAGGACCGATCGGTGTGGTTGAAAATGGAGATCCCATCTTCATTGATCTGACGAATCGAACGATTTCCCTCATGGTTTCAGAAACAGAACTTCAGTTCAGGCAAAAGGAGTGGGTACAGCCCCCACCAAAGATCAGAAAAGGTTACTTAGCAAGATATGCCAAGCTTGTCACGTCAGCCAGTACAGGTGGAATTTTGAAAACGGAATAGAGTAAAGCGTTGAAGAGGTAAAAGGATTGGAAATCGTATTTTCAGAGAGCTGGTGGTGCTGCAAACCAGTAATACATCCAATACCGACATCCCCTCTGAGTATCGTTCTGAACCTCTAAAAGTAGGAACGATCGAGTAGATGATACTCGTTACAAAAACAAAGGCTGGTGAAACCAATCAGTCTGCAAAGGGAGATGATATCCGTTGTCTCTGAATTAGGGTGGTACCGTGGAAAGGATGAAGACCTTTTCGCCCCTGCGAAAGATGAACTCTGTCGTAGTGGGTGGAAAGGTCTTTTTTGTTTGGGAAAGAGCTCATTAAGTACATTTGATTGGTAGGAAAATTGTTAACTGAAATTATGGTGTAGAGTCCCGGCGGCTAGTCCCTCGAGGTCATAAGTCAATCTCGTCAAAAAGGCAAAGAGCCTTTTAAAGCGTCCTTGCCTTATGCTTGTCGGGCCTGACCAAGCCGCCTGCGCATTTCAGATTAAGGAGGAGATAGGCAATGAGAGCGAAGGTAGAGGCAGAACCGGCTTCACAGACACTAACAGAAAACGTCAACGGTGCTGATATGCTCATGAAAGCTTTGAAGGAGGAAAAGGTTGAGATTCTGTTTGGGTACCCTGGAGGAGCGGTCTTGCCGATTTACGATGCTCTATACAAAGCCCCGATCAAGCACGTTCTCGCTCGTCATGAGCAAGGAGCCATCCATGCGGCAGAAGGGTATGCCCGTGTATCAGGGAGACCGGGTGTGGTCATTGCCACGTCAGGACCGGGAGCAACGAATTTAGTAACAGGGATTGCCGATGCCATGATGGATTCACTGCCTCTTGTTATTTTTACCGGGCAGGTGGCTTCAGGGGTCATCGGAACCGATGCTTTCCAGGAAGCGGACGTAGTCGGGATTACGATACCGATCACCAAACATAATTATCAGGTGCGTGATATTAAAGATTTACCGAGGATTGTGAAGGAAGCCTTTCATATCGCATCAACGGGCAGGCCCGGACCAGTACTTGTCGACATTCCGAAAGACTTGACACTGCAGCAAGCTTATCCGGTAAACGATGTGGAAATGGACTTACCGGGGTACCAGCCTAACTTCTATCCCAATCCACTCCAAATCAAGAAACTGGTGGAAGCCATCAAGGTATCCAGGCAGCCGGTCATCTTAGCTGGAGCAGGAGTCCTTCACGGAAAAGCAACGGAGGAACTGAAGACTTTCGCAGAACAATATGACATCCCGGTGATTCACACCCTCTTAGGTTTAGGTGGATTTCCGGCAGATCACCCGTTGTTTCTCGGCATGGCGGGGATGCATGGGTGTTATGCAAGCAATATGGCCCTCCACGAATGTGACTTACTTATCAATATTGGTGCTCGATTTGACGACAGGCTGACAGGGAATCTCGCTACCTTTGCACCACGGGCCAAGGTGGTCCATATAGACATCGATCCCGCTGAGATCGGGAAGAACGTCAAAACGCAGATCCCGATCGTAGCCGATGCCAAACAGGCACTGGAAAAACTCCTTCAACATGCGGAAGAGAAGCCTGATTTCGATGCCTGGCATCATCATCTCAAGTCATACAAAAGGGAATATCCTTTCTGGTATAACCAGGCCCACGATGTTCTTTCACCTCAACGCCTCATCGAACAGGTGTATGAAATGACAAACGGGGAAGCGGTTGTCACAACAGACGTGGGGCAGCATCAAATGTGGGCGGCACAGTATTACTCTTTTAAAAAGCCGAATAATTGGGTCACTTCCGGCGGCCTTGGCACGATGGGATTCGGATTTCCGGCAGCGATCGGGGCTCAGTTAGCGAACCCTTCAAGTACAGTGGTTGCTTTTGTAGGCGATGGCGGATTCCAGATGACTCTTCAAGAGCTGGTGCTGCTAAAAGAGTTGAACCTTCCTGTTAAAGTGGTGCTTCTCAATAACGGTACCCTCGGAATGGTGAGACAGTGGCAGGAGACATTCTTTGAAGAAAGATACTCACAGTCGGTTTTCGCTATGCAGCCTGACTTTGTGAAACTGGCCGAATCATACGGAATCAAAGGACATCAAGTGAAAACCCAGGAAGACGTGGATTCTGTTTTAAAAGAAGCATTAACAAGTGATGAACCGGTACTCATCGATTGCTGGGTGAATCCTAAGGAAAATGTCTACCCGATGGTGGCTCCAGGAAAAGGATTACACGAAATGTTAGGAGTGAAACCATGAGGAAACGGATTGTAACGGCTCTTGTTCATAACCGGAGCGGTGTCTTGAATCGGGTGACCGGATTGTTTACAAAGCGTCAGTTCAACATCGAAAGCATTTCAGTAGGCTACACAGAAGTCGAAGGGATTTCGAGAATGACTTTTGTCGTCAATGTTGAAGACGATCGCAAAATTGAACAGCTCTTAAAACAGCTTCATAAACAAATTGATGTCCTCAAGGTCTCCGACATCACGGATCAAGGCGTAGTTGCAAGGGAACTGGCACTCATCAAGGTGTTAAGTACAGGGCAGACCCGATCTGAAATCAATGGAATCGTAGAACCTTTCAGGGCCGCCATCATTGATGTGGCAAGGGACAGCGTAACCGTCCAGGTAACAGGCGAAACATCCAAAATTGAAGCCATCATCGATCTGTTAAGACCATACGGAATCAAAGAAATTGCCCGAACAGGCATCACGGCATTCGCAAGGGGAAATGGTAAATCGGTAACGGATTTAAAACAGTATTCAATCGTGAATTAGAAGTTGAATGGATGCTTTAAAAAAACGTATTATTCAAAAAATGGAGAGGATGAGGGAAATGGTAAAGGTATATTATAACGGAGATGTAAATGAAGAGGTTTTAAAAGGGAAGAAGGTAGCGGTTATCGGTTATGGTTCACAAGGTCACGCACATGCTCAAAACCTGAAGGAAAGCGGATTTGATGTGGTAGTGGGGTTGAGAAAAGGAAAGTCGTGGGACCAGGCGGAAAAAGACGGATTTGATGTCTACTCCGTCCGGGAAGCAAGTGAACAGGCAGACGTCATCATGGTACTCCTGCCGGATGAGCATCAACCGAAAGTGTATGAGGCAGAAATCAAGCCGGCCCTGTCAACAGGGAAAGCACTGGCATTTGCACACGGATTCAATATTCATTTCCACCAAGTCGTTCCCCCGGAAGATGTAGATGTATTCCTGGTAGCACCGAAAGGACCGGGGCACCTGGTAAGAAGAACATTTGAAGAAGGAGCCGGAGTGCCCGCACTATTTGGGGTTTATCAAGATGCTTCAGGTCAAGCCGGTGAACTGGCGCTAGCGTATGCAAAAGGTGTAGGGGCAGGACGCGCAGGAATCCTGGAAACATCCTTCCAGGAAGAAACAGAAACCGATCTATTCGGGGAACAAGCAGTCCTGTGTGGAGGGGTAACATCCCTTGTAAAAGCAGGATTCGAAACGCTGGTCGAAGCCGGTTATCAAAAAGAGGTCGCCTATTTCGAGTGTTTACACGAATTGAAGCTGATCGTTGACCTAATGTATGAGCAGGGATTAGAAGGAATGCGCTTCTCAATCTCAGACACGGCTCAATGGGGAGACTTCGTTTCAGGTCCACGGGTGGTGAACGAAGAAACGAAAGCCCGCATGAAGGAAGTATTAACGGATATCCAAACAGGAAAATTTGCGAAGGGATGGATCTTGGAGAACCAGGCAAACCGTCCGGAGTTTAACGCCATCAACCAGCGTGAAAGTCAGCATCCGATTGAAGTCGTTGGAAAAGAGCTTCGTAAAATGATGCCATTTGTTCAGAAACCTTCTACTAAAGAAAAGGAAGTGGTTGCGAATGCGAACCATTGAGATTTTTGACACAACCCTACGGGACGGTGAACAGTCAGCGGGTGTAAATCTAAATACGATTGAAAAGATCGAAGTAGCAAAGCAGCTGGAAAGGCTGGGGGTAGACGTAATTGAAGCCGGGTTTCCTGCAGCTTCAAAAGGAGACTTCGATGCCGTGCAGAGAATCGGTTCCACGATCAAAAACAGCTCTGTTACAGGGCTGGCACGAGCCCAACTACGGGATATCGATGCGGTTTGGGAATCTCTTAAGGGTACTGCGGAACCAAGATTGCATGTGTTCCTTGCAACCTCACCCATTCACATGACCCATAAGTTAAAGATGTCCCCTGATCAGGTCATTGATACAGCCGTTCAGGCCGTTCAATATGCTAAGAAATTTTTCCCGGTTGTTCAGTGGTCGGCAGAAGATGCGTGCCGAACAGACTTGAATTTCTTAGTGAAGATCATGGAGAGAGTCATTGCAGCAGGGGCTTCGGTCATTAACCTGCCCGATACGGTAGGGTATATTACTCCCCAAAAATACGGAGAACTCTTTCGATACGTAAGAGAAAACGTTCCGAATATTGACGGAGTAAAGCTATCGGCTCATTGTCATGATGATCTGGGAATGGCGACAGCCAATTCACTGGCTGCCATTGAAAACGGAGCCGATCAAATTGAAGGAACGATCAATGGGATCGGAGAAAGGGCTGGAAATGCAGCTCTGGAAGAGATCGCAGTGGCTCTTAGAATCCGGGAAGATTTTTACGGAGCCACCACCCGCCTGAAACTAGATGAAATTAAGAAAACAAGCTCTCTTGTCAGTAAGCTGACGGGGATGAGAGTACCAGCTAACAAAGCGGTTGTAGGTGATAATGCTTTCGCTCATGAATCAGGTATTCACCAGGACGGAATGCTGAAGGAAAAAACAACGTACGAAATCATCACCCCTGAGTTGATTGGAGTGAATGCAACCCGCCTGGTTCTGGGAAAACACTCCGGACGTCACGCCTTTAAAAATAAGGTAGTTGAATTGGGATTTGAACTTTCAGATGAGAAGCTTAATGAAGCATTTCATGCATTCAAGGATCTGGCGGATAAGAAGAAGGAAATCGTCGATGAAGATCTATTCAGCATCCTGACGAATAAGCAAACGGAAATGGCCGATGGAGTCGGCTTTACGTTAGAAAGAATGCAGGTCCAATATGGCATGGACAATATCCCGACGGCCACGATCGAATTGAAGTTTGAGGATGGAAGTGTAACCCAGCTCGCTTCAACGGGTTCAGGAAGTGTAGAAGCCATCTACAATACAATCGAAAAGATACTGCCAAGTCCTTCTAGATTATTAGATTACAAGATCAACTCAGTCGGAGGGGGCCGGGATGCCCTTGCAGAAGTCTATGTCCGACTCGAATATAACGGAGAAAATACAAGTGGAAGAGGAACCGCCCAGGATGTATTAGAAGCATCAGCCCGTGCTTATCTGAATGCAGTGAACCGATCAGCACAACGGAAATCACAGTCCATGGAGAAGGAAGCAGTGGAAGCCAGCTTGTAAGACAGAGAAGCCTTGTATACCAAGGCTCTCCCATAAGACCAATCAAAACAGGAGGTAATTCTAATGAAGAAAAAAATCGCTGTACTACCAGGAGACGGTATCGGTCAAGAGATTATGGACGGGGCATTAGAAGTACTGAACGCAGTGGGTGATTGGTTCGGTCATGAATTCGAAGTCGAAAAAGGTCACATCGGCGGGTCTGCCGTCGATCGCTTCGGTACACCCTTACCTCCTGAAACAATCAAGCTTTGTAAAGATAGTGATGCCGTATTACTTGGGGCCGTTGGAGGACCAAAATGGGAACATCTTCCGAAAGAGCTTCGTCCTGAAAAAGGTCTCCTGGCGATCCGCAAAGAGTTCAACCTTTTCGCGAATCTGAGACCGGTGAAAGCATTTGAAAGTTTACTAGGTGCATCCCCACTAAAACAGGAGATTGTAGAAGAAGTAGATTTGGTGATTGTCAGAGAACTGACAGGAGGATTGTACTTCGGTCAGCCGTCCGGTCGTCAAGGGAAGCGAGACGAAGTTGCAGTTGATACCCTTGTATATGAAAAAAGTGAAATCGAACGAATCGTTCATAAAGCCTTCAAGCTGGCTCAAAAGCGCAAGAAAAAACTAACGTCCGTCGACAAGGCAAATGTTCTGGAAACAAGTCGAATGTGGCGTGAAGTCGTGAATGAAGTCGCCGTTGAATACCCGGATGTGGAAGTGGAGCACATGCTGGTCGATGTAGCGGCCATGAAGCTGATGTATCAGCCGAAGCAATTCGATGTTTTAGTAACTGAGAATATGTTCGGGGATATCCTGAGTGACGAAGCCTCCATGATCACAGGCTCACTCGGAATGCTCCCTTCCGCCAGTTTAAGAGGGGACTCCTTCGGGCTTTACGAACCGGTACACGGATCTGCACCTGATATCGCTGGAAAGGGAAAAGCTAATCCACTGGCCATGATTCTATCGGTTGCTATGATGCTGCGACACTCCTTCGGTTTAAAAGAAGAAGCGGAAATGATCGAAATGGCCGTCCAGGAAGTATTGAATGCAGGCTACCGTACAGGAGATCTTTGGACGATGGGACGCGGAACCGTTGTAGGGACGGGTGCCATGAGCCAGCTGGTTGTAGAGCGCTTAGAAGCGGATCATGCGCTGTCTTCAATCTTGGCGGCTTACTTGTAGGGTAGAATGTGCATGTCGGATTTTGCAGAGGCGTTACTGAAATTGGTTTTGTGGAAGCAAACAGATTATAAAGAAGTTGATTGAAGCGGAAGGCACTCGACTCCTGCGAGTATAGCGGGACAGGTGAGACCCCACAGGCGCTTGCACCGAGGAGGCTAACCGCCCGCCCCGCGGAAAGCGAGTGCCTGGAGCGGAAATCAACCACTACTCGCTTAGCAACAATTCTATCAATACAGTCTTAACTGAATAAAAATCTTACCAAACCAGGAGGGAGTTCATGGCAGGGAAAAATATCATCGAAAAGATATGGGAAAAACACATTGTACACAGAGAAAAGGGAAAGCCGGATTTACTGTATATTGATTTGCACCTTGTACATGAAGTTACGTCTCCCCAAGCATTTGAAGGTCTTCGAATAAAGAATCGCAAGGTGAGAAGACCTGATTTAACTTATGCCACGATGGATCACAATGTACCGACGAGAGAGCGTCACATCATCAGAGATGAAATCGCTCGACTGCAGATGGATACGTTAAAGAAAAATTGCGCAGAATTTGATGTCACTCTTGCCGATATTCACCATCCTGATCAAGGGATTGTCCACGTCATCGGTCCAGAGCTCGGTTTGACACAGCCGGGGAAAACCATTGTTTGCGGAGACAGCCATACCTCAACCCACGGAGCCTTCGGAGCACTGGCCTTCGGGATTGGCACGAGTGAAGTGGAGCATGTATTAGCAACTCAAACCCTCTGGCAATCCAGGCCGAAAACTCTTCAAGTGGAAGTGACGGGAGAGTTGGGATTCGGTGTCACAGCCAAAGACGTGATCTTAAACATCATTTCTACCTACGGGGTAGGATTTGGAACCGGATATGTCATCGAATTCACCGGTGAAGTGATCCGCAATCTATCCATGGAAGAAAGAATGACCGTCTGTAATATGAGCATAGAAGCAGGAGCAAAAGCGGGATTAATCAGTCCTGACGAGACGACCTTCGATTATTTAAATGGAAGAGAATATCTTCCTAAAGATAAATCGTTTGAACAATGTAAAGAAGAGTGGAGATCCTTAACGAGTGACAAGGACGCAACCTATGATCACAAAATTGAGGTGAAGGGTGAGGAGATTGAACCTCATGTAACATGGGGAACCAATCCTGGAATGGGCGCATCGATTTCGAGGTCCGTCCCTCATCCGGAACAGTACGTAGACCCTTCTGAAAGAGAAGGGGTTGAAAGGGCGATCCATTATATGGGGCTCGAGTCGGGAATGAGAATCGAGGATATCGAGGTTGATTATGTGTTTATTGGCTCGTGTACGAATTCTCGTTTGAGTGACTTGAGGGCGGCTGCGGAGGTGGTAAAAGGCCACACTGTAAAGCCGGGCGTAACCGCTTTGGTTGTTCCGGGTTCATTTAAAGTGAAGAAAGAGGCGGAAGAGGAAGGGTTGGATACCATTTTTAAAGAAGCCGGATTCCAGTGGAGGGAAGCAGGCTGCAGCATGTGCCTGGCTATGAATGATGATATCGTGCCTCCAGGCAAACGCTGTGCATCGACTTCCAACCGGAACTTTGAAGGCCGGCAAGGAAACGGATCGAGAACCCATTTATTGAGCCCGTCCATGGCCGCAGCGGCTGCCGTGACTGGAAAACTGACAGATGTACGAAAGCTTGAAAAGATGCCGATTTCTTAGGAGGTGAAAAGGTGGCGATCAATCATGTGGAAGGAAAAGTGTTTCCTCTCAGAAGAGACAATGTAGACACCGATCAAATCATACCGAAACAGTTTTTAAAAAGGATTGAGCGTAAAGGCTTCGGCCAGTACTTGTTTTATCATTGGCGGTTTGAAGACGATGGGAAGTCGCTAAGAGACGATTTCATATTAGACACACCTCAATATCAAAACGCCGAGGTCCTCGTCGGTGGAAAGAATTTCGGTTGTGGATCCTCAAGGGAACACGCACCGTGGGCCCTTCAAGACTATGGGTTTAAAGTAATCATCGCCAAAAGCTTTGCTGATATTTTTTATAACAACTGTTTGAAAAATGGGATCCTGCCCATTCAACTGGATGAAAAAACAGTGGATGCACTTTTGAAAAATGAGAATCATGTAGATTTATATAAAATTGAAGTGTCCCTTGAGCATCAGACCATTTGTGATTCAGAAGGACTTCGCTTCTCTTTTGACATTGACCCTTACTGGAAGACGATGCTTTTAAAAGGACTGGATGAGATTGATTTGACGTTACATTACGGAAAAAATATTGAAGAATACGAAAAAAATCATGAGGTGAGTGGCTTGGGAATTTAATGGATAACACTGAAGTTGTAGAAGCAATGGAAAGAATCAGTCATCAGGTGCATCGAACACCGTTAAAGCAATCATCGACGCTGAATACGTTCACAGGTGGAGAGATCTATTTGAAAATGGAGAACCTGCAGCGAACAGGTTCCTTCAAAGTAAGAGGCGCAATGAATAAAATCATGTCATTGTCTGAAGAAGAAGCGGGTAGAGGCATCATTGCCGCATCTGCAGGAAATCATGCCCAAGGTGTGGCACTGGCTTCATCCCTGCGCGGAGTTCCGTCGAAAATCTTCATGCCGAAACGGACACCTTCCACAAAAATAGCGGCAACGAAACATTACGGAGCTGAAATTGTTCTGACTGGAGACACCTATCAGGAAGCCTACGGGGCAGCACTTGAAGAGAAAATCAGAAATGGCTCGACGTATGTTCATGCATTTGATGATCATAAAGTGATGGCTGGGCAAGGCACAGTCGCACTGGAAATGCTTCAGCAACTCAGTGATTTAGACATGATCCTGGTACCTGTTGGCGGAGGAGGCCTGTTGGCCGGGATGGCACTGGCCGTAAAAGCCTTTAACCCCCGAGTACAAATCGTCGGCGTACAGGCACTGGGAGCCCCTGCTACGTATAACTTTTTTACAGGAAGAAACAAAGGATCCCTGGAGCATGTACACACCATTGCGGACGGGATCCTCGTCAAGAAGCCTGGAGAGCTCACGTTTCCGATCATCCGTCAGTATGTAGACGATATGGTCACCGTTACGGATGAAGAAATCTCCTATAGTATCATGTTTATGCTTCAACGGGAAAAAACGCTGGTTGAAGGAGCAGGAGCAGCATCCTTAGCGGCAGCCATGTGCCAAAAGGTCGAGGTACATGGAAAGAAAGTCGGCTGTGTCATCAGTGGAGGAAATGCCGACCCAAGTAAGATCCCTGTGTATCGTGATCTATCCAAAATGGCCAGACAGCTGCACTATATTGTGTAAAAGAAGGACGGCTCTTAACTGCATGTTAGTTAGGAGCGGTCCTCTGTTTTTACTAGCGTTGGGGCAGTTGTTAGGTGTTCGAGTTTGTTCACAATTTGGCACAACAAACGGTAAAAGTGGCACAAGTTTGGTGGAAAGTGGCACAACAAATCGCAAAAGTGGCACAAGTTTGACCGAAAGTGGCACAATATCAGCGATCATGACGATGTACAAGCAGTGAAACCAACCCAACTAGCACATAGCACCACATTATGCAGGAAAGGTACATTTTAAGACAGATACTTTAGCAACACAGTCTTAATTTGCTCGTATAAAAATAATTCTCCCAATCTATGAATAATGAAAGCTCTTACATTCAATAAATACGTAAATACCTATTGTAATAGGTAATTTTTTCAACTATAATGTCCACTATACAAGAACAAATGTACATATGAAATAAACAAATGGAGGTTTTCGGCTTATGGAATCAATTTCAATCGGACTTTTAGGACTCGGAACGGTGGGAGCCGGAGTGGTGAAGATTGTAGAGAATCATCAGGATAAACTGTCCCATCAAATCGGCTGCCCTGTGAAGGTAAAGAAAGCCCTTGTTCAGGATTTAGAGAAAGATAGAGGACTGGAAATGGAAAACAGCATACTGACCTTAAATCCTGAGGACGTCCTGTTTGATCCTGAAATTGATATTGTGGTCGAGGTAATGGGAGGAATCGAAGCGACGAAGGAACATCTCCTCCATGCACTGCACCAGAAGAAGCATATCGTAACGGCAAACAAGGATCTTATGGCGCTTCACGGGCCGGAATTACTAAGGACAGCCTCAGAAAACGGCTGTGACCTATTCTACGAAGCCAGCGTTGCAGGGGGTATCCCGATTTTAAGAAGTTTAGTAGATGGCCTTGCCTCCGATCGCATCACGAAAATGATGGGAATCGTCAACGGAACGACGAACTTTATTTTGACGAAGATGACGAAAGAGGGACGGACCTTCGATGATGTTCTCAAGGAAGCCCAGGACTTAGGATATGCAGAAGCGGATCCGACGGCAGATGTAGGCGGCTTGGATGCAGCGAGAAAGATGGCGATTCTTTCAACATTAGGGTTTTCTATGAACGTCGATTTAGCCGATGTGAAAGTGAAAGGGATTACGGAAGTGACGGGTGATGACATCCAATATGCCGAGCAATTCGGCTACACAGTGAAGCTCATCGGCTACGCTCACCGTGAAGGAGATAGTGTTGAAGTGAACGTGGAACCCACTCTGCTGCAAAATGAACATCCACTCGCATCCGTTCATGATGAATATAACGCAGTGTACGTATACGGGGAAGCGGTTGGTGAAACGATGTTTTACGGTCCGGGGGCAGGAAGTCTTCCAACTGCCACAGCCGTCGTATCAGATATGGTAGGAATTATGAAGAATATGAGATTGGGAGTCACGGGTAAGAGTGCGGTGAACCCGCAGTTCCCTAAAAAGTTAAAAGAACGGAATGAAATTCATTCAAAATATTTCTTGCGTCTGCACGTTCAGGATGAAGTAGGCGTTTTAGCAAAACTCACTTCCATCTTCTCGAATCACGGTGTCAGTTTTGAGAAGATTCTGCAGAATCCGTTAGACAGTGATGAGTTTGCTGAAATTGTCCTTGTGACTCATAAATCATCTCTTGATCATTACGAAGACATTTTGATGGAGCTGAAGGATTATGAAGCGGTTCATTCGATCGAAAGTTCATACCGTGTAGAAGGGGGAGACAAAGGATGAGATGGAAAGGGTTACTGGAGCAGTATGGAGAGCATCTTCCATTAAATGATGACACGCCTCTTTTAACTTTAAATGAAGGGAATACTCCCTTGGTTGAATTAAAAACGCTGTCCCGGGAATGGGGCATCGAGTTGAATGTAAAGGTAGAGGGAGCAAACCCTACCGGATCCTTTAAAGATCGCGGTATGGTTCTCGCCGTTGCCAAAGCGGTAGAGTCAGGGAGTTCGACGGTCATTTGCGCCTCTACTGGAAATACCTCTGCTTCAGCAGCGGCCTATGCAGCGAGGGCAGGAATCAAATGTATCGTGGTCATCCCCGAGGGGAAAATTGCTCAAGGGAAATTAGCTCAAGCTGTCATGTATGGTGCCGAAATCATTTCCATCGAAGGGAATTTTGATGAAGCCCTGGAAATCGTCCGTGAGTTGAGTAAAACCGAATCTGTGACTCTGGTGAATTCAGTGAATCCGTATCGTTTGGAAGGACAGAAAACAGCCGCTTTTGAAGTCATCGAAGGGTTGGGTGAGGCCCCTGATGTGCTTGCGATCCCTGTCGGTAATGCGGGAAATATTTCAGCATACTGGAAAGGATTCAAAGAATATCATGAGCTCAAAGCTTCAACTTTACCACGAATGTTTGGCTTTGAAGCATCTGGAGCAGCAGCTCTGGTCCATGACAGGGTGTTTCCTCAGCCTGAAACGATTGCCACTGCGATCCGAATCGGGAACCCGGCAAGCTGGACATTAGCAATCGACGCGTTGAAGGAATCAAACGGATATATTGATGAAGTAACCGATGACGAAATTCTTGAGGCCTACCAGCTGCTTGCAAGTAAAGAAGGGATCTTTGCCGAGCCCGCTTCATGTGCATCGATTGCAGGAATAAAGAAATCATTAGATAAAGGCTTGATCGAAAAAGGTTCAAAGATAGTGGCGGTGCTGACAGGTAACGGCTTAAAGGATCCGGTTACGGCCATGGAATGCAGTCCGGTCATACCGGTGAAATTGCCAAACGATCGTGAAATGGTGAAGGACTATATTAAAGGGACAATTGGCGTATGAAAAGACATGACTCCCGCTCCTGGAAGATCATTGTCCCTGGAAGCACAGCCAATTTAGGCGCTGGATTTGATTCTCTAGGCTTGGCGTTAAATGTATTTTTAACCGTTGAGGTACATGAAGCAGAAGATTGGCAAGTGATTCCCCTTTCTTCTGCCCTGGAGGTCTTTCCGACTGATGAGTCTCATTTTATAGTAGAGGTCGTGAAAGAGGTGGCAGATGACTATGGTAAGAAGCCTTCTCCTTGTCACCTCTACGTATCCAGTGACATTCCGTTAACGAGAGGGTTAGGCTCCAGCGCAGCCGCGGTTGTGGCGGGCATTGAGCTTGCCAATGCCCTGTGTGAGCTGGATCTGACCCAGGAAGAGAAACTGGCACTTGCGAATCGATTTGAAGGTCATCCCGATAACGTGGGAGCTTCACTATATGGTGGGTTTGTAGTCAGCTGTCAGCATGAAAAGGGTGTGAGTCTTTTATCGATTCCCGATCTGCCGATTGATGTGGTATGCGTGATTCCTAAAGCTGAACTGAAAACATCGGATTCCCGAAATGTACTTCCCGCCAGTCTTTCCTTTGACGAATCCGTGGAAGCCGGAGCGATTTCAAATGTACTGGTGGCAGCGTTTCTAACGGGAGATTGGGAAACAGTTGGGAAAATGATGAAGCGAGACAGGTATCATCAGCCCCACCGAAGAAAGCTGCTTCCTCACTACGATGCAGTAGAAGGGGTAGCGGGCCGTTTCGGGGCATTCGGTGTCGCCTTAAGCGGTGCCGGCCCGACGATTGCCTGCTTTGTGGAACGGGAAGCAAGTGAATGGCTCGCACGGCAGTTGGAACAGTCCTTCCCAAGCATGAACGTCCGCAAACTATCCATCTCACCATCCGGAAGCAGCATCACCACCCAACAACTAAAGGTCCGTCCCTCGTCGCTTTGAAACAGGCGAGGGACGGACCTTGTTTGGTTGAGGAGAAAGCTTGGTTCGTATGGTTATTTTTCTGTTGAAATCATAAAACAATTATCTGTTTCATTTACGATTAGGTAGTAGGGTGATTGATGGGACATGCCCATTTCTTCGCGGAGTTCTTTTGGGATATGGACGGTTCCTTTTTCTGAGACGTAGCGCTTGTTATGAGTAGAGTCTTTGACCGCTCGCTTAATGTATATACAGTTGTTTTGGTAAACGAGTTCTGCAAGTCTTCCTGGAACTAGTCCAAACTGGTCTCGCCATTTGTGTGGGAGGGTAATCGTACCGCTTTTACTGAATGTTTTGCTACCATACATCGTGCTCAACATGTAGCATCACCTGCTTTCACTATCATTGCTTCTCTTTTTTCCTCTTCCATGAAATATAAACACAATTTTGAAAAAATAGGAAGAAGGTTGGGGGGTGTTTAAAGTTAGGAGGTCAGTGGAATAAAAAGGTATAACCCCTAGTACGGAGGTGTGAATCATCGATCCAATCCAAATTTTGTTTTTGCTTGTAATTGGCTACAGTGTTTTTACCATTGATAATAAGAAAAAGAATGTTCCTGTTCCAGTAGTCTTACTTCTGTTTGGAATAGGGCTGTCGTACGTACCTGCTTTTTCTGACGTCAACTTAACGAAAGACATTATTTTTGAATGGTTTCTACCATCCTTATTATTTATTTCCGCATATCAATTTTCAACAAAATCCTTAAAAAAGCATGTTGGAATCATCTCTATCCTTAGTACAGTGGGGATTATTATTACGACCCTTCTGATGAGCCTGCTCTTTTATTACGGTTTACATCCGTGGCTTTCCATTTCGTTTGTAGAGGCTCTATTAATCGCAACGATCCTGACGCCTACGGATCCTGTTTCCGTTGTATCTATATTAAAAGAATCTTCCAATCACCAGGACATAGCAGATGTTGTAGAAGGTGAGTCAATGATCAATGATGGGACAAGCATCGTGCTCTTTACGGTTGTGGCAGGAGTCTACTTTGGGGAAAGATCCATTTCAGTGCCTTCTTTTCTTTTGGAATTTCTTTTGGTTTCCTTAGGGGGAGTCGCGATTGGTGTGTCACTCGGTTGGCTGGCGAGTAAAGCCATCCACTTCACAACTGATTCCAGATATCAGATCATGCTTAGCATTATTCTTGCTTATGGAACCTTTTACATAGGGGAAGAGCTTGGTGTTTCAGGCGTACTGGCTACTGTATTCTCAGGGATCATGCTTTCGTATGAATACGGAAGAACGATTAAAGAACATCATTTTAGAAAGGATCTAGATGGTTTCTGGACAGTCATGGAACCGACCATTCTCACCTTTTTATTCCTATTAATCGGGATCCAGGCGACACAGTATTTGTCTTTCTCACTAACCGGGTGGATCTTCTTCCTATTTATTCTCTCCTTAGTGGTTCGCTATGTTATTATTATTGGTGTTGTCAAAATGAAAAAAACCTGGAGAAAAAAGTACGGATGGAAGGAAGTATTCATATTAACTTGGTCCGGTATTAAAGGAACTATGTCTGTTGCCTTATTACTAAGTATAGATGGACAAGGACCTCAGCTACTCCATTCCTTGACATTTGGAGTCATCCTGCTTTCTCTCATCATACAAAGCATAGGAATTTACCCTTTGACGACTTTCTTTTTGAAAGGAAAATAAGTCTTCAAAGAATTTATGATAAATTGGTAAGAACTGAGAAACCATAGGAGAAAGACTATTTTGAATTTAGGTGAACTCTCAACGATGAAACAAGCAAAAGACATTGCCTTGAAAATTTCCGTCACCTACGTATTATTAGGCATCCTGTGGATTATATTATCAGACTATTTTTCCATGATCATCGCTCATGAAAAGCTCAGCATGTATATTTATTTTCAGCGCTATAAAGGCTGGTTATTTACACTAGTAACAGGTATGATCATTTTTTTATTGGTTTATCGGAGAACCAGTGAATTAATAATCTCGAATGAAAAGTTGAAGAAAAAAGAGAGACAGCTTCAGATAAGGAATCAGCATTATCATTCTCTATTTGAACAAAATCCGGATGCAGTCTTAGAGCTTAGCCTGGATGGCAATGTGGTATCTGTGAACTCTGAAGCTGAAGGATTGCTGGAATCAACTCATGAAGAGTTGAAAGAAGTGAAATTCAGTAAATTTTTGGATGAAGTCGAGATGAAAAGGGTAACGGAGTACTTTTTCCAAACCTTCAAAGGCTGGGCGTCAACCTTTGAAACGACCATTCATTTAGCCAATAACAACCGGAAAATACTTCGCTGTTCACTTGTACCGATTATTGTTAATCAAAAAGTGACGGGAATGTTTGCCATTGCAAGAGATATCACACTTCACCGGAAAAATGAAGAAATGGTGATCGCATCCGAAAAGCTTTCTGTCATTGGCCAGCTAGCTGCGGCTGTTGCACATGAAATCCGCAATCCCCTTACTTCCCTTAAAGGATTCATCCAACTTATGCAAATCAGTAATCGAATCAACCATGATCATTTGGATATCATGCTCTCTGAAGTCGACCGGATTGACTTGATCTCAGGGGAGATGCTGATTCTGGGTAAACAGCAGGAGTTCGACCTTCGTCATGAAAAACTGGATGATATCCTGAAACAAGTACTGGTGCTGATGGAAGCACAGGCTCATCTTGATAATGTATCCATTCAATATAAAAACCTGGCGGAAAAGCCTTTGTATGTATTGGGTGAAGGAAATCAACTCAAACAGGTGTTCATTAACATTATTAAAAATGCAGTTGAATCCATACCTGATCACAAGGATGGAATCGTTTCGATTACATTGGTCACTCGAGGAGATGACGCCCATGTTGTAGTGGCGGATAACGGAGTAGGTATGGAACCGGAGAGAATCGGCCACCTTGGAGAACCCTTCTATTCAACGAAAGAAAAAGGAACGGGTTTGGGACTGGCCATCTGTCAAAAGATCATTGAACGACATAAAGGATATATACACTTTCAAAGTGAAAAAGAAAAAGGAACCGCAGTGGAAATCAGCTTGCCAATCGTGGACGAAGAGATTCCTGCTGCCTCTGCCGATTAAGAAAGGACTAATAGCATGAACTCAATTCCAACTATTATCAATACCCCATC
Organism: Rossellomorea sp. GQ25; assembly: GCF_059758515.1. Taxonomy (NCBI): domain Bacteria; kingdom Bacillati; phylum Bacillota; class Bacilli; order Caryophanales; family Bacillaceae; genus Rossellomorea; species Rossellomorea sp. GQ25. The sequence goes on along the minus strand of NZ_JCAXEQ010000002.1, from coordinate 885,947 downwards.
AATCCAAAAAAACTGGGAAGAATCAGGATTCACTTCTTTAACTCCTGTTCAGGAGAGTGTGGTACCTCTCATCATGGAAGGGAAAGATGTTGTTTGTGAATCGCCGACTGGAACAGGGAAAACGTTGGCGTATCTCCTTCCAATCATCCAAGCCATTGATCCATCAAGAAAACAGGCTCAAGCTGTGATACTTGCTCCATCAAGAGAGCTTGTCATGCAAATCCACCAGGAAATCCAGAAATGGGCGAAGGGAACCGACGTCACAAGTGCTGCCTTCATAGGAGGAGCAAACATTAAAAAGCAAGTCGAGAAGCTTAAGAAAAAACCACATATTGTAGTGGGAACAACGGGTCGCTTGATCGAACTGATGAAAATGAAAAAATTGAAGATGCATGAAGTGAAAACCATCGTCGTCGATGAGTTCGACTTAATGATCTCATCAGAACATATCCGTGAAGTGAAGGATATCATCAAAGCCACCTTAAAAGAGCGTCAGGTTCTATTCTTCTCGGCCACTTTGTCAGACGAAACCGAGAACGTAGCAGAATCCCTATTGCAAAACCATGAAATCGTCAAAATGGAAGCGAACCTTGATAACCCGAAAGTGGATCATGTGTATGTATACAGCGAGCTGCGGGACAAAATGGAAGCTCTAAGAAGCATCTCATATTTCAAAGGAATCAAGGCCCTTGTATTTTTTAATCAACTTGAAAAGCTCTCTGAAATAGAAGAAAAACTGAAGTATAAGGGAGTCGAACTGGAAGTACTGGCAGGGGAATCAAACAAGATGGAGCGCAAGCAATCACTGGACCGCTTCCGTTCAGGAAAAGTGTCCATGCTTCTGACAACAGACGTCGCAGCACGTGGTCTTGATATCACAGACGTCACACACGTTGTCCATTACGACTTCCCAAGCGATACGAAACAGTACATTCACCGCTCAGGGAGAACCGGGCGCATGGGGGCGGAAGGAACCGTCATCTGCCTCGTATCTAAACGCGAACTGAGCTTCCTCGAGAAACTTAGCAAAGAACTCAATCTCCCATTCCAAGAAAAAACCATTCGAGGCGGGGGACTTCAAGCACCGGAACAAAAATAAGATGAATAGGTAGAGGTCCGTCCCCAGGTTTTGAGGGACGGACCTCTGTTTTTTGATGACAAAAGTACGCTTGATGTGAGATTTTTATTAACATTAAGTCAAACTGTAGTGTATGATTGGGTTTGGGTCATCTTGGTTGTAATTATTAGCCTGTTATAAGCAGGAATTCAAATATATGGACCGGAATTCATGAGTTATGAACCGATTTCTATGACATATGAACCGAAATTCCAATTTATGAACCAAAATTCAAATATATGAACCTTTTGTCGAAAAATCTTTATAACACCACCATCTACCCATCCAAAATTTTAACCCTATCCCCCATACACGACGTTACCATCCATCATTGTCATCCAAACACCAGTCTCCAGGATTTCTTCTGTTTTCCCTTCAAAGAGATTACGATCCAAGACAACTAAATCAGCTTTCTTTCCAACTTCGATTGTTCCTAAGTCGTGTTCTCTAAAGTTACCGTAAGCAGGGGATTTCGTGTAATGCATCAGGGCATGTGCCATTGAAATTTTCTCGTTAGGATTCCATCCTCCATGTGGGGTGCCGTCTTCGTGTTTACGTGTAACCGCCCGGTAAAGACCAAGCATGGGATTCAGGTCCACAATCGGAAAGTCCGTTCCGAACGCGATACGGGCCCTATGATTCTGCAAGGACCCAATCGGCCAAGTGAATCGAGCCCTTCCCGGACCCAGCCTGTCTAAATAGGCATGCGTATCCATGGACCCTGATGTCAGGTGTTCAGGCTGAATGGATGCAATGACGCCTAAGTTCTCAAACCGATCGAAGTCACTTGGATCGCAAACTTCAATATGCTCGATTGTATGGCGGGAATCCCGCATGCCATTTACACTCTGGGCATGCTCATACAAATCCAGGCCCAACCGGACCGCTGCGTCTCCACATGCGTGTAGGCGAATCCTGAAACCTTCCCGGTCAGCATCATCAATCCATTCTTGGTACACATGAGGATCATAGATGGTGCCGCCTGTTTCAGAAGGACGGTCAAAGTAAGGCTGAAGTAAAAAGCCGGTATAGGTGAGGGGGACACCATCCAGGAACTGCTTCAAGCCGGAAAATTGAAGCTTATCGGATTGATACTTTTCCCTGAATTGAATACCACGCTCAAGGTTTCCGTCCAAAACATCCAAAAAATGAATTCTCGTCGTCAGCGTTCCTTTTTCCTCAAAGGTCCTATAAAAAGCTGGATCCCCTAAGGTATATCCGGGGAGAGGAAGCATATCAGAAACAGAGGTTATACCGTAGGATGAAGTCTTTGCCAGCATCCCGTTCATCAGCCTGTTTTTCACTTTTTCATCAAACGAAAAAGCTTCTATTACATACTGAACAGCCGTCTCATACAAAAAGCCGGTCGGCTCCCCCTGCTCGTCTTTTTCAATCTTTCCAAAAGGAGGCTCGGGTGTATCACGGTGAATCCCTAATTTCTGAAGGGCAGCTGTATTCAGCCAAGCGCTATGAGCTTCTTCATTCAGAAGCACAACAGGACGGTGTGGAATGTACTGATCCAGAGAGTGACGGGAGGGAAGAGTCTGACCAGGCCAGCGTACGTGATGCCAGCCGAATCCAAGTACCCATTGATCGTTCGGGTGGTCTTTTGCATATTGCGCAACCATTTTCGCTGTTGCATCTTCTGAATACCCGAATGTCAGCTGACAGAACCCCTCAAACATTGCCCCTAAAAACAAATGAAGATGAAAGTCGTGAAATCCTGCCGTCACCAGGCGGTTTCCGACATCCCATGTTTCTGTAGACGGTCCTATAAAGCTTACCATCTCTGAGAGGGGACCAACTCCAATAATACTGTCATCCCGAACAGCCACGAACCCATCAAAAGGGGTTAAAGCATTTCCGGTAAATATGGCTTTACTTATAATGATTTTATGAGCTTTATGATCCAACATCGCTTCTCCAATCCTTTTCATCTTATTAAATCGATTGTAACCAGAATAAGGAAAGAATACAAACCAACGTTTCTAATCACGAGTATAAGATTTTATGAGAATTTCAATTTTCAAGAAGGCATTAAAAAATACAATGTTGAATAGTAAAAGAGAACAAGAAGAAAAGGAGAATGATTATGCTGACAAGAACCTTCCCGGTGCTTGAAACAGAAAGATTCCGCTTAAGGAAGATGGAAGAGGGAGATGCTCCCCAAGTATTTGACTATTTTTCAAAAGAGGAAGTCACTCGATATTATGATTTAGAATCTTTTCAAGAAGAAAAACAAGCTATTGAAATCATCAACAGATGGAACGGGAGATTTCAGGGGAATGAAGGGATCAGATGGGGGATTGCTTTAAAAGAGACAGACGAAATCATTGGAAGCTGCGGTTTTCATCAGTGGGAAAAAGAACACTTTAAAGCCGAAGTGGGATTTGAGGTTCACCCAACGTATTGGAGGCAGGGAGTTATGACCGAGGTGTTAAGACCGATCATGCAGTACGGGTTTGAAGAAATGTCCCTTAATAGAATAGAAGCTTTTTATGATCCGGAGAACAAGGCTTCAAAGAAATGCCTTGAAAAAGCAGGGTTTATGTTCGAAGGAGTATTGAGAAAAGCGGCATATGAAAAGGGTATCTTTTGTGATGCAGCTGTTTGTTCCCTGTTAAAAGAAGAGTTTTAAACAAAATTTAAGACGCTGCTTATGCCTATATCACATAAACAGCGCCTTAACTTAAGTAAACCTTATTCAATTAACTTTACTATCCTTTCTTACTAATACACATACTTAACATTCTTTTGAATTAATGGTATTGCATGTATTATTTAGTTTATTTTCTCTTGCCGCTGATTTTCCCACACGCCCACATGTTACGAAGATAGTTTTCACGGGCTATCTTCTTGCGTACCATGATGTTAGCATGCTTCGCTTACACTCTTCATTGGAATCATCTCCTGAAATAAGATTGCGCATTCCCGCATATCCACACATCTTGAAATCAGTTTTCACGGGCCGATCTCAAAAGCGAGATGTGATGCTGACATGCTTTGCTAGCTTACTTCATTGGAATCACGCCTTCCTTTAAAGTTTGTGTGTTTGTTAATCATTTATTAATTATATATTAACAAATTATAAAATTAATGCAAATGTTCAGAATAATCAATATAATGCGGTTTGGGCTATTTTTTACGATAAAATAGTCGGTTATCTCACTTTATCTCAATCTTTCTTATTATTTGATTAAAAGGAAAGTGCTGTTGCTCTGTTTAATTAGTTAAGGTGCTTGATTGTAAGGGAATTCGCTTCCTTTCGGCTGACGAGCGGGCAAGCCTCCTCACTTCGCTGCGGGGTCTTTCCCAGCCCGTTTTTCCGCAGGAGTCTCGCAAATTCCCTTACAATCTTCAAGAGCTAAAGGTGAACAGAGCTACAAGAATGTAAAGTATTAGGAAATGACATTTAAAGCAAGGTTAAGTTAAAGCTTATTAGTAATTTTTACACTAAGTTGATTGGAGCGGAAGGCACTCGACTCCTGCAGGAATAGCGAGACTGGTGAGACCCCACTGGCGCAAGGCGCCAAGGAGGCTCACCGCCCGCCCCGCGGAAAGCGATTGCCTGGAGCGGAAATCAACTACTACTCGCTATTTAGCAACAAAGTTTATGAAATTAGTAAAATTAGAGCCATTAATATAATCTTCTATTAAGATAATTCATTTCCAAGTCAAACTCCCGGTTCACGAGGAGTTCCATTTCCTCAAGATGGTGTGTTTCCACCACAGGATCAAGGTGGGACCAGTGAACTTTATTGACGAAGTAATAGTTTCTGATCTTCCTGAGGATGACAAGGGAGTGGGGGAAAAGATCAAATTCTGCTTTTATGCTGTTGAAGCGGGTAAAGCCCCATTTTGTTAGATTCATCATTTATCACCTAATGTTCTATTACCTTTTCTATCAATATGTTAATCCTCAGGGGGCATATCCGATTTAAACAAACGTTTGATTAGTCTTTCAAAACATTTATTCTACTAGGGTTCAAGGGATTAAACAATCGTTTAACAGTATTTATATATCTAGTAGTCTATCCCTATCATCCTGAGATTGTCATTGCTATTCACAAAGGGCTCTTGTTATGATGAGAAGGTTATGAATCGTAAAGAAAAGCTAGGAGAATGAGCTTTGAATAAAGTATTAACCAACTATTCTATTTATCCATATGAAGCGGAAAAGAAGGAAATCCCGGTAGCGCCACTCCATAAAGGGGAAACGACGAAACAACTGATATCCTCCCATGAAGAGGATTCTTTTTTCTTTCGGACGATGGAGGAAGCAGGCATTCATTTGAATGCTTCTCAGATAGAGGCTGTGCGCCATGTGAAGGGACCGTGCTTAACCCTGGCTGGTGCAGGTACTGGAAAGACGACGGTCCTCGTTTGCCGGGCAGGCTACTTGATGACCGTGAAGAATATTGAGCCGAGGAATATTTTACTGGTGACATTTACAAAGAAAGCGGCGGAAGAAATGAAGCAGAGGATTTCAAGTCTGCCGGGGACGGAAGCTGGCGGACAGGTTCATGCCAGCACGTTTCATGCCCTGTTTCTTTATTTATTAAGATCCCGTCATTACACACAAGAAGTTATCGGGAACGAGCGCTATAAACAAATTATCTTGAAGCAAATTCAGAGAGAAATGAAGATATATGACCCTTATGATGCGGAGACGCTCCTCGCAAAACTCTCTCATTATAAGTTGAACCAAAAAGATATCAGGGATCTTCCACAGAAATCCAAATCAGAAAAAGAAGTGCGTGATATTCTCTTAAAATATGAAGAGTGGAAGCGAATGAATCATAAAATGGATTTCGATGATATTTTGACAGAGGCATATCAATTATTATTGGGGAACCCTAACCTCTTGACCTCTCTTCAGCATCGTTTCCAGTACGTGATGGTAGATGAATTCCAGGATACGAATCTTGTACAATATGAGCTTATGAAGTTGATTGCCGCTCATCGAAACTTGTTCGTAGTAGGGGATGATGACCAAACGATCTACACCTTTAACGGCGCCAGAAACGAATTTATTTTGGGTTTTGATGAAGAGTTCCCGGATGCAAGGGTTGTAACTTTGAAAGAGAACTACCGATCTGATGCCTATATCATCGGGTTGGGCAATAAAGTGATCGGACAGAATGAACACCGTCGTGTTAAAGAACTCATCGCCACTAAGGTGGAAGGACAAAAGCCGCTTTATTCAAGACCGGCAACAGCAGATGAAGAGGCGGTTTGGATCACAGAAGAAATCCGTCGGTTAATAGGAGAAGGCTATACGTACGGGGATATGACGATTCTTCACCGCACCATGAGCAGCGGGCGGGCAGTCTTTGAGCAACTGCTATTAAAGGAGATTCCTTTCACGCCTTATAATCAAAAGGATTCCCTCTTCTATGAAAACTGGACGGTGAAACCGGTGGTGGATTACTTGCGGTTATCGATTGTTCCAAGGAATTTTTCAGCCATGGAATCACTACTGCCGACTCTTTTTATAAGAAGGGACCGGGGGATGGCTCATATTCTGGAGGAAGATCGTAAAGAGAGAAAGAAATATCCTCTCATCCATTTAACGACATTATCAGGATTGAAGAAGTTTCAGGTGAAGAATATAAAAGAACGGATGAAATTTCTAAAGTCGATCGGAGACCAGTCACCGGAAGCTGCTATCAAACGGATCAGGAAAGAGTTCTATCATCAATATATTGATGCCCAGGAATCACATGTGGTAACAGAACAGAAGGAACTTATTAAAGAAATGCTGGACGAGCTTGAAGGATCGGCGAAGCGCTTTGATACGATTTCGAGTTTTATTACCTTTATTGATGAGATGAAAGCAAAGTATGAGGAAATCTATTCAAATCAGAGTCAAAAGAAGAACACAAACAGCGTATCGTTAATGACGATTCACCGTTCCAAAGGGTTGGAGTTCCCCGTCGTGTTTTTAATTGGCGCCATTGAAGGAAACCTTCCCCACAGCTCAGCACTGAATGCCAATAAGCTTGAAGATAAGGTATACAAAGATCCGAAACAAAAAGAAAAGACTTTGGGTGCAGTAGAGGAAGAAAGACGGCTCGCGTATGTAGCCATCACGAGGGCAAAAGAGAAATTGTTTATTTCTTCTCCTGCCTATTATCAAGGTGAACAGCGGAAATGCTCCCGTTTTATTGCAGACTTATTTACGAATACTCCCCACACGGATCAGCCGAAAATAAATAAAAAGGCGAGGAGTGGGAAGGTGAGTAAGATCTTGGCCTGGGTTTGCACAAATACCAAGTGCATTGCCTGGCAGAGACCGGAAACCCATGAGGATACGGAATCCAAGGTTTGTCCCCTATGCTCAAGTTCAATGAAACTGGGTGAAAAGGAAATCACTGAATAAAAAGAGCCCGAACGTCCTGGAAGAGAGGATGCCCGGGCTTTTTGCCTTGATGATCGACCGCCTTCTTAAAGATATCAACCGTTATACGGATTTATCGACCTTTATAGAAAGATATCAACCTTTATTAAGATTTATCAACCGTTCTTTCATTTTATCAACCGTATTTTCAAGATATCGACCGTTCTGCAATAAACGACAATTTTCGCAGCGGTCTTTAATACAAACCATCATTGTGAAAAATGATCATGATCATGAGAGTCAATTTTTTTCGAATCATTTGAATCCAAAGCTTGTCTTAAGAAATAAATAAGAATACCCAAAATCATTCCCAGCATCACGATTAAACCCAAAGTGATTGTGATTCCCATTGTGCCGCCTCCTTTTTAAATTAGCTATGGTCCCATTTTCACCATTTTAAACATCTATATCGTTAGTCTATGAATAGGAGGAGGGAATATATGCGATTGAAAACAATTTATAGGCGGGGAAATTCAGTAAAAAGGAACTATTTTCTAAATATGCTCACAATTATAGAACGTACGTTCGTTTTTTATGTTAAAATAAGTGTACGGTGTACATAGCTGGGTGGGCAAGAGGCAGCTCCCTTAAGATGGGAGGTGATGAGCGGGAATGATCGAAACGGCAGACGTACTGCAATTGATGATTGCCTTTGGTACCTTAACAGTAGCAATAATCGCAGTCACGCAACAAAAAAAGAAGTAACCCACCCACTATGACAACTGCAAAGGAAAGGTTACTTCTATCTTATTAAAGGATAAAATTGCTCACGGCAATGTATACTGTCAGAGTTCTGGTGGCAGCCAGGACTCTGTATTTAATGAATGAACTTTTCTATTATATTATACAAAATGAAGGGAAAACCTGTAAAGGAATCTTATCATGTTCGATCCATTAAAATGGCTCGGACGGGAGATCCATCTCCTTCTTTAAGAGGGAGGGGAAGGGCCACCAATTCATATCGTCCAGGCTCTACGTGGTCAAGGACAATCCCTTCCAATATTCCGATGTCATGTTGCCGTAATAAATGGTGAGCAGTCAGCTCCTTACTATCCAATGGATCCACTGAAGGAAGATCCACTCCAATCAGGTCCACGCCTTTTTCCTTCAAAAAAGGTGCGAGTTCTTTCGCAATGGGTGGAATGCGTTCGGGAAACTGCTCAGGATTCTTCCAGGCATGAGTCTTGAAAAGTACCTTCTTAACGCCTGAAAAGTCGACCTCCTCCATTAGTTCACTTCTTATTTCTGAAGCATTTTCCATCGATACAACGATGGCCGGTCCCATAAACCTCTCTAATGGCAGGTCCAATATTCTCTTTCCATCTTTATCAAAGTGGAAGGGGGCATCGACGTGTGTTCCAGTATGAGAACTCATGGTAAGCTGACCTACATTCACGGATCCCGTTTCCTCCTTCGTCCAATTCAATGAGAAAGAAAAGGGAGTGTCCCCTGGCCAAACAGGAGTATCATTGTGCAACGGGCGGGAAATATCAATGATCTTCAAACGGTTTCATCCTTTCTAATCAAAAAGAAGTTACGCTACAACATTCCGCGTATTTTCAAACTTTTTATATTCTTCCTTGTCCATGATGGTTTTCAAAATTTGGATAGTCTCCCACACATCTTCATATGAAGAATAGAGAGCCACGGGAGCCAGTCGAATCACATTTGGTGAACGGAAGTCAGGTGTGACTTTGTTCACCTTTAAGGATTTACAAATTCTTGCCGCCTCTTCATGCTTTAAACTAATGTGCCCACCTCTCTGATCATCTTCAAGTGGGTTACAGATTGTAAACCCATACTGTGAAAGTTCTTGTTGAAATAGATCCATCATAAATCGTGTAAGAGAAAGGGATTTTCTTCTCAGATTCTCAATGCCGGCTTCTTCAAATAACTCCAGCGAGCCAAGTAAAGGAGCACTGCTTAATATATGCGGGGTCCCAATTTGGAAGGCACCTGCAGACTCTGCATGGGTCAACGTATGATCCATATCAAACTGCTTATCCTTGCGGGAGCTGAACCATCCGGAAAGACCAGGTTTTTTCCCTTTATGTCTGTTATGAACAAATAATCCACCTACACCACCCGGGCCGCTATTTAAATATTTGTAATTGCACCATACAGCAAAGTCTACTCCGTCATCATGTAATTGATGAGGAAGAGCTCCAATCGAATGGGCCAAATCGAATCCAATCACAATGCCACGTTTATGGGCTTCGTTCGTCAAGCGCTTAATATCCAGGAGCTGTCCGCTTCGATAGAGAACGGAGGGTAATAGAATCATAGCAATATCATTCGTCATCTTCCCGATGATGTCCTCTTCTCTTAATGTGTATCCGTCTCTGCTTATTACCTGAATCAGATGTTCATCAGGGGTGTAGCCTTTTAACTCCAGCTGACTTTGGATCGCGTAAATATCCGACGGGAAAGTCAATTCATCTGCTAAGATTTTGGTGCGTTTTCCCTCAGGTTGGTAGAATGTGGCGAGTAACTGATGAAGGTTCGTCGTAATGGAACCCGTCACAATCACTTCTTCCTTTTCTGCTCCAACTAAAGGGGCCGTCATTTCACCAAGCTTCTCAGAATAATAGAACCAGGGCTCCTGCCCATCCATCCAGCCATCGATCCCATGTTCCTTCCAATCTTCCAATGACGTAAGTAACGACTTCTCTGCCCGTTTAGATAATAAGCCTAAGGAGTTCCCATCCATATAATAGTGACTTTTCTTTAAGTAAAATTCATTCCGGAAATGGGCCAATGAGTCCTGCCTGTCCAGTTCCTGGGCGTGTTCCAACGTCAACTTCTCTCCATGTTTCATCCTTATCCCACCTTAAACAGTCTTACCAAAATGATAATCGAAATGATTTGAATAGTAAAATAATTTCTCAACCTATTATAGTAAAAAGTATTTATTTATGAATAAATTATTCAAAAATGTATAAAAAGTCAAAAAACTTTGGTATAAATGAATTAATATAAAATTAATCAGGATAATTATTCATTATTGAATAATTTCAAGACTTGCAAAGGGGATGCTGTCTGTGACTGAAATGAAAAAAAGTTGGAATGAAAATGAAGCGATTCTTCATTCGCTGCAAGATGATATTTTAGTAACCAATACAGATGGGATTATCTTGAAAGTAAGTGACGCAACCGGAGACATATATAACGTGAACTCGGCAGAAATGGTAGGGAAATCTGTATATGATCTGGAAAAAGCAGGCGTTTTTTCTCCAATATTAACTCCGATTGTTCTAAAGGAAAAGAAAAAAATAACGTTGGTCCAGACGAGTAAAGAAGGTAAGAAACTGCTTGTTACAGGGATCCCGGTATTCAATGAAACGGGTGAACTAGTGAGAATCGTAAGCTATTCCCATGATGTAACGGAATTATTGAATATGAAAAAGTATTTAACGGAAATGGAAGATGAGATGGAGAGGGTGAAAAGCGAACTTGAAATCCTAAGGAGCCGTCATTACTATTCGGAAGGGATCATTGCCTCAAGTGATGAGATGAAAAAGGTGTTACAGGTTGCCCTGCAAGTAGCAGAAGTCGATGTGAACGTCCTACTGCTAGGGGAATCCGGTGTCGGTAAGTCCCATATCGCGAAATTCATACATAACAAAAGTCAGCGAAAAGGCGGCCCGTTCATTGAGGTCAACTGTGGAGCGATACCAGACTCGTTATTTGAAGCAGAGTTCTTTGGCTATGAACCCGGATCTTTTACGGGAGCGGACCGCAAAGGAAAGATAGGATTAGCAGAACTCGCTGAAGGCGGTACCCTTTTTTTGGATGAAATAGGGGAGTTATCTCTATCGAACCAGGTCAAAATTCTAAAGTTCATCCAGGAGAAACAATTTTATCGCGTAGGCGGTACGAAGCAAAGGAAGGTTGACTTCCGGGTTCTGGCAGCTACGAACAAGGATTTAGAGGCGGCTGTAGAGGAGAAAGAATTCAGGAGGGATTTATTCTTCCGTTTGAATGTGGTCCCTATTACGATTCCTCCATTGAGAGAGCGAACATCAGACATTATTACGATGATCGATTACTTTGTAAACCATTTTTGTGAAAAATATCATCGCCAAAGAGAGTTAGATGAAGGGGTTGTTCATCAGTTGTTGATTCAAGACTGGAAAGGGAATGTCAGAGAGATAATGAATTTAATTGAAAGGCTGATTGTAACATCTTCTAAGCCATTAATTGAAATGGAAAACCTGCCTGGTCCATACATAAAGCATAGTGCTGATATTTCAGGATTTGAGCACAATGGTCAATCATTAAAAGACATTCTTGAATCAGTCGAAGAACAAGTATTAAAGAATGCGAGGGAGAAGCATAAGACTACTACCCAAATGGCTCAAAACTTAGGAATTAGTCAACCTTCAATAGTCAGAAAACTTAAAAAATACAAAATTAAATAAAATATTGGCATGGAACTTGCAGGTAGAAAGGTGAAAAGAACTGAAAGGTGGAGAAGGGGGATATTAATACGACGCATAAGTGATTCTCGAATGTTTAGGGGTTATGGATAAATTTTAAAGGGGTGTTTGACAATGGAAGTAGGAAAACAAAATGTTAGCCAATTAGAAACCCGGTCAGGCAAAACGGCAAGGGAAGCAATGAAGTTTATCATTCCGTCCTTATTAGGGGTATTGTTGTTCTTAGTGCCTGTTACGTATGAAGGGAATATGACAATCGGGGTAGGGATATTTGCTTCTTATTTTCAAGGGATGCTGGAAGGGGTACTGCCATTATTCATGACAGTGGTTTTTGGTGTATCAGCTCTTATGGCTATTTATACAAAAGTTTTTAAACCTCAGTGGATTGTCAATCAATCATTCTTAAAAGGACTATTCGACGTAGGCTACTTTTGGATCGCTGTTCGTGTCCTCGGTTCGATATTTGCGGTTATGACGGTAAATGGAAGAGGTCCTGAGTGGATTATTTCTGACTTTACGGGAGGAACCGTATTGTATTCGTTAGTTCCTGTCTTAGCCACTTGGTTTTTATTTGCAGGCTTATTGATGCCCCTGCTTTTAGATTTTGGATTGATGGATTTCTTCGGTACTCTGTTGCAGAAAATCATGAAGCCGCTTTTCCAATTGCCGGGACGATCGTCTATCGATGCTCTTGCATCCTGGATGGGGAGTGGAACCGTCGGCGTATTGATTACAACGAAACAATTTGAAGAGGGCTACTACACAAAGCGGGAAGCAGCAGTCATTGCGACAAACTTTTCCGTTGCTTCGATCGCTTTTAGTCTTGTGATTGTCAGCTTCATCGGATTGGAATTCATGTTTGTTCAATTGTATGCGACAGTGGTTATTGCAGGGATAGCAGCTGCGGTCATATGTCCGCGTATTCCGCCTCTTTCCCGCAAAAAAGACACCTATTATGAGCCGGTTGGTATGCAAATCTCAGAAACCGTTCCTGAAAATGTATCTCGTTTTCAATGGGGCTTTGAAAAAGCAGTAGAAAAAGCATCAGAAGTGAAAAGTGTCGGAGAGGTAACAAAAAAAGGATTCCAGAACGTCCTGGATATCTGGTTTGGTCTTATTCCTTTAGTAATGGCCCTTGGAACTATTGCTTTAGTGGTAGCGGAATATACTTCTGTGTTTAATGTATTGGCTTATCCGATTGTTCCACTATTAGAGCTATTGCAAATTCCACAGGCGTCAGATGCGGCTCCTGCCATGATCGTTGGTTTTGCAGACATGTTTTTACCTGCTGTAGTAGGCAGTGGGATTGAGAGTGAGTTAACAAGATTCGTCATTGCCGCCATGTCCTTGACTCAATTAATTTACATGTCTGAGATTGGTATTCTATTAATCAAGTCCAAGATTCCGGTCAGCTTTTTAGATTTATTCATCATTTTTATCCAACGTACGCTTATTACTTTACCTATCGTAGCTTTATTGGCTCATTTCTTCTTTATGTAAGAGAATCAATAAAAAACAAATTTGTCTGTCACAAATATGGAGGTTACTAGAATGGAACAAACATTTGAACAGCTTATTCAAAATATGCCTAATCGTCTGGCACCCAGTATGGCAAAGGATCACCCGAACTTACCGGTAGTAAAAGAAGAGGGGTGCTATTACTACGGGTTGGACGGAAAGAAATATCTTGATTTTACCTCTGGAATTGCCGTAACGAATGTAGGACATCGTCATCCAAAAATTGTACAAGCGATTAAAGATGCAGCAGATGGGCTGATGCACGGCCCTTCAGGTGTGATCATGTATGAATCGATCCTTCGATTGGCTGATGAGCTGGCGGAGATTCTTCCAGGAGATTTAGATAGTTTTTTCTTTGCCAATAGTGGTACTGAAGCGATTGAGGGAGCAATCAAGCTTGCGAAATATGTAACGAAGCGTCCTTATGTCGTTTCCTTTACCGGCTGTTTTCACGGACGTTCACTTGGTGCGTTAAGTGTCACGACTTCTAAGAGTAAGTATCGAAAGTTTATGCAGCCATCAGGCCTGACTTATCAGGTTCCATATGCGAACGAACGAGAGTGTCCTAAGGGACTTGACTCAGTCCAGTATGTTGTTGAGAAGCTTGAAAAGGATTTCGAAACTCTCTTTAATCATCAGGTCACTCCTGAAGAGGTAGCATGTGTCATCTTAGAACCTGTTCTTGGTGAAGGTGGGTATATCGTTCCTCCGAAAGCATGGCTCAAAAAAGTAAGGGAGGTATGTGATCGTCACGATATTTTACTGATTTTCGATGAAGTCCAAACAGGCTTTGGACGTACGGGAAATTGGTTTGCCGCTCAAACCTTTGATGTAACACCGGATATCATGGCGATTGCAAAAGGGATTGCCTCGGGGCTTCCCCTGAGCGCGACGGTCGCATCCAATAAGCTCATGAAACAATGGCCTCTTGGGAGCCATGGGACGACGTTTGGAGGAAACCCGATTGCGTGTTCCGTTGGACTTGCTACATTAGAAGTCATGAAGGAAGAAAAACTTCTCGATAATACGAAAACGATGGGGGCTTATGCCGTTTCCAGACTCGAGCTTTTGAAGGAGAAACATAACGTGATCGGTAGCATTCGATCAGTCGGACTGATGATTGGCATTGAAATCGTTCATCCTCAAACAGGAAAACCAAATCAAGAAGGCTTAATGGACATCCTTGATCGGGCCCTGGATAAAGGAGTGTTATTCTACTTGTGCGGCAATCATGGTGAAGTGATCCGTATGATTCCGCCACTTACTGTAACAAAAGAACAAATTGATGATGGACTGCGGATGCTGGACGAAGCAGTAACAGAATATGAAGAATTATTAATGAGCCATTTAGATTGATATTTCCCAAACATGAGAAAGGCATGACTCCCGGTACACCATTGTACCGGGAGTCATGCCTATTTACATTTTTTTATGAAGTTTGCTGCAATTGAACATCATTCTTATTTGTTGTCATAAGAGTCACTACGACCAACACAATAACAGCTAACGGAACAGCAATAACAACACTGTTTAGATCAAATGGTTTTTGAAGGACGATTTCCCAAACTAATGTAGAAATGACCCCTGCTAACATAGAAGAAACTCCTCCGGCGGCATTCACTCGTTTCCAGAAGAAAACGGCTAAGACCGCGGGGGTAATGCCGGCACCATAGACGGTGTAAGCGTACATCTGAACATCCAGCACACTTGGGAAGTAATTGATAATAATAAAGGCTACAGCACCCAATATAACAATAAAGATCTTTGTTAACTTCAACTGTTTTTCATCAGAAGCATTTGAATTGATATATTTTCCGTATATATCATAGGTCAGATTGGTTGCGGCAGACAATAGGTACGAATTTCCTGTTGTAATGATAAATGAAGCCGCTGCAGCTAAAAGAATTCCTCCGATTCCAATCGGCATCACAACCGTCGTTGCCATTAATGCCATCCCCGGGTCAATATCCGGGAATAGAGAACGGGACGCAAAGGCAATTAAGGAGATGGCTGGAGAAATGATGATCATTGCAATGAGCCATCCAATTTGACCTTTTCTTGATGAAGAATCTCCTTTAGATGATGCCAGGCGTTGGTACATGTTTTGGTCACCAAGCAATAAGAATAGAGATGGCAATAAATAACCGATTAATTGAATGATTGATAAGTTTCCAGTAGCTGTCATATGAGATGTTGGTACATTATTAACAATCTCATCCCATCCCCCAGCAATAAAGAAAATGGTAGGAACAGTGATGATTAATCCGCCGACCATTAGGAATCCACTGAGAGCATCCGTTTGCGAGACAGAACGTAAGCCGCCAATCATGGCTAGAAATATAATCAGGACTGCACCAATTGTCGTACCCAGTCCAACAGACATGCCTGTTGTTAAGTTAAGGATGAAACCGAAACCTTTCATTTGGTAAGAGACGATACCAACATAAGCTAAGATAATAATGACGCTTGAAAGATTACGTGCAGTGGAACCATACTTCTCCTCAAGGATCGCTGAAACTGTATATTTACTGAATGCACGTATTTTAGGAGCAACTAGGTAAAGAATTCCGATTCCTACAAGTGTCGGAATCATAAGCATTAACGAAGGAATGAGTCCAAAGTTGTAAGCAACAGAAGTTTCTCCTCCTGATATACTTCCGCTGCCAGTCCATGTAGCAAGTAATGTACCCATTAATACAAATGGACCAAGACTTTTTCCAGCTAAAATAAAATCATTGCTGCTGGATACTTTCTTTGACATATACGTCCCGATACCAATCATGAGTACTGCATAAATTCCAATAAACCAAAGTAACTGTGGGTTTTGTTGTATTTCCATAAAACGATCATCTCCTGAACAATATTTGTTCACGCGAGAGAACGTTGATTCATTTTTTAATCACAATGTTGATCACCGGTGAAATGTTACACACATTTTAGCCTTGAAGGAAGGTATAAATGATTCTACCAACAATTAAATAATCTAAAACTATCAATTATGAGTTTAGAGGTAGAAAGAGGCTTGAAAATGTCTATCGTTGTGATGTTTTTCATGAATGCTTGTCTCACGTAAAAACATTTCTCATTAACCTTAGCATATATTCGTTTCGATAAAAAATGCTGGAAAAACCTGATTTGACAAGTTTTTTAGACGGTGATGATGTCGTGGTGAAAAATGGATTACCCTTTAATCCTATACAGGGCAATTGGTACAGAAATAGAAGGAATTATTAGAAATATTAAATAAATGATGACAAGGAAAGAGTGTAAAATCATTCTTTATACCTATTATTAAACCTGTTTTTTGGGTATAAATGACTATGTTAGCGTTTGCTTTATGAGTTTTAGGTAATAAATGATGGTGCTAAAAAGGTCGATCAGTTTTCACTGATCGACCTTTTATAGTCTCTTAACCGAAATAGCTTTCCTCATTTTCCGGAGTGCATCCTGACCTTCCATTTCCCTTCTCATCATCAAATTGACATATAGAGCATCAATTAATGTTAACTGTGCGATTCGGGAGGATAGGGCTTCAGAGCGATAATCGGTTTCTTCTGAGACAGTGAAAAGCGGTGTATCGACTCTTTGGCTCAAAGGAGATTTTGCAAAATTCGTAATGCAAATCGTCTTGGCTCCTGTTTCCTTGACAATATCAAGAACCTGGAGAATATCTTTCGTTGAACCGGAGTGGGAAATGAATACAGCACAATCTTCACTCGTCATTTGGGATGCGGTCATCAGCTGGATATGACTGTCGCTTGCAGCATGAACGCGCAGACCGGTTCGAATGAATTTATGATAGGCGTCAAGGGCGATGACGCCTGATCCGCCACTACCGAAAAATTCGATTGAGCGTGCGCTGCTCATAATATCCACAGCTTTTAATAGTTTCTTTTCATCAACGACCATTAAGGTGTCTTCGATGGTTTTGATGTTCGATCGGAATACTTTTGTGGCAATTGTTTGTGCCGTATCCCCCTCATTGATGCGCTCGTGGATATCCTTAAGTCCCGTCACAATTTCTGAAGCAAGAGCGATTTTCATCGCTTGGTATCCTTTAAAGCCGATTCGTTTACAAAAGCGGAAGACAGTGGAGTCCGCGACTCCTAAATCTTCTGCTAAACCATTAATGGTTGAATGAATAATCTCAGTTGGATTTTCAAGTATATAGTCGGCAATTTTTTTCTCGGTCACGCTAAATTGAGGATAGTGTGAGCGTATACTGGCTAAACAATGCTGATGTTGACTCATAGACATCACTCCTGTAAGGGTTTTCATAGTTTTATTATACAAGAATAATAGAAAAATAAAAATAATTTCTGTAAACGGTTGCAAAAAGAAAAATATTTTTTATAATAGAGATATACAGAAAATAATTTTCCTGATTATCTTACACTATGAAATGAACTTCCTTTAAGCCATTTCCGTTTAGTAGGTCAGAGAGTAGAAGTTACATAGAGGAAATTGTAAACGTTTTACTTTCCCGGGTAGTCAGGATCAATCGTTATAAAAAATCTGGCAGCCAAGCTGTCGTCATGAAAGAAAGGTAGGGATAGAGATGTCTGATCAAATGCTTATTTTAGTTGCATTAGCCGGAATTTTTCTTCTATTATTTTTAGTTATCAAAACGAAGCTTCATGCTTTTGTTGCCCTATTATTAGTAAGTTTAATTGTAGGGATCGCCGCAGGGATGCCTCTTCAGGAAGTTGTTGCTTCGATTCAAAACGGAATGGGAGGAACCCTCGGGTTTGTCGCAGTGGTTGTTGGTTTAGGTGCAATGTTCGGTCGTATGCTTGAGGTTTCAGGCGGAGCGGAACGTCTCGCTCAAACTCTGATTAATAAGTTTGGTGAAGACAAGGCCCAGTGGTCGTTAGGTATTACAGGTTTCTTAGTAGCCATTCCTGTATTCTTCGATGTCGGATTCATCATTCTTGTACCAATTGTATATGGATTGGCAAAGAAAACTGGAAAGTCGCTATTATACTATGGGATTCCTTTACTTGCGGGTCTTGCTGTAACACACAGCTTCATTCCGCCCACTCCAGGACCGATTGCTGTTGCTGATTTAATTGGAGCGGATCTTGGCTGGGTCATCTTATTCGGTACTCTTGCCGGTATTCCATCCATGATTATCGCTGGTCCACTTTTTGCAAAATTCATTTCGAAACGAATTCATGCAGTGGTTCCTGATTATATGCAAGTGGAAGAGATTGAGTACGATAAAGAACTTCCGAGCTTTGCGATGATTGCGTCACTTATCTCTATTCCCTTAGTGCTCATTTTATTGAATACGCTTTCGGGTGTTTTGCTAGATGAAGGAAATACCATTCGTTCGATCTTAACTTTCTTAGGTCATCCGTTCGTAGCGTTAACGATTGCGACTCTACTGACGTTTACATTATTAGGAACGAAACGTGGATATTCCCGTCAGGAAGTTCAGGATATTGCGACAAAAGCACTTGAGCCGGCTGGAATCATCATCCTTGTTACAGGTGCCGGTGGAGTATTCAAGCAAGTTCTGATCGACTCAGGTGTCGGTGAAGTACTTGGGGAAATGATGGCCGGTTCAAGCTTACCTCCTATTGCCCTAGCTTTCTTAATTGCCATGGTGGTACGGGTTGCACAAGGTTCAGCCACTGTATCCATGGTGACGGCAGCGGGATTAATGAGTCCATTAATTTCCACGCTTGGTTTAGAAGGGCCGGTCCTTGGTTTAATGGTTATTTCCATTGCTGCAGGAGCAACTGTCTTCTCTCATGTAAACGATAGCGGATTCTGGTTAGTGAACCGTTATTTTGGATTAGATGTGAAAGATACGTTAAAATCATGGACGATGATGGAAACGCTCATCGGGTTTGTTGGGTTTGCCGTAGTATTCATTTTAGGGATTTTCATTAGTTAAAATAGGATAGAATATAGTGGAAGAGGGAAGAGCCATGTCGCTTCTTCCTTTCTCTATTTATTTAGGAGGAACGAAGATGTCAGAATTTATGATTGGTGTCGATATCGGGACAACCAGTACAAAAGCAGTACTTTTTAATGAAAAGGGAGAAGCGATCGATCGTCATGGGGTCGAATATCCATTACATACACCAGCACCGGGAACCGCTGAACAGGATCCCGAAGAGATCTTCCGTGCCGTCATCAGTTGTATAAAGGAAGTGACCTCGAATACAAATGAGAAAATTTCGTTTGTGTCGTTCAGCTCTGCTATGCACAGCTTGATCCTGGTGGATGAGAAGGACCAGCCATTGACTCCTTCCATTACTTGGGCTGATAACCGAAGTGCCGAATGGGCGGATAAGATAAAAAAAGAAATGAATGGATTGGAGATTTATCGTAGAACAGGGACTCCTATTCACCCGATGTCCCCGCTTGTAAAGCTTGCATGGCTGCAGAGTGAAGAACCGGAATTATTTGGGGAAGCGGCTAAATTCATATCCATTAAAGAATTTGTGTTCCATCGCTTTTTCGGAAAATATGTCGTGGATTATTCAATCGCATCTGCAACAGGTATGTTTCATCTGGAAAACCTGGCTTGGGATGAAGAAGCGTTGAAGGTGGCAGGTGTCACAAAGGATCAACTTTCGGTTCCTGTCTCAACGACTGAAAGCTTAGTTGGATTGAAATCTGAGTATACGGACATGATGGGCCTATCAGCCGACACACCGTTTGTCGTCGGAGCAAGTGACGGAGTTCTATCGAATCTTGGCGTCGATGCCATTGAACCAGGTGTCGTAGCCGTTACGATCGGCACGAGTGGTGCGATTCGTGCTGTAACGGACCGTCCGGTAACGGATCCGAAAGGACGTATTTTCTGCTATGCCTTGACGGATAATCATTGGGTGATTGGCGGCCCTGTCAATAACGGTGGCATGATCTTCCGTTGGGTGCGGGACGAACTGGCTTCTGCAGAGGTCGAGGTGGCGGGCCGGTTAGGTAAAGATCCTTATGAAGTCCTTACGGATATTGCTTCTCAAGTAGAACCGGGCTCAGAAGGATTACTCTTCCATCCATATATGGCAGGGGAACGGGCACCTCTTTGGAACGCAAAAGCACGCGGATCCTTCTTCGGACTCGGCATGCATCACAAAAAAGAGCATATGATCCGTGCCGTTTTAGAAGGAATTGTCATGAATTTATACAGTGTTCTTCTGGCGCTGGAAGAATTAATAGGTACGCCGACAAGAGTGCAGGCAACCGGTGGATTTGCCCGTTCTAAAATTTGGCGTCAAATGCTTGCCGACGTATTTGATCAGGAAGTGGAAGTGCCGGAAAGCTTCGAAAGCTCTTGTCTCGGGGCGGTGGTGCTCGGAATGTATGGCAGCGGAATGATCGACTCACTTGAAGAAGTAAGTGAAATGGTCGGTTCTGTACATTCTCACCAACCAGATCCAAAGGCTACAGAAGCATATCGTAAGCTCATGCCGATCTTTATTCGCTTGCCACGTTTATTAGAAGCAGAATATGAAGCGATTAGTGCTTATCAGGAAGGAAGCTGACTCATATGAGTTGGCTTTTTTCAGGTAATGGTGGCAAGGAATCACTTAGCCAAAAATAGTTTTTTTCATGTATAATAGTAATGAAAATACCTTTTAAGATTGAAGCAGTAGTCATAGATAAATGTGAAAGAGAGTGAAACAATATGGGACGTAAATGGAATAACATTAAAGAAAAGAAAGCGTCTAAGGATGCGAATACTAGTCGTATTTATGCGAAGTTCGGTCGCGAGATTTATGTTGCGGCAAAGCAAGGCGAGCCGGATCCAGAACTTAACCAAACGCTGAAATTTGTTCTTGAGCGTGCGAAAACATACAGTGTTCCGAAACACATCGTTGACCGTGCCATTGAAAAAGCAAAGGGTGGTTCAGAAGAGAACTATGACGAACTTCGCTATGAAGGCTTTGGTCCGAATGGTTCCATGGTCATTGTTGATGCCTTGACGAATAACGTAAACCGTACAGCTTCCGAAGTACGTGCTGCCTTCGGTAAAAATGGCGGTAACATGGGTGTAAGCGGATCGGTTGCCTACATGTTCGATGCAACAGCCGTTATCGGTATTGAAGGGAAATCAGAAGAAGAAGTAATGGAGATTCTGATGGAAGCGGATGTAGACGCACGTGATATTATTGAAGAAGATGAAGCTGTGATCGTTTACGCTGAACCAGATCAATTCCATGCGGTTCAAGAAGCGTTTAAAGGTGCCGGTATCACTGAGTTTACAGTAGCGGAACTGACAATGCTTGCGCAGAATGATGTCGAACTTCCAGAAGACGGTCAAGCTCAATTCGAAAAAATGATTGATGCGATTGAAGATTTGGAAGATGTTCAGCAGGTATATCATAATGTTGATTTAGGTGAGTAATAGAATGAAGGACCTCTGATGCTGAGCGCATTAGGGGTTTTTTATTGGGAGAAGGAATGGATCTTTATGATAGAGTTGGTTGTCATTTTCCTAATATTGTTAAATGGCGCACAACTTTAGTAAAAAGACGCATAAATTCTGAAAATGACGCATAAATCAAAAAAAAGACGCATAAATCCGGGAAACGACGCATAAAAAATTTAGCCCCAATCTCAATCAAACCAAACCCTCTCACGGAAAGAACATCCCCGCTGATTATGTCACTTTACCACTTTATTTGTCGAATAGATTGAAAATTCAGCAAAATACTTCATTCTCCTTATCTGCTTTGTTATGCTAAAGAAGAATCTGACTAAAACGTGAAAAGGGAGAGGGAATTATGGGACTAGATCAACTCGAATTGCAACAAGCAGAACAGAACGTGGATCGAAAGGAAAAAACCAAACCCTATCTAACGGCATTGATCGGTTGGAGTCTGCCGGCAATCGAAGCGTGTACGAAGTTAAATAGACCTTTCGTCGTAGTCGGCCCGCGTGATTTTGAAGCATATGCAGAAAAACATGAAATTGCCTTTATCGGCTGGGACTTTGATCGGTTAAATGAAGGTTCAGATCATCTTTATAAGCAGCTGAAGGCAATGGGGGCAGAAGTGGCTGTTCCTTTGTATGAAGAGTGTGTGGAGTGGTCCGGGGCATTAAATTCCCGTTTCCGTAACGAACCACGCGTCTTCAACCGTTCTCTTCTATTAAGAGATAAAGGGATGATGAAGCGTAAAGCGCAAATTGCCGGAATCAAAGTAGGTGTATTTGAAGAAGCACGGGACAAGGAAGATGTAAGGCGCTTCTTGAAACGTGTGAATGAAGCCCTCTTGAAAGTCGAAGGAGATAAGAACGATCCCATTCACGTAAAACCTCTTGATAAAGCAGGGTCTGTCGGACACCGTGCCATTGAGAATCCGGAAGATATCGATGCTCTCACTGAGTCTGAGTTTCCGCTTCTGATGGAAAGTCATTTAGACGGACAGGAATTCTCGTGTGAAGCGTTTATTCATAATGGAGAGATCCAATTTTTAAATATAACGGAGTATGTGCGATTAGGCTACTCTAATTTCGTACCGGCATCTCCAACCCTTGAAGAAAAGCGGCCGATCATCCGTGAGGCGATTCAACAGCTCATTGATGCGTTTGAGATTGAATACGGTGTTATTCATCCGGAATATTTCATTACATCCGATGGTACGCTTCATTTCGGTGAAGTCGCAGCCAGAGTCCCCGGCGGACATATCTTCGATTTGATTGAGCGGGCATATGGATTTAATGCATATCAAGCTCAAATCCTTTGTAGTGATCCCAATACAACAGAAGAAGAGCTGAGAGAGTTTTTCCCTTCTACAGGTGAAAAGGCAAAAGCCCATGCAGGTTGTTTAATGGTCCATCCTCATGTTAATTATGTGGAGAAACTGGAGGTACCCGATGAACTGGAGAACCATGCCTATTTTGAAAAACATGATATGTTCAGTCCGGCTCAAGGGAAAGTAGCTCAGCGAATCGGCTTCGGTAATCATTACGGAACGATCTTCTTCTACGGGGAAGACAGTGAAATCATGAGGGGTCTATTAAAGGAATATGAACAGTTTAACTTCTATATCTAATTCCATAATCCACAGGTATTCTGATCGATAAAGGAGTTTTGAAATGGCATTTGAATTAACGTCTAAGCTGGAAGATCGATTTCTGCAAGCGCTTAATGATCTGGAGAGCGCGGCTTCATTTGCAAAGTCAATGTATCAAACTGACGTCTATCAGGAAGCGCAAAGATTGTTGGATACGGATGAAGGACTGGAAATTTTATATCGAAGCGCAAGTCGCTTTGAAAAGGCCGGGGTCTTCCAGGACGGTCCCTGGGAAAAGGCGTCCAAGCTTCAACCACCTCTTGTGGCCGGGTCACTTCAAGCGAAGGGGCTTCCTTCGATCATTGAAATTCTTAGTGAGTTAAGAATGCTATCCATTGCCGAAGGTCAATATAAACATCCCGATGTTTCGACTGAAATGGCAGAGGATTTCCTCAATGAAGTAATGGTTCTGAATCTGAACCTGCTTTTCCCTGAAGCAACAGAAGCAGCACGGATTGAAGGTGGAGAGCAGAGTGAAAGAGCAACGGAGTTATTTCGATTTCTATCTGATAAGCTTTCCTATCAAGCACTTACGACTACACTGATTAAAGAAATTGAACGGTTGACTGCACAACGTCCAATCATGGTGAAGCGGACAGTGTCGATGATTGAAACAGCGAAGAAGATGCTTCATTCAGACTTAAGCGTAGCGGAACGACTTGTTTTAGATAAGTATGTGTCTGCTATTGAAGGTCCGTCCCTCTTAAGCAAAAGCATTGTCCAACCGGGTGAATACCGTAAGAAGCTTATGAATTTGTCTCAGGAAGAACTGGAGAAGGAAGCTGTTGCCTTTGCCCGATCCATGCGTGAAACGGGGCTCGTCGCACCTCAGCATGCGATTTTACTAAGGTTCCTAAGCAGAAAGGTTCAAGAGCTTATTCCGGCTGCCCTTCAGTTAAATGACAAAGGAAAAGCAAATTTGGATGAACATTCAGAGCTTGTCTCCCAGCTCATAAAAGTGGCAATCTATCCAGCCACAAAGCAATCGGTTTACGGACTAGCTCTTATGCTTGAACGGGGAGTATTATCATCATCTCCAGTATCACCGGGATTGAAAAGGCTGATTGAACTTGATATTCGACCGGAAGTACGGAAGACGCTCCTTAATTCGTGTAAAACTGGAGACGGAATTACAGCAAATTCTGTCCTTCTTGCCGGTGTCATCAATGTCCTCGGTCAACCTATCGGGATAGGCCAAGGCTTAAATCCGACCTGTCAAACAGCACGGGGTATCAGCCTTTGGGCACAGCATGCTCCGGGATATTTACTCGAACTGATTCCAAGGGCTGCGAGGGATGGAGATATCGATATTATGTTTGAAGGTACACCGGTCCATTCGAAAGACTTAAGTGGAGGGCTGGCGCCTGAGCTTCATCAAGAGCTTGATCCTGTGTCACTTGTTCTCGTTCCTCATCTTGATCGTATTTATAGTGAGATGATGAGACGCGTATCGCTTAGAGGGGAAGATGGACACCGCTGGGTGAATCCGGAATTTTATGGAGATTGGGTTCAAAAAGGGTTTAGCACAGTCATTGATTCACTAACAGGTCTCATCTCTGACTATCCGGGATTCGTTCGCCTGTTCTATGCCACTCACCACCCCGAATACAATGATGACTACGGCTTGATCTATCCGAATCCGGTCGGGATCTTCATCACAAATGTTCATGGAAAGCTCCTTGGATTCCATGCCGTTTCGATTCTGAGAATCACTCAAGATCCCAAGGGAGAATATCGGATCTATTTCTATAATCCGAATAACGATGGCTCTCAGAACTGGGGTCAGGGTATCGAACCTTCCGTCATGGAAAACGGGGAACTAGAAGGAGAATGCTCTCTTCCATTTCACGAGTTTGTTTCCAGGCTTTACGCTTTCCACTACAATCCTTATGAACAGGGAGATGCTTTTGCTGTGGAAAATGAGATTGTTGATAAAATTAAAGATCTTGCACGGGATAGCTGGGGAAGGGATTATACGTGGGTTTGAAGATGAATCGGGGCGTTAAGCAGCATAAGTTGCTTAACGCTTTTTTTGATCCACATGAAATTTGGATGATTCTTTTATCAGTAGCCATACTAAATATAATAATGGAGGTGGAATAGATGAGAGATCATAAGAAACCTGAAGATCTACGTATGGACACACCGCTTAATCCTGAGTTTACACTGAACAATGAGGTTCGCAACCCTAGTCAAGTGTATGTGCCGGGAGAGTCAGTAGAGGAACATCATGCAATAGAAGAAGGAAACGGTTTCATTGCAGAAAAAGAAATCGGACAAGCCATTGAAAATAGTTAGAGGTGAAAAAAGATGAATAAAGAGTTTCCGGTGGCAAACCTATCAGAAGATACGTTAAATCAAGTGTTGAATATGGAGAGTGAACTTCGTCAGCAAACGAAAGAGGATATTATTCTAATCGCTTATAAGAATGGTGGTGAAACGATTGAAGCAGGAAGGTAGAGTGAATAAAGGAAATGAAGACATGCCCGATTTCAAACAGTTAAACGACCGTGTCATAGCAGAGGAACCAAAAGGACCGTTTCTCGCAATCAAAACTAATATGGATACGGCAGGAGTCAAGGACAATCCATATGCGTCGGAAAATGCAGATC
This sequence comes from Rossellomorea sp. GQ25, assembly GCF_059758515.1. Lineage (NCBI taxonomy): Bacteria > Bacillati > Bacillota > Bacilli > Caryophanales > Bacillaceae > Rossellomorea > Rossellomorea sp. GQ25. Next base: position 859,824 of record NZ_JCAXEQ010000002.1, on the reverse strand, counting down.
CAGAACAAGACGAGAAATTACAGCAATTTTTTGAGGATGAAGAGTTGTAGGTGACGTGAGAATAAAGAACTTTAATCTTTTGTTTCATTATACAAAAAAGTGTCAGTCACATGATTGGCACCTTTTTTGTTTGAAGTATTTTTTAAATAGATAAAAAAGCCCTATACTAGGTATTAGACATAGTTACTTGGAAGAGAGGAATGAAAATGTCGAAAGTAGCGTTGGTAGCAGGATCCACGGGATTAGTTGGTTCCCATTTGATTGAAATACTACTCAAGGGTCCCGAGTATAAAAAAGTGATTTCGTTCGTGAGAAGAAGCAGTGGAGTGAAGCATGAAAAGTTGGATGAACGAATCATCCCATTCGATCAGATGAAGCTCCTGCCCCACGAGGAAATCGATGATGTCTTTTGTTGTCTTGGAACGACCATCAAGAAAGCGCAGACGAAGGAAGCGTTTAGAAAGGTAGATTACGAGTACCCCGTTCAACTAGGGAGGCTCGGTAAAGATCATGGAGCCAAACAATATATGGTCATATCAGCTATTGGGGCGAGCTTAGGTTCACCGTTCTTTTATAGTAAGGTGAAAGGGGAGCTCGAGGAAGACTTAATAGCACTCTACTATCCAGCCCTGCATATTTTCAGGCCAGCCCTTCTATTAGGGGAAAGAGATGAATTCCGCCTTGGAGAAAAAGCGGGAGAACTCTTCTCCAGAGCCATCCGTCCAGTAATGATAGGCAGGTTGAAAAGATACAGAAGCATCTCGGGACGTCAGGTGGCTTATGGAATGTACCGTGACGCCAATGGCCCTGGCGGTGAAAAAGTAACCATTCATGAATCGGATCAAATTCAGCAGCTGTAAAAGGGGAGGATAAAATGAAGAGAGTACTTAGAGGACATCATCTCCTTTGCACCCATGGGTTTAAAGGTATGGGGTACAGTCCTGAATTTGTTAAGGTGATGGCTGACATAGTGAGAGAGATACGAAACGACGATTTGGATTTCCCAATCCAGATTGTTCAGTCCTTCGATGATGCCTGCCAGGCCTGTCCTCATAAGGGGAAATCAGCATGTGAAAAAAGTGCGGACTCCAATGATCATGTACTTTCGTTAGATAGCAAAGTTCTTAACCATTTAGGCTTGAAACACGGTGACGTCTATATGAAATCGGCATTGATCAGTGTAACGGCCCAAAAGGTAAAGCCAGAGGACCTTGACCAATTATGTGAAGGCTGCTCCTGGCTAAAGTATGGGGTTTGTAAGGAAGGGATCGGAAAGTTGAGAGAGAATGTTTTGGCTTAAAGATATTTTCTAAAAAGAGTGTTGTTTTATAGATATTATTATAAGAAACCTAGACTATGAAATTTGGTTCTCATTGCAGGTGCTCGACTCCTGCGGGAATAGCTGGACAGTACGAAAAGCGGAAGGGCTTTGCCCAGGGGCGACAAGCATAAGTCGAGTCTGCCGGAAAGGCGCTTTTTGCCTTTTTGGCAGACTTGGCTTATGACCTCGAGCCCCTAAGCCCTGTAGCTGGACAGTACGAAAAGCGGAAGGGCTTTGCCCAGGGGCGACAAGCATAAGTGGAGTCTGCCGGAAAGGCGCTTTTTGCCTTTTGGCAAACTTGGCTTATGACCTCGAGCTCCTAAGCCCTGTAGCTAGACAGGTGAGACCCCGGAGGCTCACCGCCAGCCCCGCGGAAAGCGAGCATCCTGGAAAGGAAATCAACTACTACTTTTTCTATAAAATAAAAAAGACCCGCATTTGAACTAAGCGGGTCTTTCGTGGTCAGAATGTATAATAATGTCTCAAGGCATTCACGAGATGCTTCAGCGACGGGTCCTCTTCAAGATTCACAATCATTCCTTTAATAACGACCGGCCGGGTTACATCCTTTTGAATTTCCTCTTGAATGACTTCTAACGAAATCTTGGTATTTTCGTCCTCTGCCACTTCACGTGCGTCCTCGATCATATGAACAAGTGTAGACTCATTTATCCTGTTAGATAAAGTGAAATCCTTCACCAGATCATCCAATTTTTCAAAGGAAAGAACAGGCTGATCCCCGCTTTTTAGTAGACCTTCCACTAAATCATCGGTACGCTTCAATATAAAGTGGGATAAATAGGCAAAATCCAATTCGATTTTATCAAGCATCACCAATTCTAAATAAGAATGGAAAAAACCTTGAATCATCATGGTGATATCCCAGAAGTAGGGCTCGATTTTTTTTCCGTATATCCCATATAATCTTCTTTTATAATAGCGATGGGTGTCCATTTTCATCTCACTGAGGAGATCATGGATTTCATCGTTAAACGGCATGGCATTCTCTCTGATCTGCATAATGATAAACTCTTTATGTTTACAAATTTCAATAAACTGACATTCTAATTGCTTTTGGAATTTTTCATAAGGAGGCAAATCCTCGTTTTCAATCTCATTTACTTTAGCCGTGATCATTTTAAAATAGTATTTCATGATGGCTAACAGAAGAGCTTCCTTTGATTTGAAATACAAATAGAATGCACCTTTTGATATCTCACACTCGTTCACGATTTCTTGCACCGAGGTGGCGTTAAATCCTTTCGTGGCAAACAGCTTAATCGATGTTTCAATAATTAATTTCTCTTTTTCCTTCATGCTTTCCTCTCCTTGACTCTATTATGACCGATTGGTCACAATAAATAAACCTTTTATTTTATAAGTATATTGACTAATGACTGATCGGTCAGTTATATTAGATTATGTTATGACTAGTCGGTCAGAGAAATGAGAGAAGGGACGAATAAAGAGTGAATAGTATTATTAATTTCGTACTCAAGAATAAGTTTGCCGTATGGTTAATGACCATCATCGTCATTATTGCAGGCTTATATTCAGGATTTAATATGAAACTCGAAACCTTACCAAACATTAATACCCCGATTGTAAGTGTTACGACGGTGTATCCGGGAGCTACGCCTGAAGATGTAGCCGAAAAGGTTTCAGAACCAATTGAAAAACGTTTGAAGAATTTAAATGGGGTAAACGTTGTCAGCTCCACGTCTTATCAAAATGCTTCAGCCGTTCAGATAGAATACAAGTTTTCGAAAGATATGGAAGAAGCAAAGACTGAAGTTGAAGATGCTCTTTCGGATCTTTCTTTTCCAGAAGGGGTGAATGAGCCGGAAGTATCAAGATTAAGCTTTAACGCTTTCCCGATTATCGCACTCAGTGTAGCAAATGATGACCAATCTCTTGCTCAATTAACTTCGACTGTAGAAGAAACGATCGTGCCACAGTTGGAAGGAGTGGATGGGGTAGCATCTGTTCAAGTTTCAGGTCAACAAGTTCAAGAAGCACAAGTCGTTTTTGATCAGGAAAAGCTTGCTCAATACGGCTTAACCGAAGAAACGGTCCAAAATATGATCAAAGGTTCTGATGTGACAGCACCATTAGGCCTTTACACGTTTAAAGACAGTCAGAAATCTGTGATGGTTGATGGAAATATTACAACGATCGAAGATTTGAAAGAGATGAAAATTCCTGTGACGCCTTCAACTGGTGGGTCTGTGGAAGCTTCACAAGGGCAAACACCTGGGGGGCAAGCTCCTCAAGCTCCGCCTGCCGGTGAAGCACCTGCCGGGATCAAGATTCCAACCGTACAACTATCAGACATTGCTGATATCGAACTAAAAGGGAAAGCCGAATCGATTTCAAGAACCAATGGGAAGGAATCCATTGGACTTCAAGTGGTGAAAACAGCAGATTCCAATACGGTAGACGTTGTAAACGCGGTAAAAGAAGAAGTGAAAGCTTTTGAAAAAGAGCTGGATGGGGTTGAAATCATCTCTACCTTTGACCAAGGTGAACCGATTGAAGAATCAGTCAGCACCATGCTGAACAAAGCATTATTTGGTGCCATATTTGCGGTCATCATCATCCTGCTATTCTTACGGGATATTAAATCGACGCTAATCTCCGTCGTATCGATTCCACTATCGCTACTAATCGCGATTTTACTTTTAAAACAGATGGATATCACGTTAAATATTATGACTCTCGGTGCCATGACTGTAGCCATTGGACGTGTCATTGATGACTCCATCGTAGTAGTAGAGAACATTTACCGAAGGATGTCCCTTAAAGGTGAAATGCTGAAAGGAAAAGAATTGATTCGGGAAGCAACGAAGGAAATGTTCGTTCCGATCGCTTCTTCTACGATTGTAACGATCGCTGTGTTCCTTCCATTAGGATTGGTTCAAGGAATGATCGGGGAATTATTCCTTCCATTTGCATTGACCATCGTATTTGCCCTATTGGCTTCACTTCTTGTGGCAGTAACAATTGTGCCGATGCTTGCCCACTCGATGTTTAAAAAGGGTGTAGGGAAGAAGCATGTGGAAAAGCAAAGTCGTTTAGCCCAGTGGTACAAGGGCGTATTAAATTGGACGCTGAACCATAAAATCATCACGTCAATCCTGGCTGTCGCGATGCTGGTTGGAAGCTTGTTCCTGGTTCCGCTCATAGGAGTAAGTTTCCTTCCATCAGATGAAGAAAAGATGATCATGGCAACGTATAAACCGGATCCGGGTCAAACAGAAGAAGAGGTAAATAAGATCGCTCAAGATGCAGAAGAGTATTACCAAGGACGTAAAGGTGCCGAAACGATTCAGTACTCGGTTGGTGGAGAGAACCCAATGAGTCCGGGAAGCTCGAACAATGCAATATTCTATGTTCAATATAGCGACGATACAGAGAAATTCTCTGAAGAAAAAGAACAAGTCATTAAAAAACTGCAAGAAACAACAGATAAAGGGGAATGGGCTTCACAAGATTTCTCCGCAAGTGCCGGCAGCAATGAAATTGTCGTGTACGTGTACGGTGAAAGCCTGAAAGAAATCGAACCTGTTGTAAATGATATTCAAGCTATGATGGAAGATAAAAAAGATTTTCAAAAAGTAGGATCAAGTATCTCTGAATCGTACGATGAGTATTCGTTCATCGCAGATCAGGAAAAACTGAGTGAGCTTGGCCTGACAGCGGGTCAAATCGCCATGGAACTTGGTCAGTCACGTCAGCGTCCAGTCCTCACCACCATCGAGAAGGATGGAGAAGAGGTAAATGTCTATTTAGACGTTGAAAAGGAAGACTACGAAAGCATCAACGACTTGACGGATAAAACCATCGAATCGCCACTTGGAATGGAAGTTCCGATTAAAGACGTCGTTGAAGTTCAAGAAGGTAAGACATCTGATACCGTTTCAAGAAGGGACGGAAAAGTATTTGCTCAAGTGAGCGGAGAATTAAAATCGGATGATGTATCAAAAGCTTCGCAAGACATTCAAAAAGAAATCGAAGAGCTTGATTTGCCAGCGGGTATCAACGTAGACATGGGTGGAGTAACAGAAGACATCCAGGAATCCTTCACACAATTAGGATTAGCGATGCTCGCAGCCATTGCCATTGTGTACTTGATCCTGGTGATCACGTTCGGCGGAGGTCTTGCGCCATTTGCGATTCTGTTCTCGTTACCATTTACGATCATCGGGGCATTGGTTGGACTATTGATCGCAGGTGAAACGATCAGTATTTCTTCCATGATTGGTGCTCTCATGCTGATTGGTATCGTTGTAACCAACGCAATCGTCCTGATTGATCGGGTGATTCATAAAGAAAACGAAGGTCTATCAACAAGGGAAGCGTTACTAGAAGCCGGTGCCACCCGACTTCGACCGATCCTTATGACAGCTATTGCGACAATCGGGGCCCTGTTCCCATTAGCATTAGGTCTTGAAGGAAGCGGATTGATCTCGAAAGGTCTGGGTGTGACCGTGATTGGCGGCCTGACAAGTTCGACGCTATTAACACTTGTCATTGTGCCGATCGTGTATGAAATCCTGATGAAGATAAAAGGAAAGACCAGTCGACGTAAACGTAAGGTAGTAAAAGGGTAAGTCGAGGAAAGCAGTCCTGTTGAGGGGCTGCTTTTTTCGTATTTTTTTATAGGGTTTGTGAAGGTTGTTCACAATTTGGCGCAACAAACGGCAAAAGTGCCGCAATAATGTGGAAAATTGCCTCAAAAGTACCACAACAACCTCGCGACCGTCTTCTTTTTTAAAAAATACCCCTTAGTATGATTTCAAAAGTTTTATGCTTACTCCATGATGGACACGCGACCCTTCACATATTCCCCGGACAACCATCATAGAATAGACCATCTAAAACAAAGGCAGGGTACAAACATATGAGTTTGTTTTTAAGGGGTACATTGGTGTTGGTGGTGACGGCTTTTTTAGGTGAGTGTTTGGAGTTTGTGATCAATATGATTTTGGCTCGTGAGCTTGGGGAAGCTGGTCTTGGCTCGTATATGTCGATTCTGCCGACTGTGTTTCTGATTGTCATTTTATCAAGCATGGAGCTGCCGATCAGTCTTTCCAAGTTCTTTGCCGAACGGGAAGAAAAGTATCATAGGGGCATGCTTCATTATGCATTTCGATTTGCGGTTATAACCACGTGCGTATTATTAATCCTCATGGTGATGATATATGCCTGGACTCCTTTGTTCGACGGGTACCATCCAGGGATTCGCTGGCTTATTTTGGCTGTGATTCCCATTGTTGCGTTTACCTCGATTACGAGAGGCTATTTTATGGGGATCCAACAGATGGGCAAAATTGCAGTGGCTAATTTTCTGCGGAAAGGAATTCAGCTATTTTTATTAGTTTCGATCTATAATTTTCTATCGTTTGGTATCAATACATCGATCTTCATCGCCCTTGGGACGATGATTGCCAGTGAAGCGGTCGTCTTTGTTTATTTAATTCATGCTTACTTTCTGGAGATTAGGGGTAAAAGAAAGAAGAGCCATTCTACATTATCAACAATTGAAATGAGAAAGTCAGTATTATCTGTATCGATTCCGACGACGTTGTTGCGAATTTTCCACGCTCTCACCCATGCGGTTCAGCCATTTTTGATCAAATGGGCGTTAGTTCTTTCCGGTATGGGGGCGTTGGAAGCGAATGAGCATTTCGGGATGCTGGCTGGAATTGCCCTTACCATCGGCTTCTTCCCATCATTTATTGCATTTTCGATGTTAATCGTGTTAATTCCGACTGTATCGGAAAAAGTGTCATCAAAGGACTTTGATGGAATCCTGACCCATCTTAAGCAGATAATGTGGATTACATTAGGATATGGTGTTCCGGCAGTATTCATTTACTATTTGCTTGGGGACTACATTACTGAAACGTTCTTTCATTCCGTGGCATCGGCCTATTATTTGAAGCTGCTCTGGCCCTATTTTCTTTTTCACTTCTTGGTGTTTCCTCTCCAAGCATTTTTAATTGGACTGGGGTTGGTGAAGGATGCTCTCCTTCATACCGTCTGGTCGAGCGTATTTTCTTTTACACTGATATACTTGCTCGGATCCCGTTTTGGGATGGAAGGAGTCATTCTTGGCATGAACGCAGGGGCTGTTCTGATTACCATGCTTCATTACTTTACAATATGTAGAGAATTGGAAACGACTCTTTGGTTAAAATCAGCAATTAAAATGTAAACTAAAAAAAACAGATGTGCCCTCGGAAGGCATTTGTTTTGCAAAAAGAGGGACGGACCTTTTATTCTATAATACGTACATACATTCTACTGTTATGGCTGATTTCATAACCTTCAAAGGAGAAAGCTATGATCGATTCTATTTTATTCAACATCATGTTAGTCGGAGTACTCGGGATTGCTTCCCAATGGATTGCCTGGAGGTTCAGGCTACCTGCCATCGTCGTCATGTCGATTGTCGGGCTGCTTGTGGGTCCTATATTTGGTCTCATTAATCCAAAGGACGATTTTGGGGAAGTATTCAAACCCATTATATCCATGGCGGTGGCCATCATCCTTTTTGAAGGAAGCTTGAATCTTAATTTTCGAGAGGTAAAGGGATTGGGAAAGCCTTTATTTAGAATCGTCACCATCGGAGCTATTCTCGCTTGGATATTAGGTTCTCTCGGGGCTCATTATGTGGCCGGTTTATCCTGGGCTGTTTCCTTTGTCATTGGTGGATTATTTATCGTAACCGGTCCAACCGTCATTCTACCGCTGCTCAGACAGGCGAAGCTGAAACCTAGACCGGCAGCGATCCTGAAATGGGAAGGGATCGTTGTTGATCCATTTGGTGCCCTGCTTGCTGTTTTTGCTTTTGAAATCATTAATTTTTTTATAAGCGATGAAGTCACAGGATTAGCTTTATTACTCTTCTTTGCAGCTTCTCTATTTGCCGTTGTCTTTGGATGGGCACTAGGGAAATTCACAGGCTATATTTTTGAAAATGGACATGTACCGGAGTTCTTGAAATCACCTGTCGTTTTTGCGCTGGTACTTGCCTGCTTCACAATATCAGATCAAATCACACATGAAACGGGACTGTTAGCCGTTACAGCAATGGGGATGACCCTTGCGAATATGCATATCTCATCCATTGACGATATGCGTCACTTTAAAGAAAATATTTCGGTTCTGCTCATTTCAACCATTTTTGTCATGCTGACGGCATCATTAACTGTAGACACCCTTTTACGAATCTTTAACTGGAACATTGTCGCATTCGTCCTTCTTATGCTGTTCATTGTCCGACCGTTATCGATTTGGTTGTCTACGATAGGGACGGACCTCTCTAACAAGGAAAAACTTCTTGTCGGGTGGATTGCCCCCAGGGGAATTGTCGCGCTGACCGTTTCAAGTTATTTTGCTTCAGTACTACTAGAGAAAGGCTTTGAGGATGCGGCTATACTAACGTCCCTAACTTTTGCTCTCGTCTTCTCTACAGTATGTGCGCATGGTTTCTCCATTAAATGGCTGGCGAAAAAATTGGACCTTGCCATTGATGAAAGACCGGGGGTTATGATTGTGGGAGGAAGTAAATTCAGTACTGAATTTGCCAAAACCCTTCAAGACCTGAAGATTCCGGTCTTAATTTCGGATTCATCCTGGCAGCGATTGTTTTCAGTCAGAAAAGCAGGGATCCCATTTTACCGGGGTGAAATCTTATCCGAACAAACGGAATACTATCTGGATATGACGCCGTATGAATACATGATTGCGGCTACGGAGCTTGATTCATACAACGCTCTTGTTTGTACGACATTTGTTCCGGAAATCGGCCGTAATAATCTATTCCAACTGAGTCTGCGCAGCCAGCGGGACGATGATCTTGAAGATTTGGTTCATACGATTGGCGGACGGATCCTATTCCAAAACCACGTGACGTGGGAAGAGCTGAACAAACGTGTCGAACGGGGAGACGTATTCAGAAAAACGAATATTACTGAAAAGTACACCTTTGAATCTTATCTGCAGGAGCGGGATGAAAACACATTATTGATGTTTGCCCTTAAACCTACAGGGAAAATTGAATTCTTCACTGAAGGTGCTTCACCTAAAATTGAGCAGGGAGATGTCATTGTCAGTCTCACTCAACCCTGTAAGGAACTGAATAAGATTCAGGAGAAGCTTACCGTTCAACGTGAAAAAGAAATCATAAAAGCTCAAAATGAAACGAATCAAGAAAGCGCCGACTAAGTCGACGCTTTCTTTTTGTGGAATTTTACTTCTTTCCGCTATATTGCTCCCCTAGTAACTGTTTCACTTGATTATACGTCAGCCCTGAATGCTGATTGAGTCGTTTAACTTCATCAATATCCGTTCCGGAACGAGTGACGTTTCTCTTCTGCTGTTTCATACAACACACCCCCTATCACTTAATGTAAGTCATGGGAATGCATTCTATACAAAAAGGAAGGTCCGTTTTGAGGGACGGACCTTCGTTTGAGTTATGATTGACGCGTTCGCTTATAAACCAGGGCAAAGATGAGGATGATAAAGGCGAGGGCGTAGGCAGTATAGGAATAGGTTGAGTGTTCAGTCATGTTCTTTACTCCGATACCGACAAATGCCCAAACAAAGACAAGTGGATAGAGCATGTCATGCTGCCCGATGCGGAACAAGAAGGCAAGTATCGTTGCGACAATCAGTCCGAGATAAGCCCACACCAATTCAGAAATGCCGAACCAGCCCCAGCCAATATCCGTTAAGTAATACGTGATATTCACAATCGTGGCAATGGAAATCCATCCTAAGTATATCGAAAAAGGGGCTATATCCAGGAGAGGCGGACCTGTGCTCTTCACCCGTCTATAAAGGGCAATTAGAGTTAAAAGGAGTCCGATCATGATAAATACGGAAACGAGAAAGTAATGGTAGTGCCAAACGAATATCCATGCTGAATTCAATAAGCAGCTCAGAATGAATAGTCCGCTTGTTTCCTGATAAAGTGGGAGGTTTCTTCTGTCTTTAGGGAACTGGCGGATGATCCAAATCGCGAGCACCAGATAAATCAGGCTCCAGATGGAAAAGACATAACCCGCCGGAGTAATCATGATATCGAGCCTGTCACTGATTTCCCCCGTTGATTGATTATTCAAAGGCAAAGTCACAGCCAGCGTATTCATCACTATCACTAATGCGAATGCTAAAATATTCAAGATCAATTTCATTGAGTTTCCCCCCTATAAGTAGTGGTGTAAAATACTATTCCACTCTTATCATATTAAAAACCAAAATGAAGAGAGTTAGGGAAAAAGGATTAGTGAAAGATTGGGAAGGATTTAAGGGATTTATCGAGAATTAGAAATAGGATAGGGACAATGAGAAAATCTATTAGGGGGACATTATGGACCGTACAAATCAGACATATTCGGATGTTTGGGATTTAGATGTTTTTTTCAAAGGAGGAAGTGAATCACCGGAATTCAGAAAGCATCTCGATACGATAGAGAAAAAGAAAAATGACTTCGCAGAAAATGCACTGGCTTTTCATCCACCTCAATCGGCAAAGGATGCTGACCTGGTGTGGAACCTGATTGAAGAAGCAAAAGAAGTGATGCTATATCTGCGTCAGGCAGGTGCCTTCGTGAGCTGTCTTGAAGCTCAAAATATGCATGACCGAAAAGCAGATTCTCTCCGTGGAGAAGTGACGAGCCTAAGTGCCGACTTTTCTTCAACCTTTACAAAGTTTCAGCAGCAGCTTTCCGAGTGCAGAGAGGAGGTCTGGAATGAGCTGCTTCAGCATGATCAGCTAAGTGAAATTACCTTCGTCCTCAATGAGTGGAGACAAAAAGCGAAAGATAAGCTATCCAGCACAGAAGAATCACTGATTCAGGCGTTATCCGTCGATGGCTATCACGGCTGGGGACAGATGTATGACACGATTGTGGGGGCCATGGAGATTGAACACGATGGAAAAAAACTATCGGTCGGTCAGGCTAATAACCTGCTCTCCAGTCCAGATGCCAATACGCGCAAAGAGGTTTTTGAAAAATTAGAGAAGACCTGGGAACAAAATGAGGAACTCTTTGCACGGACCCTCAATCACCTTGGCGGCTTTCGCTTGAATGTCTATAAAAAGCGTGGCTGGGACGAATTGATGAAGGAACCCCTCGAATATAATCGTATGAAGCAAGAAACATTGGATGCCATGTGGGGAGCTATTTCAAAGAACAAGCAGCCTTTCGTTCAGTACCTCGATAGAAAAGCGAAACTAATCGGGAAAGAACGACTCGATTGGTATGACTTGGACGCACCCGTGGCAGAGTCGAAGAGCACCATGTCATATGATGAGGGGGCAAAATTCATTCTGAAGCAGTTCTCCCGATTTGGTGAGGAGATGGCTCAGTTTGCTGAAAAAGCATTTGAGAACCAATGGATCGAAGCGGAGGACCGGTCCGGAAAACGTCCGGGTGGATTCTGCACATCCTTCCCGTTAAGTGATCAATCACGTATCTTTATGACATATTCAGGCTCTATGTCGAATGTCTCAACCCTTGCACATGAGTTAGGGCATGCGTTTCATTCCTATGCGTTAAAACCGATGCACACATTGAATCGTAACTACGCCATGAACGTTGCTGAGACCGCATCCACTTTTGCCGAAATGATCGTCGCAGCTGCTGCCGTAAAAGAAGCGGAGACGAAGGCAGAAAAGATTGCCCTAGTGGAAGATAAATTGCAGAGGAGTGTCGCGTTCTTCATGAACATCCATGCCCGTTTCTTATTCGAGACACGTTTCTATGAAGAACGTAAGAAGGGGATTGTATCTGCTGATAAACTCAATGAACTGATGGTGGACGCTCAGAAGGAAGCATTCTCAGACTCCATTGGAGAGGTTCACCCGCGCTTCTGGGCATCGAAGCTTCATTTCTATATTACAGGAGTGCCTTTCTATAACTTCCCGTACACCTTTGGATACTTGTTCTCACTGAGTATTTACGCCAAAGCCCTGGAGTCAGATGAAAGCTATGAGGATAAATACATGGCCTTACTGCGTGACACAGCGGTCATGAATGTCGAAGAGCTGGCGATGAAGCACCTCGGTGAAGACATTACCAAAGAAGCCTTCTGGGAAAAAGGTATCAAGTTATGCATTGCGGATGTGGAAGAATTTCTTGAGTTAACAGAATAATGCTGGTAGGGTCCGTTCCATTTTGGGGACGGACCTTGTTTTTTTAGTGGAACGACTGTTATGAGTTTATCGACCTTTATAAAAATTTATCAACCGTTCTTTCATTTTATCAACCGTATTTTCAATAAATCGACCGTTCTTCAAAAAACGACAAATTTCGCGACCCCTCCCCAAAACACCAAAAAACGACAAGTCCTACCACTCCTAAGCCTCAAGTCTGATACGAAAATAAAGCTCTGGCTCGTTATGGGAAATCCGGAAAATAGATAGGATAGAGACATGAAGAAGAAAGGAGGCAACAACATATGAAGAAATTCGGATTGCTTTTAGCCGGAGGGATTGCAGCCATTGTCCTACTTGCCAATTTGGGACCGATTGTAGGGCTCGCCATCTCTTTAGTGATCATGTATTACAGCTTTAAAGGGTTTGTGAAAACAGATTCCACAATGAAGAAAATCTTATGGGCACTGATCGGACTTGCGGCATTTAGTGCGACCATTTCCAACTTCCCGGCGATCATCGGATTGGTTGCTCTATACGTTCTATATGTGATCTACAAGAACTGGAAAAAAGAAGAAGTCATTATAGAAGAAAAGTCATCGGATCCATTCACTAATTTTGAAAGAGAATGGTCTCAATTAAAAAACTAAAGGAGAGATTACACTATGGCAAACTTATTTCAACGGATTAAAAATACAGTCATGTCCGACCTGCACGAAGCATTAGATAAAAAGGAAAAGAAAAATCCAATAGCTGTATTGAATCATTATTTAAGACAGTGTGAGCAGGAAGTAGAAAAAGTAAGTAAGCTGGTAGAAAGACAATATCTATTAAAAGAAGAATTCCAGAAAGAGTATCAGCAGGCTTCTGCATTAGCTGACAAACGAAAATACCAGGCTGAGGTTGCATCGAAGGCAAATGAAGAAGGCCTGTATGAATTTGCCTTGCAGGAACAAAAATACTATGAAGAGCGTGCCGTGCGCATCCAGGAATCCAAGCTGAAAGCAACGAAAGAGCTTGAGGAGCTTGAGAGAAAATATGAAGAGATGAAACACAAGCTGAAGGATATGTACATCAAGCGAATGGAGCTGATGGGAAGAGAGAATATTGCCCGTGCCCATAACAAGGTGAATCACGTGCTTGAATCGTCTTCAGGTTATAACAACCAGGCGTTCTCTAAATTCGATGAAATTGAAACATACTTAGATCATTTAGAGCATGGTGTGAACTCCTCTTATTATCGAAATACGATCGACGCAAAGATCGCCAAATTAGAAAAAGAAGTGAAAAAAGAGGAAACAGAAGCCATTCCTTCGTAAAACATGGTATTCTAATCTAAGAAAACGAATAGTAACGATAAAAAGGGGGAGCCCAAATGGGTTCACCCCGTTTTATCATCATATATAAGTCAAGGTGAGGGCTTTATAATCCGGAATTTTGATTTTATGAACCGGATTTGGGAGTTATGACCCGAAATCAGAAAATATGATCCGCATTAAGAACTTTTTGATCCGGAATCCCGATATATGAACTTCTTGTCGAAAAATCTTCATTCCTAAAAATACATAACCAGAAAGGAGGAACCCCCTTGTTCAATCGTTTGCGCTCAGACGGGATCAGCTGGATCATTTTAATAGGAACCCTTTTAATACTATTGGAAGTATCTTTCTACGATGGGGGGGTTCTCGTCTTTCTCTCGATTGCGGCCTTCTGTATCTATATTGGAAGAAAGAAGCTTCCGAGTACTCTTGGAAAGCTCCTGTTGTGGTTTGGGATCATCAGCTTAGCGATCAATATCTTTAATACCGTAGCGTTTAAATTTTTATTGTTTGCCATTCTTCTATTTATCATCGTCCGTTTTGCTGATTCCAAGAAACATCCTAAATATATCACTCCGACGATTAAAGAAACGTTCACTCAAACGAATGAACCACTTGTAATGAAAAAGTCCGCTCTTCAAAACGAATGGTTCGGGCCGAAACGGACTCCGGAAGACGTATATGAATGGAATGATATCAACATTCAGGGTGTGATCGGAGACTCGGTCATCGATATTGGAAATACGGTGCTCCCTAAAGGGACGTCCGTCGTTTCGATTCGAAACATTTTAGGCAATATTGAAATTTTGATTCCATACGATGTGGAAGTGAGTGTCCATCACTCGGTACTTGCCGGTTCGATTGAGGTTTTTGAAGAAGTGGAGCCGAAAGCGATAAATCAGTCTCTTTATTATCAAACTCCTGGATATGATACGGCTGTCCAGCGGGTGAAGATTGTCACTTCTATGTGGATCGGGGATTTAGAGGTGAAGAGAATATGAGCACAGTCAGTAAGCAGATTGTTGCAGGCATTCTCTATTCCCTTGGGATGGTGGTCTTTTTATCGCTGTCATATTTTTATTTGTATCCCTTGGAGGATTGGTCCCTATTATGGGAAGTAGAGATTATGGATATACCGGGAGCAGGGTTTATCCTCGTTGTAAGTATCCTTATCGGAATTGTGTTTGGCATCCGGACAGGGTTGAAGGATAAACGGCAGTTAAGGGAGATAGAAGATGCCCTTATGAATGTGGAGCAGGGCCGCTCGATCACCTTTCCAGAAACGGCAACCTCGGAAGTGCAGCAGGTTTGGAAAAAGGTCGATGCGTTAGGCAAACATTTAACGGATCAAGCGCGATATTCCCAGAAGCTTGCCAATGAAAAGGCGGAGGAGCAGGAAAAGAGAATCCAGGAAATTGTTTCCCAGGAGCGGAACCGCTTGGCGAGAGAATTACATGACTCGGTCAGTCAGCAACTATTTGCAGCATCCATGCTGATGTCAGCCATCACGGAAACACCATCATCTGGTCGAACGCCTCATGAAGAAAAGCAGCTGGGCATGGTGGAGCAGATGATTCATCAGTCTCAGCTTGAAATGAGGGCTCTCCTCCTTCATCTTCGCCCCGTTGCGTTAAAAGGAAAGAATCTTCAAGAAGGAATGAAGGAGCTTTTGGTCGAATTAGCTCAGAAGGTTCCCCTTGATATTGAGTGGAAAATAGAAGACATGAGCCTTGATAAAGGAATCGAAGATCATCTCTTCAGAATTCTACAGGAGTCGGTGTCAAACACACTGCGACATGCGAAGGCGACTTCCTTGGATATTCGATTGATAAAAAGAGAATCCATTATTATTTTACGGGTAGTGGATGATGGTCAGGGCTTTGATGTGAACGAATCGAAGGTCACAAGCTCCTATGGGCTTCAGAATATGAGAGAGCGGGCCATTGAAATCGGTGGTACGTTTAAAATCATCAGTGTTCCGAATAAGGGAACACGCTTGGAAGTGAAGGTTCCCATTGTGGAGAATGAAGGTGAAAAAAATGATTAAAGTGGTATTTGTAGATGATCATGAAATGGTAAGGATCGGGGTTTCTTCTTATCTATCGGCTCAGGCGGATATTGATGTCGTCGGGGAAGCGTCGGATGGGAAAGAAGGCGTCCAGCTTGCCCTGGAGCTGCGGCCTGATATTATTCTCATGGATCTTGTGATGAAAGAAATGGATGGCATCCAGGCGACAAAGGAGATCATCCAAGAGTGGCCAGACGCAAAGATCATCATCGTCACCAGCTTCCTGGATGATGATAAGGTGTATCCAGCCCTGGAAGCCGGCGCGGTCAGTTATATGCTGAAAACGTCGAAAGCGAGTGAGATTGCCGAAGCGGTACGTAAGACGTACAACGGCCAATCGATTCTCGAACCGGAAGTCACGGGGAAAATGATGACACGCATGAGACAGAAGACCGTTTCTCATCCCCATGAAGAGCTCACCAACCGCGAACTGGAAATCCTTCTCCTGATGACACAAGGGAAAACGAACCAGGAAATTGCCGATGAATTATTCATCGCCCTGAAAACAGTGAAAACCCATGTGAGCAATATCCTCTCAAAGCTCGGAGTCCAGGATCGGACCCAGGCTGTGATTTATGCTTTTAAACATGACTTAGCTAAATAAAAAGAAAAAGTGACCCAAAAAGAAAACTTTTTGGGTCACTTTTTCGTATAGAAAGAAGAAAAAAACGAATCTCCTTCCCCAAAATGGCAAGCATGAGAATCCAAGCGTGAAATATACATCTAATAAGTATTGGTGCATTTTGGTAACAAGAGTGAAAAAAATACAAATCTTTCATCAACGGGAGGAGGAATAATGGTAGAATAAGCGATATATTGTCAAATATTGAAAAATAACCGGTAAGGGGCGATGACGTGAACGCAAAATTTAGTAAGCCTAAAGGGTTCGGTGAAATACTGGACCACACATTTCGATTAAGTAAGAACCGCTTTAAAGACTTTTTTCTTATTTTCCTTATTCTGTTAGGTCCTGTTTATTTACTGCAGGCACTCATTGAACTGGCAGCAGGGGTAAGCTTCTTTAGAACTGTCGGTAAAGGGGAAACCTGGTTCGATGGGATTGTCAACAGCTTTTCAGGCGAATTTACGGCCGAAGGGGGGCAGGAAGTGAATCTGGCAGCGGAGCTTGGTACAGGTCTTATCGGGCTCATCAGTATAATCCTGGCTCCAATCGCTCAAGCGGCGATTTTATTTGCCCTGAATCATATGAGAAAGAATGAAGAATTTACGGTGAAGCTTGTGATCAAAGAGGCATTCTCCCGTTTTTGGCCAATTATCGGAAGCAGTCTCCTATTCGGGGTGATTGTATTCGGTATCGTATTTGTTCCGATTTTCACATTTGGTATTGCAGGGGTATTTGGTGCTGCACTCATGGACCCGGGTGTCGGGCTTGTGATTGTCGGCATTGTCCTGGTGCTTGCATTCGCGGTTGCGGTAGCCTACTTCTTAACACGTTGGAGCTTCTATTTTGGAGCGGCAGCCATAGAAAATGACGCACCTGGTCTCGGCAGGAGCTGGAGACTGACGAAGAAGCGTGGATGGGTCCTTCTTGGATTATTCATTGTATTCGGCTTGATCATTGGAATCGTAAGCTCAGCCTTCGAATTAACGTTTGGATTGGTATTAGGGAATAGTGTCCTGTACGGCATGATTGTAAACGTTGTGTCTTTATTTACGACGATGCTGTTCGCCGTTGGTTTCGGGGTTATGTTCCTTGACCTTAAAACTAGACATGATGGAGATGATTTAAATGAAATGATCGATGATTATAACGCTATTCAATAGAATCATGCTTCTGTGAAAGAATGAAGTATCCAGTCTGGCTCCGGAGGCCTCATGCTTCCGGGCTTTTGATCTGAAAGCTAGGTGAAGTAATTGTTGAATGAAAACAGAGCAAGAGATCAAATTGAAGAAATCTTGGATGGGGAGGAATATAAGGCCTATCGTGATGAGTCTCAGGGACTGCTGGCCAGTTGGTGGGGGAAGGCAAAAGAATGGCTGGCTGAACAGCTGGAAAAACTGTTCCCTTCTCTTGAACCGACTGGCGGGGCGGCATCGGGCATCCTCATGACGTTGATTGTCATTGTAGTGGCCATTCTCCTCATTGTTGCATTCTTCGCCATTCGAAACGGAGTCCGAAAACGGAAATTCCGTTCGAATAAACCACTTCAATCCATGAATGAGATGGAGTGGTCCTATGATAGACATTTAGAAGAAGCTTATAAACAAGAGGGGCTCGAAGATTATTCGAAAGCAACCCGTCATATGTTCTTAGCCCTCCTTTTATACTTTCATGAAAGGGACTATCTCGAAGCAAAGGTCTGGAAAACAAATTGGGAGTATTATGATGAACTGCGTAAAGTGAATCGAGATTGGGCAGAGCGATTCTACAGGCTGGCACTTCTGTTTGATGAGGTGGCCTATGGTGAGCGGGAAGTGGAGGAAGAAGAGTATCTTCCCTATAAACTGGAAGCTCTAAGCTGGTTGGAAAATGAAACGGATTCATAGCCTTACGCAAAAGAGAAAGGAGGTAGGAACGAGCATTGAAAACAAATATAAAGGCGTGGGTCTGGCTCACCACACTTCTAAGCCTATTTATCATCATCGGCGTATTTCTTTCTCCTGAAAAGCCTAAGGAGTATCCAGCCTATGTTTCCGAGTCTCCCTCTCCTTCTGGAATAAAAGCCCTTTATACCTATTTGGAAAACGACGGTGTATCTATGCAACGCTGGTCTTTTTCACCTGATAGGCTGCCTGTAGCTGAATCTGATCAAATACTGATTATGATAGAACCGTTTTCAATCCCTGAACAAGAAGAAATGGAAGCTTACGAGAATTTCATGAAAGCAGGGAATACGATTCTTCTTTTAAAGGATAATCCAAAAGGGATGTTTGACACGAAGACGGTCTTAATAGGGGAAGGGGCCGGCCATCCTCTTATCCGTGATGGAAAAGGAAATACATATCAAACAGATCTATTATCAGACATAAGATTAGAAACGTCGGATGACGATACCGTTCTATTGGATGATCTGGATGGAACAATTGCCTACAGCTCTCCTATGGGAAAGGGTCAATTGATTGTCTCTACTACACCGGGATGGGTGATGAACGGGAATATTCTTGATAAGGATCATCTTCCGCTGGTTCTCACTCTATTAGAAAGCGGTGGAGCGGACCGGAAAACGATCCTGGTCGATGAATACCTCCACGGGGGAGAGAGTGAGGCAAGCTTTACTACCCTTTATCCCCAGTGGCTGTTGCTTATCATCCTTCAATTGCTGATCCTCACTGTCCTTTGGCTCTGGAAGCGGGGGAGACGATTTGGAGGTATTCTCATACCAAGGGAAGAGACGGTCCGATTCAGTGATGAACGAATCAAGGCGCTCTCAGCCTGGTACTTAAAAGGGCGCCAATACAAAGAATCTTTCGGGATTCAAGCCGAGTATGTCAGAGTTCTGTTCCAGGAACGTTGGGGGATTCCGACGAGTAAGGAATGGTCGGAATTGAACGAACCATTAGAACGGAGATTAACCACCGTTTCTAAAAAAGAAATCGATTCGGTTTTATCGGGGATAAGGGCTGTATTAGAGAAAGAACGCATCAGTAAACAGGAATACGTACTATGGTCGAAAAAAATAGAACTATTCAGGAAAGAGGTGGAGGATCGTTGAAACCAGAAATCACATCCTTAATGGAGAAATATGAAGAGCGCATTGTAGGTCAGAGCACGAATCTTAAACTCTTATTGTCTTCCATTCTGGCGGGAGGACATGTACTGATCGAGGGAGTCCCGGGGACAGGGAAGACACAGATGGTCAAGACCCTTTCCCGGTTGCTCGGGGGAAGCTTTAACCGCATTCAATTCACACCGGATCTGTTACCGAGTGATATCACGGGTAGTACGATTTACAATATGAAGGATAGCAGCTTCCAAACGATCAAAGGGCCGATTTTCACCAATGTACTATTGGCTGATGAAATCAACCGGACACCGGCCAAAACCCAGGCGGCCCTGCTCGAAGCCATGGAGGAAAAGCAGGTGACGATCCAAGGGGCAACGTATCCTCTTGAAGAGGTGTTTTTCGTGGTAGCCACCCAGAATCCGATTGAATTCGAGGGTACCTATCCACTGCCTGAGGCCCAGCAGGATCGATTCCTGTTTAAGCTGGACATCGATTTTCCTTCCTTTGAAGAAGAGAAAAACGTATTGAAACAAGTGATCGAGAATCATTATGATGCAAGTGAAGTGGGGGCGGTTCTCGACATGGAAACCTTCCTCTCCATTAGAAGGGAAATCGGGGAGGTCACACTTAGTGACGCGGTGTTGGATTATATTATGCAGATTGTGAGAAAAACCCGTGAAACGGAATCGATCCGCTTCGGGGCAAGTACCAGAGCGGCGATTTCGATTGGAAAAGCGGGACGGGCATGGGCCTATCTGTCAGGACGAGACTATGTCACACCGGATGATATCAAGATCGTGGCAAGACCTGCCCTTAGACATCGTATACAGCTATCCCCGCACGTAGAATTGGAGGGAGTGACCATTGACCAAGTCATCCAAGAGCTTGTTGGGTCGATTCCTGTTCCAAGATAAGGGGATATTGCCGACGGGGAAGTTGTTGATCTCGTATATCCTATTTTCCGTCATCCTTCTTGCAGGAACGTTTATTGGACTGTCATGGACGCTCATTTTTGTATTGAACGGCTTATTTATCGTCGTGAGTCTCATTGACCTGACTCTGTCGCCATCCAAAAAGGAAGTAGACATCAAGCGCCATATCCCGGATCAAATGGAAAGGGGTCTTGATTATGTCGTCGATCTGGAAATCATAAACAGATCTTCCCGTGGCATGGAGTTTCGGATCCTGGATGGTACCCCGCAAAGCTTTCAAACATCCTTTCCCTTAGAAGGGAAGCTTGAACAGGATTCAACAGGGACCCTTACCTATGATGTGGTGACACCAGTAAGGGGAGATTATAACCTGACGAAGCTGTATCTTCGCTATCGAAGCTCCCTCGGTTTATGGGAAAAACAAAAAACAGTGGAGCTCCATGATGGGGTGAAAGTCATTCCAGATCTCACTGAAACGAAAAAAGTATTGGAAAGTGCTCAGCAGTTTCTACTGTATGAAGGGGTAAAGATCCGTAAGCAGCAAAGCGGTGCCGGAGAATTCTCCAAGATTAGAAATTATGTACTCGGGGACGATCCTAGAAAGATCAACTGGCGTCAAACCGCAAAGCTCCGGGAAGTGATGACCAATGAATATGAACCTGAGCATGGAAAGTACATCATCATTCTCATTGATTGCGGAAGAATGATGGGAGTGGAACTGAAAAAAGGAAACCGGTTGGAGAAATCCCTGGAGGCTGCCCTGACCGTGACGGCAGCGGCCCTTCAAAACGGAGACTATGTGTCGGTCCTTGCTTTCAGTAAAGATGTCAAGGTTTATATCCCTCCGGCAAAAGGGATGGCGCATCTGCAAACGATTCTTCATCGTATTTATCATTTGGAAGTGGACGCAGCCGAGTCCAATTATGCTGCCGTCCTCCACTATGTTCAGACGGTTCAGAAAAAGCGGAGTTTGCTTTTATTATTCAGTGACGTACACACCTTCCTTCATGAAGACAGTGCCCTGTTTTATTTACAGCGCCTGCGGAAACAGCATCTCTTTTTAACGATTGGGATCGAAGATGAAACGTTGGTCACACGGATCAAGACAGAGCCTGTTGATTCTCAGCAGGCGATGATGAAGAGCATGGCCCAGAAGCAGATGCTCGTGAAGAAAAGGGAAAAAGCCAAGTGGGAAAAGCAGGGCCTCCTGATGGTGGAGGCCCGTGAAGAGAAACTGGCCGCAACGGCTGTATCTTACTATATTGATATGATGAACCGGGGGTTACTGTAGGCTCGCTTTGTTTAGTCGAAGCCTTCCGATTGTCATATAGAGAATCAGACCGATAACCGTTAAAAAGGCAACCATATATTTTGCGAATAGCGGTATGGCAGCAGGCGTTATGAAGCCTTCGATGATTCCGGCAATCACAAACAGGGGCACCGTCCCGAGGAGCAGCTGGACGGATCGTTTCGCTTGCTGCTTTAATTGATAGCCTCGTGTGAAACGTCCAGGTACAAAGAGCTTATAGCCCATCAAGAGTCCCGCACCGCCTGCAATAAAGATGGCTGTAAGCTCGATCATTCCATGGGGGACGATGTAAGCCCAGAATTCATAGCTCATTCCCTGGTGCCAGAAGACAGCGGCCAGGGCCCCTACAATGATTCCATTGTACACAAGCATATAGACCGTCAACAGGCCAAATGTCACACCGCCGGCAAAGGCAAGGAAGGCGACTTTGATATTATTGGTCATAATGGCAGCCGACATAAGTGAAGAATCCACTTGTCCGTCACTTTTCCCGAGATTAGAAGGATCCACCCCTTGAGACATCTCAGCTGGTAGAATGGAATAAAGGTGAAGAGGGTCATTCACGACAGAAATGAAGGCACCGAGTGCACCGATCGTAAATAAAAGCATCGCCGTTACAACGAACTTCCACTGTTCAAGCAGTAATCCGATAAATGTCGTGGAGAAAAAATGTCTAATCTGTTTTCCACTTGAGATTTGGTCTTTATATAATAAATTGTGAGACTTTGATACGAGGCCGTTCAAATAATCGGTTACTTCTTCGCGGGGAAAATAGGTCTGGCTGTAGGAAAGATTCTGGGCAGCCTTTTGATATAGACGGTTGAATTGATCAATGGCAGGGCCAGTGGTGTTCTTCCTCTTGCGAAGAGTACCGAGGAGATCTTCTAACTGCTTCCAGTCGTCCCGGTGCTGTTTAACGAATTGCTTCACGTTCATTATGACACCTACTTGTTCTTTTAATTTCTTATCTCTTATTATAGTAAGTTTAGAAAAAAATAGAAACCATTAAAGGTAAATTCATCCATAAGGAGGGGATTGTATTGCATGAAGAACAAGTCGATATTAAAACCCCCGAATATGTTTCCCTGCAATTTCAACCTGCAGGATTAGGCAGCCGGGCTGCAGCCCTAATGATTGATCAGCTGCTGTTAACCATCGTAAACATCTTGATCCTTGTACTCCTATTTTTTATTACGTCGGGGAATAATGACATATTTAGTATGTTGGAAATCAACTCGACACTTTGGGGGATCACCATCATCGCCATCTTCTTTCTCAACTGGGGGTATTTCTTTGCTTTAGAATTCTTCTGGGGTGGAAAGACTGTAGGAAAGCGATTGCTGGGGATCCGGGTGATGCAGGAAAACGGACACAGCGTCACTCTCTTATCTTGTTTCATTCGCAATCTATTAAGAATCATCGACATGCTTCCCGTCTCTTATTTCGTTGGTATGGTCATGATCTTCCTGCATTCTAAGCATAAGAGGGTGGGAGATCTCGTTGCCGGAACCATCGTTGTTCATGAGCGACGCGTCAAAGGAAAACGAAAAGAAAAAGCCATCGAGAAGGAAATCCGTCGTCGAGGCTTAAGGAAAGAGAACTTAATGGTGGAAGAGTGGGGATTAAAGCAGCTCGGTGCGAAAGAATGGAATCTGGTCAAAACGTACAGCAACCGATTTGTTCAGCTCCCCCTTTCAGAACGAAACCAATTAACCAAAAGACTTGCCCTTATCCTCTATCCTAAACTGGGATTAGAAATGCAGGATAAAACGTATGAGGAGCTTGAAGATACCCTTCTCCTTTTATACCTGGCATTAAGCGAAGAATGGGAATTTGAATTGTAGAAAGCAGCAAAGTCTGGGGAGGGCTTTGCTGTTTTTTATTTGTCAGAATGAAATGGACTTTATACCTAATAAAGATTCCTTGTGGCTATTAAAGCAATCTTTCACTAAAGCAGATGATTACATAGAAAATTAAGTAAATATAGTAGGATAATAGTGATAGAGGTTTACAGTCACTAATCACAATTTACAAAATAATAAGGAAAATAGTGCCCATTATCCCATTACATTACAAAATGCGACAAAATATACTTGTACTGTAATCATTTAAATATATTTGTTTTTTAACTGAAGGGGGAAAGGGTCTGATGGCGAAAAAGATTTCATTATCGATTATCAGTATTCTGTTTTTACTGACTGGAGGTTTCATTCAGCCTCAAGAAAGTATGGACAAGGGAGCGGCAGCTGCACCTCAGTCAGCAGTAATAAATGAAGTGGCCTGGATGGGGACCACGGGCTCTTACAACAATGAATGGATGGAACTATACAATTCCACTTCATCTGATCTTTCCTTGGCAGGATGGACCATTGAAGCACAGGACGGATCACCGAGCATAGCTTTAAGCGGATCCGTGCCGGCACAGGGTTATTTTTTACTGGAAAGGACAAGCGATGACACGATTTTAACTGTCACAGCGGATCAAGTCTATACAGGAAGTCTGGGGAACTCCAATGAAGTACTTTATTTAAAGGATGCGTCCGGTTCCATTATCGATGAAGTGAACGGCTGGTATGCAGGAGACAATACGACGAAAGCAGCGATGGCAAGGATTGATTCCTCTGCAAGCGGCACGGTATCAACGAATTGGAGTACAGCAACGGCTTCCTATGAAGGTGGATTTGGAACACCGAAAGCGGCTAATTCAGCTGTTCCTTCGGGAAGTGGAAGTGAATCACTTACCAATGTAAGCGAGGCGCCGGGTGCCATCAACGTCTACTTTAACAAAAGTGCATCGACTCAATATGCCATGCCGGGTAACGAAGCAAACTACAACGTGAACCTTGAAGATCGTCTCATTGAACGATTGAATGAAGCGACAACGTCAATTGACTTCGCCACGTATGAAATCAATCTTCCTAGAGTGGTCGATACGTTGATGAATAAAGCGGCACAAGGGGTAGACGTCCGAATTCTGGCTGATGCCAAGGATGGATCGGACCCTCATTACGCAGAACGATATGAAATCATGAGATTATACTTGGAGAAGCTTGTCCGCGGTCAGGATGGAGTAGTAGGATCAGCGGATGATGCTCATATTTTATCGGATTCCCCTATGTTTGTAGTGGAAGATGCCGTGAAGCGGGCAGCTTACGATTTACCTGCAAGCTTTAGCGATTTCCCACAGCGAAACGTGACGGTTGGCAGCACGGCGACAACAGGCTATATGTTTGTAGAAGGGGAATGGAAAGAAACGGACAGCTACTATTCTCCAGGGAATCAAATGCATAATAAATTTGCTGTTGTGGATGGAAAATGGGTTTTCACAGGAAGCTGGAATTTTACCGTAACAGGCTTATATGGTTCTGAGGAAAACATGAACCAGGGAATCCTTGATGGAAACCAGCAGCATGTCGTGGAGGTTCACTCTCCTGAACTTGCCTCCATTTATAAAACGGAATTTGAAGAAATGTGGGGGAGTGGATCCACGACTCCAAATAATACAGTATCGAACTTTAGCACAAGAAAAGTCGATAACACACCTCATACGTTGCCCATCGGCGGAAATACGGTAGAAGTGTACTTCTCTTCAGGAGACGATGCGGTTGGACGTATGACAGAGCTAGTGAAAACAGAAGCAGACGAAAATGCTTATTTCACTATTTTCGCATGGAGCGACCAAGCCCTTGTGGACGAATTGAAGAATAAGTGGGAAGGAAGCAATATGGATAACCAGGGAACGTTGACCGGCTTTGATGTGAAAGGTCTTTACGATGCCAGCTTCTGGAACCAATGGTGGTCAGCGAGTATTGAAATGACAGGAAGAACGGCTACACAAACGAGTACGAACAATCCAAATACGCGCTGGGCAAACCCTGCACCCGTGTACAAGGCAAATGAAAGCCGCAAGCTTCATGCCAAAACGATGCTCATCGATGCCGACACCAACAGTGATCCAACCGTTATCGTAGGGTCGACCAACTGGAGTGAAAACGGCAATAATGTGAATGACGAAAACATGCTCATCATCCATGATGATGCCATCACGAATCAATTTCTGCAGGAGTTCAATGCAAGATATGTGAATGCTGGCGGGGTTGTACAGTAGGTTGGATTAAAAGTTCCTTAAATATGGCATGGAACGAAAAAGGATGATTCTCTTTTGAGAACCATCCTTTTTGATTGGTGCCAATTCCTGCTTACTCCATCCCGGGAGCCTTCTGGATTTCAAAAATAAGTACAATTGCAGTGATTGCATGGGCAATCAATCGGATGACCGGGAAAAAGTTTAAGAAGGAAGCAAGGATACCGAGGGCACTTCCAAGGATCGGCTGATCTTCTGACCTTGAAATATACAACACGCTCGCATGCCAAAGGGCCACTAAACACAGGAGAAAAGGAATCGCATCACCAGCAATATTGCCAAAGATCGGAACAGCCAAAAACAATTCGATAGAAAAGGATAACCATTTAATTCGTGAAAGCACGGACACACACCTCCTTATTTCAGTGTATGACTATGTGAGGGGTGTGTGCTTGTTTGAAGGAATAGTTTTTTGAGGGGTGAGTGGTGGTTGTCGTGTGCGAATTTTGCGATAAACGTAGAATGGCAGATAACCAACATAAAAAAGCCACCGTCACATCCTAAGACGGTGGTCTTTTAAAGCATTTTTAAGCCAGTAACTTCTCCACAACCTTATGCTCATTTTCATTAAGCAAGTTCTTGCCGATCGTTTCATGAACCTCTTTATTCATGTTGTCTTCCAGCACAGCGGCCTCTTCTTTATCGCCAACGAGTACGATCCGTTCCCACTCCTCATCAGCGGCCTTTTTGTCAAGGATGCTGCCGAGGCTTTTCCACCAGCGTTGTTGATTGGCTTTGAGGCGATTTTCGAATTCTTCCTGCTGATTGGCTTTTCCGCCGCCGCTTCCCATGCTAACGTCTGAGTGGTGGGGGCCTTCATGCTTTCGCCAATCATCTGTTTCTAAATCGAATTCCATAAATTCGCTGGACTGAATCTCTCCAAAGGCGGAGGTGAGGATTTTGATTTGGTTTTGCTGAAGAAGCACCAATCCCGTGTAAGGATATTCTTTATGCAAGGATTTCAATTGATCGAGGTGAGGATTCTCCTCCCAATAAAAATTCGTTTCAACCGGTACTTGAAGCTCGAAGGTCTCCCAAATGCCACTATCGGCTGAAGCGAAGATGATAAAGCTTCTTGGCAGTTCACGTTCTAAACTATATATATAGTTTTCTACCTTCGGGCGGATCGATTGAAGCCTTTCTTTTTCCTCGGGAGCACTTTCAAGGTATTCTTCCAGGCGGTTGAATCCGTTTTTGAGGGCAATCTTCCACTCACCGCCCTGCTGATCGTGGTCGCTGCGGTCCGTATTCAAATAAACAGACAATAATTTATCAGGTTTCTGTAAGTACAAGTTTTCCAGTACGCTCAGTGTTTTTTTGAAAGACATGGAACTCCTCCTTATAGAATGCTTAATTTTCATATAAACGGTAGAGATCCCTCTTAAACATTGTTTTGTGAAAAAAAGGGAATTGACGAAAGGATTTTAATAGGAAAAAATAGAAGTGAAGGGAGGGACACCAATGAATATAGTGAAACAGTGGGTCCAGGAAGATAGTGATTACATACGTAAGAAGTTAATCGAATACAATATGTCACAAGTAGATGAGGAGACAAAGACGCCTCTGGAGCAAATCAGTTTTGTTATGAGGAATGATGAGGATGAAATCGTTGGCGGAGTGGTCGGAGAAATGTTCTGGTATCATCTCCACATTGATTTTCTGTGGGTGGCAGATGACTATCGGCATGGAGGATACGGCTCCAAACTGATTAACAGGATAGAAGCTTATGCCAGGGACAACGGTTGCCATCTCGTTATATTAGATACATTCAGTTTTCAAGCCCCTCATTTTTATCAAAAATTAGGGTATAAGGAATTCGGAATCCTTAAAGATTTTCCTAAGGGCCAGAGTCAGTATTTTATGGAGAAACGATTGTAACAACCAGCTGGGGCTGGTTGTTTTTTTCGACTGAAGTTGTTTTCTTCTATAAAATCTCCAATTGCTTTTAAGCCCATTTTCTTGAAGAAATCAGATAAATCATGTTTTATGTTCTTTACATCGGGTAAATATGTACTAAATAACACACGACGGGAGAGAGAAGCGTGAGCTATATTAACCAGGGTAAAGAACGTATTCAATTTGATCGTAAGGGTAAGAAAAAGGATTTACATATACTGGAGTGCACCCATTGTGAGAATGAATTCCGTACAACGATGAATGTAAATCAAATCGAGTGCTCTCATTGTTCTACATCTACAGATCCTAAGTTGGACCTATCGATTTTTAAAGTCATTGGATTTATTGAAAATCTTCAAGGGAGTGAAGTTCGTTGCTAAACAAGGACAAAATAGCCGATATGAACATGGATTTTAGCGACATTATTTGGATGAGTTCCGGAGTTGCCATTATTCTATTATTACTAGCTTTGGCGAATTTTTTTATCATAGCCTAACCGAACAGTTGAAAAGTCCTGGTGTAGTGCAGGGCTTTTTTTGTTGGGAAAAAACTCTGTACTGAAAAAGCCTGCCCGCTTTCATGATGGAAGCGGCAGGCGCTTTTCTTCTGGTTATTATTCTTTATAGTTTTCATCGTACTCAAGATAAACAACATGAGTTTCCAGGTATTCGTTAAGGCCGTGTTTTCCATCTGCTCCGCCGATTCCGGATTGACCGCGTCCAGCGTGGAAACCATTAATGGCTTCAAAGTTCTCACGATTCACGAAGGTTTCTCCGTATCGAAGTTCATTCGCTGCCCTCATGATTTCATGGAGGTTTTCACTGAAGATCGATGAAGAAAGACCATATTCCGTATCATTGGCAAGCTCGATCACTTCATCAAAATCCTTGTAGGTCATAATTGGGAGGACCGGTCCAAATATCTCTTCCTGAATGATTTTCATATCCTGTTTGACATCTACAAGTACGGTAGGCTCATAGTAGAAACCTTTATCCGCATTAACCGGCTTTCCGCCTGTAAGGATTTTTGCACCATTTTCGACAGCCGTATTGACCATTTCCGTTACGGTTTCAAGTCGATCCTTATTGACAAGAGGCCCGATGTCGTTATCTCGGTTGGTTGGATCTCCGACTTTCGTGTTTTTCATCGCTTCGGTCATTTTGCTGATGAATTCTTCTGCTACATCCTCATGAACATACACTCGTTCCGCGTTCGTACATGCCTGACCAGAGTTGGTGATTCTCGACGTTTTGATCTTTTCGACGGCAAGATCAATATTTGCATGCTTGGTGACGATGGCAGGGGCCTTACCACCCAGCTCCAGGTTTACTTTTGTAATGGACTTCGATGCGGCTTCCATCACTTTTGAACCAGCCGGGTAGCTTCCCGTCATAGACACCATTCGTACTTTAGGGTGACGGGACAATGGGTTTCCGATATCGGACCCTTTACCGGTTACAAGGTTGAAGACTCCTTTCGGTAGCCCGACTTCATCTATGATTTTAGCGAATTCACATGCAGTATTTGGTGTGTATTGACTTGGTTTCATAACAATCGTACACCCCGTAACAATGGCAGGAGCAACTTTCCTGGCGAGGATGAACATAGGGAAGTTCCAGGGTACGATTCCTGCTACGACACCAATCGGCTTTTTGTATACAAGAATGTTTTCATTGGAGCGTTCACTCTCAAGGATTTCGCCTTCATATCTTAATGCCCAGCCTGCCATGTAGCGGAAATACTCAATGGCAAAATCGAGCTCACCCTCTGAGGCATCCAATGTTTTCCCGTTTTCTTCTGTCAATATCTGAACAAATTGATCTTTCCGTTCTTCCAGCTTATCGGCTATTTTATATAAATAGGAAGCACGCTCCTTGGAAGGGACCTTCTCCCATGAGAGAAAAGCAGAATGAGCAGCATCAATCGCGTGATTGACATCCTCTTCCGTTCCCATCTGAATGGAAGAAATCGTCTCCTCATTCGCAGGATTGATCACGTCCAACGTATCCTTCGACGTACTATCCACAAACTCACCATTAATATACAACTGATACTTCTTCAAGATTACTCCTCCTTGTAGAACTGTTTCGTAACATATCTTCACCTTTTCCCGTTCCAGCGGAAGAAGTAAACATGGGAATGTGTGAGGGACGGACCTCGTTCCATTCATATATTAAGCTAAGACCTTGATACAAAGGGGGTTAAGTGAGTTTGTCAGTTCGCTTCCGGAAATAAAATGAAAAAGAAAAGATAGAGGGACGGACCTCTTCTACTCAATCCTTCAGCCAAAGCGCTGGTTTAATAGGATTTGAGTAAAAATGGAGGTCCGTCCCTCATAAGGGTTACTTGCTTGGTTCTGCGATTTTTACGAGTTGCTTGCCGATGTTTTTGCCTTGGAAGAGCCCGAGGAAGGCGTCAGTTACGTTTTCTAAGCCTTCTGTGATGGTTTCTTCGTATTGGAGTTTTCCTTGGGAAAGCCATTGGCCAAGATCTGTTGCTCCTTCTTTGAAGCGGTCGCTGTAGTCGTTGACGACAAAGCCTTTCATGAGTGCGCTTGATTTGATCAATTTTGTTTGAACGCGTGGTCCCAAATCACGATCTGATTTGTTATAAGAAGAAATCGCTCCGCACACTGGTACACGGGCATGTTTATTTAGTAAACTAAGGGCAGCGTCACCAATTTCACCACCAACGTTTTCGAAATACACATCGATGCCGTTAGGACAGGCATCTTTTAACGCAGCACAGATGTTGTCCGTTGTTTTGTAGTTGATTCCTTCGTCGAATCCAAGCGTATCTGTCAGGTAGCTTACTTTTTCATCCGAACCTGCAATCCCGACAACACGAGCTCCTTTGATTTTGGCAATTTGTCCGACAACAGAGCCGACTGCACCTGCAGCACCGGACACAACCACGGTTTCGCCTTCTTTCGGTTGACCGATATCGAGGAGTCCGAAGTAAGCGGTCAATCCAGTCATTCCCAGAATACTAAGGTGAGTAGAAATAGGGGCGACATTCGGATCGATGGAGCGGACCTGCTTCTCGTTGGCTAGTGAATATTCCTGCCAAGGTAGCATTCCTACAACGAATTCCCCTTTTTGGAAATGTTCAGATTCTGACTCGACGACTTCTCCAACCGCCCCGCCAGCCAACGCTTCGTTCAATTGGAATGGTTCTACATACGACTTGGCATCAGACATTCTGCCGCGCATATAAGGATCCACGGAAAGATAAAGAGTTTTGACTAATACTTGACCTTTGGATGGCTTAGGAACTTCAATCTCTTTGAAGTGGAAATCTTCTTTTACAGGCATTCCTTCAGGACGGGCGACTAATTGAATTTGCTGCTGTTTTTCGGGTAACATCTTGATTCCTCCTCGTAATTTAAGTTAAAAATTTTTTTTCCGATTACTTGAAACTTATCACATGGAGTTTAGGTTCTACAAAGAATAACACTTGAGAAAGGTGGGGTGAATGTGGCGAGTAGGTGGGATGCGGAGGTCGCCGTCACCATTGAACAGGCAAGATTATTAATCGGGGATCAGTTTCCGGAACTTCATCCATCAAGATTAGACATCATTGACTATGGATTCGATAATACGGTTATGAAAGTGAACAACGATTGGGTCTTTCGGTTCCCAAGACGGGATATAGCCGTGAAGCTTTTGGAAACAGAAGGGAAGCTCTTGCCACTACTCGATGAAAAGAATCTCGGACTCCAAATACCGGTTCCGACCTTTTTGGGAGAGCCATCCCCTCAATACAAATGGCCATTTCTAGGCTACCGGTTTGTTGAAGGAACGATTCCACCCCGAGCACATGAGGTGGTTAGAGAAGGGGAGTCAGCCCTTGAATTGGCTCGTTTTTTAACTAATCTCCATCATATGGATGTTTCAGAGGTTGGGAAACGTGGAGTGCCCTATGACGAAATGGCTCGTTTACAGGTTGAAATGCGGCTTCCTACATTGGAAAAAAACATTCATGAAATCGAAGAACTAAACCTTTTTCATCGGGTTGATAAGTTAAAAGACTACCTTCAGCACGTACCAAAAAAACCATTACCATCAGAAACCACGTTGGTTCACGGCGACCTTCATTTTAAAAATATTGTTGTGAATACGGATGGAATCTTATCAGGGGTTCTTGATTGGGGTGACGTTCACATTGGTCATCGAGCCATTGATTTAAACCTCGTGTACAGTTACCTCAATCCTGCGGGACGGGATTTGTTTTTTAAAGAATATGGAGAGGTAGAGGAAGTCGAGTTGGTATATGCACGGTTCAAAGCCATCTACACCAACGTCGTTTTGCTTCTTTATGGCTATCATGAAAAGCAGCCTCATACAGTAGTGGAAGCGCAGAGAAGTTTAGAGCTTGCATTAATAAGAGGGACGGACCTTGGTGAGTAACACAAGGTCCGTCCCTCTTCTGATTATTTAACGTTTTTTTGAATATACTTTACGATTTTTCTCAGTTCATTCGCATGTGGACGGCCAAATGGACTCGTTTGTCTTTGCTGGTACATAGTTTGTCCTTTTTCATTCACAAGGAAGTAAGCCGGTTCACCATGCTGCCCATGATCCTCATAAGGGGCATCTTCACCGTGATAGAACACATCATAGGCTTTAATTGCCTCTAACTTTTCGTCTGCTAAAACAGGGAAAGTTAAATCCTCTTTGTTTGCAAATTCCTGTAAGTCCTCCAGTTTATCACTGGAAATCGTCAGTATGTGAACATTATGTTTTTCAAACTCCTCTTTGTTTGCTTGTAGCTCTCTAAGTTCTTCCTGGCATACCGGGCACCATGAACCCCTGAAGAAAACAATGAGATGCCAGCTTTGATGTTCTTTTTGATGGTCCTCGAACGAGAACGTTTCACCTGAAACTGCCGGGAGCGTGAAGTTTGGTACCGTATCATTTAATTGAAAAGTTGCCATTATTCATTCCTCCTATTGTTTTCTTTCTAGTCAGATAGGCATTAGGACAATCCTAACCAGATTGAAATACATACAGTATAGTAATTTATTTTGCTTACATGGAGTGTATTTCCCTTTATGTGAGAAACAAAACGTACTAATGCGCAGAATGTGAATAGAAAGGACGAAGGATATGAGAAAAAATATGGCAGGTCCAAATCTATGTATTTTCCCAGAATACAAGTGGTGCGGACCAGGATGCAGCGGACCCGGTGCCCCCGTCAATTCAGTTGACGCAGCATGCAAGGCACATGACCTTTGCTATGAGTGCTACGGTCCAAGTTGCCAGTGTGATCGGATGTTCATGAGGAAGCTTAAGAACGAAATTGATCCCGAGACTCGAAAAGGAAGGCATGCCTTCCTTTTTTATCAATATATGAAGCTGCAGACGAGGGTTACGTGTCAGGGGGATCGGTGTGGAATAAATCGGTGTCGGGGGTCGTGGATTTAGGTATTAACCGCTTGGATTGTTCAAGCGGTCTTATTTTATTTGGAGTTAGGAATGCTTATGATCCAGTTATTACCTCTTCTTCAAGTAAGTTGATGTTGAAATTTGTCACTATTTGTTGAAAAATGGCTAGTGTACCCTATAAGACATTGTTCTTATTTTTGTAAATGATAAAGTAAAGCAATTCTCATTTAAATAGATTTTATACTGATTACTAAGGATTCTTTGAGGTATGGGGGTATGAAAGTCTACTAAAAGAATTTAGAACAAAAGTTACTTTTTAAATTTGTGTAGGGATTTTCATGCCTGATTCTATTACAATTACCTATGATATTGTCAGCAGGAAAGGGGAGAGAAGATGTCATCCATTTCAACAAAAAAGAAAAAATATCTTTTTGAAATACATTTTTTAAGAGCGTTTGCTTGTTTAGCTGTATTAGGAGTTCACGTATCAGCTACTTATTACTCAATGAATGATAATACGTTTAATTGGTTTTCATACTTCTTAAATCAAGTAGGTCGTTTTGGAACGCCCATATTTGTTGTGATTGCCGGGTTTCTATTATTCTATCAAGTAAAAAGAAACACGTATTCCTTTAATAAATTCGTTACATCCAGGATATCAAAAATCATTATGCCATTGATATTATGGAGCTTAGTCTACCGTTTCTTGCTCTATTATTTTGATAATCAACAGATTGGAGCAATAAAAACAGAACTTGTGAAAATCTTTACAGGCGGTCACTTCTATCATCTCTATTTCATTGCTATTATCGTCCAATTTTATTTTATCTTTCCTATCCTACAAAAAGTATTCAGAACAAAAATGGGATTGATTGTTTTAACCGTCATTTCATTTTTTATTAGTTACAATATGATAGGTTTTGATCCTGGAATTGAAGGATTTATCGGAAACTTTATGGCAAGTAAATCATTCATGCCGTTATGGATTTTCTATTTTTCTTTCGGTGGGCTATTGGCCTTTTTCTGGGAGGATATTAGAGATTTTGCAACCGACTTTCCTTGGATGATGTTAATCTTATCATTTCTCATTACAGCAGGAGCAATCGTAGAGTATTCAATCAATGGAGATCTTACGAACAGAAGAGCGAGTAATTTATTTAATATTCCTCTATTAAGCGTTGCTACTATTGGAATGTATCCTTTACTTTCTCAGTGGAGTGTCTTGAAAAAGCCTCTGACGTTATTAGGGAAGTATTCAATGGGGATTTACCTGATACATCCCTTTGTTCTACACTTGATGAAAATTTATTTGCCTGCTTCTACGTGGAACATGATTTATCTGCCGATAATATTTGTCACCGTATTATTAATTTGTGTAGGGTTGATCCGACTTATTCAGCAGGTTCCATTTAGCAGTTATTTCATTCCTGTACCAAAAATTAAAAAAACACCAAACAAAGAAAGTGTAGGGAATGTTTCATCAAAAGAAGCGACAGTATAGACGAAAGAACCGAGTTGATTTTTATAATCGTTCGGTTCTTTTTTTGTGTGATCCTACTGTCTCTACATAAAATGAGCCAGGTCGATGAGATCCGGCAACCTTTTCACCACAGGGAAAGAGTGTAGTGATACACCGTCTCTTCCTTTTTATAACCATTTTTTTCATACAATACCTGCGCATGAACATTGTCCCAGTCGGTTTCCAAAATAAGCGACTTTGCATTGGTTTGCTCAGCATGCTCTTTGGCAGCGTCTAATAGCATCTGTCCGGTACCTTGATTTCGTGCTTCTTGAGAAACATAGAGGTCGTTCAGCTTCCAAATTCGCTCCATGTGAATAGAGGAGAAAGAAGGATACAACTGGGTGAATCCTACATACCTTTCATTTTGGATCGCCACAAAAATGACAGATTCATCCTGAGATAATCGTTCTTCAAGATACCGTCTTGCTCCAGAACTATCCGACACCTGATGATAAAACATACGATAAGAATTAAAAAGGTCCACAATTCCTTCTAAATCTGAAAGTCGTGCCCGAGATATCTTCATCCAATCCCTCCCTACATACACTATTTTATGAGAGTGGGGAGAGAACATGCTTGTGATGATGAGAATGATGTGGGGGAGAAAAAGGTCTGTTTTTTGAGAGAAATAATAGGTAAGATCTGAAAAAGTGGTGAATGAGAGGGGAAATGTTGCATTGAAGGTGGATAATGAAAGCCAGGAAAGGGATAAATGTAGTTTATTTATGCGTCGTTTTAATAATTGCAGCATTATGTATAATGATATTGAAAGGTTTTAATTCTAACGATTTCAGGGCTTTTTTTAAAAAAGGGGAGAGAAAAACATGGGTGGGAAAGATGAAATCAGGCATAAGGTATGGAATCGTCTGACAGAAGAGAAATTAGGCAGGTTTCCATTTCCGTTAGTGGGCCGGATTCCGAATTTCAAAGGGGCAGAAAAGGCAGCCTCTTATGTTCAGAGTATGGATATTTACAAGGATGCTCATGTGGTAAAAGTAAATCCAGATGCACCTCAGCTTCCACTTCGGGCAACTGTGTTGAAGGACGGGAAAACCTTGCTCATTCCAACACCGCGCTTGAAGGACGGGTTTGTCATGATTAAGCCTGAATGGGTGCCCCGGGGAGAAGAGAGAAAGGCGGCGAGTATCAAGCATATGAACTCTTACGGTCAAGTCGTGCCGCTCACGGACATACCTCCCATTGACCTAATCGTCGTAGGTTCCGTTGCGATTCATCGTGATGGGAGAAGGCTCGGAAAAGGAGAGGGATATGCCGATCGTGAATATGCCATCCTGCGTGAAATCGGAAACACCCCAGTGCCGGTCATCACAACCATAAACAGTGAGCAGCTTGTAGGAGACGACATCCCAAGAGATTCCTATGACCTGGCCGTCGACTGGATCATCACCGAAGAAGGCATTACGGAAACCCACACCCCATACCCAAAACCACACGGCATCGAATGGGACCACGTAACCGAAGACGAAATGGAGAAGATGCCGATTCTGAAGGAATTAAAGATTTTCTCTGGAGGGACGGACCTTTAATTTATAATCAATTGGCAAGAATGCTATAGGGACTGGCATCTGTGGAAATTGGAGGTCCGTCCCTCAAAAAATCCCTGAAGGCAAATTCGCCTTCAGGGATTTTTTGGTTATGTTTGTCGCCTCTGGGCAAAGCCCTTCTGCTTTTCTAGATGTCCAGCTCCGGCGGCTAGTCCCTCGAGGTCATAAGTCAAGAACGCCAAAAAGGCAAAGAGCGCCTTTCCGGCGTTCTCGCCTTATGCTTGTCGGGCCTGAACGAGCCGCCTCCGCTTTTCTAGATGTCCAGCTCCAGGGCTTAGAGGCTCGAGGTCATAAGCTAAGGCACCCAAAAAGGCAAAAAGCGCCTTTCCGGGTGCCTCATCTTATGCTTGTCGCCTCTGAGCAAAGCCCTTCCGCTTTTTCTTAGTACCCCTCAACAACCAAATCAAGCTTTCCTGTTTCAGGGCTGATGACTAGTCCGTGTACAGGAATCTTTTTATCCATTAACGGATGATTTTTGATCATGTCGACACTATGGGCCACGCTTTCTTCTACTGAGCTGAAGCCTTTCAGCCATTCGTGCAGGTCGATGCCGGAATAGTTCACGGTGTCGAGTGTTTCTTCAGGAATACCACGGTCCTTCATTTTGTCCAGGATTTTGTGGCTGTCAATGGCGCTCATGCCGCAGTCATGGTGACCGATTACGAGTACTTCGTCGGCTTGGAGCTCATACACCGCAACGAGGAGGCTGCGCATGATACTACCGAATGGGTGACTCACGACGGCACCGGCGTTTTTAACGATTTTTACGTCGCCATTTTTCATATTCATGGATTTAGGCAGAAGCTCTACTAAACGGGTATCCATACAAGTAAGAATGACTAAGCGTTTGTCTGGAAACTTGGTTGTTCTGTACTCTTCGTAAGATTGTTCTTGTACAAACTGTTGGTTGTAATCAAGTATGTTCGTTAATAAAGTCATGTCGTCTTCTCCTATAAAAAAAATTTTGTCACTTCACATTTTGCTGAAGGTGATTTTCTATCTCTTTTATTTTATCCATAATTTCTTGTCGATTCCAATCAAAAGTATTGGAAAGCTTCAAATAAAGAGAAGATACTTTAGCCAGTACTTCTGTCAAATTCGGCTCTTTTCGTGGATATGTGGACTTACCCATGAGATCAAATAAGCCATTTATTTGATCTGACACTTTCTTGTATTGGGTGTCCTTAGAAATGACGGCAACATGGAAATCTTGCTGCATATCTGAAAACTGATAGAATATATCGAACAGCTCGAATGAATCATTTTTCTTCAGATTCAATTCCAGTTCACCGGAGGAATTTTTATGAATAATCCGTGCGAACTTTGGCGAGCTTTCTTCTTCTACTATAGACATGAAGTTTTCTCCAGGTTTTAAAAAGTCATAACCCGAATTAGAAGCATCCATTAAATTAAATTGCCTATCCAATAGTAGTAAGGAATCGGGCATAAATGAAAGTTTTCCACATGATCACTCCTTTAGGAAAGGTAAATGGACGTCATTGCCCCGTTCCTCTCTACAGAGAAGATTTCATGTGGGATAACATTCAGTTGAACCTTATTAAGTTTGGCTATATAAGATTAAGGAGCTAGTCTTTCTGGGAAACAAGCTGTTCAGGCATATCCGTCAGGTACGCATTGAGCTCTAACAAGTCATTAAAGCTGGTTACCTGTGATTTTTCCAGAAAATCCAGGGTATGGTTTGAAATCAATCGGCCCCCAACTAGAATTTCAATTTCTTGATTTTGCTCTCTAATCTCTTCGATGCACTCTTTCAATCGAATCAGTTCCGTTGTCATCCCGATGGAAATTCCAATGGCATGTGGTTTTCAGGCACTAATAAAGGTTAATGCATCTTTTACAGGAACGTATAAGGTAGCAAGTAAATATTTAAGGGTTGCAGTAGCTAAATGCTCATCTGCAACGGTAATTTGATTTTTCTCCCAAAGATCACCGATCCTAGACATAGATGGTTTAATAATGTTCTCGTAAAAACTAAAATTATCTATTTTTGAGTGAATAGAAGACGAATGTAATTGCAATAATGAATGCACGTCTCCCGCGAGGATAGACTTGGTGAAAGACTGGACCAGCTGATTCATATATGATCACTCCTAGCAAAAATACCAATTCCTATATTCAATAGATATAATTGAGATTCCTGCGCTACAGATTTCAATCTATAATTGGATTGACTTTCCCGATAATCTTATTTAATATAACCTCTGTAACACTAAATGTCGCTCAGCTATTGAGAGAGGTTCATAGCATTAACCCTCTATAAAAAACTATGGTTCTATGAATCTAACATGAGGTTTTCTGAAACATGTTATCATTTAAGCGTAACAGGATAGTACAATTTTTGCAATTTACCTGCCTGTTATGTCGATTCTTAGGCTAATGCTATGTCCTCCTTCATTCGAGGCACTTTGAAGGGGAGGATTTTTTACATGTCAGGAAGAAAAGACGAAGATTTAACAGATCTATCATTATTAGGAAATCAGGGAACGAATTACCTGTTCGAGTATGCTCCACACATTTTGGAATCATTCGACAATAAGCACCCAAACCGGGACTATTTTGTGAAATTCAACTGTCCTGAATTCACAAGTCTCTGCCCGAAAACAGGTCAACCGGACTTCGCAACCATCTACATCAGCTATATACCAGGTGAAAAGATGGTAGAAAGCAAATCACTCAAGCTTTACTTATTCAGCTTTAGGAATCATGGTGATTTCCATGAAGACTGCATGAACATCATCATGAATGACCTCATCGAATTAATGGATCCACGCTACATCGAAGTGTGGGGGAAGTTCACCCCACGCGGCGGAATCAGCATTGATCCATACTGTAACTACGGAAAGCCAGGTACGAAATACGAAACGATGGCAGACCACCGCTTGATGAACCATGATTTGTATCCGGAGAAGATTGATAATCGATAAGATGAGAAGGACGATTCTGCTTCAGGAATCGTTCTTTTTTTATTGAACGATAGGCGAATGCTTCTATTGCCGAAATAAATTTCGGGATTATACTTACGGGAAAGATAGAAAAGGAGGGAGCGGGGTGAAGCCGTTAAACGCATCTCTTTGTGTATTAATTGGAGCAAGTTCTTACGGGATTCATGCTTCTGTCGTGAAGCTTGGATTTGCTGAAGGGTACTCGGTTTCAGATGTAACGGGCATACAGTATTTATTTGGAGTGGCTATGTTATTCCTGGCCTTTCTTTTTACTAAAAAAATAAAGATGACAAAGAAGCATTGGGCCTCGCTCTTCGGAGTCGGAATCCTTCTTAGTTTAACGGGAATCTTTTATGGGCTCAGCCTTCATGAGGTTCCTGCTTCCATTGCGGTTGTCATGCTGTTCCAATTTACATGGATCGGCGTTTTGATTGAATCGATTTATTTGAGAAAATTCCCTTCCAATAAGAAGCTGCTTTCCGTTGTGTTCCTTTGGTTGGGAACTATGCTTGCAGGAGGGGTCATTTCTTCTGAACGTTTCAGTTGGTCTGAAAGTGGAATGGGAATTCTCTTCGGTTTCTTTGCAGCGATCACATTTGCCCTGTTTATTTTTTTCAGCGGTAAGGTGGCGAAAGAAGTGCCGACGATTCAAAAGAGCATGATGATTTCACTGGGCGGTTTACTTGTAGTCCTCATCGCGTTTCGTCCTTCTTTCATTCAGGAACCTGTTCAGATTGTTGAAATGGCTGACTTTGGACTACTCGTCGGTATCTTCGGAAGTATCTTTCCTGTCGTCTTTTTCGCGATCGGTACTCCACATCTCGATTCGAGTCTCTCGACGATTGTCGGTGCAGCGGAACTTCCGGCTGCTATACTGGCAGCCATGTGGATTCTCCATGAACAAGTGGTT
Source organism: Rossellomorea sp. GQ25 (assembly GCF_059758515.1). Classification (NCBI taxonomy): domain Bacteria; kingdom Bacillati; phylum Bacillota; class Bacilli; order Caryophanales; family Bacillaceae; genus Rossellomorea; species Rossellomorea sp. GQ25. The sequence goes on along the minus strand of NZ_JCAXEQ010000002.1, from coordinate 819,629 downwards.
TTATGGCAGTTCATAGGAATCCTGCTGATCTTGATCGGAATTGCCATTCCTCAATTGCATATGGGACCTGCCCGGAATCGGAAACAATTTGGGTAAACGGAAGCTCTCTTCATTGGTGAAGGGAGCTTTTTTTGTGGTGGAAGCTAAAATTCCCACTATACCCTAATGGTTAACCCCTAAACCAAAATCCCATCCTCATCACATCTGCAAACCCTTCCAATTTTCACAATTATTAAACCTTATTTTTTTGACCGGATTCCCTTTACAAAGGGTCTTGATGGGCTTTATAATCCCGTTGTTCAACTATTTACGGAAAACCAAAAAAATTTTAAAGAAAAAGGAGGTTGCGGTGATGCGACAAAGAATATTTTCCTTCTTAATGATGAATCTTGGTGCATTTCTAGTTTCGGTGAATGTCCATTTTTTCTTATCGCCTAATAATTTAGCGACAGGGGGAGTAAGTGGATTGTCAATCATCATGAACGATCTATTTCCGGGTCTTTCCCTTGGACTGTTCATGATCATAATCAATATCTTGTTATTTATCGTCGGTGTGATCTTTCTCGGCTTTAATTTCGGTGCGAAAACCATTTACGCAAGTTTCGCCCTTTCATTCTATGTTTGGTTATTAGAGAGATTTGCTCCAATGAGTGCGCCATTAAGTGATGATATCTTGATTCAATTGATTATCGGTCAATGCATTGCCGCAACCGGTATGGCCATTGTGTTCAATCAGCAGGCATCAACGGGTGGAACGGATATCGTGGCCCTGATCTTTAATAAATACTTCAATATAGATGTAGGCAGAGGCGTTTTACTGGCAGATTTATCAATTGCAATGTCCTCGGCTGTACTATTCGGTCCGCAAGTCGGAATGTATGCATTCTTCGGTGTCATCCTGAACGGACTGGTCATTGATTATGCATTGCAACAATTCAATTCAAACAAAGAAATCGTGATCATCAGCAGATACAGCGATGAAATCAAGTCTTATATCGTCCATGAACTGGGAAAAGGAGCGACGATTCATACGGCAACGGGAGCCTTCACTTCCGACGAAAAGGAAGTCATCACGACCATCCTTGGTCGAAAGGACTTTTCCAAGTTAAAAGGATTCATCACCCAAGTCGATAATCGTGCCTTCATCACCGTTCATACAATGAATGAAATACTCGGTCAAAACTTCAAACGATTGGCATAGAAACCAAGCTTCACCTCATAAGAAGGTGGAGCTTTTTCTTTGTCAAAGGCTCTTTTCGCAAAGGTTGTTGTTTTTTAACAAAAGGTCTGCTTCGGCTCTGTCAATCAGTATCTGCTGGATGGTGAGGAGAACTACTTCGCTTTCCGCGAACGTTCGGCCGAGCCTCCTCAGCTATCGCTTCCGGGGTCTCGGCACGACCGTATTTCCGCAGGAGTCTACGCAGTTCGACAGAGCTTAAAACTGACAAAAACAATCTATAGAAAACGGATCACTGCTCTCTTTACAAGAGGTTATTTACCGTGGGAGCAAAAAAGACTTTCTAAAGATAAGATTGTTATTCGATCCTATTTTTGTTATTCAAGGAAAGGTTATAGGCAATCATGGCGATAAACATTTGGTTCCATATGCCTTGGGGCTCCATACATGGATAAACAATAGGAGCCTTTTTGTGTTTGTCTATCTATACTTATAGGCAGTAAAAATGTAGTAGCACAGAGTGGATTGTAGCGGAAGGCACTTGACTCCTGCGGGAGATAGAGGAAAAGTCGAGACCCAAACAGACGGAACCTCGAGGAGGCTCGACTTCCTCCCCGGGGAATCTTGTGCCTGAAGCGGAAAGGAACGGTCCATGTTTTCACACTATTACTCATTCAAAAGATAAATTTACCTTTTGGGAATCTGCACATAATCAGTGGGAGAGATTCCAAAAGAGAGATGCTCACCGGCCGTACTTTCTCTGTGTAATGTTTACGAAAAGAGCCTTGTCAAAAAATATTGTTCTACTTTCCAGAAAATAAAGGAAAATTTTACACTCTTCCTGTATAAATAGAAGGTAGGGGGTGGAAATATGGAGAAAGAAGAGTTTGAACGCCTGGAACGGAAAATCAGCTTTCTGGAAAAAGAGTTATACCTGGTGAAAAGGCAGTTGATACAAGCGAAGAGCGAAAGTGAAGCGCCTGTTATTCAAAAAGCAGAAGTGTATACGGAACCTGAAAAGCAGTTCCCTGCTGAGAAAGATGAGCTATTCATCGAAAAAGAACCATTCGATTTTTCAGTGGAACGCTGGCTTCCGAAAGTGTTTCTATTTGTTCTTTTGATAGGAAGTATCTGGGGCTTTATGGCTGCTTCTCAAAATGGCTGGGTTACGCCCGGTTTAAGGGTGTTAACGGGGGCCGTCATCAGTATCGTGATGTATTACTTAGGAGAACGGTATAGCCGGGATCAGAGGAAATTATCCATCACGCTGCTATCGGGGAGCATCGTCCTTGCGATCATTACGTTATTTTCAGCAAACATTTTGTATGGATATATAGGCGGATTCATCACGAATCTACTATTAATCGTTATTATTTCTGTCGGACTGTGGACTTCGCATAAGCATGGTTCTGAAGTTGTTCTGTGCTTGATCGGGGCAGGGGCGTATCTGTTTCCGTTTATTTTTGCAGGGGACGAACGGAATGAGTGGTTGTTTTACGGATATGAGTTAGTGCTTTTCTTTGTGTTGATGACTTTCAGTACTGTGAAACGATACCGGATTGCCTGGAATATTCATTATTATTTACTTTATTTCTCATTGTTTTTCTTTGCGGCCTTTGGAGTAGGGGCGATGACGCTGACCGTTCTGATCCCATTTGCGATTCAGCACGCCTGTATTTTACTGTTGATCGTGCTCAACCGGGATGAGCGGGTGAGTGCCGAAATGATTCCTGCTTTGGTATCAGGCTCATTCATCCTTCTTGGATTATTGAATGATATTTACGTAGCGATCCCGCTCTTTTATTATGTGACTTTCGCTGCGGTGTATATCGGCGTATCGTTCATTGAACCGAAGGAAAAGAAACAAACAAAGGATGTCCTGCTGGTCTTAGGTTTCCTGCATGTGCTCCTCTTCTTATTTGAGCTATTCGAATACGATTGGCGCTTTGTCTTAGTCGGCATTCAGGCTACTGCCCTTTTATGGCTTGCGGGAAGAAGGGAAAGCTATATTGGTTTGGCTGCTTCCATTCTTTTGATGATGTGTTCATTCCTCGGAGTGCTGGTCGGTGCACCCGATGATTTCTTCACGATAGAACTGCCGATTTTTGTGATAGCTTTTGGGTATGTGTATCTGTTTTCCCATTATAATAAAATTGAGTCCTCTTTCTTAAACGTATCGAAAACGGCGATTAAAGTCGTGTTGACAGGGCTTGTGATGTTCTTCGTGTTACGTTTGACGGATTTCATTGTAATCGGCTGGGATTATACCCCACGAACAACCGCCTTCACCGTAGCGATTGCGGCTCTATCCATTGCTTATCTCATCTTCGGTGAAAGTAGGAAAGATGCGTTTTACCGCTGGGTGGGGATCAGCTTTTTAGCTCTGGCATTGGTTAAATTCTTCCTGGCAGATCTGGTGTTTCTGGATTTCACGATCCGTGCCATGATCCTGATTCCAATCGGAGTGATTGGTCTTGTGTTATCAAGAATTTTATATAAAAAGAAATAAACACATTGCAAAAGCTTTCAGAATAATTATATAATGGTGGTATTAACTAACGTGTAATGGAAAAGGAGGTGGAATTGAGATGAATCGTTCTGTAGGATTGCGTGGGAAGTATTTAGACTATATTTACATTTGCCGTGCAATTTTTCATGCATTTGCGTTCAAGGGGACACGTATGCCCTTTTTCAGCAAATGAATATGAATACTGAACGGTAAGAGGTCTCAATTCCATTCACTTTTCTATAAAGAATCGGAAAAAGGGGGCGTTTTCGCTCTCTTTTTTTATGCCTTCTTTTATAAAAGGGGAAGTGCGGTACAATCGTATTTCGATTAGCCATGGGTGAGCCTTCTGCTTCCTCATGGCTTTTTTGTGATAAAAACGGAACCTCTTACCTTAAAATAGATGACCGAAAGGAAGAGGAAAATGATACTATGCAGTGCACAGGAATTAAGCAAGATGTTTGGAGGACATTTAATATTTGAGGAGTTATCCTTTGAAATACCGGAAAGAGCAAGAATCGGTCTCGTTGGCAGAAATGGGACTGGGAAGACGACGATTTTTAAATTATTATCAGGAGTCGAATCACCTGATATAGGTCTTGTCCATTTAAAAAAGGGAGCCAAGGTAGGTTATCTCGCACAAATCCCTCACTTTTCGGAGGGAACGAAAGGGATCGACGTATTACGTTCTGCATTTTCTGATTTAATCAAGACAGGTGAAAGGTTAAAACAGTTAGAAATCCACATGGGGACGGAGCATGATCCTGACATCCTCGATCGTTTATTAGAAGAATACGGAAAAATCCAAGACCAATTCACGAACGCAGGGGGATATGAAATTGAATCCAATATTTCAAAAATCGTCAATGGTTTGGAAATCCGTGAACTGGTAGACAAGGATTTCAATGACTGCAGCGGCGGGGAACAAACCAAACTTTGTTTAGGCTTGATACTTTTGCAAAAGCCTGACCTACTGCTCCTTGATGAACCGACGAACCACCTGGATATCGGCGCCGTTGAATGGCTGGAGGATTTTTTGAAAGAGTATGAGGGCACCGTCGTGTGTATTTCCCATGATCGCTATTTTCTCGATAACGTGATTACAAAGGTGTATGACTTAGAGGACGGGGAATTGATGATTTATCATACGAATTACTCCGGTTTTGTGAAGGAAAAGGAAGAACGTCTGATGGTCGAATTTCAAGCCTATCAGGAGCAGCAGAAGAAAATCAAGAAAATGAAGGAAGCGATCAAACGGTTAAGGGAATGGGCGAATCAGGCCAATCCGCCTAATGAAGCTTTGCATAAACGGGCACGTAACATGGAGAGGGCGTTAGAACGGATGGAGAAGATCAAGCGCCCGATTCTGGACCGCAAGAAGATGGGATTGGAGTTTGAGAAAACGGATCGAAGCGGGAAAATCGTGTTTTCCATGGAGGGTGCTTCAAAGTCTTATGGAGACAAAAACTTGTTCAGTGACGCCGATCTCCTCGTCCATTTCAAGGATCGTACCGCGATTGTCGGACAGAATGGAACCGGTAAATCAACGATTATCAGAATGCTTCTGGGAGAAGAGACCGCCGATGCAGGTGTTGTGAAAATCGGAAGCAATGTGAAGTTAGGATACCTTTCTCAGCACTTTACGGTGGCGGATCCAAGTGTTCGTTTGATTGATGCGTTCCGGGAAGAGGTTCCCGTGACAGAGGGGGATGCCCGGCATATTCTCGCCAGTTTTTTATTTTATGGACCGAATGTGTTCAGGAAAGTGGGTCAGCTGAGCGGTGGGGAAAAGATGAGACTCCGCCTTGCCCAATTGATGTATCAGGACATTAACTTCCTTGTCCTTGATGAGCCGACGAACCATCTGGATATTGATTCACGAGAGGTGTTGGAGGATGCCCTGGAGGACTTTAAAGGCACGATCCTGGCTGTATCTCATGATCGGTACTTTTTAAATAAGTTATTTAAGAAAACGTACTGGATTCATATGGGCGAACTTTATTTCTTTGATGGCCCTTATAGCTGGGCAAAGGATAAGCTCCCTGAACTTGTTCCACAGGAAGTGCCTGCTGCCGTTGTGAAAAAAGAAGCACCCCCAAAAGCGGCCCCGGAAAAGCCGTCGCGGACGATGGAAGAAGTGGAGGCTATGCTTGTACGGGTTGAAGAAGAGATTTTTTCCATTGAAAAGATGCTTCTTACACAAGAGGATGTAGACATCCTTCAGGAGCTGTATAAGCAAAAAGAACAGAAAGAGCAGAATCGAAACAAAATGTATCAGGAGTTAGAAGAATTAATGGGTTAGTGTAGAAGGGGGATGACGACAGAGTCATCTCCCTTCCATTATTTCCAATGACCTTTGTATAATGAAAGAAGAGAGGATGAGAATGAATGTCGAAAAAAGAAGTGATCATCATCGGTGGAGGCTTGTCAGGAATCATGGCTGCCAAAACGTTAATGGATAATGGTATAACGGATTTCATCATCATTGAAAAGAGTAGAAGTGTCGGAGGGAGACTCGCCACAAGGCGGATCGATGAAGGAAAAGCGGATCACGGCGCGCAATTCTTCACGGTGCGCTCCACAGAACTTCAAAATGACGTTGAGAAATGGCTTCAGGCTGGCTGGGTCAAAAGGTGGTTCGGCAATCCCTACCCGCGATACACCTCCGTCAATGGAATGAACGCCCTGGCCAAAAAACTGGCCGAAGCACTTCCTATAAAGCTCAACACAAAAGTTTCCTCCATCCGTGATGAGAGGGACGGACCTCTGGAAGTGGAACTGGATAATGGTGAAAAAATCATTGGGGAACATATCATTGTAACGGCCCCTGTACCTCAGAGCCTTAAACTGCTTTCTAAAATCGAGAGCACGGAGCTGAACACTATCACGTTCGCTCCATGCTTTGTAGGTATGTTCACCTTTGATAAGGAGAGCATCGTACCTGCACCGGGACATAAGGACGAACAGTTGCCCCCGGGAGTAGAACGGGTGGTAGATCATCACAAGAAAGGAATTTCTTCTACAGTAACGGTGAGTGTGTATATGACGGGAGCTTGGTCTAAGAAGCGCTTTGACCTTGAGGACGACACCATTTTGGGTGAAATTCAGAAGGTTGCAGAACTTCATCTCGGAGAGGGAAATCAAATAGTTGATGCTCAATTGAAACGTTGGAAATATGCTGAGGCAGAAGAAGTCGTTCGCTCTCCTTATGTGGAACTTGGAAGGCATCAGCAGGTGATCGTTTGTGGAGATGTTTTTTTAAGAGAAAAGGATGAAGCAGGACGAACACGGTTTGAAAGTGCTTATTTATCTGGGATTTCAGCCGGAGAAAAAGTGGCAGAAAAGCTGAAGGGATCATCATCATTGGCATGATCCGTGAAAGGGTGATTGTGGGAATTCAGTATAACCACCATATCATCAAGAAACACTAGAAGAGTACATAAATTCAATGATAAGAAGAGGAAATGAAATGAACATACAACTAAAGCAAGCGAACCCTGACCATCTCGACACCATTATGGACGTTTACTTGAGATGTAAAAAAGATCTGGATGAAAAGGGATTGCTTCAATGGAATGATCACTACCCAAGCCGTGAATATTTTGAAGAAGAATTGATAAATGGAAATCTTTATGTATACATGATAGATGAAAAAATAGCAGGATCCGCGACCCTGAATGAATGGCAGTCCCCGGAATGGTCCGAGATTCCGTGGAAGCTTAAGAACGAGTGGGTGATTCATGCATTGTTTCTTGATCCCCTTCAGCAAGGAAATGGATTGGGTAAAGTATTCATGGAGAAGTGTAAAGAGCTCGCTCGTGAAAGAGGATTCGGGAGCATCCGGTTAGATGCTTATTCAAGAAACACGGGGGCTAATTACCTTTATGAAAAAATGGGCTATGAGTACCGGGGATCGGTCTATTTCACTTCTAAACCAGAGGGGCATCAGGAATATCGCTGTTATGAGAAAGCACTGACTCTTTAAGATTCAATCCTTGTTCAAATGTACTAAGGAAAGAAGGAAAGGATAAATGGTATACTTAAAGGTACAGTATGCGCTGAATAAGAAAGCAGGGAAGCGATTATATTGACACCGATTTTGGATGAGGCGAGGGCCTTCATTAAGCAATGTTATCAGGAATTAAATAAAAGCGACACTGACCTGATGCTCCGCTTACAACAAATAGAAGATGAACTCAGAGCAGAAGGAACCTATACTCATACGACAGAAGAGCTTGTGCACGGAGCCAAGATGGCGTGGAGAAACAGCAATCGCTGTATTGGCCGGTTGTTCTGGAATTCGCTGAACGTGTTTGACGAACGGGAAGCGTTGACGGAGGACGAGGTGTTCGGAGCGTTAGAGCGCCACCTTGACTATGCTTCCAATAATGGTAGAATCCGTCCGACGATTACCATCTTCAGACCCTCTCAGCCACATCAGCCTGACATCCGAATATGGAATCATCAATTGATCAGATATGCTGGATATGTTGAGGATGGGCAGTATGCAGGGGATCCACATTCCATCGATTTTACGAAGAAATGCGAGGAGCTCGGCTGGAAAGGGAAGGGGACTCACTTTGATGTCCTGCCTTTCGTAGTGCAGATCGGGGACGGACCTCCACAATGGAAAGAGATTGAAGCTCGACTTAGGTTGGAGGTTCCTCTCCGTCACCCTGAATTTGACTGGTTCCAGGATTTGGGGTTGAAGTGGTATGGAGTTCCGATCATTTCTGACATGGAATTGAAAATTGGGGGCATCGCATATAAAGCAGCTCCGTTTAACGGCTGGTATATGGAAACGGAAATCGGCGCACGGAACCTTGCGGATGAGAACCGCTATCATCTTTTGCCGAAAGTAGCGAGCTGTATGGGGTTAGATATGTCGAGAGCGGCAACTTTGTGGAAAGATAAAGCGCTGATCGAGTTGAATATCGCCGTACTCCATTCCTTTAAAGAAGACGGAGTCAGCATCGTGGATCATCATACGGCTGCTCAGCAATTCCGCTTCTTTGAAGAAAACGAGAAGAGCGCTGACCGTGATGTAACCGGGGATTGGACATGGTTGATTCCGCCTGTATCGCCGGCAACGAATCATATATTTCATAAAGAGTACGACAATACGTGGAATTCGACGAATTATTTCTACCAGGATGCGCCTTATTAAGGAGAGCTGTTTTCTGTTTCGTACAGAAAGCAGCTTTTTTAAAACGTAAAGGGCGGGCGTTTGGACACTTCATAATATTGAAACCAAAACCTGAATTCATCAAATAAAACAGGACCATCGAATGTGAAATTCTCAAAGAAATCTTCAAGCAATTCTGCGTCAGCATCATCCATAATACCGGTCACATAAAGAGGCGTCTTGAATCGTTTGTATAGATCCTCATATCCATAAAAGCTAAACAGATCTTCCAATTGTTGTTCGTTCATCATCTTCACCTTCCTTACTAGTAGGATTTCTCTATCTTGTAAAAATATCCATAAAAAAACAGCAGCGGAAGGAGTCCGTGCTGTTTGTCTATTGTTTCAATTCGGTATAAACGACCAGGTGCTTGCTGTAGTTTCTTGAGGAACGGTCAAAGTCACCTGTGCAAGTTATAAGGTTAAGGGTGCTTGCGTGAGAGTATCCTAAGATCGATTGAAGAGAGGCGTGATCCCATGGATATTCATTCATATCTGTCACGACGAAGATGCGTTTTTCGCCTACTTTATTAGTGACGATGATTTCATCACCTTTTGAAAGCTTGTTAAGATTATAAAAATAGCCGGTCCTTTTCGACTGTCCACATGGCCGCCGATGACGGCATTTCCTGATTCCCCCGGCTTGTATCCACCTTGATACCAACCGGTCTTCTCAAAGCTTTCCGTTACAGCCATTTCCCCGTTTTCTTTTAACGACAGCTTCTACTGGTGCCGATAAATCGATTGCAGGGTTTTCAATGGTCGTTGGCACGATTCCGCTTCGCTCATCTTTAATGATCGTATCCGCAAATGGGGAAGGGGAAGTGGTGGTACTCGCCATTTGAGCTTTCGGCTTTTCCCCTTGCTTTTCGGTTGTTTGCGTGGTCGCTTTTTCCTCTTGATAACTTAACTCCTGCAGAACAAGCAGAAATGGGCAATAGTACAAGCACAAGTAGTACAACCCTCATAGTATACATTATGTGAAGCCACTCCTTTCATCTTCACACTGGGGGACGGACCTTAATAGGTCCGTCCCTCTCATCTTTTAAAATTATTTTTTGTGTGTAGCGTATTTTTTCATTTCTAGTGTTGTTCAAAAGATGAGGCACTTCGCTGCAGATAAGTCTTCAGTATTTGCATTCAGGGCACCAACAGAAGAATCGAAATCTTCTGATCCGTCAATCCCGTTTTGCATTGCCATTGTTGCAAGGGCAGCTTGGAATTGATTACAAAAAAATCCCCCAAACAAATGGGGGATATCTTCTTCTTATTTTACTTTTTGTAATTTGTGAATCACGGATAGAGAGCGTCCTGTTCCGATTGCCACTGATTCTAGCGGGTTTGGAGCCAAGTGAACAGGTACGACGATTTCCTGGCTTAACCAATCTTGAAGTCCATTCAGAAGTGCTCCGCCACCAGTTAAAATCACACCACGGTCCACAATGTCCCCACTTAGTTCAGGAGGACAATTTTCCAATGTCGCACGGATCGTTTCTAAGATGTGAAGAAGAGACTCTTTCAACGCATCTTGAATCTCATTGGATGATAGTTCGATCGTTTTTGGAAGACCAGTCACCAAGTCACGTCCACGAATATCCATCGTTCTTTCTTCATGGTCAATCAGTGCTTGACCTACTTCGATTTTCACTAATTCAGCCGTTCTTTCACCAATCAGGAGATTGTAACGTTTGCGAACGTACTGAACGATATCCTCATCCATTTGGTCTCCGCCGATACGGATCGTGTTACAGGAAACAACGCCACCATAAGAGATGATCGCTACTTCCGTTGTTCCACCACCGATATCAACGATTACGTTGGCAACAGGCTCGCCTACAGGCAAGTCAGCACCGATGGCAGCAGCTACAGGTTCTTCAATAAGGGTAACGGATTTCGCGCCGCTTCCTCTCACGGCATCCTGAATCGCTCTTCTCTCGACACTTGTAGCACCAGAAGGAGTACAAACAACAACCGTTGGCTTGCGGATAGAGAATCCAAGTTTTTTACTCGCTTTTTTCATCACTTGTTTTAACATTTCAGTTGTCACGTCAAAGTCGGCAATCACACCATCTTTAAGCGGGCGTACTGCTACGATTTTTCCTGGCGTTTTCCCGATCATGCTCTTGGCTTCGGTTCCAACCGCCAATACCGTTTTATTCTCTGTGTCGATCGCGACCACAGAAGGTTCATTAAGTATAATTCCTTTATTTTTACTGTATACAAGTATATTTGCAGTTCCTAAATCAATACCAATTTCAGAGTTTGATAACATCAATATTCCTCCAACTTTAATAATTCTAGACAGTATAACCTTCTATACAGTATAGGAGATTTTTGAGGGTTATGAAGGTGGAGATATTTACCACCGACAAATTGTTACAAAGTATGACAGAAGTGAAAGCGTTTTGAAAAAAGCAAAAGTGTATGATGGAGGGTTTTTATATACCTGTTGGGGTACGTGGGGGCAGACCTTGATTCTTTGTTCGTTAAAAAAATTTAAACGTTCTGTAATATAGATGGGGATGTTTGGAGTAGTCGAATGGTGGTGAAGGGATCGTTGCGGGTGCGGGGATGGTCCTATGGGATGGTGCTTAGGTGAAAATGGAGGGGCAGGATGTGAGGTGGGACTCTTGAAGCAGATTAGCGTATTTCTTTTGATTACGATTGTATTTGGATATTCCCTTTTATCTTGGTGGAATCGCAATGCGAACGACCGATACGCCGTCAATATCAATCATTCTATCAAACAAAAAAATGCCCCACTAAGAGGCATTTTTCCATTATCAAAGCGTAAATCGCTCCAATTCTTTTTTCATTTCTTCTGTCATTCCGTTCAATTTTCCTACTTGTTCATTCATTTGCTCGAAGTACCTCAGCTGCTCTTCTGTAGATGAAGAAATTTCTTCAGTCCCGGCAGCCGTTTCCTCTGTGATCGCCGAGATGTTTTCAATGGCTGCAATCACCTGGTTGGTACGCTCATTCGAAGCATGCATGCCATTCTCAAGTTGCACTAAATTTTCATAAATTGTTGAAACATTTCCGGAGATTTCTTTAAACGCATGCTCTGTCACACTCATGGAGCCCACTTGCTGAGTAGAAAGTGATTTTCCCTTTTGAGAAGCTTCCATAATAGAGTGGATGCCATTTTTGATATTTCCGACCATGTTACTTATTCGCTCGGTTGCAACAGATGAGTCTTCTGCCAGTTTTCGGACTTCCTGGGCAACGACGGCGAATCCTTTTCCTGCGTCCCCGGCTCTGGCTGCTTCGATTGCTGCGTTTAGTGCTAAGAGATTTGTTTGATCGGCAATTTCCCTGACCGCATGGGAGGCATGTTCAATTTCACCGGTATATTGGGCAAAAGATTCGATGGAATCCATGATGGATGAAGAAGATTCGGCGATCATTTCAGCAAATTGCTGCTGCTTATTTAAGGATGCTCGTCCATGCTCAACCGAATCTAATGCCACTTTACTGCTAGCGGATGATTCTCCACTTTGTCGTACATTTTTGGCAAAATCATCACCCATCAGAGACATGAAAGCAGCCGTTGATTGGATGTCTTCTGAGATGGATTGACTTCCTTTGGCCAATTCTTCGGTCGAAACCGCCACCTGGTTGCTGCTTTCTGCCAAACTCGTCATTTGTGAGCGTACATCCTGAGTGAACTTCTCTACATTTGATCCGATATCATGGACGGATTGAACTGTACTCCGCAGGTTCAGAACCATATGGTGAAAAGCCGTTTGGAGTTTGTCCACTTCAAATTTACTGTTTTTCTCTTTAACCGATTCAACTGAAATCGTTAAATCACCATTGGCCATCTTTTCAGCGTTATCCACCATTATGTTTAAAGGCTTCACAATTCGTTGTGTCAGTAAGGTAGATGCTGCCATAGAGAGGATGATGGTTAAGATAAATCCGATCACTGACACCCATACAATAAATTCAATTTGCCTCTTGTTTTCTTTTAATAGGTTTTGATACCAATCATTTGTTTGTTTAGTTAATAGATACATATCGTTCAGGACTCCAGAGATACGGATTGACTGGCGCTTAATCTCCGCTTTGTTCATTTCAGTGAGAGCTGCATCTGAGGCAGTCTTCAAATCTGTGAATTTAGTCTCGATGGATGAAAGGGTTTCTTGCTGATTTTTAATTGTCAAAAGCTTTTTCAAATCTGAGATCTGCGAAGAGGTTTCTTCCAGCATACCTTCTACCATTTGTTTGTTTTCTGCTGTTGAATTGACGGAGTAATTGGATAGTGCTTGCTTTGCCACAATCAAATCTCCCCGCAATGTCTCTGTTTCAAGAAGCACTTGTACATCTTCATTTGCAGAATTTTGAAGAGAAATCAATTGAGAGACGATGTACCCAATGATAATCGTCGAAAGGATAAGGGGGATAAGTCCCAAAATCAGTAAACGTTTTTTTAATGCCATGAGAATACTCCTTAGATGAGATTTATTGCAATTTAATTGTAATGTCCCCAGAGATGATTTTGTTTTTAGCATCTTCTAGTTGTTTGGTTTCTTCAGGAGACAAGCTGGTGACACGAATGGGGGCTAATCCCACTCCATCTTCCTTGAGACCCAGCTCATAGCCTTGTTGAGTTATTTTTTGATTTGAAATGAGTTCTTTTGTAACGTTGAAAACCGCGTTATCCACTTTTTTGACCATGGACGTGGCAACCGACTTTTCGGCAATGAAGTATTGATCCGAGTCGACCCCTCCAGACAAAATGCCTGCTTTTTGCGCAGCCTGAATCGCTCCCACTCCTGTAAAACCAGCGGCAGGATAAATAAAATCTGCGCCTCGTTTCATTTGGTTCTCAGCTATTTTCCCGCCAAGCTCAGCGTCACCAAAGTTGTCGGCGTTGTCTTTCAATATCTTTATGGAAGGATTGATGTACTGAGCTCCTTGTTCAAACCCTTTTTCAAATCGTTGAATAACAGGAACATCGGCTCCACTAATGAATCCAATCGTGTTGCTTTTTGATTTCATAGCTGCAACCATACCGAGAAGGAAGCTGCCTTCATGTTCTTTAAACGTAATGGATGTGATATTATCCACATCAGAGAAACCGTCTATCAATAGAAATTTCTGGTCAGGATTTTCTTTTGCAATCTTTTCAATCGCATCTTGAATCGAAAATCCAAGGCCGATCACAAGCTCATGCTTCTGATCGACAAGCTCCTGAAGTGCTTCTTCAAAGTTCCCGTCAGGTGCTTCTCTATAATCAAATAAAATACCTAATTCATCCCTGGCCCGTTCTAATCCTCTAAATGCTGAATCGTTAAACGATCCATCTCCAAGCCCTGTGTCAGAGAGAAGGATTCCAATACTCTGCTGCTTTTCTATACTCGCTTCTTCCGTCATGGGTGTGGAACATCCCGCCACAACAAGCATGACAAGAAGAAACATGCTGATTATTCTTTTCAAAACGCTACCTCCAAATAAGTCAATGTTGAGACATTTCACATGTCCGTACTTCTGTATTATCGGAGGGACGGACCTATTTTGAAGGGGAGGAGGGAAAAAAAGTGTTGTGGGAGTGACTGGAGTTTATGGAGTGAGTGGTTTGGATGATGGTTATCGGACATTGGTGTTTTTTTGATTGGCAATGATATTTGGAAATTTACAATTGTCTGGGGGGAATCGGCAACTAAAATGGAAAATTACAATTGTCTGGGGGGAATCGGCAACTAAAATGGAAAATTACAATTTTCTCGGGTAGAATCGCTATTGAAATAATCGGAAAAGGGGGAGGGGATGGATTTTGGACAGAAATGAGAAGCATTTTAGGAAATTACATTTTATCGGCAAAATTTTCGATATATCAGCGAAATCGTATTATCAGCGAAACTCCACATATTTCAGCGAACGGCTGATTCCCCGTCTTAATTAAGACTATGAATTCTCGTACGTTAATAAGCGGCAGGAGAACGGAATCCAAGATAACGGCGAAAATCCCATTTTAACGGCGAAATTCTAAATATAACGGCGAACAGACAACTTTCAAGTTCTTTCTCAACAAAAAAAGAGATGCTCTCATCAAGCATCTCCCATTCATCAATACGCTTTACGGAAAAACTCCGCAAGTTCCTGACTATGTTTTTTACGGGCTTTACGGTGTTCGGCACGGTTCTTGGCGGTTTCGTTCAGCCATTTTTCTTCTTCGGTTTCCGGTACGACTTCCGCAATGACGGCTGGTTTATTGTCTTCTAAAGCAACAAAGGTCAAGAAGGAGATGGCAGCCACATTGGTTTCTCCTGTTAAAAGCACCTCTGAAGTGACCTTCACACAAACCTCCATGGAGCTGCGTCCGGTATACGTGACCATCGCTTCCAAAGTCACAGCATCCCCGACTTTGATAGGCTGCAGGAAGTCAACGGAATCTGTTGAAGCCGTTACCACGGGCTTGCGGGCATGACGGGTAGCGGCAATGGAGGCCACGTCGTCTATATAGGCCATCAGTTTTCCACCAAACAATGTACCATGATGGTTGGTGTCGGGTGGAAGAACGTGGGTCGTTTTACTTGTTTTCGTTTCTTTCATTAACTTTTTTTCTCTCAATGAATTCACCTTCCGTTGTCAATGTGAAAAAATATTGCTACCTTATACTATTCACTAAAGGGGGTCAGAAGAAACATAATTGCGAGAAAAAGTTATAGAAATATACTAATGATAATGGCCGTTATGAAGCTAGCCAGTGTACCAGCTACGATGGCCTTCAAGCTTAACTTAGAGACTGTTGGACGCTGTGTCGGCTCTAAAGAACCCAAGCCAACAATCAATTGACCGATCG
Source organism: Rossellomorea sp. GQ25 (assembly GCF_059758515.1). Classification (NCBI taxonomy): domain Bacteria; kingdom Bacillati; phylum Bacillota; class Bacilli; order Caryophanales; family Bacillaceae; genus Rossellomorea; species Rossellomorea sp. GQ25. The sequence goes on along the minus strand of NZ_JCAXEQ010000002.1, from coordinate 803,954 downwards.
AAGACAGGTTCGCAAAGTTACAAAGAGCAACGGAAAGAATCGCAACAGTCTTCGGTGAAAGCTCGCTCATCATTCCTGATAGTTCTTTGTATGCGACGAATTCATTCACAGAAAGCTTAGTCCCGATGATGGAGGCAGCACGGAACGCTTCATCCATTGGTATACCGACTAATAAAGCCAGTGGATAAAACAGGTAGCCGAAGACCGTGGAAAGACTCATATCGACAGCACCCAGTAATCCGTTGACGAGAGCGAGAATTCCGATAAAGGCGATGAGTAGTCCACCAATATTGATGGCCAGCTGTGTACCACTAAGGGCACCTTCTGAAATAGCTTCAAACACATTTGTATGTGTGGTTTTTCCTAATGAAATATCACCATTCGTCTTGGATTCTTCTGTTTCAGGTTCGATGATTTTGGCAATCACAAGAGAGACGATTGGTACACTAAAGACGGATAGAAGAAGAAATTTCATGTCGATTCCCATCAATGAATATCCGATTAATATCGCACCACTTGCTGAAGCTGTTCCCCCGACCATCACGGCAAAAAGTTCAGAACGTGTCAGTTTTATTAAATAAGGTTTAATCAATAGGGGAGCCTCTGCTAAACCAAGAAAGGAATTTCCAATCGCATTAAACGATTCAACCTTTGTTGTCCCAAGGATTTTACCCAACCCTATTCCGATATATTTTACAAAGAACGGGATGATGCGTAAGTAATATAGTGCTGAAATGAGTGCAGAAATAAAGATGATAGCACCTAGAACATTGATGGCGAAAACGAATGAAATATTCGTACCTTTTTCAAAGAATCCCCCGAACACGAACATGATTCCTTCATTGCTATAGTCGATGACTTTCTGTACGCCCAAGGCAGCTTTTTTCAAAATGGTTTGTCCGAATGGGACTTTTAATACAAATAAGACAAGCAGGAACTCCAGACAGATCCCGATGATGATCGTACGCCATTGTATCGCTGAGCGGTTGCTGCTCAACAGCCATGCTAAAAATAGAACTCCAAGTAATGATAAGACGCCATATACTAAACTCACAATACCAATCCCCCAACCTGTAATCTTCAACGAATTCTCAAGTTTACGTCGTATGATGTCAGACCTCTCAAAAAATAAAAAAAGTGCATGAAGACATTCTCTAAAAAATAGGGAAAGTCTCCATACACCAGTAGCATATAGAAAAGACTTTCCTTATAGTCCGGCACTTTACGGCTGCCAGGTAGAGACTTATGGTCCATATCACCATAGATATATAAGGAATTCGTATGAAGTTGATTTGAAATATGTTTTCTACTCTATCACACGTCTGAATACCATCACAATAGTTTTTTAAAAAGAAAAGCATGGAAAAACGTGGTGATTCCTTTTTACTATTTTTAACAATATTCCAAAAATAATAGTTTACTAGTATAACATTTGGGGAACTTTCGCAAACACATGTATAAATATGAAGGGAAGAGGATGCATGTTTGAAAGTGGTTTGCTATTTACACTATTGTCCTGTGTGTTCATTATGGGATCTGATTCGAAAGTTCACAGGATTCTAACATCCCGATTATCGTCGTATTATTGGTTGGGGTGTTCTCAAAACGCATCCCTGCTTTAGCCGCCAAAACAGTGATCATTCTTCACGTGTTCACGTATTATATGCTTGTATGGGAACAGGCGGATCTATTTGGATTCTCTATCAATGTTAACTTTATTCATATATATGGAATCCTGTTTGTTTCAGAGATTGTGTTGATGGTAGCAATCGGCTGGTGGAAGCCGTTTGAAAAAGCCATATGAATATCGATACAATCCAAAGGTGGATATGATGCCGAGGAAATACAGCATCTTTTCACCCATCGGACTGGCCTATGAATCAGGTGTCATTTCACCCTATTTCTGGCCTGCAGCTGGAGGATTAGTTGTCGTAACCACCGGCCTTAACTTCTGGTCACTAAAAAGCTGGAACAAGAAATACCAAGCCTACCTGCTCAAAAACAAACCATACAAACTAAACCGGACCAAAAAATACTCCCTGCAACAAAACCTGAATCCGATCTACTCTTCGAAACTGCTGGAATAAAAAAGAGGGACGGACCTTCATTCCTATGACCAGGTCATAGGAATCGAGGTCCGTCCCTCTCTAATATCTTCTTATTTTGTACGTTCTAATAGGTTTGCAAGAACGTGTTTTTTGTAGGATTCTACTTTGCGTTCTTCGTAGCGGCGTACTCCCGCTTTTTTTAGTTCTTCTACGTACCAGCCTTTGCTTCCGATATGCATTGAAATAAACATCCTTTCTTTGCGTGTTATTGGGTGGAATCTCCGACTAACTCTTAATGAGCTACGTTAAGATTGCTTACGGTTGTACATTGTAACATCTCATTTTTAATGAAAAAAGGGGGAAAAGGGAATTTTTTGGATTCATCCTTTTCTGAAAATTTTTTTGTGGGAAATGAAGAGTCTTCAGACAGCGAGTTCAACCTTGGTCTTTCTACAGATCTTGGTCTAAATACAATGCCTCAGTCTGACGAAGAAGGTTTTAATTTAGGACTGTAAAAAGAAAAGGGAATGATCCATTGCGGATCATTCCTTTTTTAATGAACAGCTTTCTTCAATTCCAGTTCTTCTTTTTCAAAGCGCTCGAACATGATGAAGAAGAGTCCCGCACTCACTAGAGCAAGGATCGACAGGATGATAAACGTCCAATCATATCCCACATAAAGCGATAGAGTGATAGATAGAGGTGCGATCGTTCTCGCAACTGTGAAGCGCAGACTGGCTGCGGCAAAGTACTGCCCCCGCATATGATCCGGAGCAAGCTTTGAAACGAAGCTTTGCTGGATACCGGCTGTCATGAGCTCCGCGAATGTGAACACAGCCATGCTAATAACGAACATCCAGACTGAGCTCGTTTGTCCAAACATAAAGATTGAAACGGCGTAGATGACAGAGGATAGGATGAACACATTACGCTCACGGAATTTCGTGATCCATCTCGTGATGACCACTGTAAGAAGGGCAACCAGGAATCCATTTTCAGATAAAATTAACCCGAATACCTGTTCACTCACAAGGGTCAATGACCAGTCCCCGAAGCTGAACAATGTGGCCTGATCCATCACATCTTTAATATATACGGGAATCAGCAGGTCCAGTTGCATAAACGTTTGACCCACGAGAATCCCGGCTAAAATAAATAATAAAAACGTTTTGTCTTTAAAAATGACGCTATAATCCTTCATCTGATCAGATATCACACTATGCCAGACTTTCTTTTTTCCTTCTGTCACTAATAGCTTACTAGTGTCTCGAGGTGCTGTTTCTCTCGTCATTTTATATAAAAGAAGAGCTAAGAGCATGCAAATAAGCGCAGCGGCAATTAAAAGCTCGAAGCGGTAATGAACATAGAAGATCCCGCCAAGTATCGGTCCGACCACGACGGCAATATTAATGGATGTGTAAAAGACGGCAAACACATGACTGCGGTCCTTTTCATCCACTACATCGGCGACCATCGCCTGACTTGCCGGCCAATAAAACGACCCAAATACCCCTACCAAACTAAAACAGATAAAGCCGATCATGGCTGAATCGAGCCAAGGCGAACTGGCAAGTCCAAAGATTAAAAAGGCAAAGCCTTGTCCGAATGCAGAGAACACCATCATTCGCTTACGCCCAAAGCGATCCGCGCAATAGCCTCCCATCAGATTCGCGAGTACGGCGAATACCTGTGAAAGAACCAATAATAATCCTGCCGTTTGCTTTCCGAATGACTCTGTAAAATAAATCGTCAAAAACGGAAAGAACATCCAGAACGTAATGTTGATCGCTGCTTCCCCAAACAGCCGGACCTTTAAATTACGGTCCCAATCCCGAATCCTCATCTATATTCCTCCCCTCATGAAACGCTAGATGAACTAGAATATCATAGCTCGATAGGACAAAATAAACAAGACTGATTTACTGGTATTTACAAAATATTTACTCATGAAGAAGTGCCGTCTAAAGATACCATTTTCTCCTTTCTGAATACATTAAAAGTATTGAATGGAAAGGAGCGGTGGGTGAAGTGATCGATAGGCTTATCCTTGTTACTGGTGCATGGACGCAGGTAATCGGAACGGTGATTGCAGCAATCGGAGAAACCATGGTCCTACAAGAAAAAAGAAACAGTCAAGAGCCTCTCGGGTTTCGTTTAGTCTCCATCGGAAACGGATTTGAAGCAGCAGGAAATGCACTTCTGGGGGTGGGAGCGGAAAAGCTGTCTGACGGTTCGTTTGGAGAAACGTTAAGAGTGATCGGTGGTTGGATTCAAGCTTCAGGAAACGTAACAAATGTTGCAGCAGCTGAACTCCAATTCGCAGGAAGAGAAGAGGAAGGATTGAATCTTGATATATTTGGAGACACTGTCCAATCCGTGGGGGCAGGACTGGAAGCATTTGGGGCCACGTTGAGTACGCGCGAGTTTTCAGATCTTCTGGCAGCCGGAAATTCACTTCAATCCCTTGGTGCAGCAATTGAAGCGATAGGAGAAGTATATACTTTAAAGGAAATGGAGGATATCGGATTGCAGATTACCGCATTCGGAAGCTATGCCCAGGCAGCGGGAGTGACGATTGCAGCCATTGCGTTGACGAAGCAGTATGGGTAGACGATTTTGACCCCAGGGGTAGGAAAAGTGATGGGTTTATATTGAAAATGGGGAGAAAGTGACCTAGATCCTGATTATTTCGTAGTTAGATAGGGTCAGGAGGATGGATGAACTTGTCACATTCTTGAGAGTACTGATTAATTGCGTCAATTCGGAGGGTTATTGCGTCAACATAAAATTTTATGCGTCGTTTTCGGATTTTATGCGTCAAAATTTCAATTTATGCGTTTTTCAACAAATGTACCCAATAGACCGAGCGCTCAGTCAACAATAACTATTGACCAATCCCCCTCCCAAAATAAAAATCCCAAAAGGCAGCCAAACCACCTTCTGGGATTCCTACAGCTAAATCTTAAAACGCCCAACCGCCATCGCGGAATACTGCTTCAGTCGAGCCGTCTACTTTCACTCCATCAATGTTCATTTTGTCAGAACCGATCATGAAATCAACGTGAGTGATACTGTTGTTCAAGCCGTTTTTCTCAAGTTCTTCTTCACTCATTTTCTTTCCGCCTTCGATACAGAATGCATAGGCATTTCCGATCGCAAGGTGATTTGATGCGTTCTCATCGAATAATGTGTTGTAGAATAACACATTCGATTGAGAAATTGGGGATTGATGGGGAACCAGGGCGATTTCCCCAAGGTAATGAGATCCTTCATCTGTATCCACTAGGCGCTTCAGGATTTCTTCGCCTTCTTCAGCCTTTACATCCACAATACGACCGTTTTCGAATGTAATCGTAAAGTTGTCAATTACATTTCCACCGTAGCTAAGGGGTTTCGTGCTTGATACTGTTCCGTTCACACCTGTTTTTAATGGAACCGTGAATACTTCTTCCGTTGGCATGTTCGCCATGAAAGTGGTTCCTTGTTCATTCACACTTCCAGCTCCTACCCACAGGTGACCTTGAGGAAGCTCGATCGTAAGGTCCGTCCCTGGTGCCGTGTAGTGTAGCTTTTTGTAGTTTTTGTCATTCAGGTATTCCACTTTTTTGTGAAGGTTTGCGTCGTGATCCTTCCATGCTTGGACAGGGTCAGCCTGGTCGGCACGGACTGCTTTAAAGATGGCATCCCATAATAGGTCCACTTGCTCTTTTTCAGAAGCATCCGGGAATACTTTTGAAGCCCAATCTTTAGATGGAGCGGCCAATACGCACCAGCTTACTTTGTCCGATTGAATGAATTGACGGTATTTGGACATTGCTTTTCCAGCTACTTTTTGGAAGTTTGAGATACGATCTGGGTCGACCCCTTTTAGCAAATCAGGGCTTGAAGATACGATACTCATGAATGCAGCTCCGCCTTCAGCAAGCTCTTCGACTTCTCTTGCTTTCCACTGAGGGAACTCCTGGAATGCTTCGTCTGGAGCAAGATCATATTTCGTACGGTTCACCACATCATCATTCCAGTTAACGTATACATGTTTAGCCCCAACTTCGTAGGCTTTCTTTACTACTAAGCGGACAAACTCTGCCGAATCGATGGAAGTGTTGATGACCAGGGTTTGACCCTTTTGAACATTGACGCCCACTTCAACAGCCAGGCTAGCGTATTTCTCAAGATTTTGTTGGAAATTAGACATATGTATTCTCCTTTTTTCAGAATGTTCTATTACATTCTTATTGTATCAGTGCCTACACCGTTTGCAAGTGTTTACACCCATCTTTCTATCGTATGCGAAAGAACGGAAAAGTATTTGTTTGCTACACGATGAAAATGAACGTTCTGTGGCATCCAAACAAGAAACATAGCGAACCAAGGGGCAACTATACTATAATGATTGAAGCAATACTCCAGATAAAAAAGGGGGAAGAAACAGTGCCGTGGAATGTCCTTTTATTACGAATGTCCGCCATCTATGGGTTTATTGGAGCGTTTCTCGGATCTCATATGGCAGGAGCCGGATCATATGCATTTAAACCGATTCACGCTCATATTTTGGTAGTGGGCTGGTTAAGCTTATTTGCATATTCTTCCTATTATCGTTCCTATCAAGTACCGAAATCTTCAAAACTGGCATTTGCTCACGTATGGACGGCAATTATCGGTTCGATCGGATTAACCGTCGGAATGTGGATGTACAACTTAAATCCATTCAACCTGCCAGGGAGCTTCACGATGGTCTTCTATATAGTAGGAGGAAGCACGTTATTACTCAGCTTTTTCCTATTCGTATTTATGACATTTAAATATAGTGAGAGTAAGAAGTAGGAGAGGGGCCTGTTTTCAGTTGGAAAACAGGCTTTTTGGTATGAGTGGTGAGTGATTTGTGGATAAGTTGTACCTGGTACATATCGTGTGAAATGTACCAGGTACAATCTGGACCAAAGGTGCCAGGCACTACTCCACTCCAATCCCAAAAAAACTCCTCCCCATCGAAATGGAGAGGAGTTTTCATACCTAGGTTGACGCTTCATCCTGCTGTTGCTCTTGAAATAAGAATCGGTAGTCCATCGGGTTTTGGATCAAATCGACCAGGGTGTATTCGTCAAGGACAGAGAGATAGGCGTTTAACGCTTTGCCGAGGACATGCTTTAATCCGCAGACGGGAGTGATGACGCAGTTATTATTTTTGGCGTCAAAGCATTCGACAAGGTGGAAGTCTTCTTCTGTGGTCCGGACGAGTTTTCCGATATTTATATCTTCTGGGGCTTGTGCCAGTTTGATACCGCCGTTTCTGCCGCGGATCGTTTCAATCAGACCTTTTTTCCCCAGTTCATACGTTACTTTCATCAGGTGATTCTTTGAGATGCTGTAGGCATCAGCGATTTCTTTTATATTAGAGAGCTCCTCTTTTGGTTTTGATGCCAGAAAGATTAGGACTCTCAGTGAGTAGTCAGTGTATAAAGTTAGTCTCATTTATCTCACCTTTCCGATCCGTTACGTTTATTATACAGAAGGAAGCCTGTTTGTGTCTAAATGTGGCTGTTTTGTTAAAGATGTATTTGGAATATTGCTTTGTGTTAAAAAGAGGAGTACGCTAAAGATGTATTTAAAATATATCTTTAGAGGTGACCAAAATGCTATCTCAAAAAACCATTGAAATCGTGAAGTCAACTGCACCTGTGTTAGAAGTCAAAGGAACGGAAATTACGTCTACTTTTTATAAAAATTTATTTACTAATCATCCAGAACTACTAAATATCTTCAATCATGCGAATCAAAAAAAGGGAAGACAGCAAACCGCATTAGCCAATACGGTGTATGCAGCTGCACAGAATATTGATAAGCTCGAGATGATCCTGCCGGTTGTAAAGCAAATCGCTCATAAGCATAGAAGTTTAGGAGTTAAGCCGGAGCATTATCCGATCGTTGGGGAGCATTTACTTCAAGCAATCAAACAAGTACTTGGTGATGCAGCGACAGATGAGATCATTGAAGCGTGGGGAGAAGCATACGGTGTCATCGCCGGAGTATTTATTGATGTAGAAGAAGAGATGTACAAAGAAACGGAGAACAAAGACGCTGGATACAGAGACTTTAAACCGTTTATCGTCGCGAAAAAGGTAGCCGAAAGTGATTGTGTAACCTCTTTCTATCTTCAACCAAAAGAAGGAGGAAGTGTCCCAACCTACATGCCGGGTCAATATATTTCTGTACGAGTGACTATCTCTGGTGAAGAGTTCACCCATATTCGTCAGTACAGTTTATCTAGTGCGCCTATGGAGAATTTCTTTAGAATTTCTGTTAAAAGAGAAGCAGAATTTGATCCTAAAGGAAAGGTGTCTAATTTCTTACATGACAAAGTAGCCGTAGGAAGTGAAATTGAAGTCAGTGCTCCTGCCGGCGATTTCTATTTAGCGGATGGCGACTCACCTGTTGCTTTTATAAGCGGAGGTGTCGGAATCACGCCTATGATGAGTATGCTTGAAACGGTCGCGCGAACAAAGCCGGAACGCCCAACTGCCTTTATTCATGGAAGTAAACATGAAGGGGTACATGCCTTTAGAAAAGATGTCGACGGTTTAATCGAAGAGTTAATGAATGGGGAAGCGTGCTATGTTTACGAAAATCCCCGTGACGAATCTCAAGGCCACTTTAAAGGATATGTGACCAAAGAAATCCTTTCTCAATATGTGGATGAAGAAACGGAATGCTATGTATGCGGCCCGGTACCATTTATGAAAGCTGTCATCACAACGTTAAAAGAGATGGGAGTTCCTGAATCTAACATTCACTTCGAGTTCTTTGGACCAGCGATGGATTTATCGAAGAAGGAAAGTGTGAGTGTGTAAAAAGCAGTTCGGGAATTGGATTTGAAAATAAAATGGGAAAGTTGAAAATAAGTGGGCCGAAATTGAAAATAAAATCGAAAAGTTGAAAATAAAAGTGATGAAATTGAAAATAAAACTAAGTTTTCGTCCCTTTCACATCTTGATTTGCCCCGATTTCAGCCAATCATACAGAAAAACGCCAGGAAATCCTGGCGTTTTTTCGTATTTATAAACGATGCTCGTCATTATCCACTCGATTTTTAAACGCTTCCTGGGTCACAATCAGTTCTTCATCCCCGGCTGGGTCTTCTGAGTGTTTTCCCTCTGGTGTACTATTCTGAGGGAAGTTTCCTGGATGTCCCTTTTTCTTTGATTCGAACGATTTTCCACGTGCCATGTCAGCCACTCCTTTTCATCCGTGATACAGGTAGTTTTTCCAGCTCATACGAAAATATGTGAAGAGGAATTGTCAGAAAATAGACGTATCTTACGCATACAAACCTGGAGTCTAATGGATATACTAATGGTAACAAGTGGGTAGTAATCGATACGTCAAAGGCCAGCCGCGTCCACTTTAGTTTAAAGCAGGAGGGGTTATGAATGGATTTTTCGATGATCATGTCCGAGCAACGAATTAAGAAGGCATATGATGATGGCGACTTTAAAGATCTGCCAGGCTTTGGTAAACCGCTTAATTTAGATGATGATTTAGGAGTGCCCCAGGAGTTGAAGATGGCCCATCGGATGATGAAGAATGCAGGCTATACAACGGATGAAATGAATGTGAAAAAAGAAATGATGCGCATTGAGGATTTGTTACGGGTATGTGATGATGACTTGGAGAAGCAGGAGCTCAAGAAAAGCCTGAGTGAAAACATGCTCAAATACAACGCGATGCTTTCAAAGAAAAGAATCAAAACGAATGGTTCTTTATTTAAAAACTATGAGCATAAAATAGAAAACAAGCTCCTGAAATAATGAAAACACCACTTTCGACAAGGAAAGTGGTGTTTCTTTATCTCTTCTCGGGTTCATCTTTAAATAAGAAGAATGAGATCACTCCGGATAAGAGTGCCGCTCCAATGATGATCATGGTTTTGGCTTCGGAAGGAATTTCTGAGTATCCTTTACCGAGCATCCAATTTGCTACCACGGCTACGATAAACATGATGGGAATCATCATGACGATTCTTCGTTTCAAGGTGCCACATCCTTTAGTACTCTAATGATGCTTTTAGTTTATCATATTTTAGACCTCGACACTGCGTTGAATTCGTTCTGCACTTGTGGCGGTGTCTTGAACATATTGAGCAATCATACGGTTATCACCATGAAGGGTTTCAATGGTAGCGCTGATTTCCTCAAGTCCTGCAGAGGTTTGTTGAATGACAGCTGCAAGCTCTTTTGTCGATAGCTCAGCTTCTTCGGTTTGGCCTCTTACTTCTGATGCCGTAGAGGTTAACGTCTTGAACTCGTTTGATAGTGAAGCAAGCTTTTGACGCAGTGTCGTGAAATAATCTGTTACCTCACCGGTTGCTCCGACATTTTCATCCAGCTTTTCTGAGCTGAGGTTCATGATTTCGACTGCAGAAGAGTTCACTGAGTTAACGGAAGCTAGATTGTCGTTAATACGGGTGGCTGTGTTTCGTGTTATCTCTGCCAGCTTCCGAATTTCATCGGCTACAATACTGAATCCCCGCCCGGCTTCTCCTGCTCTCGCCGCTTCAATGGACGCATTTAAAGCGAGCAAATTGGTTTGATTCGTAATGTCTTGAATGCTTCCAATGAACGTATTCGTTTCTTCAATTTTGCTTGTTAATTCGCTGAACGTTTGACGAAGGCCTTCAATGATATTCTTCAACTCAATCATGTTTTCCTGCAAGTAAGTGACACGCTCACTGCCTGAAACAGCAATGGAATTCGCTTGAGTAGAATGAACAGTGAGATTGTTTGAAAGCTTGGAAACCTCCTCCATTTTACTCATCGTCGTTTCGGAAACGGCAGCAATGTTGTTAATCTGATCACTTTGCGTGACACTTCCTGCAGATATTTCATTCACGGCCGTTCTCATTTCATCATGAGAGACGAGGTGAGTTTGAATCTGCTCGTTTACTTGATGAATGCTTGTAGAGATGGTTGATAATTCTTTTTGTAGAAAGTTTCGTTGTTCTTCTTTTTTCATGCTTTCGCTTTCTGTCATTTTGATAAATTCCTGAAGCTGCTTGAATTGATTGCGGTTCAAGTGAATCACCACTCCAAGGACCGTCCCCAATAGTACATAAACAAGCAAAGCCGGAATAAATAATTTCGTGAAAATCGGGTCGTTTGCAGGCGCAAGAGTTCCATTTAAGATGAACAAGGCAAGTCCGGACCCATAACCGATTCCAAAGATCACTGGATTAAAATGAATCGCACTGATAACGGCCAAAAATAATAAGATTACTAATTCGTTAGGATTAGATCCTTCTAAAAATAGCCAGATTCCGATGATGATGTAAACAGTAGGAATGCTGAAATAAACAAAGGAATGTGGCTTTTTCAACGTTAATTGCAACACAATGAAGTATGCCGCCAGAAAGATAATCTGAGAAGCGAAAACCGTTACGGTAATGATTCCTGACTCATTTATGATGGAATACGTCAGGGCTGCGACCAGGCTGATGGAATATGTGATCAGGAGCAGCAGATTTTTCCTTTTACTATCGATTTCTTTCAATTGCTTTGGGGTCATGACGGTTCTCTCCTTTAATATAAATACCTATATATTACATATATCGACATGAACAGGTTGTGCTTCATAACGTTTTACGGTAATTAATGAGAAAATTTCGAACGCTTTTGCCTCTCAATAATTAGAAGTTCCATCCGATATTAGTAGTAGACTACGATGAGTAAGGTGGAGCGATCGATGGATAAGACGTCTTTGATAGGAGTCATTTTAGGAGTGATAGCGGTTGGAGTGGGGATGGTTTTCAAAGGAGTAAGCCCTGTTGCTTTGCTTAACCCTGCAGCCATTTTGATTATTTTACTTGGAACAGTGGCAGCAGTGACCATTGCCTTTCCAACCCATGAAATTAAAAAAGTACCGAAGCTATTCGGCATACTGTTTAAAGAACAAAAATTGCAGGACCCGAAACAAACGATTCAATTTTTCTCCCAATTAGCAGATCTTGCCCGAAAAGAAGGACTTCTTGCACTCGAAGCCAAAACCCATGAAATCGAGGATCCTTTTTTGAGGGACGGACTTTCATTAGCGGTGGATGGACAAAGTGCCGATTATATAAGGGATGTGCTGCATGAAGAAATTGATGCGATGGAAGAGAGACATAGTGCAGGAGCGCTCATCTTTACTCAAGCGGGGACCTATGCACCGACCCTCGGAGTACTTGGAGCAGTGATTGGGCTTATTGCGGCTCTCAGTCACATGGACAATACGGATGAACTAGGCTATGCCATATCAGCGGCCTTCGTTGCTACGCTTCTCGGTATTTTCACTGGGTACGTTCTTTGGCACCCATTTGCCAACAAGCTGAAGCGCAAGTCAAAACGTGAAGTGCAGATGAAAATGATGATGGTAGAAGGGATTCTATCGATCATCGAGGGAGAATCGCCACGAGTGATTGAACAGAAGCTGGCATCCTATTTACCGGCAAGTGAACGATTATTGTTGTTAAAGGGGGATGAGGATGAGGCGGCGTAAGAAGAAACATGACGACGAGCATATGGATGAGTCCTGGCTGATACCTTACGCGGATTTGCTAACTCTGTTACTGGCTCTGTTTATCGTCCTTTATGCGTCAAGTTCGGTGGACGCTCAAAAATTCAGGGAACTTTCCCAGGTGTTTAGTGAAATCTTCACGGGAGGAACGGGAATGATGGAATATCCCAGTCCCGTAGCTCCTCAGAAGTCGAGCGATCAGGAAAGCAAACAGGCAGCCTCTTCTGGGGATGATGAGGAAAAAGAGAAGGAAATAACGATAGAAGACCTGGAAAAGCAAGCTTTCCTTAAGGATCAGGAAGAGTTAAGAGGAATTCAGGAAAAAATCAATCAGTATATCAAAACGAATAATTTAGAAGCTCAATTTGTCACGAAGCTTACCGATGAAGGATTGCTTCTCACGATCCGGGACAATGTATTATTCGATTCAGGATCAGCCATAGTCCAAGGGAGTGACCTGAGTGTTGCCGGGGAATTATCTGCACTACTCGAAATGAATCCGCCACGGAACATAATCATTAGCGGTCACACGGACAACGTCCCGATCAGTAATGCTGAATATGACTCCAACTGGGAGCTCAGCGTCATGCGTGCGGTCAATTTCATGAAAATTATTTTGAACAATCCAAAGCTTGAACCTCAGTGGTTCAGTGCAAAAGGATTCGGAGAATTTGAACCGATTGCCGACAACACTACACCAGAAGGTCGGGGACAAAATCGCCGGGTGGAAGTGTTGATTCTGCCCAGGGTACCAGAATAAGAAACAGGATCTGCAGTCAGAAGTTGGCTGCAGATTTTTCGTTGGGCAGAAGTTGCCGTATTTCCAGGGAAATGAACGGGTTTTGTCGAATGGTCTTTGATGGGTGATGCTATGGATGGGGGAAACTGGAGTGAGGAGGGCAATCGGCGGAATTTGTCGTATTCCGGAGAACGGTCAAAATAATGAAAGATTGGTTGATAAATGACAATACGATTGATAAATCTCAGATACGGTTGATAAATCCCAAAACACCCGATATCCCAAAGTGTTACACAAACCCCGTCCCAAAACCCATTCAAATAGGCTTTCACCAAATAAATTATCCTCATCCATCCTCATTTTCAAACAGAATGTTTCACACCACCCAATTTAGGGAAAAGTTTGAAAAAGCATTTAGAAGTAGTGGCTAATTTTTCAGGAACAGGGGTCTCAAATATGAGAAAGAAAGGTATTATACATACTTTTGCACGATCATTTACGTCTGCCCCATCCAACAATTCCAAACCTTAGCCACTGCCTCTACTAAAAGGAGGAGCACGATTGGATACGTTTTTTGACATCATAGGTAAAGTTTCGGCATGGTTATGGGGGCCTCCGTTAATCATTGTCCTGGGTGCAACGGGTTTGTACTTAACATTTTTATTGAAATTTATACAGTTTCGCTATCCTCTCTACATATTTAAGCAAACGATAGGGAGCGTCTTTAAGAAGCCAAAAGGCGAAGGAACGGTGACGCCGTTGCAGGCCTTGACGTCGGCTCTATCGTCCACCATCGGGGCAGCGAATATTGTCGGTGTACCGGCAGCGATCATGTTTGGTGGACCAGGGGCAATCTTCTGGATGTGGGTGATTGCCTTAATTGGAATGGCCCTTAAGTTTTCCGAGAGTGTACTTGCGGTTCGCTATCGTGAGAAGAACGAGAAGGGAGAATATGTTGGTGGTCCCATGTACTACATGACGAAAGGATTAAATATGAAATGGCTCGGTGTATGGTTTGCTTTTGCCCTTATGATCGAGCTGATTCCGAGTGTGATGGTGCAAGGGAATGCTGTGGCATCAACGGTAGAAGAAACATTTAATGTAGATGGACTTATCACGGGCATTGTCGTTGCCCTCATCGTTGTATTAATCGTATTTGGTGGCATAAAGCGTATTGGTAAAGTGACGGAAATCTTTGTACCGTTCATGGCTCTGATCTATGTAGGAAGCGCATTGGTCATTCTATTTATGAATATTGATGCAGTGCCGGAATTCTTCAGTCTGATTCTGTCGAACGCATTTCAACCCATGTCTGCAATGGGTGGGTTCGCAGGGGTAGCAGTGGCTGAGACGATCCGTTGGGGATTTGCTCGTGGGTTATATTCCAATGAGGCCGGACTAGGAACGGCACCGATTGCCCATGCGGCGGCACAAACCGACCATCCCGTTCGACAGGGACTTTGGGCGATTGTTGGAATCGTGATTGATACCATCATTGTATGTACAGCAACGGCGTTCGTCGTGTTATCTTCAGGGGTCTGGACTGCTGAGAATGCATTGGATGATCCTTCAGCACTAACAACAGAGGCATTCACAAGTTATTTCGGGGAATTTGGTGGAATCCTCGTTACGATTTCATTGATTTTCTTCGTTCTATCGACGATTATCGTCATCGTCTTTTACGGAGCAAAGCAAGCAGAATTCCTATTCGGGTGGAAAGCGGCCCAAGGAATCAAGATTGTATATACGGTGGCGATTGTGCTTGGTTCAGTTGGAGCAGCAAAAGTCATTTGGCAATTCCTTGACTTGGCACTCGCAGCGATCTTAATTCCGAATATCATTGCGGTTCTTCTCTTAAGTAAAGAAGTGAAGAGACTTACACATGAATTCTTTACGTCAGATGAGTATTACTTGAAAGACACTGGCAAGGTAAAAGAAAAGAAAATATCATAGTCCAAAAGGCTTGTTTTCTCGAGAGGGGAAGCAGGTCTTTTTTTTATTGAATTTTGGCTGCACTGCGTATTTCAGCCAGCTTTTCATCTGTGGATGATTATGGAATTAGTGATAATCATTTTCAATTAGTTATTGACACTGCTTGAAATCTTATTGTAATATAGGGTTGTATTAAATGATAATGATTTTCAGTATCAATCATATTCAGTAAATATTAATGAAAGTTTTGGGGATAGTCATGAAACAACGTTACCTTTTTATTGCGCTCATCTTGCTATCACTCCTGTCTTTATTTGTGGGAGTGAGCCATATTACACCTATGGATTTACTTCAATTTCAATCCGAAGAGACACAGATTTTTCTCATTAGTCGATTTCCCCGATTACTGGCGATCTTACTTGCTGGTGCGGGAATGAGCATTGCAGGGTTGATTATGCAAAGCTTGAGTCGAAATAAGTTCGTATCCCCTACCACAGTGGGGACCATTGATGCTGCCCGGCTGGGAATTCTTGTTTCTATGATTGTGTTTGTGAACGCCTCTTTACTTGAGAAGATGGTGGTTGCTTTTGCATTTGCGTTAGCCGGCACGCTGCTTTTTATGCAAATACTCGATCGGATCAAGTTCAAGGATGCTGTCTTTATTCCCCTCGTCGGGTTGATGCTTGGGAATGTGTTATCTTCGGTGACGACGTTTTTTGCCTACAAGGCAAATGTGATTCAAAATATGGCGGCATGGCTTCAGGGTGATTTTTCATTAATCATGAAAGGTCGATATGAACTTTTGTACATAAGCATTCCCATTATGATCATGGCTTACCTTTATGCGAATCGATTTACTGTCGCCGGGATGGGGGAGGACTTCTCCAAGAACCTTGGTATTTCTTATCGCAGAATAGTGAATATCGGTCTCGTTCTGGTTGCGCTCATTACGGTGACAGTCGTATTGACCGTCGGGATGATTCCATTTCTGGGGTTAATCATACCCAATATCGTTTCCATCTTTAAGGGAGATCACTTACAGAAGACATTGCCTCATACGGCCTTACTTGGAGCGATATTCCTTCTTATATGTGATATTTTAGGCAGGGTTATCATCTACCCGTATGAAATTTCGATTAGTTTAATGGTTGGGGTCATCGGCAGTGCCATCTTCTTATACTTGCTGGTAAGGAGGAAGGCATATGCGTAATCGGTGGAAAATGCTTATTTTACTAGTCGTTGCCCTGTTGCTTTGTGGGATATATTTATTTTACGAGCTAAATGGAAGCTATGATTATGCGCTGCCTCGACGGGGAATGAAGGTGCTTGCCATGGTCATTACGGGAGTCGCAATCGCTTATTCAACGGTCGTGTTTCAAACGATCACACATAATCGCATCTTAACACCAAGTATTATGGGGCTTGATTCTCTTTATCTCCTTCTTCAAACCGTGATTATTTTCTTCCTGGGATCGGATCACATTCTTGTCATAAACAAGAATATTAACTTTTTGATATCGGTTACAGCCATGATTGTATTTGCTCTTATCCTGTATCAATTATTATTCCGTCATAGTAATCAACCAATCTATTTTTTATTGTTAATCGGAATCATCGTTGGTACATTCTTTGGAAGCATCACCACATTCCTGCAAGTGTTGATTGATCCCAATGAATTTTTAATGGTTCAAGATAAGATGTTTGCGAGTTTCAATAACATTAATGCTGATCTGGTTTGGCTTGCCCTTATCGTTGTCACCATCGTGATGATGATTGGCTGGAGATGGATTCATTACTTGGATGTCATGTCATTGGGAAGGGAGATGTCCATTAATCTTGGCGTCCCTTACGATCGAATGGTGCGGCAAATGCTTGTGATCTCATCCGTACTCATAGCCGTTTCAACCGCTCTGGTCGGCCCTATCACCTTTTTCGGTTTGATCGTGGCGAATTTAGCTTATCAATTCTTTCGTACCTACAAACATAGCATTTTCATTACCGGGGCGGGCTTGATGAGTGTCATTGCCCTCGTTGGCGGACAGTGGGGGGTAGAACGGATCTTCACGTTTTCCACGACTCTAAGTGTGATTGTGAACTTCATCGGAGGAATGTACTTTATATATCTTTTGTTAAAGGAGAGTAAAGCCAAATGATACACATTCGAGGGCTGTCCAAGTCTTACGGGAAAAAGCTGGTGGTTGAGGATGTGACCGTCACGATTCAGCCTGGTCAAATCACTTCGTTCATTGGACCGAATGGTGCCGGGAAGTCGACCCTTTTATCAATGGTAAGCCGTCTGCTCGATTCAGATAGTGGTGAAATCATACTCGATCAGGCCGATCTTAAGAAAATGAATTCAGATGATCTTGCCAAAAGAGTAGCGATTCTAAAGCAATCGAACTTTCTTAACGTCCGTTTGACGGTGAGAGAACTGGTATCCTTTGGACGATTTCCTTATTCGAAAGGCCGATTAAAGGAAGAAGATGAGAGGGCAGTTAACCAGGCGCTTGACTATATGAATCTGGTGGACTTAGAGGGGAATTACCTAGAAGAATTATCCGGGGGGCAAAGACAGCGTGCTTTCATTGCCATGGTCATCGCCCAAGATACCGATTATATTCTTCTGGATGAACCCCTGAATAACCTGGACATGAAGCACTCCGTCCAGATCATGAAAATCCTGCGCAGATTAGTGGATGACCTGGGAAAGACGGTCGTCATCGTCCTGCATGACATCAATTTTGCCTCAGTTTATTCAGACCGAATCGTGGCGATGAAAAACGGAAAGGTCATAAGAGAAGGTTCAACAGATACCATCATACAAACCCAAACATTAAAGGAAATCTATGATATGGATATTCCTGTACAACAGATGAATGACAATCGGATTTGTGTTTATTTTAATTCATAAAAAAGAGGGGAAAAGAAAATGAAAAAATGGTCATTTATAATAATATTGCTTACTGTCTTACTAGTATTGGCAGCGTGCGGTTCTAAGGAAGAATCAACGACAGAAACGAAGAATTCAGGTGGAAATGAAGAATCGAAAGAAATCACAGTAAAGCATGAACTTGGCGAAACGAAGGTTAAGCAAAATCCTGAAAAGGTCGTCGTGTTTGATTTTGGTGTCCTTGATACGTTAGATGAGCTTGAAGTGGAAGTAGCGGGTGTACCGCAAGCAACGATCCCGCCATACCTTGAAAAGTACAGCAGTTCTGACTATACGAACGTAGGAAGTTTGAAAGAGGCGGATTTTGAAGCGATCAGCTCGATGAAACCGGATGTGATTTTCATCTCTGCCCGCCAATCGGAAATGTATGAAGAATTCACGAAGATCGCTCCGACCGTGTATGTTCAAACGGATTACACAAATTACATGGAATCGTTCACAAACAACATGGAAACTATTGCAGAAATCTTTGATAAAGAAGATGAAATGAAGAAGGAATTAGAGGCTGTTCAAGCTCAAGTCGACGGCATTAAAGAGAAGACCGGAAGCCTTGATAGTAAAGCGTTGATCTTGATGGGGAATGAAGGAGAAGTAAGTGCATACGGACCGGGATCACGTTTCGGAATTCTCCACGATGTGTTTGGATTTAAACCTTCTGATGAAAACATAGAAGAATCCACTCATGGGCAAAATGTGACGTTTGAATATGTATTGGAACAAAATCCTGATGTTCTGTTTGTGATCGACCGTGATGCTGCCTTTGATGCAAACGCAAGCGTCAAAGATTCAATTGAAAACGAACTTGTACAAAAAACGAACGCCTACAAAAATGAAAAAATCGTTTATCTGAATGGCGGCCCATGGTACCTTTCAGGAGGCGGACTTCAATCGATGAAGCAAATGGTTGAAGATGCGAAGGCAGGTTTATAATATGTTTTATCAAATAAAGAGATTGGTAGTGAAAGAAGGAACATCATCAAAAGTGGTTGAAAGGTTTTCTGGTGAGGGATTAATTGACAGGCAGCCAGGGTTTATCGACTTAAAGGTCCTCGTTAAAAAAGTCCGCCGTGGCGACGAAGAAGTCCTTGTCATGATTCAATGGGAATCGGAAGCCGATTGGAAAAATTGGGAGAAGAGCCCTGAGCATATTGCAGGTCATAAAGCGAGTGCAGGCAAACCTAAACCCGACCATATTCTTGAGTCCGGTCAGGATGTGTATGAGGTAAAAGCAAATAAATAAAGGTTCTTTTCTAAAGATTGTTGTTTTGAAAGAGGTTTAGTATAAGGGAATATATACTAGTAAGTTGATTCTCGCTGCAGGTGCGAGACTCCTGCGGGAATAGCGGGACAGGTGAGACCCCACAGGAGTAGAGCGACGAGGATGCTCACCGCCCGCCCCGCGGAAAGCGAGCATCCTGTAGCGGAAATCAACCATTACTCGCTTAGCAACAATGGTACGAATACACCCTAAATAAGAGAAAAAAGTGTCCCGCCATATTAGACGGGACACTTTTTCTTTTATTTACTATCTTGTCTAAATTCAAACAAAAGTTTAGAATATTAACAAAAGTTACTTTTCTTTATAGGGGTGGGAGCTTGTGAACGAAAAAGAAAAGCTTTTGTTGACGTATATTGAGGAAAATCCATTTATGACTCAACAGGAATTGTCCGAGCGAAGTGGGATGTCACGATCAGCGGTAGCGGGGCATATTTCGAATCTGGTGAAGCAGGGGAAAATCGTGGGGCGTGCGTATGTTCTTCCAAAGAAAAACGGGATCACGTGCATAGGGGGAGCCAATATCGACCGGAAGCTTCAGTTGGACGGGAAATTGATTGCAGAAACCTCTAATCCTGCGAAAACAGAGCAATCCAGTGGTGGCGTGGCACGCAATATAGCCGAGAACTTAGGACGGTTAGGAAAACAGGCTAATTTGATAACGGTGGTAGGAGAAGATACGGAAGGAAGCAGGCTTTTATCTCAAACGAAATCGTTTGCCGATGTATCTGCATCCCAACGACTTCTAAATGAAAGCACCGGGGCTTACTCCGCCATACTGGACGAAGAAGGGGAAATGCTGTTTGCCTTGGCTGATATGAACATTTATGAAAGCGTTGACATTGGTTTTGTTGATAAGAGATGGGGGTTGATTTCTTCATCGGAAATGGTGCTGCTCGACACGAATTTTCCAGAGGATGTGCTTAAATACATCATCCGCAGGTGTCAAACGGAAGGAGTGCCTCTTACGATCATCCCGGTTTCTGAACCGAAAGTGTTGAAGCTGCCTACATCATTGGAAGGGGTATCCTGGTTCATATGTAACAAAGGGGAAGCGGAAACGTATGTAGGAATGACGATTGAGACAGAGGATGACTATTTTAAAGCGGCCAAAGCCATCACTAAAAGAGGGGCGGAAAGGGTCGTGATTACCCGGGGAGATCAGGGGTTAATCTACTACACTACTTATAAAGAGGCGAGAGCGGTTTTACCTCCCAAGGTTGAAGTCGCTGACGTGACCGGTGCAGGAGACGCCCTTGTCGCGGGAATATTATTTGGATATTTAAAAGGATCCGATACAGACGGAGCTTGCCGGATTGGAGTGATCTGCTCGTCCATTACGCTGCAATCCAAATTTACGGTGGCACCTACACTGAACAAGACCAATCTTCAACAAGAGTTTAGTCATTACTATTGAGAAGGGGGAAATGTACATGAATATCAACTCATATATTGAATACTCGCAGGAAGTATCAGAAGCCAGAAAGACAGGAAAGGCGATTGTGGCATTGGAATCAACGATTATTTCTCACGGAATGCCTTATCCACAAAATGTGAAAACCGCCCGTGATGTAGAGGATATCATTCGTTCAAAGGGGGCAGTTCCCGCAACGATTGCCATTTTGAACGGGAAAATCAAGATTGGATTGTCCCATGAAGAGCTTGAATATTTAGGGCAGGCAACAGACGTAATCAAGGCAAGTCGCCGCGACATTCCTTATATCCTTGCTTCTAAAAAGGACGGAGCGACTACCGTTGCTGCTACCATGATCTGCGCCGAGCTTGCTGATATTTCGGTTTTCGTGACAGGAGGCATTGGCGGTGTTCACAGAAATGCAGAGGTGACGATGGATGTTTCGGCGGACCTTGAAGAGCTTGCCGTGACGAATGTGGCCGTTGTCTGCGCAGGGGCAAAATCCATTCTGGATATAGGGTTGACAATGGAATACCTTGAAACAAAAGGAGTGCCTGTTTTAGGATACGGAACAGGGTCCTTACCTGCCTTTTACACACGAAGTAGTCCTTTTTCAGTGAACTATAAAGTAGAGACCCCCGAAGAGACGGCTGATATTTTAAAAGCGAAATGGGATATTGGACTAAAGGGGGGCGTGGTGGTCGCTAACCCGATCCCTGCCCAGGATGCACTGGATGAAAACGAGATGAATAGTATCATAGAAAGAGCGTTAAACGAAGCGGAAGAACAAGGGATTGCCGGAAAGGAAGCAACGCCATTCCTACTGGGGAAAGTAAAGGAATTAACAGACGGAAAGAGCCTTACAGCGAATATCGCCCTCGTGAAGAATAATGCTCATGTAGGAGCGGAAATTGCGGTTCATTACAGCAGGCTAGCTAAGGTAGAAAGCTTCTAATCTATGTAAAAATAGTGAAACCTGGGCAGATTTTCAAGTCCAGGTTTTTTTATATGAAATATATTGGCCATTTATATGTAAGAAGAGGTAGGGTAAAATGGTGGTAAATAAAGTTACAAAAAAGGAAGGTAATATGGCTGATATGCAACCCTATCATGCATTTAGTGTTTATTCGATTCCAGTCCCGGCTGCAATAATAGATGTGAAAGGCAAATCATTTATAGAAGAGAATGAAGAATGGAAAGGATTGACCTTGCAAGAAGATAATCTACTTCAAAAAATTTTAGAAGAAAAGAGTTGTTCGATTCGCTTAAATCATTATACCTACATAGTTAAGCGAAAACAGATAGATGAGCAAAAAGAATTAGTGATGATTGTTCCAAAGGCATGTGGAGAGAAGCATGTTTCCCATGACTATTCGAATAATTCCCGCTCGGCCATATACGAGTCTCTTATTTATAACACACCGACTTGTGTTTGTATCCTTGATAAAAAAGGGAAGGTCGTGGAAATGAATCAGTCCTTTCAGGAGCTGTTTCATATACCGGATACCGTTCTTGGTGAGTCCCTGCGCAATCAAACACCCCTTCAGAATCAATCCTTTATCAATCTAGTGATGAACGGATTAAGGGGAGTGAATACAACAGGGGAAGAAGTAACCTTCAGAATGGACAATCAACGGAAGATTACATGCAATATTACAATCTCCCCGGCAAATTACAAAAGTGACGGAACTGTAGACAGTGTCGGAATCATCCTTCATGACATTACAGAGAAGAAAAACTATGAGAACGAACTGGTTTCATTGAAAGCGGAACTTGAGAACACGCTTCGGCTCCAAAAGACGATCACCTATAAAATCAACAAGAAAGACAATGAATTTGTGATCGAGATGGCGGCAGGAGAGCTATTGAAAAAATTAAATCTGACTCCTTCAAAGGTGATTGGAAAAACCATTGAAGAAGTGTTCGATTCCCATCACTTAGGGAAAATCCAACCTAAACTTCAACGCCTATGGGAAACAGGGGAAGAGTTGACGTATGAGGATGAATACAAGGAATTAGAATATATCGCCTCCATCGTTCCAGTGGTGCAAGATGGAAAAGTCGTGGAAATCATCTGCTCCATTTCAGATATTTCCCTGATCAAAGATATTCAGAGAAAACTGTTCGAAAGCGAGCAAAAGTATAAATCGATTGTTAAATACAGTCCTGATAATATTTATATGGTCGATACAAAAGGGATCATCCAGGAGGTAAATCCCGCTGTGAAAACGCAGTGGAATCATATATCTCCTCAAATGATTGGTAGTCACTTCAGTGAATTCATCGCGGAAGGCAGTAAGCATTCGGCCGTCAATCACTTTGAAGTCGCCCTTAAAGGAGAAGCGTCAAGGTTTGTCACCACCTTCGAGAATGGAGAAGGTGGCAAAAGCCATGTAGCGGTCACCAACATCCCGATCCGGGTTCAAAACAAGGTCATCGGAATTTATGGATTTGGACAGGACATTACAGAAAAACTGAAGATGGAAGAAGAACTAAAGGAAGCGAAAGAATTACTGGAAGCGTACTTCGAACATGCCGGAGACGGAATTGTCCTTTTAGATCCAGAGGGAAGCGTATTAAAGGTCAATCAGCAGTTTGAATCGATGTTCGGTTGGAATAAGGATGAAATTACAGGACGAAAAATTACCTTTATTCACCAAGAAGACCAGGTAGGACAATTCAAACAGAATTTAATGACCATCAAGGCCGGGAAGCGAATAAAGGATTATGAGACGGTGCGGTACCGAAAAGATGGCACGCCGATCGAAATTGCCTTTAACATGAACCCGATCTTAAATGGCGATGGAAATCTGATCGGTATTTCAGCCATCATTCGGGACTTATCCGAGAAGAAACGAAATGAAGACTTACTGAAGAAATCGGAACAATTAGCGATGATCGGACAGCTTGCAGCCGGAGTGGCCCATGAAATCAGAAATCCGTTGACGACACTGAAAGGCTTTCTTCAACTGATGAAAGAAAATGCGAAGGATGACTTTTACTTAGGGGTCATCCAGGGAGAGCTCGATCGAATCGAAATCATAACCAATGAATTTCTGGCATTGGCGAAACCAAGGGCCGTTCAATTTTCCCTGATGTCCTTAACGACCCTGCTCACAAGCTCTGTCGAATTCATTAAGATGGAATGCCTGAAGCAAGGAGTCGATGTAAGGTTCTCTGTGGAAGAAGCGGAAATTTATTGTGACTCCCATCAAATGAAACAGGTCATTTTAAACGTCATGAAAAATGCCCTGGAAGCCATGCCAAATGGGGGTCTCCTAAGTGTTCAACTTGAAAAAGAGGACGGTTATGCGAAAATCTCCATCCAGGACAACGGAAATGGAATACCGCCGGAGCGCATGAAACATTTAGGAGAACCGTTCTATAGCACGAAAGAAAAAGGAACCGGTCTCGGATTGATGATTTGCCAAAAAATCATCAAAGAGCATCACGGCTCACTATCGATTCAAAGCAATGTAACGGAAGGAACAACCGTTACGATTTTGCTGCCGATTGCAAATGAAAAATAGAAAGAACTCCACATGTGAGAGGGAACTCTTGCTGTGGAGTTTTTTTATTTTCCCAGCTATTGTCGATTTAACTAAGGGAAATCATCCGACAAAAACTGTAAATAGTGGGAGTGGTTAAAAGCTGAGATCGCTGATATTTTCCGGGAAATAGTACGTTCTACAAATTTCGTATTTCTCTTTTCATTCTTAAGAACTTGTCTACTCATGGCGATTGGATTGGAGCACATCGCCACGTTTCAACATCTTGGGAAAAGGTTAAAGAGAGAGAAAGAGGTGAAAGAAATGAAGACGAACGTCTTTATTAGTGGTGGAGGAATTGGCGGCCTGACACTCGGCTTGAAATTAGCACAGTGCAATATAGACGTAACGATTGTGGAACGGTTACCAGGTCCGAGCTCCGTATACAAGGGAGAGCTCCTCCAGCCCAAAAGCTTGGAAATATTTGATTCATTGGGGGTCATTGACTCCGTATTCGAAAACGGCCATATCATATCCGATTTGGAACTCATTGAATTGAAAAGTGAGAAATCAAAAGCGAAGAATTCCACGATGAGCTACTCGATTCTACCCAGTCGATATTCCTATTCATTAATGATCCATCATGAAACGTTAAAGGAGCTTCTACGAGAAAAAGGTCAGGAGTATCCTTCCTTTCATTATCGATCGAATACAGTTTGTAAGAAAATAGACGCTCATAAAGTGATCATCGAGGATCGCGAAACGAAAGAGGCTCAAGAGATTCTTAGTGATTTCATTATCGGGGCAGAAGGAAGAAGCTCTGTCACCCGTGACTATATGGAAGTGGATGTGAAGGAAAAAAAGTACAACCATCATTTCTTAACGGTGACATTTCCAAGGCCCAAGGAAATGGTGAAGGGACGTATCATTTCTACATATCAATCATTCTTGGGTCTATTCCCGTTACCAAACGATGAAGTACGATCCGTTTATCTCATTCCAGCGGGGGAATACAAGACTCTTCGAAAAAAACCGATTTCAGAATTTCATAAGCTCTATATTCAAATGTGCCCGGATCTGGAAGGGTATGTGAACCAAATAGAGGACTGGAAGAAAATCCAGCTGATGGTGCCCCTGAAATATCATGCGGAAACGTATGTGAAGGACCATCTTGCCCTGATTGGAGATGCGGTTCACACGGTTCACCCCATGGCAGGAGAAGGAATGAATATGGCCATACAGGATGGGAGCATTCTTGGAGAATTGTTGTGTGATATGTATTCGGCCGGTAAAGTAGATCCGGCTAATCTGGAGTGGTACCCAAAGGTGCGGAAAAGAAGGGTTGCCCATCAAATGCATCTCAGTCATTTATCGGCCCTCGTTTATTCGTATCCTTATCGCCCGGTTGGCTGGCTGCGAAATAAGAGCCTTCAGCGCATGGAGAGGGATTCGATCTCCCATTACAAGCAGATGCTGAACATATCCGGTCTCGGCATGTGGAGAGAAACCCTATACGACCGGATGGTCCAGGGGGGAGTGCTCCCAATCAGAAAGGATTCGTTGACAGAAGAAGAGAAATCAAACACTAAATTTACGGAAATCCAAGATTATCCTTGGAAAGGAAAGGAGGCACTACTATGATCGGAGAAATGGTGAAAGTATGGCGGGCAAGAACATGGATGAAAAAGAATGTGCCCTTTCTGTACAGCTGGCATGCCTATGTAGGGTATGAAATGAATCTGTTTGATAGTTTTACAAAGCCTGCCTCCATTCAGGAAGTGGCGCTTGAAAAAAACATCGAAATGGACCTCCTTGAACAGTGGGTAGAGGTCGGAATCACCATCAAGCATATGAAGCGGCTGGATGATGGGAAAGTCACAACGAGGAACCGCTGGAAGCTGCCGACATCAAAGAGGGACCCGCATTCATCAGGCATTTTGTTGAAAGAAATGATGGAGCTGCACATCCCGGCCTTGTTGTCGTATCCACAATTATTGCGTAATCAAACGAAGCAGCATTTCAACTCTGATGTACATGGTTCTACTGTAGCGAAAACGTCGATTCTGTTAGAGCGCTTTGCCTTTCCAAAGGTACAGAAGGCGATTAAAAAATACAATGTGAATTCTATATTGGATCTAGGCTGTGGTGAAGGCGGGTATGTGAAGAGAATAGGAGATCGCTATCCTGATAAGAGAATGGTAGGGATCGAGATTCATGAAGCCGTCGCAAAGGCTGCAGAAGAATCGCTTAGTGGTTTTGAAAATATTGCTATCCTTTGTAAGGACCTCCATGAATATGAGCCTGAACTGCTTTTTGACATGATCATGGCCAATAATCTCTTTCACTATATCGATCCGTCTGAGCGCCTGCAATTCTTTGAAAAAGCATCGTCGTGGCTTGAAAAAGAAGGCTTGTTCTTTGTTCTGACCCCGATGCAGAAATCAAAGCATGGTAAGCAGTTTTCCAGTGCCTTCAACAGCTTCTTTATGACCTTCCAGAACCTGTATCCGATTCCGTCGCAGAAGGAGATGGAGGCATTGGCCGGTAAAACAAATTTCAAAGTGGAGTCCGACGAACCGATCGTGAAAGAAGGCGGATGGTATGTGATGATTTTTAGGAAGAACGGATCCTTGTAGCGGGGCTTGGTTTTTTTGTTTGGGCGTGTGGAGGGTTGTGTCGATTTGTGTCGTTATATCCTTAGTCGATAATATAAGTGGCGAATAATAATTTGGTAATCCTTAAAAGACAACGGAAATTAAAAGGAGGAAAAGTAGTGACGGAAAAAAGGAATTTAACGTTGTCTAATTTTACTTATAAAGATCGTTTTGAACTAAACTCTTATCTTATTTATTTGTTCCATCAATTTTATGACGACATTCAGGATCACTAGGAAGATAAAAGCTTAACGATAGAATGTTTGTACTGACATTCCAATTAAACTACCCTTTTAATAGAATACGGTTATCATATTTAAAATAACCTTAAACATCAAAACCTTTGAACAGTTCCTATAGTGTTTAACATTATGCCATCTGCATCAAACACGCCTAAGTCAGTTGAATATTGCATTTAATTATGCTTTTTAAGCTTTATTCAATAGGGGAAGTTGATAAATTAAATAATATTTCTATTCAGACTCTGCTATATTACGACAAAATCGGTTTGTTTAAACCCGTTTCTGTAGATTCGACAAGTAATTACAGGTCCCACCATAGATTTTCCACTTAAAATAAGAACCTCCTAAGCCTGTTATTAAATGAAGGTAAGGAGGTTTTATTCTACTTTGAATTAAACTAAAGTTTTAATTTTGGCTAAAGCCTCTTTTGGAGGTAAATAATCACAACCAAGATCCCTTGCAACAACTTTGTATGTGATAGCACCGTTAGCTGTATTTAATCCTAACTCGAGTGCATCACTATCTGCAATTGCCTTTTTAACACCTTTATTTGCAATCTGTAATGCATAAGGTACCGTTACATTTGTAAGTGCTATTGTGGATGTACGAGCAACAGCACCTGGCATATTTGCAACAGCATAATGGACAACCCCATATTTTGTATAAGTAGGATTATCATGAGTGGTGATTTTATCAGCTGTTTCAATAGTACCACCTTGGTCAATTGCAACATCAACAACAACTGATCCTGGGCTCATAGATTTGATCATTTCTTCTGTTACAAGTTTTGGTGCCTTAGCCCCAGGTATTAATACAGCACCGATTACTAAATCAGATTCTTTAACTGCCTCAGCAATGTTTAATGGATTTGACATTAGCGTCTGGATACGATCGCCAAAAATATCATCAAGCTGACGTAAACGATCTGGACTTAAATCGATAATAGTTACATCTGCGCCTAAACCCATTGCAATTTTTGCCGCGTTTGTCCCAACAACTCCACCGCCAATTACAGTTACCTTTCCACGTCTTACACCAGGTACCCCTCCAAGAAGAATCCCTTTTCCACCTTTTGGTTTTTCAAGAAATTGTGCTCCAATTTGAGCAGACATCCGTCCGGCTACTTCACTCATCGGTGTTAGTAAAGGTAATGTCCTTCCTACTTGAACTGTTTCATAGGCAATCGCTGTGACTTCTTTTTCTACAAGTGCCTTTGCGAGTTTAGGTTCTGCTGCCAGATGTAAGTAAGTGAACAGGATAAGCCCCTTTCGGAAGTATTGGTATTCACTAGAAATTGGTTCCTTAACTTTCATAACCATCTCCACTTCCGACCAAACTTTCGATACATCCGTCTGGATAGAGGCTCCTACTTCACGATAGGACTCATCCTCAAATCCACTACCAAGCCCTGCCCCGGATTCAATGATTACCTGATGTCCTGCTTTTATAAGACTTAAAGCACCAGCAGGAGTAAGTGCAACTCGATTTTCATTATTTTTAATCTCTTTTGGAATACCAATAATCATTTGAATTTCCTCCCTTTAATCTTTTTCTTAAATTTAAAAGTTAATTATTATTAAAGATTACTAATTTAAGCTCTGTCATGTCTTCCATTGCGTACTTGATTCCTTCTCTCCCAACTCCACTTTCCTTGACACCACCGTAGGGCATATGGTCAACTCGGAAGGTTGGAATATCATTTATCAATACTCCTCCGACATGTAATTTCTTAGAAGCATGCATAGCTGTATGAACGCTTTCCGTATAGATGCCTGCCTGAAGTCCATAGCGTGAATCGTTTACTAAATCAATCGCTTCCTCAACAGATTCAACTTTATTTATTAAAACAATTGGAGCAAAAACTTCCTGACAAGAAACTTTTGCTGATTTTTCTACTTCTAGTAAGACTGTTGGATGTAAAATACTTCCCTCACTTGTACCACCTTCAGCAACTATTGCTCCTTTTTGTTTCGCTTCATCAATCCATGCGAGTGTTCGATCTACTTCCTTACGATTTATTAATGCCGAAACATCTGTATGAGGATTTAATGGGTCGCCTACTTTAAGACCTCTAGTTGCTTTCACAAATCTTTCTACGAAACGATCATAGCAATCTTTATGAACATAAATCCTTTGAAGAGAAATACATACTTGGCCTTGGGAACTAAATGCTCCCGTAATACAGCGTGGAACGATTTTCTCAATGTCAACATGTTTATCGATAATAACTGCTGCATTAGATCCTAACTCAAGAGTAACAGGCTTTAACTTTGCTTGGTTCCGGATACTAATACCTACTTTTGGGCTCCCTGTAAAGGAAATTTTCTTCACTCGGTCATCTTTGACAAGCTTCCCACCGACTACAGAACCACTCCCAGTTACCACATTAAGGCACCCCGGTGGTAATCCCGCCTCCTGTAAAAGTTCGGCAAGAAAATAGGCGGAAAGAGGGGTTTGACCTGCTGGTTTTAAGACGACTGTATTTCCAGTAGCGATTGCAGGACCAACCTTATGCGCAACTAGATTCATAGGAAAGTTAAAAGGTGTTATGGCGCCAACCACCCCAAGTGGTACTTTTAAAGTATAAGCTAATCTCCCTTCACCACCCGGAGCAGCATCCATTGGGACTGTTTCTCCATTTAATCTTTTTGCTTCCTCAGCTGCGAATTTATATGTTTGTACCGTTCTTGCTACTTCTCCTTTTGCATCTTTAAGAGGTTTGGCAGATTCTTTAGAAATAAGGATAGCAGCTTCATCTGCACGTTCCTCAAGTAAGTTAGCAAGACTTTCAAGAATCTTAGCACGTTGATGGCTTGGCATTTCTTCCATCGTATTTCTTGCTTGATAGGCAGCCTCTATAGCTAAATCTACCTCTTCCACAGTTGCTTCTGGGACCTTTGCAATCAACTCCCCAGTATATGGAGAGAAAAGTGGGGTATGATTCTTTGCTTCATACCACTCCCCATTGATAAACAATTGCTTTTTTATCACAAAATTAACCTCCTTAATATCAGCACTCTCCAGAACGTTATTAGTATAGAAAAGATACGATTAAAAAATAACAATTACTTATAACCTTTGTTCAATTGCATAAATAGAATTATGAAGAATTTCAATTAATCTATCTATCTCTTGTTTATTAATTGTTAATGGCGGTGCAAATACCAGCGTATCCATATCATCGAACACAACGGATCTACAAATAAGTCCTTGTTTTGCAGCCTCATTTACAATCATTGGAGATAATGGACCTTGAGAATACAGATTACTTTCAATCTCTACAGCCCCCATTAAACCGAGACCTCTAACTTCGCCAACAAGTTTTCTTTCCCCTTGGATCCATTTAAAGCCTTTTAGCATTTCCTCCCCCATATTTTTTGCATTCTCTACTAAGTTTTCATTCTCTATTATTTCAATATTTTTTAAGGCTACAGCACATGCCATCGGATGACCACTATAGGTATAACCATGCAAAAGGGTTCCAACTGACAATTCCTTAAACTCTTCAAACATAGATTTTGATAAAACAACCCCGCCAAGTTGGGCGTATCCACTTGTCACTCCTTTTGCAAAACACATCATATCTGGGGTAACACTATAGTGTTCGATTCCAAATGTTTTTCCTGTTCTACCAAATCCAGTAATGACTTCATCTGTAATAAATAAAATATCGTAGAGATCACACACTTCTCTTACCTTTTTAAAGTAATTTTCAGGTGCAATATGAACTCCCCCAGCACCTTGCACAGTCTCTGCAACAAAAGCAGCAATTGTCTCAGGTCCTTCTGCTTCAACCAAATCACGTAATGATTGAGCAGATAAATTTTCTGTATAATAAAAATCTGGTGCTAATGAATTTGTGAAGTCTCTAAACGGTTTAAGACCCGTTGCACTCGTTGCTCCCATTGCAACTCCATGATAGGATCTTTTCCGGGATATTATCTTCTTTTTTTCGGTTTTTCCTTTTAAAATCCAATAATGCCTGGCAAGTTTGTAGGCAGTATCGTTCGCTTCTGATCCTCCAGATGTAAAAAAGGTCGTATTTAAATCACCCGGAGCTATCTCAGCCATTTTTGCCGCTAGCCGAATAGCAGGCTCATTACTGAATGTTGCGAAACAAGAACTAAAAGCTAACTTATTCATTTGTTCCATCGCTACTTGCCCTAATTCTTTTCTACCATGTCCAATATTCACATTCCAAAGAGAGGACATCCCATCAATCACTCTTTTTCCGTCTACATCTTCAAGATGTACACCCTCACCCTTAGTGAAAATAAACGCTGGACCTTGTTGTTGTTGTTGTTGAATTGGAGAGGTTGGATGTAAAAAATGTTTCTTATCAAGATTTGCCAATTCTTGAAGTGAAATTCTACTTTCACTCATGATACTCACCTCGTTATCTCATAAATTTAAATGAAAACCTTTAGAGTTTGACTATGTTTTTTACAAGTACCTTCCTTTCCAAATAAATATTTGTTTACACCAATAAACAATGCAAGATTCATGCCAATTTTGTAATCTGCTTTTTAGATAAATAGATTGTTGATCAATTTGGGAGTTGAGCACCTTCCGAAAAATTGGTGCTCTTTATCGCCATCTTTCAACCCCTCTATTCACTTAGCTAAATAACATCAATAATGTTCTTTAACAGCGTGACTATATAAAATACAGCTAGTTTTTAGCAAAACCCAACTGTTGCGAATCCTTACTATACGACATCGATATTACGGTAAAGGTTGCTGTTGAGTGATACAATGGATGTTTCCCCCACCAACTGAAATTTCACGCGTGTTAACCGTGACAATTTTTCGATCTGGGAACATTTTTTTAAAAGTTGCAACAGCTTTTTCATCCTGAGGATCATTAAACGTAGGTAATACAACTCCCCCGTTACATAGATAACAATTTACATAAGTTGAGATAAATGTTACGTCAGGTGAACGGTCGTAACTATATCTAGAATAATCAATTTCCATACTTTCAGCTTCACTCAAGGAAATTTGTTCTGGCATTTGTATCTTATTAATCTTCAACTTTCTTCCTTTGGCATCCGTTGCCTCTTCCAATCGTTTATATGCATCTTGAAGTACAGCGTATTGTGGGTGACCTGGGTCATCTGTCCAACCAATCGCTACCTCACCTGGCTTAACAAAAAAGACAACTTCGTCAATATGACCGTCAGTTTCATCACCAACTAAACCGTCTTTTATCCAGATAATTTTTTCTACATTTAAATATTCAATTAGTTTTTCTTCAACTTCTTCTTTTGATAGATTTTTATTTCGATTGGAGTTTAAAACACACTGCTCTGTTGTAATTAGTGTTCCTTCCCCGTCTACGGTAATAGCTCCACCTTCAATAATGAAATCCGTGGCATCATATCGACTTACCTGCTCAATGTCCATTACTTTTCGTTTTACAAGTAGGTCCAAATCCCACGGGAAATATAATCCTTCCTCTAACCCTCCCCAAGCATTAAATCCCCAATCGACACCCCGAACTTCACCTTTATCATTTTTAACAAAGGTAGGCCCAATATCACGCATCCAAGCATCATTAGATGAAACTTCAACGATGCGTATATTATCTGGTAATAGAGCACGTGCGTTTTCATATTGCTCCGCCTTGACACACATGGTAACTTGTTCGAATTGAGAAATTACCTTAGCAACCTCAATATATACTCTTTGAGCCGGCTTTGCGCCGGATCTCCAAGTATCGGTTCGCGTTGGCCAAAGCATCCACGTCCCCTTATGTTCTTCAAATTCTCCAGGCATTCTAAACCCATCTTTTTTTGGTGTACTACTTATGGTGAAAACCATATCTGATCCCCCTTGTCTTAATAATTCCTATCGAAAGGTTAGTTGATTAAAATTGCAA
This sequence comes from Rossellomorea sp. GQ25, assembly GCF_059758515.1. Lineage (NCBI taxonomy): Bacteria > Bacillati > Bacillota > Bacilli > Caryophanales > Bacillaceae > Rossellomorea > Rossellomorea sp. GQ25. The sequence goes on along the minus strand of NZ_JCAXEQ010000002.1, from coordinate 770,786 downwards.
TCTGTTAATTACTGTTATCAAAAGTTTCCTCCTTGGATAGGATCTATTAAACTTCATGCAATTTTTGTGCCATATATTTCAACCCACTTAGGAATTCAAATTTCCGATACAATCTTCGGTTTTTCTATAACTGGATAACCATTAAGTAAGCAAATTTCAAGATTAAATTGAACCGATATCGAGTCAAAATTGTAATTTTAAAGGTTGTACTTTTTAATTCTTCTCATGAAAGAGGATTGTGTTAACCCTAATGATTGTGCAGCTTTCCGCGTAGATTTATGTTTCTTTTGAGCTTCAAATATGATTTCTTTTTCAATTTTTTCTAAATAATTCGGTAGACTTTGCCCATTTAAATGAAAGTATAGGCTTTCCTTATGTTCAATTTCTTCCAATACTTTATTTGAAAGAGCTGCTTTCCCAATAACGTTTGATTTTGCAGTAACAATAAGTCTCTCTACCATATTTTCTAATTCACGAATATTCCCTGGCCAACTGTAATTTTGTAAATAATCAAGTAATTCTTGACTTAAAACCGATGGCTTTCCGTACTTGGTCTTAAATAATTCAAAGTAATAGAAGACTAAGGGAATAATATCATCTTTTCTTTCCCTCAGTGCGGGGATATGAATAGAAACAACATTAATTCGGTAATATAAATCCTCACGGAAACGTTTTTCTTCAACCATTTGCAAGAGATTTTGATTGGTAGCCGTTATAATTCGAATATCTACCTTTTTTAGTTCAGTTGAGCCAATGGGAATAAAGGATTTATTTTGAACTAATTGAAGAAGCTTCGGTTGAAGTGTCAATGGAAGTTCTCCAATTTCATCTAAAAAAAGTGTCCCACCATTTGCTTTTTCAACTAATCCAACTTTTCCGCTGTTATTTGCCCCAGTAAACGCGCCTTTTTTATAGCCAAACAATTCAGACTCCAATAACGTTTCAGGGATTGCCCCGCAATTAATCTGGATAAAAGGCTTTTCAGCTCGATTACTTCTTTGATGAATTTCCCTTGCAATCATACTTTTTCCTACACCAGTCTCGCCGTTTAATAGGATGGTTGCGTCTACAGTAGCAACCCTACTAATTAAATCGAGCATTTCCTCATGCTGCTTACTTTTACCAATAACGAATTGATGGTCATCTTTTATATTTTGTTTTCGCTTTATTTGTTGGAGTTGCTCCCAATATTTTTGAAGAAGTGTTTCTGCTTGTTCTAGCTTAAGAGAGTTTTTTACAGTCTCTGTGACATCCTTTACATGTACTAATACATATTCAGTGTTATCTTCTTCAATATTCACTAAATATCCCGTTGCTATATATTGCCTCCCTTTTGATACTTGTACCTTTGTAACAGTCTCTTTTTTTTCTAATACAATCTTTGTTACAGAAGGAGTAAACATACCATTATTCTCTAGCTCCGTTACCGATCTTCCTATTATCTTAGATCGTGGTGCACCTTGCTGTTTTGTACTCGTATCATTAACCCATAAAGCCACTCCATTATTATCTGCTATGAAAATTCCGTCTTTTAACTTGTTAAAAATATGATAAAAATGTCGGTCTTCAAAAAACTTCTTCCCCACTTAACTCCCCCCTTGTGAGTTTCCTAACCAAAATGAATCGAAATCGCTTCAATATAATTCGAAACCGATTCACAATTGTTTATATAGTACTAATTTTCAGACTAAAAGTCCATGATCTGGTAGGTTTTTACCCGATTGTTTTCTTGGCATGCAACTTGCATGAGTTAATATTGAGGAGGGAGCATAATGGAATCATTACTGTTAGAGGTAAATAGAAAACGTTTACTCGAATCAATTAACATAAGCTCTTCGATTGGATCTTCTAAAAATGGAGGACTTAATCGTCTTGCCTTAACCGAAGAGGATAAAACCATGAGAGACATTTTTAAAAAATGGCTACATGAAGAAGGATTAGAAGTTCGGGTAGACGACTTTGGAAATATTTATGGAAGAAGAAAGGGGAAAATCAATAATGGACCCGTTATAGCTGTGGGTTCTCACTTAGATACCCAACCTTGCGGGGGGCGTTATGACGGAATTCTTGGAGTTTTAACAGCATTAGAGGCCATCCGGGTATTAAATGAAAATAATATTGAAACCCATTACCCAATCGAAATTATTAACTTTACTAATGAAGAAGGTGCTCGTTTTGCACCTCCAATGCTTGGTTCAGGCGGAATTGCAGGAGAATTCACAAAAGATTTCATATACAACAGAAAGGATAAAGCTAATGTTTTTTACAAAGATGCATTAAAGACTATTGATTACATGGGGGATGAAAAGAATCGATCAAAAGATGTAAAGTATTTCATTGAACTCCATGTAGAGCAGGGTCCTATTTTAGAGTCCCAAAACAAGTCAATCGGAATTGTGGAAGGAATTCAAGGCATGAGTTGGTTAAATGTTATAGTAACTGGCGAGACAAACCACGCCGGGCCAACACCGATGGAAAATCGAAGAGATGCTTTAGTACCTTCATCCAAAATGATTTCAAAAGTGAATGAGCTGACGAAAGAATTTGATGGGTTAAAAACAACCGTAGGTATGGTGAATGTTAAACCTAATGTTTCAAATGTAATACCTGGAGAAGTAGAATTTACGATTGATATACGGCACAAGGATAATGAAATTAGATTTGAGGCCATTGAAAGACTAAAAGAGCAGTTAAGTACAATTGCATTAATGAATAACGTCGAGGTAACAATTACAACGGATTGGCACTCTGATGCTGTTGAATTTTCGTCCGTTGTGATTGAGGCAATAGAAGAAGGAGCAGATAAGAAAGGTTACTCGTCTCTAAGACTATTTAGTGGGCCTGGCCATGATGCAAAATATATGAATAAAATTACGGATACAGGAATGATTTTTCTGCCAAGTATTAACGGAATTAGCCATAATGAAAAGGAACTTACGTTAGATGATGATATTGAAAGAGGAGCAAACGTTCTTCTATATGTTCTTAATAGATTGGCCAATACGAAGTAAATTCCTATAATTCTACCATTAAATTAACACTTATGAATCATATTTCACATGAAAAATATAACTTAGGAGTGATTGATATATATGAGTCAAAACCAAATTGTTGAAAAGAATAATCTCGAATCCCTTGCTACTGAATTATCAGAACTTGATCGTAAACATCTTCTTCACCCATCTACCAATCCAAAAGCTCAAGTTAAATTTGGGCCAAAAATTATTTTCACGGGTGGGAAAGGGATCAATCTTTATGATATGAAAGGTAACACTTATATCGATGGTGTATCGATGCTTTGGAATGTGAATCTAGGACACGGAAATAAGGAGTTGGCAGATGCATCTTATAAACAAATGACAGATATTGCGTATGCTTCAACTTTCTACGGATATGCCAATGAACCCACTGTCCGCTTAGCTGAAAAAATAGCAGCTCTAACACCAGGAGATTTAAATACCGTTTTCTTTACTTCTGGTGGTTCGGAGTCAAATGACACAGCATTCAAGCTATCAAGATTTTATTGGCAGTTACAAGGATATAAGGAAAAGAAAAAGATCATTTCATTAAGAAGAGGATATCACGGTGTAACTGTGGCAGCACAAAGAGCAACAGGAATTGATGTGTATCGTAATTTTTCTGGTTCAATTGACCCTGACATTGTAAACGCAAAAGCACATGTTACCGAATGCGAACTCGGTGACAAAAGCCATCCGGAGTACGAAGGCAGTATAAGAAGCATTGTCGAAAAAGAAGGAAAAGATAAAATTGCTGCTATTATTGTCGAACCTATTCAAGGAGCGGGCGGAGTTCATATTCCACCAGAAGAATACCTACAAGCAATTAGAAAACTTTGTGATGAAAACGATATTCATCTCATTGCCGATGAAGTTATCTGTGGTTTTGGTCGTACTGGAAAAATGTTTGGTGTTGATCATTGGAATATTGTTCCTGACTTTATGTCTATTGCTAAAGGGATTACAAGTGGGTATGCTCAGCTTGGTGGCGTAGTAATACGTGAAAATATTAGAGATGTGATTACGCAATTTGATGGGATGCTAGCACATGGATTTACCTACAGTGGACACCCAACGGCTTGTGCAGTCGGTTTGAAAAATATTGAAATTTTAGAGCGGGATGGTCTTGTTGAAAATGCGAAACAAATGGGACACGAATTAGAAAAAGCACTTCACTATTTAGAGGGTAAATATGATTTCGTTACAAAATCAAGGGTCAAGGGCTTATTAGCTGGATTTGATTTAATGAAAGATCCTGAAGCAAACATTCCATTTGATGAATCTGTAAAAGCATCTGTTTCCCTTGTTGATGAATGTTATCAAAGAGGATTACTAATCAGACCATTTGATTTTGAGCCAGGAATGAATATTGTAGCGATTGCTCCCCCTCTTATCATTACGAAGGATGAGTTAGAACGTATTATTCATATTGTAGATGACTCACTAGCTGCGTTTTCAAAAAAACTGTAAGTGAAAAATAATAGAATACAAATTTTGAATAGGAGGTTCACTGTGATAGATAACGCACTGAAATTACACCCGAAAGTGATTGAATTTTTAAAAGAACCAAAAAGATTATTTATTTATGGTAAAGAGGTTGAATCCGTCAAAGGGAACACATTTAATACCATAAACCCTGCTACTGGAGAAGTTCTAGCAATTATTCATGAGGCGAGCGAAATAGATGTTGACATAGCAGTTGAGGCTGCGTCAAAAGCTTTTGACGAGGGACTTTGGCCGAAAATGAGTGGGTATGATAGATCGAAATTAATTAATAAATTAGCTGATTTATTAGAACGAGATTTTGATGTTCTAGCTCAACTAGATACATTAGATAATGGTAAATCTATTAATGAGATGGTGAATGGTGACTTACCAAATGCTATCGAGAATCTTAGGTATTATGCTGGATGGGCAACAAAAGTGACAGGACAAACAATCCCTATTTCTCGTTCTTTTCTAAACTATACACAACATGAGCCTGTAGGTGTTGTTGGACAAATTATCCCTTGGAATTTTCCAATTCAGATGGCTATTTGGAAAATAGCACCGGCTCTGGCGACTGGTTGTACCATTATTTTAAAACCTGCTGAACAAACACCTTTGTCTGCCTTATATTTAGCCAAACTGATAGAGGAAGCTGGATTCCCTAAAGGAGTCATAAACATTATTAATGGATTTGGGAAAACGGCTGGAAATGCTCTTGTCAAACATCCTAAAGTGAATAAAATTGCTTTTACCGGGTCTACCCCTGTAGGGCAAGCAATCATGAAAGAAGCAGCGAATACGATGAAGCGGGTAACCTTGGAATTAGGTGGAAAATCACCAAATATTATTTTACCTGATGCTGATTTAGATAAAGCAATCCCTGGTGTTTTCTCTGGTATCATGGTTAACCAAGGGCAAGTATGTTGCGCTGGCTCAAGAGTATTTATTCCAGACCATCTATACGATGAAGTGATTGATAGACTAGTAGATTATGCGAAAAAAGTTAAATTAGGTAATGGACTTGATGAAACAACTGAAATGGGACCACTTATCTCCGAGAGGCAACAAGACATCGTAACTTCTTATATAAATAAAGGTGTTGATGAAGGTGCAAACCTACTAGTTGGAGGAGAAAGGTCAGAGAAAGGCTACTTTGTTACCCCGGCAGTATTTGCTAATGTGAAAGATGACATGTCAATTGCTAAAGAAGAAATTTTTGGACCTGTTGTTGCAACAATGCCCTATAGCAGCGTAGATGAGGTTGTCAGACGGGCAAACGCCAGTCCCTACGGATTGGCAGCAGGACTCTGGACAGAAAACCTAAAAACTGCTCACACCATTTCTCGAAAATTAAAAGCAGGAACGGTATGGGTAAATTGCTATAACTTAACAAATGCTGCCGCTCCTTTTGGAGGGTATAAACAATCCGGCTTCGGTCGCGAAATGGGATCCTACGCATTAGACAATTATACGGAAGTCAAGAGCGTTTGGGTAAATCTAGATTAATAGAACTCACCTAACAATTTTCTATAAAAAATAGAAATTGTTAGGTGCAATTTATCATTCGGTAATAAAACCATCTGATTTGAAAACGGATACAAAATACCACTATTTGAAAAAAGGGATTCTGACAACTCTTCACGAAATTAAATCGGTCGATAAAATAATAAACATTTTTTTTGAAGGAATGGTGTTATGAATGAAACAAATAAACTAAAACGAAAGTTAAACTTATTTCATGTGGTAGCAATAGGAATCGCATATATGTCGCCCTTTGCTGTATTTGATACTTTTGGCATTGCATCAGATGTATCTTCAGGACATGTGCCTGCAGCTTATATTGTCCTTTTTACTGCAATTCTTTTTACCGCTTTAAGTTATGGAAAATTAGTAAAAAGATATCCGACTGCAGGTTCTGTTTACACTTACACAAAAAATATTTTAAATCCATACTTGGGTATTATAGTGGGATGGGTCACTTTTATCGCTTATTTAGCTCTTCCAATGATTAACGCCTTACTTGCAAAAATTTATCTTTCAGCAGCATTACCACAGGTGCCTGAGTGGTTATGGATTGTTGGGCTAATTGTTATTATCAGTTTTTTAAATACTTTTGGAGTTAAGCTCGCAGCGTCAATTAATATGTTGCTCGTGGTATTTCAGTTTTTAGTTGGTACAATCTTTATTTACCTTACTGTTCGTTCAATAACAAAAGGACCTGAACACTTTATACCTTTAAATGATCTATTCCCTTCTAATATGGAATTTTCCGGAGTATTTGCAGGAGCTGCTCTACTGGCTTTGTCCTTTATAGGTTTTGATGCTATAACAACACTTTCTGAAGAAACCGTTGAACCTAAAAAGAATATTCCAAGGGCTATTATAATAGTTGCATCAATAGGCGGAATTTTTTTCTTCTCAGTTACCTACTTTATGCAATCCCTTTTTCCTAATATATCTGTGTTTAACGATATCAGTGGTGCCTCCCCTGAAATAGCCTATATCATAGGTGGGAATTTATTCCTCTCAATATTCACTGCTGGAGCTTTATTTTCAGTATTTGCCTCCGGTTTGGCAGCACAATTAAGTGCTTCCCGATTGTTATATGCTATGGGAAGAGATCAGGTCTTACCTGAACGTTTTTTTGGACATTTACATCCTAGACTTGATTCACCAGTACCAAACATTCTATTAATTGGGGTTCTAGCTTTGTCAGCACTTTTCTTAGATTTAACGATGGCAACATCTATTATTAATATTGGTGCCTTCACAGCTTTTTCTTCAGTTAATATATGTTTAATTGTAATCTATTTTAGGTCTAAAGATTCACGCACTTTAGGATTTACCTTAGGAAATTTGATAAGTCCCCTAATTGGTTTAGTCTTTATTATCTACCTATGGGCTAACCTTGATTTATTTTCTATTATAATTGGACTTGTTTGGACCCTGCTGGGTGTGGTGTATATGGTATTTTCAACAGACTTTTTCAAAAAAGAACCACCAAAAATTGATTTTGATGAACTGGAAATGTGATATAGAGAATTTAGTTTAGAGCATTATGGTTGGTAGTTTTGGCACTTTATTATTTTTTGAGGATCATACATGTTAGTCAGGACTAACATGTATGATCCTTTTATTCTTTTCATCAAAGGCGCCATCTATTACCCTCCATGCTTTTTTACCAGGGACAACATCTAGATTCCACCTGTATAAGTTGTGGTCTGGTCCTTCGCACAATACAATATATTTCTTAAATGCTCTAATTAACATTTAGTTTTCCTCCTTTTATTTGAGATATAACGTCAAGACGATTGGATTTGCTTCATTAGTGCAATCGAGCACGGTAGATCACTCCATTGCATTCCCTCTTTTTTGTTAAGACGGTACAGTTGAGTACTTTTTTGAATTTCTTCTTGAATGAAAAAACGAACCACTTCTTGAATCTCAGAAGTGATTCGTTCTTGAAATCTATCTATAACATGTTTGGTAATCGTCACGGGAAATCCCCCTCTAATTTAATATTTTATTAAAGTGAAAGCAGCGTACCTTTAGATACGCTGCTTTGAATACGTTGGAATTTTCCGTTATGAAGTTTGAAGGCTTTGTTCCTTCTATCGATTACATATACGTTCCATCTTGTATAATTTTCAATCCAATTACACCAATTTATGAAGAACTCTTTGGAATTTCGATTTCGGGCCTGTCCTAATAGATCGGGTAGAACTAAAATAATATTTTCGTATGGGAAGTTGTTTAGAGATGAAATAGGATTATGTTTAAGCATCCACGTGGCTGTCTGCATACTGTCATCCCAGCTGGAATTTAAAGAGAACCCAGACCGGGGTCATCATTTCTATACGGTGACGAGCCTGGAGCATTCTCACGGTGCAGGGGCAACGAACTTAGGGTTGGCTGTGGACCGGAATATTCAAATCATCAATGACATCGTTGGTGAAGAAGTGTATGAAGTGCAGAGGAACACGATTTTTTCTCAATTCACGACGGATAAATAAGGAGTCGTGTTTGAATTTATGCATGAAGGGTAAAGTACATGTGTGATAAAAAACAAACGATAACTAGGAGTGTTTCAATTTTATGGCTAAAATAGCAACGTTAATTACAGACATGTTTGAAGACGTAGAATTTACAGATCCTGAAAAAGCGTTTAAAGAAGCGGGTCACGAAGTTGTAACGATTGAAAAAGAAAAAGGAAAATCTGTCAAAGGGAAGCAGGGCGATGCTACGGTGAAAATCGATGAAAGCATCGAAGACGTCAATCCTGCAGACTTTGATGCCCTATTATTACCAGGCGGTTTCTCTCCGGATCAGCTGCGTGCAGATGACCGTTTCGTGAAATTCACGAAGCATTTCATGGATGAGAAAAAACCGGTATTCGCGATTTGCCATGGTCCACAATTACTAATCACGGCAAAAGCACTGGAAGGACGAAAAGCGACAGGCTTCCAGTCCATTAAAGTAGATATGGAATATGCAGGTGTGACGTACGAGGATAAAGAAGTCGTCGTATGCGGCAACCAGCTTGTGACAAGCAGAACACCGGATGATCTTCCTGCATTCAACCGTGAATCACTTGCGCTGCTTTCTAAATAGGACAAAGTAAATGAAAGGGGACATTCCCCAAGGTATTTTGTACCTTTGAGGGAATGTCCCCTTTTTACATATCGTGGTTGAATATTATTTACGCAGGTTACCCATTTCTTCAATGATTGCAGTCATTTCACTCGGGCTGAATCTGTCCTTGCGATCGACCATTACATAAAGGTCATGGAGATCTTCATACATTTCTTCATTGAAATCTTCAGGCTTTACGGCACCAGCATTGACTATTTTTAATTTTTCTTTAATGGCAGTGACCATGAATTCAATATTTTCGGTTGTGTTTTGAGATAAATCCATTTGGGATCGTCCTTTCTAACGTGCATTCATTACATTTATCTTTCCATGATTTCTCCACCCTGTCAACATAAGTTCTACCCGAGAAGGATTTTTTTCGGATAATGTTTTACACTATTAAGGAATGGGAAATGAGTAGGTAAGATAAAACGTTAGGAGAGGTACGTTCATGGTATCTGTGTTGTTTGTATGTTTGGGAAATATTTGCCGCTCCCCTATGGCGGAGGCGATCTTCAGGGCAAAGGTTAAAGAGGAGGATCTGGATGGCGTGATTGAGGTTGACTCCGCAGGCACGGGAGATTGGCATGTTGGGAAGAAACCTCATGAAGGAACTTTAGCCATTCTTAGAGAAAATAATATAAAGAGTGGAGGCCTGGCTGCACGGCAATTTCATGGAAAAGATAAGAAATATGATTACATCGTTGCCATGGACACTTCGAATGAACAAAACATGAAGAAAATCCTTGATAATGATCATCACGGAAAGGTGTTCAAGCTCCTGGACTTAGTGGAAGAAAGCCGGGAGAAAGATGTTCCCGATCCGTACTATACGGGGAATTTTCATGAAGTGTATAATTTAGTGGAGTCCGGCTGCAGCCAATTATTAGAAAAAATAAAAAAGGACAATCATTTGAAGGAGGGTAATACATATGGGAAGCAATAAATTTATTAAAGGGGTTTTGTTAGGTGCCGTAGCAGGAGGTCTTCTTTCTCTGCTGGATAGAACGACTCGACAGGAAATGGGGGCCTCTCTAAAGAACAGCGGGAATTATCTTTCAACGTACTCAAAGAATCCTCAAGCATTGGTCGAGTCATCGAAGGAAGTGTATGAGAAATTACGTACGACAGCCGATCAAGTCAGCAGGGATATTCAGTTTATCAGTGAAAAAGTAGATGAAATCAAAGGGATGACTCCACAGGTGAAAGAAATCATAGAGGAGACAAAAGAAACCTTTGAAGACTCTTCAGAAGCTTATAAAGATACGTTTTCAGATAGGGAAATATCCAATGAACTAACAACTCAGGACGAGGAGAGTCAACCTATTGCGTCTTCATTTAAGGGGTATTAACGAGAAATGAGGTGAGAACATGTCGGATGAGACGGTCAAAGGAGGATGGAAAGGATTTTCTAAAAATCTTTTCTCAAATATTAGTGCGAATGATGTAACGGGGCTAGCCGCGCAAATTGCCTATTACTTTCTTTTATCGCTCTTTCCACTGCTGATTTTCATCGTAACACTTTTACCATACCTTCCCGTCGATCAGGGGGACATACTGGGTCTGGTCCGGGATTTTGCACCAGGAGAAACGATGTCCATGATCGAGGAAACCCTTCAGGACATCATGTCTAACCGGAATTCCGGTTTACTGTCTGTCAGTATCATCGCCACGATTTGGTCGGCTTCCAATGGGATGAATGCCATCGTGAAAAGTTTAAACCGTGCCTATGATGTAGAGGAAACAAGATCATTTATTGCGACCCGTCTCATGTCTATATTATTGACACTAGCCATGATTCTTGTATTTGTCGTAGCTCTTTTACTTCCGGTATTCGGAAAACAGATTGGTCTATTATTATTTTCTCAATTCGGATTTTCAGAGCAATTTTTAACGGTATGGAACGGGATTCGCTGGGCGATCAGTCCCATCATTCTCTTTATCATTTTCGTAGGATTATATTACTTTGCTCCGAGTAAACGGATTAAATGCTTAAGTGCGTTCCCCGGAGCGATCTTTGCGACGCTTGGATGGGTATTGGCTTCCTTAGCCTTTTCTTATTACGTAGGAAGCTTTGGGAATTATTCAGCCACATACGGCAGCATCGGAGGGATTATCGTCCTCATGATCTGGTTCTACTTAACGGGAATCATCATTATGATCGGCGGAGAAATCAATGCACTCGTAACGATTAAAGATAAAGATTCGTGTTAAAATAGGGGAAATCACTCCCCGGACATAGTACAGGCACAAGTAGGGGAAGATTCTATTAAACATTCGTGTTTAAGGGGGTCTTCCTTTTTGATGTGAAATAGAAAGCGAGGTGGAGCCTATGTTGATAGCTGCGATGGTGGAGAGGCTTGGTATCATTGTGACCATAGCCTTTGTGATGACGAGGATCAGTTTCTTCCGTCATTTAATCGAGAAGCGGACACATGTGAAGAAAACCCAGACTCTGCTCCTCATATTGCTGTTTGGTTTCTTCGGGATCGTCGGTACATATACAGGATTGATTGTGAATCCATTTCAAGAAGAATATACAAAATGGCAGTGGCATCTTCAGCAGAATGAAGCGATTGCCAATTCCAGGGTGATCGGTGTCGTGGTCGCCGGGTTACTGGGTGGTCCATGGATCGGACTTGGAGCTGGATTGGTCGCTGGAGTCCACCGGTATTTTCTCGGCGGATTTACGGCATTCTCGTGCGGGATCTCGACGGTGTTAGCGGGATTACTGGCGGGGTGGATCGGGAAGCGGGAAAAAAAGAACAGGCTTGTTTCCCCTCAAAAAGCGTTTTTGGTTGGTTTTGTGGCAGAAGGGATGCAGATGCTTCTCATTCTTCTATTATCGAAGCCATTTGATGATGCTTATTTACTCGTTTCCGACATAGGCTGGCCGATGATCATTGCAAATGGAGTCGGAACCGGAATTTTCCTGCTGATCATTAAAAGTGTTTTTTATGAAGAAGAGCGGATGGGAGCGGTTCAATCCCAGAAAGCATTACGCTTGGCTGATAGCACGGTGAAATATATGCGAAAGGGATTGAATGCAGCCTCTGCACAGGCAACGTGTGAGATTCTGATGAGAGATGTGAACGCTCTGGCAGTTTCGATCACGAACACCTCCCACATATTGGCTCATGTCGGACTAGCTTCGGATCATCACCAGCAAGGGCGCCCGATTCAAACCGAAGCGACGAAACGGGTCATCGAAACGGGAGAGCTCATGAAGGTGGGAAGAGAGGATATTCAATGTGACCGGAATGGATGTCCATTAGGAGCGGCGATCATGGCACCTCTTTTAAAAGGGGATGAAATTGTCGGAACGCTTAAATTCTATTTTCATTCGGAAAAAGAAATCTCACCGATCCTGATGGAATTAACAAAGGGGATTGCAACCCTTCTTAGCCACCAGCTGGAGCTTGCTGAAATCGATACCCATAAAGAGCTTGCGAAAGAGTCAGAAGTAAAGGCGCTGCAGGCACAGATCAATCCGCATTTCTTGTTCAATACCATTAATGTCATCGTGTCGTTGACGAGGATCAATCCCGATAAGGCGAGGACCCTGTTGATTTCACTATCTCAATTTGTACGTCAGAATCTGACAGGAAGCACGAAATCCACCTCGACCCTTAAAGAAGAAGGACAGCATGTAAAAGCCTATCTTGCTATTGAAGAAGCACGGTTTTTTGACCGGCTGGAAGTGGTTTATGAGATTGACGAAGATGCCCTGCAGGCGAAAGTCCCTTCGATTACCCTGCAACCTCTTGTTGAAAATGCGATTAAGCACGGGATGAAGAATGTGGAAGAAGGATTTGTGTTGAAGATTTCGATTGAGTTGAATGGTGATGAGGTGACTGTTCGTGTTGAGGATAACGGTGCGGGGATCGATGAAGAGAGAGTGGAGAAGCTTTTGCTTGAGCCGGTAGAATCACAGTCCGGGACAGGTATCGGACTCTATAACGTGAACAAGCGATTGGAAATGATGATGGGGAAAGAAGCAGGTCTATCGATCAGATCATCAATAGGAAACGGAACCGCCGTTGAATTTATGGTAAGGAGTGAGAAAAAATGAAAGTCGCCATTATTGATGACGAACCATATAGCCGGGAGGAAATGAAGCATCTATTAAGCGGTTATTCATGGGTGGAAGTAGTCGGAGAAGCAAGCTCTGCTGAAAAGGGATTGGAAATCATTTTAACACAAGAACCCGACGTCTTATTTCTTGATATTGAAATGCCGGGCATGAGCGGGGTCGACTTAGCGGAAGCCTTGCAAAAAATGAAGCACAAACCGGAAATCGTCTTTGCCACAGCGTATCCGGATTATGCCCTTAAAGCGTTCCGTGTGGAAGCCATTGACTACTTATTGAAACCATTTGAAGAAGATCAGCTCGCGCAAACGATGGAGCGCTTGAAGAATCTATTGAAAGTGGGAGTGAAGGAGCAGAGCGAGAGCCCGTCGGTGGGGAAACTTGCTGTTCAGGATGAAGACAAAATTGTATTCATCAGCCCGAAAGACATTCTATATATCTTCCGAGAAGAGCGGGAAACCTTTATTTGTACGGAGAAAAAGAAGTATACGTGCCGCTTGCCGATCAAGGAATTGGAATCGAAGCTCAGTACATATCCATTTTTCCGGGTTCATAAAAGCTACCTCGTTCAGCTGCCCTTCGTGGAGGAGCTCATCCCGTGGGGGAGCGGCGTGTATCAGTTGAAGGTTCATGGAGCGGATGAGGCGATTCCGGTGAGCCGGAATTATGTGAAGGAATTGAGGGAGCGGTTGGAGTTGTAGGTGAGTGTGGTTTAATGAGTGTACCTTTTTTTGATTGTACCAGGTACAATAAGGAGTGTTTTTACCTGGTACATATTAGGGGATTTGTACTTGGAACATCTGCGGTTCATTGTACCTGGTACAATTTTGGTTTTGGGTGCCAGGTACCAAATCGGTCATCTGTACCCGGCACCCATCTCTTACTCCCTGCATGTTAATCCTCGTTCAGAACACCTCAACCCTGATTTCCGACATCTTAAACAGAATGTGACGAAACTGTGAATATGATTGCTATAATGAAAGCGTATTCACAAATGAACGAAAGGGGATCATAAGCATGGTCACATTTCTGGTCTCGATTGTTGTATTAATTATCGGTTATTTCACATATGGAAAATTAATTGAAAAGATTTTTGGAATCAATGAAAGTCGTTCGACTCCTGCTTATGCAAAAGCGGATGGAGTGGATTATGTTCCAATGAAGACAGGTAAAAACTCCATGATTCAGCTGTTGAACATTGCAGGTGTAGGACCCATTTTCGGTCCGATCATGGGAGCGCTCTATGGGCCGGTTGCCTTCCTTTGGATCGTACTCGGTGCGATTTTTGCAGGAGCGGTTCATGATTACTTAACGGGAATGATTTCGATCCGTAACGGTGGAGCTCATTTGCCGGAGCTTGCCGGACGATTCCTTGGTAAGACGATGAAGCATGTGGTGAACGCATTCTCGATTCTTTTATTAGTGCTGGTGGGTACGGTTTTCGTTACAGCACCTGCAGCATTAATCGCGAATCTGACGCCAGCCTGGATTTCGTTAGGTGTCATTATCGCCGCAATCTTTATTTATTATATTGTCGCAACCCTATTACCGATTGATAAAATCATCGGGAAAGTATATCCACTTTTCGGAGCACTGCTTGTAGTGAGTGCAGTTGGGATCGGTGCAGGATTAGTGATTACAGGGGCGGATATTCCTGAGGTCAGCTTAACGAATATGCATCCTGAATCAGTAGCGATTTTCCCATTATTATTCTTGACGATTTCTTGTGGGGCACTGTCAGGGTTCCATGCAACACAATCACCAATCATTTCAAGAACGACTCAAAATGAGAAGAACGGACGCAAAATTTTCTACGGTATGATGATTTTAGAAGCGATCATTGCGATGATCTGGGCAGCAGCTGCGATGAGCTTATTCCAGCCTGGTGAACTGAATGCCATCTTGAAAGAAGGCGGACCTGCAGCGGTTGTAAGTGAAGTATCGATTCTTATGCTTGGATCAATCGGTGGAACGCTGGCAATCCTTGGGGTTATCATTCTTCCGATCACTTCTGGTGATACATCATTCCGAAGTGCGCGTATGATCATTGCCGACTATATCAAAGTAGGACAAGTGAAAATCTCAAGCCGCTTATGGATTGC
The DNA here is from genome assembly GCF_059758515.1 of Rossellomorea sp. GQ25. Classification (NCBI taxonomy): domain Bacteria; kingdom Bacillati; phylum Bacillota; class Bacilli; order Caryophanales; family Bacillaceae; genus Rossellomorea; species Rossellomorea sp. GQ25. The sequence goes on along the minus strand of NZ_JCAXEQ010000002.1, from coordinate 755,457 downwards.
GATTCCATTGTTCGTGATCTCAGTCGTGTTGACACGAATCGATTTTAACCTATTATGGAGATACTTCTCCTGGGCGAACCAATCCACAGCAATGATTGCTCTTTGGGTAGGTGCCATGTATCTTGCCCTTCAAAAGAAACCGCACTGGGTCGCAACGATTCCAGCGATCTTCATGACAATGGTGACATTCACGTACATCCTGAGCGCACCAATCGGATTTGGTTTATCCATGGGTACAGCATATATGGGAGCAACAATCGTAACCATCGCAGCAATCTTAGCCTTTATTTACACATTAAGAAAGCGCTTAAACAATGGAACGGTCATTCAAGTCGACGAAGAGGTTCCTCAATCAGTAGCCTGATGGTGAAAGAGTTTTCCGGTAATTACCGGGAGACTCTTTTCTTTTTTTGGCACAAAATAAGAATGGTTCAAAAACCACAAGTTTTCTTGATGACGACTAATTATTAGGAGTGATTCAACATGACAAAGAAAACAAAAAAAGACGGCGGCACAAAGCAAAACGGCAAGCACAAACCGAAGCAGAAAACATCAGGTTCTGCTAACGGGCAGAATGGATACCACTAGAAAATGACGGCCAACCCTTTACGGGTTGGCTTTTTTATTTGGAACGCAGATGTTTTCTGGTGGTGGATGTATTATAATAGATGTAGTTTCAAAAATTTAGTAGTCTCAAAAGGAGATTCCATTATGTCAAATAATAATGATCAGCAAATACAGCCAGAAAAGAAAAAAATCAGCCTGCAGGAAGCGATGAAGCAGCAGCTGGCAAAGAAAAAGGAAGCACAAGCAGGTGGCAAACAAGCAACAGGCGGTCTGGCTTCCAATCAACGCATGCAAAGTCAACAAACGAAGAAGCCTAGCAATACTCGTCGTAAGATGGGGAGTTAATGGGGGAGAGCGCTCGGGAATTGGGGAGTGCTCTTTTTTTTGTTTTTGTGCTGCTGCTGCTGGGGGTCGGTTGGGTTTGCGAAATTTGTCGATGTGTGTAAAGTGGCAGATATATCAGGAATATGGCAGATAAAATGAAAAAACGGCAGGTAAATTTGAAATATGGCACGTAATTCGTAAGAATGGCAGATAAATTTGTCCAGAGCGACTTCTGCCTGTAGTTACGATATTATGTAAGTTTGCGGAGTTTGTCGTTTTATGAGGAGTGATCGATATATTGAAAATACGGTCGATATATTGAAAATACGGTCGATAAATTCAATTAAAGGTTGATAAATCCGTATAAGAGTTGATAAATCCGTATAAGAGTTGATAAATCCGTATAAGAGTCGATAAATCCAAAGTCCACCTCATCATCCCGCCAAAACCCCCTTCAAAAATCAATCCTACTAAATAAATCAAACTTTTTCCTTTCCACAGTCGTCAAAGTACTAGAAAAGAGGTGATCTCCCTTTGAATGTAGACCAGGCGCGCGAATTCACTCAGTCGAAGGATGAATTTCTGGAAGAAGTAATGAATGAATACGGCAAAGAGGTGTTGTATATCGCTTATTCCTACGTGAAGGATCAAAGTCTTGCTGAAGATATCGCTCAAGAGGTGTTCGTCAGGTTTTATCAGCGGTACGATTCGTTTTGGGGAGACTCCTCGGTGAAGACGTGGATTATCCGGATTGCAATCAATCAAAGTAAGGATCATCTCAAGAAGTGGGAGACGAGAAAGCTGTTTTTTACAAATAAGCTTAATGAATGGATTCAGGAGAGCAGGAGTCGGTGGCCGGAATCTCAAACTATACATAAGGAAACGGGCAGGGAGCTGCATACCAAGTTATTATCCTTGCCAATCAAATACAGGGAAGTCCTATTTTTGTATTATTACGAGGAGCTGAAAATCACGGAAATTGCCGAGTGCTTGGAGATCAACATCAATACGGCTAAAACCCGTTTGAAAACAGGGAAAGAAAAACTGCAAAAGATGTATCCAAAAGGGGTGCATAGGGATGGATAGGGAGCTTCAGCAACAGGTTAGAAAAATGACGGATGAAGGACTACAAGGATTCGATTTTAACAACCAAATGAAGGATCATGTAAGGAAAAGAGTAGCTGGGGGGAAGCAGGAAAAAGAGTATCGGCGCAGGTGGTATGCTCCATTGATCAGCTTCGCCATTGTTTTCATCGTCGTATTTGTGTTTGCCGTAGTGAAGGGAGAGCAATGGGGATTACTGGGGAGCGAGAAACTGAGTGGTTATTTTACGAATAAATCGAACTTTGATGTGGAGATCCGCTACGATGGGGGGACCACCATAAGTACTTTTACGGACACGATTATAAATGAAGAAGGTGAGGAAAAAGCGCTAACCTTCACAAAAAGCGAAATGAGTGAAATTTATATAAAAATAGAGAGCCTTAATTTAAAGAAAGAGCTTTCTGACCGTGAAGACTGCACTATACTGTCCACTAAAAATTACGTAATGAAAATAAGAAGGAACAATGATTTTTATGAGTACCGGTATTCGTACTGCCATACGACAGCTGACACCAGGGAACTCGACGAACTTCGCGAACTTATCATCACCATCATTAAACGAAAGCCTGGGTATGAAGAAATGTTGAAACAGAGACTGACGATGTGAATATTCCATTTACTTCCTTCCTCAATCATGATACCATAATAAAAATTTCAATTAAATGCCATGAAGAGAAGAGTAGATATCCTGAATTCTTTATCAGAGAGCTCCGGCAGCTGAAAAGGAGCAAGAGGGACGGTATTGAACCAAGACTCTGAGCAGTGCATCGGAACCGGGTCAGGGGATGGTGTGACGGGAGCTCCCGTTATGGGGCTAGGGTATAAGCCAGTTGGCCGTACCCGAAAAGGTTAGTATGGCGACATATTAACGAACTGGGGTGGCACCGCGATAGATAATCTCGCCCCCAAGATCAACGTCTTGGGGGTGGGATTTTTTTTTACAAAACATATCGCGGGGAGGAATAAACAATGGGCAATTGGAAGTATCCCTTATTGTTGATATCAGGCATCGGGATTTCGAATATCGGAGGGTGGATTTATTTGATCGCCCTTAATTTGATTGTATTGGATGAATGGGGATCACCTCTGTCAGTGGTGATATTATATGTGCTGAAGCCATTGGCTGCCCTTTTGACGAATGCCTGGGCCGGAAGCTTGATTGACCGGGTCAACAAGCGTAATCTGATGGTGGGTCTCGATATTTTCAGAGGCGTGATGATTGGAACCTTACCTTTTCTCTCGTCGAGTTGGTGGATGTATTTGGTTGTGTTGATCATCAATATGGTAAGTGCCGTTTTTTATCCGACGTCCATGACGTACATTACGACCCTTATTCCGAAAGAGAACAGACAGCGATTCAATGCTCTCCGGGGGCTGGTCGGATCGGGAGCGTTTCTCATTGGACCGGGAATTGCCGGGCTGATGTTCATGATGGGGACACCGACGTTTGCCCTTTATATGAATGCACTGGCCCTCTTTTTATCAGGAGTGATCACCCTCTTTCTACCGAAGCTTAAGGATGGACTCCCGGTTCACACGGGTGGTACGAAATGGGAAGTCATTAAAGGGGATTGGCATGAGGTGTGGAGATTCAGCCGGCGCGCTACCTATGTGATGGTTCTGTACGTCTTGTTCAGTAGCATGCTGGTGATGACGGCAGCGCTTGATTCCCTTGAGGCCGCCTTTTCTAAAGAGGTTTTGCACCTTTCGAACAGTACGTATGGATATCTTGTAAGCATTGCAGGGGGAGGGTTTGTACTGGGATCGATCCTGAACGCGATCCTTTCCCATAAACTCCATCACATGCACCTTATGGGATTTGGTTCTCTGGTCGTTTCCGGAGGATATCTGATGTATTCTTTCTCAGATGATTTCTTGTTTGCGGCAATCGGATTCGCTGTTTTATCCTTCGCGTTGGCCTTTGCCACGACAGGGTTTGAAACCTTTTATCAAGAACAAGTTCCGGTTGAGATCATGGGACGGGTAGGCAGTATATATGGATTGTTGGAAGGGATATTGGTTATCCTTTCTACGGTGCTTATTGGAGTGGGAGCCGAAGTGGTGTCGATTCGATTTGTTGTGGCAGCGGGTTCGATGATCATGCTTGGGGTCACAGTGATTCTATATATAAGCTCGACCAGGAATTCTTGGAAAAAACAGTTAAGACGTAATTCTGAATGTTATAATAAATAAAAAAGACAAAAGGGGGTCAGTGGATGAAGATGACGGCTGATCAGTACTGGGACCGGTGGGAAGAGTTGATGGGCCGGGAAGAAGCAAGTTATGAGAAGTGGAACGGTTTAGAGGATCTGTTGTTCATTGCGCAGAAAGAAAAGGACCTCTATAAGGAGTTTTGCTGCCGGTTCGGGATCATGAGGACCGTCAACTATCTTGGGGAGTATGAGGAATTATTCGACCATTTCGAGTGGTGCAACGGCTTCTTTTTAGATAATGAAGAGAACTTGCAGGATTGGGTGGAAAGCTTCTTCTGGATTTATAAATGGATGGCGGAGCATCTGGTGAAGATGCCCGGCATTGACACGGAACTGTTAGATGCCTTTTTCAGTGACTTTCAAGAAGCTTATGACCGTTATGGCTATAGTCTGCGTCCCTTTTATCAACATCAGCATAAACGGGCACTGAAAACAGGGGCTGCAGAAGAAGCGGAAGAGTATTATCAAAAGTGGATAGCAGCCGAAAGGGATTCCCTTTCGGACTGTGAAGCCTGTGAATACCAGACACAGCTTGAGTATTATTATTTTACCGGGGAAAAGGAAAAAGCCCGACCCATTGAAAAGCTTTTATTATCAAAAGAAGTGACATGTGGTGAAATCCCCCACTTGACCTATAGTAAGCTGCTCTTGCCTTATCATGAAGATGGTCGGGTGGAGGAAGCCTCGCACTATCAGTCAGAGGGATACTTTTTCATTTATGATAAACCACACTTTTTAGTCGAAGCTTCCGAACATATCAGGTTCCTTGCCCTGACCGAACCTGTGAGGGGAATCAAAGTATTGGAGCGTCACATCGAGTATGCGGATAGTGGGAAGGATCCTTATGGGATGTTCTACTTTTATATGAGTGCGATTACCCTTCACCGAAAGCTTGTCGAAGCCGGCCATCGTCCGGGATTTGTTATTGATGTGATGAGTGAGATTTCGGAAGAGATAGCCGGGGATTTTGATGGGAGGAATGGGAACGATTTCTTTAGTCGGGAGATGGAGAAAATGTATTCTCTGTAACAAATATTGACAGCCTCTGCATATCTATATATAATCATCTAAAATAACTGAAACATTGCCGAGGATCAGTAAAGGGATCTTGTCTTTTCAGAGAGGGAGCGGTTTGGTGAAAAGCTCCTATGGATGAACCTTTGAACCTGCCTCTAAGTTCTGTATCGAATGAAGATATCAGCGGTCCGATACCGTTATCATGGAATGAGTGTAAAGCTTTGCTTTGAATCAGGGTGGTACCGCCAGAAATGGTCCCTGATGAGAAGCAGGGCTTTTTTGTTTTATATACGGGTCGATCGGGCGATTCGCCGATATAAGTGTGATTTCGCCGTTATAACCAATCCCACTAAAAAATGAGGTGCTCAAAATGGCAAAAGAATTTGTAAAAGATGTAACGGGCATGGAGGAAGACTTCGCTCAGTGGTATACCGATGTCGTGACGAAGGCGGAGCTGATCGATTATTCGAGCGTCCGCGGGTCGATGATCATCAGACCTTACGGGTACGCACTTTGGGAAAATATCAAAGATGCCCTCGATGCAAAAATAAAAGAAACAGGGCATGAAAACGTGTATATGCCACTTTTCATACCTGAAAGCCTCCTGCAACGAGAGAAGGATCATATCGAAGGCTTCGCGCCTGAAGTAGCATGGGTGACCCATGGAGGAGAAGAGGAGTTAGGGGAACGGCTGTGTGTGCGTCCGACTTCTGAGGTATTGTTCGGGGAGCACTACAAAAACATCATCCATTCCTACCGTGATCTGCCTAAGCTTTATAACCAGTGGGCCAATGTGGTTCGCTGGGAAAAGACCACGCGTCCATTCCTGCGAACATTGGAATTCCTGTGGCAGGAGGGGCATACGTGTCATGAAACGGACCAGGAGGCTCATGATGAAACGGTGAAAATGCTGGAGGTGTATGCGGAGCTTTGTGAAGAGCTGCTGGCGATTCCGGTCATCAAGGGGCAAAAAACAGAAAAAGAAAAGTTTGCCGGTGCCAAATATACGTATACAATCGAAAGCCTGATGCATGACGGGAAGGCTTTGCAATCAGGAACTTCCCACCATTTAGGTGACGGATTTGCGAAAGCATTCGGCATCCAATTTACGGACCGTGATGGAAAGCTCCAGCATGTGCAGCAAACGTCGTGGGGATTCACGACCCGCATCATCGGTGCCATGATCATGGTGCACGGGGATGACCGGGGGCTGGTGGTTCCACCAAGAATCGCACCTACTCAACTGATGATTGTGCCGATTGCCCAGCACAAGGAAGGCGTCCTTGATTTTGCCTATAATCTGAAAAGCCAGCTTGCTAACGTTGCCCGCGTTGCCATCGATGCGAGTGATAAAAAGCCGGGCTGGAAGTTTAATGAATATGAAATGAAGGGGATCCCACTTCGCCTGGAGGTTGGTCCACGGGACATCGAGAACGGGCAGGTGGTATTAGCGAGACGTGATACAGGTGAGAAGATCACGGTCAAGATGGAAGAGCTGGAAGGGAAAGTCGCTGAACTACTGGAAGACATCCAACGCAATCTCTTAGAAAAAGCGAGAGCTCATCGCGATGAAAAAACAACGGTAGCCAAAACGTTTGAAGAATTCAAAACGACGGTTAGGGAAAAAGGCGGATTCGTCAAAGCGATGTGGTGTGGAGACAGGGCTTGTGAAGACAAGATCAAGGAAGAAACGAGTGCCACATCACGGTGCATGCCCTTTGAGCAGGAGCAGGTGTCGGATACTTGTGTGTGCTGTGAAAAGGATGCGAAACATTTGGTTTATTGGGCGAAAGCGTATTAAGAGACAAAAGAATGGTTCTTCCGTCCTTTTTCTTCCTAAAGCCTTCTTTTTCCCGTGTTTGATTAATAAACATAGGTAAAGGAGGCATCGATTATATGGAATTTGAACTCATCCTTGTTTTATTCATGGCAGTCGTGGTAATCAGCCTTTGGATCGTGCATTCCAAGCTAAACCGGATCACCGAGCATGTGCAGCAGTTGGATGAAGAATACTTATCCGATGAGCAGATTGAGAAGGAATTAGAGGAAGAATGGAATAAAGACAAGTAATGTTGAAGGCGTTTCTCAGCAGAGGGACGCCTTCCGTTTATTTGAAAAAGGACTACCATTCTAAATGGCAGGTTGATACTATGAAAAATAGAAGCATGCATAAATGAAAAGGGAGGGGAAAGGATGAAGCACAAGGACTTAACCATCGAAACACCCCGATTGGTAATCAGACCTTTCGTAAACAGGGATTATGAAAACTGGTTAAGGGAACATCTGAACAGGCTCCCATCCCAGCATAAATATGACGTTGGCTATCAGGACATGAGTGAGTGCACGGAGTTTTGGTTCCGGGACATGCTTGAGAAGCATGAAGAGATGATTGATCGGGACCAGGTCTATATTCTAGGGATCTTTCTTAAAGAAAGTGGGGCGAATATTGGGACCATCGACTTCTCAACTCTGATGCGGTACAACTTTAACTGGGGAAGGGTCGGTTACACGATACATAATCGCTACTGGAACCGTGGCTACGGAAAGGAAGCGGTGAAGGCAGCTCTCCAACTGGCTTTTGTGAAATTGAATTTTCACCGGATAGAGGCCCATATCAATCTGGATAACGCGCCATCGATCAGCCTTGCAGAAAGTGTCGGCATGCAGTATGAGTGCACGCGGAAAGGTTTCATTTATGAGTTTGGGGAGTGGACGGATAATCTGGTGTATTATGTGAATGCAGGCGAGTCATGAAAAAACGATGAGAGCTCATGGGCCCTCATCGTTTTTTATTATAAGCCTTCGATGGTCAGTTCTTTCACTGGCAGGAATTCTTCCCCTGTATCCATGTACTTCACATTCACCTTGTCATTTTCCTTCAGGTAGATCGCAAGTAAGCTGTTTTCGGAAGAGACGATATAGTTTTTGCCGTTGTCGAGTAAGAATGATACGACCGTGTAGTCACCTGTCTTTTCTTTATAGACACGGACGACTGTACCATTTGTCTGTTTTTCCTCAGCTTTCGAGTTACCGTCAACGCTTCCGCCACCTCGTTGAAGTGCGGTTTTGTATTGCTTCAATGCCTGGTTTGGCGTGTTGGCATAGGCTGAGATTTCCGGATTGGCTGCCGAGACTATGAAGTAGTTTTGTAAGAAACCATTCGCATCGAGCACTGGTGTCAGCCAGCTTGCTTCTCCGTAGAAGTTATACAGTACCGGCATTTCGCCATCCCATTTTTTCTCGATGAATTTCTTCTGGATGATCTGCAGGGCACCCTGTGAATCCATGTAGGAGTCTTCAAGATTTCCTGTGTAGAACGTCGCTTCTCCCGTTCTTGAGTTCGTTAAGGAGTAACCGAGCATGGAATCGACGCCTTCTTTTGGCGAGGTGAAATCGGTGAAGTAGTACATGTCACCATTTTCGTCAAAAATAGGGCTCACATTGGCTTCGGTCCCTTCATCAGAAGGAAGCTTGACGTCTGATTTACCGAAGCGGCTGTTCCAGAATCCTTGAACGTAGTTACCGAAATAACTGTTTTGGAGGCTGACGGTTTCTGGTGAAATCGCGCCGTCAATGAAAGTCGGGACTTCATCGATTTTATATGACTTGGTATCACCGGATTTTGGATCCACCATGACGATTCCTTTTGCTTCAAATCCGTTACGTGCGGAAATGAACTCACCGTACGTTCGAATATAGAATGGCTTTCCTTCGTCATCGATCTCAAGCTGAACATCACCATTGAAGATTTGCTTCGGATAGTTCAAGCGGATGTGTCGCTCGATTTTTTTATTAAAGAAAGAAGAAGGTGTGTAGACCATTTCTTCTTTGATGAATTTAGGGTTTGATGATGAGTCGGTGGCACTTAGGGTGAAGTAACCAGGTGTTTCATCTCCCTTGAACCACTTGAAGAATCCGGAGAATTCAACCGGTGCAATGTAGACGTACTCACCATTTACCTTTTGAATCTGCAGTCGTCCAAGCTCATAGTAACTCGTATTCGGAACCTGACCGAATGCTTTCTTCATCTTGTTGCGGGCGAATTGTGGAGGGACGCTTGCCGGCGTTTCCTTCTCATCAAACGCTTCGATTTCCGTTTTTACGTCCATTTTCGCTGATTCAAATTTCTCATCGGCGTTGAACACAAAGGCGGTTAGGAAGTAAGCCCCGACAAGGAGACTTCCAAGGAACAAAGCGCCCTTCACCATTCGTTCGGTTCCAGTTGCAAGTGTGGCACCAAATCCTGCGGCAACGATGAGTAAGATCCACATGCTTGTAAAGTTCTGATCGAGATTCGTAATGTAATAGAAGACGAATACAATGATAGTCGTGATAAGGAGGGTGGCTCCGAATAGTGCTGCAAATGATGGATACCCCTCTTTTTTATTCTGCTTTTTCATAATTGCCATCGGTACGAGCAGTAAGGCCATGACCAATCCGACAATGACTGAAAATAATAAGATGTTTACCATATTGTTCCCCTTTCAAGGTTGTGTTTCTGTTTATAGTGTATATACGGATGAGGGGGTGGGGAGGTTTCATTTAGTTTTTTGGATTGGGGGGAACCCGTGTGTTGACTGAGTGATCGGTCGGGAGAGAGGGGACAGTGGCCTGGTTTTTGTCGATAAATGTAGAACGGTCGATATATGTGTATTTTTGGTTGATAAAATGAAATAACGGTCGATAAAATGAAAATAAGGTGGATATATTGAAAATACGGTCGATAAATCTCTGTAACGGTTGATAAACCCCAAAGCTCCCACAACCACCCCGGCAAGAACGACTTCAAAACCCAAAACTCATCCGATTCCCACCCAAACTGCCCCAAAAACAACTCAAACCCATTCGAAATACAAAAAAAAAGCAGCCAATCCAAGATCAGCTGCTTTCTCCGTCACCCAAAACCACTTCAACCCCGAAGTGATCCGATACAACAGGCTTATTCACATCATTAAAGATGACCCGTGAAGACCTAACGTCCACTTTCTCACTGGACAGTATAAGATCAATCCTTAAATCGACTATATTCTCATCCCATCCAGCAATCTTCCCTTCAACGGTGACGCCGCTGTCCGGTTCAACAGCCTCATTAAATGTGTCCACAAGCCCTCTTGAAAGAAGATAATCATACCCTTCCTCACGAACCCATGCATTATTATTGAAGTCGCCCATTAAAAAGAAGGGGGATTCAGGAGTGACTTGTTCGATCAATGAGTCAACCTGAAACTTAAACGGTTCTTCTTCGTCCATCCACCAGCCGAGGTGGCAGGAGTAGAAGGTGAGGGGATTTTCTTCATATGAAATCGTGGCCCCTACGATCTTACGGGTTTTCCAGTAAGATTGGTCATGGCTTTTTGAGATGAAGAAACGGTGTTCTTCTATGACCGGGTGTTTCGTTAAAATCGCCACGCCTTCTTCATACACGTCGTACCCAATATGAGCGAAGTCCCAGACGAGTGTGTAATCTGTCACGCCGAGTTTCTTCAGTTCCCCAAGAAGGACGAGGGCAAAATTGTCTTTTTTAACTAAGTCCTTCACTGGTTCACTTTCGATCAGCTGACTGACTTCCTGGAGGGCGATGACATCGTAGGATTTCTCCGCGATGTCATTTGCCAGGATCGAGATTTTTTCGAGTTGGTTGTCTTCTTGCCATGAGTGACAATTCAACGTGAGTAATTTCATGTATTACGCTCCCAGTAGATCTTGAATGTCAGATTTGATGACGTCTGCTTTCGGACCATAGATGGCTTGTACGCCTTTGTCTTTCAGGATGAGTCCCAATGCTCCGTTTTTCTTCCATTCCTGTTCAGTTCCAACAAGGCTTGTGTCTTTTACTGTTACACGAAGACGGGTCATACATGCATCCACGTCTACGATGTTGTCTTTTCCACCAAGCATGGCAACGACTTTCGGTGCGATGGAATCCGCTTTTACAGAACCGCCGCCGGTTGCAGCTTCATCTTCAATGTAGTTTCCGTTACGACCCGGCGTCGGGAAGTTGAACTTTTTGATTAAGAAATTGGCAACCGTAAAGTTAAGGCCAAAGAATACGATACAAGCAATCACAAAGTTCACAAGGTCAACCCATAGGCCGGCTTTGAGGATCATCGGAACACGAGTCAACAGTTCGATGGATCCGAAAGAGTGAACGCGGATGTTGACGATATCCACAATCGCGAAAGCAAGTCCCGTCATGATGGCATACACAACATATAAAAGTGGGGCTGCGAACATGAACATGAATTCGATTGGCTCTGTAACACCTGTTAAGAATACGGCTAAACCAGCTGATAGGAACATAGATTTGTATTTCTTCTTCTTGTCTTTATCCACATTGCGGTACATGGCATAGGCGATACCGATCAGGGCAGCTGTGGATAAAATCATTTGACCTACTTTGAAGCGGGCAGGTGTGACGTCATTTAATAATTGTTTGTAGCTTTCTGTATCTCCTGCAGCAAGGAAATTGTTTAAGTCAGCGATCCAAGCTAACCAAAGTGGATCTTGTCCGGCAACCGTCGAACCTGCACCTGAACCAGTCAGGATTTTGTATGTTCCTCCGAGTTCCGTGTAGTTAATTGGAACCGTTAACATATGATGCAAACCGAATGGTAATAATAGACGCTCTAACGCACCGAAGATGAATGGTGCAATGATTGGCGCTGTGTTACGGGATGTTGCGATCCATTGACCGAAGTCATTGAGTAACCCTTGAATGAATGGCCATACAATGGACATCACGACAGCGATTACAACAGAACCTACAATAACGACAAATGGTACGAAACGTTTTCCGTTAAAGAAGGAAAGGGCATCTGGCAATTTATCATAGTTATAATATTTGTTGAAAAGATTGGCTCCTAAGAAACCTGAGATGATTCCGACGAATACACCCATGTTTAAAGCAGGTGCACCAAGAACCGATGTGAAATAATCAGAAACAATTAACGTTTGTCCGAAAAGAGAAGAGACCGTTGCTTCGGGATCTCCAAGCATATCTCCATTGACTCCGAAGATCGCTCCGGTAATACGGTTAATCAGGACGAAGGCGATCAGTGCAGCGAAGGCACCGCCCGCACGTTCTTTCGCCCACGAGCCACCGATGGCTACGGCGAACAGGATGTGAAGATTGGTGATAATTCCCCAACCGATATCTTCCATAACTCTTGCAATCGTTTGCACTAGTGTGATGTCTCCACCCATCATCGCAATCAACTTACCGATGGAAATCATGATCCCTGCAGCTGGCATGACGGCCACTACTACAAGCAATGCTTTCCCGAACTTCTGCCAAAAATCAAACGACAATAAATTCTTCATAAACCCGTTTCCTCCTTTAATATCAATCTATTGGACTATATCACTTACATTGAATGACATGTGTGCGTTTACATTTCAGATTAAATGAAATGCTAATGGGTGCGTCTTCATCTTTAGAGTGCTATGTAACATGAAAGTAGATGCAACCGTTTGCACTAACTAAACACATTTTATGATATCCCTTTCAAGAAAGCAACCACAAAATATTATTTTAGTAAAATATCATTAGTTGGAGGGACGGACCTTGATAGGGGAAGATGTGTGGCAGAAATGTGGATAACTACCGGATGGAAGGTGGAGGAGTCTGAAACTGTGGATAATTTTAAGGGGGAGACATTGGTTGATTTATTGTGGATGGAATAGGGTGTGGATAAGTGTCGAAAATTCTTAGGAACGCCCTTAATTTTCAACCATTGCAGTTAAATCCCTCACGAATTCCATAAAGAGACATGGGACCCCACTAGACCATTTTCAAAAAAACATCCAATCTCTCAAGATTGGATGTTTTTCACCATTATTTCAACAATCGCAGACCATTTAATATAACTAAAATCGTACTACCTTCATGCCCGATGACCCCATAAGGAAGATCCAGGATTTGCAGGAAGTTCGACGCGATCAACAGCATGATCACAACAATCGAAAATACCACGTTCTGGTGCACGATCCGCTTCATTTTTTTCGATAGTTTAATAGCTTCAGCAATACGGGTAAGATCATTTTTCATTAACACGACATCGGCTGTTTCCAGAGCAACGTCGGTTCCTTCACCCATGGCGATTCCGACGTTGGCCGTTGCAAGTGCTGGTGCGTCGTTGATTCCGTCCCCGACCATTCCGACGGTACCGAATTGGCGTTTCAGCCTTTTCAGTTCGTCTACTTTCGTTTCCGGGAGGCACTCGGCAATGAAGGATGCGACCTTGGCTTCTACTGCAATGGCATGGGCTGTCTTTTCATTGTCCCCTGTCAGCATGATGGTTTGGACGCCTTCTTGCTTCAATAGCTCTAACGCTTCGATGGTTTCTTTCCGAACCACGTCTTTCAATGCGATCAAAGCGACAATCTCATTCTCTTTGGCAACAAAGACCGTCGTTTTTCCTTCAGAAGCGATTCGTCCAAAGGCACCATCCATAAATTGTTCTGCTAACACTTTATCCACAAAATCTGCTTTCCCGATTTTCCATTCGGCTCCGTCCACAAGCGCTTTGACTCCCCAACCGGATACGTCTTCAAGGGAATCAGGCTGGGAGAGTTCCAGGTCTAACTCGCGGGTTGCGTGGCGAACGATGGCTTGAGCAAGTGGATGATTCGACTGGTTTTCAATCGAAGCAACGGTAGTCATGACTTCACGTTCATCCACATGATCCGCAACCACTATATCCGTTACGACTGGTTTCCCCTTCGTCAACGTCCCCGTTTTATCAAAGGCAATCGCTTTGATGTTGCTTAAGGTTTCTAAGTGGGCGCCGCCTTTGAATAGAATTCCGTGACGCGCCCCGTTTGAAATGGCCGACAAGCTCGCTGGCATGATCGCGGCAACCAGGGCACAAGGTGAAGCAACAACGAGCAGGACCATTGCCCGGTAGAAGGTTTCCGTCCAGCTCCATCCCAGTAGGAAGTGGGGCAGGAACATCATCAGGAAGACAACGGCAAGCACGACTTTTACATAAGTTCCTTCAAAGCGTTCGATGAACTGCTGTGAAGGCGATTTCTCGCTTTGTGCGGATTGCACAAGATCAACGATTTTTTGAAAAAGGGTCTCGCTACTTGGTTTAGTCATTTCAATGGTGATGGCACCATTGATGTTTACCGTACCAGCGAACACTTCATCTCCTTGATCTTTTGTTACAGGGACTGCTTCTCCTGAAATGGCTGCTTCATCAATGGACGTTGTTCCTTTTAAGACAACACCGTCTGTTGGCACGCGTTCACCTGGTTTAATTAACATATGGTCGCCGATTTCAAGGCTTGAAACTTTGACTTTCTTTTCACCAGATCCTGTCACGAGCCATGCTTCTTCAGGCTGAAGCTGCATGAGAGCGGAGATTTCTTTTTGGCTTTTGTTCATTGTATACGTTTCAAGTGCGCCGCTGACTGCAAAGATGAAGATGAGGATTGCGCCCTCTGTCCAGTAACCGATGATGGCAGATCCCACAGCGGCAAAAATCATCAGCATTTCTACATTCAGTTCTTTGTTTTCAATGGTTTCTTCGATTCCTTCTTTGGCTTTGGCGAACCCGCCGATGGCAAAGGCGAGGAGATAGAAAATGATGCTTAAGGTGGAGTCGTCGTTTGACGTCAACCATCCCAGTAAAATAAACACACCACTGACCAGTGCGGCGACCAATTCTGCATGAGGTTTTATTTTTTCAAAGAAGTTAATTTTTTCATTAGGTGTCCCCATGGATAAGACTTTGGATTGTGAGCTCATAGCGTATTCCTCCTTCAGTTAAATGAAAATACGAGATTCTCATTGAGAATAATAATCAACGTCATTACCCCTATAAAACGACGAAAGCTGCCACCAGTGAAAGGTGACAGCAAAACTGCACGTGCTCTTAGTTATTTTATATGAAGTTATTAATTTATAATTATTATAATCTAATACTATCACATGTATATGATAATGGAAAGAGTTTTGTGCTAGTGATTCTGGGTTATTTCCCCGCGTCTATTTTGAAGGGAAAAGACGAGGAGGCTCACAAAAATCATCAGCATCATAAAGGCAATCAAATAGAAGAAGCTCGAGCCTTTGAACCAGTCGATGGTAATCCCCCCAACGAATGGACCGATCATGCTTCCAAAGCTGAAGAAGATTCCGCACATGATGTTCCCTGCAGGAAGTAATTCTTTTGGCAATAGATCCGTCATATAACTAATACCGAGTGAAAAAGTCGATCCGACCGCCATCCCTGCTAAAGTAAAGCAAATAAATAAGCCCAGAGTGGACTCTGCCACGAATCCTGCAGCGGAAAAACAGAGGAAACCGATCATCATGACGATGAGCAGGACGTTTTGTCTGCCATATTTGTCACTCAGAATTCCCAGTGGAACCTGAGATATGATACTTCCTACTGCAAAAGCGGGCAGTAGAATCGCGACGGCTTCAATGGAAAGACCATTTCTCAGTGCGAAAACAGGGAAGTTCCCATTTAATGAAGCTTCCAGGAATCCATATCCTAATGGAGGCAGCAGGGCGACCCATGCATATTTGAGAACCTTCCCGAAGCGCTGGAACGATCCAATGAATGAGGTACTTCCGATGTTTTGCTGTTCTGGGAATTCGTTTTGTAATTTAAAGACGAACATCCAGACTGTCAGGCTTAATAAGGAAGAGATGATGAATGGCAGTGCTTGATGGATGGTGATGAGCTGCGTCATCATCGGTCCAACGGCAAATCCTACTCCAAAAGAGACTCCGTAGATGGATATGTTACGTCCGCGATGTTCTTTTGGTGAAAACGATGTGATCCATGTCTGGGTGGCGAAGTGGAGCATGTGATCGCCGATTCCGATGCAAAGACGAAGGAAGAACCAGAACCAGAAGGATTTCCAGACCGGGAACAGTAAGAGTGACGCTGCTACCACGATTCCTCCGATGATGATCATCGGTTTGTATCCGATTTTCTGAAGTGGTCTTTCCATTAAAGGAGAGGCGAGTAAGATTCCGATATATAGGGCGGTTGCGTTTAATCCGTTAAGGGAAGAAGAAACGCCGTCTTGTTCGAATATGATGGCGATTAACGGCAGGAGCATCCCTTGTGAGAATCCCGAAATTGCCACGATTCCCACAAGGACCCAGAAACGGAAGGTTAGTGTTTGATTCATTTGCAAAAACTCCCAATCATTGATAATAGCTTCTTTGATGGTACCCCCAATTTCATTGTTTGGCAATACGAAACGAATAGAGTAAAATCAAAACATCTACTAACATAATAAGGAAGGATTGATGTGAAAATGGAATTTAACATGCAAGAAGGGGGATTTTATACAGATTTAGGGTTTGGGAAGCTGGAGGTTTCGGGTAACGAAGAGTATGGCTTTCGTCCATTCCAATTATTGGTTTCATCCGTAGCCGTATGCAGCGGGGGAGTGCTCCGAAAAGTCCTTGAGAAAATGCGCATCCAATTTGACGACATACATATCAAAGCCGACGTCACCCGCAACGAAGCCGAAGCAAACCGAGTCGAAGCCATCTCCCTTCACTTCACGATTAGAGGGACGGACCTCGACAAAAATAAAATCGAAAAAGCCATGAAGCTCACCCGCAAAAACTGCTCCATGGTTCAATCCGTACAAGACAGCATCAAAATCGAAGAAACCTTTGAGTTAGTGCAGTAAAGCGTTGAGGGACGGACCTCCAAACAGCATATGGCCCATTGTATCAAAGTTATAGCCAGATGAAGGTCCGTCCCTCAATACAGTAAAATGTTAAAGGACGGACCTCTAACTCAGCATGAACCCCATTAAATCAAGGTTCTCATCTGATCAGAGGTCCGTCCCTCTATAGGCTTAGTTCCTGCGGTTCTTTGCCTGTTTTTTCGTAGTAGAGGATGGTTTTGGGTGTGAGTTTGAGGAGCATGTATTCCGGGTCATCGGGGCTTGCGATCCAGGATTTGAGTTGTTCGTTCCAGAATTTTTCTTTCAGCTCTTTGGATTCTTCGACGGCAGCCTCTGCTTCAATTTCTACATAGTGCTCATGATCGGAATCGCGGTCATGGCCCAGAAGGATATGAACATGAGGGTTCTGTGCGATGTCTTCCGCTTTGTGCGCATGCTCATTGGTTGCAGTGTAGAGAATAAGGTCTTCATGGTAGAACATCATAAAGCGTGAATACGGTTTGTTGTCGCGAATCGTGGCAAGGGTGCCGATTTTATGGTGGGAAAACAGCTCTGCTATTTTATCTTTCAAGGTTTGTTCCATGGGTTGTACCTCCTAAATGGGATCTATCTATAATGTGTCTAATCTCGCTTGATTTAAACAAATTTTCTTTTAGAAAGAAGGATCTTACACATGAATAAAGTATTTGCATTGCTTGTATTTGCAGGAGTTCCGATCTCGGTTATCGGCTCTCTGCTTCATTGGCCTAGTGTTATCATGTTCGTGATCTACTGTGTCACGATCATTGCCCTTGCTGCTTTTATGGGAAGATCGACGGAAAGCTTGGCAGTTGTGTCAGGACCCCGTATCGGCGGATTATTGAATGCGACCTTTGGAAATGCGGTAGAACTCATTATTTCTATCTTTGCGTTAAAAGCTGGTTTGATCGGCGTCGTACTGGCGTCCTTAACTGGATCCGTGCTTGGAAATCTTCTCTTAGTTGCCGGGTTGTCCTTTTTTGTAGGGGGAATCAAGTTCAAGCGTCAGAAGTTTAATGTGTTTGATGCCCGTCACAACTCAGGGCTGCTCATGTTTGCGATCATCGTGGCATTCGTTATTCCTGAAGTATTCGCACAGGATATGAACGAAGCAAAGACCATGTCCCTATCCATCGGTGTATCGGTCATCTTAATTGCTCTTTATTTATTTGCCTTATTCTTTAAATTAGTCACTCACCGAGGGGTGTATCAGCATGAAGGCGAAGAGGGTGCGCACGCTCATGAAGAGCCGGAGTGGAGTAAGGGGAAAGCGTTGCTGATCCTTGCCGCTTCTACTGCAGCCGTTGCTTATGTATCGGAACGTCTCGTCCATACGTTTGAAGAGGTCGGAAACACATTCGGCTGGAGCGAGCTGTTCATCGGGGTCATCATCGTAGCTATCGTCGGAAACGCTGCTGAGCATGCGTCGGCGATCATTATGGCTTATAAAAATAAGATGGATATCGCGGTGGAGATTGCAGTCGGTTCTACTTTGCAGATCGCGATGTTTGTAGCGCCGGTTCTTGTATTGATTTCACTGTTTTTCGAAACGAGTATGCCGCTTGTGTTTACGTTACCGGAGCTGGTGGCCATGGTATCAGCAGTACTTGTCACGATCGTCATATCCAATGACGGGGAGACGAACTGGTTTGAAGGGCTTACCCTTTTGGCAGCCTACTTCATCATGGGGATTGGGTTTTATCTACTATAAAAAAATGGAGAACCCGGCAGATTAGTCTGTCGGGTCTTTTCTTTGTCCTGTAAAAGTTTGTGAGAACCGCCTACTCATTCCTGAATAAGATAACAGGAGAATTTTTGTGTAAAGGAATGATAATGGTGAGAAAAAAGAAAAGACCGACCTTAGTCAAATTCATTGATTGTAATATCGATTTACCTCCCAGAGGATGTCCAGGGATCTTCCCTTTTGAAGGATGCACGAATCCAACTATACAATTAGATGCAATTGGCATGATCAGCTGTGAAGGCATCATCAGTGGAAGAGTGCTATGTGATTATCAACCCCTCCAAGGTGTCACGGTTACTCTGTCGTCATCGTTCCCGGGACTGATATTTGATGATCCGGCACCGGTTACGGACAGCACCGGCCGGTTTTCAACGAGGGTAATTGTGGTTCCGGGCACTTCGATTATACCTAACGTAATCGTGACCGCAACGGCAGTGGTCATCGGGAAAACCATCAGGGATTCGATATCAGTAAGAGTGGACTGTATTAAATGTAAACATCCTGAACTTATGCTAGATCCGATCAAGGAGCCAGTCGGGTGCAAGGGGGCACAACTATCAGGACGACTCATTTGCGATGGAAGGGCAATAGGGAATGCTGCCATTTCATTTACCATTGAATCACAATCCAAGCGTGTAGTTATCACACCAAATCCTGCGATTACTCAGGGTGACGGGAAATATACGGCAACCCTGGTCCTTTTTCCTGATGTGAATGAGACCATTACCATTATAGCAACAACGAAAATCGGCGGTAAAAGGGTTACCTCAGAAACTAGAAAAGTGAAGGTTCGATGCGTCAAATGTAAGAATCCGGACATAAAGTTAAATAAATTAAAGAAAATCGATTGCCGTGCCATCGTGGGTGGGAAAGTTGCCTGTGATGGCGTACCACAGGCGAATGTTCCAGTAACATTAACCGGCTCACCAATTCTGAAGTTTAGGCCTACTACCCCAGTGACCAATGAGAAAGGAGAATTTTCATCGGTCGTCAAGGTGAAAAATGGGACTAAGTTTCAGTCTGCTTTCTATACAGCGGAAGCAGTGGTGGATGGAAAAGCAGTGGCGGACACGGATCAAGTCATTGCAGGCTGTATCAGGTGTGAAAAGCCTAAACTTACTCTCGAAGTGCTGTGCGAGGTCGTCCCTTGTGAAGGCACTAAATTGACCGGGAAATTAACATGTGACGGAACCCCTATCCGAAATGCAGCGATCAAGATTACTATCATAGATTCATCACCAGGTGCTGTGGAAGTGAATCCAAATCCTGCCCGGACCAATAAGCAAGGTGAATATGAAACAATGATCACTCCAGTCTCGGGAAAATCTGAAGACATATCAATTCAGGCGACGACAGTCTTTGGCGACAAGATAATCAAGTCGATGATCAAAACGGTCAAAATCCATTGCCAATGCAAAGATCCGACCATTGAACTGGATCATATTAATGAAATAAACTGCTGTGGAAAGGTGAGCGGTAAAGTATGTTGTGACAAGGAACCTTTGCATGATGTGAAAGTGAATTTGTCCAGTTTGGTTTTACAGTTTGAACCTGATGTTGTGTCTACAGATGAACACGGGAGGTTTACCAGTGACGTCAAAGTGCCGCCGAACACATCGTTCAATGACGTTATGTATTCGGCAAGCGCCGTGGTAGGGAAGGATAAGGAAATCTTAGAAAAAGCCTTTGTTTATGCGGGCTGCCTGGAATGCAGTGAAGTCAAACTAACGTGTCAAGTGCCGACGTATGTGGGATGTAAAGGAGCCAGCATTAAAGGGAGAGTGCTGTGTGACTCCAGGCCACTTGAAGATATCGAGGTTCACTTTGAAGTGAAAGAAAAGGACTATAAGGTTACCATCGCACCCAACCCTGCCATTACCGACGAGGAAGGGAACTATTCAGCAGAAATTCTTCCTGAAAACGGAATGCATGATCGTATCACAATCCAAGCTTTCATCGTCATTGATGGCAAGAAGATCTCCACCAAACCATATGACGTGCACATAAAATGTGTCTGTCCACCTGAAGAGTGCTCCTGTAAGTATGATTAAAAAAACAGCGGAGTTCAATCATGAACTCCGCTGTTTTTTTTAGAGAATGTAGGAATGATTGAAAACGGTCACTATGCTTTGTAGGTAGAAGCCTGACTGTTTTCTTTTCAATATTAGGATAAAATAAAAATTTAATATTATAAATATTCTTTCAAGTGAAGTTTTTGGGATAAGCTATTCCATCTAGGAAAAACTAACGGCAAACCCTTAAGTTAAGTTTGAAAGGAGTCAAATTCATGAAAATCATGCGCACTGTTCTTATGGTCATACTCGCATTCTGCGTTGCAACAACGGGTATTCACGCTGAAAATAGTCCTAAAAAAGAAAGCAAAGAATCGACGGAGAAAGCTCCGAAACCAATTGAAGATACCAGCGTAAAGGTCCCAAACTCAGTATTAAACATCGCAAAGGAAAATACGTATCCCAATTCAACCCAGGATCAACCGTATCTCCAACCGAGTGAATGGTCTCAGGAATTAATCGAAACGTCGAATGTGAAAATTGAAAACCCGAATCTGATCCGTATGCTGAATGAATCCACCATGAATAAAGCACCAACCATTGGATTACGGGCAACGATCTATTTAGGGGAATGGCCTTTAAACTATGCTTCAACCGAGACATCCCCTAACTGGGAGTATCAAAAGGTCAACACGAACTACTTCGATAACCGCGGCGGAAAATCCAACTATCAAATTCACTACGTCCAGGAAGCACAAAAAGTAGTGAAGGGCGGATTGACGGCTAAAGTACCACACGCAGATGATGTAGAAAAGATGATGCTCATCAAAGCAATGGATAAATCAAAGCTTCCACTTGCATTCCAAACGATTGTAGGAGCAGGAACGAAAAAGGATCAGGTGTACAACATCTCACCTAAGCGACTTGGATACCTTTATGCCTACGCTCCGGCGATTAACGAAAAAGGGAAAGTAACCTACGGTGAAGTGTTCCTTGTAATGAAAGGGACAAAACGCTCCGTCGTCGTGAAAAATGTTACATCCCAAGGAGTCGGAGCCTGGATTCCAGTCCAGGATCACGTCCACTTCGGCTTCATGGCAAGCGAAACACCAAGATAAATGTTTAACATGAGTGAAATGGGGTAAAACTTATTTCACTCTTTTATTATTTTCTTTGATATGTTATAATAATTAGAATATTCAGAAAGAAGGAGGGATATCTTGGAGTATTTACTTATTTTTGGTGGGATTCTGGTTGCGTATACAGCCATGAGAATTTGGTTTGGAGCAAAAAGGGCAAAAGTATATGCCGAAAACCTCAAGAATCAAAAATATAACGTAATGGACCCAGCACTACAGAAGATTGACAAACCCTTGAAAGATAAACACCGCGGCCCAATCGGATAAAAAGCACATCGGATGAATGTCCGTTGTGCTTTCTTTTTTTGTTTTTTTGGAGAGGGACGGACCTTATGGATAGGAGGAAGTGGCGGTTTGTTCACAGTTTGGCGCAACAAACCTGGAAAGTGGCACAAGTTTGGGCAGAAGTGGCACTAGTTTGTGGGAAAGTGGCACAACAAACCCGAAAAATGGCACAAGTTTGGTGAGAACTGGGACAACAAGACCTGAAAGTTAGTCAACAGATAGAATATCAGATCCCAATTTCCATGAAAAAAGCCCAAATCCATAATAGAGCCTCCACACTATTTTTGAGAAATCCTCGCTTCACGTTTCGAAAAGTCCACATCGCCATAATACATAGACTTCACAAGCACATTTGGGCCAAGGCAGCGAGCCATTGGGCAGTGGCAATTCAACTCTTTCGCAAGAGGTTGTTGTTTCCACTTTTCAAAAATGGCAGGCAGGGTATCCTTTGCTATATTTCCAAGGGGGGGCGTGTCGCCAAAGTCAGTGACGATGACATCTCCAGTGAAAATATTTACATTGAGACGGGAACGGCCGTCAGGGTCATTACGGACGCTGACATTTTTAGCCGCATAAAGTTCCGTCAGAAAATCCAAGTCTTCCTGTGAAGAACTGCATGGATAGAATGGAAGTGTTCCAAATAGCATCCACACGTTTTCATCCCGGAAGGAAAGAATGTCTCTAATTGCTTCCCTGGTTTCTTCCAATGAAAGGGTTTCTAAGCTTGACGCGAAATCGGAAGGGTACATTGGGTGAATTTCGTGACGACCACACTTCATTTCGTCAACTACCTGACGATGGATTTTTTCCAAGTAAGGCAGGGTGTTTTTATTTAACATCGTTTCTGCCGATACAAGGACTCCACGTTCAGAAAGAGCACAGCTGTTTTCGATCATGCGGTCAAACAGCTTCTGGCGCTGTTCTCTTGTTGGCTTTCGTTCCATATTGGCAAAGCCGACGTCGATGAACTCATCGATTGTCCCCCAGTTGTGCGAGATGTGCAGGACATCCAGGTATGGGGCGATTAACAAGTAGCGATCGAGGTCCAGGGTCAAGTTGGAGTTGATCTGGGTATGTACGCCTCTGGAATGTGCATACTTGAGTAATGGTAAGACATAATTTTCAACGGATTTCTTTGAAAGCATCGGCTCTCCGCCGGTAATACTAAGGGAACGAAGCGTTTTGATATCGTCGAGCTTCTGCAGAATCAATTCTATGGGAAGGGCGCTTGGATCCTTCGGGGATAATGTATAACCGACGGCACAGTGCTCGCATCTCATGTTACAGAGTGTCGTGGTGGTGAATTCTATATTGGAAAGAGTGATGTCACCATGCTCATCCACATCTAAGTAAGCCTCCCAAGGATCATGGTCAATCGACATTTTCTTGGAGAGAGTATCAGTTTTCATTATAAAAGCTCCTTTATAAATAAGTCACTTATCCATTATTGAGAAAGGGTCAGCCCTTGTCAATCGGAAAGTAATTGGTTACCATAGTAAACGTATTGAAAGGAGAGAGAACTCTTGGGTAAAGCAATCAACGATAAAGACTCACAAGTGAGCTATTTAAAACAACGCCTGAACCTGTTCGTCGACGTTCTGGACTCAATCGACCCCGAACAAGCTGACATTGACGATATCGATCGCCTGATCGCGATGATCGATGATATAGAAGTAAAATGCGAGCAATTTAAGAAGAGTGAGTAGGAGTCCTGGATGGGGCTCTTTTTTTTGGGGAGGGACGGACCTTTGAAAATTGGCTTTGGTTTGTGAGGTGGTGATGATGTGCGAAATTCGTTGGATTTTGTAGACCGGTCGATATATGTATGATTTCGGTCTATAAAATGAAATAACAGTTGATAAATTCAAATAACGGTTGATAAATCCACCAACCACGTTCGGTAAACCCCACCCTTCATCCTATGCAGGAAAGTAGACAAGAATGCCAAGCAGGATTTCCCCACCAAAACGTCAAACTTTATAAAAAAAGGAGTGACGCATATGATCATCACACCAATCGAAAAACACCAATGCCAAGCAGCCAAAGATGTGATCCTCTCTGGTTTCCTCGAGCGATTCGGGTTCATCGATCACAGCTTGAATCCCGATATCCATGATATTTCAGGAGAGTATGATGGGACGCACCATCATTTTTTTATAGGAAGAGAGAACAAAAACATCATCTGCACAGGCGCCATCCGAAAAAAATCACCTGATACGTATCAGATTGTGAGAATGTCAGTCCAATCCCCATACAGGAAACGTGGTCTCGGCCGCATCATGCTCAAATTTCTGGAAGAAAAAGCACACTCCCTTGGGGCTCGAAACCTCATCCTCGAAACCAACAAACAGTGGTCGGACGCCATCCGTTTTTACCAAAACAACGGGTACACCTATAAGGAAGAAGACGAGGTTTCATGTTATTTCGAGAAGGAAATTCCATTGTGAAATCCCTTTCAATCTTATTCTTATAGGAGTATAATGATGTATGAAAATTAAGACTGTTTTTGAGATCTTTAGAGGGGGAGAACGATGAATAAAGAGACATTACAGCAAAGTATGTACGATTTGATTGTGGAAACATCCACGAACTTGCCAAAGGATGTGCGACGTGCGATCCGCTCAGCGAAAGCCCGTGAGAACGCCGGTACGCGATCGGCGATGAGCTTGGACACGATTTCAAACAATGTAAAGATGGCGGACGACAATGTATCACCGATTTGTCAGGATACAGGACTTCCGACTTTTAAAATAAAAACACCGGTCGGCGTGAACCAGCTTGAGATCAAAGAAGCGATCTATGCTGCCATGGTAGAGGCGACGAAGGACGGGAAGCTTCGTCCGAACTCCGTTGATTCATTGACTGGGGCAAACTCAGGAGACAATCTTGGCCTAGGGACACCGGTCATCAAGTTCGAGCAGTGGGAAAAGGATTACGTTGATGCGCGTCTGATTTTAAAGGGCGGCGGTTGTGAAAATAAAAACATTCAGTACAGCCTTCCATGTGAGCTTGAAGGGCTTGGCCGTGCCGGACGTGACCTGGATGGAATCCGTAAATGCGTGATGCATTCGGTATATCAGGCTCAGGGGCAAGGGTGCAGTGCCGGCTTCATCGGCGTTGGAATCGGTGGAGACCGTTCTTCAGGCTATGATCTGGCAAAAGAACAATTATTCCGTTCTGTTGAAGATGTGAATCAGAATGAAGATCTTCGTAAGTTAGAAGAGTACGTAATGGAAAATGCAAATGAACTTGGAATCGGCACGATGGGATTCGGCGGTGAAACGACTCTACTTGGCTGTAAAGTCGGCGTGATGAAT
The DNA here is from genome assembly GCF_059758515.1 of Rossellomorea sp. GQ25. Classification (NCBI taxonomy): domain Bacteria; kingdom Bacillati; phylum Bacillota; class Bacilli; order Caryophanales; family Bacillaceae; genus Rossellomorea; species Rossellomorea sp. GQ25. The sequence goes on along the minus strand of NZ_JCAXEQ010000002.1, from coordinate 730,056 downwards.
CGTATCCCTGCAAGCTTCTTCGTATCCGTTGCCTATAACTGCTGGGCATTCCGTCGTTTAGGGGTGAAGCTTGATGTAGAATCAGGCGGTATCGAGGAATGGTTCTACCAGGAAGGCGAGAAGATCGATCTTACTCAAGGATCAGAGGCGGAGCTTGAAACGGCAGCGGCTTCATCTGGGGAACAGCCAAACGTTGTGGTACTCCAAGCTCCAATCACGGAAGAAAAAATCCGTGAGTTGAAAGTGGGAGATGTGGTTCAAATCAACGGCCGCATGTTCACTGGCCGTGATGCGATTCACAAGCATTTAAGTGAGAATGATGCACCAGTGGATCTTGATGGCCAAATCATCTATCACTGTGGTCCGGTTATGCTGAAGGACGATGAAGGCAACTGGCACGTGAAAGCGGCTGGTCCGACAACATCGATTCGTGAGGAGCCTTATCAAGGGGACATCATGAAGCGCTTTGGAATCCGGGCGGTCATCGGTAAAGGCGGAATGGGTCCGAAAACACTTGCTGCCTTGAAAGATCATGGCGGAGTATACTTGAATGCCATCGGTGGAGCGGCTCAGTACTACGCAGATTGCATCAAAGGCGTAGACGGAGTGGATCTGATGCAGTTCGGTATACCTGAAGCGATGTGGCACCTGAATGTGGAAGGCTTCACAGCGGTTGTAACAATGGATTCCCATGGACATAGCCTGCATGAAGAAGTGGATAAATCGTCATTGGAAAAATTAGCTCAGTTTAAAGAGCCTGTTTTTAAATAATGAAAGGAACCACCTCGTTATAGATGCGGGGTGGTTTTTCTATTGGGTATTTATGTTAAAATATGAAACCATAAAGACCGTTCTTTCGTATTACATACAAACAGGATCTGGAGGGCTACGATGATTTTCAATAAATTAGTGAGCGTGTTGTTTCTTTCCTTAATGGTGTTCTTAACAGGGTGTGCAAGTAATAATGAAAAATCGAATATCACTTCAATTGAAGATGTGAACGTTGATATGTTAAAAGAAAACAGCGGAACCTATGTGGGGGATAACTCCAAGGTCAGTGCGATCCTTCAGGAATTGCCTGGTGGAGAAACCATTCAAGAAATCGATCTTTCAGGGGAAATGGTAAAGGTGACCTATGGCAATAAAGAAGAGAGCCTTTCTCAAAGTGACGTGGATGAGTTTTGGTTTGACGGTAATCATGCCGACCGGAAGAACTTTTATTACAACGCCATCTACCTTACCCTTCTTGTTCCGAATGCCCAAGAATATCACTTCCAAGTAGACGAATCCATGGTATCCGTTTCAAGGGACAAAATGGTCAAGAACCTCCAAGATGAATTTGAAGAATTCCCAACAGGCGAAGCGATCTGGGACAAAAAGATTGTATCTGAATTCATCGATGAACATAACGGAAAACTCACCGAAATGGCAACGAAGTATCAGACGTTTTTTGAGTGAGGGACGGACCTTATGTCGAAACGTGTCACACTTCGACGGACCTGAGACATTTGCCCGGATACAAACCCAATCTTTTGTAGAACCATTATGGTCATACAAGATATATATAATCATCTAAACTTTATTCTATTGTCATTCATTGTCGAAGATTCCTTTTGTACCAAAAGAAGGAATCTTTTTGCTTTTTCCTTATGGACTACGAGAATTCAACTTATTCAAAGTATTATTTTGAATACTTCTACATAAGTATGAGGGGGAAGAGTGAGAGTGGAGGGGGAAGAACAAAATGGCAAATCCGATCGTGGCTCGATCTTTAGATGAGATTCAATTCTGGTCGAGAATTATGAAGGAGCATGCGTTGTTTCTGAGCTTGGGATTCACGTATGATCAGAAGCAATTGATTGAAGAAGCACAGCAGTTCATTACGGTTTTTGAAAGAATCGAGGAGAAACTGAATAAATACTCCATCAACACGGACTTACGGCAAATTCAGGCATTTAACAGCGAAGTTTATCAAGCGGCAGCTGCAATTTGGAACTATAAGCGGAAAGTATTAGGTTTGACATTGCGATGTGAAATCCGTTCTAATAATTATCCATTGTTAGTGGATCATATTAGCAGGGAGGCTGCATTCTTTGCCAAACGTCTGCAGGAATTGAATGAGGGGAAACTTGTACCTGAACAGGATTGCATAATCCAGGAAAATGTATTCTTCCTGAAAATCATGGCCGATCACGCGAAGTTTATCGGACATCTATTGGATCCTTCCGAACGGAAATTAGTTGAGCAGGCGAGAGAGTTCAGCCAGGATTTCGATCAACTGGTTTTTCAAGCGATTGATTTAGACTCCATGCGTCCACAATCCGAAACAAAGCCGATGTTGAACCAATTTCTGAATCAAAATAAGGTTTCTGTTAAGTCATTACGTGATTTCAAGAAAACCGCAAGAGAATTAATTGAAGAATGCAGGATCAAAAGTAATATCCATCCACTTTTGGCTGACCACACATTTAGAGAAGCAGAACGATTCCTGGAAATCATCGATCTGTTTGAAGCGAGTTTGCAAACGAAATAAAGGTTGGAGTATGATAACCGCTTTAACTATTGGATACTTTTAGTACACATGAATCCTTCCCGTTCTCAAAAACTAAGGGAAACGGAATGTGAAAGAAGGGTTCAATTTGCGAAATTCACTAAAAGTGTTACTTATAGCATCAATCTTAGTATTGCTCATCCCGGCACAAGCCTATGCAGTTTCGAATAACCCGATTGGCTGGGGATTTAAGAAGAGTCAGAATGAAGTTCCTGCAGAAGCAGGGGCTCAGCATGATCAGCTGCTTGATAAATATGATGCTTTTTACAAGGGATCACCGGATAAAAAAGTCCTGTATCTGACCTTTGATAATGGGTATGAAAATGGCTACACAGGACAGATCCTTGATGTATTGAAACAGGAAAAAGTACCAGCCACCTTCTTCGTGACAGGTCACTACTTACTAAGCGCTGAAGACCTGGTCAAGCGAATGGTGAAAGAAGGACATATCGTAGGGAACCATTCCTGGCATCACCCGGACTTCACGGCAAGCTCCGACCAGAAAATCCGGGAAGAGCTGGAAAAAGTAAAAGTGAAAACGAAGGAATTGACAGGTCAAAAAAAAATGAACTACTTGCGACCACCCAGAGGTGTATTCTCTGAACGTACTCTCCAAATTGCGAAAGAGGAAGGTTACACTCATGTATTTTGGTCGCTCGCCTTTATCGATTGGAAAACCGATCAGCAAAGAGGCTGGCAATACTCGTACGACAATATCATGGCCCAGGTCCATCCAGGCGCGATCATCCTTCTGCACTCCGTCTCCAAAGACAACGCAGACGCCATGGAAAAAGCGATAAAAGACCTCAAGAAAAGAGGCTACACCTTCAAAAGCCTGGATGAACATCCAATGATGAAAAAATAAGAGGGACGGACCTTCATTCCCAGGATATTATCGAGGGAATAGAGGTCCGTCCCTCAATGCTCAGACAAAGGACATGCTCAATTTTCCTTACAACGCTTATTGTTATGAATAAAGAAAACCCTATCATTAGAATATTGTAAGTAGGAAGAATCACATGCACACTTAATTTCAGAAAAATAGTCAATGAAAATGGTCCGCGATTTTCAATAAATACCTTGATGAAGTATTTGTTTCCAATTTTACTTAATGAAGTAATGTGAAATGCCTACGGTGAGTGGGGGAAAAGGAAAAGGTTACCGTGATAAACACAGTTTGCACTAGATATGCCGGGTATTTTTTTAGATCCTTCTACTGTATTGGTTCCATTCCATAGTGTGCTATCATTTTAACAATGATAAATACTCGTCCTCCTTTTTGGGAGGGCGTTTTCTTTTTTAAAAGGGTGAGAATGTTCGTGTATGTGATTCGTCGCATAGTTTCTTTATAAAATCTTGATAGTCGCCTGCTTTGAGACGTGGATTAGGATAGAAAATCAGGCTGGATATTCGGTAAAGGAGGAGTGTTTTTTGGAAATAGTCATCGTGTTTTTTATTTTAAGTGTGACGTTCCCAGTGCTGCATTTATATCATTGTCTACCATTGTTCCGTGATCCTGACGAAAGGTCGAGGCGAAATCCTGCTTTGAAAAAGTGGATGATCGATCATGGGCATGAAGATGAAAAGGGAATGAGCATTTTGATTCCCTGTTATAACGAAACGGGTATAATCGAGACGTCCATTGAGAGCATGAAATCATTGCCGTATTCTCAAATGGAGGTTGTGTATATAAATGATGGTTCAACGGATGAGACAATGGGTTATTTGAAGGAACGGCTTAAGTTGAAATCATGTTCCATTGAACCAATCGGAAAGCTGTCATATGAAAAAGTTAAAGGGATCTACCAATCGGAGCTTTACCCTCATTTCTACGTGGTTGATAAGGAGAACGGGGGAAAAGCGGACGCTTTAAATGCGGGTCTCGAATATGCGAGCCATGACATCATCATCACATTGGATGCTGATACGATTTTGGCCGACGAGGCATTATCAGCTGTCAATGATGCGTTCGAAGATAAGAACATCGTTGCTGCAGGCGGGATGGTACATGTTTTGCAAGCAAAGACAAATGAACCTTCGAACCGATTGTCTTTAAGGCATACAAACATGCTATTAAGGGTTCAAGTGCTGGATTTTCTTAAAGCATTTTATATTTCAAAACTATCTCTTGTACGCTTCAGAGCTTTAGCCGTCATATCCGGGGCATTCGGGATTTTCAGGAAGCAATCACTACTCGATGTAGGGGGCTATCGCAAGACAATAGGTGAAGATATTGACATCACCCTCCGTATCCATAGACTCATCGCGAAACATAAAAACTTAAGAATCAAGTTCATATCCGATGCCGTCGGGTACACCGAACTACCGGAAACATGGAGGGACTTAACCAAGCAGCGGTTACGTTGGCAGAAAGCCTATATCGACTGTATCATTCATTTCAGCTCCTTCTTTGGAAAAACGTTATTTACGAAGACCGTTTCTTTCTTTTATATATTTGAAGCGTTTCTGATCGGCACCCTTGCTTCTTATATCATGACAGGAATCGTGATCTACAATATGATATACGACCCTCAGAACACGTATGTGGATTATCTGTTTTTTTATTTGTTTTGGATATTCTTATTTGGGTTCATGTATGACGTGGTGGCGATACGCCAAGGGAAGCGGTACGGTTTCACCTTCTCTATACAGGATCGTTTCCGCCTGTTTTTTGCGATTCTATTTGATATTTTCATCTACCGATTTGTCACGATGTATTTTGTCATGTATGGAAGCATCTCCTATTTCTTTAACAAAAAATGGAACAAAGTGTCCCGGACAGGACGGAATTATCATCAGGAAGGCTCGAAACCCGCAGCATAGTCACAGGCACGTTTTCGAGCCAACATCATGGTGAGCAGGTATTAGTGTGGAGGACAGATAATGGGTAAAAAATTTCTGCTATTCAGTTTAACCTCTGTGACAGTATTGATTCTGGGGGTAATCAGCTTTACATTTCAATTTGTCACGTCGATCGGAGCTAGCATGGACGAAGAGGTCGACAGGAAAGAATCCTTTGAGGAACATGTGGAAACGATCGACTTGAAGGATGGGGACCCCATCTCAATTCTGTTGATGGGAGTCGATACGAGACCGGGTGAAGAAGGCGGACGAGCCGATACCATGGTTCTCTTAACGCTCAATCCTCATTCCCAATCGATGCATATGGTCAGTATCCCCCGCGATACGTATGCCAATATAGAAGGCGGCCTGAACAAAATCAACAGTGCTTATCAAGTGGGGGGGCCAGAGGAGACCATCCATTCTGTCGAAAACCTCCTGGATGTACCCGTGGATTATTTCTTGCAAATAAACATGGAGGGCTTTGAAGGCATTATTGATGCGTTTGACGGGGTGGAAGTGAACAATGATTTAGAGTTCACTGACAAACATGTCCACTTCCCGGAAGGTCAGATTCGATTGGATGGTAAAGAGGCATTGATCTATGCCAGAATGAGAAAAAAGGACCCACGAGGAGACTTTGGCCGTCAAAAACGCCAGCGCCAAGTCATTGAAGCTCTGATGCAAAAAGGGGAGAATATATCATCGATCACGAAATTCGGTGAAGTCGTCAAGGTCCTTGAAAAAAATATCAAAACAAACATGTCCTTGATCGAGGTGTGGAATATTCAATCCAATTATAAGGGCGCTCGAGAAAACATCATGGAGCACAAAATCGACGGTAAAGACAAAACCATGATGGGTACGTACTATTACATGCCCGATAAGGAAAAGCTCCATGACATTTCTGATCAGCTGAAACAGAACTTGGAGCTTGATGGTGATCCAAAGCTGCCAGAAAAAGATCCGAAAACAAACAGTTCAGGGAATAAGCCCGATCATGTTAAGGAAAAAGAAACGTCCCCTAAACCAAGCGATACGGGATCAAGCGGATCGAAAGAAGATACACCCAGTGATGACGCAATGAAAGAAAAGGAAGAGTCTGATAAACAAAAAGATAATAAAGATTCGGACGGGATAACCGTCAAGAATAGCGACAAACCGAACGTGGATAAAGTCATCACGAAAGATTGGAAGGCAGTACCTACCAATCAACAAAACCATACAAGAGTCACATTGGATGAAGGTTCCCTGGATTGGGAGGAGATGACGGCTGCCATTTCAAAAGGCGTTGCTTTATCAAAAGAGGATATGATTCTCTGGTGGGTGGAGAGCGATCGTACTGATAGTGCCATTGCTACAGTGACGAATAAGGCACAAACAGAAACCTACCGGGTCTACGTATCATGGCTGGACGAGGCGGGTTATGCACCGACCAAAGTGGAAGTGCTTCATGTCAATGATCAAAAGCAGTAATTGTATGAAATTCTAGAGCAAGGATTCCGAAAGAGGGGGACATTTCCCTCTCTTTTTGGATGAATAGAATGAAAAGAATATAGAGGAGAGGCTAATTCATGGAAAACACAGTCATACTTACAGCAGTTATTATCGTATTGGTAGGTATCATTTTTGGGTTGCTACTATTCATAAGGAAGAAAACGAAAAAGTACGAAGAGCGAATGGCAGAATTTGAAACGGAAGCTCTTGCCAGTTTAAATAGGGTGGAGCATAATCTAACTATTAAAAGAGAGCAAAAAGGGTGAGATCCTTCGTATTCAGGTTAGGGTCTCACGCTTTCCCATGTACCAGATCTGATTTTCAGTCAAGAAGGAAGGTCCGTCCCTCCAAACAGTCAATACCAAAGCACACTATCATTCTTGTTACAATAAGACAGGTTATACATATTCTTCGCCATTGTTCCATCTTCGACATGCTCGATCTTCTTGCATGTCATCTCCATGATTTCACCGTTGCCAAATGTATCCCGACGAGAATCTCGTACTGAATGAATCATTGTTCCATCAAACGCAAGGTCATGCAAGATTGGATCGCCTTCTTCCGTATAGCTTACAATTCGGACACGATCCTCCACGCCATTCTTCACATTACCGTAAAGCTCCACAAATTGATCGAGATTTTGAACATCACCATGTGTATTTACAACATCCGTCTCTGCAGGTTCATTCATAATCCACCATTTGCTTACCTGAACCAACCTCAACCTGATCTCCGGCCTCATTACAACCAGCGACCGACAAAAGGAACAAACCAGTCCACATCAATTTCTTTCCAAATCATCCTTTTCAGAAAATCCATTTAGGGACGGACCTCTACTTTTAGAGGTCCGTCCCTCAGCTATTGTATTAGACGAACCACAACGTTGAATTGTTACACCCGCGGTATGCTATAATACACATACAAGTTTTGTGCGGAAGGATGAGGACGATGGTGATAAGGAATGTTAAGGTTGGGGGTCCGTATAATTTCGACCGGGTACTGGAGAGGCTGGCGCTGGATCCCTTGAACGCAGTGGATCAGAAAGACCGAAGCGTGAAGGTTCCATACTATCTCCCTGATGGGAAAGGCGAGGTCATCAAGGTTCAGGCGACAGGCACCACGGATCAGCCTGAATTCAGCATGACCTTTGAAAATGAAGAGAACCTTGAGCAAAAGCAGAACCGAATTTCGGACATTTTCCAATGGCACACTGGTCTTCGCGATATGCACGAGCACTTCCTGCAGACCGACCTTAAGCCCATTTTCGAGGAGCATATCGGAACGCCCATCATCCTGGAATTCGACCCGTTTGCGACGATTATCAAAAGTATCATCCATCAGCAGCTAAACCTAAAGTTTGCCTTCACCTTGACCCATCGTTTTGTCACGAAATATGGCTGGCAAAAGGACGGGGTCTGGTTCTATCCATCACCGGAAATAGTCGCCGGGCTCACCGTGGAAGAACTGCGGGAGCTGCAATTCAGTCAGCGGAAAGCGGAATATGCAATGGGCATCGGACAGAAGGTATCTAACGGAGAACTGGATCTGGGCAAACTAGCCAAGCAGCCAGACGAGGAAGTCATCAAGGAACTTACAAAAATCCGCGGCATCGGCCCATGGACAGCCCAAAGCTTTCTGTTATTCGGACTGGGACGGCCGAATCTCTTCCCGAAAGCGGATATCGGCATCCAAAATGCCATCAAGAAATTATTCCAAATGGATCAGAAACCGACCATGGACGAGCTGGACCAATTCAGTGCATCTTGGCATCCTTATTTAAGCTATGCATCCTTGTATTTATGGAGAAGTATCGAATAGAACGGACGTGAACCAATGAAAAAGCAGTACGCAAAAAAGCAACACAGCAATGAAGTGAAAATCGAGCTGAAACAACAGTTTCCTCTAACGATAAAAAAAATCGGCATCAACGGTGAAGGAGTCGGGTTCTTTAAACGAAAGATCGTCTTCGTACCTGGAGCCCTTGCAGGGGAAGAAGTGGTGGTCGAAGTGACTAAGGTCCACCCGAAATTCACCGAAGCCCGCATCAAAAAGATCCGGAAGAGGTCATCCCAGCGCACAAAAGCTCCATGCCCGGTATACGAGCAATGCGGAGGTTGTCAGCTTCAGCATCTCTCATATGAAGGACAACTGGATGCAAAACGGGACATCCTGCTTCAATCCCTCGAGCGTCACACGAAGCTTAAATTAGAAGACTTGGATATCCGTCCGACGATTGGAATGGACAACCCGTGGCACTACCGGAACAAAAGCCAATTCCAAGTAGGGACCCAAAACGGCAAGGCCATCGCAGGCCTATACAGCATGAACTCAAACAAGCTGATAGACATCGATGAGTGTATCGTTCAGCACCCGCTGACAAATAAAGTAACAAATGAAATCAAGCGCATCATCAACGACTTCAACATCCCTGTTTTTGATGATAAAAAGAAGAAGCCGATCTTGAAAACGATTGTGACCCGTGTCGGCTTTGAAACAGGCGAAGTCCAAGTCGTACTCGTCACTGCAGAGAAGAAGATTCCACGCAAGGAATTGCTGATTTCGGAAATTCAGAAACGCCTCCCGGAAGTCGTATCGATCGCCCAAAACATCAACCCTAAGAAGACGGCCCTCATATTCGGAGATGAAACGATCCATCTATCAGGAAAGGAAAGTATCGAAGAGCGGCTGGAAGAATTCACCTACGAACTATCGGCACGTGCATTCTTCCAGCTCAATCCGATCCAGACGAGCAAGCTGTATAATGAAGCGAAGAAAGCAGCGGCCCTTACAGGTGAAGAAAAAGTGGTTGACGCCTACTGTGGAGTAGGGACCATCGGATTATGGCTTGCTGACGGAGCCAAAGAAGTCCGTGGAATGGATGTCATCAAAGAAGGGATCGATGACGCAAAGCAGAACGCGAAGAAGTTCGGAGTCGATCATGCCGAATATTTCGTCGGAGGTGCCGAAACGCTCCTGCCTAAGTGGAAGAACGAAGGCTGGCGTCCGGATGTAGTCGTGGTCGATCCGCCACGTACAGGCTGCGACAATAAATTACTTGATACGTTGAAAGAGGTTAAGCCCAAGACATTCGTTTACGTATCCTGCAACCCATCGACCCTGGCGAAGGATATCGATTATTTGAAGAAGCAGTATCGTGTGGAGTATTTGCAGCCGGTGGATATGTTTCCGCAGACGGCACATGTAGAAGTTGTAGCGAAGCTGGTCCTAAAATAATGGAAACGGAAAAAGCCCTGTGAATCCTTACAGGGCTTTTTCTTATTGAATATTCATTCCTCAATCATTGCTATGCTGAGATGCTTTATTCCCAGGTGCAAACCAGCCAAACAAAGCAATCCCCAAAAGAACACCATAGAAAATGAGGCTCCAGACGGTGCTGTGAGGGAAATCATGATCAAGTACCCCAATATCTTCATGGGCAAGTGTAATGACGGCCAATTTCACCCCGACCCAGGCGACAATGGCATATGCGGTTGTTTCTAAAGCAGGGCGCTTTTCAAGCAGCTGCACAAACCAGGTTGCCGCATATTTGATTAAGATAAGCCCGGCAATTCCTCCGAGGACAACTATGATAAATTGTCCACCGTCCATTCCGCCGAAATCCTCCAGAGGAGAATCGGGGAGACCAAGGGCAAGAGCCACGGCAGCGAGAATCGAATCAATCGCAAAGGCAAGATCTGCCAACGCAATCTTTCCTACTGTCGGCCAGAAGCCTTTTCCGGCAGCTTCTTCTTCTGTATCTTCACGAATATTTTCATTCTCTTTTCCAAAACGTGCTTTGATGACATGTTTTAAGCCCAGGTAAAGAAGGTAGGCTGCACCGATCGCCTGAATCTGCCAGACGTTTGCGATAAAGGAAATCGCAAACAGGGCACCAAACCGGAAGGCAAAAGCGAGGAAGATCCCGTATTTGATGGCCCTTTTCTTCTCATCGTCCGGCAAATGTTTCGCAATGACCGCAAGGACAAGGGCATTATCGGCTGATAACAAGCCTTCAAGGCCGATAAGGATCAGTAAAGTCCATCCGTATTCTAACCAGATTGATTCCAAATAAAGTGCTCCTTTCCAATAAACATCCAGCCCAACACACAAAGCTGAATCTGTTAATGTAAAACTAGCCTCAGTGTTTATCATACCACTGATTGGGAATCTGATTCTTTATGGGAATTGGATTTTTTTAGATAATCCCAATTTCCTTTTGCACTTCCAAATAATTTCATGGTATAGTGAATTTACTAAATATGACAGGAGTGATGGGTGGACGATGAAGTACTGATCTTATTTTCGAGACGTTTGAAATTCTATATTTCAAATTAACCAAAATAGGATTAGTCTGCCCATTTTTATACGTCGTCTGAGCTATTGATTTCCAAGTGGCTTTCTTTGAGTGCGACAGGTACGGCTAATCCTTCCAGATGAATGGGGAGGATTTTTTTGTTCTCCCTTTGATGAGAGGGGAAGATGGTATGAGAGAATTAATGAAGTTAGTAAATATAAGCTATGAAATGATGGATCAGCCTATCTTTGAAGGGATCAATGCAAGTGTACAGGAAGGGGATGTCATCGGGATCATCGGGCAGAATGGCGCCGGAAAGTCTACGCTGCTGCAGTTGATTCACGGGGATTTAGTGCCTTCGATAGGCACACTCCAGTGGCTGCAGCACGACTTGAACATCGGTATGGTCGAGCAGGAAACGGAGTCCTATTCCTTTTACGACGCGTCACCTTCTGAAGCCAGGCTTTTGGAAAAATGGCATGTGCCAAATCATGAGTTCCAGCAGCTGAGCGGCGGGGAAAAGCTGAAAGCCCGTCTTGCAAAAGGGTTTGCGAAGAATGCCGACCTTCTTCTATTGGATGAACCGACGAACCACCTGGATCACGGGAGCATGAAACTCCTGACGAACCAGATCAAGGAGTATAAAGGGACGATCATTCTCGTGTCCCATGACCGGTATTTTTTAGATGAAGCGGTGACGAAGATCTGGGCGATCGAACATGGGAAGCTGATTGAGCATCGAGGCCATTATTCGAGCTACATGGAGGCACGAAAACAGAGACGGCTCACGCAGCAGCGTGAATATGAGAAGCAGCAGAAGATGGTGGAACGGATTGAAAATCAGATGAAAGAGCTTACATCATGGTCACAAAAAGCCCACGCCCAGTCCACCAAACAGGAAGGATATAAAGAATACTACCGGGTAAAAGCGAAAAGGACGGACAGCCAGGTGAAATCGAAGCAGAAGCGTCTAGAGAAAGAGCTTGAGAAAGCAAAGGTGGATGCGGTTGAGGAAGAGCATTCTGTGCGATTTTCGCTTCAGGCCACGCATAAGACAGGAAAGCGGTTCTTGGAAGTGAAAGATCTGATGAAAGCTTTTGAGGGACGAATACTATTCAGAAATGCCAATTTCACGATTCAGCATGGGGAAAAAGTGTCGATCATCGGACCGAATGGAAGCGGGAAGACGACATTATTAAAGGTGATCCTGGGGCAGGAGACGGCTGACGGTGATGTATGGATTTCACCATCTGCCCAAATCGGCTATCTGACGCAGGAAGTGTACGATCTTCCGCTTGACGAAACGCCCCAGCAGCTTTTCCATAAGGAAACGTTCGATGAAAGAGGGAAAGTCCAGACGCTCATGAAACACTTGGGATTCCAGACGACTCACTGGCGGGAATCGATCAGGAATATGAGTATGGGTGAGCGCGTAAAGTGCAAGCTGATGAAGTATATTTTAGAGGAACGGGATGTGCTGATCCTGGATGAGCCGACGAATCATCTCGATTTGGCCTCCCGTAAACAGCTGGAGGACACCCTTTCACAATACAATGGAACTTTGATCGTCGTGTCACATGACCGTTATTTTCTTGAGAAAACGACGAGTACGAAACTCGTGATCGCGGAAGGCAGGATTCAAAAGCAGCTGAATGAGCCTACTTCAGAACGGGATGACCGGGAGGAATTACGGTTGAAGCTCGAGACGGAGAGGCAGGAAGTATTAGGGAGGCTTAGTTTTATGGTGCCGGGAGATAAGGAATATGCAGAACTGGATCGAAAGTTCAAAGAGCTGACAGAACAAATAAATAAGTTAAAGTAAAAAACGGGACATTTCATACGCTTATTACATCAAAGCGTTTGAAACGTCCCTTTGTTTGAAAGAAAGCAGGTGCTTACGATTCTCTGTACTCTTTTTCCGTCCCACCAGGGAATTTGATCTCCAGCTCGAACTTCTCATAGCCATCCTCAATTGAAAATGCTTCTTTCACTTGTTTGATGACCTCTTGTTCATCGGTATCCTGATCAAACGAGAAATCTTTGAAGATTGGGGTAAGCTTATCCATCGCTTCATTAGAAGTCAGATTTTGATCATGGAGATCATCCTGATATTTCGCTTCCGTTGAGTCTTTTTCGTTCTCGTAATCCACGTCGATTGTTTTATTCTCCTTGTAATCAACTTCTAAATCAAAGTTCGTAAAAGAAAAAGTTTCATCTTTCGCTCCCTCATTATTGGCAGTATCCTCAACTGGTGCATTTTCAGGAGGGTTCTTTACTTCTTCCTTATCATTACAACCAGCTAAAAGAACCAACGAGAACAGAACAGCGAAGATACATGTTGTTTTACTATTCATACATTGACCTCCTTTATGATGATAAGGATAGTTTACCCAATTGTGGAAAAAATGAATCATGGAGGACTTGTCCTGCCTACTCAATAAGAAAAAGGCATTGCACTCAGCAATGCCTTTCAAACACGCATTCTTATTTATCAAATTACCGCCCGCCAGTATAATACTTGAATTGATTGGACTGCCCCTGGCAATAAGCGTTATAGCCCTCACTTTTGTGTGTATCATAGCAATCACCGGTGAGATAGTCTTGAGAAAAGTACGTTTCTTTGATACTGCCCACGATGACGACCCCAGCCATGAAGGATAAGGGAATCAAAACGAATAGCCAAACCATTTTTGAAAACCTCCTTTTTCTAAACCTTATTAGGTAAAAGCAGGTGAACGTCCTGTAAGTGTTGCTTTGCTTCTGCTACTATCTTACCATTATTATATGAAAAATATAGATGATAATGCGGGTGTAATATGGAATTGCCGCTAAGCCCATGAACTTGGTGTCAATTAAATTTAGATTATAAGGAATTCGAGAACACAAGCCAGAATAATATTCTTAGGTGTGCTCTTTTTTTGTTCCGCAACTAGGTTATAATGAACCTATAATCCTCAGGAGGTACATATGAAACAGCAAAACTATGAAAACCACAGTAAGATCGATCCCGCATATCATGTTGGGATTGCGCTATTATCACTCATCACACTCATTCTGACGATTACGTTTTTCGTTAAGAATGTTGGGACAGAGACTTTGCTAAGTTTTGTGGTGCTGTTTGTTGTGTTGACGATCATCCTTATAGGGATAAAGCTAAGAACCTATGCTCTTCAGCTACAGGATCGCATCATCCGCACGGAAGAAAATTTCCGCTATTATCGTTTAACGGGGAATTCGTTGGATGATACGTTATCCGTAAAGCAAATGATTGCGCTCCGCTTTGCTCCTGATGAAGAATTTCCAGGATTAGTGGAACGTACATTAACAGAGAACTTAACTGCCAAAGACATTAAAAAAGCGATACAAAATTGGCGTGCAGATCATCATCGCGTATAAACAACACAGAAGGACCGCTCACTCTTGGGCGGTTACATTTTTGTTAAAGGAGGCTCATTATGCCGAACGAAGTCATGGTGGATGTAAAAGATTTAGTGAAAAGATATGGCTCCTTTACGGCAGTGAAGGGAGTGCGGTTCCAAGTAGAGAAGGGTGAAATCTTCGGCTTGCTTGGTCCGAATGGGGCCGGGAAGACGACGACGATCGAGATGCTCGTGGGACTTCGAAAGCCGGATGAAGGGACAGCCACACTGGCGGGATACGACGTTCGCAAAGAGGTGAATAAGGTCAAAGAGGTGATCGGGGTTCAGCTTCAGTCGACCTCGTTGTTTGAGTTGTTGAAAGTGGAGGAGATTCTTCATTTGTATGCGAGCTTTTATCCGAGTCATGTGGACATCAATCAACTGATTGAGGATATGCTCCTGAATGAGAAGCGGAAGGACCGGATCAAGGGGCTTTCGGGCGGTCAGAAGCAGCGGCTGGCAATTGCCCTGGCGCTGATTCATGATCCGGAGATTGTGTTTCTGGATGAACCGACGACGGGACTGGATCCCCAGGCGCGACGGACGTTGTGGGACATTGTGCTGCGGTTGAAGGAGCGGGGGAAGACGGTGATTTTGTCTACGCATTATATGGATGAAGCTCATGTGCTCTGTGACCGAATAGGCATCATGGATCAAGGGGAATTGATCGCCCTTGACACGCCGACGAATCTGGTGAAAACCCTGCAATCAACGAGTACGATCGAATTCCATCTCAACAATCCTCCTGAACAGGAGTGGTTCTTGAAAATGGATGGAGTGGAGGAAGCGGCCATCAAGGATACCTTCGTCCAGCTCTATACCGATGAACTTCAGTTGGCGCTGACCTCCCTGATTTCCGTGTCGACGGAACACAATCTGAAAATCGAGGATCTCCAGACGCGCCAGGCGACATTAGAGGATGTATTCATTCATATGACAGGAAGGAAGTTGCGGGAATCATGAGAGCTTATTGGCAGTTAACCTTGGCACAATTACGGATCTTTGGACGTAACAAGCAAGTCCTCTTCTTTACGTTACTCTTCCCGGTCATTCTGATGGTGGCACTCGGGTCATTTGCAGGTGGGGGAAATTCGCTCTCGTTAACAGTAGGAATGATCGACGGGGATCAATCCGAAGCTTCGAAGGACTTAAAGGACTTATTTTATAAAAATGAGGGAATCGAGACCACGAAATATGAGAGCGTCAAGTCAGGAAAAGAAGCCGTTGAAAATGGAGATATCCAGCTTCTCATCGAAATCCCGAAAGGATATGAAGCTAACCTGAAAGACGGGAACGAGGCTTTCTCCCTTCCTGTGTACTATAACGAGAAAAACCTGACCACGTCAGAGCTTGGATTGACGGTGGTGAACGGCATCATCGATCAATACAGCAAGGACCTGGTTGACTATAAGCCGTTAGTGACGGTTGAGAAGGTAGGAATCGAGGCTCTGAACCTCCGATATGTTGATTTCCTAGTACCGGGGATCGTCGCCATGATGATCATGAGCAACAACATGAACGGGGTGGCTGGTCAAATTTCCGCCTGGCGTGAACGGGGAATCCTTCGGAGAATGCAGGGAACCAGATTGAAAGCATCCACGTTCATCGCAGCCCAGATCACGGCGCGCCTGATGCTGAACGGAACCCAGGCATTGCTCGTTGTCCTGATTGCCGATCTCATCTTTGACATTAACGTCGCCGGTTCGTGGCTCGCCATGATCTTCTTCATCATACTAGGAACCCTTGCGTTTATGGCACTCGGCTTTATCATCGCCGGCATGGCGAAGAACCCTGAAAGTGCCGGTCCGATTGCAGGTTTCGTCACGTTTCCGATGCTGTTCCTAGGTGGCGTGTTCTTCCCGATCAACAATATGCCGGATCTCATCCAGCCGATTGTGAAGGTGCTGCCGATTGCACATTTGAGTTCGGCGTTGCGGGAGACGATGAATCTTGGGACCCCGTTTATGGAATTGAGCACGGAGACGCTTATATTGGGGGCTTGGCTAGTTGGCGGGTTTGCGCTGGCTAGTTATGTGTTTAAGTGGGAGTGAAATAATGAAAAGAAGGTCCAATCGAGTCATTCAGACCCGATTGGACTTTTTTATGCCCTTTTCTCTAAATCCTTCTCGGTTTGGCTCGTTCCGACTTCTTTTTCGTCCTTCAGGGTTCCGAACAAAACATCTACAAACGTTTTCAAGATCATCTGCCCCCATTCATTTTTTGTTTCCATAGACATAAGCTGGTACCCATCATTTCTTTAACGATTCGTTCTGCCATCTAAAATCTCGCTTTTTAATATCGATTCCAAAAGCTCTTCGTAATCGTTACGGGATGTCTTACTTTATCGATTTGCTGGAAGAAAATAAAAAAAGGACACCTTGGAATTTCAGAATGAATTTAAGAATCAGGCTCAGTCATAGGACTGAGCTTTGTTGTTTATCAAGAAAATACAACCGTGTCAGGCACCAATATTGAACACCAGTTAATTAGGCATTTGAATCAGTAACTATACCCAAGCAGAGTTCATATGTTGTTGAGAAGAGTAATCGAAGTATCGTTCAATCTCTTGTTGAACTGTTCTTTTCGTTATGTCGTTGTCGGTACACCTAGTTATTTGATTAAGGAGGAACGAAAAATGAATAATTTTCAGAATGAACTTCAAATGTTGAATATTGGTGATTTCCAAGCAAACGAGGCGATCCCTTGGGATCAAAACCAATATATCGATCAAGATCCTAGACAAATAGGATTCTTCTTTAGGTGCTTCAGTTGTTTTAGTTGCTTCAGTTGTTTTAACTGCTTTAACTGCTTTAACTGCTTCCGTTGCAGTAATTGCGGCGGCGGGGGTCGCTGTGGCGGGCGCTGCGGTGGCGGAGGACGTTGCGGTGGCGGAGGACGTTGCGGTGGCGGAGGACGTTGCGGTGGTGGCGGACGCTGCGGCGGTCGGTGATTCTGATTTCTTATGAAATGTAAGGCAATCTATAAAGAAAGACCCCCTGAAACTCATGCAGGGGTCTTTCTTTCTATAAAGGAGACATAAGAGACAAATTCAGTTACATAGGATGAAAGTGAAAAGAAAAAATTCAATGAATGTTCACAGAGAAGGAGGACCGAGATGACAAAGATGCTCCCTTCTATGCGTTTAAAGGTGAAAAGAGACACTTTTTTTCTCCCTGATCCAAACAGAGGTGTGTATTTTCGAAATAATGCAAGTTCATTTCATATGAAAGGCAGTATGATAGATCAGTGGATTAACAAGCTGATCCCCATGTTCAATGGGGAGTACACATTGGGGGATTTGACAAACGGATTGTCTGGCCCCTATCGGGATCGGGTGTATGAAATTGCAGAAGTGCTGTATAAAAACGGCTTTGTTCGGGATGTAAGTCAAGATTGTCCGCATCAATTGACGGATCATGTGGTTAAAAAATATGCTTCTCAAATTGAATTTTTAGAGAATCTTTCAGATTCAGGTGCATACCGTTTTCAAGCATATCGTCAGGCAAAAGTGTTGGCTATTGGCTCTGGGCCTTTTATGATCTCGTTGGTGTCTTCGTTGATTGAATCTGGTTTGCCCGCGTTCAGTGTGCTGATTACAGATGAAGTCCAGACAAATCGGCTCCGGCTGGAAGAAATTGTTGTGAGTGCACGTAAAACAGACCCCGAAATAGTAGTGGAGGAGGTAAAAATGAATAAGGGGAGGGAAGGTTCTTGGCGGGACATCATACAATCGTTTGAAGCGATTTTGTATGTGTCGCAGGAAGGTGATGTAGAGGAACTGCGAGCACTTCACCAGAGTTGCAGGGAAGAGGAGAAAATATTCACTTCTGCAATATTTCTGAACCAAGTGGGTATGGCAGGTCCCGTCGTTCATCCAGAATCTGAAGGATGTTGGGAGTCTGCGTGGCGCAGCATCCACCAACCCGTTTTAGGCAATGACGATAAAATAAACCGTTTTTCTTCCATTGCTGGTGCCATGCTTTCAAATGTCATTGTGTTTGAATTGTTTAAAGATATAACAGGAGTTACTGAATCAAATCAGAAGAATCAATTATTCTTGCTTAATCTGGATACGTTGGAAGGAAATTGGCATACGTTTAAGCCTCATCCGATTGTGACTGGGCGTTTTACGGCTAAACGGATTCAAGAAATTGATTTGGAGATTAAACAGAATTTATTCAGAGGGGAACCGGGCAGGTTGCTTCTTAACCTTAGCCAGTTGACATCGGCAGTATCCGGTATCTTTCATCTTTTAGACGAAGAAGATTTAATGCAGTTGCCTTTGTCACAGTGCCGCGTTCAGGTAGTAGACCCGTTATCGCAAGGACCTGCAGGGTTATTACCAAGCATTGATTGTACAGGGATGACACATGAGCAGGCACGGAAAGAAGCAGGTCTATCTGGAATTGAAGCGTATGTATCACGAATGGTTGATGTCCTCGTTGAGTCTCTTCCTCCACAACAGAAAGCAGAGATAATAAAGAACAATGAATTTGTGGGTGTCGGAGCGGGAGAAAACATTGTAGAAAGCATTTGCCGTGGATTGCAAAAGTGTTTAACGGAGGAACTTAACAAACAACTGGCTGATAAGGAGCATACAGTCTCTTATGTACACTTAAGCGATATAGAAGATGAATGCTGCCAATATTATTTACAGGCACTTTCCACGTTGCAGGGTACTCCAATCATCGGCTTAGGTAAGGAAGTGTCAGGCTTCCCTGTGGCTTGGGTTGGCATGAAGGACCGTTGGTATGCCAGCACAGGTTTGAATCGGACAATAGCGTTACAAAAAGCGTTGCAACAGGTGCTTATAAACGGGGAAAATCAAGCATTGTGTGATGCATCTGTGGTTCTGAAAGAAAAGACCTCACAAAGCATTGTTTTCCCTAAAAGCGAAAAAATACAGCCCTACGAGGACTTAAAGTCTGCCATGAAAGTCTTGAAAAAAAACCGCAAGCAACTAATGACTCTAGAAATAGGGCTGGAATCACTTTTTAATAAGGAAGTGGTAGGGGTGTATGGTGTATTTCTTCGAGAGGAGGAATCCCTGTGAGTGAAGTGGTAGTCATAGTCGGAGAAGGTACTTTAGCCGCCAAAGTATGTGAAGAATTGTCACCCCAATTCCAGGTAGTTTGTCATATTGATTTCGATAAAGATATACCTGAAAACACAGATTTAGTTCTAGTGTTGCATGATGCCTGGAATCCATCGATTCACCAAAAAGCGGAGGATGTATTACGTCCAATCGGCATTCCATGGCTCCGAGGGTTCGTTTCATTTGGGGAAGGTGTCGTCGGCCCAATAGTCCTTTCAGATTCACCAGGGTGTTCCAGATGTGCGGACATGAGACGTCTCATGGCAGGACGCGAACGTAAAGAGATGTCGGAAATGCCGCAGCGGTTAGCAGCGACTGACGGAATTTCACGTGACGTGTGGGCATCGAGCACGGGGGTTTTACAAATCGCCTATCAGGTAGCGGCAGAGGCACAGAGGATTCTGCAAGGGGATAAGGTCCTATCAGAAGGACAAATATTTTTAATGAACATGAAAACACTAAAGAGTTCTTGGCATCCTTTTCTGGCTGATCCGTTATGTACTGTATGCAGTACATTACCTGACGATTCACCCGCTGCTGCAGCAATTTCACTTAAATCAAGTCCAAAAATAGAAGGTAGTTACCGCTGCCGTTCGATGGACGACCTAAATAAAGTGCTAGTGAAAGAATATTTGGATCATCGGACAGGCATTTTGAATGGGAAAATGCATGATTTCGTATCGATATTCGCTGATGTTGGTGTCAATTTGCCGTTATTCTCAGGAGACGAGGGGGTAGCAGGGCGGACTCATTCGTTCGCGGCAAGCGAATTGACGGCAATTTTGGAGGGCTTGGAGCGGTCCTGCGGTCTATCACCCCGGGGAAAACGAACAGTGGTTTATGATAGTTATCGTAACCTTAATGAACAGGCTCTTAATCCTCTAAAAGTAGGGGTGCACGCTGAGAAACAGTATGCACGGCTGGATTTTCCATTTGAAAAGTTCCATCCTGATCGCCCGATGAAATGGGTATGGGGTTATTCGTTTTTGGAAGAGAGTCCCATGTTGATTCCAGAATTACTTGCTTATTACAGCTTGGGGTGCAGTGGAGAAGGATTTGTCTATGAAACTTCCAACGGATGTGCGTTAGGTGGAAGTTTGGAGGAAGCCATTCTCTACGGGATAATGGAAGTGGTTGAACGTGACTCCTTCCTGATGACTTGGTATGCAGAGCTGCCTTTGCCGCGCCTTGACCCTGATTCATTGAACGATAAAGAACTGAGGCTGATGATCGATCGTGTTCGCACGGTGGGTGGATATGAACTTCACTTTTACAATTCGACGATGGAGCACGGAATTCCAAGCGTTGTTGCCATTGCAAAAAACAGAAAGCAAAAGGGATTGAATCTTATCTGTGCTGCTGGAGCTCACCTGGATCCCGTAAGAGCGGTGAAAAGCACGGTTCACGAGTTGGCTGCCATGATGTTAACGCTTGATGAGAAGTTTGAAAGCAACAAAGAGGAATTTGTGAGAATGCTGCACGATTCATCCTTGGTGCAGAAGATGGATGATCATGGGATGTTATATGGATTACCTCAAGCGGAAGAGAGACTGCAGTTTTTATTAGACGATCATCGCCCGATGAGATCATTCAAGGAGGAATTCAAGGAGAAGCAGGCTCAGGCTGATCTGACCGAAGATCTGCGGGACACTCTTCAGAAGTTTCGTCAATTGAACCTTGATGTTATTGTGGTAGATCAGTCGACACCAGAAACGAAACGAAACGGACTGTATTGTGTGAAAGTACTGATTCCGGGAATGCTGCCAATGACATTCGGACATCATCTAACGAGAGTTACAGGTTTGGAGAGGGTGCTGCGGGTACCGATGGAACTTGGTTATGTAAGGCAGCCGCTGACACCTGAACAGCTCAATCCGTATCCACATCCATTTCCATAAGCGGTGACTAGGAGGGGCAGGAGGATGGATCTAAAGACATTTCTGCACAATCTGCATTTTGATATTGAAAAGGTAAGCCCTAAAGACTGGGTAATTGACTGGGATGATGCGCCTCTTCCGTATAAACTCTATCGTGAGCTTCCAGTCTTTCCTTTATCTCTGGAAACTCCGTTGACACTTGAGGAATGCGAAGTACCAGAACAACCTAACCTTCAGGGGATCGGTCATTTTCTTTGGTATGTATTCGGCTTTACACAACTTACTCAGTCTGCCTTGTCTGCCACCGATCAAGCGCCGGAAATTATGCAGTCGTTTCGGAGATTTGTTCCTTCTGGCGGCGCATTGTATCCGAACGAACTGTATGTGTATCTGAAGATAGAGGAAGTGCCTGTCGGGGTGTACCATTATGATGTGGCCCACCATCGATTGGTATTATTGAGAGAAGGAAATGTTGATTCTTATATAGCCCTTGCTTTGGGAAATAGCTGTGAGGTATCTGATTGTTTTGGAACTGTTTTTGTATCGACGATGTTTTGGAAGAATTTTTATAAATACAATAACTTCGCCTACCGACTGCAAGGGTTAGATGCTGGTGTGATGATTGGACAGTTACTGGAAGTAGCAAAACGGTTTGGTTTTGCTACGGGAATCTACTTTCAGTTCCTGGATTCCGCGATCAACCATTTGCTGGGACTTTCAGAAGAAGAGGAGAGTGTGTACGCAGTTATCCCACTAACAGTGGAACCTATGAGCTGGTTTCCGAATGGGAGCGGCAGAAACGAGCCTATTACTGCTGCCAAACTGTGTCAGGAGTTGGAAATGATTCAAAATCAACACTACATGCGCTCTAAAGAGATTAAATCGTTTCCGATGTTAACGAAGATGAATGAGGCATCGATCCTAAAATCCACGCAATCGTTTCGGGGAATTAAGGGGAAGGAGAGGGTGAATGGCGAAGGTCAAGTCGTGACTCTTCCTCCTGTGAATCAGTTTTCTTATGATCTGGCATCAGTTTGTCACAAGAGATTTTCACCTGATATGGATTTTCTCTCTGGAAAGGTAAGTCAAACGCAGTTAGCCACCCTGCTCCATGAAGCAACATCGGCGTATTTGTATCGGAGTGATTTGGATGAAACCCATGAGAATGATAATCCTCGTGTCTCACTGTATGTCTGTTTGAATAATATTGATGGCATTCCGAATGGTGCCTATCAATACGACAACACAAATCATGTGTTACGACAGGTCGGTTTAGGTGACCACCGATTAACTTTGCAATACGGAATGTCTGCAGGAAATGTAAATTTATTTCAAACACCCCTCTGTTTTCATGTGGCAGGAGATAAAGGTCACTTCATAGAGGAATTGGGATACAGGGGATATCGTATTCAACAAATGGAAGCGGGTATGCTAGTGCAACGATTACTTTTGGCGGCATCAGCCCTTGAGATGGGAGGACACCCATTGCTTGGGTTTAATGCGAAACTGTGTGATGAGATTTATAAGATGGATAAACAAGGAGAAACCAGCCTAATTCAAATTCCGGTTGGTCCCTATCAACCCCGCCCTTGGTTAAAGGGGAGTCTGCAATGCTAAGAAAGATAAGAGTTGTGCTATTTACATCGAATGCATATGGGCAAGATAGGTTGATATACAGTAGATGAAAGGTGGGGTTATCTACAAGAAGGATATGAAATAACGAATTCTTCAGTGGGACATCACCACCATTAAACACTAAAGTGATAGAGACTAGTAGGTCAATCATAATGCCAGGGAGAGAATGATCTCCCTGGCATTGTATTTTCTATTAAAAAACGATGAAATAGGAACAACTATTCTTCCATGAACTCTCTCTTTAGAATAGAAGGCAAGTTTTACGAATGACTTAAACTGTGGTACATGTTATCGAATTAGCGTATAAGGAACAGGCTGTCTATTTACGGATGGAAATCCTCATCTCTTCCCTCTCACTCTTCTCATAAGCCTTGGCAATCCCCATTTCTGCAACCGCACTCCTGGATACGGTTTTGTATGGCATGGAAATATGAAATTCCTTGTCAAATGGAAAAGGATCCAATGTGACTTCGTTCGCCTTTCCCCATTGAGCCATAAGGGGTTGATTCTGGGGATGAAATGTCTCCGTGTTTTTAAATCCGTTCTTAAACCAGGGATGCTCGTCTTCTTTATCCACACCCGGCTCATTCAGACAAAGATATAAGGACAGATTATCTGAGAATTGCAGTAAGCGGAAATGCTGCTGTAGTAATTCTTCATCAAGGTCAGGAAGCGACTTCTTAAGTCTCATTTGTCTTCTGGCTTCTCCTGTTAAAAAGACAAGGCAGTCTTTATTTTCAGATTGGGAAAAGAAGGAGCAGAAGTGAAGGCTGCACAGGAGACTCGCATAGGTGTTCACTCTCTCAATCTCGTCCACACCGATTTTGTAGAATGCCAGTTTCGGCAGGAGAGGATAGTCTGAAAAGGTGTAGGGAATCTTTTCCCTGTCATTCCAGATTGGAGTGTCGTCCAAACCGATCCAGCTCCGGTCATGTTGATAGGCCGCATATAAGGCATCGTCAAAGACTTGATCTGATTTTAGTAGATTCCGGTTAAAGTGCTTGATGGTTTCGCCAGATAAAAAGGCGTGATCGTGCTGTTTGATCATGATAAATGAATCCTTGGTTTCCCGAATAATCATGATGGGGGCTCCTTTCTGTGGGTTGTCTGTGAATCCATTATAGCAAAGTTGATCTCTCTTAATCTTACCGGGAAGAATATAGGGGGGATACTTTTTTCTTAATAGGATCATAGGTAAATTAATATGGAGGGTCAGTCCTTTATTCAAAAGAAAAGACCGAAAGCGAGTACCTGCTTTGGTCTTTTGTGTAAATCAATCAATGGTGATGATCATGGTTTCCACTATCATCAGGGGTTTGATCGTTCAGGGCTTTGACATCAGCCCTGGACAGCTCACCGACAGCGAAAGGCAGGGTCGGCATGATGGTGGATCCGTTGCTTGCGGCATGGACCTTGATGTAATAGAGGCCATCGTCCGTCAGCTTTTTGTTGAATGTATAAATCCCGTCTCCGGCATTTTCGGCTTCCTCCATCTGATCATGGAAGGAGCCGTCACCTTTCCATATTTCGACATGGACAAAATCGGCATCATCGACCGACTGACTGTTTTGCGTGAGCGCAATCTTGATCGGCTCACTTCCGGATAAGTCTTCAGGCATGGTGATATCCGCCTGAAGCGGGGATTCTTGACGGTAAAGTTCGGCTGCATCCTCTTTCGGTGAACAGGCTCCGAGCATCATGCAAACGAAGATGAGACTAAGGTATTTCGTACGGTTTTTCATGAAGCATCGTCCTTTCTTATTCCGCACCGAGGAATTTAGTTAAGGCAGGGATCCGTTTGATAACCAGCCAGTCAAGAAGCAGGATCACGATCAAGGAAACTCCAACCAGTGGGAAGAGGATGCCCAAGACAATCATGAGAAGCAGGAAAAGCTTCATTTTCAGGATGCTGGGTGCTTTCGGTGCACCCATTTCCTTTTTCGGTTTCCTCTTTAACCATAGATAGAATCCGCTCACCACCACCAGGATGATCCCGAGGCATAGGAAGAGACTGATCAATTGGTTGATGAAACCGAATTGTGTGCCTGTATGCAGGGTAATGCCCATCGCGACGATTTTCCCGCCGATACCGTAGTGGTCAAAGCGATAATCAGCCAGGATAGCTCCTGAATATTGGTCAAGGTGCATGGTGACTTCATTTTGAGCTTTGGCAGGAAAGGCGGATAGAGTATAGACGCCTTTTTTATCTTGGGGAATGTACACCGTGTAGCTGGGATCGATTCTTTCTCTTTCGGCAATGCTCACAATATCGTTCATGGATACAGGAGTGTAACCTTCGAGTGCTGATACGGGAACGTCCAGGTTTTCCGCTGCCCAAGGGACGTCGGCGATTTCCTTTGTTTCCTGCACGGACTGTGGTGCATCGCCTGTCCAGATGGATGGAGGATATCCTGCACCTGAATGGGTCATGAGATTCTGGAAGTTGGTACCCCAGAAGCCCGACCACGGCAAGCCTGTCATGATCAGGAACAGCATTCCCGATGTAATCCAGAAAGCCGGTACAGCGTGAAGATCACGGCGAAGGATGCTCTTGCCTTTCCGGAAACGGGGAAAGAACACACCGGAAAGCTTTTCCTTTTTCCGTGGAAACCATAGAAATAATCCTGTGACAATCAGGACGATGGCCCAGCAGGCGACAAGCTCAACGATGCGGTCTCCGAGAGTTCCGGCCATCAGTTCTCCGTGGATCTCTTCTATTTTATTCATGATCCGGTCTTCGGGCTTTAACTCGCCAAGTGACTTCCCCGTGTAGGGATCCATGAAGACGGTGGCAGAACCATCGTTGGTGCTGATACCGATTTCACTGGAGCGTTCGGGGCTTTCTCCCGGACGATATTTAGTGATTTGTGCATCCGGGTGGAGTTTCTTCACTTCTTCGATTTGTTCAGAAGCAGGAAGTTTCTCCCCTTGTGCTTGGACCTCGTAATACTCTGTGTAAAGATTCTGTTCGATCTGGGGCTTGAATAGATAAATGGACCCTGTCACAGTGAGGATGAGCAAGAACGGGGAAATGATGAGTCCCGCATAGAAATGCCATCTCCAAATCGTTTGATAAGGAGACATGTTCGATTTTTTACGCATAGTGGAGTCCTCTTTTCTTAGTCATGACAGCAGTCCGTACCCTGCATTTCTTCTGAGATGACAGAGATGGCTTCTTGAAAGTTGTGAAGATGTCCACCAAAACCTGATTGGAATTGATGGGCTTGCTTGTTCGATTTGAATGTGATGACCTGGGGCTGGCAGCAGTTCAGGTTCAAGTCCGCAGCAATCAGGAAAGTGGCGGTCTTCCCACTTATCGTCATATCCGTTAAGAAATCGCGACAAAGGATCTGCACCACCTCATCCTTGATGTCTTCATAACGGAGCAATCCACAATGAGCGCAGCAGGCCTGCTCGATCGTGTGATCCTT
This sequence comes from Rossellomorea sp. GQ25, assembly GCF_059758515.1. Taxonomy (NCBI): domain Bacteria; kingdom Bacillati; phylum Bacillota; class Bacilli; order Caryophanales; family Bacillaceae; genus Rossellomorea; species Rossellomorea sp. GQ25. The sequence continues at coordinate 703,416 of NZ_JCAXEQ010000002.1, read as the reverse complement.
CTTCACTAATTGAACCGCTATTCTGGAATTGACGGGCTTCAGGCAATAGATGCAGGTATTCGTTGGTACGCCTTGATCCTTAATGGTTGAAATGCCATTGGAGGTTTTGTGGACTAGGTTCTCTTCTAGGAGAGGCTTCAAGTCCCGATACACAGTCATTTCAGAGACATCAAGCCGGGAGCTGATTTCCGATACACGCAGTGTCCCTTCCTCTTCCAACCATGTTAAAATCTGTTGTTGTCTGTCGATAGGCAGCATAGTCATCGTCCTTTCGAATGATAGCGTTTTATAGTTAAATAGTATGGAAGGATCATAGTTTATTCAAGAGAATGATTGTTGGGAAATGTGAAAAAATGTTGACTTGTAACATAATGGACAATTGTTCTTCATATTTTTCACACATATTGGTTTCTCCCTTATGAATTTTGACACAGAGGCATTAAGAATACGCATTCTAATATGATTTGGTTCATAGATTCACAGAATTCTATTTTATATTGTAGAGTCCTTAAGGAAAAAGAAGGGTTTTTCCTTCAGAAATAGAATGATTATAGTGAATGCCAGTATTCTGGGAGGTATGAACAATGGGAAGATTAGTACATTTCGAAGTTCATGTGGATGAAATGGACCGTGCGAAGACGTTTTATGGAGAAGTATTCGGCTGGAAGTTCGAAGACTGGAGTGAATTCGCCGGAATGCCTTACTTTGGTGCGGTTACAGGGGATGAAAATGACATGGGGATCAATGGTGCGTTGATGCAGCGTCAAAGTCCTCGACCAGAACCGAATCAGCCGATGAACGGGTATACATGTACGATTGGCGTGGAGAATTATGATGAAACAGAGAAACTCATTCTTGACCATGGCGGCAAGGTAGCGATGCCTAAGTATGCCCTGCCAGGAATGGCATGGCAGGGGTATTACGTTGACACGGAAGGGAATGTGTTTGGGATTCATCAGCCGGATAAGGATGCGAAGTAGTTTTAGGTTAATAAAAATGATGTTGCCTGACCTTCTGCCGTGGATCAGGCAACATGTATGACAAAAAACTTTAAAGATAACTGGTGAATGTATGAACAGGCAATATAAGTGACACACAACAAACGTCCTGACTCAGGGCGTGTTTTTTTATTGTCTCCGTGTGTTAAATAAGGATGTTGTTTGCTAAGTGAAATGGAAACCTACCAATCCAGAACGATTTGTCGACTTTATAGAGGGCAATCGTTCAACGGATATCACATTATGGTCAATTGACAAGTGTGCGAAATCACTCAAAGTTATTAAAAATAAATAATCCGGAAAAATTAACAAGTTGATCAAATTAGAGGCGGTGGAATTGATTCAAAATAGAGATTATCCTCATTTATTAAAATAGACGAGCACATAGTAAGGAGGTCAGGCCCCGACTATTCGAGCCATTTCTACTCCTCCATGCCCTTTTGTATCCTTTCACTTTTTCTCATGAATATTAACAAATTGACTGATTAATGAATTTAATTCATTAGCTTTTTTTGTGGGAATTCTATGATCCGATTTTTCGATGAATTCCAATTGATTTACAGGTAACTTTTCATGTAATATCTCAGCATAATGGTGAAATTGATTATCCTTTTTTCCGTATATCAATAGTGTTGGAAGAATGATGTTTTTCAGACGATCGGTACAATTATAGATCAAACTATAAGTATAATATTGCTCGATGTTTCTGGAATCGCCTTGTTTGGCATCTTTGAACATCTTATTGAACAGTTCTTGATTATTCGAGTTGCCTTTTGATATAGACCATGCCAAAACAGAAACCAATCCAGCCCTCGCAAGCTTGGTTGCAACCCGAATTCTATTCTTTAGAAGTTTATCACTTACTTCAGACATCCCACTTATTATACAGCCACCTAAAGCACGGTTTGAAGAAGTCAGTAAAAATTCCAATACAATAGAACCTCCTGTGGAATAACCGCATATTAAAGCTTTCTCAATATGTAAATGATCCAGTATTTGAATCATATCTCTAACAATCAGCTGATAGGTGATGGGTTCGTTTGAGTACTGACTTCGACCGTGACCCCTAATGTCAAAAGTGATGACTTGAAAACTTCGAGATAACTCCTCTAATTGATACTCGAAGTTAACGGAAGTTAGAGTGGGAGGATGGATAAAAATGATTGGAGTCCCTTTCCCTTTAACTGAATAATGTACATTAGTCCCTTCAATGTCCAACAGTGGCATGTAATTTTCACCTCATGTCATGTATGCCATATATTCTATCTATAAAGTTCTTCACCAAGCTTTGATTTTAATTTGAATTCTATGGCATTTATATTATTCTATAAGAACCATTTATTTATTCCTTACTACATTTATTTCTCAATGTCTTCCTCATTTCTCCTGACTATAGAACGTAACCGTGACCTTTGCCATTTCAAGTATCTTCATGTGAAGCTCTTTAGGTTTGAGGACTTTCACCTGATCTGCAAATCCCAGCAAATACCCTTTTGCTTCTTCTTCTGTATCAAACGAGAGGGTAACGGGTATCCAGTCTTTACTGGTTTTATCGCCAATTTCAAGTACTCGTGCAAAGCGGCCGGTGAAAGTCAGCCTCGACAGGGTGGAGGGGGTGACTTCCACCTTCACTTCATATGAGGGCAATTTCTTTATAAAGGCTTTTGTTGAAGAATTCCAGTATTGAGCCAGGTTAAAGTCGATTGGTCTTTCAAATGTTTCGCCCAGAGGTACGGCAGATTGGATCCTGGAAGCTCTGTAATTCCGGATGTCACCATTTTCCTTGGCGGCAATCAAGTACCAGAGATCACCCTTCGCCACGAGTCCGAGTGGTTCCACAATGCGGTCGTCTGTTTTTCCGTCTGCTCGCTGGTAGGTGATCCTCAGTTTGTGTTCCTTCCAGATGGCCTCTTTGATCACTTCAAAGGAGGCTGTTTTTTCTTTCTGTTTCCGCCATGAGCTGGTGTCGATGTGAATCCGGTTCCATACGCCTTTCGCATTTTCACGGTAGGTGGATGGAAGGGAAGCGATGAGTTTGTTCCGGGCTTCCTCAGACGTACGGGTCAAGCCGAGATCATCGAGGAGGTGGGCTGACGGTGATACGAACAATGCCAGGATTTCCGATTCTTTCAACCCGGTCAGATCCGTCTGGTAATCTTCGAGTAAGGACCAGCCTCCGTTTTTCCCTCGCTCTGCCACCACCGGGATCCCTGTTCCGCTCAGGGCGTCCATGTCCCTGTAAATCGTCCGTTCGGAGACCTCCAATCTCTCTGACAGTTCTTTTGCGGTCATCTGCCCGTGTGATTGTAATAATAAAAGGATGGATACGAGTCTGTCGCCTCTCATCTGCTTCACCTTTTTCCTGAATTTATTAAGTTTATTTAATTAAATATGACAGTGGATGTCAAGAATAGGATCGTATAATAAACGTATCTTACTAGACGAAAGGAATGGGTTGGATGAAATCACTGACTGGAAAAGTTGCACTCGTAACAGGAGGAAGCAGGGGAGCCGGACGTGCGATCGCCATTGAATTGGGAAAAGCCGGGGCGACGGTATATGTCACGGGACGAAGCACCAAAGGGAATTCCACGAAGAATTGGGCAGGAACGATTGACGACACGGTTTCGCAAATAGAAGAGGCTGGCGGGAAGGGGATTGCCGTTCGTTGTGACCATACGATTGATTCAGAAACGGAAGCGGTCATCGGGCAAATTCGGGAGGAGCAGGAAAAGCTGGATATTCTGATCAATAATGTGTGGGGAGCTCATGACATCGGGGTTAAGCCGGGGGCATTCTGGGAGCTGCCCCTTACCAATTGGGATACGATGTTCACGGCCGGTGTGCGGGCTCAACTGGCGACCAATCATTTTGCCATCCCGTTACTCCGTGAGAATAAAGAAGCCCTCATCATTCACACGACCTTCTGGGATGATGGCAAGTACACGGGACAGTTCTATTATGATCTGGCCAAGAATGCTCTCGTTCGCATGGCGTACGGACTTTCAGAAGAATTAAAAGGGGACAATATCGCGGTCCTAGCTGTTTCACCTGGATTTATGAGGACGGAGCTTGTACTCGAGCACATGGGAGTGGACGAGGAACACTGGCAGGAATCGGAAGACTTAAGGAAATCCGAAACCCCTTATTATGTTGGACGTGCCATCACGGCGCTGGCGATGGATCCAGTGGTGATGGAGAAGACGGGAAAGGTGTTAAAAGCAGGGGACCTGGCGAAGGAGTATGAGTTCACGGATGTGGATGGACGTTATATTCCACCGTTCACGATGTAGCAGGTTGAATCTGTCCTCTGGATTAAGGGTCCGGGGGACAAATTCAATTGATGAAATCCAGTCTTAACCCCCATCTAAGCCGAATAGACTATTCATGATAACCACTTTCAAAAGGAATAGGGGTGGCATGATGTTTTCGGTGACAGAGATGCGTACATTCGAGTTGTTTTCTGTTCCCCATATGACTGTGCTTTTGATGTTTGTGGCTATATCTTTTTACCTGATTTATGGTAGACGTTTTCTGAAGCCTAATCAGTCAATCATGAAGGGGACATTATTCGGGATCTTGATCCTTAGCGAAGTGACATGGCATATCTGGCTCGTGGCAACGGGAACATGGGAGGTGGGTGACCTGCCACTTCAGCTCTGTTCCATCAGTACATTTATCTCGATTTATTTGTTCTTGAAACCGAATAAGAAAGCTTTTTATTTACTGTTCTTTATCGGGTTGCTTCCACCGATTTTAAGTATGGTAACGCCTGAAATGTATTACCAATTTCCTCATTACCGTTTTCTGAAATATTTCCTCCATCATGCAGCCATTGCGTGGTCCGTCCTTTATTTCATCATGTATGAGGGATACCGGGTACCAAGAAAAGCTGTATGGACCGGCTTCCTGATGATCAACCTTCTCGCCCTGCCGATTTTCTTTCTTAATCTTTTTCTCGAAACGAATTTCTTCTACTTAGCCAATCCGACGGAATCTAAAACGATCCTGTCCTTTTTTGGGTCGGGAGTCGTGTATTATCTAAATCTGGAAATAGCGGCACTTATGGTGTTTTTCGTGACGTATCTTCCAATGGGGATGCTTATGAAGCGGGAGAGGTTGAATGGGTAACACTGGGTATATGTTTATCATATACTAGCCAGCTGGAAGCAGGGAGACGGGAATTATGTGGAAATGAAATAGCTCAATCTAAAAGGCTCTCCCACCCCATGGTGGGAGAGCCTTCACGATTTACATCTGAATCTCAAACTGCTTCGAATACAGTCTGGAATAAGGGCCTTCTTGTTCGAGTAAAGCTTCATGGGTTCCTTCCTCAACAATCTTTCCATCTGACAAAACAACAATTCTTTCGGCGTTCCGGATGGTCGATAAACGATGGGCGATCACGAGCGTCGTTCTTCCCCTTGCCAGCAGCTCCAAGGATTCCTTGACGATGCTTTCACTTTCATTATCCAGAGCGCTCGTGGCTTCATCGAGAATGAGGATGGGCGGGTTCTTCAAGAAGACACGGGCGATACTGAGCCGCTGCTTCTGACCGCCGGATAATCGAACGCCACGCTGTCCGATTTCGGAATGATACCCTTTTGGCAAACATGTAATGAACTCGTGGGCGTTAGCCTGCTGAGCAGCCATCCTCACCTCTTCGTCTGTCGCTTCCGGATGACCATATCGGATATTATCCATGACGGTTCCGGAAAAAAGGTACACATCCTGCTGTACGATACCGATGTTGGATCTGAGGAACTTCAAGTCCAGGTCCTTCACATTTTCACCATCTACATAGATTCCACCTGCCGTGACGTCATAAAAGCGGGGGATCAGGGAGCTAATGGTCGTCTTTCCGGCTCCGGATGGTCCAACGATGGCTACGTATTCACCTGGGCGGATCTCGAGAGTCAAATCTTCGAATACCGGTTCTAAGGCCGTGTCGTAATGAAACGATATGTTTTTCAGTGCAATGTGTCCGACAACGTTTGAGTGAGGTTTTGATTCAAGAGCATTCTCGATGTCAGGCTTTGTATTCATGATTTCCATGAACCGTTGAAAACCTGTAATCCCCTCCTGGAATTGCGTACTCATATGAGTGAGCCTCTGGATGGGTTCGATCATAAAGCCTATATACAACAGAAAGGTGATCAAGTCAGGCAGGTCAAGGGACGCATCCACAATCTGAATGGACCCGAAGATGACGATGGTGATCGTAATCAGTTGAATGAATGCTTCCGTCCCGTTATAGAAGTAAGCTTCTGCTTGATAGGTTCCCTTCCGGCTCTCCAGAAATCGTTGATTCTCCCGGTTGAATTTGCTGATTTCAAGGGATTCATTGGCAAACGACTGAACGACGCGGATGCCGGATAAGGAATCTTCCACCTGGGTGTTGATATCGCTGATCCGCTCTTTGTTATCCGTCAACGCCCGGTTCAGCTTCTTATTGAAATAAAGCGAAAAGAAACCGAGGATCGGAAAGAAACAAAAAACGGTAAGAGTAAGAGGAGCATTGATAAAGAACAGAATCACAAACGCTCCAAGAAAACGAACCAGATACTTCACATAATCTTCCGGTCCGTGATGATAAAGCTCGGATACCATTAAGAGATCATTCGTCACTCGGGTCATCAACCGGCCTGTCTTCTCTTTATCATAAAAGCTGAAAGAAAGCTTCTGCAGATGAGAGAATAATTCGCCTCTCATGTCACTTTCCATTCGTGCCCCGATTTCATGCCCCTTGTAATCCACAATATAATTTCCGATGTTTTGGGCAATCACGAGGATAATCATCAGACCGCCAACCCAAAGCACTTCCACAAAAGCCGTGGAAAGACTTCCTGCCAGGACTTCCTTCGTCACATAGCGAACGAGCAAAGGAAAAACGAGGGTCAGGGACGATGTGATCAAAGCACAGAACAATACAATAAGAAAAATCGAACGATACGGCTTGTAATACGAAATGAATTTTTTCACTGGAAAGTGCATAATATACCCCTTTAATGTGTTATTTCACGAAACACATATAAGGGGGAAGACCGTCAACGTTAAAAAGGTGTTCCGCCCTTATATGTTTGTACGGTTATCATAGCGATGTTTTTCATGAAAACAGCCTCCTTTTGAGTCGATACATTCATTGTATGATGTGTATGAAGAAAAATAAAGTTAATTTTCTGATAATTAGAACAGTATGATTGTCTCCCGATTTCATACTGAATCTTGTGTAAATCCCTAATCAAACCGCTATATAAAGGATGAAAACATATAGGGGAGTAAATGGGATGCACGTACATATGAATGGATGGATGAATCTTCCGAGGACGATCCGGTGGAATGGAGTGTTTAAGCAGGGGCTTCCTGAATCTAGAGTCTGCTATCAACTTAATGACGGAAGGCAGGGGTCTTTACTCAGGAGCAGAATCCTTATTTCCTCTGAAGGAAAGAAAAAGCGATAGTTCATTTGTCCTCTCGACGTTGAATCAGCTAAGAATGAGTTGCGGGATAGACGTAGAAGCTTGTAAAGAAAGAAAAAGATAAAAGATAAGAGCACCGAGGGAGTGGCGGACGCGCATGAGGTGGAATGACCCCATCATGAATCATAAACCCACTTGTCCAGGTGCAACCTAATACAAATTGGCTATCTTTTCCCACTGGTTGCGACTTCCGGATCATTGACGGTCATCCGGCTCTATTATAGTGTGTTTGTCATGAAGAAAGGGGGGTGTGCCGATGCGAAGTGTCCGCAGCCGGTTGTTCGGGATGCTGATCGTGTTCATTATCCTGCCGTATTTTCTGTCGGTATTCATCATTTACAGCAACACGAAGACAAGTGTCGAGGACCATGAAATCGAGACAAGCCGGGAAGAGCTGCAGGAGAGCGGGGCGGTGCTGGAGCGGTATTTCGAGGACATGATTTCCCTTCCCTATGCCCTTTATAACGACCCTGATGTTTTACAGGTATTTGAACAGGGACTGAAGGGGGATCAGGAGGATTCCTTCGAGAGAAGCATGAAGATTTTCTCCGTCACGCGTCCTGACATCCGGCAGCTGCGCTTTTACTTCAATCGGGATCAAGAGGCGATGACGGTGTATCGCTCGAAGTTCAGTGCCCCGAAAGTGCAGGAGGATGTCCTTGAGGAGCCCCTTTTTAAAAAGCTGTATCAGTCAGAGAGGAATTATCTCATCGAAGCCCCCCATGTGATCGAGAATGTCGGAAACGCGGCGATCATCCCGGAATCGGATAAGACGAGGGTGCTTACCATCCATCACAAGGTGAGGAATATCCTTACGGGTAAGTTCCTTGGATTCCTGTCCATGGATATCGAAGTGAATTCGTACGGGTCGATCATCCAGCATCTGTCCGATACGGGGGATGCACGAGTGGCGCTCCTGGATGAGAAGGGCACCATTATCTATTCCAACCATAAAGACACTATCGGGGAATCCTTCAAAGGGAAGCCGTCACCTGACGAACTCATCCTCCAAGAAAAGTTTGAGGGGAACCTGGAAGGCTGGAAACTGGTGAAGATCATATCAAAGGATTCCCTGTTCAAGGACGTAAATGAAGCGGCATATTCAAATATTATATTGGGGATAGGTGTAGTGGGCCTCGGGATTATCATGGTCATGGTGATTTCTCATATCATCACGAAGCCCATCGTCCACCTTAGTGAAAAGGTAAGGTCCATCGAAGGCGGCAATTTGGACATCGATTTCACAACCTCCCGGAAGGATGAACTGGGGCATTTGGAGGAACATATGGATGATATGATGCATCGGATCAATCAGCATATCGACCGGGAGTATAAACTGGAGATCGAAAGCCGTAAGAATCAGTTCCGTGCCTTGAAGTCCCAGGTGAATCCTCATTTCCTTTTCAATGCCTTACAGACGATCGGCGCTGTCGCCCTCAGGTCCAATGCGAAGAATGTGTACAGGCTCATCACTTCCCTTTCGAAGATGATGAGGTATTCCCTTCATGCGGATCAGTGGGTCACGGTCAAGGATGAGCTCACCTATATCGAGTCGTACCTCTTCCTGCAGAAGGAACGCTTCGGGGAAGGGGTCCGCGCGGATATCATCGTCGAAGAGGACGTACTTCCTGCATCGATTCCGAGCATGATCCTCCAGCCCCTTGTGGAGAATTATTTCAAGCACAGCTATGAAGAAGGATATGAGAATTCTACCTTAGCCATCCATGGGAAACGAGAGGGGGATTCCATTACCTTCAGCGTACAAAATACCGGTGCGTCCATGACCGAAGGAGAGCTGGAATGGATCCAGGCATCCCTGTACAGGAAAGCCGCCGCCGAACAGTCTCGGGACAGTGGGATCGGGCTGAAGAATATTTATGAACGCCTGCAGTTGAATTTCAATGAGGAAGCATTGTTTGACATAGACCGAATGGAGGGGAACGGCTTCAGGGTCACCATGACGCTTCCATTCCTGGAGAGGAGGAAACCGAATGAAAGCACTGATAGTCGATGATGAACGGAATGTTCGCAATGTCCTCCGCCAGTTCGGGGAATGGGAGAGGTTCGGCATCACGGAGATCTTTGAGGCGGCGAATGGAGTCGAGGGACTCGGGATCATCAAGCAAGAGGAACCCGACATCATATTCACGGATATCAAAATGCCGAAGATGACGGGGATGGAGCTCATAGAAGAAATCAATAAGCTGTCCTTCAAGGGAAAGATCATCCTCGTTACCGGGTATGACGATTATACCTTTATGCGGAAGGCGATCCAGTTGAACAGCTTCGATTATTTGCTGAAGCCCATCGAGGAAGAAGCGTTTCAGGCCGTCCTGGAGAAAGTGGTGGAGGCAGTGAAAGAGGAAGCAGCAGAGGTGATCGAGCAGGGAGAGATCCTGGAAGAAGCGATAAGATTGCGCGGAAATCAGATCATGACCGCCATCTGTTCAGGGGAGAACATGGAGGAAGACACCATTGCGCCCCTTCTCCCCGATGAAAAGGAAATGGACATGACGCTTCTTTCCTTCTATGGGAAACAGCGTCCGGAAATACATATAGAAGCTTTGGATGAGGAGCTCGGTATCCGGAGAATCGGCAGGGCATTCACCTATCTTAATGGGGAGAGCCTGTGCATCGTGATCACGTCGAAGGATCAGTGGCTCTATGTGGAAGAATGGATGAGTGAAAACATGACAGTCCCCGTCCGTCTTGTCCAGAACGGGCTCGATTCCCTGGGAAGCATCCAGGATGTGTTCGAAGGATTATCCAGCGAGCTCGAACAGAATCAGTACCGGACGATCCGCCGTCCCGATGAAATGGAGGCGGCAAGGCGTATCCAGGAGATCGTTTCCTATGTAGAGACCTATTATATGGAGGATATTTCCCTTGAAAAGCTGTCGAAAATGTTTTTCCTCACCAGGGAGCATATTTCAAGGACATTCAAGAAAGAAACCGGCATGACCCTGTCGAAGTTCGTGACAAAGCTCCGGATCCAGCAAGCGAATTCGTGGCTCGTGGAGACGGAGGAGTCGATCTATTCGATTGCCACCATGCTCGGCTATCAAGATGAGAAATACTTTTCCAAACTATTTAAAAAAGTGACCGGACTGACGCCGTTTGAATTCCGGTCAAGCGGGGGATCAGAATGAAACAGAAACTACTCAAAGCCTTTATCATCGGCTTCATCTCTGTCACACTCACTGCTTGCGGCGAGTCCAAAGAAGAGAAAAAAGAATCGGAACCTGAAGAAGAAAAGGTCACCCTCACGATCCGGAATCCCAAGGTGGAAATCGCCAACGAGTTCGAACAGATGGTATCCACTTATGAGGAAGAGAACCCGGGAGTCGCCATCAAGGTGGAGACGGTTGGGGGAGCGGCGGATGATTATTCCGATATCACGGCGAAGCTTGCAGCGGGTGAAGGACCGGATATCTTCACCAATCTCGGACGGGAAGCCGCGAAGGAGTGGAGACGGTTTTTAGAAGATTTGTCAGATGAGCCGTGGGTCAACCGGGCATCTGAGAATGTGCTAGCCGGGATTACGTTGGATAATAAGGTATACGGGATGCCGATGAATATAGAAGGCTTCGGTATCGTCTACAACCGGGATCTCTTTCAAAAGGCGGGCATCACTTCCCCGCCATCGACCTACCAGGGGCTTGAGGAAGCAGCTGCTAAGCTCGACCGTAAGGGAATCATGCCCTTTGCCAACGGCTATTATGAGGATTGGAAGCTCGGCCATCATATGGCGAGTGTCGCCTTTGCTCAAGCAGACAAGGGATTTCCTCAAGGATTGGATAAGGGTTCAGCAAGCTTCCGGGACAATCCGTCATTCCAGAATCTATTCACCCTCCTCGATCTGACGGTCCGTTACGGAAATGAACGCCCCACTAACACCGACTATTACACGGAGCTAGAACAGTTCACAGAGGGAAAGGCCGCCATGATCCTGCAGGGCAACTGGATTCAGCCACTGCTCGAAGGCAAGGCAGTTTCTGTGGGCATGTTCCCCGTGCCTCTCAATGATCGTAAAGAAGGCAGGATCCTAGCAGGCGTCCCGAGCTATTGGGTCATTAATTCCCAATCCTCCCCGGAGGAAAAACGGGAAGCGAAGAAGTTCCTGAACTGGATGGTGTCATCAGAGAAAGGACAGGCATACATGACGGAGAAGTTTCACTTCATTCCGGCCTTCAAGGACATCCCCGTCCAGGACATTGGTCCACTCGGAGAGGAAACCCTGAAGTTGATCAAGGATACGAACACCTTCAACTGGTCCTCCTTTTCCCCATGTATCAAAAAGGAGATGGGAGGAATCATGCAGGATTATATCGATGAAGAGAACTCGGGGCAGGAAGCATTAGAGGAATTCGACAGGGCTTGGAAGGAAGGGGCGTGCCTGTCATCCTCCTCTTAGGCTGGGTGATCGAGCATGGAAAGCGACTCGTCGGGATGGACGGTCGTTTTTTTGTACGGTAGGTCCCTCTCCCTGTTAATCGTCTCCATGACTTTCATCCCCCCCCATATGAGCCTATCCTCCCCCTTATCAATTTAAGACGAAAATGACATCAATCCATGCCATATCCAGTTCTGGCCCCCCCTCTTATACTGATATATGTAAGGCGAGCTTAGAGCGCCGGAACTTATAACTATCATTTAGGAGGAGTACATAATGAACTATCGTCAATTTGCAAGCAAAGCAACCGTTGTTTCGTTAAGTGCAGCCATTCTTTTCGGAGGCGGCTTCACATCTGCTTCTGCCAACGGGGCTGGGGAAGAAGGATACAAAGAAACGTACGGCACGTCACAGATCACCCGCCAGGATATGAAAAACATGGTCGAGCAACATGGGGATGACCGCTTCACCGTTCCTTCCTTTGACGCTTCTTCCATCAAAAATGTAAAATCGGCAACCAAGGTGGATGAAAACGGAAACGAAATCAAAATGGATGTATGGGATACATGGCCGCTTCAAAACGCAGACGGCACCGTGGCTGAGTACAACGGCTACCACATCGTCTTCGGACTTGCCGGTGATCCGAAAAACGCCAATGATACATTCGTCTACATGTTCTATAAGAAAGTCGGCGATGATTCCATCGATGCCTGGAAGAATGCAGGACGAGTTTTCGACGATGAAGATAAATACAAAGCGAACGACGAAACCTTAAAGGGTCAGGTAGAAGAATGGTCGGGATCAGCCCTCTTCACAGAAGACGGTGACATCCGCTTATTCTACACGAATCGCGGAGACTTCAACGAAAGCAAAGGCCTATTCGGACGTCAAACATTGACCACTGCCCAAGTCAACGTATCAGAAGAAGCGAAAAGTGAATTGAAAATCGACGGTATCGAGGATCACAAATCCATCTACAGCGGTGGAGACGGGGAAACCTATGAAACCGTGGGCCAAGCATTCGAAGACCGCAACTTCATGAACAACCACACGCTCCGTGACCCGCACTACATCGAAGATAAGGGCAAAAAATACTTAGTATTCGAAGCAAACACAGGTACAGAGTATGGTTACTCAGGTGAAGATTCCCTGTATAACCGAGCTTACTACGGAAAAGGAATGAAATTTTTCAAGGAGGAGTTCAAAGCCCTTCAGGAAAGCCCGAAGAAAGATCTGGCTGAACTGGCTAACGGCGCAATGGGAATCATCGAAATCAACGACGACTACACGATCAAGAAAGAAATGAAGCCGCTTCTTGTATCCAACACGGTGACGGACGAAATCGAGCGCCCGAACATCTTCAAGAAAGATGGCAAGTTCTACTTATTCACTAGTACACGCGGATCGAAAATGACCATCGATGGCGCTGATGATCAAGATATCTACATGCTTGGTTATGTTGCGGACTCATTAACAGGTCCTTTCAAGCCAATGAACGAAACAGGGATCGTCCTGCATCAGGATCTGGATCCTAACGACCTCACATGGACGTACGCACACTATGTCATCCCGCAGCAGGATTCCGATCAATTCGTTGTGACGAGTTATATGACAAACCGTGGCTTCTTCCAAGATCACAAATCAACATTTGCTCCTTCATTCCTTCTTGATATCAACAACAAGAAATCATCTGTTGTGAAAGACGGCATTCTGGAGCAAGGTCAAATCACGTACGACGAACAATAATAGCAAACTTCAAAAAAAGAAAATGTCAGAGATGGCATTTTCTTTTTTATTAGGTGGTGGAAAGAAATGAATCCAGTAAAAAGAAAGAAGGGAATCGTCATGCTAATGGTTCTGATCGTCCTGATGGTTGGAGCGTCTGCATGGTGGATGAAATCTCAGGACAAAGACGAACGCCCTGAGGCTGAAAAGAATGTTTCGTACCGGTCATCCTACCATTTCACGACCCCCGACAAGTGGAAGAACGACCCGCAAAAGCCGGTCTACTATAAAGGGAAATACCACTACTACTATCTTTACAACAAAGACTACCCGGACGGCAACGGGACGGAGTGGCGTCATGCCGTATCCGAGGACCTCATCCACTGGGAAGACCAGGGAGTGGCGATCCCGAAATACACCAATGAAAACGGCGATCCATGGTCCGGCTCCGTCGTCATCGACCGGGAGAATACAGCCGGTTTCGGAAAGGATGCCTTCATTGCGATCGTGACCCAGCCAACCGGGGAGACCGGTGAGCAGGAACAATACATGTGGGTGAGTAACGATGAAGGAAAGACATTTGAAAATTATAGTCATGAGCCAGTCTTGAAGAATCCTGGTACGAAGGATTTTCGTGATCCCAAAGTTGTGTGGGATCACGAACGGGACAAATGGGTCATGCTCATGGCAGAAGGTTCGAAGGTCGGTTTCTATGAATCTGAGAATCTGAAGGATTGGACGTTTACAGGGGATTTTCAGACATCGGACTTAGGCGTGTTGGAATGTCCCGATTTGTTTAAAATGAAGGCGCCCGACGGCACGGTGAAGTGGGTGCTCGGAGTGAGTGCCAATGGAGAAGCGATCGGGGAACCGAATACGTACGCCTACTGGACAGGGGAATTCAATGGCAGTACGTTTGAAGCCGATCAAGCTGATCCCCAGTGGCTGGATTATGGATTTGATTGGTATGGTGGGGTGACGTTTGAAGATGGTAAGGCTGAGGATAAGGAAGAGAAGAGGTATGCGTTTGCCTGGATGAATAAGTGGTCGTATGCGGATAACACTCCGACGATGGAGCATGATGGGTTTAATGGGACTGATTCGATCTTACGGGAAATCAGGTTGGATGGTGATGCTGGGAGTGGATATTACCTTGTGTCGAAGCCTATTGAAGCGCTTGATGGGTTGGTGGAATCTACAGAGACGTTTGAGGGTATTACTGTTGAAGACGGAATGGAGAAGCTGGATTTTGAAGGTGAGACTTATCGGATAGAGGCGGATATTTCTTGGGAGGATGCTGATCAAGTCGGCTTCAGATTACGCGAGTCCGAAGATCAATCCCGACATATCGATGCTGGAATCTCCCTTGAAGGCGACTATTCATACCTAAACCGGAGCTTTATCGATCAACCGGACAGAGAAGGGACATTTGTGGAAAGCAAGGCACCATTCGATTCCGCTGCTAAACAGGCTCATCTCACCATTTTTGTTGATAAGACGAGTGTCGAGGTCTTTATTGACAATGGTCGAACCGTTCATACTAACTTGGTCTTTCCACGACCTGAGGATCAATGTATTTCTTTATTTTCGGAAGGGGGACAAGTGACGTTTGAGAAGTTGAAGGTGGAGAAGCTAAGATCATCTCAATAACTATGAGTATTTTAATTTTCGAAAACATTCGTGATGAAACACCCTAATGAAAATTTTAAAGGGTGTTTTTGGTGAAGTGGTTCAATATAAGGGTCAGACCCCTTATGGTCAGGTACCGGTTATAAGAGGTCAAAATGAGGTGACACGGTGGGAATCAGGCCATAACTTTAACAACCTCATCATCATGCAAACAAAACTACAAATTCACCTAAATATGCTCCTTCATCAAAATTTGGAGTATGATCCCCGGGCATGCGAAATTTCTGTTTAATCCTTACTTACATTAAGAAAACCTATGATTCTATCCCTCGCTTTTTGCGAGGATTCTCTATTATAGTTTGACGAATAAGGGTCACTGTACCCGTGTTTCCCCTTGTACTTCTGAATTTCGATATTCTTTTTTTCTAACGTCAAAATGACTTCATCAACCTGAAAGGATGGCTCATCTTCAGGAAAGAACAATAGAGTAGGGCATCGTGGTGTGATCTCCAAATAGTTTCGGATGCGTGAACCGTAGTATCCTATGACTCCATCAATCTTTTCATCTTCACTGCATAACCAAGCAACCGTTGCTCCTACGCTGAATCCGATGGTCACCACTTTTTTGTATTCAAGTTTGCAATCTGACAGGGTTTCCATTATTTTTTGTGAAGATCGAGCAAATCCGATATTCTCCATGAAATGACGGTACGCCAGTTCTTCTTGAGAATAATCGAAAGGGGTGTCCCTCTCTAATAAATCCGGGCAGATGACATCCACACCCTGTTCTGAAATAAATTCACAAAAGTTCTGTATATGCTGGTTGATTCCGTAAATCTCGTGAATGACTATCGTAACCGTACTGGAATTTTGCTGTATTCGAATCATGTTCTTGCCCCCTTATTCTTCACCGTCTAGTATACTATTTTTTCCATATCCACATAAGATGAAAAAGACATCAACCCAGATTAGGGTCTATGGGCATGTCGGCACAGGTAGTGATAAGGATAAGAAGGCTTCCTGTTCGAAGATTGAGGAGGTTTATCCGTTCGGCAAGTATGATGAAGGGATTAAAGGAAATGGCCGGTGCTTCAGGAGGGAATTACATTAACGCGAGAAGTCATGAGGACCTGACGACGGAATTCAAGCAGACGGCGGATATGCGAAGGTTTGGTTACAGTGTCATGATGATACTATGATGGCATTGAATGTTTTGTATACCATCAAAAGGCAACTGGATAATTGGTATAACATGAAAGAGAAGCATAGCAATCGAGAAATCAACAACCTTGAGAATGCAACGAACTATCTTAATACCCAAGGAATCATAGATGATTCTGTGTTCCTTGATTTTATGATACGAACAGAGATAGTTTCTTAAATAAGCACGACGAAGTAACAGACGGTTTCTAGGATCTAATGATTGATTAATGAAGAAGGTCCGTCCCTCATTTCGAGGGACGGACCTTCTTAACGTTACTTATCCGCTACATATTTATTACTCCCAGGAAGCTTCTTTATTTCATTCCAGGCTTCAATGGCCTCGGTTCTACTTTTGCCCCGATTATTCGGGTCGGAAAAGAAGTCGCGGGTGAATTGATTGTATTCGAATTGTGGTGCAATCTGTTTCTTGTATGAAGGGTCTTTCTTTCGTTTTTCTTCTTCATACCATGCTTCCACTGCATCACGATAGGTCTTCCCTGTACTGTTTTTGAAGTAGTCTTGGATATAGGTCGAGAAATGAAATGCCGGAATGACCGACTTGAAAAATGCCCTCACTTCCTGACTGCAGCGATGATGTTCTGTAATGAGGGTATCAAGATTTAAATTTACTTGAGGTACTGATTTCCGGTTTCCTTTTTTTCTAACAGGCTTTTTGATTTCACCTGTCTGCAGGAAGGTCTCAATCCGTTCTGATAGCTCTACCTTCGAACCTGAAGCACTGATTCCATTGGCCCGGCTAAATGTTTGCAGCTCTTCCTTTAACCAGTAATACTCTTTGAACGCTTGAATGGGTGTATTCTTTGTTAATGGGGGTCTCAATCATACCAGTTCCTGAAATTCCATTTACATCCATTTTAGAACAAATGTTCTTGTTTGTCCATAAAAATTGATGTAACGAGTGAAATGGAAGCTTACTGCCTCGGACCAAGCAATATCACACCAACCCCAACGAAACAAATCCCCGCACCAACCCAGTCATACAAATCAGGTGTTTTCTTATCGATTCCCCATCCCCATAGGACGGACAGGACAATGAATACTCCCCCATATGCCGCGTAGACCCTGCCGAATGAAGGGAAGGATTGGAAGGTTGCGATGACGCCGTACAGGGCAAGGGAGATTCCGCCGGCCACTCCCCAATAGACTGGCTTCCCTTCCCGAAGCCATAGCCAGATGAGGTAGCCTCCTCCTATTTCAGCGATTCCGGCAAGGAAGAATAATATGATGGCATTTAGCATGTGGATCACTTCCTATATAAGTTTATGTACTTGGATTATAACGTACTTTCGAAGATCAGGGCTTAGAATCCACGTTTCCAAACATTTGTCTATTTCCACCAAACCTTCTACAATAAAAGGAACAAGAGATGGCAGCTCGTCTCATACTGGAGGTGGAAGTGAAATGGATAATACCGAGAAACATTATTCAGAGGAAAAGTTTTGGGATAAGTTGAAAAGGTACGGCTTGAAGGCGGGACATTCCGTCGTTTATACGGCTTTACTTCTTTATTTTGTCCTGCAAAAGCCAGATATTCCCGTGAAGGCGAAGATGATCATTATCGGGGCTCTGGGGTATTTCATCCTTCCGACAGATTTCATTCCCGATATGGCGGTGGGAGTAGGGTTTACAGATGACCTTGGTGCGTTGGGTCTGGCTTTGCTGCAGGTGGCCATGTATATCGATGACGAGGTGAAAGGTAAGGCTAAGGCGAAGTTGAGTGATTGGTTCGGGGAGGATGTGGATACGTCTGAGGTTGATGGGAAGTTGTAGTGAGATAAGAGGGGAAAAATAAAATGCCTTGAAGATTTCAGTGTCATTGACGTAAATGTTGATGATGCTTTTTTTTAATACGAACTTCATGTCCACGTTTGACCAAGGTGACGAACGTTGTGAAGTGTGTGATGTGGGATGATGTTCATATTCTAGTGAGATTTCTTTCTCCCCATATCCACTATATATCGTTCACCTTATCATCATTGGGCTCATACTTTTTGGTAAAGTAAAGCGTAAGGATCACCCCAAGTATTACGATGCCGATACAAACAGAGAGGGGGAAGTCCCAGCGGGTGTAGAGGACGGTTGAAGCCCCAATGATCGTGATCCATTCAAAAGCTAAAAAGGATTTAAGGTATTTCATCGTGTGTTCTCCTTTTATTCCAATTATTGTTAATTAATAGTACCATATTTTAGTTACGATCGTGAAGAATATCCATCTATTTTTAATGCTTTCGTCTGTGGAGGGTTGGACTCGCGAATGAAATCATACCAAACGGATAGATTCTGTCCTTCCTCTATGCGGTTGAACTTTTCTTCATCCGTAACACCGACGCGGATGGTGTCAGAGAATGTCTCTTTGGACTCGCCGGTTAGTTCCAGAGTTATGCCTTTGCAACGTTTCTGGATGACTTTTCCGTGAATGATTTTGTCGTCGGACAAGTCGTCATAGCTTGCGTTGTCCAGGTGTACGCCTTCACAACCAATAAGAAGAACCAGGTTTGTCACTAGAAGAATCAATAAGCTTTTTCTTTTCATTCGATTCACCTCAATGGATCAGTCGAAGAGAAGGAGAGTTATGTTACAGGTAGGGCAGATGAAAGTAGTGGTATTAAACATGGAAGCGAAGAGAGTATAGGAGATTTAACGGAAAAAGGAGCTCACCCTCTATCGGATAAGCTCCTTTTCACTTCACCAATTAAAAAAGAAGTAAGCCAGAATGAAGTACAGTACAAACATTGTTTCAAGAAGTAACATCACCAGATCCCATTTGCTCTTGCGGAACGTCTCCCCATCTTGAATGCCGATGATCAGCTTTAAGACCAACAGAAGGAATCCTATTACGATCGCATAGATATTGTGGAGGACAAAAGCGGCTATGATATAGATAAGTCCTTTAAAGATAAACGTGCCGATCAGGATTCCCATTGTCAGTCTGAATTGACTTATAGGGAAGAATGCCCCGGAATCCTAGAATTCTATATACTTATCTTTATTCGAGCGATATCTGAAGATCAGTTCGACATTGTTGATCAATAAGATTGCACACCACACTAAGATCAGTGTTTCTTCAACTGACATTCCAAACAACGGATCACCCCTCATGATTACTTATCGTCGAATAAATCCTCGTCCCCCTGTGGTTCTTTGATTCCATGCTTTTCTTCGAGGAGTCGCCCGATGACCGAGTTGTTAATGCCTTCTCGAACGGCTCGCTCAACAATGATGTAGAAGATAAAGAGAAAAACTATAAGAACGATAACGATTATAAAGATTAAAAAGAGTTCCATGACATTCAATTCCTATATTCGATTAGTGGCGCTCAAACAATCCATCCATTCAACACCATCCCCACATTAATCACCATGTGAAAAACGATTGAAGGATAGATACTATCCGTCTTTAAAACCACCATGGCATAGAATAGGCCCCCAAAAGAGAAGAGGAGACTGATGAGTACAGGGATTCCGATGGATATATGTAATATTCCGAATCCGATGCTGGTGACGACTACTGCATAAAGGGTGGAGACGTTTCGTATCAGAGATGACAATATGATCCCTCTCCAAATGAGCTCTTCTAATATAGCGTTCAGGATGGCAAACCCTATAGCGAATAAGAATACGGATTTCACATCACTGATTCCCGCAGACCAGATCAATGGGATGAGGATGGTACTGGATCCCAATAGCCCAATCAGTAAAAATAAGGGCGTTGAAATGGTATGGGAGGGCATAGAGATGCGCCTTCTCCAATTCGGGAACACAGTGAAGAAACGAATTTTTTCTTTTGATATTAAGTGTGAGACTGCTAAAGCCATCAGGATGGATAGAAGAATACTTCTATTCAACAGGATTTTCGTTTCTTTTGAAACATTCCACTCGTTAATCCAGCCTGTTGTGAATTGAAATACCAGTAACCCGAACAGGAAGAACAGGAATAGGGAAATTACGGACCGGTTCTTTTTAGTAGAGAGATAGAGGATGAATAGGCCCAGTAGCGGCAGCAGTCCCCAATCGTATGTTCTATATGAAAGAAGGATGATTCCTGCGAAAAACAGGGCGGCCGAACTTATAAGGAAAATCGTTTGTTGTGAACGAATCATCAAGCTCCCCCTTTGATTATCTTTAAAAATAGTTTAGCATAATTTTCCTATTTTGCATGAGTACTTTTTCCATTATGGACGAAAAGACCATTACTTGTGGTAAAATTAGGATAGTTTACATAAGCGGAGGAATGGACATGTACAAACACATCATATGGGACTTCGATGGCACTCTTTTTGATACATATCCCGTGATGGCGGGCACCTTCAAGGAAACGCTAGAAAGACATGG
Source organism: Rossellomorea sp. GQ25 (assembly GCF_059758515.1). Taxonomy (NCBI): domain Bacteria; kingdom Bacillati; phylum Bacillota; class Bacilli; order Caryophanales; family Bacillaceae; genus Rossellomorea; species Rossellomorea sp. GQ25. The sequence continues at coordinate 682,637 of NZ_JCAXEQ010000002.1, read as the reverse complement.
AATCGAAGAGCCGTTAGAGGAAATTATGAAACAGATGAAGGTATCGATCACATCCACTCTGAAACATTATGAAAAAAGGTATGGGATTGGAAAGGAATTTGTCACAGCCTACAATTCCCGCAGAAAAGAAGTGGAATTCGATTTGTCCAAGCCCTTTGAAGGGATCGTGGAACTCTGTAAGTATATTCATGAAACGGGCAGAAGAAATTATTTGTACACCCACAGGGGCGAGTCTTCGATCAAGATGCTGGAGAGTTATGGGCTGACGGGCTACTTTTCTGACTTCATCACCTCTCAGCACGGGTTTTTAGAGAAAGCCGAGTCCGGATGCCATACAGCATTTGATACGTACGCATGATATAGACCACTCAGAAGCGATCATGATCGGGGATCGGGATTTGGATTTATTATCTGGAAAAAATGCAGGGATCAGTGCCTGTTATTTTACGGATAAGGTTGAAGAGAATCCTCATGCTGATTATGTTATGACGAGTGTGGAAGAATTGTATTCTATCATTTGAGGTTTGAACTTCTAATTCGATATGATTTATTTGGAGTCGCCCTTCCTCTACCTAAGATATTTTATGATTGAGTTCATTGGATAATTTTAGGGTGGATGGATACGTCAGAATTTGATGGTAAATTGTAAATGGACAGAGAAAAGCCACCCGCTGAATTCAGTGGGTGGCTTTTCACATGAGTTGGTCAATTTCAAGATAGTAACACATTAACACAGAGTTCAATGAATGACAAATTTAAGTAATCAGGATTAGATGGGGCGGTGCGTAGAATGGGTTATAGGCTTGTTGATTTTCCTTGCCACGAACTGAAAATTGGTATATGTTGATTTCGAAAATATGTTGGCGTCCATTTGGTTAATGACGATGTGTTATCGTAGCGCAGTGCCTCCTGAGTATCGGGGGCACTAGCAACTTCTGCTATCTAGTTTAGTTTTTTATCTCTTTTTGTATTGCCAAACAAATAGATGAGTCCAACAATAACGAATGTAGCAATTGAAAGACAATTAAATACATTCTTAAACATATAACTAATCGAATCTGAATTATTAATTACCAGCGACAATAATACTATTATAAGCAGAAACAAGCGCCAAAACTTATTATTCAATTTGCCAATCCTCCCATCAAACAAACCCAAAAAATCCAATTATCATTTAATTTTACCATATTAATCTCATACATTTAAAAACAACAAAGTTTACGAAAACAGCTTTTCTGAAAGATTATAGTTTACTTGGTTCTTGTAGAGGAAAAGTTGTGTCATTGTGAATCGTGCGAAAGCGGATTGTTTGGACTTGAACTCTTAATCAAGAAGATACACGGGTGTGAGGAAACGTACCGTTCCTTTCCTGATAATCGACCATTGATTTTTCAGGGTTTTCCATCTGCTTTTCCCATGACCGTGATGAAATCCTCGACAAACCGTGGATAGTCCAATTCAAGGAAGATGTTGATGTTTTTTTCAGCCGGCTTGGAACTGGCCCTGAAATCTGCGATGGACGTTCCCATTCCAATTCCCGTGGTCAAGATGTTGACCTCCCTTCTGATGGACCGCCCCATATCCGGGTTCGCCATCAGGGATAGGGTCACGACATCGTGCATGGGTGCACCGTTTATACCAGGAATGAGCTTCTTATATGCTTCAATATAGTATTCCATGACTTCATCCATGATCTCTATCAATGGGTTATCTGACATCTGCTGGATGTAACGGATTTGGTCCATGGTGATGATGGCTTTGTTCGAGACATTCAAGGGAACGATGTAAAGATTGGTCAGTTCCCTGACCACCACCTGTGATGCAATGGGGTCACCATAGAAGTTCGCTTCTGCAGAGGGGGTCACGTTTCCAGGAACCAAAAAGGCGCCTCCCATAATGTAAAATTCCTTGATGTCTTCGACGATATTTTCACCTAATAAGTAAAGGGAGGCAAGGGATGTATTTCTCCCCACGTCAACTATGGTGATATCGTCTTGGTCCTTGATGATTTTGTAAAGTTCTGAGAAATTGGTGAGTTCACCAGATAAGCTCTCAGGGGGTCTGATGGGACCGAGCCCTTCCTCTCCGTGGATCTCAGGATAATACGTTGGGATTTCCCCTGTGGAGGGACTATTGGTTCCCCCGATGATCGGGATATCCTCACGTCCTGCAAGTTTGAGCAAATAGGCGATATTATCCGTGGCCTGCTCTTTTGATGTATTCCCATAGCTTGATACGATGGCGAGTATTTTAATGTCGGGGTTCAGCAGGGCGTACATGATGGCAATGGAATCATCAATGCCGGGATCCGCAAACAAAATGATTTTCTTCATCGGACATTCTCCTAACCAATTATGATGTATTTATATAACGTATCAATAGATAAATGGGATTATTCCTTTGATAGAGCAATTAGGTTAGCCACGTACTGCCCAAACAGAAGATTTGTCATCATTCACGAAACATGTGATGATTTATTCATACTCAATTCATCAGAATAAGGAGATGAGGATATGAACGTAGCAGTAGTAGGAGCGAACGGACAAATCGGGAAGCAAGTGATCAGGCTCTTAATAGAAAGCAGCGAGCATACGCCAAGGGCCATTGTGAGAAAGAAAGAGCAAGCCCAGGCCTTTGAACAGGATGACGTCCAATCTTCACTGGTTGATCTAGAGGGTACGGTGGATGAGATTACACATGGTCTGAAGGGGACCGATGCCGTCGTATTCACAGCCGGGTCCGGTGGTAAAACGGGTGCGGATAAGACGCTTCTAATCGATTTAGACGGAGCGGTCAAAACGATGGAGGCGGCCAAGCAGGCAGGAATCGACCGGTTCATCATGGTGAGTGCCCTGCAGGCACATAATCGTGAGAATTGGAACGAGTCCTTGAAGCCGTATTATGTGGCGAAGCATTTTGCTGATCGGGCTTTGGAACAGAGCGGATTAACCTATACTATCATCCGGCCGGGCGGGTTATTAAATGAAGCAGGTACAGGGAAGGTGACCGCAGGAGAGAATCTATCAAGAGGATCGATTCCGCGGGAAGATGTAGCGGGCACGATCGTAGCGAGCCTGGACGAAGAACGTACATGTAACAAGGGCTTCGATTTGATTTCAGGAAATGATGGGATTGAAGAGGCTGTTCGAAACGTATAATTTGAGAAGAAAGAATGATCATCCTGAGGGTGGTCATTCTTTTTTTATAAAAATTAATGATTGTGATTAACATCCTATTTTGAAATAATTGGTAGTAAGACAAAATGGGGTTATAACGGTCCTGAACAACAAGCTCGAGGGGGAGTCAAATGGAATGTATTCATTGCAAAAATGAAATGGTAAAAGGGTGTAACGTCAATGTTGAAGGTGTCATGTATGGAATAAAAATAAGTGAAAAACGGAAAGGTTTTTTTAATAAAGTTTCGGCAAAACCTAAAGCAGCTGTTTGTTCAAACTGCGGCTATGTGGCTTTCTATATGGAGGATTATAAATCATTCAGAGAGTAGAAATATTTACTGAAAGGAGACTACACAGGAGGGCATGATATCCAATCGTAAAAGGGGGTTTTTTATGAATAGGAGATTGGTATTTTTTTCACTATTCATTCTGGTCGGTATCATTCTCTCTGGTTGCAGCAGAGAGAAGGATGAAACCACGTGGATGGAATCTGAAACCTTTCAACATGAAAACGTAACCCTGTATGGAACCGAGGGTGTGTTCGGAATGACTAAGGTTAACGGTGAAGGGGATGAACCAGAGTTTCCGGTTGGTGAGGGAAGACATTATGATGTTTATTTTCGGGAGGATTCAATTGCTGTTAATGGAAAGAAGTATAAGATGTTAGCCACTCATAAGGAAACCAATGAAACAGTTCATCTATATGAATGGGGGATCGACAATAACAGGAGTGGTGCGAAATTCGCCCTGGGTAGAGAAGGGCTTTGGAAGATTGACGTTTTTGTTGATGAAGAAGAATTAACCAGTTTTGTTGTGAATGTAGAAAAGCCGTAGATTTACCTTTTTCTGGATAGAGAGAAATGAATAGCTGGAGGGGGATGTTCAAGTGCTGAAAAATAAAGAAGATGTCATCAAGTTGATTGGGAACGATCCTGGCATGATAGAGATTATTAAGGCTGCAGGCTCATTGGATTTACCGGATTGGTGGATATGCGCTGGATTTGTACGTTCGAAAATATGGGATACTCTCCATGGATATAAAGAGAGGACCTATACTCCAGATGTGGATGTCATCTATTTCGATGAAAAAAATAGTGATGAAGAAATCGAAAAAAGGTTTGAAGCAGAATTACGATCCATCATGCCTGCCATCCCCTGGTCTGTTAAGAATGAGGCAAGGATGCATGTTGTAAACGATCTTCCGCCCTACACTTCTTCAGAGGATGTGATTTCAAAGTTTCCTGAGACAGCCACTGCTCTTGGAGTAAAGATGGACAGGGAAGGTCAGTTGGTCCTTACGGCTCCTTGTGGCCTAGATGATGTGATCAATTTAGAAGTAAAGCCTACCCCTTTTTTTAGAGAGACAGAAGAGCTAGTTTCCATTTATGAAGAGCGGATAAGGAAGAAGAACTGGAAGGGGACTTGGCCTGGAATTATCGTTCACCATATAAATAAGGGGGAGTAAATGGTCTTCCGTAAAATAAAGTCATAATTTTAATACTATTAATGAGTTAGAATCAATAATTTGAATTAATTGGAATGTTAACTTATTTCATAAAGGGGGATGTTGATTGAAGCACTTAGAGCAAGAGTTAGGGGAGCGAAACTTGAAGCTGCTTCAGATGCAGGTAATTGAAGGGGCTCATGCAGGGAATATCTATCGAATCGAAGTTCTCGATTTATACATAACTGGACCATCGATGATCTTCAGCAGATCGAGGTAATGAAGCTACATCGATACCGTGGATTATATGAAATCACTGCACAGATTTTCGGGTGATCCTTCCTAAGATGAAGAAGGGAGAAAACGTGAAAAACTCTACAATTCTCAAATATGTATTTTTATTTATAGTTGTTATTGCCCTAATGGCTGCCTGGGCTTATACAGAAGACCAGGACTCTTATTCGGAACCGTACAAAGCCATTCAGGCGGTTGATAAGGAACTCCAGTTGATTCCTGCCTATAAGGTGGGGGATGAGTCCCTGTACTTTGTCATTAAAGATAAAACCAACCTTGGGGTTACGGTCGTTCGAAAGGGAATATTCGGCTGGAAAAGCGGGATGTTTACCTGGGGACCCTTAGATCCTAATCGAGAATATGAAAAGCTGCAAGGAATTCAAGGACATGGAGAGGGCTTGGTTTATGGAATGATCAGGAAAGGTGATGAGAGAGTGGTGACCGTTGATGATCAAGAAGCTACGGTATTAAATTTGACCATTTTATCCCCCTCAGTAGTAAAGGAATATCATTTGGAGGGGCTATATCTTTGGTATTTAGAAAGCGACAAAAATCTTAATGATCAACAGGTTAAGTTGCTGCGTAAAGATACTCGGGAAATCATCGAATCCCTAGAATTATAGAATTCAATACATGCGGGAGGGGGAATTCGATTACATGGATCAATTCTGGTTGAGATTTTTTCTGTTTATAGCGAGTTATGGATTGTTGATATTTTTGTTTAATAAAGGAATGAGAAAGTGGTTTAAAGTAAAAAAGAAAAAGCTCTTCTCCTATCATCATTTGAATGAAAAACATAAGAAGATAGATTGGATGATCAGAATTACTTTCGCTACCCTGATTGTCGTTGGCGGTATATACAATGCTACCCAGCCTCCACTAGAAAGAATTTGGTTCTTTGAAACTCATATCTTGCTTATTGTCTCTGTCATTGTGTCTGAAACGATTAGAGCTGTTGTGGAGAAGCGATACGCAGAAAATAGGAATGATTATAAATTCACCATTTCTCAGTTAGTCTTACTGTCATTGTCGTTGCTATTGATTTTCAGTACGGATTTTTTTGGTTTGTTTGATTAATCATATTTAATAAGGATCAGAAAAAGGATGAGGGAACAGGGGATATTACATTAAAAATTAAGGGTCCCAAAACTGAAGTTCAATAAGACATTTGATCTTCAGCTTTTTTTATGAATTTCCAATAAATGAAACTTTCACCGGATTCAAACGTATGTAAGAAAAAACCAAATGATAGATTGAAAGGGTTGATCTGGTGGATGCCATTGGACTTCTATCCATCTTATTTGTATCAGGTTGTGCAATGGTCGAAACCTTATTTTTATATGCATCAAAATAAGGAAATCAGTCAAAACTCTGCGACAGTTGTTTGTCCTAAATGCGTGTAACAAATAAGCGGCAAAGGAATGGGCAGCAGTGTGAAGGTGCTATTTTTCATTTTAAGTATAGGAAAGAGGATGAAGAGCGTGGTTGAAAAGGAAAATGTGCTTTTAGAATGGATTAAAGCTTTGGTTATAGCGTTAGTCGTTGTATTTATTGTTCGTACTTTCTTGGTCACTCCTATCATGGTGAAGGGATCTTCCATGAATACGACTCTGCAAGACGGGGAGCGAATGATTGTGTCTAAATTAGGGGATACAGAGCGCTTTGATATCGTTGTGTTCCACGCAAATGAGGAACAGGATTATATTAAGCGTGTGATTGGCCTTCCTGGAGATAAGATCGAGTATAAAGGGGACACGTTATATGTAAACGGGAAAGCGTATGAGGAACCTTTCCTGGATGAACAAAAAGAGAATGTACAGGGTGACTTGACCATGCCTTTTACCTTGGAGGATACGGCTGTCGGACAATCGACCGTTCCGGAAGGTCATCTGTTCGTGATGGGTGATAACAGAAGGGATAGTAAGGATAGCAGGCATATTGGGGCGATTCCCATGGAGAAGATTGTAGGGACTACGAATGTTGTGTTTTATCCGCTTAAGGATATGAAGATTGTTGGAGAGTAGTTCATTTGATGCAAAAAGATGGGGGCAGGTGAGCGTACTATGAAAAGATCTTGTATGTTTGTCATTCTATTAATCCTGATTAGTGTGGGGTGTTCTGATGAGCGCGAGCCCGATCAACCTACTATTTCCATGAAAACAGATTCTGAATATGAGGATACGTTTGAAGGCTTAAACTTAGGGGTCTTATTTGATTTTGACTTTTATTTGCCTAATGCGGATAAAAGGTGGGTAAACCTTTGGGTGGAACGATACAGCGCTGGAACTAAAGATCCTCAGTCATTAACGGAACTATCATACGGCAATAGCCCAGAAGAAATGGAAGAGGGACGAATGGGGTTTGGTATGATCAATCCGAACGCAGAAGATACATTAGTCTTTCTCTATGGACCTGGTGTAAGCACACAACCATCAAGAATTGAAAAAGATTTTAGGACGGATGTCATTTCTTCTTGGGATTATGCCATTGGAAAAGAAAAAGTAGAATTAAAACTAGGAGAAACGAAAATTCTGGCGGCTTATAGAGAGACCGGGAGTAACTCAATGAGGACGATTGATTATCAAGATGAGGAATCAGTCAATAATATGATCAAGCAAAATGATACGGTACTATTACTGAAGATAAAAGTAGAAGAGAAAATGATGGATTCTTATTAAAAGGATTTTTACGGAGTTTTTGAGTTGAAATCCTGCTTTTTGGGTGATGAATCAGTTGTTTTGCGTTAAAAGAGTGCTCTAGAGCGGCATTGTGGGGTGATTTGATGGTTCATTCATCGAGAAACCATGGTCTCTCGGAATTTATGAACCGGCTTTCGATACTTATGATCCGCTTTTGGGATTTATGAACCGGTTTCAGCACTTTATGACCCGGATTTCATGATTTATGACCCGGTTTCGGAATATATGATCCTTTTGTCGAAAAATCGTGAGGGTTTTACTGACTCAGAAGTAAGGGAACCTTCCTTGCGCTTGTTGTGAGTGGGATGACATGATCTTTCCTTCAAATTAGTAGGATTAAAACTTTTGGAATTTTAGATAAGTAAGAGTTGGAAAATAGTTCAAAGAAAGGTAAAATAAGAACATACGTTTCATTGGAACTTGATAGGGGGAGATTATGATGACTCATACAAAATATAAACCAGTATGGAATCTCGACAGTATCTTTGAAGGTGGGAGCACCTCACCTGAATTACATGTACATATGAAACAGACGGAAGGCAAAATTTTGGAGCTGGAAGAGACCGTGAAAGAGTGGACGACGCCAATAAGCGATTCTGATCAACTAGCAGCTTTTCTTGGTCGTCTTAGAGAAATAAAGATGTCCATATCACAAGCAAGATCCTACGCCATATGTCTTCTTTCAGAAAATCCGAAAGACCAGGGTGCACAATTCTACAGAGGCGAAACCACGGCTCTTCAATCAAAATATGACTCTATCAACAGTAACATGAAAAGGAAATTAGCTGATACGGAGGAATCGGTATGGGGAAGCCTGCTTGCTTCAGAGGATCTGAAGGAGTATCGATTCATCCTCCAAGAATGGCGGGAAGAAGCGGACCGGGAGTCTTCGCAGGAAGTGTCGGAACTCATGGCAGACGGGTACCACGCCTGGGGGCAATTCTATCAATCGTTCATGAGCAGTATCAAGGTCCAGGTGAATGGTCAGGATCTCTCGGTTGGACAGGCCATCAACCTTCGCTCTCACCAGGATGAGTCGGTGAGAGAAGAATCTCATAAAGCATTGGTGGAAAAGTGGAAGGAACATGAGGGGGAATTCGCGCAAATCCTGAACCATCTGGCAGGTTTCAGGTTGAATATGTATAAGAGCGTGGGGATCGAGGACGTCCTCCATGTTCCTCTCGCCCAAAATCGGATGAAGAGGGAAACACTGAATGCGATGTTCTCGATGATGGATGCTTATAAAGAACCGTTTGCCCAATACTTGAACGTGAAGGCACAAATGAATGGCTATGACAAAATGAAGTCCTATCACTTTTGGTCCCCAATGAATCACCATCATCAAGGAATCGAATACGAGGAAGCGGCGGCGTTGATCGAGGATCAATTTCGCACATTTGGAACGGAAATGGGACAGTTCGCGGAAAAAGCATTCCGTGAAAGCTGGGTCGAGGCAGAAAATCGTCCGAATAAGTCGGCGGTTCCCATTTGTGCAGGGTTTCCGTTAACGGGTGAGTCCAGGGTGTTCCTGACCTTCAATGGCAATTTCAAAGGGGTATTGACCCTTGTGCATGAATTGGGGCATGCCTTTCATAACCATGCGATGAAATCGGTAAATGGGATAAACAAGTCCTATCCCATGAGCTTGGCCGAAACGGCGTCGACCTTTGCCGAGATGATCATCCTGGAAGCGGCCATGGAGAAAGCGGATTCTGATGAAGAGAAGTTGTTCCTCCTCGATGAGAAACTGAAGCGCAGCGTCATGAACTTCATGAACCTCCATGCAAGATTCATCTTTGAAAAGAACTTTCACGAAGAACGGAAAAAGGGGTTCGTCTCCCCGGCACGCTTGAACGAACTGATGGAGTCTGCTATGGAAGAGGGCTATGCTGGCTCCCTTGATGAGATTCCGGTTCATTCTTGGGTATGGACGCCCCATTTTTATAAAACAGAATCTCCTTTCTATAACTTTCCTTACTCCTTTGGTTATTTACTTGCACTGAATCTCTTCGCCAGGGCGAAAGAAACGGGGAAAGGATTCGAGGAACAGTACATGCACTTCTTGCGGGATTCAGGAAGCATGTCGGCAGAAGAACTCGTCATGAAGCATCTGGGGGAAGACATTACGAAGGAAGCCTTTTGGGAAAAAGGGATGAGGTTATGTGTAGAGGATAGCGAGGAGTTTGTGAGATTGGCAGCTTCCCGATGAAAAGCTTCAATTGCTAATTGCCCTTCCTTCTATTCTATTATTGTGTGTTTCTTTGCCGGTTTCCTCCTGGTAATGATCATCAAGCAATTAAGGGTGCGGAATCGGTGATCATCCAGACCGGAATTTTGATCAGCATGAAGATGAGGACGAGGATCATTCAGAAATTGATGTCAGCGGAGATGATTGAGGATTAGAATAAGGAATAAGGAGAGAGTTCATGGATAAGATCTTACATAACATAACCAATCTATTAAACAAGCACGATGGAAGAATGATCATCGGTATTTCAGGACACGGTGCTTCCGGTAAAACCACTTTTGCCAAAAAGCTTTTGACGCTCATGGAAGGAAAAGGGGTCAATTATATCAACACCGATCCCTATATCGTCAATTCCGACGTCAGAAAGTACACTTCCATCCAATATGAGTACAACAATGAAATCCATCAATCCAAAATGACCGCCTGCCATCCTGCGGCCCATCATCTATTCGCCCTCGATCGGGACGTCAAGATGGTGAGGGAGGGATTGGATTTCTACACCCTGGACGTCCACTATGAACGAAGTCAGCTCATCTCGTCCCGAAACAACTTGACGATTGTAGAAGGGATGTCCGTTGCGTTCAGCAATCCCGATCTTTACGACCTTAAGATTTACTTCTATACAGATGGTGAGACGGAGCTCGTGAGAAGGGGAATCCGAGATATTTCCGAAAGAGGCATGGATGTGGAGTATTTACGAAAAACCCACGACGAGCGGAGAATTCAATACGAGGTCTTTATGCACCCGAAGCATGAGAATTTTGATGTGGTAGTAAGGAATTCGGATGAGGGGTATTGGGTGGAGAAAGATATGGAATGGTAGTCCATTCATCAGTGGAAGCTTATCGGGAAATGGGTAAGCTTCTTTTTTGAAATGAATGGTTGAGTAAAATGGAATATATTGGAAAAATTGGTTGTGTATTCATTTTAAAGTGGGTGATTGCGTGACAAGAAGTTCAAAGGTTATCGGAAGCGTAGCAACCGTGTTTTGCCTTTTCTCGATCATATGTTACTAGATGGGGGAGCCTCTGGTGTGTAGAGTGAGCATTATGCCAAGAATGATTTGAAATATGAATCTAGTAGAGTCGGAATGATATCTGACTGAAAATTGAAACTATTTAACAAGTCCATTGGTAAGTATTAGTAATACGAGGGGGAATATATGTGAAGAAATTCATAACACGAACGTCATTAGTGACGGCTGCGATACTTGCTATTGGTATTTGGATCGGGAGCCTTCTGTTCTCTTTTTCTTACGGGGAGTGGAGCTTTTTCATCGGTCTCGGAATAACGGTGGGACTTTTCTTTTTTAACAGTAGTGGTGGTGCGTTATCCAAAGGGGCCGCTCTGGAAGCGAGTGAGGCAGGGTGGAAAATACAAAAGGATAATGAATTGAAAACAAATGTAGGTTCAGTGTTTTATGGATCCGTGTTATTTACACTTACCAGTTTGATTTTCATGATCATTACGTATTTTTAATGATAGGTTAAAAGGTTTCGAGATTATAGTTAATTGAGTAGAGAAACCTGAAGGAAAGCAACTTTTACGATTAGTATTCAGGAACAATGTTGAATACGATCGGCATCGAGGGGATTTTGAAATTGCTAGGGAGTGAAGAGAACCGGGAGTGTGAATTTAGATCCTGCCTGGCCTATTATGGTGGAGAGGAAATGAGATTCTTTGAAAGTAAATTTCCAGGAATCATCGCAGAGAAGATAAGAGGGTCTGAGAATGAAAGTAAATGGTCCGATCTTTGGTATCTATTTATCCCGCAGCATTTCCATAAAACACTGGCCGAATTTAATGAGCAGGATTTTATAAAATACAACAGGGTAAAAGAGGATTCCGGTATTAAGAAGTTTGGGGAATGGTTTTCGGTTTCACGATAAGGGGGATGAATGATTATAGGCTTGTTAGTATTGGCTATTATTCTATTAATTGTTGGGTTTTTAACACCAATCGATTTACAATTCATTTTGTCAAAACGGGTGATCTCCTGGTAGACCAGATGGCAGGTGCATCTGTAGGCGGGATTCTTCTGATGTCATCATGGATTTGGAGAATATGAGTAAAAAATATGTCAGCAGATGGTGGAGAATTATTATGTTTGGTTTCTAAATATTGGCAGCCTTATACTGGGTTTACTGGCCTGGACTCTTCCAGTAGTGAATCTCATTCGGTATGGAAAGAATGATCAGAGGAGTTTGGTCGCCCTTTCCGTTATGAGCCCCCTCAGTGCGTGTGCAATATCGTTATGTTTCCAGATTTTCTACCACTATCATCTGGTCACGATCGAGGACTGATCCGCTCTTATGGATATAACGGAAACAATGGTGGTCAGCGCATCAGTGCTTCTCATTGTAACAATCTTATTAATACGGTTACTCTGATCGTATATCGTAACAGGAGCACAACATAATAAGAAAGAGGTGTTATCATGACTCCAAATGAAAATGTGAGGATATGCGACAAAGGGCACAGATATGTGAAAAAGAGCGATTGCCCGACCTGTCCCATTTGTGAGAACGAACGAAAACCCGAAACAGGATTTCTTTCCGTCCTCCCTGCACCAGCCAGAAGAGCATTGGAAAACAATGGGGTTACCTCTTTAGAGACGTTATCGACATTCAATGAGAAAGAGGTTCTTGCCTTTCACGGTATGGGACCGTCTTCTATACCGAAGCTTCGGAAGGTGTTGGGGGAGAATGGGTTGTCTTTTAAAAAACAGGAAAAACCGCAATCACGTAAGGGTTAAATAAGATGAAAATGGTGTTGGGAAAAATCATTTATTATTTTTATCGGTTCAAAAAAGCTCAGAGCAAGAATCATCCGCTCTAAGCTTTTTTGTGTTGGACGAAAAGTGAAAAAGCATCATGTATGGTAATATGGTGCCATGCTATCCAACAGAAGAAGGTGAGCAAGTGGACATCAGGCATTTGAAATATTTTATAGAAGTAACGCGATTTAAGAGTTTCACCCGTGCCGCGGATCATTTGTTTGTGACCCAGCCGACGATCAGTAAGATGATCAGGAATTTGGAAGATGAGCTTGGGGTGGAGCTGTTTGATCGTTCGCGGAAACAGCTGGTGCTGACGGATGCGGGTCGGGCGATTTTGAAGCAGGCCCAGACGATTGATAAGGCCTTCGAGAATGTCCAGCATGAACTCGACGACCTGATCGGCCTGCAACGGGGGCATATCCGCATCGGACTGCCGCCGATCATGGATGCAGGTCAGTTCATCCGGGTCCTAGGGGAGTTCCATGCGTTGTATCCGGGTATCACGTTCCAGCTGATCGAGAATGGGACGAAGCGGATCGAAGAAGGTATTCTCGCTGATCAGCTGGATGTTGGGGTAGGGGTCCTGCCGACTGCCGGAGAGGATTTCCACCATTTTTCCTTTATGAAAGAAGAACTGCGGATCGTGGTGCCGAGGACGCATCGATTCTCCGGCAGGAAGCAGATCAAACTGAATGAGCTGGAGAAAGAACAGCTCATTCTCTTTAATAAGGACTTTGCCTTAAATGACCGGATCCGGGGGGCATGCAAAGAAGCAGGCTTCCTTCCGAAGGTTGTGTCAGAGAGCTCCCAATGGGATTTCATAGGGAAGATGATCGAGGCCGAACTCGGGATTTCGATCCTGCCGTACAGTGTCTATGAGCAGTTGAAGGAGGATCTGGTCGCCATCCGGGTCGTGAAGCCCGTCATCGAATGGGACCTCGCAATCATTTGGAGAAAAAATCAATATTTATCGTATGCCACGAAAGAGTGGCTGACATTTACCCAGGAACGATTGATGGGGAGCATTTCTGACTGAGGAATGCTCTTTTTTTGCACCCGATTTGGGAAAAGTGGATATTGATACCATTTAGATGTAAGCCGTTGCATAGACATTATCTATGGTGATGATGAGGAACATTCATTTCACTTATCGTACTTCGAGGCGTACACTTTGGGTATCAAACGTTTGAGAAACCATTTTACAAAAGAAGGGACTTGTTCTTCATGTCACAAACAAAGCATCCGAAAGAGAGTCTGGTCGTCAGCACGGACCAGGTTATGATCAATGATTTAAATAATTACAATACCCTGTTCGGGGGAGTATTGATGAAAAAGCTCGATAACAATGCGACATTATCTGCAAGACGTCATGCTCGGGTGAAGGAGTGTGTGACGGCATCAACGGATTCCATCGACTTCCTGTACCCGATCCATCAGTCGGATTCCGTTTGCGTGGAATCCTTCGTCTCATATGTCGGGAATAAATCGATGGAAATCTTCTGCAAAGTGATCGCCGAAGACATGATTACGGGCGAAAGAAGGATGGCGGCAACGGCTTTTCTGACCTTTGTGGCACTCGATGAGAATAAAAAGCCCGTCAAGGTTGCTGAAATCGTACCGGAAACAGAAGAAGAGAAATTCCTCTTTGAATCCGGAAAAGAGCGGGCTGAAAGAAGACGGATCCGCCGGAAACAAAGTAAACGACTCAATGAAATCATCGGATTGGAAAAACCATGGAATTTGGGAGGGGAAGCATCATGACAACAATGGTAGCAGGAATGAACGAATTGCACGAAGCCAAAAAAGATGTGGAATCGCTCAAGGAGGAATACCCAGAACTGAATGAGCAGCTCGTCCACGTCGCAAGCCTGACGAGACAACTACAATTGAAGTACGGATATATGGGGTCATTATTGAGAAATCAGGATTTGCCCAATTATGAGCCGCAGTTTGTGAGAGACTCGATCCTATCCCTCTATCAGGAGGAAGTCCGGAAGCTGAAAGAGAACCCGAATATCGTTCAGTTGATAGACATTATGAAAAAACACCGCCAAGTCAGCGATTCGAAATTGTTCTTATTGATCCTCGGTGCGAAGCCTGAGTTGCTGCAGGGGTCGACGATTATTAAATAGTGGAGCGGGAAATCCGGGAGAGGGGATTCTTCCGGATTTCGTACGTTTGGTACTAGGCAAAGGGAAGGGGGAGGTGGTTCCAATAGAAAGATTTTTCGACAAACGGCTAAAAAAGTACTGGAACCGGCTCATGGATGGCGATACCCGTTCGAAAAGGGCAGAACCGGCTTCAGTTGTAACAGGAAACTGGTCATAAAGTTCAAAAAACTGCCCAGCCATAGTCAAAATCTTTTCCAAAATGGGCAGAACCAAGAACCTCTTCATTAAGAACTGCAATCCATTCATAACCCAGCTTATAGGATTCTCCGACCCCGATCCACTACCTCCAAACCACCCCTTTCTCCCGTTCAGCCACCATTTCTTGAATCGTCTTCCCTATCAATTCGACGCCATCCCCGATCATGTTCTCCTCCACATGCGACACACTGAGACGGAGCTCGTCCTCTCTTTCCCAATCCGGTAGATACATCGATTCCGTGCTCTGAGCGAGAACATTCTTTTCCCTTACTCGTTCAATCAGTTTACTGGCTTTCAAATGGGAAGGAAGTCTGACTGTGGAGTAGAATCCCGATGCGGGGCATCTATAGATCGTCCCCTCCGGCATGAAGGTCTGATAAGCCTTACGAAGCAAAACTCCTTTTTTCCGATACAGCTTCCGGATCTTTTCAATATGGGTAGCAAACATCCCGTTTTTTAAGTAAATCTCCAAGGCTCCCTGGGTGATGACGGGAGTGTGGACGTCGGAGGCAAATTTGGCCCGGGTAAATCCTTCGATCAGTTCCTCTGGCAGGACAGCAAGCCCGAGGCGGAGACCGGGGAGGAGGGTCTTGGAAAAACTCTTTGTATAGATAACCCTCCCGTTCGGTTGATAGGCAAACATGGGATCCTGCTTTAAATCGGGATCCAGGTCCCCCATATAATCATCCTCCACAATGTACACATCATATCGATCTGCAAGCTCGACGATTTTCTTTCTTTCCCCGTTGGTGTAGCTGTGGCCGGTGGGATTATGAAATCTCGATACGGCATAGAAGAACTTAATGTCATCGTTTTTAAAAAGGGTCTCGAGCTGCTCAAGGTCCAGTCCATCCCTGCCGACTTCAATACCGACGCTTCGTACGGGTTGATTCTTCAATGACTCTATGAAACTCGGATGAGCCGGCTGCTCGGTGCAGATGGTCTGTTTGCCATTGGGGAAGGGAAGGCCGATCAGGATGTGAAGGGCCTGCTGGGATCCCGTCGTCACGGCGATTCGTTCCGGGACCGCAAACACCTGAAGATCCCGCAGGTGCCGGGCAAGTTCTTGTCGGAGGGTGAAAAGCCCGAGGAGTTCGGAATAGGTGAACATATCCTCTTTGTACCGGTCGATTGCCTGGTTCATGCAGTGCTTGTAATCAAGATAGGGCATGGCATGGGTATCGGGACCCGCAGATAAAAAGTCATAAACGGGCACCGTGGCATCGCGCTGCCTCTTGAAAGGAAAGTCTTCGACAAGATAATATCCGCTTTTATTGACGGCATAAATTTTGTGGCTGAACTCTAATTCTTTGTACGCTTTGATGACGGTATTCAAGCTGCAGGAGTACTGTTCAGCGAGGGATCTGATCGAAGGCAGGCGGCTTCCGGGCTTGAGAACTCCGGACTCGGCCAGCTCTTCGATGTAACATATGATTTCTTCAAACTTTGCAGGGGACATCTGGATCTCCTCCTAATCTGTATGGGTATAGTCTATGAAAAACGGCGTTGGGGCCTTCCTTTCCTGTCAGTATACTAGAAAACAAGAACGGGAGGCATGACGATTGGCCTGTCATTCTAGGAAATTAAAAGGAGAGGAACGAAATGAAACGAATGGCCGTACTTGTACTGAGCGTTGCCCTTGTTGTCATGGGGGGAACGTATGCCGATGCCAAGACAGATATCCAGACAGAAATAACCGACATGCTAAATGGGAAAGACGCGACGATCATCATCCGTAACCTGAAGACAGACAAAGAATTCATCTATAACAAGGCGCGAAGCAAACGGAGGTATACCCCGGAATCGACCTATAAAGTGCCCCATGCATTGATTGGATTGAAGACGGGAGCGGTCAAGGATGAATACGAGGTGAAAAGATGGGACGGGACAGTGAGGGAATTTCCCGATTGGAACAGGGACCACACCCTCGCATCCGGTATGAGATACTCCGTGATTTGGTACTATCAGTCCATGGCCCGGGATATTGGGAAAGAGAGAATGGAAGAAAACCTGGAGCTCATGCACTATGGGAATGAAGACATCTCAGGAGGCATCGACTCCTTCTGGCTCGACAGCAGTTTGAAAATATCGGCCCGTGAACAGACCGACTTTTTCGAAGGTCTTGTAGAAGAAAACCTCCCCTACGACAAGCAGCAGATGAGAACGGTGAAACGCATCATGATCAATGAAGAGCAGGATAACTATATCCTCCATGGCAAGACAGGTACCCGGCTATCGGATTTCGGGCTCGGCTGGTACACGGGCTATGTCGAAACGGACAAAGGCAACTGGGTATTTGCCGTCAACATGGACGGAAGCGGAACAGAAGCGAAGAATCTCACGGTGGAGGTTTTGGAAAAGCTGCGGATTATTCCGGGAAAATAAAGATGAGGGAGCTTATCTGATATGAGGGTAAGCTCTTTTCATGATTGAAGTTCGGATCAAGCTTGATTTTGATCGAAATCGAACCAACATGTCCAATTTTCAGCTTAGAGGTCCATATATACCGGATCTTGAAGCTCCAAACAGTCATCCGTCCTTCTCCAGTCCAATATATGAGCCGTTTGTCGAAATATCGCGGTTTTCGACTGGAGCATTCTCAAACATCTTCGAACGGTAATCCGCAAAAAGATTGAGAAAGATTCCAATATTTGAAATAATTAGGGTATCCGAATGAATGGGGGGTTCAGATGATTTTTCTTGCTGGAGGCATCATCGACATCCTGAGTGGGGTCGGCATTGTCTTTTTAATCCTGATCTCCTTTTTGATATTTACGATTTTGAGAAATAAAAAATAATGCTCGGAGAAGGGATCGAATGTGTTAAGAAATCCTAAGGAGGTGCACGGGTGAAATCCGAAATCAAGATTATCCCGTTTCAACCCCACTATGCCGAAGAAACCGTAAAAATGTGGAGGGAAAGTAAAGAACGGGCGATTGGCCAAAAAGAAAAACATAGCTTTGAAAGCCACCTCTATTTTTTAACGAGTATCCTGCCTGAACAATTTCATATTGATCTAGCATTAATAGGAGAGAGGGTAGTGGGAATGGCAGCTTATAATGAAACGGAAATCGGTCAGCTATACATTCATACAGAATATCAAGGGTTAGGAATCGGTCAGATCTTATTGGATAAAGCGAAAGCACAATCGAGTGATCGCTTAACCCTGTACACATTTGAAATAAATAAAAATGCCCAATTATTCTATGAAAAGAATGGATTTGAAATCATCGGAAGAGGGCAGGAGAATGAGGAGAATCTGCCGGATATTCAGTATGAATGGCGTTTGAAGGATTAGGGATACGAAGATGAGAAAATACTTTGGCATTGTATCGATCTTCATCCTGATTGTGACCTTCTTGATTTTACAATCTCTCGTTGGAAAACAAATCGGGCATCTGTGGGTGTGGATTATCGGAATAGGATATGTCGGTTCGGTCCTGGCTTCATGGTATAGTGCGCCGGGATTTTGGAGGAAGGCATCGGCGGCGATTTTGGTGGTACTTCCGGTTGGGTTTTTGATTTTTATTGTACTGTTTATGATTGGGTTGAGGGGGTCCGGGTTTTAAATCTCTTCATAATGAAAAAGTGTCCATAGACTTGCGGTCGTTCATTCGGAACACTTTTGTAATGCGGAGGGAACCATACTGCTTATAGAAACGGTCCACACATAGGATCGTTTTTTTATGCCGATATACGGCTCCCAACATAGATACGGAGACTTAATGTACTTGGAAAAAACAGGATTATTATCATGGGCTGGCGAATATTTTAGAGTGAAAGCAGGAGACGAGACGGAGATTTATTGGAGTATCAAAGATGGCGATAGATAAGGAGGAACACATGAGCCAACATAACCACGAAAAGCAAAAACGGGTTCAACACCTATACCGGAAGAAAAAGCGTGAGGACTCTTCCCATAAATTCTGGACGGTGATCGTGACTCTCTGTGTGATCCCGGTGCTGATTCTTCTGGTGACGAGCGCATTATTCGATCTTGGCGTACAGCTGCCGGAGTTTTTTGGAAGATAATAAAGGGTCTGCACTATTATACGTTTGTGAAAAAGGAGATCAACTGATGAAAAAACGTTGGATTGCAGTTGTCCTACTGGTGCTTGCTGTCATGGTAGGGAGTGCTTATTTCTGGCTGAGAGGGAATCAGCCACTCGAAATCGGCGTCATTGGTCAAAACGAAAATGGGACGTCCGTCCTGGTGGAGGTAACCAATCATGGTTTCCGTGAAGCTCAAGTTGTGAGAGTCACGGTCAATAATGATAAAGCTCCCGAAAAAGCGAGGATGCAGGTTAGTAATCTCCTACAAGGTTTCTCTATAACCGACGATGATCGAGATAAGCTTCCAGACGAAATAAGACTCAAGAACATAGAGGATGTATCGATCAAAGCGGGGCCATCTCATTCAGAGCAAATGGGGAAGTTGGACGATGGGGCTGCGACGAAAGACGATACCATTTATGCCGTGAATGTGTTTCATGATGAAGAAGTCAATCGTGTGATGATCGAATATCAGTACTTCGGGTTGTCTTTTCATGAAACAGTGGAGGTCCCTTTTTAAAAAAAGTGGATCTTTTTTCATGGAGAATCCATATGTAAAGAGGAAACGCACCACTCCATCTTGAAAGTATAAGTGATATGGAAATACTGGAGGAGAAAAAGATGAATGCGAAGGAAGTATTACTCATGCAGTTGGATGCCTGCCACACCGAAAATACCTGGTTTGTGTCGTTGATCAATTCCATTAACGGTCTCACCGAGGAACAAGCAAAGTGGAAGCCAAATGAAGCCACCAATTCCATCTCTGAAATCATCCATCATCTCATCTACTATAATCAACGCCATTTAAATCGATTGAAAGGTATTGAGAATGAAGAGAGTACAGGTGAGAGTACGTTCTTGAACAGGGAATGTATCAGTTGGGATGAGACGGCACTGCGGGTTGATCAATTGATGGATGACTGGAAGAAAGCGGTTGAAGAGTCCGATGAAGCGGACCTGAATAACTGGGCGACTAACATTGCCCACCTCACCATTCATACCACTTACCATGCAGGGCAAATTCTTTATATCAGAAAATTACAGGGCTCGTGGGATTCGAAAGAGGGAGTGAAAGGATAACTTCTTCTCGTCCCGACCAGTGAAGAGGACTTGGGGCAAGTCCTCTTTAGTTTGTTTGCGCCACGCTCCTTCTCCCCAACCGCATGGACATCCCGATCGAGATCAAAGAAAGGGTGACGATCATCCACACCACACCGGGCCAGTCGAAATGGTGATAGAAGCTTCCGCTGACGGTACCGCCGATGCTCGATCCCGCGTAATAGGCGGATAGGTAGAGGGCAGAGGCCTGTGCTTTATCGTGGACGGCTAAGCGTCCGACCCAGCTGCTGGCGATGGAGTGACCGGCGAAGAACCCGTACGTAAAGATGGCGCTCCCGATGATTTTCACCAACAGGTTCGGATGCAGGGTGGTGAAGACCCCGGATAACATGATGACTAGCGATAGTGGCAGAATTCTTTTTTTTTCCATACTGATCGGCGAGCATCCCCATCCAGGTCGAGCTGAAAGTGCCGACGATATAGACGATGAAGATAAAGCCGACGACGGTCTGGCTTAGTGAGTAAGTGGTGCGATCAGCTCGAATCCGATGTAATTGTAGAGGGACACGAATCCGCCCATCAGTAGAAATCCGATGGTGAAGAGATAGGTGAGTCCCGGCACTTTGAATTGGATGAACAGAGATCCGGCCAATGATTTCAGCTGAAATGTCTGCGGTTTGAAATGGGCAGACGGGGGAAGGAGCACAAGGAAGATGATGCTTGATAGCAGGCTGATGACTCCGATTCCCATCAAGGCAATATGCCAGCTGAAATAATCGGTAAGGACGCCGCTGATGATCCGACCGGACATTCCCCCGATGGAGTTTCCGCTTATATACAACCCCATGGCCATCCCGAGACTCTTCGCTTCGATTTCCTCACCCAGGTAAGCCATGGCGACAGCGGGAAGCCCGGCGAGTGTAATCCCCTGCAGGATCCGGCCAACGACGAGCATATGGAAGCCTGATGCAAATCCTGTACAAACGGCAAGAATGGAAGATGCCAGTAATGAAAAAGTCATGACGGATTTTCTTCCATAGACATCGGATAACGAACCTGCGATTAATAGACTGATGGCCAGGGCAATCGTGGTGGACGACTGGCTTAGACTTGAGGTGGCTGGTGAGATATCGAACTCACTAGCAATGTCCGGAAGCAGGGGCTGTGTTCCCCACAGGATGGCAAAGGTGCTGAATCCGCCTGCAAACAGGGCCAGGTTTGCATTTTTGAAGTCCGGTGTTCCCCGTTTGATGTAATCCATGTAGCAAGACGCCTTTTATACTTATCCTCTTTGATCCCTTCATCGTACACTTCTTCTGAAAGCACTTCTAATAGTAAGGATGCATGAATCATCCTGCCAATCCTCCTGTATAAATTAAATTACAAAAATGTTAAAAACCCCCTTTTTCTGTTTGATTCTTATCTCATGGAGGTATATAACCAATGTACAAACGTACAACACCACTTTACTACACTTAAGGAGGATTTTATTTATGGCAAACAATAGCAACAGTAACAACAGTAACAACAATAGCAACAGTAACAACAATAGCAACAGTAACAACAATAATAACGGCAACAAAATGAGTTACGAAGAAGCTGGTCGTAAAGGCGGCGAACAAACGGCTAAGAACCATGACAAAGAATTCTACCAAGAGATCGGAGAAAAGGGTGGAGAAGCAACCTCAGAAAATCATGACAAGAAATTCTATCAGGAAATTGGAGCGAAAGGCGGAAGCCAGTCCAGTAACTCCAGCAACTCAAATAACTCCAACAGTTCAAGTAGATCCAATAGTTCAAGCAATTCCAACAGCAATAAATAGCCACCGGTGGTTTCCTGAAACTCAAGAAGACCTGTCGATCGACGACGGGTCTTTTTGAGTTGAATTATGGGTCATTTATAAGAAGCTTAGAGTGTAATACATGTTCTAATAAGGCTAAGGCGGAGTCGATATCATGATAGCTTTTCTCAGAGTCATGTTGAGTGATGACGAATGAGTTTAATTCCTTGGAGTAAGAAACCAGCAATACTTCAGCATCATGTTTAGAAAATGACTGGGTGATATCACAATCTGAAAAGGTTTGGAGCGTCTGCAAAATGGTAAGCAGCTCACAGTTTCTTGACATCATCTTTATCTCCTTTCTAAAAAAAAGGGAAGAAAACTGTCTGATTTTGGCTAATTTTAACATACTAATAAGTTGCTTGTAAGGGAGAAAAGTCGTGTTTCTTACCTGAAAGTATGTATGAATAAGGGTCCTTTAATTGGTAGAGACTATAAATGAACACCCTTCATAAACTTTCTTTGCCCTCTTAACTTGTAGAGGGTCTTTTTTATAAAAATTCTTCAGCATAGGAGACGTGTATGCGAGAGTATGATCAAATAAGAGAAAAAGATGTAGCCCTTAACCATGAATACATCCAGTATTGGCTGGACCATTGCTTTCTATCTCCACGCTGGTGGTTTATAGTCGTCCTCTTTATCCTATCCTGGGTCATCTTTTTTCGCTTAACGAAAAGAGAGGAGTTGCCGAGGCTTCTTTTTCTTGGATTGATTTGGATCATGGTTGCCGCAAACCTGGACGGGATGGGGTTTGACCTTGGCTTATGGGGCTATCCGGGACAGCTACTCCCCATACTTCCAAAAGCATATGTCTTTGACTATGCGCTGATCCCTGTCACATATATGCTCTTGTATAAATACTTTCCTAAAGGAAAAGGGTTTCTGTATGCGAATATCGTTCTTTCGGCAGGAGCATCGTTTATCGCCGAGCCTGTTTTTGAATGGTTACATATTTATCATATCTATCATTGGAAGATTGGGTGGTCCTTTGTCATCTATATCGTTCTTTCGTACTTGATCAGGTGGGTGGTCGAGTTGGTATTTAGAGGGGAGAGGTAGGACTAATCTAAATCAGAGTCAGTATTTCTATGTGGATGAAGAAGGAAAGCGAACCCTCCTCTAAGATGATTGCATTCACCATAGTGGCGGTGGAGGCATGACCGGATCCGACGACGGGGAGATTGTATATGATGAATTCCAGGTGACGAATACGTCCTGCGGGGAGGAGTTCTTCTTAGAAGGGAATGAACGATACTCTGCCCAGGGTCGGGAGATTGGGAAGTATTATGATGGGCTCGACTAAATAGGTTGAGCCTCTTTATTTATGAGGGATTGAGTTCGCGGCTTTCTTTTGAAATAATTGGTAGTAACATACTTAAGGAGGTTATGCTGAACGATCATACGTTTAAGCCGTTTCTTGACGCATTTTCAGATTGATTATCAAGCCAGGGAAATCGTGGATTTAGGATAGGATGAACTGTACCCAATGGATTCGCTGATAAGTGGGTATGGAGGCTATTAAAGACAGAAATTACGGGGGCATTTCTGGTGATTAGTGAGAATATAAGCTGTCCCTATGAGTTCCAGGGAACGTTTTTTTGAGTAATCGTCAATTTTCACTGTGAAAATGACTAGAACTTTAAAAGTAACGGAAGTAAGAGAGCAGTCTCCATGCTTCCCAAAAGGAGTACATAAGATGGGATCAAATCCGGGTGTAGAAACCGAAAAGAAAGTAGTCTTCACTATATTGGGCATCTTTTGTTTGTGTGTCGTGGCATTCGGGATATATGCAGTCTATTGGGCTTTTTATGATATGAACAGGCTGCCGAAAGGAGAATATCTGACAGAAGAATCATCCCCCGACGGGAAGTACACATTGCGGGCATACGTAACGAATGGATGAGCGACGACTTCCTATGCTGTCAGAGGCGAGTTAGTATATAACGAAAAAGAGAACAAGACTAAAAATATCTATTGGGACTACCGGGAAGAAAAGGAAGAGATTACGTGGACGGATGGGGATACGGTGGTGATCAATGGGGTGTCGTTGAATGTGCCTGGCGAGGAGTTTGATTTTCGGCATCAATAGAAGTGCAGGGACGGGTGTGATGCTTCCGGAAATGAATGATAGATAAAGGATGATTTAAATGAAGAAATTTATCTATTCCATTTTAGTATTATTGATAGGGTTGGTGTTTACTATTTTCTTAGGTGGAAGTCTTTGGAGCGGAGACGGACCCATCACGAGTGGAACGTTTAACTCAGCGATGATGGCTTTGATTTTTGCTATTCTCTTCCTGTGTGCCACCATTGTGTTTTCGACCTTTTTGATGATTGAGGAAATGAAGAAGATAAAATAAATTCTTTAAGGGGGCTCATCTAAAATCAGATGGGCTTTTTTAGTGAAGTAATGATTGAGTTCATTGCTTGCTTTTGAAATAATTGATATGGAGATAGTGGCCAGGATGAAGCTGGTTGATAGGGATATACAAAATCGTAAACAGTGGAGGTCGAAATGAAAACAGTGATAGCATTCAGCGGTGGGAAGGATTCCACCCTGGCATTATTTAATATTCAACAAAATCCGGAATACGAGATTGATTCATTGCTCGTGACCCTGACGGAAGGTTTGGACCGGGTTTCGATTCATGGAGTCAGGTATGAGTTATTAAAGATGCAGTCGGAGTCGCTCGGGATTCCGCTTCGTGAGGTCTGGATCCCGCAAGCGTGTTCGAATGAGATGTATCAGGAACGGATGGAGAGAGCCGTGTCAGATATGTTGGAAGACGGGGTCACACACATGGTCTTCGGGGATATTCACCTTCAGGATGTTCGGGAGTATAGGGAGAAGATGCTTTCGGGAACGGGGATCACTCCGGTCTTTCCTCTTTGGGGACGACCAGTCGGGGAATTGAGCCGTGAATTCATTGACCTCGGGTTTCAAACCGTGCTCACTTGTGTGGATATGGATCAATTGGATCGATCTTTCGCAGGCAGAGTGTATGATGAGGCCTTTATACGGGATTATCCTGAAGAGACTCACGATATATGCGGGGAGAATGGGGAATTCCATTCGTTTGTATTTGACGGTCCTAACTTTGCGTTTTCGGTTGAGTATGTAGTAGGGGAAGAAAGGGTGACACCTGATTATCTCACTAAAAAGGATAGGTTCTTATTCATAGATTTAATACCAGCTAAACCAAGATAACTTTCTAAATCAATGCGTACGATGGAGTGTACAGGCTACTTTTTAAACTAATCCAATGGTAAATAAGAATAATTTTTTGCCATGCGCATGGCCTGAGTAATTGAAATATCATTTAGTGCAGTACACTTGATGAGGAAAACCGGCCAACCCCGGAATTGGCCGGTTTTTTTAAAAAAGCTAGCAAACCTATTTGTTGTAAGGGGTAATTTGTAAAAATCATGAAAAAGGAACTGATTTATAGGACTTTAAACTTAATCAATGAATGGCAATGATTTACTTAAGATTGTTAGACCCGAGGATCTCAACGTTTACCTTTGGCTTTATCGTCACTTGTTGATAGTCCTGTTTCCACGCTTCGGCATTCCAGGATTCAGGATGTTTCGTGGAGAGTTCTTTGGCGATTCCTAAAGCGTCACTATTGGATTTGATTAAAAGATCGGTAAGTTCTTTTGCTTTTTTCGTGAGCTTCTTTGAAGCTAATGTATTTAAGTTCTTGAGATCCTCAGAAGGTTTTTCTTCATAATAGCTTTGAATCCTTGCTTGTAGATCAGCGG
The DNA here is from genome assembly GCF_059758515.1 of Rossellomorea sp. GQ25. Classification (NCBI taxonomy): domain Bacteria; kingdom Bacillati; phylum Bacillota; class Bacilli; order Caryophanales; family Bacillaceae; genus Rossellomorea; species Rossellomorea sp. GQ25. The sequence goes on along the minus strand of NZ_JCAXEQ010000002.1, from coordinate 656,913 downwards.
TAATCGTGCATGTCACTTTTCCGTTTTCTTTCTTGACATCCATTTTTGTCTTGGCATTATCAATGGCAAGGGTAAAAGGCTGACTTAATTCTTCTGATTTTATACTAAATAGCGCCCTGTTTTCCAATTCATTCCTTAATATGAGCAGCAGTGAGGTTTGGCTTGTTGTGAGTGTATCACCAGTGAATTTATCACCGTTAAATAATGCTGACCCTGCCAGCATCACCTTGTTTTGGTGATCTTTTTTAATATAAGGAAGAAAGACATCATTTGTCTTGTCTGATATATCATTCCAAGCAGTAAACGTTGTTTCTTTAGGAATAGATGTTCCTTTTGTCCCACCGGTAAGCAGATTATCTATCTCGAAAACAATGGGACTATCTTCAAGCTTCAAGGACAAGATTTCATGGCCCTTTCCTTCACTTATAACAATTCGCGAGGAGATATATCCCCTAGTGGATCGAAGAATCGGCTCTACTAATGAAGTGATGCCCTTGGTTTGGGCCAATTCTTCCCCGACAATAATGATAAATGCTTTTCCAACATCCATATTCCCGGATACTTTATTTTGAAGATCCATCGCAAGCTGGGTAACCGTTTCGTTCTCAGTTTCATAAAATTCATCCTTAACTTCAAACTTACCTCCACCAGCGCTGCGTATATTAATCGCCCTGACTGTCCCCAGAATATGATCGGACTCTTCAGCCTTGTCAAAACTGATCCCGTTAACGAGTCTGTTGTCGTTTAGCTGGTTTTGGTCCCAACACCCTGCCAGAAGGAAGATCGCAATGAAAATAACCGGAATCTTTCTCAATAGGAAACCTCCTTTTCCCGTTTCTTTACTAGGTAAGAAAACAATAGCAACATGCATGGAATGGCGAATACGACTGCATAGCTCAGATATTCAACATAGCTGGCATAGAGTTTTTGGGAGTCGGGATCTTTCTTTGCAATCGTAAATAGGACGAAAATCAACGTGCTATTCATCAAAACCAGTTTATAAGGTTTGCCCTTAAAAAAAGAAAGACTTTTACTGCCCAGATATATATAGATGACAATCGATGCTGCCAGTGGAACAATCCATATCGATATAAAAAGTAAATCGACACGGTCTACCATTTGAAAATAAAGGGGACGCAAAAAGTAGATAACGGGATATTTAATTTGTTTCAGGACGGATTCACTGAAAATCATGATGCAAAGAATGACAAAATAAGTAGTTAAACCTGTTACAAAGACATTGGCCCATGTGATGACTTTTAAGAATGAGGTTCCCTTCTTAGAGGCGAGGGGATATAAAAACAGGATCACCTCAAATCCTAAAATGGCTAACAGACAATCTTTGCTGCCGATGACAATTTCCTTTATGCCGGTGGTTCCTAAAGGGAGAATATGGTGTATGTCCACAGGCAGAAGAAAGGAAAAAAAAGAGATTCCAAATAAGAAAAGAAAAAGAATGGATATGAGCCCAAAGAATCTGGCGATAATTCGAATGTCACTGATGGCTAAGTACGTACAGGTAAGCATCATCAGCAATCCGATTACCCAAAAAGGAGTGTTCGTCAACAGATGTTCTTTTATGATGGACGTATACCGAAGCAATACAAACGATGCAGTTACGATAAAGTAAAGATACAAGATCATATTTACAAAGCTTCCTACATATTTCCCCAGTAAAACTATTGTGATTTCGGCATAGTTTAAATTTGGGAAACGCCTCAATAATAGCCAGATAATAACTAGAAACAGCTGGAGAACCACTCCTGCCAAAAGAACCGACATCCAGCCGTCTCCTTTACTTGTACTTTGCAAGGTATTTGGCAATGTAAGAATGGCGAATCCGACTTGAGTTTGGGTCATAAGAAAAAATATCTGCCAGTTCGTTAGGGATCCTGTCTGTGACATTGACTATTCCACACTTTCATTTCTGGATTACCTACGTTTGTTTTAAAGTGTTATTCCTCTTTTTGGTTTTGATAATTGAATCTTTAATTCCCTTGAAGTGTAATGGGGCTACGGGTTCCAAGTAAGGTTTTCCGAAAGACTCCAACCTGCAGAGGTGTATCAGTAATACTGTAAGAGCAAGGACAATGCCTAAAAAGCCAAAAAAAGTGGCAGCGAGCATAATAGGAAAAGCCATGATTCGGGCACCCGTCCCCATTTGGTTGACAGGTGCTACGAAAGAGGCAATGGCAGTAAGTGCAATGACTACGATCATCGTGTTGGAAACAAAACCCGCTTCTACTATTGCCGTCCCGATGACCAAACCGCCGACAATCCCGATTGTTTGTGCGATTGGTGAGGGGAGGCGGATCGCCGCCTCCTTTAACAGTTCCAGCACAAGCTGCATCGCAATGGCTTCAAAAAATGGTGGCAGCGGGACGTATTCAATTTGAACCCTGATCGCATATTGAATCCCAATGGGCAGAACTTCTGAATGAAAGGAAACGACTGCGATATAAATGGCGGGTAAGCAGATGGCCACCAAAAAGCTGAATATCCGTATGAGCCGGAAAAAAGACCCGATGATCCATCTACTATTATAGTCATCAGGTGACTGATAAAAGCTGAAAAATGTAATAGGAGAAACGAGTACATGTGGAGTTCCATCCACGATTACAAGGGATTTCCCTTCTAACAAATAGGATGCTGCCCGGTCGGGTCTTTCAGTTGATAATATTTGGGGGAATATAGAATAGCTGTTGTCTTCAATTAATTCTTCCAGTTCCCCCGCAGATTGAATCTCCTCAACATCCACCGCTTCTATCCTTTTTACTAACACGTCTAATGGACCATGATCCACCAGTTCTTCAATATAGACAATCGATGCTTTTGTATTTGTTTTAGAGCCCAACGTATAATTTTTCATTCGTAACGAAGGGTTTTTCACTCTTCGTCTGATTAAGAAGATGTTTTTACTGATATTCTCCGTAAAGCCATCATGGGATCCTTTGATGATGTGTTCATTTTCCGGTTCCTGAATGGCCCTATCATCACCGGCGGAAACGGGCATCAGGAGGGCGGTATTTACACCTTCTGATAACAGGGCACAGCTCCCCTCGAGTAGACCATTCACGGTCACTTCAAGAGCGGTCGTTCTACTATACTCCGCATTTTTTATCACGGATTCCGGGACAGTCTCCTCTTTGCATTCAAGAAGCGGCTCAATAATATTTCTTTCTATCAGCTTTTTATCCACTAGAGAGTCGATAAAGACGAGTTTGCAAGGCTTATTCAGGAAGATGAGATCCCTCGTCTTCAAATCTTCTGTTTCATAGAGGGCAGATCGAATGACCTCTACATTCTCTTCCATTTTTTTTGACAGCTTATTAGAAGGACTCATTTATTGTTCACCTGCAACTCCGTTATGGTTTCCTTTATTCTTGCCCCAAATGGTGTTTTTTATGTTCGGTAAAGAAGGGATCGATGGGACAGACAATACTGTGCCAGGGATATTCGCCCCTTGATCATTGCAATGGGAAGAATGGAAAAGGATCTTCTGTACCTCTTTTTTCTATAGCAAGAGGTTTGATTCTAAGCATCAAAAGTCCCTTTTCTTTTGTATCTTACTAAAGTGATTTCTCGTGCTTAAATAATGAGAGATGAAATGAATTCCTGTATAAATAGGAAATGAATAAATGTATTTCCATCCTGTATAAACCACAAAATCACTCCACAAATAGCGGATCTGCTATAAATGAAATCAAAAAACCATACAGTATCCCTTTTTTAAGGAAACCTACATTTGGTTTGATTTGAATGAAAACAATTGTTAATACAGGAATAAGTGTAATATCCCATGGTTTATAAGAGGGGGAGAAGGGAAGAACCTCATAATTGTAATGCCATAATCCCAATTGGACCCCGATACTGTCCAGCCAAATCGCGATAACCATGACACAAAAGGCGATATATAATAACCGGTAGGTGCTCTCTTTGGGGCTGTATTTGGCCAATAAGATCCAAGGGATGATTGTCAGAAAAACTCCTATCCACCACTGCCACCCGAACACAATTTCTTCTTGCCATAAGTGGAATTTTTCTAGGTAAGTTTGGTGCATGGTTTCATATATTTTTTGGGCTTTTTGTTCGGTGCTCATTTTTCCCTCCTGACCACTTGGTGTAAAATGGTTAAATTTTTGCCGATCCATACTCCAATAGATTTGAAATGATATTATTAAGTAGTATTAGAGGAAATAAGTGATTTATTCATTCGCGGTATTGTACTTAAGATTTATTCCTGGTTTGGCTAGACTGGGGTTTCATGATGATTTGCCAGGGAGAATGGTAAGGAGTCTGTTTCGGAAGAAGCTGTCCTGAATACAAGAAAGGTCCGACCCTCAAGATGGAGGGACGGACCTTAAGCTTATATCAATGTCGGATAAGGTAGTCGAATGCGCCTAGTGCGGCGTTCGCGCCTGATCCCATGGAGATGATGATTTGGTTGTATGGGCTGTCCGTACAGTCTCCTGCGGCGAATACGCCAGGGACGTTGGTGGCACCATGTTTATCAACCACGATTTCACCGAATTTCGTGCGTTCCACAAGGTCGCCGAGCCAGTCTGTGTTTGGAACGAGACCGATTTGGACGAAGACCCCTTGGAGTTCGGTGTGTTGCTCTACATGTGTATCACGATCGGTGTAGGTAATCCCGTTTACCTTATCAGTACCGGTGATTTCCTGTGTCTGGACGTTTGTCAGCACCGTGACGTTCGGCAGGCTATGAAGACGTTTCTGCAGGACGTCATCTGCCTTCAGTTCAGGATTGAACTCAAGGACCGTAACATGCTTGACGATTCCTGCAAGGTCGATGGCTGCTTCGATTCCGGAGTTTCCTCCGCCGATGACAGCGACATCTTTGCCTTCAAACAGTGGTCCGTCACAGTGAGGGCAGTACGCCACTCCTTTGTTCTTGAACTCCTGTTCACCAGGAACGCCGATGTTACGCCAGCGTGCACCTGTCGAGATGATCAGACTTTTACTCTTCAGGACAGCACCGTTTTCAAGCTCTAGCTCAACAAGGTCTTTTTTCTCAAGACGGCTTGCGCGCTGAAGGTTCATGACATCGATACCGTAGTCCTTCACATGCTCTTCAAGGCTAGCCACAAGCTTCGGTCCTTCCGTGTGCTTCACACTGATGAAGTTCTCGATGCTCATTGTGTCAAGAACTTGACCTCCGAAGCGTTCCGCGACGATTCCTGTACGGATTCCTTTACGCGCAGCATAGATCGCCGCACTGGCTCCCGCTGGTCCACCACCGACGACAAGGACGTCATAAGGATCTTTATCCGATAGCTCTTCCGCACCGGGGCCTTCCACGATTTTAGAAAGAATCTCTTCTAGAGTCGTGCGTCCACCGCTGAAGAATTCAGCATTCAGGTAGACAGCAGGGACCGCCATGACGTTCTTGCGTTCCACTTCTTCTTTGAAGACAGCTCCGTCAATCATCGTGTGCGTGATATTCGGGTTCAGGACACTCATGATGTTCAGTGCCTGCACCACATCAGGGCAGTTGTGGCAGCTTAGGCTGACATACGTCTCGAAGTGGTGTTCGCCTTTGACGCTCTTGATCTGGTCAATGACGCTTTGATCCACTTTCGGCGCTCTGCCGCTGACTTGAAGGAGAGCAAGAACCAGGGATGTGAATTCGTGTCCAAGAGGAATCCCTGCAAAAGTGATTCCGGTCTCTTCACCAGGGCGATTCACGCTGAAGCTTGGTGTTCTTGTCAGTTCTGCTTTTTCTACGCTGATGCTGGATGACAAGGAAGAGAGCTCCTCGACAAGAGCCAGCATGTCCTTCGAAATGTCATCGTCGCCCGCACTGACTTTCAGGACGATGTCGCCTTCCATCATTTGCAGGTATTGTTCTAATTGTGCTTTTATATCTGCTTCAAGCATTCTCAGCACTCCTTATAATTTACCAACTAGATCAAGGCTTGGTTTAAGGGTTTCAGAACCTTCCTGCCATTTAGCCGGGCAAACTTCGCCTGGGTTGTTGCGCACATATTGTGCCGCCTTGATTTTGCTTACTAGAATGTCTGCATCGCGGCCGATTCCGCCTGCATTGATTTCAACTGCCTGGATAACGCCATCCGGATCGATGATGAATGTTCCGCGGTCAGCAAGACCATCTTCTTCATTTAATACATCGAAACCGCGTGTGATGCGTTGTGACGGGTCACCGATCATTGCATATTTGATTTTACCGATTTTTTCAGAGCTGTCGTGCCAGCCTTTATGTGTAAAGTGAGTATCTGTAGAAACTGAATATACTTCTACGCCAAGCCCTTTAAGAGTTTCATAGTTATTTTGAAGGTCTTCAAGTTCTGTCGGGCATACGAATGTGAAGTCTGCAGGGTAGAAGCAGAAAATGCTCCATTGACCTTTCAGGCTTTCGTCTGTCACAGTGATGAACTCACCGTCTTTGAATGCTTCTGCTTTAAATGGTACGACTTGTGAACCGATTAATGACATAGTGTAAATTCCTCCTAGTAATGTGTGTGATTGAGAATCATTAATAGATTATAATAATTCTAATTCGATATTTATTATTATATATATACGTTTTTTTGTCAAGGGAAAAGATTGAGGTTCTGATAGAAAGGAAGGTGGAATTGAAGAAACGAGTGCTGGTCCTGTTTATAATGCTTTCCACCCTGCTTCCCGTCCATATCTATGCAGCGTCACCATTTGTGATAGGGGAAGGAGAAGCGGGTGGTTATCAGTACAGGATTATAAAAGGAGAAAATACGTTCACGTGGAAAATCGGTTATTAAGATCACCTGATGACAATCGACGAGAACCAGGAAAATCGAGATCATCTTTATAGGAGTGCAGACAGCATTAGAGGATGTGGAATATTATTACGGCATCATGACTCATTCATGAAAGCAGAATTTCTGAATTGAGATGGAACAATTGGCCGCAATGATGGCATGTGTAGCAGGGGTCAGAACATCATGAAGAAACGTTCACCCTGCTTTTGGTCTGAAATAGGATCCTATTGTTCAATTTTTCGGAAAAAGGAAGTGGATTGACGGGTTAAGTAGATGATTTTGACTAACCACACTTAAAAAATCATACTTTATCCCACGTTATGACCCAATTTTCGTTACTTATGATCCGGAATTAGGATTTATGACCCAGTTTCCATCAGTTATGATCCGAAATTTCGAGATATGAACCTTTTGTCGAAAAAACTCAGTTTTGTGAAGAGGTGCAGGATTAGTATGCAAACCGTCGAAATAGAGCATGAAGAGGAATTCTAAGCATAAAGCAAAAGAGGTGAAGATACATGTATTCTACAGAAACCCTGCCACAATGGTTTTGGCTTTTCTATTACTCTCTCATTTTATTAACGATTGCAGTAGCCGTACTTTCGATAAAAAAACAAAGGGATATATGGAGCGCGTTGGTCACCCTCTTTGTCACCCTTTCCATTCCGGTTGTCGGCTTTGTGAATGGAATTTATCGAGAGGAAAATCAGAATGAACTGGAGCAATGGCTGAGCCACCTGGGAAAAGGGGAGTTGTGGGCTTTATATATTCTGTTCGGTTATATATATGTGATCGTTTGGTGGGGGGGATTGATCCGGAAGAGGAAGGAAGCGGAAAGAGGAAGTAGACATGGGTAAGGTGTAATCCGGGCAAATTAGGGGGAATAAAATGACAAACATAATAAGGTTCAACCTGTTCCTGCTAGTTTTGTATTCAATAATTTTCTATTTTTTATCAGTCGATTGAAATTGTTTGGAAATTTAACACCTTTTATTAATCTATTTACAATCCTGATCCTACTCGGTTTGGGGATCTATTACCCCAGATTCAGTAAAGGTATTAGTGAGGAGAAGGTAAGTAGGATAAAATGGGTCTGGAAGACGTCGTTTTTGCTGCTGTTTGTTGGATTTCAAATGGTGATGCAAATGATTAATAGCAGTATTTTTTATGTCATTGTTATGATCACGATGGTGTTGATGGTGATGGATTTCTGGAGAATCAAGGGTCGTACCTAGAATTAAAGCTCAGGAATCAATCCCACAATCTTATTAAGTTTCAATGATTTTATCAGTTGCTTCTACTTTGATTTCTGAGAAGTTATAGCGGTTTTGATTGACTTTTTTTCAGTCATTACTTTCTTGTAAAATATAGGTTGGTCAAAGTGGGACAAGGTACCTTTCCCCTTGTGCCTTTTTTCATCTCATGAAATATTCCATGAGTTTCTTTCATCTAAGGGAGAATAAGCTACAAAAGCTGAAGATCAGGAAGGGGATCTTCAGCTTCTTTTCATATGAGTGTGCTTCCTAATTTTTAGGTGCGCCTGGAGGATAATAGTACGGTGGTACCTTTAGCCACCCTCTTTTTCGCATAGCTGTTTTCAGTTCCATACCAAGCACCATTTTTTCAGACTGAAATCGCGCCCACATGAGACTAATATCAGTACGAATGCTTTGGCTCATGTTTGTGGCACACATCACTACATTCGTGGCAATTTTAATGGAAATAAAGTTAGCGATTTCATCATCTGTCATTTTTGCCCCTAAGGGAATACTGTTGGGGTCAGATTTAGGTCTGGTTTCTGAAATTTGCGATAGGGGTATCCCTTCTTCAACCATGAATTGTCGAAGTATTTTCAATTGGTGTTCCCCAAGATTCTTTGATTTGTTAATGAGTTGGATTAATTCGTTGTCTGTCGTTGTATTTAATGAAGCTTCGAGGACAGGTACTTCTTCTGCCAAGGCAGTGAAATAGATCCAACAGCCCATCGCTTCACCGATATGTGGAGGTGCCTTTGGTTCCGTATCAAAGGTTGTTCGTAAGTAATCAAAAGCGGTTTCAAAGAGATTCTGCATTTATTTTCATCCTTTTTTTACTACCATTGTTCCCAAGTTTCATCCTTTTAATCTGTTGTACTTCATTTGAGGAAATGACCAGGGGAAAATTGTCTCGGTGCTTCGAAAGTAGCCACGGTACCTGTCCCCTTGGCACCATGGTTTACCAAATCACAAAATCGGCAACCCTTAGGACATATGTCCTTTCACAAAAATCAGTCCTCCTATTTAATAGAACAAAGAATAGGAGGATGAACGATGAAAGGTGCTTTATTTGCGCTGCTTGGGGGACTTTGTATCACCATGCAGGGGATATTCAATGCAAGGATGAGTGACGCGATCGGCGGGTGGCATACGACTTCGATGGTTCATCTTGTTGCCTTTACGATTGCGGTGACGATATATATGAAAGTAAGAGATGGAAAAGGAAAGAGCTTCAGGCAGGTGCCGTTCCTGTATTTGATCGGGGGATCGTTCGGTGTGATCGTGGTGTTCTCGGAACTGACGGCGATTCACATGATCGGCCCGGCATCGGCCATTGCGATCCTTCTCGTGGCACAGATCGGGACGGCATTCCTCATTGAATCACGGGGATGGTTCGGGGAAAAGAAGATCCCGGTTACACTGAGGCAGGCTGTCGGACTGACGATGATGCTTGCAGGGGTCATCCTTTTCCAATTGTAGAAGAAGGAGTCAAACGATGAGAGAAATACAATGCGCGGAACCAGACCATTATATAAAACAATACGAGCTGGATGAGTTATTTCCAGACCATTTCAGAAAGCATATCAAGATGTATTCTTTTGAAAAAAGGGATGTCTTATTTTCGACGGGGGAAGAGCTCACTGAACTGTACTTCCTCATGGAGGGGAAAATCAAGATCTTCACCCATACACCTGACGGGAAACTATTGATCAACCGGTTCAAGCGTCCCCTTGCTCTGATCGGGGATGTGGAATATGCGAAAGGCAGTGCGGTCATCAATTCGGTGGAAGCCGTCACGGACGGGATGTTCCTATCCGTGCCATTCACGGACCTGGCAAGGCTTGAAAAGGAGCATCCGGCCATCATCCGATTCTTGTTTGATACGGTGGCTCATAAGTTTTACACAGAATCCCATGCGACGAGCATGCACATGCTGTATCCCGTCGAAGTACGATTAGCGAGCTATTTGCTATCCATTTCAGAAGCGGGCGAAGGGACCATGTTCCATCAGGAAATGCATACGTCCAATCTCATGGAGCTCGCCGAATGGATCGGCACCAGCTACCGTCACCTGAACCGGGTACTAAAGAAGATGGCAACGGACGACCTCATCGAGCGGGTCAACGGTTCCATCACCATCAAAGATCTTGAAAAACTCAGCATCCTTGCGAAAGGAAACATCTATGAATAAGGAGGGTCTCAAATGATCGGAATCGGATTAGCCATCATCGCAGGAATTTTAATCAGTTTGCAAAATGTCTTCAATGCACGAGTCAGTGAAAAAACAGGCCCATGGGCAACGACGAGCCTGGTCCTCGGCCTTGGTCTTGTCTGTTCACTGCCGGTATTCTATACAATGGAAGATAAAAGTCTACTGGACTTCAGCGGGGTTAATCCCGTCTTTCTGTTCAGCGGGGTGTTCGGAGTCGGAATCGTGTTCTTCCTGATGAGGGGAGTCACGTTGATCGGACCGGCGTATGCGATCTCGATCGCGCTTATTTCTCAAATCACCATCGCATTTATCGTCAATACAGGTGGATGGTTCGGGTTTGAACCGTCTGCCCTTTCCTGGGAGAAGATGCTTGGGATTGGATTGTTGATTGGTGGGGTGTTGGTTTATAAGTTGGAGAAGCGGACGGATGAGAAAGAGGATGTTGTACGTGAACGTGAGAGAGTGGGGGCTTGATGGTTTCCGCTTAAAAAGTAGGTCTCTTCCTAGTGATTGCTGGGAGAGACCTTTTTTATTGGAGATAGGGGAGCTGCATGAGAAAGATTCAGATTCCTATGCCGCATTTTGAAAGAAAATACTGCTTTTGGATGGGAATCATGATGGTTTTTATCAAATAAGTTTGAAAAGTGTTCTGTTGTTGAGGTTTAGAGTCATTTCAAGGGTATATCTATTTTAAATAGGAGCCTCTTTCAGTTTTATGACCCGGTTTTCGCTCCTTATGATCCAAAATAACCATTTATGATCCGCTTTCGGCTATTTATGAACCGGAATTTTGATTTATGATCCCTTTTTTCATTTTATGATCCTTTTGTCGAAAAATCTTTGCACATCCAGGGGGAGCGAAAAGGATACTTTAACTGCTTTCATAGGCAGGAGAATCATGTGAAAAAACACGCCTCATCCCAACAGGGATGAGGCGTGTTAAGTTTATCTCAAATCGAACCGATCCGCATCCATCACTTTCACCCAAGCGGCAACAAAGTCACGGATAAATTTCTCTCGATTGTCATCTTGCGCATACACTTCTGCTAGAGCACGAAGCACAGAGTTGGAACCAAACACCAGGTCAAATCGTGAGGCCGTGCGCACCACTTCACCCGTCTTGCGGTCGCGGCCTTCATATTGATTGAAGCCGGCTGGTTTCCACTCGATGCCCATATCCAACAGGTTCACGAAGAAGTCGTTGGTCAATACACCGACGCGATCGGTGAAAACCCCATGATCCGTGCCACCGTGGTTGGCGCCAAGGACACGCATGCCTCCGAGGAGAACGGTCATTTCCGGCGCAGTCAGGCCGAGTAGCTGTGCTTTATCCACAAGCATTTCTTCCGGGCTGACAGCGTATTTCTGCTTCTGGTAGTTACGGAATCCGTCTGATACCGGCTCCAATACACCGAAGTTCTCAGCGTCAGTCTGTTCGGCTGATGCGTCACCGCGGCCAGGTGAGAATGGAACGGTTACATCGAAGCCTGCGTCTTTTGCGGCTTTTTCGATGGCTGCGTTTCCGCCTAAAACAATCAGATCTGCCAGGCTGACTTTTTTATCGAGCTTGCTTTGAAGGCCTTCGTAAACGCCAAGGACTTTCTCAAGCTGCTCCGGTTCGTTCGCTTCCCAGTCTTTCTGAGGAGCGAGGCGGATACGGGCACCGTTCGCGCCTCCGCGCATATCGGAACCACGGTACGTGCTGGCGGATGCCCATGCGGTTTTCACCAGTTCGCTCACGGTTAAGCCTGTGTTCATGATCTTTTCCTTCAAAGAAGCCACTTCGCTATCAGAAAGATCATAATCCACCGCAGGAACCGGATCCTGCCAGATCAGCTCTTCTTTCGGAACCTCTGGACCCCAGTATCTTGCTTTCGGACCCATGTCACGGTGTAGCAATTTGAACCAAGCACGGGAGAAGGCATCGGCAAACTCTTCCGGATTCTCATGGAAACGACGTGAAATTTTTTCATAATCCGGATCCATGCGTAGGGCCATATCAGCAGTCGTCATCATCGTCTTCACTTTGATGGATGGATCTTCGGCATCAGGTGCCATATGTTCTTCCGTCATGCCGACGGGTGCCCATTGGGATGCACCTGCCGCGCTCTTCGTTTTCTCCCACTCATAGCCGAACAGGAGGTCGAAGTAGCCGTTATCCCATTGGGTAGGATTCGTCGTCCAGGCACCATCGACACCACTTGAAATCGTGTCGCGGCCTTTCCCGCTTCCATATGAGCTGATCCAGCCAAACCCTTGATTTTCCATTTCCGCCGCTTCCGGATCGTCACCAACAAGAGAAGCGTCGCCAGCTCCATGGGCCTTCCCGAATGTGTGACCGCCTGCGATAAGGGCGACAGTTTCATAGTCATTCATCCCCATGCGTCCGAATGTGTCGCGGATATCACGGGCACTTCCCAGTGGATCTGGTTCACCATTCGGGCCTTCCGGATTGACGTAGATCAGACCCATCTGGACGGCAGCGAGTGGATTTTCAAGTTCACGGTCGCCTGAATAGCGGTTGTCAGCAAGCCATTCCTTCTCATTACCCCAATACACATCTTCCTCAGGATGCCAAATGTCTTCACGTCCTGCACCGAATCCGAATGTCTTCAAACCCATGGATTCAAGGGCAACGTTACCTGTCAACACAAGCAGGTCCGCCCAGGAAATCTTATTCCCATACTTTTGTTTGATCGGCCATAACAGACGGCGGGCTTTATCAAGATTGACGTTATCCGGCCAGCTGTTGAGCGGAGCAAAGCGCTGTGAACCTGATGAACCGCCTCCGCGTCCGTCCGTTTCCCGGTATGTACCTGCTGCGTGCCAAGACATCCGGATGAAGAATGGACCATAGTGACCATAGTCAGCCGGCCACCAGCCTTGACTGTCTGTCATCAGATTGTGAAGATCCTGCTTCAGGGCATCGTAATCCAGCTTCGAGAATTCTTCCTTATAATTGAAGTCTTCCCCCATTGGATTCGATTTCCTGTCGTGCTGGCGAAGGATGCCGAGGTTCAGCATGTTCGGCCACCAGTCTTTATTCGTCGTACCACCAGGAGCCGTCGTCGTTGTGATGGCGCTATCCTTATGATGGGTGACAGGGCACTGGCCCGATGCTGCTGTGTGTTCCTTTTGATCTGGGCGATTGTTGTTTTCCATTTACCATTCTCCTTTCAGATATGGGACACTTGGTCGAATAAACCATGACAATTTGCTAGAGGTAAAAAGTTAGACTATTATGATAATTCTTACTTATATTATAGTGGACCGGGAGTCTGATTCAAAGTGGGAAGTGTTGAATCGACTCTTTTTTAATAGGAATTGTATCAAGTAGAAGGCTCCTTATAGAATAAGAGTAAACCGACGGGGAATAACTTGAAATGAAACAGATCTCCAGGATAAGGGAATGAATCGGTTGACCGAAACTTGTCCCTGCATCCCTCTTCCATGATAAAATGTGTTGACAGAAATGAATGAAGGTTAGGGTGTATGTATATGAAAGTGTTGTTGGTGGAGGATGATCGGACGATTGCAGCTGGTTTGGAGTATTCGTTGCGCCAAGAGGAATATGAGACGATTCTTTGTTATGATGCGGAGTCTGCAAAAGCTATGATTGATGATCGGCTAGGGGAAATCGATTTATGTTTGTTTGATTTGTCGCTTCCTGATGGAAGTGGCTATGATTTGTGTGAGATGGTGAAGAAGCGGGACGATAAGCCGGTGATCTTTTTGACAGCGCTTGATGACGAAGTGAACGTCGTGATGGGGCTGGATATGGGAGCGGATGATTATATCACCAAACCGTTCCGGGTCCGTGAGCTGCTATCCCGTATCCGATCGGTGCTCCGGCGGTATCATAAACAGCCGGTACAGGCAAACGTGTGGATGGATATTGAGGATATCCGAATTAACACGTTGGAGGGCAAAGTGTATAAGAATGGTGACGAGGTATTATTGACCGCTTTGGAATATCGACTTCTCCTCATCTTTGCGAATCATGTCGGCCAGGTGCTGACGAGGGCTCAGCTCCTTGATCGGATTTGGGACGTGGCCGGTGATTTTGTCAATGATAACACGTTGACCGTTTATATCAAGAGGCTGCGTGAGAAGTTGGAGGACCATCCGCAGCGACCAACGATCATCAAGACCGTTCGCGGTATGGGATATAAGGCAGGTGATTGATATGTTGAGGAATCGGGAAGTTCAATGGCTTTTCATCAGCCTTTTATTCATTAGTCTTGCGGCATCGGGATTGGCAGGTTTTCTATTTTCGATTTGGGTTGCATTGTTTGTGCTGGGCACATCCGGCTTGCTCGCTGGATACAGCTTTTTCTTTACCAGATGGCGATATCGGGAAATTGAAAAGCTTTCGGGTTACTTGAGGAAGATCAGCAGCGGCAATGACAGCCTCGATGTTCGTGACAACCAAGAAGGAGAGCTCAGCATATTAAAGAATGACATCTATAAGGTGACCTTGATGCTGTCTGAGCATCGTTCATCTTTAGAGAAGGACAAACTCACTTTAACCAACGCCCTGTCTGATATCTCGCATCAGTTGAAGACACCTTTGACTTCGATGATGGTGATGGCCGATCTCTTAAGTGACAGCACATTGGAGGAATCCAAACGTGCCGAATTCACTCAACATATCCGGGTGCAATTGGAAAGAATCGAGTGGCTTGTCTCATCGCTTCTGAAACTATCCAAAATCGATGCAGGAACCATTTCGTTTAAGAAAGACAATGTGAGCGTCCGGGATCTGATTCAGCATGCCGTGCAGCCTATCTTGATTCCAATGGATATTAAAGACCAGACATTGAATGTGAGCGGGGACGATTCGGTCACTTTCTCAGGTGATCTGCGGTGGACGGCCGAAGCCCTCATCAATATTCTCAAAAATGCTGCGGAGCACACGGGAGACGGAGGGGTGATTTCCATTTCTTTTTTGGAGAATCCGCTCTATACCGAAATCACCATTGCGGATAATGGAGCCGGGATTCCAAAAGAAGATCTTCCATACATATTCAGGCGTTTTTACAAAGGCAAGAATGCAAGCGAAGACAGTGTCGGAATCGGTCTGGCGATGGCCTACAGCATCATCACCAGTCAGCAGGGGGATCTTGAGGTCCGATGTGAAAAAGGAAATGGCACCGAGTTTTCGATTAAATTTTATAAATAGGATTCAGTATAGGGTACTTATTCTTGCCCCCGTACCCCTAAAGTGAATAGATTGTCACTTTCTTAGTCACCTTAAAGTCATATTGGACAGATATACTGGGGTCTACATTAACATTATGGAGGTACCAAATGAATATTTTGCAAATCGAAAATCTGTCTAAAATATATGGCAAGGGGGAGACGGCGGTCAAGGCACTGGATGATGTCTCATTTTCTGTGCAGAAAGGAGAATTTGTCGCGATCATCGGTCCTTCCGGTTCGGGGAAATCTACCTTGCTTCACCTACTTGGAGGCGTCGACCGACCGACAAGCGGGAAAGTGCTAATCGATCAAACCGATATTTATCAATTGGATGAAACCCAGCTGGCCGTTTTCAGAAGAAGGCAGATCGGGTTGATCTATCAGTTCTACAATCTGATTCCGATCCTGACGGTGGAAGAGAACATCACCCTCCCCATGCTATTGGATCAGCATAATGTAGATCATAAGCAGTTGACTGATCTTGTGTCGACATTGGGCCTTCATGAAAGGCTGAACCATCTACCGAACCAATTATCCGGCGGACAGCAGCAGCGTGTATCCATCGGGAGAGCGCTTGTCAGTAATCCTGCCATCATTCTCGCGGACGAGCCGACAGGAAATCTCGACAGCAAGAACTCTACAGAAATCATCGATCTGTTAAAAATGTTCAACAAAACCTATAATCAGACATTGATCATCATTACCCATGATGAACGGATTGCGCTGCAGGCAGATCGTGTGATCGAAATCGCAGATGGAAGGATCGCAAAGGATGAGGTGATCCGCCCGTGAATATCATCAACAAACTGACGTTACGGCATCTGAAAGAAAACAAAAGAAGGACCCTTGTGACAATCACCGGGGTCATCATCTCGGTGTCGATGATCATGGCCGTTGCGACACTCGGCGTTTCATTCCTGGACATTATGAAAAGACAATCGATAGCCGACAATGGCGAGTGGCATGTCCAATATCAAAATGTCAGCCTCGATCAAATCGAAGCGATAGCGAATGACGAAGATACGGGAGACTTGCTCCTATCTAATGACTTGGGGTATGCAAAACTCGATGGGGCCAAGGTGGAAGACAAGCCTTACCTATTTATAAAAGAATATAATGAAGAAGGCTTGAAGCAGTTTCCGATCGAGTTGAGTAAAGGTCGCCTGCCTTCCGCTGAACAGGAAGTGGTCATTTCCGAGCAAATTGCAAATGATGCCGGTGTTCAGTACGAGATCGGGGACCAGATCAAACTGGATATCGGGAGCCGGATGATGGAGGGGGAAAGCAAGCCATTAGGACAGAATGACCCGCTCCAACGGGATGAAGAGGGCATTATGGAAAGGCTTGAAGTGAACTCCATGGAGACCTTCACTGTTACGGGCATCATAGAAAGTCCATCATGGGAACCGGCATGGTCTCCCGGTTATACGGTGCTCGGCTATATCGATAAGAGTTCCATGAATAAGTCGGATATGGTGGATGCGATTGTGGTGTTGGACAAAGTGAACTCATCCGTATTTGAGCATGCTGAGAAACTGGCAAAAGAGAATGGCATTGAGAAAGTAGCTTTCAACGATGAATTGCTGCGCTACTACGGTGTCACAGACAATGACAACCTCCGCTTCACCCTGTTTTCCTTACTCGGGATCATCATGGCAGTCATCATCATCGGTTCGGTATCGCTCATTTATAATGCATTTGCCATCAGTGTATCCGAACGTGCAAGACACTTAGGGATGCTTTCGAGTGTGGGTGCAACGAAGAAACAGAAGAGAAATTCCGTCTTTTTCGAAGGGATGGTCATCGGAGTCATCAGCATTCCGCTTGGTCTATTGGCAGGGGCCTTGGGGATCGGAGCTACCTTTTGGTTTATCAATACCTACATTGACGGGGCGTTGGGCATTTCGGAGATGCTTCAGGTCGTCGTCACACCGTCAACGGTTCTGGTTTCATGCCTGATTTCAAGCGTGACGATATTCATCTCCACGTATATGCCTGCACGAAAAGCCTCGAAGATTTCAGCGATCGATGCGATCCGGCAGACGCAGGATATCAAACTGACTG
Source organism: Rossellomorea sp. GQ25 (assembly GCF_059758515.1). Taxonomy (NCBI): domain Bacteria; kingdom Bacillati; phylum Bacillota; class Bacilli; order Caryophanales; family Bacillaceae; genus Rossellomorea; species Rossellomorea sp. GQ25. The sequence goes on along the minus strand of NZ_JCAXEQ010000002.1, from coordinate 639,403 downwards.
GTAAGACGGTCAAAACGTCCAAGCTCGTCAGGAAGCTGTTCGGGCTGGAAGCGGAAATCGGATTGAAGAATCTGAAACGGAACAAACGTCGTTACCATGCGACGATTTTTTCCCTGGTGATCAGTATCGTTCTCTTCTTATCGGTGTCTTTCTTTACTGATAACTTGAAGAAATCGGTGCTCATGTCCCAGGAAGGTACGAATTACGATATTTCCGTAACCGCCGATCAATCGGATACAGAGCAATTGGAAGACTTGGTTCATCTGGAAAATATTACAGCATACAGCATCCAAAAAAGCCTGAATCCAACTGTGCTTATTGACAAAGGCAAATTTCCTAAAGAATTGAAAGACATGATCAAAAGGGATAACATCTCCCTTGATGATGGGCGCTATCAATATTATGTTAATTTCCATGGATTGGATGATCAAAGCTTTAGAGACTTTGCCAAGAAAGCAGGTGCGGATCTTGAGATGTTCGACGATCCCGAGAAGCCAACAGCCATCGTCATTGATCAGATTTCCTATCAGGATCCGACGACGTCCAAGTTCATTGAGACCAAATCGATCGTAGCAGCGCCAGGCGACGTCCTTGATTTGATTTTCACGGACTATGCTACAGAGAAATCGAAACCTTTGGGATCGTTTACGATTGGGGCCCTGACAGATCAAGTGCCCATGGGGGTCCGTACTTCAATGATTGGCGGATTGGATGTCATCGTGCCGATGAAAACGATGGACTCCTTGATGGATGACCAGATCAAAAAGGAAGTCCGCAGCCAATTATATATGAATAGTACTGATCCGATGGAAACCCAGCAAGCCCTTGAAGAAGTGGTTCCATCCAATCTATATATCTACAATGTCTATCAAAATAGGCAGCAGGAAGAACAGCTCATCCTATTCCTGTCAGTCTTCACGTATGGGTTCATCGCACTGATTTCATTGATATCCATCGCGAACATCTTCAATACGATTTCAACGAGCATTACCTTGAGAAAACGGGAGTTCGCCATGCTGAAATCCGTTGGGATGACCCCGAAAGGATTTAATAAAATGATCAACTATGAAAGCATTTTTTACGGAGTCAAGGCCTTGCTGTACGGGCTGCCGATCAGTATCGGTGTCATGTATATGATCCACAGATCTGTCGGTGAGACCTTCGATTACGGGTTCGTGCTGCCGTGGATCGATATCCTATCTGTCATCGCGGCGATATTCATCATTGTCAGCTCGGCCATGCTATATTCAATCGGAAAGGTCAAGAAGCAGAATATCATTGAAGGATTGAAGCAAGAGAATATATAGAAGAGAAGGGATGGGCCTTTAGAGGCTCATCTTTTTTTTGTGATCCCTCCCCTTGCTTCGCTATATACTTATTTGTCTTCGTTTCTCTTCTTTATAAAAAAATAGGCAGATTCAACAAAAAAAAGAAAAAGAAGAAAAAAGAGCACGAATAATTCGGCCACTTCCATTACTCGAAAAGGACTGACAGCATTATACAATGCTTGCGAAACATCAAACCCTTGGAGAATATCGAGACTTAGAGAAAAAGCCATTAAACATCCCATCATTAAAAGGGAAATACCCATGATTTTCATGCTTATCACTCTCCTCCTACTAGGTTTTCTCTTTGGCCTTGTATCATACAGTAATATCTTTTGTTAATAATTACATAATAACCCCTGATATGGTTAAAGTAATAAAAAATAAAAGAAGGGTGCCTGAATATATGCCTTCGTTCTTTAAAGGTCGAAAACCAAAAAAGAACCAACAACCGGATGCTGAAAATCAAGCTACAGTTCACTCAGAAGAACATATACAAGATTCATTGTCAGTCAACCTTGACATCATTCGACAGAAAACAGGAAACAGTTCAGACATCGTCGTGCGTCAATTAAAAATGGGGAGAAACTCCGATATTAAAACAGCTATTGTCTATATCGAAGGAATAGTAGACAATCAATCGATTCAAGAGTTCTTACTGCAATCCATGATGAAAGACGATGATAAAGAAAAATTGATTCAGCACGATGCGTTAGATCTGATTTCTGAAGACATGATGACATTTGGTAACGTGTCATCCTTCAATACTTGGGATGACCTGTTTTTATCCTTAATGGCAGGTGATACCCTTGTCCTGGTGGATGGAATAGCTAAGGCTCTCAGTGCAAGCACGAAAGGTGGAGAAAAACGTCCCATTTCAGAATCTACCACTCAAATGGTGGTCCGTGGTCCCAAAGGGGCGTTTACAGAGTCGATTGGGACCAATACATCCATGGTACGTCGCATTATTAAGACCCCTGATTTATGGATGGAGTCCTTGAAGGTTGGTCGCGTAACCAAAACAGATGTGACGCTTATGTACATACACGGCATTGCCAATGATCAAGTTATTGAAGAAATTCGTCAGCGATTAAACAAGATTGACATTGATAGCATATTGGAATCAGGCTATATCGAACAATTAATTGAAGATCAAACAATGACTCCCTTCCCAACTATTTTCAACACCGAAAGACCCGATGTGGTGGCAGGGAATTTGTTTGAGGGAAGGATAGCTATTTTTGTCGATGGAACACCTTTTGTACTGATTGCACCTGCAGTGTTTATACAATTTTTCCAATCGGCTGAGGACTATTATATCCGTTTTGATATTGCGACATCGATTCGCCTTTTACGTATTTTGATGTTTATCATTTCTCTTATTGCCCCTGCTACCTTTGTGGCAGTCACAACCTTCCACCAAGAAATGGTGCCCACAACGCTCATTGTGGCCATTGCAGCACAGAGGGAAGCCGTTCCTTTTCCCGGATTCGTGGAAGCCCTTCTTATGGAAATAACGTTTGAAATCTTACGGGAAGCAGGGATTCGCCTGCCCAAAGCGATTGGTTCGGCGGTATCCATTGTCGGTGCACTTGTTATTGGACAAGCAGCCGTTCAAGCGAGCATTGTGTCACCGGCTATGGTCATTATCGTATCGATCACAGCGATTGCCAGTTTTGCCACTCCTTCCTTTGATATGGCCATTTCAGCCCGTTTACTTCGGTTTTTGTTTATGATCGGTGCAGCAATATTTGGTTTCTACGGAATCATTTTGATCCTTCTGATGATGGTCGTCCATCTATGCAGCTTGCGTTCATTTGGTGTGCCCTATATGGCCCCATTTGCTCCCTTTATACCCGTAGATAATGGAGATACATTTATAAGATTACCATGGTGGACACTAAGACAAAGACCACGCTTAATTAGTGCAAATACCGTTCGAGAAGGGAAGAATCAGCGTCCTCAACCTCCTGCATCTCGTGGTATGGTCAATCGGGATCTTAAAGAAGGTGACAACAATGAAGTATAAGCTGGTTTTCCTTATTTTATTGATGACAATGACCGTCTTGCTTTCCGGTTGTTGGAGCAAAAAAGAGTTAACGGATCTTGCTATCGTGGCAGCCATGGGAGTAGATAAAACGGAAGATGGAAAATATGCCATAACACTTCAAATTATTAATCCTGGGAACGTGGCTGGAGGCATGCGTGGAGGTGGTGGTGGTACTCAAAGCCCACCTGTTACGATCTATTCGGCTACTGGTACTAATTTAGTAGAAGCAAGTAGGAGTGCATCTAGCAAAATTTCCCGAAGATTATATTATGCTCATACCAACCTGGTGGTCGTTGGTGAGAACCTAGCAAAAGAAGAAGGATTGGCTACTTTAATCGATGCAATCGATCGAGATCATGAATTTCGAATCACTACAACCATGGTGATTACGCATCAATCAACTGCAGAAGAACTCGTGAAAACATTAACACCCGTTGATAAGATTCCAGCGAATAAGGTGCTGAAAACATTAGAATTTTCCCAAAAGAAATGGGGAGAGAGTATTAAGACGTCGGTCCAAGATGTGATGAAAGGCCTGCAATCCCCTAATGAGGTAACCGTGGTATCAGGATTCCGTCTTATAGGAAATCCCAAGCATGCCAGCCAGTTAGAGAACATTCAAGAAAGTGAGCCCGAATCTACCCTTCAAGCCAGTGGAATCGCCGTTTTAAAAGAAGGAAAGTTAGTCGATTGGTGGTATGGCAGAGCAGCTAGAGGAACGGTATGGATCCTGGATAAAATCCAAGGAACAACCATCAACATAGATTGGAAAGGAAAAAAAGAAGCTATCGCATATCAAACTGTCCGTCAAAAAACAAAAGTGTCTGCAGAAGTGAAGAAAGGTCAACCCTATATCTCTATCCATACACGCGTAGAAGGAAGCATAGGGGAAATGAATGTACCTGTAGATATCACAGATGTAAAGGTTATTACAAAGATGGAAAAAGAATTGGAGAAAGAGATTAAAAAAGAAATTAAAAAAGCGATTGAACAGGCTCAAACAAATAAAGCAGATATTTTTGGATTTGGAGAAGCCATCCGGCGTTCCAGACCAATTGACTGGAAAAGACTAAAACCGATGTGGAACGATGTGTACTTTCCAGAATTAAAGGTGGATATTACGGTGGAAGCCTACATCCGTCGTGCCGGCTTACGAAATAAATCGTTTCTTTCAAGTATAGAAGAAAAACAAAAGTGAGGAAAAGGAGGCACCAGTGGAGTGGAGAAAGCAAAAATCAGTGCCAGTCAGCTCTTTATCTTAATGGTTCTGTTTGAACTGGGGAGTGCTTTACTAGTACCTCTTGCGATAGACGTAAAACAGGACGCCTGGTTAGCTATTCTGCTAGGAATGGCATTCAGTTTCGTTCTTTTAATAGTCTATCATAAACTTTATTGGTATTATCCCGATCTTTTGCCTACAGAGTATATGCAAAAGATTCTAGGTAAAGTGATAGGAACCGTACTTGCCTTTCTCTATCTTTTTTACTTTATGTATGATGCCTCCAGGGTTCTTCGTGATTTTGGTGAAATGCTGTTAACCTTTGCCTATCCGGAAACTCCTTTATTCATCGCGAATGCACTGTTAATGCTGGTCATTATTTATACGGTTCGAAAAGGAATTGAGGTCATCGCCCGATCAGGAGAACTGCTTTTTATGCTTATGTTTATGCTTTCGGTCGTTGGGTTTATATTGATTGTATGTTCTGGTTTAATCGATTTTACCAACTTACAACCGGTACTTGAAGAAGGGATTGTACCTGTCCTAAAAGTGGTTTTTACTCAAACCTTATATTTCCCGTTTACAGAAGCCATTGTATTTACGATGATTTTGCCGTATTTGAATAATCCCAAGAAGGTAAAGATGACCATGATATGTGCAACGGGATTAAGTGGAATCAATTTGATTATTACGATGCTCGTTAATATTAGTGTGCTTGGTGTGGGTCTGACTGCACGTTCCCAATTTCCCCTTCTTAGTACGGTTCAGACCATCCAAGTAGCAGATTTTTTAGAACGCCTGGATGTGTTTTTTATGCTTGCCTTAGTGATTGGTATTTTTTTTAAGATAAGCGTGTTGTTTTATGCAGCTGTCATAGGAACTGCTAGCTTATTTAAGATTAAAACCCCTTCACGACTGTCTTATCCTTTGGGCCTAATCGTTCTATTTATGTCTATGACGATTGCGAGCAATTTTCAAGAACATATCCATGAAGGATTAAAGATAGCCATGTTTGTCTTACATTTGCCTCTCTTCGTGATCATTCCTATCCTCCTTCTTCTTGTTGCGTTCTTGAAAAATAGAAAAAAGAAATGAACATTTTGAGGGTGAAGGGGAGTGGAGGGAAGGTGAAAATGATTGATTGCGCCCCACAATATAATGATTCAAATGTGGAAAGTAGTCGGAAAAACTGTCTCCAAAAGGATTACCTTTTGAGACAGCCTCTTTTTTTCTACGGAATTTCTAAAATACAGGGAATGTCCTTTTTTTGAGCCAGGGAGCTAGCTATTATTAGATAATCTTTTTACTGGATTCCATGTCTCTTTCAACTTCATCTTCAGTCAAATTTCGAATCCCGAAATTGTTCGAGTATGGTGCCAAGAAGCCATATAAGAGGGAGAAGACAAACCCGCCAAGGTTGAAAATTGCCCAAGGTAAGAATTCGAAGTTGCTCACTCCAAGGGTGGTGGCCATGAAGACACCTGAAACCGTCCATGGCATCAATGCTTCTGTGATGGTAACGGAATCTTCCATGCTTCTCGATAGATTAACTGGATGCAGTTTTTTCTTCTTGTACACATCTCCGAAGATATCTTTGATTAAAAAGTATGTCACCAAGGCATTGGACGTACAGTTGATTACGGCAAAGCCAGTGACAAGTGACGCAAAAATGACACTGCCTATTGACTTTAGATAAGAGATGATTTTTTCAAGGACGACATTCAGAGCCTGTGAAACCTCGATGGCTGCTGCAAAGAAAAAGGCACAAAACACAAAGAAAGTGGCATTATACATTGAATACAGGCCGCCGCGATTCAGGAGACCCTGCATCGCTTCTGAAATGACAGTTGAATCAATACCCGGGTTTGATTCCGTCACCATCTCAACATTGAATCCTTCAACAGCAGCAGTGAACAGCTGAGCAACTGTAGCTTGTTGGAAAAAGAACGCGATGACCATTGCCGTCAAGGCAGAGCTGAACAAGACGATCAGCGGGCTTTTCTTCATCAGGGAGCCGGCAATGACGATGACAGCAGGCAAGAGGACAAGGATATTCAAGTTGAAGAGTTGATCGATCCCTAAAAGCATTTCTTTGATGTTACTAAGTTGACCCGGCGTCGATTCAATGCTTAGACCGGCAAAATAAAAGACTAGGGTGGCGATGATGGATGAAGGGATTGATGTATACATCATATGCTGTATATGTTCGTACAAGTTGGAACCAGCGGCTAACGAGCTCATATTTGTCGTATCGGATAGCGGTGAAAGTTTGTCCCCGAAATAAGCGCCGGAAACGACGGCACCAGCAGTTATCGCAAGTGAGACGTCCATTGTTTGGGCAATACTCATCAAGGCGACCCCGATCGTACCAGCAGATCCCCAGGATGTCCCAACACATGTAGATACTATGGCGGTAACGATGAAAGCTAATACATAGAGATAACCAGGATGGATGATTTCAAGACCATAATAGACGAAAAATGGTATTGTACCCGATAACATCCAAGTACCGATGATCAGTCCGATGCTAAATAGAATCAGGATAGCGGGCAGTGCTGTTTTGATTTTTTCCCCCATGACGGTAAGGATCTTTTCCCACTTATGCCCACACCAAATAGCGTATATGGAAAACACGACGCCTGCAAATATCAACATCAGCTCAGCTTGATATTTCAGAATTCCAATTCCTCCAATGAAAATGACAAGGGCTATCATGATTGGAATCATGGCCATGCCAACGGATGGACGTCTAATACCCTCTTTACTCATTATGAATCATCTCCTCGATATTTAAGATTTGGTAAGAGATATTGATTGGAATGCGTTTTCTAAATCACTGATCAGGGAATTAGGGCTTTCAAGACCGATAGAAAAACGAACCAAGCCTGTGCTGATCCCTGCTTTTTTAAGTTCATCTGCGTTGTGTGGTTTTATTGGTGAGTTGACTAAGCTCTCATAGCCACCCCAACTTACTCCAATTTTGAATAACGTCAATGAATTAATGAATGCAGCGACGTTTTCAAACCCTCCTTCCTTGAGTTCAATGCTAAGAACGCCTGAATAACCTTTCATTTGCTTTTTCATATAAGGGTACTCTTCCGCTTTAAGAAGACTTGGATGATAAATCTTAGCAATTTCCTCTTTCGTTTTTAAATAATCTATCACCATCAAAGCATTTTGCTGATGCTGCTGCATCCGAATGGGCAATGTTCTTAATCCTCGAATGATGAGAGAGGCATCGTGAGGAGAAAGGGTTGATCCATTCAGCTGAAAGCCGAATTCAAAGATCCGATCAACAAGGGCATGACTCCCGATGACAGCTCCGCCGGTTACATCACTATGTCCACCGATATACTTCGTCAAAGAATGGATGGAAAGATCAAATCCATGGGTCAACGGTTTTTGGAAAAGGGGGGTCGACCATGTATTATCGATAACTGTATAGATGCCGTACTTTTTCGCAAGCGCAGAGATGCTCTCCAAGTGAATGACATTCATATTCATTGTTCCAGGGCTTTCCACGTAAATGACCCTTGTGTTTGGTTGAATGTGTGACTCGACATCGTCAAACGTAGTGGTATGTGAAATGTTGAATTTATTGAAAAAAGCGAGAAGCTGTTTTGTCGGTCCATAAATGTCATTTACGAAAAGCACATGATCCCCACTCTTCAGGAGCGAAAAGAAGACGGAACTAATTGCACCCATCCCTGATCCAAAGCACTTACACTTTTCTCCGCGCTCAAGTTTAGCTAGTTTCATTTCTAAAAGTTCGGTTGTCGGATTCACACCGCGTGTATAAACATAGTTCTCCCTTTCTTTCGTTTGTGCTTGTGAAAACGCTTCAAAATTTTCGAACGCAAAAAGACTGGTCTGATAAATCGGAGGAGATACCGCTCCTTTATGTTCAGAAGGGTGATCGCCATATTGCGTACAAATTTGAGTATCGTAGTTATCCATTTTGCCATCTGCCTTTCCTCTGTTGACTCTATTTGCTATTATATTATCATACTGTCAACCTGTATGAAAGGTTAGATTATTCAGAATATAAAATAAGTCCATTTTCTTATCAAACCTATCAATAGTATAATGAGAAAAATAGGTTATTCGTTGGGGTGAAGGAATGAAAGCTATAAAGAAAAAACGCTTATCAGAAATAGGAGCAGATGAAATAAAGAAATATATAGAGGATGAAGGATTAAAATACGGGGACCGCCTGCCTTCCGTGGCTGAGCTTGTAGACATTTTGCAAATCGGCCGGTCTTCCTTGAGGGAAGCACTGCAACTCCTTGAATCACAAGGGGTCATCGAGGTATTGAATGGAAAAGGGACGTTCATCAGGGAGAGTAAACCATTTCAAATCCAAATGGCTTTCGAAGTAGAAGATAAAAAGAATTTTCTCCTTGAAACACTGGAGGTAAGGGAGGCACTCGAGAAAAAGGCAGTCGAACTGGCGGTGAAGGCAGCGAATGATGAAGATGTGGAGGAAATGACTTATCACCTTCAGCAATATGTCCATTTTCTCCAAACGGGGCAACGACAGCTTGCAAACCAAGCCGATGCACGTTTCCATCAGGCCATTTACACAGCTTCAAAAAACATAATGCTTGAAAGCATCATCGACTCCGTTTGGGATGCATTTCACGAGTTCTGGAATGAGCCTTTTGGCATCGATGACATCTTTGATCAGAGCTACCCCTACCATGAAAAGCTGCTTCAGGCGATTCGTGAACGGAATTCTAAATCAGCTCTAGAGGCCTTTGATGAGATCATTCTGTCTGTGAAACAGTCCATTTATAATATTAACTGATGGGAGAAACTTGATTTAGGACGGGTTTTACTTTATGTTTCAAACATTATAGTTCAAGAGCAGTGATGAAAGGTTCAATATGACTTTGAAAAAGGAGCCCATCCTTCATAACGTGAACATTTTATATGATGACTCAATGTGTTTGAGATAAACGATTCCGAAGCCGGGGGAAGTGTCCAATATCAAAGCCGCTTGAATTAGTGCGGCTTTCGAATTTTTCAAGCTGTCCAGGTGCAACTGTTATCTGAAACTCTTTTGGTCATTTCCTTGGGGTATTGACGCTAGGGAGATGCAAGAGGCGGTGACGGTTCCCTGGTATAACTATTTTATGGTGTGACATTACTTGAAATTATAACCAATAAAAGAAGGAAATAAGACGAAGTTGTCAAATCTATTCAAAAGCACGATATAACTTAGGAGGTCATTCCATTTGAGTATCCCTTTCGAAGTGAAAAGAAACTTTCAGGTTTCCAAAGAAAAAGCATATGCGAGTCTATTAGACCTTGATTCTGCCAAACACTGGATGCAAGGATTAGTGGAAATAGAGAGAATGGACGAAGGGCCACTCCGTGAAGGCAGTCAGTGGAAAGAAACGAGAAAAATGTTCGGCAAAGAGGCTTCGGAACATTTTGAGGTAGTAGAGCTTAAAGAACCGGATAAGATAGTTCTGCGATGCGACGGAACGAAGGGAACGACAGGCAAAGGTGAATTTGTATTTACCTATTTACTTGCTTCATCAGGTGATCAAACAGAAGTTACGTTACTTGGTGAAATCAGAGGACTGACCGGCCTGTCAAAATGGTTCGGCAAATTGATGGTAGGCACATTTAAGAAGGCTTGCAAAAAGGATTTGGATTCCTTGAGAGATTATCTGGAAAAAACCAAAGTGGCAAGCTCCTGAATCTACGAACGTCCCAGTAAATCGACAGACAGGAGAATCATTCATGAAACACGAATGGAGAAGAAAAGAGAAGAATTTATATCTGCCGGAACAAACACCTGAAGTGGTCACTGTCCCAAAGCAGAAGTTTTTCATGATCAAGGGAAAAGGAAATCCAAATAGTGACGAGTTCTCGGAAAAAATCAATGCCTTGTATTCATTGTCATACGGTGTCCGGATGATGCCAAAGCAGGGTTACACCCCTGAAACGAGATCCAAGTCCCAACCCGCCACAAACATACTTCTTCCAGTAGGGAGGGGACGGTCTAATTGACGAGACCTATTAGAAGAACTATCATTTGTTGAGAGATGATTCGGAAGTTTTATGATGACAGTTCCAATCAGAAATGGTATAATTTTTAGCATAAAAATATCTTGTTGTAAATTTTATTCCTTTCATACAAAAGTGAGTGATTGTTTTCCACTCCAATCAATTTTGAAGGTTAATAATTAATTAGCTGTTTTATCTTGTACATTTTATTTAATCGGAATAATAATACCTTTTTAGGAAGTGGATTTTTATAGAGTTAGCTCTATTTTCGCCACACAATTGTCAATTGACAATTGTGTGGTTTTTTTATGTGAAAAAAAGGGGGAGAAAAAATGAAAACTTGGCAATATGCATCCATTGTTTTTTTTGGTGGATGCTGTTATGGGGTATTATCTACATTTGTCAAACTTGCTTATTCTGCAGGTTTTTCAGTGACAGAGGTAACAGGTGGTCAATATTTATTTGGAGCTTTGCTTACCTGGGTGCTAGTTCTGTTTACAAATAAAAAAAATATAACTTTAAATCAAGCTTTCAAACTATTATTATCTGGAATTCCATTTGGACTAACAGGTGTGTTCTATTATCAAGCGCTGCAGACACTTAATGCTTCGCTTGCAATCATTTTTTTATTTCAGTTTGTTTGGATCGGAACGCTATTCGAGTGGATCTTTTATAAAGAAAAACCAACTAAAGGTAAAATCATCTCAATTGGCATTCTTATAATCGGCTCCATTTTAGCTGCGGGCGCAGTTGCAAAAAGTGAAGTTGTTCTATCAATGCAAGGAACTGCTTGGGGGTTACTTTCGGCTTTGACGTTTACCACTTTTATATCACTCAGCAGTTCTGTCGGAAAAGATTCTCCACCCGTCTTGAAAAGTGCTTTCCTTTCCACAGGTGGTTTAATTGTCGTATTTTTAATATATCCACCCATGTTTTTATTTGATTTACCTACCTTGACGGGTGTTGCACAGTATGGTTTAGTGCTTGGTTTTTTTGGTGTTGCGTTACCACCTCTCTTATTTTCAATTGGAATGCCCCATGTTGGACCAGGACTTGGCACAATCTTAACAGCTTCTGAACTTCCAGTAGCTGTAACAATGTCGGCTCTTATATTAGCTGAAGTTGTCAGTTTTTCACAATGGATAGGAGTTGTCATCATTTTATGTGGAATTGTGATCGGCAATTTAAAATTAAAAGGTAGAATAAAATCCATATCATAAAGAATAAAAGGTCCGTCCCTCATTGCGGTAAAGTTTTACCGTGGTGAGGGACGGACCTTTATTTTCTCTTGATTTAGAGGAAGCATTCAAATGGATTGAACAGAGCCCTGCATTGAGTTGGAGAAGGAATATTCATAGATGGCAGTGCTTACATCTACACGCAAGTAGACAGATTCGACGTCTTCCGGGATGACAATCGGGTCATCTTTCAGTGGCTGGCTGAATGTGAAGTTGTCACAGACGGGTCAGTTCGAGAATTTGGCCATGTTCTTCATACCAGGTGATTTACCGGGCAGACCAGATATTGGAGGACTACAGGAAAGAAAAGTGATTGTCCTGTGTAGTTGAAAGAATGTGTGCGGCAAAATTCGTGGAGATGTAAAGGAACTGTTAACAGAAAAAATGGCGTACGTAGGACGCCATTTTTTCCTTAAAGATTGATCTTATTACGCTGCCCATTATCGATAATTCGGTTGTCAGGTACGGAGGGAGTATTGAGGGTGGTATCCATACTGTCAGCTGTCAGTTCAATCACAGGGCCGTTGTGCGGGATAGATGACACATCCCAAATCATTCCATCAAAATAGTTGAACTGTCCAGTAACTTTCATGATTCTGGTTGTTATGGATGTGGGTTGAATTTGGAGGTTTTTAAATTGGTTCCCACTAATTTCGTATGGGATTGTAGAGCTGCTAGTCATGGTGATCATTTCTATACAATCATCCAGTGACAAGCTGAGAAATCGGTTCGCATTGATCCAGGCCAATCCAGTAGAGGGACGGTTGGCAACCAGCTTTAAACCAATTTTCATTCCGGCTATTTTAATATTTTCAAAATGAACGAAAGAGATTTCATGGCCTGCACCGCCGGAGAATAGTGACAAGCCGATACCCTTGTGACTACTGTGCCAGTTGACAATATTAATATCTCTTATTTGGGTCCGGTGCCATGTATTATAATATTTGTATTTCCCATTTAAGAAGATAACCTCTGAATTAAATGCCGGGTCATTGATAGCAATATATGCCCCTTCCAGTAAAGCGTTTTGTTGAATTTCTAATACCCGAAAGTTCCCCTCGACAATAAACTGTGTTCCATAATCGAACAGTAATTTGACGCCTTGCTTAATAACGATTGGTGCTGTAATTAAATAATTCCTATTTCCCAACTTTACGGTCTTCCCATTATTGTTTCTAGCATAGTCAATGGCAGCCTGTATTTTAAGGGAGTCATTCGCACCGCTGAAGCTTTCTACATAGATGTCTTCATTCATCATTTTTCCCTACTTTCCTATGTTTAGCATTGTTTCATGAGAATCAACACAAATGTAATGCTTGTCTTTTATCTTATTCTCTGAAAATCCAAATTGTTCCAAAAATAAATGAGAGTTTTCAACAGAAATCAACCCTAGTTTTTTGTTCCGTTTCCATCTACTTTCATTTGCTTGATTTTCCTCTTGGATTAATCGACACGATTTTTTGTCAGGTGGTTTCGGTACGATCGACCTATTCTCCAAGTGTCAGAACAGGTTGATAACAGTTACTTGGAAAAATGGCAAATAATCCAAAAAAAATCTTTCTATTGAACTGGAAATCTGTTAAAATACATGCAAGCTTAAGTTCTTTATAGTGAACAATTATCGATAAAATTCGATAATTACCATTTTGGAGGTGAAGTTTTTGTCGTTGAAAGTCGATGATATTAGTGTTTCTAGGGGGAATTCTATGAATGACGATGTGTTCTTCATAGAAAACGTCTCTTTGTCATCTGCTTCATATCTCATGGTCCGAAGGTTATTTGATATTGTTCTGGCTACTTCTGGTTTAGTAGCTGCCATTCCACTTCTGGTTATTTTTTCAGTAGTTATTAAATTGGATACAAAAGGCACGGTGTTTTATCGACAGGAGAGGGTAGGAGTGAAAGGGAAATACTTTCAGTTGCTAAAGCTCCGCACTATGGAAATGGATGCCGAGAAAGAGGGACCAAGATGGGCAGGCATAAACGACCCACGGGTGACCAGAATCGGCAAGTATCTCCGAAAGACAAGGATCGATGAGCTTCCCCAGCTTATCAATGTGTTAAAAGGCGATATGAGTATGATCGGACCAAGACCGGAACGCCCTGTCTTTACCGAGATTTTCAATCAGAAAACACCAGGGTTTATCAAGCGGTTGGCCGTTAAGCCTGGATTAACAGGATGGGCCCAAGTAAACGGAGGATATGATATCACCCCCGAAGAAAAGCTCGCTTACGATTTGGAGTATATTCGTAAGAGGAGTTTCTTCCTCGATGTAAAAATACTTCTTTTGACTTTCAAAATCGTGATGACTGGTGAAGGTGCCAGATAAAATAATAGGAGGAACATTAGTGAATGTAATGTATATGTCTTCCAGACCGCCATACCCTCCGCATAAAGGGGACCAGCTGATTGCGTGGGAACAGATCAAGCAACTAAAAGCAAATGGTTACCAAGTTCATCTGATTGCATTTGTAAAATCGGAGCAAGAAGGGGAGCTCGTTAGGGATAAACTTGCCCCTTACTGTAAGGAGGTCATCCTATTTACTACCCATCCACTACAAAACCTGCTCAGGTCGTTAAAAACGATTTATAACTTTAAACCGATTCAAGTCAACCTATTTTTTCATCCTAAAGTAAAGGAACGTGTGATGGATATTTATAAAAGGATTAACCCGGAAATTATTCACGTGCAGACGGCTAGGGTTGCCGAGTATTTCATCGATACCAATGTCCCGAAATGTATCGATATGATTGATGCTCTGTCACTGAATATGGAGCGGCGTGCGAAAACTGAAAGCAATTGGCTAAAGCCATTATTCCTGCTGGAGTCACAACTGATGAAACGATATGAGAAAGTGATATTGAAGAAATTTGACCGGGCAATGATCGTTTCTGAAAGTGATAAAAAATACTTAAGTAACGGACATATTGTTGTAAATCCAAATGGAACCTCTATCACGAAACATCATCTGTCTCACTACCCTAAAATCACAAAGGAAAAAATCATCCTCTTTCATGGAAACATGCAATACTATCCAAATGTCGAAGCTGTTGTTGACTTTGTAAAAGAGGTTTGGCCTCATATTCATCAGGCATACCCGGAGTACCAATTTTATATTGTAGGAAAGGATCCGGTAAAGAAAGTGACAGCTTTGCATGGCAAAGATAATGTGGTGGTTACCGGGTTTGTTGAAGATATATGCAGTCGACTACTACAGGCGCAAATTGGTATTTATCCAATGAAATCAGGTACAGGAATGCAGAACAAAATTGTGGAATCGATGGCCTGCGGACTTCCGACAATCGCTTCCCCAATAGCTTTGCAGGGGATTTCAGGAAGACGAGGGGATGAGCTGATTTGCACGGGAAGTAAAGAAGGGATAATTGCAGCTGTTAAAGGTCTGATTGAAAGTCCCGGATTACAAGAAAATTATGCTGTTACAGGCCAAGCTTTTGTCCAGAGCAATTACTCCTGGGAACATAACTGTTCCAGGTTAATCCAAACCTGGAAGGATGCCGTTATGCAAAGAAATCCTGAAGCATCGGAAAAAAAGGTACAAATGCTCGTTCATTAGTGAAAGAGGGTGTTTACATGCGGATTGTATTGTTATCAGGAGGCTCAGGGAAGCGGCTATGGCCGCTTTCCAACGATGCTAGGTCCAAGCAATTCCTGAAAGTCCTGAAAAATGAAAATGGAAAGATGGAGTCAATGGTCCAGCGTGTTTGGAGGCAGCTCAGGAAAGTTAACCTTGCTGATGAGGCGATTGTCACAACAAGTAGTTCTCAGGTGGAAATGCTCCATACCCAGATCGGTTCGAATATTCCCGTGGTGGTCGAGCCAGAGCGGAAGGATACGTTTCCTGCAATCGCATTAGCAGCCGTATATCTTTATGCCGTGGAAGGATGCGGCCTGGACGAGGTCATAGGAGTGCTGCCAGTTGATCCATTCGTGGAAGATCATTTTTTTGAAACCATAACCGAGCTTGAGCGGGGGCTGCACGAGAGTGGTGCTGATTTAGCTCTCCTGGGGGTAACACCGACCTACCCGTCTGAAAAGTATGGGTATATTGTCCCGGGGAGTGAAACGCCAGGCGACTTTATTAAAGTAAGCAAGTTTTGTGAAAAGCCAAATGAGACAGCAGCAAAAAAGCTGATCCATCAGCGGGCACTTTGGAATTGTGGAGTGTTTAGTTTCCGGCTGGGTTATATTATTCAACTGCTCAAGCGTAAAAATATCCCTGTCCAGTACGATGCTTTACTGAAGTATTACAGTCAGCTTCAATCCAATAGTTTTGATTATGAAGTAGTCGAAAAGGCGAGCAATATCATCGCCATCCCATATTCAGGTTACTGGAAAGATCTTGGAACGTGGAACACCCTGACGGATGAAATGGAAACCCCGGTAATCGGAAACGGGGTCATTAGTAATGATGTAAAGAAATCTTGTATCGTGAATGAACTGGAAATCCCCATCATATTGATTGGAGTGGAGGATATCGTGGTGGCTGCAAGCCCGGATGGATTGTTGGTGACGGATAAAAAGAGCAGCCACAAAATCAAGGAGTATGTTTCCCATTTTCAAGATGGTCCGATGTATGAAGAATACTGGTGGGGATGGAGCAGAGTTCTTGAATATAGCAAAAGGGAAGAAGGGACAGAAACACTTACGGAAAAAGTCCATTTGACCGCCGGCAGGAATTTACATGATCAGGGTCAAGGGGACCGGGAAGTGTGGACGGTAACGGAAGGTGAAGGAACACTGGTCTTGAATGATGAATTCTCGAAAGTCGGCACTGGAACCACCCTTACGATTCCAGCAGGGAAAACCTATTCTTGGAAGGCGGGAAATGATATGGAATTGATCGTCATCCGGAGCGGAGAACATCTAATGGAGCATCGAAGAAAAAACAGCAGGTTAGACGTGGCCTTGAAGAAGCCAGTGTATTCGAAGTACTCATAGGCGGGGAATAAATATGAAGAGGCAGTATTTATATATTGTAACCATCGTCCTGCTTGCGGCAACGGTCGTGCTGTTAATTGGCTCATTATCCAGGGAGACTATTGAAGAGCCTGGCAGTGTCAGGGTGGAAGCGTTTGGGGCGGAAGGAAATGATCTACAGGATGACTCTTCAGCCATCCAAGCAGCAATTGATTATAGCTACAAAAACGACAATCTGCCTGTCCAATTACTGGGGAAGACCTACATACTGAAACGGGGATTGCAATTGAAAGAGGGAGTCACGCTCGAAATGGGTATGGCTACGAAACTTTCGGTTGAAGGAAATTTCAACGTTTTGGAGGTAGAGAAAAAAACGTCTATTACGAATGGAACCATTGAAATTACCACTCCTGAATTCCGTAGTGCTGCGATTTATGTTAGTGGTAAAGAACAGGTCTGGACGAACGATCGGATTCATATTGAAAATGTGACGTTGTATAACTCAAGCGGTACCAATCGAGGAAAAGGAATCTTTTTTCACGCCGGAACATCTGGAGAATTTATCAGCTTTGTGAATGTTTCAGGAGTGAGCGTGAGTGGATTTCACTCGGCGGTGCTTTTAGAAGCTACACCACCAGATGGAGGAGAGGAATACAATTTTATAAATGGTAACAGGTTCGTCAATATGACTTTGGATGACTGCATTGTCTGTATCCAGGTCAACAGTGCTGTTACCATTCCGAATGAGGCATCGGGGAATATGTTTGAAAATCTGCAGATCCAACTGACAGAGCGAACGGACAAAGCGGTGATTCTATCCGGATCCAATAACATCATAGAGGGCATGGTGTGGGACGTAGCTTTCATGAAAGATCGTCAAGCCTTAATAGAATTGACAAAAGATTCGTTTGAGAATCTTTTGAAAATGAATTTACCGAAAGACAGGGTCGCAGATGAGGGGCGGGGGAACCATTTTTCAACCTTTGAAGAGTGACTTGATTGGTATAGGATATTCTACGATAAATATCGGAAGGAAGGTTGCCATGAAAGTGTTAATAACTGGTGGGGCGGGCTTTATAGGATCGCATATTGTGGAAGCGCTATTAGATTCACAATACGAGGTTGTCGTGGTAGACAATCTAGTGACAGGGCATTTGAAGAATATTCCTCCACAGGTGCGTTTCTATCAGCAGGATGTTCGAAGGAATATGGATGATCTTTTTGCCAAAGAGGAGCCGGATTATGTTAGAGAAGGGGACATTCGCTCAAGTGTATTACAAAATGACCGTGCACAATTAATGCTGCACTGGTCACCTTGCCATTCACTGCAAGAAGGACTATTAGAAACCGTTCATTTCTATCGGCAGGAATCCCTTGCAGGTTTGAGGGGGTGAGTTCATGAGGGAACAGATGGATTTAAAAGCATTCTTCCATATTTTTAAACGAAGGGTAACGACCATTTTGATCACTACCATCTGCGTTTCGCTATTGAGTGGTGCAGCTATTTTTTTCTTATTGAAACCCACTTATGAAGCAAAAGAATATATCCTGATAGGAAACTTCGGTCATGACGGGGAGGTCTACACTGACACCCAAACCATTAACAGGCTAATTGCTTCAACTGTTGATTTTATTACCAGTCCGATTGTATTGGAAACTGTACAGGATCATTTCGACCTTTCCCCGGAAGAGCTGGAGGATAGAATCACAGTAAAAAACAAGGCGGATTCCCAGATTATTTCTATTGTTATACGAGATACTGATCTGGAACGGTCCAGGGAGCTTGCTCACCTTCTGGCTACCACTTCAGTGGAAAAGATGAAGAGTTCTTTGGAAATGGAAGATATAACGATGCTCAATAATAAAGAAGGAACAAACAAACCGGAAAAAGTGGGGAATCCAATCGTAAACCTATTGATAGGAACGATGGTGGGATTATCTTGTGGTATTGGATTGGCTTTGTTAAAAGACCACTGGGATGACTCCGTACAAAGTATCGTTCAAATTGAACAGGAATTGGGTTTGCCAGTGTTAGGTGTAGTGACATCCACTAAAGACGATCTGCCGAAAGTCTACCGAAAACAATTTAGAGAGCCGAAAGGAAATGTGGGAAAAGGAGGAGAAATCCATGCAAAGTCCCATTGAAGATATCATCTGTGGAAAAGACCAGAAAAAGAAGGGGATTGTCAACTTTGATCAAATGAAGGTAATCAGTAGCAAAGTAGAGAAGCATGACCCTTCAGTACTGATGGTTACTTCAATTCCTGCTGGAAAATCGGTAGGCATGATAACAGCAGAACTGGCGGCAGCTATTGCACTTCAAGGGAAAAAAGTACTTCTTGTGGAAGGGGATTTAAAGAAACCTTCGCTCCATGAATGGTTCCATATGGAGCAACCTGATGGAATTCATCAGGAGTCGTTAAAAACCGTATTCCCGACTTTTCTGCCGGGGCTGGATGTGGTTTTGGCAAACCATTCTGCCGAAAAGCCGATTGATATTTGGCTTTCACCGTCTTTTAGGCAGCATGTCGCGTCTTGGCAGGAGACCTATGATCGGGTTGTATTATCTGCTCCTTCTTTACATTCCGGTGTTGAAATGGAGCTGCTTGCTGAAGAGTGCAGGGAGGCGGTGTTGGTCCTTCAACGAAAGGATAAAACCGAAGATATAAGGAAAATCCAAGCCAAACTTGAAACGGCAGAATGTAAAATAATCGGTGTGGTTTACCAACAATGACTCATGACGAAGGGGTTAACATTCATGAGGGAGAATAGAAATTCCATTGTGAAGAATGTTTTTCATTTATTTTACAGTACCGCGCTATCTAGCATTATGAATGCAGCAGCATTGATTGTTCTTGCCTCTTTTATTCACACAGAGGATTATGGAAGGTTTAGTGTGGTGCTCGCCTTTGCTATGATCATGGCCTATTTGTCGGAAGCTGGTTTAAACCAGATTGTCCTGCGTGAAGGGGCGAAAAAAGAAGCCCCTATTTTTGAAATCATGGCCTCTTTTATAAAACTGCGCCTAGCATTGACACTGACAACGATGGTGATTGGATTCCTTTTAATTCATTGGATTTACCAAAATGACACGGAATTGATTATACTTTCCTACTCCCTGATTCTTCCGCTTGTGACCGGGATTTCCATGCAGAGCATCAGTATTACCTATTTTCAGATGCTGGAGAAGATGCAATATTCCGGATTAATACGAATCATCTCTGCAGGGCTGCTGATTACCGTTATCATGGTCGGGAAATGGTTTTACATAGATCCTATGATCGTCTTTTTCCTATATGGATCGGCCTATTTTTTGGCTGGATGCTTTGGAATATACTTGACGGCTAAAAATCTGACATTTTCCTTCAAATCGTCATTTTATAAAGGGCTGCGCAAGAACTGGGTTCCTTTTATGGTGACCGGTTTATTGTTTATCCTTCTCCCTCAGATCGGTCCAATTGTATTGGAACAGACACTGTCTTGGGAAAAAGTCGGGTATTTCGCTGTAGCTTACAGGATCCCACAAGCTTTGCAACAAGTGCCTTTTATCATTGCCGGCGCATTTTATCCAGTCTTATTCCGTTTATTCCAGGCTGGTGACCATCAGGAGCATGTAAGGAAGAGCATCTCACAGGTGAAATTGATGGGGCTCGTTGGTATGCTGGCCGCTATCCCTTTTTACCATCTTTCTGATTTTGTCATCGCGCTTTTATTTGGGGAGAGATGGATGGAGGCTGCGTTTTTACTGAAGGTATTATCCTTGGTCATGGTTTTTCAGGGAGTCAGCATCGCTCTGGGGGATGGGTTGACGACAAGGGCACTCCAGTCGAGAAGGATGATTATACAGGCTATTGCCGTGGCATCGGGGGTGCTTTTTTATACTGTATTCAGTCGATTTTACGGTTTGTCAGGAGCAGCGACAGCCGGAGTTCTCATTGAATTGGTCCTGTTATTCGGATTATTGTTCTGTCATCCAGATCGGACCATCCTATTCAAACGAGCAGTCTTCCCATATTTGTTTCCCTTTTTTCTCAGTCTTTTGGCGGTAGAGCTATTCTTATCTTCTTTCCCGTTCCTTGCTTTTTGCATCCATTTTATCCTTATTCTTTCCCTTGCAGGACTGGACAAGGAATGGAGGAAGAAAAGCATGGGAATTTGGAGAAAGTCTCCCTTGTACCAAAAATGGAAGTCGAAATTCAGAAAGGAGGCACACGATGGGGTATCCTGATGCATCTAACTTACCGCGAAACAGCCTGATGCTGTTTCTATTGCTGTTTTCAGTTATGCTTGGCAAGTATCACATCTACATCGGCTTCGCGTTCAAACCGTATATGATGTATCTAGGCATTCTTGTCTTGTTCCTTGCGGCTTTCTTTCGATTTCAAAAACTGCAGGTTTTTGAGGTGTTGCTTCTTTTCTTCTATTTGGTGTATGTATTTTCCGGTGCTTTTTCCCTGTATGCTACTTCCAGCTTAAGAGTTATGCTTGGGATCATTCTATATGTCATCTTCTATATCTTGATGAAAGGGATCCTCGGCATGTTCAAGAAGAAGGAACTGGAAAACGGGATTGCGAATGCTGGCCTTCTATTTAATGGTGGGAGTCTTCTCCTTTATGTGTGGGGGTTGAAAAGCAATGGGTTTTCCTTACTTGGAGACGGAGTGATACGATATGGGGCTTGGTTTGACCGAGATTACCCCAGATTAATTGGCCTGATAGAGGACCCGAACTATTTCGTATTTTATAATACGCTTTTTTTTACTTTCTATCTATGTAATCGTGACTCGTGGAAAAATAATTTCGGGCTCTTTTTGTGTTTAATAACGAGTGTCCTCACGTTTTCTAGAGGTGGATTGTTGATTCTTATGGTCATCTTCATGGTATTTTTTATCCTAAACAAACCTGCTAACCAATGGCGGTTATTTATTTCCACCATTTCTTTCCTAAGCATTGCATGGGTGGCAAGCTACCTTCTGGGTTTCCGTGTCCTGGATATACTCCAAAACAGGTTTCAGGACTTTTCTAATGATGGAGGAAGCGGAAGGCTTGAGTTATGGGGACGTGCGTGGGATTTCTTTATATCCAATCCTTTGTTCGGAATTGGAGCAAGCAACTTCGCCGATTACAACGCTTTTGAATACGGTGATCAACTTGTCGTTCACAATACATTCCTGGAAATCTTGACAGAATCGGGGCTTATCGGACTACTTATCTATGTCTTGTTTGTCTTCACCGTACTCTTTCAAATTTTCAAAGCCAATTTTCATAGGAAGCATCCATTTCTCTTTTTGACTTTCCTTGGATTCATTTTTCAGATGATGTTTCTGTCCCTGATTTTTAATGACATGTTCTTACTATTTCTTGCAATCTTATCTACATACTGTTCCTATGAAAGAGAAATTGGCTTGAACAATGAAAACGTACCTATGATAAAGGAGGCAGGATAGAGATGAACGTATTGATGCTGACGGATAAATTGACCATGGGTGGAGCAGAAAATTATTTTATCAAGCTGGAAAATAAAATGAAGGGCACTGGCTTCCATTTTTATACTGCTGCCGGTGGAGGAGAACTTACCGACCAAATCGCCAATAAACATAACTATATGGAATTATCTAGGAAAAATCACATTCTAAATTTATGGCGACTCACCCGGCATATCAATAAGCAGGAAATCGACGTCATCCATGCGAACAGCCTTCGGATGGTCTTGTATGCTGGATGTTTAAGGATGCTTGCCTGGAAACGAAAGATGAAAATTGTCTATACCAAGCATAATATCACTTCACTTGAAAAATTCCCGAAATTATTTTCGTCTTTGATGAATCATTGTGTAACAGGCATCATTACGGTAAGTGAGTACGAGAAAAGAGTGCTCGTACAATACGGGGTCATGGAAGAAAAGGTCACCACCGTTTACAATGGGGTTGATTTGGAAAAGTTCCCTTTCACGGAAAAGCCCCAGCCAGAGGTATTTAAAGTTGGTATCCTGGCG
The DNA here is from genome assembly GCF_059758515.1 of Rossellomorea sp. GQ25. NCBI lineage: Bacteria > Bacillati > Bacillota > Bacilli > Caryophanales > Bacillaceae > Rossellomorea > Rossellomorea sp. GQ25. Next base: position 616,618 of record NZ_JCAXEQ010000002.1, on the reverse strand, counting down.
AGGTTGTCTCCAGAAAAAAATCATAGTTTGTTCTTAGATATTGCCGCCTCTATGAAGTCGGAAAAAGATTTACAATTTTATATTGCAGGCGACGGGCCAGAACGGGAGTCTATCCAGGAAAAGATTCAAAAGTTAGGAATCAACGATCGGGTAAAGTTACTCGGTGAAGTACAAGAACCCCATCCGTTTATTCAATCGATGGATGCACTCCTGCTTACCTCAGAGAGGGAGGTATTTCCCATGGTCATCCTAGAGGCAATGGCAACAGGCACTCCTGTGATAACCATTAACAAGGGAGGGATATCGGAAGCCATCGCAGACGGGGAAACGGGAATGATGGTAAACAGTCATTGCGTCAAAACTTTTTGTGAAAAAATCTTCTCATTAAAATCCAACTGGGAACTAAGGAAGATGATCATTTCTGCTGCCCGTCAGAAAGTAGTGAGAAATTTCACCTCCACGCATATGGTTACTCACACTTTCAAACAATATTAAATTACTATAATCAAATATCAAGCAATACTAAAAGATTTGAGGGGGATCCTCAGGGGTATAATTAGAGAACTCAAAAAGGTTTATAAAATGATTGTTCCGCAGGTGGCCGTTTATTAGGACTCTTCCCCCAAAAACAATTGCGCTCTCAGGGTTCCTCTGCTATGATCATTATAATTATAAATGAAATGGAGGTTTTCCTTTTGACAGCATCAATGAGATTGCGTTTCCCGCTTTTCACTCGTTAATTGAATACGTTTGAAAGCTCTGCCTATGTTCAGAGCAATGGGATTGATCTGTCTATTTTTAAGGAAACCTGTATTTGTCGGTATTTTTAAAGAGGGGAGGAGTATCCCCTCTTTTTTTGTGTCTTTAAAAAACTAATAGGCAAGGCTTGTTTTTATACTAAATAATAGAAATGAGTTGGTGGGAAATGAACATAGTAAATCAAAATCACAAGGAGAATTGGTTAAGGAATATCATTCTCTTTCTAAGCAGTCAGACAATCTCGCTATTTGGGTCGTCCCTGGTACAATATGCGATCATGTGGCATATCACGTTAACCACGGAGTCCGGTTTGATGATGACGTTGTTCATCATTTGCGGTTTTATTCCGACCTTCCTTTTGTCCCCGGTTGCGGGTGTTTGGGCGGATCGCTATAACCGGAAGTTGCTGATTGTTTTATCGGATGGACTGATCGCGTCTTCAACGTTGGTTCTCGCGATTCTCTTCTTAATGGGGTATGATTCGATTTGGTTGCTGTTTGTCATGGCAGCGGTCCGTGCCCTTGGAACCGGGATTCAGACACCTGCTGTCGGAGCGATTTTGCCGCAGATTGTCCCGAAGGAGAAGCTGACGAAGGTGAACGGGGCAAATGGAAGCATTCAGGCTGTCATCATGTTCGTATCCCCCATGGTCAGTGCGGCATTACTCGGGATGGCATCGATTGAAATCATTTTCTTTATTGATGTCATTACGGCAGCCATTGCGATTATCACACTGCTGGCCTTTTTAAAAATCTCGGTGCATGAGAAGGCAGCGGACAAACAAACAACAAGCTACTTCAGTGACTTTAAACAAGGCTTGCAATATGTCAACAGCCATGGGTTCCTGAAGAAGTTCTTCCTGTTTTTCTCCATCTTTTTTGTTCTGATGGCACCGGCAGCCTTTTTGACTCCGCTGCAGGTCACCCGGAGCTTCGGGGACGATATATGGAGACTGACGGCCATCGAAATTGCCTTTTCCATCGGGATGATGGCAGGCGGTGGAATCATTGCTTCCTGGGGCGGATTTAAGAATAAGATTGCCACAATGACATTCGCAAGTCTGATTATGGGGGTCTGCACCTTTGCCCTTGGCATCGTTCCGGTCTTTTGGTTCTATCTCGTATTCATGGCTATATTCGGAGTGGCCATGCCGATTTTCAATACACCGACAATGGTATTGTTGCAGGAGAAAATCGAAGAGAATTATTTAGGAAGAGTCTTCGGGGTCATGGGGATGATCTCCACCTCGATGATGCCGATTGGAATGCTGATATTCGGACCCTTAGCAGATGTCATCGCCATTGAATGGCTCCTCATCGGAACAGGCGTATTGACCATCCTTCTTTCCATCATGTTGGGCCGCGACCAAGTGTTAATCGAAGCGGGCAAGCCTGCCCCTGCCCTTGATTGAATGTAATCTATCTCATCCTGATAAAAAGGGCTGTCATTGTGGCAGCTCTTTTTTGTGTCATGAAATAAAGGAACAGCAATATTTAGGGAGAATACTTATACTAAACAGGAGTACTCGAATTAGATGTAAAGCTGATGCAAAACAGTTGGCCAATACGGTGATGAAATGAGAGGGGGAACTTGGACATGACCAATAACCTACCACCAGAAAGCGAATTGCCCAAGATGAGTAAGCCCGCGAACCGAGAGCTGCATAACGCTGGGTATTATCGCCTTGAGCAGTTTACCAAAGTGTCGGAATCCGATATTCTGAAGATTCATGGGGTTGGACCGAAAGCAGTGAGAATACTGAATGAGGCTCTTAAAGAGAAAGGGCTATCTTTTGTAAAAAAATCATAAACCGGTTTTAAAAGGTGATGCTGGAAACAAAAAAGTGTAGTCATGGTAAGATGGACAATCTATAAAATAAAGGAAGTGGATAGAATGGATTTACAAACGGTTATGCAGGAGCTAGAAGCACTTGGGAAGGAACGAACCAAGAAAATATACATATCCAATGGTGCTCATGAGCCGGTATTTGGTGTCGCAACAGGTGCGATGAAGCCAATCGCCAAGAAAATCAAGAAGGATCAGGCGTTGGCTGAGGAGTTATACGCAACAGGGAACTACGATGCCATGTACTTTGCCGGCATCATTGCCGATCCAAAGGCCATGACGGAGGCGGATTTCGACCGTTGGATCGACGGGGCGTATTTTTATATGCTGTCCGATTACGTGGTGGCGGTCACATTGGCTGAAGCAGATATCGCACAAGACGTTGCCGATAAATGGATCGCAAGCGGTGAAGAACTGAAAATGTCGGCGGGGTGGAGCTGCTACTGCTGGCTGCTAGGGAATCGCAAGGATGAAGAGTTTTCGGAATCGAAGCTTGAGGGTATGCTTGCAAAGGTGAAAGAGACCATCCACGATGCGCCTGAACGGACGAAATCAGCGATGAATAATTTCGTCACTACAGTAGGGGTTTCCTATGTCCCCCTTCATGAACGGGCCCTCCAGACGGCAAAAGGGATCGGACCGGTGGAAATGAAGCGGGATAAGAAAAAGAACAGTATCCTGAAGGCTGCCGATGATATTCAGAAGCAAGTAGAGAGAGGGAAGATTGGGTTTAAGCGGAAGTATGTGAGGTGTTAAGTGACTATGATAACGATGGGACGGTTCATATGCTTCAGTAGCATATGAACCGTCTCTTTTGTGTTCTTTCCTGAATGCAACAAGGGATTCATTCCCCTGCGTCGAACTTTACTTAAGAGATTAAAAGGAAATGGAGTCGTTCATATGAAGTTTCTATGTGTGGGTTACTTAAACCCGGAAACGATGGAGGTGGGGCCAAGGATGAAACTATGCTCTCGTGAAAATCATTTCTAGGGGGAAAGCTTATGAACTTTGAATTAAATGAAGGAATCGAGGTCTTGGAGAGAACCCCGAAGACCCTTGAATGTTTACTTGCCGGTTTGTCGAAAGGATGGTTGGAGTGTGATGAAGGTGAAGGGACCTGGAATGCCATTCAAGTTGTGGAACATTTAATCGAAGGGGAGAAACATAATTGGATACCGAGGTTGAAAATGATCTTTCAAGAGGGTGAAAGTACGGTGTTTCCTGCTTTTGATCGTTTTTCACACTTAGAAGAGAGTATTCAAGGAAGTCTTGAGGAGAAGATAATGGAATTTGCTTCGCTCAGATCAACGAATGTGAATGAGTTAAAGGCGTTATTGTCTAATCACCGGTACTCCCTTGATGCGACGGGTATGCATCCTGCTTTCGGCAAGGTCAGCGCCCGGGAATTAGTTTCCACTTGGGTGGTCCATGATTTGTCCCATCTCTCTCAAATTGCAAGGGTATTTTCCAATCGTTATATGGAAGATGTGGGACCTTGGAAGGAATATTTAGGGATATTGAACAGAACGAAGCAGTCTTAAGCATGAGAGAGTGGGCATATGACTCTAATGATATAAAAATTCCGGTGCCTGACCTCCGGTGCGTTATTACAATAATGCACCGGAAGTCAGGCACTGTTTATGGAGTTGGGTGGGAGGACGATTTAGGATTTACATCTGTATAAAATGGATGGTTGATCCAATCACTATTTTTCACAAAGACCTTCCATTCTCCCGAAAATCTACTATTTATCTTTAGTTTATTTTTTATCGTTATCCTCTTCTATCATTCTTCTGTCGTAATGGATCCGAAGTTCATGCCCCATTCCTGCAAGTATTGGACAACTGGTCTCAAACCTTCACCAAGATAGGTTAACTCGTATTCCACTTTAGGTGGTATAACAGGAAATACCTCTCTGTGGACAATTCCTGCTTCCTCCAGTTCCCGTAATTGTTCTGCGAGCATTTTATGGGTAATCCCGACGATGTTTCTATGAAGCTCCCCATATCGCTTTTTTCCTTCGAGAAGTTGGCAAATAATTGTGGTTTTCCATTTTCCTGAAAATATAGAGACCGAAAGTTCTATGGGGCAATGAAATTGTTTTCCGTTTATTTCGTACATTTCATGAGATACCGTCATAACCATTACTTCCTTTCTAGTAAGTATTAAACGAAAAAGTGCGTACTTACTTTTAAATAGTTTATTAGGTAACATTTGGTTTGTAAAATAAAAAAACGTTTCAAGGAGGTTTACATGGATAAATTTGTGAGGTTAGGTAATGTGAATGTAGCCTATTCCGTGAATGGAGACGGACCAGGATTGCTGCTGGTCCATGGGACAGGTGGCACATATGAGAATACTTGGGGAGATATGATCCAGTCTCTATCTGGAAATTATAAAATTATTTCTCCCAACTACAACCGTTCCAGTGACACAAAGGATCAAACGGGAAAATTGCAAATGGATGATTTGATTGAACAGCATATACAAGCGGTTCAGCAAGAAGGTATCGGGCAATTCCATGTAGTCGGCTATTCTCTTGGGGCAGAGATTGCTGCAGCCATAGCGGCTAAATATCCGGACCGGGTGAAATCAGTCACACTGATAGCCGGATGGGTAGAGAGCAATTTATCGTCCACCTTTCAATTTGACCTATGGCAAAAACTTTATCATTTGGATCGTACGTTGTTTGCCCAATTTTTGATTCATACCGGATTTAGTCCGGATTTTTATCATCGATTCAGCAGTATCGAGGAATTGCATCAAATGGCACACCAATTTGGAGGGATTCTATCCACGGGAACAGATAACCACTCAGAACTTGATAAACGGATAAATATTCGTCCCCTGCTTACCAGTATTTCCGCACCGGTCTTAGTCATTGGTTTAACATACGATCGCATGGTCCCTGTTGAAAAAACGAAAGAACTTGCCTCGTTAATAAAAGGAGCTCAATACAGGGAAATTGCCTCCGGGCATTTGGTTCCTTGGGAGAAAGGTGAAGCCCTTATGAAAGAAGTATCGAGTTTTCTTTATTCAAACTCCTGATATATGGATATCTCAAATCAATCAAAATTAGAACAAAAGGAGTGGAGATATAATGCATAAGGAAGTTGTATTGAATGCATTTAACTATAGACACGCATGCAAGGAATTTGAAGCTACGCAAAAGATTGCTAAGGAAGACTTTGACTTTATTCTCGAAACTGCAAGATTATCCCCGAGTTCATTTGGTTTCGAACCATGGAAATTTATCCTGTTACAAAATTCATATATACGTGAAAAGTTGAGTCCGGTCACATGGGGAGGGCAAAAGCAGCTCAAAACAGCAAGCCATTTCGTCATCATACTGGCACGGACAAAAAATGATATGTCTGCTGACTCGGATTATGTCATGGATATCATGCGCCATACTCACAAATTACCTGAAAATATTATAGAACAAAGAAGTTCTGCTTATGAGAAATTTCTTCAAACTGATTTTAATATATTTACAAATGAAAGAGCTATGTTTGAATGGTCATCCAGACAAACGTATCTTGCAGCTGGTAATATGATGACTTCTGCCGCATTAATCGGTATCGATTCCTGTCCTATAGAAGGTTTCAATAAAGTTGAGGCAGAGAATATCCTCGTAAAAGAAGGCCTTTTGGATAGGGATCACTTTGGTATAGCTTGTATGGTTGCTTTTGGTTTTCGCTTAAATCAGCCTCGAGAAAAAACGAGACAATCCATTGAAGAAATTGTTCAGTGGGTTCAATAATTCGGAACGCTAATACTTGCCTAGTATAAAAACAGTCTAGTTTCACATCGATTAGACTGTTTTTTTTATTCCTACCCTATATGTACTGTATAGAAGGAACTCATACATTTGGAGTGTTTAGTATCGTTCATATCAATGTCTACAAATAGGTAGAAATGGTTGATCATTTCTGAATCAAAATTTATACACAATGGATTAATATATGAATTTAATATACCGAATAAAAATTTTTGGAACATCCATAATAATGATTGGGCACACTTTATCAATGTATATCTAAAATTTGGTGAATTCTAGAGGCAGGAGAGAGAAAAACATCCATGTTCCAAGACAACCTAGAGATTTCTTTAAAGGAAAAGTTTAAGGGATTAAGTGATTTTTCCTTCCGAGAATTGAATGCGTATAAAATATTTTTTATTTCATCATTGGTAAATAAAGAAGACGTCAATAAATATGTAATCGAACACTTGCTTGAAAATAATTCAAATGAAGTCTCTAAGTTTCCTGTAACCAAAATCGAAAAAGATTCCTCAACAGAAAATGCAGAGAATAAAATTTTAAGAGGGAATATTATTGTTAGTAAAAAAAATGAACCATTCTTTTGGTCGATTAGCCTCCCGTCTGACGCAGGGAGAAGCATTGAATCGTCTGATCAAGAGTTTAGCCTTTATACATCGTTAGAAAGCTTTACAGAACAACTTGATATTAATCTTACTCTTATTAGAAGGTTTCTTCCCACAGCAGACTTAAAATCAGAGATATTTGAGCTAGGTAAGATATCTAAGAGTCAAATAGCCTTGCTGCAAATTGAAGGATTAGCTAATGAAGATGAGATAGAGTTGATTAAAGAGAAATTGCAGAACGTAGATGAAAAATTCATAATCAATTCCGCATTTTTGGGGCGCAGATTAGAAAATTCGCCTTTTAGCAGTTTTCCGCAATACCAAATTTCGGACAGACCAGATTTAGTCAGTCTTGCCCTTTCTTCAGGAAAAATTGTGTTAATCATTGATCAAAATCCGTTTGCTCTTATTGGTCCTGTTTCATTTTTAGATTTTTTTGAATCCACGGAAGACTATATATATAGCATTCGAACCGCATTTCTAATTCGAATCCTTAGATTGATTGGCTATATATTCTCTATCATGCTAGTGCCATTATATGTTGCCATTACCACTCATGATTATGAAGCCCTTCCGCTTGAGCTATTGTTTATCATCATTGAAAGCAGATCCGATGTCCCTTTTACTCCTTTTTGGGAATCGATACTTATGCTTCTTACTTTAGAGATTTTAAAGGAAGCAAGTAAAAGGATGCCTACAAAGACCGGAAATACACTTGGAGTGGTGGGAGGTATCATCATTGGGGATGCTGCCATCCAGGCAGGAATTGCAAGTAATGTACTGATTGTCATAATCGGTATAACGGCAGTCTCTTCCTTTGTTACTCCCAATTATTTAATGGGTGTTTCATCAAAAATTATACGGTTACTATTTCTTGTATTATCCTTTCAATTTGGATTATATGGTGTGATTATCGGTTTTTGTTTTTTAATCATCCATTTGAACTCCATTTATTCCATTAAAAAACCGTACTTGATGCCAAGTTCCTAAGAAAAGTTTATGGAGAGGGTTAATGATGAAATATCAATATTTTTTTAAATCTTTAAACCATACAAAGACTGCATCTTCTCCCATTAATGGGTGGCTTTTGGTGTTTGTCGTGAATCGTCTTCAAGTAGGGTACACAGTGTTATTATTACCAACTCAATTAGTCCGTGGAGATCATTACTGGATCATCCTCTTGGCTTTTATCATTTCACAAGTAAACCTGTTTTTGATAAGTAAATGGCTTAACCATCGTAATGGTTCAGAACCCATAGAGCTAAAATCCTTACTCCCTAAACCCATCCTTTATCCAATCGTTATGATTGGTATACCCATTTTGCTTATCAAATTTCTCGTGATCATAATAGGGTATACAAAGATCATTCAAATATATCTATTACCGGAACAAAGGCAATACATAATATTGATTGTGTTATTCACTGTTATTGCATATTTAACATCCAAAGGGGTTCATCAAATAACCAAGTTTGCTTTTTTTGCCTTTCTTTTTTCAGGTTGGATTATCTTTGCTTATATACAATTTTTCTTTTCACCTAACGTATCAATCAGAGAATTTTTCCCATTAATCGGTGAATTTAATTCCGGAAGAGATATCCATAGTTTTCTATATGTGTTATCTGCCTTTTCAGGTCCTGAGCTCCTTTTGTTTATGAAAGCTCGGATAAAAGATGATGGAAAGACATATAAATATTTAACCATTGGGAACACTGTTACCTTTATAGAATATTCACTGTTATTTATACTAGCCGTTCTCTTTTACGGTTCCGATTATTTGAAAAAGGTAGAATACCCACTCGTAACGATGGCAAGGTACATTCACACCCCTTTCATTGACCGTCTTGAAATGTTTATTATTCCTTTCTTTTCATTTCCATTGATCTTCTCATTATCACTTGTGAACTTTTATATATATAAAGGGCTGCAGTATTCATTAAGGTTCAAGGAAAACGATATTTCCTTTTTTTCCTTTCTCGTATTGATTGGTTGTACCATACTTTTTGTTCAAAGTAATTATTGGGTAGAAAGTTTCCAGGAGAGAGTATGGATTTCATGCTATATCTATACTACCGCCATATTATACTCACTTCTCCCACTGGGATTTCTTCTCATAAAAAGGATGAAGAAAATATGAGGAAATTAGCTTGTTTTATCTTTTTCGTACCAGTTGTTTTTTTGACATCTTGTGCTGGTAATCCTAACAATATTGTAGAAGACATTGCTCCCACGATTTTGTATTATTTTGAAAAAGGAGAGAGTGAAAAGTATCAAGTGTCCACGATGGTCCCTCCTGTTAAGAATGAAAAGAGAGTTGTTTTGTCAACAGAAGAAACGCTATTAAAAGATGTTAAAAACAAATTAAATAATCAATACTTTCGTGATGTGAAGGATGGTCAATTAAGATTAGTCTTTTTCAGTGAAGAATTAGCCAAAGAAGAAGGGATTAGAGAAATTATCAATGCTCTTTATATGGATCCCGCTATCTCCGATCGACTTTTTTTGGGAATCATTAAAGGTGATTTCAAAAAACTACTCTATCAAAATGAAATAGCAGATTATTTTCTTTTCAAAGAAATGAAGCATAATGAAAAGCGCGGAGAAATAATGGTAACGGACATGCACCAATATTTGAAAGCGGTTAATTCGAATTATGCCGATCCATACATACCGTATTATTCAATGACAGAAAAAGATCTGCATTATAATGGGGTTGCCTTCATGAAAAACCATAAAATGGTTCATCATATAACATTATTAGAAGCGAAGTTTTTTGATGTTCTTTTAGATAATTCAAAATTTCAAGATGTAATTCCTCTTAAAAATTTGCATGTAAGTATTGGTCTCATCAATACAGATCTGAAAATAAAAATGAATGAAACCAATAAAACAGTGAATTTAATTATTGGACTTAAAGGAATTATTAGTGAATACCAGGGAGAAAGGGATTTATCTAAAAGAAAAGAACAGTTGAAATTGAAGGAAGAAATTAAAGATGACATTCATAAAAGGACATTAGATTTATTAAGGTCTTTCCAGAATCAAAATATAGACCCATTGCAATTAGGGTTACATACAAAAAGGGCATTTTCACAAACATATCAAGGAAATGAGTGGGAGGAAGAATGGCCGCAATATAACATCAATTTAAAAATCGATTTAAATATTAAAGATTATGGAACTTACCAGCAAGAGAAAACTGAAGGAAATTAACAAGGGATAGCATCAGAAAATGAACGTTGTCAGCAGGGCCCATGCCCATCAAGCTTACAAACTAAATTACTAGATACGAAATAATCCTTGTTTCAAAACTAGCGAATGTTGGAAAAATAGGCCTACCAAAGAGGGCTGTTAAAACACGATTTTTTTGCTAGGCAGCTTGTCTATGCTTCACCGTCGTTTCATACACAACCCCTAGAATATCAAAAACGGTCATCTTCTTATATCGATGACATTATTTACGACCGTTCTTTTTTAGCAGCTGATAAAAACGATAAAGAATTTTCAAAAGTCCTTCTGTGCCAACTGAATCGCCTGAAACAGTAACGGAAAGTAATGCCCATTAAACGTTTACTTTTATCATTTATGACAATGCCTTTCTTCTTTTCACGTATCGCTTGATTTTTCAGGCGTGTCTGCGTTTGATCGTCGGTTAAACGATGGATAATGACACATGCTGGAAGCTTCTGACTTTGACCAATGTATGCCTCGGGGATTTCTATCGTTTCATCAGGGGTTAGACCAGACATCATTTGTGTCATATTCATAAAAAAACACCATCCTTCTCGTAAACTTCTTACTGTTGATTTTTAATAAAGTTTAATTAAAATGCAAGGGCAAACGCTGATTATTAATAGAAAATTATAGCCCCTATTTTGAACAAAGTTTGATCAAAATAGGGGCTATTTATCATACTTGTATAGCACATTATTATAATAAAGATTGATTATTTCGGTAGGCGAATAATCGTAAATTGCGCCCCTTATATAAAAATCATCTACTTATATCATGAAGAACACTATTTTTATGATGTGGCTCTTTCTTTATTACAGGTGTATTTTTTCCAATTATCACACATATCACAACAATAATGGCTAAAACAATCGTTAGCCATGTAATGGATTCTCCTAAGAATAATACAGAAAATCCGATCATTAAAAAGGGCTGTAAATATTGAATCTGTCCTACTCTTGCAATCCCTCCTAAAGACATCCCGCCATACCAAGCGACATACGCTAAAAATTGGCTTACAACAGATAAAAAGAACAAACTTATCCAAGCTTCGATAGGTGCTTGTAACATATCAACTGATATGCTTAAGCCAACAGGAATAATAAAAAACGGGGCTCCAATTAATATAGCCCAAGCGATGACTTGCCAACTACCAAGCTCTTTTGATAGTTTTCCACCTTCTGCATAACTTAATCCAAGTATTAAGACAGCTACAATTAGTGCCATATCTTCTTTTTGTAATTGACCTAAACCTAAATACACGGCATAAAGAAGCACTGTTATCGCCCCAATAATACTCGAAATCCAATAGCGTTTCGAAGGTCGCTCACCTCCACGCCACATAGCAAAACCAGCTGTCGCAAGTGGAAGTAAAGCCAGTTCAATTGCGCCATGTGATACAGGCAGTGATTTCATTGCAAATGTTGTTAATAAAGGAAAGGAAAGTACGGCACCAACAGCGACAATACATAAGCTTTTCATTTGGTTTTTATTAGGTAATGATTCTTTTTTTATGATAAAAATGATACTTACGATTATCGCTGCAATAACTGTCCTACCCAACCCAACAATTGTTGCACCAAAATAAGGGACAGCGATACTTGTAGCTGGTAATGTAAGACTAAAACAAACTATGCCAATAAAACCGAGTAGCATTCCTCTTTTTACGTTGTTTTCCACTCATATTCCCCCTTCACAAGCATACAAATGTATTTCATAATCATGGTTAAACGGAATAAGCGAATTAAACATGATTGTAATGGATATAAACTCTTTTTAATACAGTAGAATTCCACATCTGTCATGGGACAGATACAAAGGAGAATATATATGACAACAAAATATAGAGGTATTTTAAAATGGGTGAAACAACAAATAGAGGATGAGCAGTTAAAAGCAGGAGATAAATTACCTTCTATTCGGATGCTCGCTGCACAATTTCAATGTAGTAAAAATACGGTTGTAAAGGCATTACTTGAATTGGAAAAACAACATATTGTCTATGCTAAACCCAAAAGTGGCTATTACGTTGTTGATTATTATCAAACACCTAGTCCACATGAAAATGATATTGATTTTTTATCTGCTGGTCCAGATAAACGTATCATGCCTTATGAGGACTTTCAGCATTGTATGAACCAGGCGATTGACCATTATAAAGAGCAATTATTTACTTATAGTGAGCAACAGGGACTTTTTTCTTTACGAAAGGAGCTTACGAATTATTTACAGCATTTACAAGTATTCACGAAACCTGATCGACTTGCCATTACTTCTGGCTCACAACAAGCGCTTCATATTCTGTCTGTCATGCCGTTTCCGAATGGGAAAAAGAATGTATTAATTGAGCAGCCTACTTACTTTGGCATGATAGATACCTTACAGTTAAATCAGGTTACAACGTTAGGAATTGAATTAACAATGGAAGGTATTGATTTTCAAAGACTTGAATATTTATTTCGTACCAACGATATTAAATTCTTTTACACCATTCCAAGATGCCATAATCCGCTTGGTCATCATTATACAAATGAAGAAAAGAAAAAAATCGTTGTTCTTGCAGAAAAATACGATGTATACATAGTAGAGGATGATTACTTAGCAGAATTAGATACAGATTCAAAAACAGACCCTTTGTTTGCGTATGAACCCAACGGAAGAGTCATTTATGTAAAGAGTTTTTCGAAAGTATTCTTACCAGGGCTACGTATTGCTACTGTTGTACTCCCTGAAAAAATGATTGCCCCCTTCGTACGCTATAAATTTAGCGCTGATTTCAATACATCGTCACTTTCACAAGGAGCATTAGAAATCTATTTGAAAAATGGTATGTTTCTATATCATTTAGAAAATGCAAAAAAATTGTACATGAAAAAAATGAAAACATTACTAGAAGCTTGTAAATTGTATTTACCGAACTATATACAATTTACAAAGCCAAAAAGTGGTTTTTATCTCACCATCTTTTTGCCTTCACATATAGAGGTCGATAAGCTGATTTACCTATTACATGAAAAACACATTTATGTAGACAACGCTTCTAGAATGTACTTAGCTGAAAACAAACAGCAAGCAATCAGACTAAGCATTTCACAAGTAAAGGAAGATAAGATCCATCTCGGTATTCAACAATTAGCCACTTATATAATCGATATGTGTGAAAAAAAGAAATACAATCCTCTCTCGTTTACATCCTATCATTAAACTCAATAAGAGATCTTTGTTTCAATGTATCTTATATATAATCAATCCAACTTTATTTAAAATTATCGAACTTTGTTTTAACTTAGCTTGATGGGTATGCGGTAGGGCACCTAATTGTAGTTAAAACGGCAGTGATGACTGCCGTTTTATCAACGCTTTATTAATTTAGTTTGGTATATATTTGACCAGAGGGACATAATTATTCTTCTTCAACCTTCTCCTTAGTACAATCTTTCACCATTTCATCTGTATTTTAGCCTGAATACTGGAAATATTGCGAAAAAAAAAGGAATAGAATAAATTTCAAAGGAGGAAATAAAATGGATAAAAGAGTTCAGTTTGACTTTGTCATTGAATTTACCAATGGCGGTGGGATTCAAGGACAGGGATTCCGTCTAGATATTACGGAAGATACGATATCTGATCAGGAGTTAGCAAATTATATCGTGCAGGATATGAGATTACTTATGGTTGGTAAGGTGAGAATTCTTAACAAAAAAATTATGATTGAAAAACACAAACGCAGACCTATTAACGAAAAATCTGAGAAGGAAACATATATTGATTTAAGTCATACAATTGAACATGGACTAGTCACTTACAAAGGATTACCTGCTCCTATTATGTGTGATTATTTAAGTAGAGAGGAATCACGTGATCTATATGAAGAAGGAACTGAGTTCCAGATTGGCAAAGTTGAAATGGTTGGTAACACAGGAACCTATTTGGATTCTCCCTTTCATAGGTATAGCCAAGGCAAAGATCTGTCAGAAATGAATCTAGTAAACTTTGTTGATTTAGATGGGATTGTTATTCATGTTGACCATAAAAAAACAATGGCTATAGATGCTGACTTTTTTAGAGAAAAAGAAATAAGAGGAAGAGCCGTACTGGTGAACACGGGTTGGGATCAATATTGGAATAGTGAAATGTATTTTGAAAACCATCCGTACCTTACCCAAGATGCTGCACAATATCTAATAGATTGTAAAGTAAAACTAGTAGGTATTGATTCTATGAATATTGATAATACACAAGGAAAATCAAGGCCGGTTCATTCGCTACTACTTCAAGAAGAAATTCCGATTGTAGAGCATTTATGCTGTCTTGATCAACTTCCAGATGAAGGATTTACCTTTACAGCCATTCCACCAAAATTGAAAGGGGTTGGCACCTTTCCGGTTAGAGCAATGGCAAAGATCTTATAAATTTTTTAGCAAATAGTGAGAAAACAAAAATGATCCAATTCTGCAAAATTTGACTATAAAATACTGCACCTCCAAATGTTAGATGTGTCTAACATTTGGAGGTGCAGCTCAATTTTCTGAAAAGCGTCCGTTTGTTCAATCTGGTTTACTTTTTTTCCATGACGGCAAAGTAATTTTCTTCATGATCGGCAAAGTTAAATACCCTACCAGAAGGCATATTGACGATTTCACCGACTTTGATATTTTTATTGGATAAATCGGTATATAATTCATCAAAGTTTTCCGAGAAAAACATTAACGAAGGGGTACCAAGATTTAATCCAGGTGACATTTTAGCAACGAATTCCTTATTGTGCAGAATGATACTTGTTTCTGTGTCCTTTGTTGGAGCCATTTCAATCCATCTCATTCCTTGACCGTTATCTTCATCGGAAATTACGCTAAACCCTACTTTTTCTGTCCAAAAATTTATGGCCTCATCTTGGTTATTTACATACAACATAATTTGACCGACTTTATTGATCATTGATTTTTCCACTCCCTGGTAATAAGTAATTACAAACTCCATGCTCCAAATCATGACTATTGGTGCTGGTTTCTTTACTGAACCCGCCTCCGTGCGCGTGATATTTCTTATTTCAATTGCTGAAGAACTTCTTCTAGGCGGTCCCAAGTTTCGGTGATTCCTTGCATCATGCCCATGTCCATAACGTTCTTGAGAGCATCTGCCGAAGCATATACAGCGCGGTTGATCAGCTTCGTCTTGCCGCCCAAATCGATGAATTCTAATGTAATATCAGTCGATGGCATGGTATCATTCGTATTGCCTTCAGCATCCGAGAAGGAATCGACGTAGATGATCTTTTCCGGCTCGATGATCTCCTTATAAACCCCTTTCCCCCAAGATTCCATACCGTAAAATTCACCTTGGTTTTGATCCACGCACTTCATGCAGTAGTGCCAAACACCGCCCGACCGGAAATCCACGTTGCAAACAGGAAGCTCCCAGCCTTTTGGTCCCCACCAGTGTTTGAGATGCTCGGGGTCTTTAAACATATTAAACACGAGGTCGCGCGGCGCATCGAAAATTCGTTCCAGTACAAGTACCCGATTATTCTCCACCCTAGAATTCATAGTGTTGTTAGACATTTTCATTCCTCCCCATCATTTTTGTTAAGGTATTTCGGATGACTTACTAAAACGGTATTTCGCTTTTTTTGGTGAAAAATATTGGACCCTGCAATCAAAATGTACCCAATAATGAAAAATATCCAAAGATCGCCCATTGCTATAGTTGAATACATGGCACCCACCCGTCGAATCGATGACAAATCCGGCATAAGCCCATTCCTTCATCCGCGGAAAGGCGGGCATGATATCCGGAATAGACCCTAAAAGCATTAATGCCATCAACAGTCCGGTAAAAAAACAGTATCCGATTGTAATATTCTTCAAAGATGCCTTATTTCCTTCTTTAGTTTAGTCATTCTTGATGAGTTTCCGATCTTCTACAAGAAGTGAAAAGGTTTGACACGACCTCATTCCTCCAATGTCGTTTTTTATAATTTAGATATTTTTGTATTATTGATCAAGGATATTTGTTCATGCCCTCATTTAAAAAGAGCTATGAAACTACATCTTTCGACAAAGGGTTCATATAACTTAAAAGCTGGTTCATATATCAGAATCCCGGATCATAAATCCCCGATACCGGTTCATATATCTGAAAAGTGGTTTATAAAGAGTGAAAACCGGTTCATAAAAAGGGTGAGGAGGTGATAATCGAGGCTGTAGACCATTAAAAAGTCTCATGACGATCCTTTTGACATGAAAATAGAGCAGTTTCATACGTTTTGAAACAAAAAAGGAGCTATTTTTATATAAAATTAGAGTGTAGGAGACAAGTCTCTGGGTGTGATGGACCAAGTAAACTGGCCCGCGGCAACCGCCACGGGCCAGACATCATTTCTTATGTCTTCGGAAATGTAAATCCTTCCCCAAACACATCTCTTACATCATGGACAACAACAAACGCTTTCTCATCAATTTGTTGGATCGCCTTCTTTAAGAGAAATAACTCCTGTTTATTAATGACAACATACAAAATATCTTTTGATTCATTCGAATAATGCCCTCTTGCATTAATGATGGTAACCCCGCGATCCATTTCTTGGCTGACTTTCTCAGCGATGGCTATCGTATTTTGAGAAATGATCGTGACGGCCTTTCTTGTATCGAAACCATCAATCAAGTAATCTAATATCTTCGTACTGATGTAGATGGATATTCCTGTGTACATCGTATTCTCGAGCCCAATGACAAACGATGAACCAAGAACGACAAGGATATCGAACACAAACATCGATGTACTGACACTCCAGCCGAAATGCTGATTGAGCATGCGGGCAATGATGGTGGATCCTCCCGTCGTACCGCCTGAACGCAACACAAGCCCAAGACCGAGACCGATGAACACACCGGCAAAGACCGTCCCAAGCATGATGTCGACGGAGTTCCCCATGCCTTCTGTCAATTGAATGAAGAGGGAGGTAAAGAAAATCGCAAGCATGGTGTACCATGTCACGCGTTTATTGAGCACTTTATACCCGATGGCTAATAAGATGCCGTTCATGACGAAGTTTGTGATACCCGGCGACCATCCCAATACATAATAAAGGGTCATGGAGATACCCGTAACGCCACCTTCACCAAGTTCGTTCGGGATTGCAAACAAGTTTACCCCAAGGGCAAAGAACAGGGATCCTATAATAATTAACGTAATTTCTTTAACAGTCGTATTCATTTCATCACTCCGTTCTAGTTGAATACTAGGATACTATAGCACAGGGTAACCGCATGAGGAAGCACTGTTTTTTATTTTTTTATTGCAAATGCAACAAAATTAAGGTAGATTTTAAATATATTATTTACCAAAAATAAGGGGTTCATTATGAAAGGAATTCTTCGTGAAATTGGAATGATTGCAAGGGCGCTGGATTCGATCAGTAATATTGAATTTAAAGAATATGATCTTACAAAAGGGCAGTATTTGTACCTTGTGCGCATATGTGAAAACCCGGGGATCATTCAAGAAAAGGTAGCTGAGATGATAAAAGTGGACCGGACAACAGCAGCTCGAGCGATAAAAAAACTTGAAATCAATGGCTTTATTGAAAAGAAAGAAGATGAACAGAACAAAAAAATCAAAAAACTCTTTCCAACAGAGAAAGGGGAAACGGTTTATCCTTTTATAAAAAGAGAAAATGATTATTCCAACATCGTTGCATTAGAGGGATTTTCCGAAAAAGAAGTAGAAACCATGTTAGATCTCCTTCAAAGAGCAAGAAAAAATATTGAAAAAGACTGGGATTTTGTCAAAAAGGGAAACAAGAGACATTATTGATGATAGAAAGGAGCCCCATATGACGATCACGATTAAAAAATGTACCCTTGAAGATGCACGCACCCTTCAAGAAATTAGTTATGACACATTTAATGAGACATTTAAGCATCAGAATTCACCTGAAAATATGAAGGACTATTTGGAAAAGTCTTTTAACTTAAAACAGGTAGAAACCGAATTATCCAATCGTTCTTCACACTTCTTTTTTGTTTATGTTCATCATGAAGTCGCTGGGTATTTAAAGGTCAACACCAATGATGCCCAGACGGAAGAAATGGGTGATGAATCACTTGAAATCGAGAGGATTTATATAAAGAATGACTTTCAAAAACATGGGCTTGGAAAATATCTGCTGAATAAAGCGATGGAAATGGCGATGGAACATCATCTAAAGAAAATCTGGCTAGGCGTATGGGAAAAGAATGAAAATGCGATTGCCTTTTATAAAAAATTGGGGTTTGTTCAAAACGGTGCCCATTCTTTTTATATGGGGGATGAAGAACAAACGGATTTGATTATGACCAAAACACTCATATAACATTTCTGAAAGGTGGATCATTATGTATATTCCAAACGATTTTAAGGTCACAGATGAATCGGTGGCTTACGAGATCATGAAAGAACATAGTTTTGCGACTCTTTTTTCTCAACACAATGGAATGCCATTTGCCACTCATTTACCGTTAATTCTAAACCAGGAGAATACGTACTTATACGGACACTTTGCCCGTCCGAATCCTCAGTGGAAAGAGATTGAAAATCAAACCGTCCTGGCTGTTTTCCATGGTCCTCATTGTTATATCTCCCCATCCTGGTATGAGACGAATAAAGCAGTACCGACATGGAACTACGTGTCCGTTCATGTGTATGGAGAAGTCGAGCTTATAAAGGACGATAATGAGCTGATTGGTTCCTTACATGAAATGGTATCGAAATATGAAGCTCCAGACAGTTCATACAGACTACAGGATGTAGACCCTAAGTTTCTCGCTGGTATGAGCAAAGGAGTTCAAGGGTTCAAAATAAAAATCAATCAGATCGAAGGAAAAGCGAAGTTAAGTCAAAACCATTCATCGGAGCGGCAAGAGCGAGTGATCTATCAACTTGAACAAATTCCACATACAGATGAACAGCAGATTTCCTCACTTATGAAGGCAAATCTAAAAAAGTGATGGTTTACGGTTAGTGCATAAACCTGCGCATTACTAAGGTAGATTTGAGATTGTGAAAAAAATCTTCCAGAAGGTTGATAGGGGCTTCTATACATCTATGAAAAAAACACTTGGCATGATGATCACGGGCATTTGGGTAACTTTATTTTTCTACTTTTTTAACATGTTGATGCCTAGAGGTATTTTATACTTATTCATTTCGGTTCCGGTTATCTTGATTACATCCTTATTTATTTTAAGGAAATCGGGCTTTAAGATGTAATGGTTTAGGAAAATGGGGCCAGACCCCCGGTACGCTAAAGTGGTAGTGTATCGGGGGTCTGGCCCTTCATTTCCTGACACAGCTACTATAATTATGAAACTCCTTTGTTTCTTCCAGTTTGTTTGGAAACCACAAGAAACCAAATCATTGCTGGAATAAGGACAAGTGAAATAATTCCCCCACCTATCGAAAGGGCCGGATAACTTGAGAAAGCAACGATGACTCCTGATAGAACACCGCCGGCAGCACCGGATAAGGCTACGAATACGTCCACCGTTCCTTGGGTTTTTGCCCGGGTAGCAGGATCTGTCGAGTCGACAAGAATGGCTGTGCCGCTGATCAATCCGAAGTTCCAGCCAAGCCCAAGAAGTGCGAGTGCAATGGCAAGAATCAGGATTGAATCGGTTGGTGACATCGCTGCCAGGATTCCGGAAGCAAGAAGCGTAAGGGCAGATGCAAGAACCATGGGCATCCGCCCGACTTTATCAACAAGGACCCCGGTAACAAGTGAAGGAAGGTACATCGCACCGATGTGAATGCCGATAATTAGACCGATGGCCGATAACCCATGGCCATGATGGCCCATGTGGACAGGAGTCATGGTCATGACGGCGACCATGACGATTTGAGTCAAGATCATTACTGTCGCCCCTAGGAAAATGCCCCGTTTGTTTCTTTCGGAAGAAGTGATTATTTCAGTCTCAATTCCGCCATCCTTTGTTTTCAATGGTGTCGAAAGAGCTCTCGCCACCATATATGGGTCTGGGCGCATAAAGATAAAGATGACAATCCCGGCAAGGGTGTATGCAGCAAATGCCAGAATGAATGGTCCTCCCAGAGGTGGTATACCGATTGATTCGGCAAAACTGCCCATCACATCAACCAAGTTAGGACCGGCGACAGCACCTAATGTGGTCGAAACCATGGCAAAACTGACAGCAGTGGCTCTTTGTGAAGGTTTTGCCAAGTCTGTGCCTGCATAGCGCGTCTGCAAGTTAGTGGCAGTACCCGCACCATAGATCAGGAGAGATAAGAAAAGAAGGATGATCGAATTGGATACAGCCGCAGCGACGGTCCCCATTGCACCGATCCCTCCAATCAAGAAACCGGCAGAAAGACCAATTCGTCTTCCATAGCGCTGGGACAGCCGTCCAACAAAGAGGGCAGCCCCGGCTGAACCCAGAGTGAACAGGGCAACTGGCATGCCTGAGAAGCTGTCCGTCCCCAGCATATCCTGAGCGAGAAGCGCCCCTACCGTTATACCGGCAGCAAGCCCTGCGCCTCCAAAGATTTGAGCGATCATAATGATCATCAACGTACGTTTATATAGAACCTGTTGGTGTTCGGAAGAGTCCCTACATCTTGTAATGGCTTCTTCATTATTTGTAAAACTAGAACTCTTTTTCATCTGTTATCCATCCTATTCATTAGTGAGAGGTTATTCAAATTGATAGATGATTCGTTTATCAATCTCTAATTCTCCTAAAGAAATTATAGGAGTCTACTCCATTGTAGGTATGTTAGGGAGAAAAAAACAACCGGCTCCCGCCGGCTGTTTATCACTCTCATTAACTCTTCTGAGCATTCATCGCTTCCGATTCTTCCTTACTTGGACCGTACACACCCGGTACCTTCAATCCAGCCTGTCTCATAAGGACCGTCAACTGTCCACGGTGATGGGCCTGGTGCTGAATAAGCAGGCGGAATACGGCCTGTACTGGCATATCCATCCCAAATAGATTCACCATTTCGTTCATTTTCTCATCGGAAACTTGTTCAGAAACGGCTTCTGAAAGACGTGTGCTTACGGTTTTATACGTTTCGCTGATTTCTGAGGCAGATGTTGGTGCCTCTTTCCGAAGGTCAGGGACCTCAAAGGTAATTCCGAGCTGAGCAGGGAAGTAATAAGTGGCTCCCGTGACGTGCCAGGCGACACTTCCAATGCTGTACAGATCAGGTGCAACTTCTTGCTTCAATGACTCATCCGTCAGGGCATCCAGGACCTTTTGGGTTACTGCGGCTTCTTGTTTCCATTCTTGTAAGAAATCATTTACTGTTGTGAACATGGCAATTCCTCCCTTAATGTAATCAACATCATTGTAGCATGTTGAGTGATCATGACGCCTCTTTTAAGGACTGATGTTTTTCGACAATTGAATAACCCAAACAAACCGCGACGGCCGAGCCAGTCGCGGTTTTTCACACTGAAAACTAAATCACTCTGAAACGAGCAGATTCGTCTTACAACTGTTAAATTCCCCAATCCAATGGGGACTTACGTTCTGATCGGTGACAATATAATCAATCTTTTCAAGTGGGGCAATCCGGACGGTGACTTCTTTGCCGAATTTGGTGTGGTCCGCTGCCACATAGACTTCTTTCGAGAGCTCGATGATTTTCTTCCTTGTGACGGCTTCTTCAAGGTTATAATCCGATATGCCTCGCTCGGTTGTGATTCCGCTGGCGCAAATAAAGGCTTTGACAATGTTAAGCTCATCGAAATTAAATATATAATCGTAGGCAACGACGGAGCTTTCGTGTCTTCTGATTTTGCCACCGATAATGATGAGTTCGACTTCGCTGTTGATGAGCTCCGTGATGACAGGCAGTGAGTTGGTCACGACGGTCAGGTTTTTTCTGTTTTTGATGGCTTTCGCCAATTGGTAGGTCGTGGAGCCGCTGTCGATGTAAATGCAATCTCCCTCTTGAATCTGTTCATGGCATAGAAGGGCAATGCTTTCCTTCTCTTCCAGGTGGCTCACCATTCGATCAGCCATTGCGGATTCTCCTATGTCCGTTTCAACTAATTTGATTCCTCCATAAATCTTCTCGATCTCTCTATTTTCAGAAAGAATATTTAAGTCTCTCCTAAGTGTATCAATGGATATGCCTAACTCTTCCGTAAGTTCTGAGTGTTTTAGTATCTTCTTTTCTTTTAATAAGTCCATGATTCTTTGACGTCTTTCCAGTGGAAACATAACCTCACCCATTCTGAATTGTTACTTGTAGTGTAAGGGTATTGCTGAAAACTTTCAATCATGAAACTGTAAAAATATGAAAACATCTCTGTAAATATATGCATGAATTAATGATGAGTTATTAAAGATATGGGCAACTTTTACACAACGTTTACATAAAACGTGACGACTGTTTACACAAAGTTTTTATACTGAGGTTGTGATTGAGGAGGTGACGCGTTTGCTTACATTACATGGAGTTCGCAAACAATTCGATAAAAAAGTCGTGTTAGAAGATATCACGATTGATATTAACCAAGGAGAGATCGTTTCGCTTCTGGGTCCGAGCGGAAGCGGAAAAACGACGCTGCTCAACATCATCCTCGGGCTGACGAACATGGATGATGGAAGAATCCTATTCAACGGGCAGGACGTTTCAAACGTCTCGATGAAAAAGCGCGGATTCAACATCGTCTTTCAGGATTATGCGTTATTTCCTAATTTGAACGCCTATCAGAATATCGTGTATGGCCTCAAAAACCAGAAAACGAAAATCTCAGAGGCAGAACTGCAGGAATACATAGACTTCCTGGAGCTTGAGCCTCATTTGGACAATCGAATCGGCGAGTTGTCAGGCGGCCAGAAACAGAGAGTCGCCCTTGCACGGACACTTGTGACCAGGCCGAAAGTGTTGTTACTGGATGAACCGCTTAGTGCACTGGATGGCGTGATTAAAGAGTCCATCAAGGATCGGATCAAGTCGATCGCAAAGGAGCTGGGGCTTACGACGATCATCGTCACCCATGATCCCGAGGAAGCACTAACGCTTTCCGATAAAATTCTCATTATTAATGAAGGAAAGGTCGCCCAGTATGGAACGCCTAAGGAAATTATCCAACAGCCAGAGGATGAGTTCGTCCGGGAGTTTATATTAAAGCAATTGCAAATTAAGCGAAACAATATTTATGCCCTGTTCGGTGATAGCCATGATTAAAGTGAAACCGGAAATGAGGATCATCTTTTACGCTTCAGTGGGAGTGTTTCTGATCTTTTTGATCCTGCCTCTCATGGTCTTACTTATGAAGTCACTTGAAAATGATCAGGGATTTACGTTTTCGACGTATCTCGATGCCTTATCGAATGAGGACATTTTAACCGCGATGGGGAACAGCTTTAAAGTATCGGCGGTAACCGCATTGATTACAACGGTCCTGGCATTTGTGATGGCCTACTCGATCAATGCAACGAGAATACTGCCAGCTTTCAAGGGAGTGTTGAAAACAGGTATACTCCTGCCCATGCTGCTTCCGACGATTACATACGGGTTTGCCATTATGTACTCCTTTGGAAATCAAGGGCTGTTTTCGAAGCTGTTTGGCAGGCCGTTCTTTGACATGTATGGCTTTAACGGGCTGCTCATCGGTTATGTGATCTACACATTGCCGCCCGCTTTTCTCGTCATTCATAATTCGTTTCAGTACATTGACAAGAAATTTATCATCGTCTCCAAGCTGATGGGGGACAGCACCCTTAGAAGCTTTATGAATACGATTATCCGCCCGCTGTGGGGGACGCTCGGAGGGGCATTTGTCCTTTCGTTCATTCTAAGCTTTACAGACTTCGGGATCCCCGCTTCCATCGGAGGAACGTACACGGTTGTTGCGACCCTGTTGTACCGGGTGATGCTCGGCTCGATCCCGGACTTCAATCAGGGGGCCGTCATTGCCGTACTGATGCTGCTGCCTGCTGTCCTTGGGATCTTGCTCCTTCGCTATTTGGAGAAATTGAATTTTCACTATGACAAGGTGACGGACACGGAGCTGATGCGAAACCGATGGCGGGATACGGTCCTTGGATCACTGGCTTTTCTCATCCTGGCAGGGATGGTCGCGACGTTTGCGATTATGTTCATTGCTCCGTTCCTGAAGCAATATCCGTTCAATAATACCTTTACCTGGGAGCATATCATCGACACGTTCAGCTCCAATGATTTAACGGGAGTCTATAAGAATTCTCTTTACGTTTCAGTGTTGACCGCGATCTTCGGAACCATTGTCGCCTATGGAGCGGCCCTGATCAACGGAAGGACAGCCGTGAAAGGGAAATCCGTCATGGACGGGATTGCGATGGTGACGAATACGGTTCCCGGGATGGTGCTGGGGCTGTCGTATCTGCTTCTATTCAATGGGACGAGCTTTAAAGGCACCTTTGCCATATTGATCTTCTGTAATTTGATTCACTTTTTCACAACACCTTATTTAATGGCGAAGCATTCTCTGTCGAAGATGAATCCAGGCTGGGAAACGACGGGAGAGCTACTCGGGGACAGATGGTTCAAAACCGTGCGCCGGGTCATCATTCCGAACTCAGCCACGACCATTCTGGAGATGGCGGGCTACTATTTCATCAACTCGATGGTCACCATCAGCGGAATCATCTTTCTGATTACGGCCGAAACGTCATTGGTCTCGAGTAAAATCCAGCAACTTCAGCACTTTGCCAAGTTCAACGAGATCTTCGTCCTGTCCCTGCTGATTTTCGGGACCAATCTAATCGTCAAGCTGCTGCTTGGATACTGGCAAAAGAGGGGATCACTTCAAACGTTTTGAAAGGTTTGCGGCACATCATACCGGTCGCAAGCCTTGAAAATAAAAAATCAACTCAAAGGGAGAAATGAACATGCTAAGCAAAATGAAAAAAAGGTTCCTGCATCTAATGGTTGTATTATGTGTTGCCACACTGGCAGCATGCGGCAGTTCAGCTGCAGGGGAAGAAGAAAAAGTGGTGATCGCAACGAATGGGGATGATGAAGCGGTCGAAGCGATGGAAACCGCATTGAAGGGTGCAGGCTATGAAGGGAAATATGTCGTTCAATCCCTCGGAACATCTGAATTAGGCGGAAAGCTTTTAGTAGAGGGAGAGAAAACGGATGCTGATTTGATTACGATGAGTTCTTACTATATTGAAAGTGCTCAGAAAAAGTATGACATGTTTGCTGATTTAACCTTCGAACCGAAGGCATTGGATAAAAATCCAGCCTATTATACTCCGATTCTATCGAATACAGGTTCCATTTTTGTCAACACAGAAATCCTGAAGCAAAAAGGCTTAGAGATGCCAACGTCCATTAAGGACTTGGTAAAACCGGAATACAAAGATCTCGTATCAATTCCAAACATTATGGATTCCTCCACAGGTTGGCTCCTCGTCCAATCGATCATAAGCGAGTACGGTAAAGAAGAAGGCAAAACGATCCTACAACAATTGATTACGAATGTCGGGCCGCATCTTGAAAGCTCAGGCTCCGGTCCCATTAAGAAGATACAGGCGGGCGAGGTCGCCGTTGGATTCGGACTCCGTCACCAGGCAGTGGCCGCTAAGGAAAATGGAGAGCCGATCGACTTTGTCGATTCGACAGAAGGGAACTTCTCGTTAACTGAATCGGTAGCAGTTGTGAAAAAGGACGAAGCGACAACGGAGCTTGCGCAGGAAATGGCGAAGGTCATCATTGAAGACGGCCGAGAAGAGTTAATCGAGTCCTATCCTGTGGCGCTCTATGAAGGTGAAACCGTATCTGAGAGCAATAAACCGGCTCATTCGAAGACATTCTCAGAGCCGTTGACCGTCGATTTGTTGAAAAAACATCAGGATTTCTTTAAGTCTGCAAAATAAGGGGAAGGGAGAGGGTAGGAATGTATATGTATAAGCTATTAACACCAGGTCCCTTAACGACTTCAAGCACGGTCAAAGAGAAGATGTTGGTTGACCGCTGCACGTGGGATCAAGACTATAAGGTGATCACTCAAAAAATACGATCCCAGCTTCTTGAACTGGCAGGGTGCAGAAATGAGGACTATACGGTTGTCCTGATGCAGGGGAGCGGTACATTTGCGGTAGAGTCCGTCATGATGACCGCCATCTCTGAACAGGATAAGCCACTCTTGATCACCAATGGTGCTTACGGCGAGCGGATTGTCAAAATGGCTGAGGCCATTGGAATGACATTCAACCAGTACAGTGTGGAGTATGATGAAGTCCCGAAGGAAGAAGAGATTCGGAGAATACTAGAGTCAGACCGGGACATTACCCATATCGTGATGGTTCATTGTGAAACAACCACCGGGATCCTGAATCCATTAGAGATGATCTCAACTGTATCGAGGGAATACGGGAAAACCCTCATCATTGATGCCATGAGCAGCTTCGGTGGAATCCCGATCAACGTACCGGAGCTTGAGATTGACTACTTAATCAGCTCTGCGAATAAATGCATCCAGGGCGTGCCCGGCTTCGGCTTCATCATTGCGAAACGCGATAAGCTGATGGCCTGCGCGGGAAACAGCAAAAGCCTGTCACTGGATTTATATGATCAGTGGAAAGGGATGGACGTGGACGGCAAATGGAGATACACGTCCCCGACCCACGTCGTTGCAGCCTTCTCACAAGCGATCGATGAACTGCTGGAAGAAGGCGGCATTTCCGCGAGGTTTGAACGGTACCAAACGAATAATGGGATCCTGAGAGAAAGATTAAACCAGATCGGCTTTGAATCTTATATTGCAGACGAGTTCCAGTCGCCGATCATCACATCATTTGTGTACCCGTCGGATACATTTGAGTTCGAAGACTTCTACAGCTATGTAAAAGAAAGAGGCTATGTGATTTATCCCGGGAAGCTGACGGAAGTGAATACCTTCCGTATTGGAAACATCGGTGAAATCTATGAAGACGATATTCAAAAACTGTGCGACGTTATCGCACAATACATGGAGGATGAGACGAAATGAATAGAATGGAAGCTGTCATTTTTGACTGGGCAGGAACAACTGTAGACTATGGTTGTTTTGCCCCGGTAAAGGTGTTCATGGATATCTTCAAACAGGCCGGCATCGAAGTGACCATGGAGGAAGCGCGTGCCCCTATGGGGATGCTGAAGATC
The DNA here is from genome assembly GCF_059758515.1 of Rossellomorea sp. GQ25. Taxonomy (NCBI): domain Bacteria; kingdom Bacillati; phylum Bacillota; class Bacilli; order Caryophanales; family Bacillaceae; genus Rossellomorea; species Rossellomorea sp. GQ25. The sequence goes on along the minus strand of NZ_JCAXEQ010000002.1, from coordinate 589,252 downwards.
GACCATATCCGGGAGATGCTATCCATGCCGAGAATTTCTGGTCTATGGGAACAAGAACACGGCAGACCGTTTCAGGAAGAGGATGTAGAAGCTCTTCATTCAACCTTCGAAACCACTCTTTTAACGAATCTTGCAGACTATACGGATCCGATTCCCCATGTCATTGACACGGTGGAAATCCTCAGAGATATGGCGCTGAAGATTGGATCCACGACGGGCTATACAGGCTCTATGATGGAGATCGTCGTGCCACATGCAGAGAGGAAAGGCTATCGTCCGGATTTCTATATCACGGCGGACGACACAAACTCGTTTGGACGACCGTTCCCTTATATGATCTTCCGGAACATGGAGGCTCTTCAGCTGACGGCCCCGTGGAAAGTCGTAAAAGTCGGTGACACGGCATCTGATATGAAAGAAGGCGTCAATGCGGGAGTCTGGACCGTGGGTGTGATTGAAGGAAGCTCGGAAATGGGACTGACCCTGAAGGATTTCGCAAGGCTTTCAGAAACGGAAAAGAACCAGGTCCGATCCAAAGTGGAACAGGTTTTCTATGCGAACGGAGCTGACTTTACGATCCGTACCATGAAGGAGCTACCGGAGCTGATTGAGAGAATCAACGAAAAGATCGAACAAGGAAAGCGGCCGTATGAGCATGAACGAATTGAAGCGTGAGGGCGATATTAACAGCAGTTCCTTGCGTTCCCAGTGGAATCAGCGGTTAACCCAGAAAAGTAACACGTTTCTTCAGGAGGATGAACGTTCATTTTTAAAGCAATCGATGTCGACTCCCTGTCTGGAAGCGATGGCTGATGCGGAAGGCTGCTATATCACGGACGTGAATGGGCGAAGGTATCTGGACTTCCATGGAAACAGCCTTCATCAGGTCGGCTACAAAAACCCGTATGTCGTCGAGGCAGTCAAAAGGCAAGTAGAAGAGCTGCCGTTTATTCCTAGGCGGTTCACAGCGGACATCACGATTCGAGCGGCGCAGGCACTCGTGAACAAGACGATGTCAAAGGATTACCGGGTCCTGTTTACGCCATCAGGAAGTGCAGCTGTTGGACTCGCTCTTAAAATCGCCCGCAAGGCGACAGGCCGCCACAAGGTCATCTCCATGTGGGAATCGTTCCATGGAGCAGGACTTGATACGATTTCAGTAGGCGGGGAATATGCATTCAAGAAGGACATGGGCCCACTCATGCCCGGAGTACTGAAAGGGATCCCGTATAATAGCTATCGCAATCTCCTAAACAGTGAATCTACTGAAGAGATCGCGTCCTTTTGCCTCAGGTATCTGGAATACATGATTGAAAACGAAGGGGAAATCGGTGCGATCTTACTCGAGCCGATCCGGGCAACCGATACGCATATCCCACCGCGCAACTATTTCAAAGGACTGCGGAGGATCTGTGATCAATATGGTATTCTCTTAATCTTTGATGAAATCCCAACGGCCCTGTACCGCAGCGGAACATTCTACGTTCATCAGCAATTCGGCGTGGAACCGGACCTTCTTGTATTAGGAAAAGGCTTGGGAGGGGGAATCATCCCACAGGCTGCCGTCCTTGCCAAAAGGGAATACGATTGTGCTGGGGATATCTCCCTCGGGCATTATACACACGAAAAACCGGCACTCGGAAGCGCTGCCATTTTATCCACAATCGACTATATCGACGATCATAAGCTCGGGGAGCGGTGCCAGGCACTTTCTGCGTTTGTGCGTGACGAGCTGGACAGGCTTGCTGAGCGTCATGAATGCATCGGGGACGTACGGATTGCAGGACTCATGATCTCGATTGAACTGGTGAAGGACCGGGGAACGAAGGAAAAACACGATGATTTAGCCGAGAGCGTCTTGTATTACTGCCTGGAAAGAGGATTGTCGTTTAAGATTTCGGGTGGGAATTGTATGACGTGGCATCCTCCGCTTGTTGTGACGGAGGAGGAGTTGGGATTTGCAGTTGGTTTGATTGATGAGGTACTGGAAAAATTAGTATGAAAAATTGGGGAAGCAAGTAGAACACGCATGACGGTTCTCTTGCTTTTTTTTCATAAAGAGGAAGCATCAGATCCCTCCCCTTGCACTTGAAAAGTGAGACAGGAAGCTCACTCTTCGTCAAGGATTAGTCATAAAGTCACGTTTGATAGGTGAAGAGGTTTCGTTCATTGCCAAATGTGGTAAAAAAGAACGGTGAATATTTTCCTTTTTTTGTCATGATCTCACTTCTAAATAGAATGATGGAAAAAAGGGTGGTACTATATCTTTAGTGGAATAATCTGTAAGGGAGATGCCGGTATGGGACTCTATAATGACTTGAGTTACATTCAAAGTGTGATTCATTCCCGATCGAGCGATATTCAGGAAAAGATTTCTCGGTTGAGGGAAGCAAAAAGCGCCATTCTGAATGAGCAAAGTCAACTTCTAAATGAAATGAAGCAAATCCAGCAGCCGGAATTACATAAAAATTGGATGGGTCCGAGGTCCGATGATTATCATGAGGAACGAGATTCTGCGTTTCAAGCGATGAGGCAAATAGGACATGAAAACTATGACGAATACGTCAGTTCCATAGAATCAAAGATTCATTATTTGGAAGCGCAACAAGGGGTTATTAGCTTCTACGGCAATCTGGCCAATGACGCAGAATATTTACTGTCCAAGGGTGAAGATTTTTATGATCAGGTTTCCCATAAAATCAGTGATTTGAGAGGGAGGTTATTTTAGATGAATGTGATCCCGGGATCTGGCGGTGGATCAGCGCAACAAATAAAGCTCAACCATACTGCGGTCATGGCGAAACTGAATGAAGCGAACAACTCCCTGGAACGGCTTCAGCTTAAGCCGCCCGCACAGGAGCAGTTGGGACGGAACAAGCTGAATTATACAGATGCATGGATTCAGCGTGAACAGAACATTCAATTGTTATTGAAGGAATATATCGCCACAGTGGAAAAGAATATTGAAGATACCAAAGCAAATGTAGAAGCTTTAAAACAACAGGATGAAGCCATAACAAGATCCTGATAGAAAGGCAGACGCGACCATTGAAAGTATATGAAGCCCCCACTTTACTCGACGCAATGTCATCACGTCGACATGAATACGAGACATTAAGAGACCAACTTCTTACACTTAAAAGCACTTTTCAAGCCATTGTGGAACTTGACGATGAATTCCAGGGAAAGGGTGCCGATGCCATTAAAGGCTTCTACGGCGCTCAAATCGATGTCGTTGAGGTTTGGATTGAACTTGCTGAAAGTAACATCGCTTTTTTCAATGGCATTCAAGGTGACGCCGATGGGCGCAACCTTAGCGGGGAAACGGTGGAACTTCCATTTCTGGAGGAAGATCTTCATCAAAGCGAAAGACGTTCAGATGAAATGATCGCTGCACAGCAACAGGAACTCCAAAGCATCCTAAATCGTATAAGCGACATCCATCCACTGAATGTCTTTTCGCGGGATCGATTCGATACCCATATGGAAGAGGCAAGGAGGCAGCGAGAAGATACACTTGACTCTGTTAATCGATTTGATGAAGAATTAAAAAGGGAATACCAACACTTAGAGATCAGCGAACAGATACTCGCAGGGCTCATGAAGGAATTAATGGAATCGTCCAGGCAAGGGAATCAAATATCACCGCTGTATTTCAACGCAACAGCCTATTACTCCAGTGATGCCTATCAGCTGACGGACGACATCACAGCACAGACAGACTCTTATTTAAAATTCAAGGAATCTCAAGAACAGGCAAGAGAGCCCAAACCGATCGCGGAAGAAGAAGTCAACGAAAACCCCACCACCGAATCCCTTAACAGTTTCAAAGAAATTGGACAGGATCTCTGGGCCGGGATGGAGAAAAGAAATGAAACCAAATTTGACTCCGTCTATGATTTTGGAAACTATATCACGGCTGGCGGACTAGATTTAGGCAAGGGCTTCGCGAATGGTCTGAGTGAACGCGCTGAAGTAGCAACTGACTCAGGCTCTGACTTTATCAACTATTTGACGATGGGTGGAATGGATCTCTTTAACGGAGCAGTCAATCCAGATGACACTTACTCTAAAGAACACTGGTTGGACAGCTTTGGCCTGGCAGCACTTCTTGTCGGTGGGGCGAAACCTGGGTTAAAAGTCAAAGGTGGCACGAATATATCAACTCCTGCACCTAAGACAGTTCCGAAAGTTTCATTGACTCATAGATGGGATCAGATCCGGTTAGGGATTAATGATCTTTATAATCGTCCTATGATGGTTGCTGATAATGGGATGTTGATTGGTGGAGAGCCTGGGTGGAGTAGGTTTTCTGTGGAGAGGACGGTTAAGGAGAGACAAATAGGTACCGGTGATAGGGTTGGTACTAAGGGTACGGGTAAAGATGTAGAAATTCCTTCAATTAGAAATAATGAATTTAATATGTGGTTTGATAGCTTATCAGTTGATGAATTTGACGAAATGTGGAGTGTACCTCATTTGAGAAGTAAGATAGAAGATAGGATTAGGCGTCCAGGGGGTTACCATGAGTGGCACCTTGTGGCAAGAACACCCAAATTTAAACAATGGGGTGTTAGTATGGACGATATAAAAGAAATGAGGTCCTTAACTAAAGATGTCGAATTTGTAAATCCTCCCGGACGTCATGGTAGGCGGGGTTCTACAAAAGCTCATAATGAAATTTTAAAAATTATTGATACTGCTCCCGATTATGAAAGCTTTGTTAAGAGGTTAAATGAATGGGCTAGTAATAGAATGAAAAATGGAGTTATGGATTTACCAGAAGGTCTAAGGAGGTAAAAAAATGAAAAACGATGTTTCTTTATGGTTGGGAAACTTCAGCAATTTTGATGAGCTAGAGAAATACACTGAAATAAAATATGATGAAGATGGTGATAGTATTCCTTCTGATTTTGAGAGAGATTTTAAATTAGGGTATTATGACAGAGACTTAATCGAAAAAGATTGGATACAGGATGCTGAAGATGATATAAAAGAGCTTCTAGTGGATTTTTCATATGATGATCAATTAATAAAGCAGTTTATGGATGTTAAGTTAAATTCGAAATATAATACCATTATTTTAATTTATAACTATAATTATGATACAGATGGTAGAGCTGTAAATTCAATAAACAAAAATGCATACAAACTAGATTTTATAGGTACAGCAGAGTATATAGATTAAACTTGCTATTATACAGTTTAGAGTAAAGCACTTGAATGTCTAATAGGCAACTGGTGCTTTGTTTTTTGTGAAAAATTTTTGTTTCGGACAACATAGTTAATGCTTGTATGAAAGTAATAGCTCATGACTTCAGTAATGACTTTATCAACTACCTGACGATGGGTGGCATGGACCTCTTTAACGTTGCTCTGAACCCTGATGATGTCTATTCAAAGGAAAATTGGTTAAACAGCTTTGGCCTGGCAGCACTACTCGGCTATATTCGTGAAATTAGTCATTGAGGTGACGAGATGAACATTAGCATTATAGCAAAAATCATGAATAAGGCAGGAAAGCAGATAACAATAGAACCTGACAAGTTAGTTGAAATAAATCCCCCTTATGAAAACTATCACTATCTAAAAAAAGTAAGGGAAGAGTGGGAATTTGGCTCACTGTTGGTTGAGAGACAAGAAGTCCCTAATGAAAAAGTGATAAAACAGTTCAAATCAGAAAAGGAAGCAGCAGTGTACTTTTTAATGAATAGGCTGACTGCCTTCTATTTTGCTAAAAGAATCCGTCCGTTTATGATGGAACATGAGGAATTTGATATTGGTGGTCCGGAATTTAATGAAAGAAAGTTTCATGAAGCCATATATCTAATAGGGATCCCCCCAACTCTGTTTTCTTTAAATGACACCATCTTAAAAACTAACAGAATAATAATAGATGCAGAAGATGATAAATTTATAGTTAAGTATAGAGGTGAAGATGGGAAGACTATCAGCTCTACTTCACCTATCAGTAAGAAAAGAGCACTCTTCTTTGCTTTTAAGAAACTATTTCTGATTTATATATTTAATAAAGAAGTTAAAGATCTACTGATAGAACATGGGGAGGGAAATAATCTTACCGATGAAGACATTAGTGTATTCTTAATTTAAAAATCTTTATAAATAAAACTTAAAGTAGTATTTAGATGAATAGAAAAAAGTTTACAATACTTAACTAAAAACACTTGAGGCATTAAAGGAAGAAAAAGCACGGGAACAGTTCTCGTGCTTATTTTTATACTCTGGGGAAGCATCAGAACCGTCCCCGTGCTATATTGAACAAGGGCGTGCAATAGAAGGTAATGCTGCACAACAAGCAGCTCGGGAGAAAGCTTTAAATAAAAAAATAGAAGAATTATTTGAAAGTGGTATGTCTTGGGAAGAATCTGAGTTACAAGCAAATAGTTGGTTGGAAACGCAAGCAGCACTTCACAATCCAGACCAAATAGCAGGCGGTAACCCGCTAAATGTTGGCGGCATGGGAGATAAAAGAATAAACTCATCAATTGGATCACAGTGGAAATATAGAATTGATATTGTCGATGAACAAATAGAAGAACTAGCTCAATTAATGACACCTGAGCAGCGTAAAAATACGTATTTAAATGTTAAGCTTATACATTAGAGGAGGTTTGTAATTTGAGCTTATTTAATGATTTTAAGAAGGTAAGTGAAGTAGAGGAATATACAATTCATAAATATAAAGATATGCTCCCAAAAGAGTTGATCGAAGCATGGAAAACATATGGGTATGGTACATTTATGAATGGTTATTTAAAAATAATTAACCCTGATGAGTTTAGCTCTTTAGTAAATGATTCTTATTTAAGAAGCGAAGGAACAATACCTATTTTCAGTACATCCATGGGTGATGTTATACTGTTTGAAAAGGATGAAAACCAAGAGTCTTATCTTGTAATGATTAACTACCGAAAAGGTAAAACAAAAGTGCTAGCTTCAAAATATTCCCTATTTCTTAGATTTTTAGAGGAAGAGGCGTTTAGACAGAAGGCATTAGATTGGCTTCCTTATCCAGAAGCAATAGAAAAATATAAAGAACCAGAGTATGATGAATGCTTTGGCTATACCGCTTTACTAGGTTTAGGTGGAGCAGAGAAAGTCAAGAACCTAAAGAAAGTAAAAATGAAGGAACACATTCTTATTATTACTGAATTTATGGGACCAGTTCAGTAATCTTCAAGAGAATGTTACAGACTTAACTAAAAGCACTTGATTGTCATTATTGGCATCAAGTGCTTTTTTTAACCAACAGTGGGCTTGATTTAGGCAAGGGCTTCGTGAGTGGTCTCAATGAACGAGCCGAAGTAGCAACCGACTAAGGCTCTGACTTTATCAACTATTTGACGATGGGTGGAATGGATCTTTTTAATGGAGCAGTAAACCCAGATGACACTTACTCTAAAGAACACTGGTTGGACAGCTTTGGCCTGGCAGCACTTCTTGTCGGTGGGGCGAAACCTGGGTTAAAAGTCAAAGGTGGCACGAATATATCAACTCCTGCACCTAAGACAGTTCCGAAAGTTTCATTGACTCATAGATGGGATCAGATCCGGTTAGGGATTGATGATCTTTATAATCGTCCTATGATGGTTGCTGATAATGGGATGTTTATTGGTGGAGAGCCTGGGTGGAGTAGTTTTTTCTGTGAAGAGGACGGTTAAGAAGAGAGAGATAGGTACTGGTGATAGGGTTGGTATTAAGGATACAGGTAAATGAAAGCATTTAGATGATGTACTAAGAATAAAAGAAGTTGAAGTTAATTTTAAAAGAAATGATAAACATGACTCCGAAGAGTTTGTAAGACAACTGAAATACCAAGAAAAAGGCATGAATGAACTTACAATTGACGTGTATCTTGAAAATAGAGAAAGATATATTGCTGAAGTGCGGGCAATAGAAGGAAATGCTGCTCAAAGAATGGCTAGACAAGAAGCACTTAAAGATAAAATTGCTGAACTGCGAAAACAAGGACTTTCCAGAACAGATGCGACAAAGAAAGCTTCAGAATGGCTAGAAACAAAAGCAGCACTTCATAATCCAGATCAAATAGCAGGTGGAAGAGCAGACATTATTGGGGGTTTTGGGGATAAAAGAGTAAATTCCTCAATAGATTCCCAATGGAAATATAGAATTGATGTTGTTGATGAACAAATTAAGGAAATAGCGAAGAATATGTCGCCTGAGCAGCTAAGGAATACTTATTTAAATGTGAAATTAACTCAATAATCAAAGGAGGCAATGTAATTGGAAACTATATTTAGCGGTTTTATAAAACATGAAACAGTTGATGAAGATGTTATTTTAAAATATAAGGATAAAATTCCTGAAGGATTAATGGAAGTCTGGAAAAAATATGGTTTTGGTACTTTCGTAAATGACTTTTTAAAAGTAATTAATCCAGACGAATATTTAGATATTTTAGGGAGAAGTTATCCAAGGTATGAGCAGGCGATTCCTATTTTTACAACTGCAATGGGTGATATTATAGTATGGGAAAAAGATAAGTATGTAAATTTATTAAACTATAGGAAAGGATATGTTAATGTTGTTTCATCCGGATTTGAATTCTTTTTTGAAGACTTAAAAGATAATGACTTTATGAACGATGAATTAATGTGGGAGCCTTATCCTGAAGCGATTAGTAAATACAGTGCCCCTAACTATGACGAGTGTTTTGGATACTCTCCTCTATTAGGTTTAGGTGGAGCAGAAAAAGTAGAGAATCTTAAAAAAGTCAAATTGAAGGAACATATTCTTCTTATTACTGAATTTATGGGACCTGTTCAGTAATACTAGGGAGTTTGTTACAGGATTAACTAGGAAGCTGGGGACGGATCTCCTCTTTTTTCATTACGGACTTAATGGGAATGGTTCCGACTCCACTTTTGTAAACGAATCGGGCAGGATTTGTGGGCCGGGATGGAGAAAAGTGTATACAATTTTTCTTTTAAACTATGCCAATTTTATGACTCTATTAATAAGACTGAAGTGAAAAATGATCCTGATTTTATAGAAACGCTAAAAGAATTATATCTTTTGGGGTAAAGAATGCAAATATGGATTTCCATCATCAAAAACATCCAGAGTAAGAAACTCTGGACGCTTTTTTGTGAAGAATGTCAGCTGCCTGTCTGTTGTTTGTCTTTTTCCACGGCTTTCAGTCGTTGCCCTTCGTCTGCAGAGGTACTCTTCTCTTGATCGTTCCCGTTCATAAGGTCACTGGTAGCACTTTTGAATTCTTTTAATGTACTTCCGAAAGCACGTCCGATTTCTGGGAGTTTGGAAGGTCCAAAGATGATCAACGCGATGACTAGTACGAGAATTAATCCTGGGATTCCGATATTCGTTAGCATAATTTTCGCCTCCTGTTGGGTTTATAGAATGGGCATGCCATGGCGTGCGAACGCAGCTGCTTCTAAGTCTGACATTCCCTGAACTTCTGCAAAGGCCGATAGTTTGTCTGAAATGTTCGGTGCGTAGGCAGCCGGCGGTGCAGCATGGCCCATGAGCCTTCTGCGGGATGCATTTTTTCTGGCGAATGGTCCCCAGATCGCAAAGGTCATCCCGGGTGATTGAATATTAATGAAGAAGGTTCGGCCGTCTGTAGAGAACGTTGGTCCGGCAAGCTCGGAATTGTTTACTTTATTTTCTGCGAACACGTATGTTTCGCCTTCTGGTGTCATCCCGATGACACGATCGACACCGCCTCCGTCTTCAGCAATCCATAGATCTCCCCATGGAGTGATGCAAATATTATCAGGCATTTCCAGATCATTCTGCGCAGTAGATTCATAGAATAGCTCCAGGGTGTTGGTGGCCGGAATATAGCGGTACACACGGCCCAAATCTTTATCTCCAGCGGATGTATCATCAAACCAGAACACGCCGCCTTCAAAATAAGCCCCCTCGAGACGGCTGAAGGCAATGCATCCTTGTCTGCCTGCATCAAGGGTCGGTTTCTCTGGATTTACATCTTTCCATACAACCCCGAATTTCTGACCGGTATGGAATTGACTGGTTTCGTCTTTGCTCATCTCTTCGATGGCTGCCGCTTGAAGCTTGCCGCCTTTTTGCAGGGCACCGACCTTTTGACTGCGGTCGTTCGGAAGGAAGCGATACAAATAACTGGGACCAGCATCTTCGGTTAAATAGACGATCCCTGTTGTCGGGTCAATGGCCGTGGCTTCATGGGAAAAGGCACCCATGTCTCGGATCGGGGTTTTCGAGATGGTGTCTTCAGGGTTATGTGGATCCACTTCAAATACATAGCCATGACCTTCTTCCAGCGTTTCTTCACACGTGAGCCATGTGCCCCACGGAGTCGCCCCGCCTGCGCAGTTACGGATGGTACCGGAAGAAGAGACATATTCCTTCATGACTTGGCGGTCAGGGCCGACGACTAAGGAAGTGGTCCCGCCCGATTCTTCACGGCGGTAAGGATTTTTCCCGATCACGGGGTATGGACTATTTCCGCTCAATTCATGATTTCTCACGAGAATGGTGGAGTTATTGGGGCCACTATAGGCGGCCATCCCATCGAACTTGGCAGGGACGGGTCTGCCATCCGATAATGCTTTGCCTTCCTCTGAAATGATCCGGTATTGGAAACCGCGGGGAAGGTCCATCACGCCGCCAGGGTCCTTGACAAGGGGACCATAGCCGCCAGTCGTTTTCCTGTTTTGGGATGTGCCGGCAAATGCTTTATTTCCCCCGAAAGACATTAATCCAGTGCTACCGAGGGCAAGGGCAGCAGTACTGATCCCGCTTGCTTTCAGGAAGTCTCTTCTGTTCATATCGTGTTTATTCACGTCTTTTCACTCCTTAGAACTAAATTTTCTTGACCTGCATGTGATTCCGTCGATTGAGAAGCGCGTTTCTTATAAGCGATCGTTGAACATGTAATGCTGATTTCATATAAAAGGAGAAGCGGCAGGATGACGAGTACATCCGAAAGGAAATCCGGCGGCGTAATCAACACGGAAATGACAATCAGCAAAAAATAGGCGATCCTTCTTGATTTCTTCAATTTGGCCGGGTCCAAAATGCCAAGTACCGTCAGAAAGACGATCACTAAAGGCATTTCAAATAACAATCCAAAAGGTAGTGTAAGATGCAGCATAAATCGAAAGTACTTTTCCGCCGTGAACATCGTTTCAAATTGGCCGGCTGACAGGGTGGTTAAAAAATTCAGGACGATGGGAAAAAGTAAAAAGTAACCGAACCCAATGCCGGAAATAAACAAAAAGAACAGGGCGGGTATGAAGCGTAAGGTGACTTTTCGTTCTGTCGGGCTCAGACCCGGAGCGACAAACCGCCAAATTTGATAGGCAGCGACAGGAATGGTTGCAGCCAGTGAGAAGACAGCGGCAATCATCAAGTACACCCATAGAATCTCACTCGGTCCGAGAATCGCAAGCTTCATGTCTAAATCCCTGATCAGCCACCCGTAGATCGGTTTCATAAAGGCCATCCCCACTACAAGGAAACCAATAAAAGCGAGTACCGTTTTAATGGCTCGGCTCCTGAGCTCCTCCAAGTGTCCGATCAGCTGCTGGTTGCGATCTTTCATGGCCTCAGCCTCCTTGGTGCTAGTTCATTTGCATGTGTTTACCTTTTTGGGCCTGCTTTTTATGGGCCCGGTTGTGCGCTTCATGACGATCATCTTCCACCTCAGAAGACGTCTGTTTCCCTTGGGGAACGGTGGACGTTGAAATTTCCTTCAGTCCTTGTGAATCTTTTTCGTAAACAAATGAAGCTCTGGTAGAAATATCTGCACCAGGACTCGAGACGAATGGAACGACACGATAATCGGCTCTCCACTCGTTCGGCGTGACATGACAGCGGACATACCCGCGATAATCGTTGAAAAATTTAATATGTTCGTTCTGCGCAAGAATACGGTCCGTGTCAGCGCGCTTGTCCGCCCCGTTTCCTCCTGATGTAATCGACGTGCCGACAAACTCGGCTCCAAGCATGTTGGAAGACGGATCATCAAAGTCTGCCAGGATATTCGAAGCCCAGTTCGCGTGTACATCACCTGTCAGGACGATCAAGTTATCCATGTTTTCTTTACGGGCAAATTCCGTGATGCGCTCCCTTGCAGGTGTGTAGCCATCCCAGCCATCCATGCTGTAACGAGGTTGATCAGGGCTTGGACCATAATTTCGTTTGGCAAAAAAGATTTGCTGGGCAAGTACATTCCAGGAGGTGGTGGATTTGCCAAGATGATCAAGGACCCATTGTTCCTGCTCGCCGCCTAACAATGTGCGTGAAGGATCCAGGGATTCTGCCGTCTGCGGAGAGCTTTTATCTCCATTCGCTTGATCAGAACGATACTGACGTGAATCGAGCACCATAAAATTAGCTAAGTTCCCATATGAGAACTGACGGTAGAGCTGCATGTCTGTTCCATGAGGCATCGAAGATCTTCTTAATGGCATATGTTCATAGTAGGCTTGGTAGGCAGCAACACGCCGTTTCACGAACTCTTCCACAGACTGGCCATTTTCAGGAATCATGTCAGCATAGTTGTTTTCCACTTCATGGTCATCCCATGTGACCACCCAAGGAAATGCCGCATGAGCAGCTTGTAAATCCTTGTCTGAACGGTATTGAGCATGACGGTTTCGGTAGTCCTCCAAAGAACGGATTTCCGGACCTTTATGTTGTCTTACATTTCCTGTACTTGCTACATACTCATCAGGACCGTATTCATAAATGTAGTCTCCAAGATGGAAAACGAGATCAAGGTCATCTTTGGCCATGTGTTTATAGGCAGTATAATAGCCATGCTCATATTGCTGGCAAGAAGCAAAGGCAAAAGCCAAGCTTGCGACGTCTTCATTCAGGGCAGGAAGGGTTTTCGTTTTTCCGATCGGGCTGAAATCCTTCCCGACTTTGAACCGGTAATAGTACACCGTACCTGCTTCCAGGTTCCCTACCTCGGCATGAACGGAATGTGCGAGGGCCGGACTTGCAACTTCCGTGCCGCGCTGAACAATACGACGGAAATGTTCATCTTTCGCGATTTCCCACTTCACTGGAATGTTACGATCAGGCATGCCGCCGCCATTAAGCGGGTCGGTGGCTAAACGTGTCCATAATACGACACTATCCGGGAGCGGGTCACCAGAAGCTACCCCAAGTAAAAAAGGAAAATCTTGAAACTCGGCTTCTTCTGCAGAGACAGAGAAACCACCCATCGATTGAGCCATCACCATTCCTAAAGAAATGCCAGCGACTTTCCCAGCCCCTTGAAGGAAGCTGCGACGGTCAACCCCTTTATGTAAGGTCTCTTCATTAAGTTTTTGAATCCAATTTTCCATCGATTTCTCATTGGTCATGTGGATGACTCCCTTCATGAATCTATTGAATGGAACAGTTCATATTATAGGAGACCATTTTTAATTTACTGTAAATGAATGTAAACAGAGGATAGAACAGGAGGGTAGTCATTCCTGGGAAAAAAGATCGGTTATTGTTTGAATATTTCATTAAACGGGAGATAGTTAGCAGATTTCACCAGTATTAAGTAGGCGGGAAGTCTCGGTTTTCTTAACATTGGTGAAAAGAAAACTACATAATAAAATGAATATATTGGTAAAGATCAAATAGAGGGAAAGACAGCACGAAACTTAAGGGAGGGAAAAAGAAGGCTGCTGGATGGACACGGATCAATGCTATAAGTAGGTGTGTTTGAGACAGTACATTTTATCGTTGCAGTCCCAGTAGGGGAAGGGATCTGATGAGGATAAGAAGTTATTACATTTAAGAAAGTAGCTTGACATAACTGGGGAGGTCTTCAAGTTTGGTAAACTAAAAAAGACTTACTGAATTTGATGGATAAACGCAAACAGCAGCATGTAACCGTCTGAGTTCTTTTGATATTTGAATTTCGGCTGGTTTGGGGTAAAATTAATTGAAAATTAGAATAATAGAACGATAGATAGGAGGGGGAAGGTGGGAACCGAAATTTTTGAGAAGAGGGAGATGTACTCAAGGGTCTATTTATATATGATTTCCTTCCTGGGATGGCTGACTGTTATTTCAGCTGTGCTTACCGTGGAGCCAGTTGAAAACTATCTTGTCCTTTTGCTTTTATTTATTTTCCTTATTGTCAGTGAATATTATCCTATGCCTGTATGGAGAGGATTTACGGCCATTACTTTTCCTATTGTGTATGTCATTTTCTTGTTGTTTGGCTTTTCGGTCACAGCCATTACATACGCCGCGGCTGTTTTGCTGGTTAATGTAAAGCATCAACGACCTTTAAGAACCATTATTTTTAATCCTGCCCAATTGGTTCTCAGCCTTTTGGCAGCGACTTTTTTTCTGAAGGAGCTTGACCCCTTTATTCAACAGGCAATTGATACATCTTTCCTGCAGGGGATATTTCAGTATTTCTTTATGCAGCTCTTTTTTTTCTTGGTAAATAATTTGATTGTAGATATCGTCCTTTTGCTCAGGCCGCAGGCTTATACTTTAAAATCTTGGGCCACAAAAACCATTACAGAGTTAAACTGTGTGTTGATTTCCTTGCTTTATGGGGGATTGTTATATGTGCTTGGCAGCCAAAATAGAGGGGAGATAGATGTATTTTCTTATTTCTTTTTCTTTTCGCCGCTGGTCGGTTTCGCGCTTTTAAGCTCAGCCATTGTGAGGCTTCGGGCTGAAAAGAAAAGGTTGAAATCCCTTTTTGTTATCACCTCCCAACTCAACCAGCTAGTACCAGGAGAAAAATGGCTGAATGAGCTCAAAACTACTTTCTCAGAGTTTATCAATGCAGATGCATTTGCATTATGGGTCAAGGAGAATGGACAATGGAACATGCAATTTCAGATAGGGGATTCAGTTCATGTGATAGAGTTGGATCAGGAGACGGCTGAAGAATTTGAAGAAGTGAAGGAACCCATTATTCATGGGGATATGAGCATGAATGAAATGAAATCAAAGAGCTTATTTGATAAGCGCCTAAAAGCCCATGTTTATTTCCCTTTGCGGATCGAGAAAGAAACGGTCGGGATGCTGGTAGCTGCAAGGAACCGAACCAAAAGTTTTACGGATGAGGATGTTCAATCGATTGCGACACTATCAAACCAATTGGCAGTCACTATCAAGACTCGAATGCTGTTCCAAGAGAAGGAAAAGCGAATTTTACTTGAAGAGAGGAATAGAATTGCAAGGGATATCCATGATGGGATTGCACAGACACTCGCAGGGGCTGTTATGAAATTAGAATCGGCCGGCCGAAGGTTCAGTAAGAAGCCTGAAGAAACCCTGAAACTCATGGATGAAAGTGTCAGTGGGCTGCGGGAAGGTTTGCGTGAAGTTAGAGAATCCATATATGCCTTGAGGCCGTATCCTACAGAAAGAGTGGGTCTGTCAAAAGCTATAGAGGCAAGAGCGGCGGCAGCCAAAAAAGAATTTTCGCTCAATATCTCCTTCAAAGTTAGAGGAGATGAAGTGGAATTAAGTTCCATGGTTGAGAAAGTATTGTTTGATATTTTTCAGGAAAGCTTGCAGAACGTCATCAAGCATGCAAAGGCCACTGCCGTTGAGATTCTGTTGTGTTATCAATCCGAGAATATTTTACTGCGGGTCAAAGATGACGGTGTGGGATTTTCACTTTTTCAAGCCATGCTGGATGCGAGGGAGAATCCTCATTTTGGAATCCTGCAAATCAATGATTCTGCTGAAAAAATCCATGCATCCCTTCAAATCGACAGCCAAGAAGGTGAAGGAACGGAAGTGACCATTATTGTTCCTAGAATGGGATTGGAAGGAGAAAGCGACAATGATTAAATTATTATTAGTGGATGACCATGCAGTGCTGCGGGATGGGCTGAAAACAATCATCGAGTCAGAAGATGATATTAAAGTTATAGGGGAAGCCGTTTCAGGAAGCGATGCATTGAATAAGGTAAGAGAGTTGGCTCCCAATATCATTCTAATGGATATCAATTTGCCGGGGATGAACGGAGTAGAGGTAACAAGAATTTTAAAACAGCAATACCCTCATATCAAGGTTCTGATATTAACCATGCACAGCCATGAAGAATATTTTATGTCGGCCATCAAAGAAGGAGCAGACGGATATCTCTTAAAGGATGCACCATCGGATCAAGTGGTAGAGGCAGTAAGAACTGTGTTTCATGGAGAATCGGTTATTCATCCTTCCTTGACTAGAAAACTTTTAACCTTCCATCAGCAGAAACAAAGAAAGGACAAGGAAGAAAATTTACTCACGGAAAGAGAGAGGGAAGTTCTTACTTGTCTGGTTGAAGGGTTAACCAATAAAGAAATTGGTAAGAGGCTGTTTGTAAGTGACAAAACGGTTAAAATCCATGTGAGCAATATATTTAAAAAACTAAATGTTAAAAGCCGCTCACAGGTGATCATCCATGCTGTTCAAAACAAATTAGTGCCCTTCCCGCCAAGTTCTTGAAAGCGGAATAAGTGAAGCTATATTTAAACCGACCATGGGCCTTAGCCTATGGCCGGTTTTGTTGTGTTTGCACTCTATTGATTGCCCTTTGACATCTCACCTGATGTGTTCGTTTTTGAGGCAAAGAGTACTAGTTCATCTACTACTAAAGTAGTAATCATATACTGCTCATGCTCTGTTTATTTACTACAGTTGCATAATAGTCGGAAGATTAGGAAAATGAGAAAATAATTTTAAAGAAAGGAGTTGAAAAAATGAAGTTAAAAACGATTTTCATTTCACTTTTGTTGATGATATCGATGTTTTCTTCATCTTGGGCTCATCATGAGGCATCAAGCATTGACCGTAAGGCAGTTGTAGATGAGAACCTAGTTGAGGAGATGGCCTCAGCTTTGGAGCCTGTTGAAGTGATTGTCACCTTTAAAGAGGGAGCACATGAAAATAGGGCAGACATCTTAAAGAAAGCCGGTATTAATGCAGGTTTCAGCTTTGAAAGCCTGCCAATGGCAGGAGTGCTGGCCACCAAATCTCAGGTGGAAAAGCTTGCGGAATCCCCGGAAGTTGTTTCGATTTATTTAAATAGAGATTTGGCATATGAAAATGAAGATGCCACTTCCATAACGGGTGTGGATGAAGTACGTACCAACCCAGTTATGACGAAACAAAATGGAGGTCTTCCTGTGTCCGGTAAAGGAATCGGAGTGGTCATCAACGACAGCGGGGTGGATGGAACCCATAATGACCTTGAATACGGCAGTCATCTGGTTCAAAACGTGCTTGGTTCCACCAATCTCCACGCAGTGGATGCAATCCTTCCAGTTACATACACAGAGAATGTCCCTAACACCGACAATAACTCAGGACACGGGACTCATGTCGCTGGTATTGTTGGCGGTACAGGATCCATGTCGGGAGGGAAGTATGAAGGGGTTGCACCAGGTTCCAACTTAATTGGATATGGTTCCGGAGCGGCACTGGCTATGCTCGATACGATAGGGGGATTTGATTATGCCTTGACCCACCAGCGGGAATATAATATCCGGGTCATTACGAACTCCTGGGGAGATACGAGCCAGGCCGGTAAAGAGTTTGATCCCTATGATCCTATTAATATCGCCACAAAGAAATTATTTGACAGAGGGATCATAACAGTTTTTTCAGCGGGCAACTCTGGACCAGATGCTTCTACGATTTCAGGGAATTACAAAAAAGCCCCTTGGGTGGTAACGGCAGCAGCAGGAAACGATGCCTATGAACTTGCTGACTTCTCTTCACGAGGAGAACAAGGAAAAGGAGGTACAGTAATAATCGACGGAAAAGAGTGGACTTGGTCTGACAAGCCTACAATCACGGCACCGGGAGTGGACATTATTTCGACGCGCGTTGTGTCGCCGCTTCCGCTTCTTGGAGCAGCTAAGGACGCCGAATACATTGATCCCGCTTATATACCGTACTATACAACGATGAGCGGTACTTCGATGGCGGCACCCCATGCTGCAGGAGTCATTGCGCTATTATTGGATGCAAATCCGACTCTTACCCCTTTGGAAGTGAAGAGTATCTTGGAGAAAACGGCCAGGCCAATGCCAGATTATGAAGTATGGGAAACCGGTGCAGGTTATATTAATGCCTTCAAGGCAGTTGAAAGAGCTTTTCAACAAAATTAATAGATTTTGAGAGAGGAGAATACTATGAAGAAGATTGGTTTGGTTTTACTTGCGGTGTTCTTGATTATCCCTTCATTCTTTGTCGGAGGGGCAGCTGCCGAGACGACAGGTACTTCAGGTGCAGTTGTGGATTCGAAGATTCAGAAAGTATTGGAAACGGCTTCAACTGTAGAGGCTATTGTTACATTCAAAGGGGACGGTGCTCCTGAAGCCGATCATCTTGACTTATTAAAAGAGGCAGGTGTGACGACAGGGGTTACGTTGAAGTCTCTTCCGATGGCCGGAATCATTGCCACAAAGGCGGGAATTGAAAAACTTGCAGACTCTCGAGAGGTTCAATCCATTTACTTAAATGAGAAATTAGAATTTTTCAATGCTGATGCAACAGCCATCACTGGCGTTAACAAAGCAAGAACGGATCAATCTTTTCAAGAGAAGAACGGAGGTTTCCCTGTAACGGGTGAAGGCGTTGGTGTGGTTGTCAATGATAGCGGTGTCGACGGCACTCACAAAGACCATGAACTCGGAAGGAATCTTGTCCAAAATGTCATGGCCTCTTTGAATTTAAACGCACTTGAACCGTCTCTTTTACCAATTACTTATCAAGAAAACGTACCGAACACAGACACAAATTCCGGACACGGAACGCATGTGGCAGGTACGGTTGGCGGAACAGGTGCCATGTCTTCCGGAAAGTATGAAGGGGCAGCGTCTGGAGCGGATTTGATTGGTTATGGATCAGGAGCGGCACTATTTGTTCTTGACGGGATCGGCGGGTTTGATTATGCCATTACCCATCAACCGGAATACCAGATTAAAGTAATCACTAACTCTTGGGGCTCTTCCGGTGATTTTGATCCGAACCACCCAATTAACATCGCAAGTAAAAAAGCATATGACAGAGGAATCACTGTTTTGTTTGCTGCAGGGAACGAAGGACCTGGTGAAAATACACATAATCCGTATGCAAAAGCACCATGGGTCATTTCGGTGGCAGCTGGTGTGAAGGACGGTACACTTGCTGATTTCTCATCACGTGGCACAAAGGAAGCAGGCGGAACGTTCGTCATGGACGGCCAGGAATGGACATGGAAGGATGAACCATCCATAACAGCTCCAGGTGTAGATATCGTATCGACTAGGGTATTGGCCCCTGTTTCCAGTCTAGCGATTGACCAGGATGCCGAGACCCTTGATCCAGCACATGTGCCATACTACACAACAATGAGTGGAACATCTATGGCAACTCCGCATGTAGCGGGAATTGTGGCTCTCATTCTCGAGGCAGACCCGACATTGTCACCAGCAGAAGTAAAAGAGATTCTTCAACAAACAGCGACCAATATGCCAGGATACGAAACATGGGAGGTGGGAGCAGGGTATGTGAACGCATATGCAGCTCTTGATGCCATTTACAACGGAAAGGAATATGGTCAGACTCTTAATGTGAATCAGGCTTTCAACAGCAGCGTTGATTCGGAAACACAAAGAGAAGACTTTACTGTGGACTATGATCCAGCTGCTTTACTCTCTACTAACCAGCATGAGTTCACTGTGGAAGAAGGCTTAACTTCCCTGACAGCAAAGATCAATGCTAAAGGCCTGCTTGAAGAAACAGGAAACCCTGTTAACCTCATCCTTATTGCACCGAATGGAGAGGAATACAGTTCAGGCATCAGCGTGCTTTTTCCATTGTATACTGATCGCACTGTCTCTGTTAATTCTCCTCAGCCTGGTCAATGGAAAGTGGAATTAAGAGGGCTTAAAGGAAGTGAATCCAATCCGCTTGGTGTGAGTATTCCTGAAACGGTTAATGGAACTCTTGCATTTTCAAAAGTCAGTGGGTTTACGGGATTGAACGATATTAGCGGACATCCAGCTGCTTCTGCCATCCAGATGGGGATAAAGGAACGTCTCTTTGATGGTCTTACCAATGGCAATTTCAATCCTGATTCATACATTGACAGAAAGCATCTTGCCCGATACTTGGTGATGGGTGCTGAAATCCGTCAATCTTTACCTCTCGATGCAAGTGGTACCTTCACTGATGTGAAATCGGAGGATAAAGCATTTGTAGAGGCTGTGACTGCCAAGGGGAGTGCTTTCCGTGATGAAAGTCATAACCAGAACGCAGTTGTACGTGGGGATGAAACCACCGGTAAATTTTCTCCTAATGCAAGTGTAAATCGTGCAGATCTTGCTTATTCCCTTGTTCAAGCCATTGGATTACAAGAAGAAGCACAACAATTTGAAGGAGAATTAACGGTTCAGTATAAAGATGAAAGGATTGCAATCGAAGATGCTTCCGTTGTGCCGGCAGAGTTAAGAGGGTATGTGCAGCTTGCGCTGGACTTAAATATCCTTAATGCACAATTTTCAACTGTACAAGGACCTTATGACCTGAAACCAGTGATCAAGGCTTCCTTTAATCCAGAAGAAAAAGTCACGCGTGGAGACTTTGCGGTCGCGATGACACGCTATTATCAAGCATTTCTAAAATAAGAGAACAATTGAACGAGCAATTAAAAAAGTCATTTAAAACTGATATGAAAAATTGACCATATTAAAGAAGCTGCACCAACGTCGTAAGGTACAGCTTCTTTTTATTTTGATCCCATCACTTACTGGTAATTTGCGGCATTCTATGAGGAGTGTGATGATTATTCTGCTCTCGCGATATGCTAAGGAGCGGGCAGTTCTTGGCTTGAAGACGATTCACAGGGATTTGCCAAAAGAGATGCAAGGTGGAGATTTATGAGGAGATGACGCCTTCTCGTCAAGGGGACGCTGTGCGGAAGATTGCGAGTCTCTTTGAGAACGAGTTTGATTGGATTCGGGAAGAGCTTGGGGAAGGTGAGGTTGGTTCGTTTATAGGATTGATGATAGGGAGAGTGTTGGTGCGGTGAAAAGTGTTTTAAGAAAAAAATGCTAAGAATAATAATTATTTAAATGTATTCTCTAAGGAACCTAGCGATTTATGCTATGTTCCTATTCTTATGTACAAACTAACGAAAGCGTGGGGACGGACCTTGTGCTTCTTTTTACATTAAGAGAAAGCAGCAGATGCTCCGTCTCCATACGTCCTAGTTTTCAATCACTCCAAAAACGGTTATAGAATAGAGAAAGAAAGATTGTGTAGCAGATTTTGTCCTATAAGATGATATGCTTTCGTTTTAACATGGGCAGTGAGATAATTTGAGAAACCACAAGCTGGAGGAGGAGTTATCAATGAAAAAAGTCATGAATGAACCTGAAGATCTGGTCGTGGAAATGTGCAATGGGATGGCCATGGCTCATCCGGAGCTCGAGTTTATGAAAAAGTATAAGGTCATGAAGAAAAAGGATTTGAATGAAGATAAGGTAACCTTGATCAGCGGCGGGGGAAGCGGACATGAGCCTGCACATGCGGGGCTTGTAGGAAAAGGGATGCTCGATGCTGCTGTGTGCGGTGATGTGTTTGCGTCGCCTTCGCAGATCCAGGTCTATCAGGCGATTAAAGCGACGGCTGGTAAAAAGGGAGCCCTGCTCGTCATTAAGAATTACAGCGGGGATATTATGAATTTTAAAAATGCCGCTCACTTAGCTTCAGAAGATGGCATCCCGGTGGAATACGTCAAAGTCGATGATGATATTGCGGTGGAAGACAGCCTTTATACAGTGGGACGCCGTGGTGTTGCGGGGACCGTGTTGGTACATAAAATTGCCGGAGCGGCTGCTGAAGAGGGCAGGGACTTGATGGAAGTCAAAGCCGTGGCGGAGAAGGCTGCTGGAAATGTCCGCAGCATTGGCTTCGCACTGACATCCTGTACCGTCCCAGCCAGTGGATCTCCGACTTTTAAATTGGATGATGATGAAATCGAATATGGCGTCGGGATTCACGGTGAGCCAGGGACAAGAAGAGAAAAAATCGCGTCCGCTGATGAATTGGCACAGCGTATGGCGAACGACCTTCTGAAGGATCTGAAAATGGAAGATGGGGATTCATCCGAAATTGCGATCCTTGTCAACGGCTTTGGGGGTACGCCGCTGCAAGAACTCTACCTTTTCAACAATGCCGTTACCAGAATTTTGGCGGGTAAAAAGCTCGCGATTAACCGTGCCTTTGTTGGCAATTATATGACCAGCATCGATATGGCAGGAGTTTCCCTGACAGTAATGAAGCTGGACGAAGAGTTGAAAACATTGCTATCAAGCGTAAGTACGGCGCCTGCGTTCAGAGTGGACGGACCGGTTCCGGGTGTCGAGTACATCGACCTTGAGGAGGATGATGAACCGAAGCCGGTATCATTTGAGGTGGAAACACTGGAAGAGAACGCTGTAATCAAGAATAATACAGCCTCACTTGAGAACATCATCTACCTCGTGGATAAAATGAGCGACATCATCGTTAAGAATGAAGTACCTTTCTGTGAATTGGATTCACATGCCGGGGACGGAGATTTCGGAATGAGCGTTTCTAAAGGCTTCAAGCAATTAAAACGGGAGTGGAAAGACATCCTTAGTCAGGAGAATCTCACAATCGGCAGCTTCCTGGATGCAAGTTCCATGGTCATCATGGAGTATTGCGGCGGTGCTTCCGGTCCGATATGGGGTTCTGCATTCCGGGCTGCAGGCAAAGCGGCGCAAGATCGAATGGAGCTGACCGTGGAAGAATTCGCTGATATGCTGCAGGCGGCCGTGAAGGGAATACAGGATACAGGCGAAAGATCCTTCGGCAGAGGGGCAGAGGTCGGCGACAAAACCCTCGTGGATGCACTCGTCCCTTGTGCGGATTCCTGGTCAGAAAGTGCCAAAGCCGGTGATGACTTCAAGACAGCCTTTGAAAAAGGAGCAGCCGCCGCTGTAGAAGGAGCCGAGAAAACCAAGGAAATCGTTGCCCGGATGGGACGTGCCGGTACCGTAGGGGAAAGAAGCCTCGGTCATCCGGATGCCGGTGCATATGCGCTGGGGGTTATTTTTACAGAGTTATCCGAGAGTTTGAAGTAAAGGTTGGGAAGCAAAGGGACGGTTCTCTGGAAGCACATGGAAGCAAAGGGACGGTTCTCTTGCTTCTTTTTTTTGTGCGTTGGAAGCAGGAGAACCGTCCCTGTGCACATCCTCTGCACATCAAAAAAAGCAGTACCAGAAAAACATCTGTTTTCCGGACCTGCTTTTATTATAAGGATTTATCAGAGCCCTTTTCCTTTGAAGTAATTAGATCTGCCACAAGGATATAACGCTCAGGTGATGCCCCGATAAAATGAAAGGGATAGCATGTGGAAACCGTTAATGTTGCTTTAGGTTTTGGTACAATGACGGTTGAATCGTCCTTGTCCACAATACGTACTTTCTTTACCTTATACGTAAATTCACCCGCTGTGGTATGAACGATAAGCAGATCGCCTATACCAACATCTCCAAGTTTACGAAAGACTGTATCGCGATGCCCTGACAAAATAGAATTGTCCTT
Organism: Rossellomorea sp. GQ25; assembly: GCF_059758515.1. Classification (NCBI taxonomy): domain Bacteria; kingdom Bacillati; phylum Bacillota; class Bacilli; order Caryophanales; family Bacillaceae; genus Rossellomorea; species Rossellomorea sp. GQ25. The sequence continues at coordinate 565,671 of NZ_JCAXEQ010000002.1, read as the reverse complement.
TTCACCAGGCAACACACTGCCTGCAAAATGACCCACGCCTTTTTCCAGTTCATCTTCATCTGTTCCATGAAAGATTGGCAGCTTTGCCTCCAACTTTGGAATAATAAGCTCACCTATATTTTCTCCTTTTTCCGGACGTTTGGAGTAAAGGGACTTTTGTTGTCGTTCTTTAGGTTGTTCCTTCACACCCGATTCTACCTTATAGTCCCTTGCTTCGACTTGACCTGTTTGAGAGAGCCAATACCCCTTCAGAAACGTATAGGCATTCGTCCCTCCAAACCATAGACCAAATACAATAAACAAGACAGAAAGGGAAAGAAGAAGCACGCGCATGCTTCTTCTCTTGTTGGGCTTTCTCATTGATTCATTCCTTTAACTCCGATGCGTCGGAATAAGAATACACCGGCTATGATGAAGGCAATCCCAACGAATGTTTTGCCGGCATAGTTGGAAGCTGTCGTTGGAAGCTCACCGCCTTTAACGGTTTTCGCCAGAGGTTTTACTGTCTTGCTTTCTAATGCTTTTGGATTTTCTGTCACGATTTCCTCTGCCTGCATCATGTCTTTACCAGTTTCCTGGATTAGTCCGGAGTCAAACATGTCAGCGGTCAATAAGATATCGGCAAGAAACGCTCCTTGATGGTTGTATAGTTCAATCAACAAATCATACCCATCTGTGGTGTCCATCGTCATTAAAGATTCAATCGATACGGGTTGTTTATCACCGTCTTTTACAAGGTAATAATTCGTCTTCAATTCAAATAAATTAAGCATGTCATTCAAAATATCAAAGAGCTCTGCCGTTTGTTGAACTGACAGTTCTTCCGCCGTTTCAAAATTCTCAAATGCCATCATTCTTTCACTTAGCTCAATCATCTGATCGATTAAAGCAGGATCTTCAAAATCAAGTGTCTCAAGATGTGTAAACAGTTTCTCGAATTCTTCATCCGTCAGTCCAATCTCTCCGAATAGATCAAATAGTTCGTCTGAACTGTCATCCCCGTTCACATAGAAATCAACGGCTAGCTCAAGATCTTCTATATATTCATAGTTTTCCATAGAATCATCGTTGTCATTTAATAACTTCTCCAATACTTCTTCTGAATCAAGTCCATAATCATTCAGAAGGTTCTGAAGATTTTCTTCATTAATCGGAGTACCTTCCCAACCGTTTAAATAGAAATCGACATATTCATGAAGATCTTCAGAAAAAATGATCCACGTTCCTTCTAATACATCTTGTCCTTCTTCTAGGTCACCATATTCAACAAGAAGTGCATTTAACTCCTCGCGGCTAAGGCCGAATTCTTCTAATACCACCCCAACGGCTTCTTCCGACAGAGGGGTACCAAGATTATCAATAGACTCAACATCTTCTAAATACCATTCTTTACTTTCAATGTAATCGATATAATCTTGCTTATTCCAGCCAATACCCTTTAAAAACTTTTCAAACTCTGATTCATTCGGCTCAATGGCATAAGTCATAACAGGTAAGACTCCAAAGCCGATGACAAGAGCCAAAAGTACAGAAACTAACTGTTTCATTCCTTGTCCCCCTAGGTTTCTCTTTATGATTTCTAGAATATTATAATTCTTGGGGCACTAATAGGATATAGGTATTTTTATCCAGGTATAAGAGGGCGGTTCTCTTGCTTCTTAGTCTGGTTTGATAGAATGTCATAATATAATTAAGTAGAGATAAATACGATTTAATAGTTAATATAATAGAGGCACGAGGACAATCTCGTGCTTCGATTTTTTTATTAGGCAGCTTCAAAGATGTCCCGATGTTTTCCAGATGTTTCAGCTTTGTAAGATCAAGACCGGGGAAGCGGTGTAGATAGCTGAGTGATGATGCGAATGCGAAATCTTGGAACCAATGCCGATCTGAAACGTAAATAAGGTAAAGGCTCAAGAGTGGGAGGCAAAATCATGAGGCAGCTTTATATCAAGCAAAAGGTATTCAGTCTTAGCGGGAAATTCACGGTAAAGGATCAAGAGGAGAAGGATCGATATTATGTAGAGGGAAGCTTTATGAAGGTTCCGAAGACTTTCTCCATAATGAATACAAGCAGGGATGAAGTGGCCCTTATTACGAAGAAGACGTTCAGCTTTTCACCGAAGTTTTTTGTCGAGGTGAATGGTCAAGAGGTATTGACGATCAAGAAGGAATTCTCCTTTCTGAAAGCACGCTATACGATTGATGCGGCAGGCATTGAAGTGCAAGGTAATTGGTGGGATATGGATTTTCAAATATTACAGCATGGCAACGTTGTAGGCGAAGTGGGCAAGGAATGGTTCACTTGGGGCGACAGTTACAGGGTGAAAGTAATGAATGAAGAGATGGAAACGATGATGATTGGTCTTGTTATTGCGATTGATTGTGTGAAGGCGGATGAAGCGGCTGCTTCTTCAGTTAATTGAGAGTGTAAGAAGCACGGGGATTATCGTGCTTCTTTTTATATTTTGAGGAAGCATAAGAACCGTCCCCGTGCTTCCCGTGCTTCGGATAATCTACTAAACGAGAAAATAAGTAAAACGTTGCTTAATTGCAACGTTTTATTTATTGAATAAAAGACTTATAGAGTCTTTTTCCTTTTTATAAACTTATTTTCTGCTAAAGAATGGCACTCACGCAACGATTGTTGCTTAATTGCAACATTTTATGATCTGCATTATAGTTTAAATATTGTAAAACATTGAATAATCAGTATTTTAGGAGCTTTCTAATGTTGGCACACTTCTTGCAATAGAAATAAATGAGTGGATCACTCAGAGGGAGCGAGCACATTGTTAGTGAAAGATGCGATGACTAGTACTTCTATAAAGTATTTTGAAAACGATTACATTGAAGTTGTTGCAAATCGTTTACTAGAATCTCGAGTGAAGGGCGGGTTGGTTTATAACATTAAGGATGAGTTGGTGGGATGTTTTACAGAGAATGATCTTTTAACTGGCATGCTAAAAAAGAAAAGAGCATTATCTGAAATTCATAAAACGAACTTTCATTTTCTTAAGGAAATGGATGAATTAAAAAATCTGGCCGAGACTGATCACGAAATCTGGCCGGTAATCAATAAGAACGGACAGATTTCCGGATTTTTGACGAAAGATCAGTATTTAGCCACCTTCGCAAGATTTTCTCAACTAGAAGTCAGCCGATGGGACGCGATTTTCAAATCTGCACATAATGGTATTCTCTCGATTGATCTCGAGGGGAAAATCACATCGATTAACCCTCCTGCGGAAAAAATGGCCATGACGTCAAAAGAGAAAGCGATTGGTAAATTTTTGACGGATGTCGTAACACCAAGTGGATTATTAAATGTGATCCGGACTGGTAAAGGGCATACAGAAAAATATCGTGTGGGAAGAAGAATGTATTTAACGCACAGAACACCACTTTATGATGGTGAAATTCTTACAGGGGCAGTAGGCGTCTTTCAGGATATTTCAGAAATAGAATTCGTTTCAAATGAACTGGAATCCGTCAAGCAGCTATTAAGAGAACAGGAAAGTGTACTAGAAAACTCAACCGACGGAATCTGTATTACAGATGGGGAAGGAACCATTATTAAGAATAACAAAAGCTTTTGTCAACTTTTTAGTCTTGATTCCGACACAGAAAATAAGACACCTGATTTTATTAAAGAGATTGTCAGTGAGGTGGTAGCCAAAGGCAAACAGCACAATGTCATGGAAACAAGTATCGGTAACAATAATTCATTAATCATATCCGCAAATCCAATAAAAAATAGCAGCAATCAAATGATTGAGAGAATTGTCATCTATGTTAAAGATATGACTGAGTTCGATGCTTTGAGGACTGAGCTTGAGAAAACAAAGTCATTGTTGGAGACCCTGCACATATCTGAGAAAACGGGTTCTTTTATTGCTGAATCTTCAGAAATGAAGAGGTTGATCGAAACCGTTGAACAGGTGGCTAAAGTAGATGTCACGGTTTTATTAACAGGTGAATCTGGAGTAGGAAAAGAAGAAATAGCCAAGTTAATTCAACAAGCAAGTCCGAGGGTGGAACAGCCATTCATTAAGGTGAACTGTGGTGCAATCCCTGAAACTCTCATGGAATCAGAGCTGTTTGGTTATGAAGGTGGAGCATTTACGGGTGCATTAAAAAAGGGAAAAGCAGGTTTGTTTGAACAAGCAAACAATGGAACGATTTTTCTGGATGAGATTGGAGAAATTCCTACCCATCTTCAAGTGAAATTATTGCGTGTTCTTCAGGAAATGGAAATAACCCGGGTGGGTTCAGCAGTCCCTAAAAAGATAGATGTTCGTGTCATTGCTGCTACAAATAAAGATCTGCAAGAACTGGTTCAAGAAGGAAACTTTCGTGAGGACTTATTTTATCGGCTAAATGTGATTCCGATTTCTATTCCTCCTTTGAGAAAGAGAATGGAGGATATACCACTCCTGGTGGATACGTATTCAAGAATGTTTGCTTCTAAATATGGTAAGCATCTTAGTTTTTCAAAGAAAGCCATACACGTTCTTAGTAGCTATAAATGGCCGGGAAATGTTAGGGAACTGGTCAATATTGTTGAAAGAATTTATGTAACATCTACAAACCATGAGGTTAGTGAGCAGGATGTGCTTTCTATGTTCAATAAAATCGATGAGCAAAAAGCGAGTACTAATAAGGCCATCGTTGTAAATGAAATATTGCCACTAAAAGAAGCAATAGAAGAGCTTGAAAGAGAACTGATTTATAAGGCATCACTTATTGAAAAATCTTATCGGGGCATTGCCCGGGTACTTAAAGTAAACCCCTCCACAATTGTTAGGAAGGTAAAAAAATTAGAAGGGGGACCTTTAAAATCATGAGTACAATACAGTCGATTGTTTCCCCTAATAGTATTGCCATCATAGGGGCTTCAGAAAGATTTCATCAAAATGCTGGGCGCGTGATGGTCAATCTCCAAAAATCAAATTTCGCTGGGGAAATCCATTTGGTGAATCCTAATTATGATTCGATTTCAGGAATGGCTTGTTATCCAAGCGTACTTGAGATTAAGGAAGAGATTGATCTGGCATGTATAATCATTCCTTTTATACATACTCCGAAAATTTTAAAAGAATGCGTAGAGAAACAAGTTAAGAATGTGATCATCCTAAGTTCAGGTTTTTCTGAAAGCGGTCCTGATGGAATCATCAGGGAAGAAGAACTTAAAAATATCGTAAAGGGAACAGATACAAGGGTTTATGGACCCAATTCACCTGGTTTCTATCATTTTATTGGGAATTGGGGGATCTCATTCTCACCTCGATTTGAACCTAAAAATTTTCACAAAGGGTCTGTTGGGTTGATCAGTCATGGCGGAAGTATAGGCAGGGCAGTCCTGGATGCGAATGAGAAAGGACTTGGTTTTTCCTACTGGCTTTCTCCTGGTAATGAGATGGATATTAACATGAATGACTGCTTTGAGTTTTTGATTCATGATCCTGATACAGAAACGATTCTTTTAATTATTGAATCGATTTCAGAAGAAGAGCGGTTTTTTCGTCTTCTTCATCAAGCCTATCTTCAACGTAAGCCTGTTGTCTTACTACCAATTGGCCATTCGAAAATTTCAAGGGTTGCCGTTAAGCATCACCTTGGTAGAAATAATGATTATGCGATTCCGTGGGATATGGTTAACCATCCAGGATTAATAAAGGCAGAGAGTATTGATGAAGTGGTGTCGATTTCCTGGTTTTTCGATTCATACAAGAAGGCAAAGGGAGGACGAACCGTCATTTTCTCATGGGCAGGCGCTACTTCGATTTACTTGGCGGACTTATGCGATAAATATGATATTGAACTTACTCCTCTATCTGAAGATCTACAGCAACAAATGATTCGCATAACAGGAATTCAGAAATCCTTTATGAATCCATTAGATGTAACCACCATTGTTTATGACGATCTATCCAAATTGACATCCTGCTTGGAGGTACTCCATGAATCAGGAGATTATGATAATATCATCGTTCCGTTTCCGTTCCAAGTAGACTATCAAAATGAAATATTATCTGGACAAATCCAACAGTTGATGAAAGAAAGTAATTGTATATTTTTACCTATATTTATGTCTCAGGGATACAACGATGAATTAGCCATCGATATTTTGAAGGAGACCAAGAAGCCATATTTCTTCCAGGAAAGCACAGCCATCAAATCATTTTCTGCCTATGTAAATTACTCGGCATCTCAAAAACAAGGGGAGGAACAAAATGAAGAAACGATTAAGTCTGGATGACGCGCTGCTTCACATTAATAGTGGTGACACATTGTTGGTCGGAGGTTTTGGCCTTTCCGGGACCCCACTGACCCTGATAGATGAACTGGTGAATTCAGATAAAGACAATCTAACCATCATCAGTAATAACCTGGGAGAGGAAGGGAGAGGCCTTGGGAAACTTTTAATTGCCGGAAAGCTCAAAAAGGCAAAAGGATCGTACTTCACGACAAACCGGGACGCAGTCATAGCCTGGTCAAAGGGTGAATTGGAAATTGAACTCATTCCCCAAGGCACTTTAGCGGAAGCGATTCGCTGCGGCGGGGCTGGAATCGGTGGTTTCTATACGAAGACCGGTGTGGGGACGAAACTGGCTGAAGGAAAGGAAGAAAAAGTGATTGACGGTGAACCTTACATTTTTGAAAAAGCAATCAGAGGAGATGTAGCCATTATCAAGGCACTGAAGGCTGATACGCTGGGAAATTTAGTTTATGACAAGACAGCAAGGAATTTCAATCCAGTGATGGCAACGGCAGCGAAGATCGTAATAGCCGAGGTGGATGAAATTGTGGAAGCGGGGTCATTTGCTCCCGAAGAAGTCGTTACACCTCACTTATACGTGGACTATATCGTTCAAAACCGCTACGTGAAGGAAGGGGGAAGATACGTTGAGTCAGTATGAAAGAATCACAATTGCTAAGAGGGTTGCTCAAGAATTAAACGAAGATGAAATCGTAAATTTAGGAGTCGGCATTCCCACCCTTATCCCGGATTATCTAGGAGACAAAAAAGTATACCTCCAATCGGAAAATGGACTGCTCGGAATGGGACCTACTCCAACTGGTGAGGACGTGGATATGGATTTGATTAGCGCAAGTAAGAAACCCGTTTCCATGGATATCGGCTCTTCATTATTTGACAGCTCTGATTCCTTCTTGATGATACGGGGAGGGCATATTGATACGGCGGTCCTTGGTGCTTTACAGGTCGATCAAACCGGAGAAGTTGCCAACTGGGCAGTGCCAGGTGAAACCATTCTGGGAGTTGGGGGAGCAATGGACTTAGTTGCAGGTGCCAAACGCATGATCATCGCTTCGATGCATTTGTCCAAAAACGGGAGTTCGAAACTTGTAAAAAAGCTTTCTTATCCAAGTAGCGGAGTGAGAAAAGCGGACATGATTGTAACGGAGCATGCGGTATTCAAGTTCATCGAAGAAAAGATGTACTTAATTGAAATCCTCTCCGACATTTCTGTAGAGGGGTTGAGAGAAATAACAGACGCACCATTTTATATAGTAGAAAAAACAAAAATAAAATCAAATTAAGGGGGACGTAATGATGAAAAAATATTTAATCGTATTGGTAGCCTTTTTATTAATGACTTTAGCTGCATGTTCTTCAGATGAAGCTGGAAGCACTAAGAAAGATAGTGCTGATGGGCCCCCTAAAGACATGGCGTTCGGATCAGCAACAGTGGGTGGCTTCTGGTACACATTATCCGGTTCAATGGGGGAAAAAATGAGTGAAGTATTTCCTGACTCATCTGTAACAGTGGTCGAGGGTGGATCTGTTTCCAACCTATTGGGGTTAAGTCAAGGCACGTTCGCTCTTGGATTCAGTAATGGTCAGACGGTTCCAGAAGCATTAAAAGGAGAAAATGCATTTAAAGAAAAAGTGGATAATGTCAGCACGGTTGCCACCCTATATCCGAATGTATTTCATATCGTCGTCCGCGCTGATTCTGATATCAAATCCGTAAAGGATTTAAAAGGGAAGAAAGTGAGTCCGGGGATTAAGGGATATAGTGGAGAACTTGCGTTTCAGGATATTTTAAAACTTAATGATATGTCTTACGATGATCTTGGCGGAATTGAGTATATTGGTACTGCTGATGGAGCAGATCTTCTTCGCGACGGTCATATCGATGCCATTGTAGGAATGGTAGCAGCACCGGTCTCCACTTTCCAAGAACTTGATACCACACTTGGAATTCGCTTAATTCCTTTGGATGATGAAACGATTAAAGGACTGCATGAGAAAAATGAAGGATACCTGGAATATACGGTTGAAGGCGAAACGTATTCAAATGTAAAGGAAGATGTTAAAACGGTTGCCGGGTACACCGTACTATTAGTTAACGATGATCTAATGGATGAAGAGACAGTTTATGAGCTTACGAAAATGATGGTAGAAGAAAAAGATACTTGGACAACATTATCACCGATTATGAAGGACTTTAATGCAGAGTATTCAGTGAAAAATAATGTAGGGAAACTTCATCCTGGAGCAGAGAAATATTATAAGGAAGTTGGCGCTCTTGAGTAAGTAATATACACATTATATCCATGAAAAAGAAGGTGAAAGTATGACTAAAAAGGATTCGTCAACAGAAATAGAAGCCTCGGAAATTGTAACTCAATATGATGAAGACGGTAACCTTAACAGTAAGCTGCGCTCTCTAAAGGGTGCAGCTGCAAAAATCATTTCGATTGTTGCTGTCCTTATGTCTTTGTTCCATTTATATACGGCATTCTTTGGCGTATTTGAGTCGATTCTACAGCGGTCTGCCCATTTGGCGTTTGCCCTGATCCTTACATTTGCGATTTATAAGCCATCCAAAAAAGCAGTGAAAAATGAGAGCATTCCCTGGTATGACTGGCTGTTTATGATTTTGTCGATTGCTTGTTATTCCTATTATGTGATGAACGCTCAGGTGATCTCATCACGGATGAGTTATATTGAACCGCTCACCATGCTTGAGATTACCATCGGGATCGTATCAGGCTTATTGTTAATCGAAGCGACCCGGCGTGTGATTGGTAATACGCTTGTCCTGATTATTTTCATTTGTTTGGTATATGGAATTTGGGGACACCTGATTACCGGTGAACTTTCCCATCGAGAGTTTACAGCTATGTGGATCGTGGACCATCTTTTCTATACAGTGACGGGCATTTTCAGTGTCCCTCTTGGAGTATCAGCCACTTTTATCTTCCTGTTTATCTTATTTGGGAAGTTTCTGGAGGTTTCCGGTGCAGGACAATTCTTCATTGATTTATCCGTTGCAGGTATGGGGAAATATCGCGGAGGTCCTGCCAAAACGGCCATTGTGGCAAGTTCCATCTTAGGAACCATCTCAGGAAGTGCAGTGGCAAATACGGTGACAACCGGTGCCTTCACGATTCCATTAATGAAGAAAACGGGATATAGAAGCCATTTTGCCGCTGCAGTGGAAGCGGTTTCTTCTACAGGGGGGCAAATCATGCCTCCAATCATGGGAGCATCGGCTTTCATCATTGCTTCTTATTTAGGGGTTCCTTATATGGATATAGCAGTGGCTGCCATTATACCGGCGGTTCTTTATTACTGCTGTTTATACTTTCAAGTCGACTTACGAGCGAAGCGACTCGGACTGAATGGTTTAAAGAAAGAAGATCTGCCAAAGGTTTCAACCGTATTAAAGACGGGCTTTATGTTCTTTGTACCGTTAGTCGTGATCGTCGTGATGTTGGCATCAGGTACATCTCCTATGCGAGCCGGCTTATTTTCAATCGGTGTGACGATCCTGGTGGCAGCTTTTAAGAAGTCTACTAGACTATCATTCTCAAAAATGTATAAAGCTCTCGATTTAGGGGCAAGGGCTGCCATTGAAACAGCGATTGCATGTGCAGCGTCAGGTTTTATTATCGGGATTATTGGCTTGACTGGTATTGGTCTCAAATTCAGTGGAATGATCATTGATATCTCAGGTGGAATTTTGATTGTTACGCTCATTTTCACCATGGTCACTAGCATCATCCTGGGGATGGGTCTTCCAACGGTTGCGGCTTACATCGTTCAAGTACCACTGACCATTCCAGCTTTGATTGAACTTGGTGTATCACCGCTTGCAGCCCATATGTTCGTGTTTTATTTTGCCGCTTTATCTGCAATTACACCACCAGTGGCACTGGCAGCATTTGCTGCAGCAGGACTTTCTGGATCAGATCCGATGAAAACAGGGATGACAGCTGTAAGACTTGGACTTGCCGCATTCATCGTTCCTTATATGTTTGTTTATGGAGAGACATTGCTCCTGGTAGGGGACGTTCCGAATATTATTCTATCAGTGGTCACATCCATTATTGGCATCATAGGGGTTGCTTGTGCTGCGGAAGGGTGGCTTTTAAGGAATGCACTTTGGTATGAGAGGGTCATTCTATTTATTGGGGCAATCCTAATGATAAACCCGGGGATTGTAACAGATCTTATTGGATTCGCCATCCTGGCACTCGTTTTCTTCTATCAAAAATTCAATCCGAAAAGTACGTCTGTTGAACATACAATATCCAGCTAAGGGGGGCTTTCATGTGCAAAATATTACAGTGGTAGGTTCGGGTGTAATGGGAAAAGGAATTGCGTATACCTGTGCGGTTTCAGGTTTTAATGTGTACTTGAATGATATAAACGAAGAAATCCTGCACAAAGCAAAGAATGATATTTTCAGTTTATTGGAAGGCAGCTTACAGAAAGGCTTTATTTCTGAACACCAATATGGGAAAGCAAAGGATCGCCTTCTTTTTGAATCAGATTTGGAATCGGCGGCAAAAGATGCGGATCTTGTCATTGAAGCAGTTCTTGAAAAAATGGAATTAAAGATTGATATTTTCAAAAAGTTGGATCGTATCTGTTCCGAAGAGACGATTTTAGCCACTAATACATCAACCATGAGTCCGACAGAAATTGGGGCTCAAACGTCACGCCCCGATAAAGTGGTAGCTATGCACTTCTTTAATCCGGTTCATAAAATGAAGCTGATCGAAGTCATTAGGGGGTTAGAGACATCTGATGCAACAGTAAAGCTTGTGAAAGAAGTCGGTGAGAGACTCAAGAAAGAAACGGTCGAAGTAAATGAATTGCCTGGGTTTGTGACTTCCAGAATGAATTGCCTGATTGGAAATGAAGCCATGAATATGCTGATGGAAGGAGTGGCATCGGCTGAAGATATTGATAAAGCATTGAAGCTTGGTCTCAATCATCCGATGGGGCCACTTGAATTGGCAGATTTAGTAGGTTTGGATACCCGTTTAAGAAATATGGAGTACTTACATCAGACACTTGGTGAAAAATATAGACCTAGTCCTCTCTTACTGAAGTACGTAAAAGCGGGACGATTTGGGAAAAAGAGCGGGAGTGGATTTTATCACTATTCGTAAGGGAGATGAGAGCGTGCATCAATATGAAAATTTGCTTGTTCGAATCGAACAGGGGGCGATGTGGCTGACGATTAACCGCCCGGAATTCCGAAATGCCCTGAACCTCGAAACCCTTCAAGAGATGGAGGATGCTTTCGGATGGGCAGAGGCAAGCGATGAAATAAAGGTCATCATGGTGAAAGGGGCAGGGGAAAAGTCATTCGCTGCAGGAGCGGATATTAAACAGCTGCAGCAAAAGAAAATGCTGGATGCCCTGATACCAGGAATGCAGGGACTATATAAAAAAATTCAACAATGCAGCAAAGTGACGATCGCGGCCGTTGAAGGCTATGCGTTGGGTGGAGGTTGTGAGCTTGCTTTGGCCTGTGATATACGGGTTGCTACAAAAAGAGCAAAGTTCGGTTTGCCTGAGCTCAACCTTGGTATCATTCCCGGAGCAGGAGGGACACAGGTTCTTTCCAGGATTATTGGGAAGGGGCGGGCCCTTGATATGATTCTCACCGGTAAGATTATTGATGGAGAGGAAGCAGAAAGAATCGGCCTTGTTTCATACCTTGCTCCTGAGGGTGAATTGGATAAGCAAGTAGAAGAGGTGACCGCTCAGATTTATAAAAAAGGTCCAGTTGCTATCAAACTGGCAAAGCTTGTCGTTCATAAAGGCTTTGATATTGATCTCGAGACAGCGATGCTGATGGAGAAGCTTTCACAAGCGGTAGCATTTGGAACAGAGGATAAAAATGAGGGCACATCAGCATTCCTGGAAAAACGAGCAGCGGAATTTACTAATCAATAAGGGAGAGGTACAAATGGACTTTAATTTTTCAGAAGATATAAAATTTTTAAGAGATAATGTACGGAAGTTTGTGAAAGAAGCAGCAGAACCTTTGGCGATGGAAATTGAAGAGAAGGATATGATACCGGAAAAACTGGTTGAAATGTCAAAGGAAATGGGACTCTTCGGTTTAAGTATCCCGGAAGAATACGGTGGCCTGGGACTTGATATGGTGGGGAAATGCGCCATATATGAGGAGCTTGGTAAAACACATAATGGCTATACAACCCTGATCGGGGCTCACACGGGGATTGGGTCTGTAGGGATCGTCGAGTTAGGGACAGAAGCACAAAAGCAGAAATATTTGCCTAAAATGGCCACTGGAGAATGGATTGGGGCATTTGCCTTAACGGAACCAAGTGCCGGCTCCAATGCAGCGGCGTTGAAAACCACTGCGGTCAGAAAAGGCGATAAATACATCCTGAACGGTTCCAAGCATTACATTACAAACGCAGTCGATGGGCATGTATTTACCGTAATGGCTGTAACAGATCGCGCCAAAGGAGCAAAGGGAATCACATCCTTTATCGTAGAAAAGGATTTCCCCGGCTTTGTTTTAGGTAAGGTTGAACAAAAAATGGGGTTAAAAGGATCTCATTCAGCTGAGCTCTTCTTTGAAAATATGGAGGTTCCTGCAGAAAACGTCCTTGGAGCAGAAGGACAGGGCTATATCAATGCTTTGAAAATCCTGGCAAATGGACGCGCCGGTCTTGCGGCAAGAAACCTTGGTTCTTGTGTCAAGCTTCTGGAACATTGCTTGCAATATACACAGGAACGGGAACAGTTCGGCAAGCCGATCATCGAGGTACAGGCCGTTCAGCATATGCTTGCAGAAATAAGTATGCAGATCGAGGTTCTTAGATCGATGACTTATCGCGTTGCCTGGATGACCGATCAAAAGATGAGGGTAGTGAAAGAAGCCGCCATAGCGAAACTATTTGCTTCGGAAGTATATAACAAGGTGGCGGATTTAGCGGTACAAATCCACGGTGGAATCGGATATATGAGCGATTATCCAATAGAGCGTTATTATCGTGATGCCCGAATTACAAAAATTTATGAAGGAACGTCTGAAATTCAGCGCAACATCATCGCGAATGAGCTGAAACGCGAATCCTCATACGTGGGGGTGTAAGGAATGAACCAGCCATATATCGTTGAATCAGTCCGGACGGCGATTGGAAGAATGGGAGGAACGGTAAAAGGTGTTCCTGTAGACCATCTTGCAGAGAAAGTCATTAGGGAAGTATTGAATCGAAGTCATTCTGAAGTGGAAGTAGATGAAGTCATTCTTGGTCAGGCAAAGCAAAGTGCAGATACCTCAAATCTTGCCCGTCTCGCTGCATTACGGGCGGAGCTCCCGATTGAGGTTACGGGCTATACGGTTCATAGACAGTGCGGATCAGGCCTTCAAGCTATTAATAATGCAGATATGCAAATAAGACTTGGTTATTCGGATGTAGTCATAGCCGGGGGAGCTGAAAGCATGAGTACAGCCCCCTATTATATTCGAAATGCACGTTATGGTTTTCAAGTCGGTAATTCGCAAGTACTGGATCCGAATACGGAAAGTCAACCGTGCTCCCAGCCAATCGAAAAATACGGAAACCTGACGATGGGTCTGACAGCAGAAAACCTTGCTGACAAATATACCATCAACAGATCGGAGCAGGATGAGTTTGCACTGCGAAGCCAGGAGCTTGCTCAGTCTGCCATTGAATCCGGAAGATTTGAGAAGGAAATTGTTCCAATTGAATATAAGGAGAAAAGAAACACTCTTCAATTTAGTGTAGACGAACACCCTCGGAGCACTACGATAGAAAAACTCTCAAAGCTGAAAGCGGTCTTTAAGGAAAACGGGACCGTGACAGCCGGTAATGCGAGTGGAAGGAATGATGGTGCGTCCGCGGTCCTATTGATGAATGAAGATAAAGTGAATGAGTATGGGATTAAGCCGAAAGCCAAAATCATCGCTCAGGCTGTAAGCGGAGTATCTCCGGAAATTATGGGGATTGGACCAGTGACTTCTACATTTAAAGCTTTAAAGCAATGTGGACTATCGATAAATGATATGGGTCTGATCGAGCTGAACGAAGCGTTTGCCGCCCAGGCGCTGTCAGTAATTCGTGAATCAGGGATGGATATCAATAAAGTAAATGTCAATGGAGGGGCCATTGCGTTGGGTCATCCAATTGGAGCAACGGGAGCGATCCTGATGACGAAGCTTCTTCACGAAATGGAACGCAGGGGTGAAAAATATGGTTTAGTCACGCTTTGTATTGGCGGTGGTCAGGGAATCTCGACTATTATTGAGAATCTTCAAGTCTAGCAGGTGATGTGCCAAAAGGGAGTGTTGTAATGGATAAGCCCCATATTGTTCAGATTCTGCCCATGTACCATCCGGATGGGGAGGAGCGATTGAACAAATACGCCGAAGTAAAGAAGTTCACTGAGTTTAACGAAGCGGAAATATGCGATTACCTCCAACACCATCATGTGGATGGAATCATCCTCCGGGCTCCCGCCAGGATCACATCTGCCATTTTGGATAGTTGCCAGCAAGTAAAGGCCATTTCCGGGGCGGGTGTGGGACTTGATAATATCGATGTACGATATGCATCGACAAAGAGGATTCCCGTTTTACATGCACCAAAGCTAAATAGTACGGCAACCGCAGAACACGCGGTGAGCCTGCTATTGGCGGTCATGAAAAAAACGGCTTTTTTCGACAGGGAAACGAGAGCAGGAAACTTTCAGTCAAGGGATGGAGAATATACCTATGAACTGGAAGGGAAGCAACTGGGCATTGTTGGATTCGGCAGCATAGCTCAAAAAGTTGCTCAGATTTTAGTACATGGTTTCGGGATGAAAGCGATGGCGTATGTAAGGAAAATAGACAATGAAAAACAGCAGGCTGCTGATCAAAAAGGGGTGGAATTAACCACATCTTTGGAGAAGATATTCTCCGAGAGTGATGCAGTGAGTTTACATATCCCACTGACGAAAGAAACAGATAAACTTGTTGATCATCGATTGCTGTCGCTTATGAAAGAAACAGCCGTCCTCATTAACACAGCCCGGGGCGGTGTGATAAATGAGCCGGATTTAGTGGATGCGTTAAATCAGAATCGGATTCTCGGAGCGGCAATCGACGTGTTTTCAAATGAACCGCCGCCGGCTGATCATCCATTTTTTCAGTTGAAACAAGTGACAATGAGTCCGCATATCGGGGGAATTAGCATAGAAGCAGCTCGTCAGACCTCGATCCTGATTGCAGAGAATCTGATCCGTGTGATCAATGGAGAGAACCTTTCAGTCATTGCCAATCAAGCTGAACTTTCAGAAACCGGAAAGGGGGCATTTTCATGACAGCAGAACATTTGCAGAAAGTAAGATCAGATTTTGAAAATAGCCCGTTCTGGAATTTTATCGGATTAGAGCTAAAAGAATTGAAAGAAGGTTATGTTCTACTGGCACTTCCCATCCAGAAAGAGTTTATTAATGTGAGAAATTCAGTTCATGGAGGTATATATGCGTCTGTACTTGATACAGCCATGGGCATGACGGGACGAACATTAGGATTCGATGAAGTAGCGACACTCCATTTAGATATTCAATATCTAAAGTCAGTCATGGACGGGAAGGTTTATTCAGAAGCATCGATTATTCATCAAAACCGGAATACGGTCTTCATTGAAGGAAGGCTTAAAAATGAAGACGGTGAACTTCTAGGCCACTGTACTGGAACATTTAAGCTCTCAAAGGGTGAGAGAATATGATGAATACGGCCATAACAAACATGTTTAACATTCGATACCCCATCATCCAAGGCGGGCTTCAGGGACTTGGAACCTCTCCTCTCGTTTCCGCAGTATCAGAAGCTGGAGGGCTTGGTCTCATAACAGCAGGTAGCTATTCTTCCAAGGAAGAGATGTTGGAAGATATCGACGCTGCAAGAAGCCTCACCTCTAAGCCATTTGGAGTCAATATTGCCATGGGGATCCGTAAACCGATGGATGAATTCGTTGATGGTGCCATAGAAGCCCGTGTACCAGTTGTCTTTACTTCAGGGAACAACCCTGAGAAATATATGGACAGTTTGAAAGGAAACGGAATAAAGGTGGTTCATGTTGTCCCATCCGTCAGGTTTGCCAAAAAGGCGGAAGCGATCGGCTGTGATGCAGTGGTGGTGGTTGGATATGAGTGTGGAGGCCACCCAGGAAGAGAAGACGTCACAAGTCTTACGTTAATACAGAAGGCTGTGGAGGAACTTTCAATACCAGTCATTGCAGCAGGAGGATTTTCAACAGGGAAATCCGCTCTTGCTGCTTTTGCTTTAGGGGCTCAAGGCATCCAGATGGGTACAAGGTTTTTAGCTTCAGAGGAAGTGGTCCTCCATGAATCCATTAAAAGGAGATTAATTGATTTACAAGAAACCGATACCATCCTTGTGAAAAAATCGATTGGAAAAGCAATGAGAGTGATGAAATCGGAACGGGCAGTCGAGCTGGTAGAAAAGGAGAGAGCAGGAGCCACGCTTGAAGAGATATTCCCTTACATTAGCGGTGAATCTTATCAGGAATTACTCACTACCGGAAATGACCATTCAGGTGTCATTTCATTGGGTCAGACAATCGGATTAATTAAAGAAATTAGAAGTGCCAAAGAGATCATCCAGAACATCGTGGCAGAATACGAGCAGCAGCTTGAGCGATTATACCAGAATCATAGAGGGGAGTGAGGTCATGCCACACTTAGAGAATCAGGTAGCCATCGTGACTGGGGCAAGCAGGGGAATCGGAAGGGAGATTTCCAAAAAGCTTGCCTTAGAGGGGGCCACTGTTTATTTAGTAGACATCCATGAACAGGCTTTATTGGAGACGTATCACCAGTTCATTGAAGAGAGTCTATCGGTTAAGGCAATAACAGCAGACGTCACCAAGGAAGCGGAAGTGGAAAAGCTATTCGCCGAGGTGGAAGGGGATCATGGGAAGGTAGATATCGTCATTAATAATGCCGGGATCATTCGTGACAATCTATTGTATAAGATGAGTTCCAATGACTGGGACGATGTGATGAATGTTCATTTAAAAGGGACGTTCCTTTGCAGTAAATATGCCCAGAAATCAATGGTGAAAAATCAGTACGGACGAATCATTAATCTATCTTCCGTTTCAGCACTCGGGAGCAGAGGTCAAGCGAATTACGCTGCAGCGAAGGCAGGCATACAGGGTTTTACAAAGACGTTAGCCATCGAGCTGGGGAAATATAATATCACGGTTAACGCGATTGCACCTGGCTTTATCATGACAGACATGACCAAAGCAGTAGCAGAACGGCTAGGGATCACTTTCGAAGAATTGATAGAAGCCAAAGTAAAACAGATCCCGGTCAACAGGGCTGGTACACCGGAAGATATCGCACAAGCAGCAAGCTTTTTTGCGAGCCCTGATTCTTCCTTTATAAGCGGTCAGGTGTTATATGTTGCCGGTGGACCAAAAGCATAGGAGGTCAAGGAAATGAAACAGAAGAACATTGCCCTTATCCCAGGGGATGGGATAGGACCTGAAGTCGTGTCAGAAGGTGTAAAGGTATTAAAGATGATTGAGGAAATCGATCCACGGCTTACTTTCAGCTTTACGGAGTTCCCTTGGGGATGTGAGTATTATGTGGATACTGGGAAGATGATGGCTGACGATGGCATTGATCAATTGAAGGAATTCGATGCCATCTATTTTGGAGCGGTAGGATATCCCGGAGTTCCCGATCACATCTCTCTTTGGGAATTACTCTTGGAAATTCGCAAAAAGTTTGATCAGTATGTAAACCTCAGGCCGATTAAACTCTTGCACCCTGATTTAACCCCCCTTAAGAATAAAAGTGAAAAAGAATTAGACTTTCTAGTGATTCGTGAGAACAGCGAAGGGGAATATGCTGGAGCGGGTGACTGGCTCTTTAAAGGAAAGCCTGAGGAAGTAGTATTACAGACGGGCGTCTTTTCACGGAAAGGTACTGAACGGATTATTCGCTATGCATATGAAGAAGCCCGTAAACAGAAGAAGACGCTGACGAGCATCAGCAAAGCGAATGCCCTTAATTATTCCATGGTATTCTGGGATGAAGTATTTACCGAAGTAGGGAAAGAGTATCCTGATGTTCAAACATATTCTTACCTTGTGGACGCAGCAAGCCTTTATTTCGTCCTTCAGCCGGAAAGGTTTGAAATTGTCGTGTCATCCAATTTATTCGGAGATATCCTGACGGACTTAGGTGCTGCGATTACAGGTGGCCTTGGTTTGGCAGCAGGAGCCAATATCAATCCTGAACGAACGTATCCTTCCATGTTTGAACCCATCCACGGCTCTGCCCCTGATATTGCCGGCAAGGGTCTTGCAAATCCCTTAGCTGCCATATGGTCTGTCAGTCAGATGATGGATCACTTTGGTGAAAAAGAATGGGGGCGTACCATTTTGTCAACCATTCAGGAGATTCTTTCCCAGAAGGATTCTCTCACCCCTGATCTCGGCGGAGGGGCAACGACTGAACAACTCGGGAATGAATTCAGGGATCTATTAAAGCATCATGCGCCTCTCCAGGATAAAGTACAAAGGGGATAAGGAACCGCCCTCTGAATCATTCTCGCACAGTGTGTTTTGTAGTAGATTGTTAGAGACTTAAAGAGAGAAGGGACAACATGTTACGTTTTTCTCTCATCATGAGCATGTGTTTTCTTTATATTATTGAGGCTTTTGCGCCAAACGTTTATATTGGTTTGGTTTTTAACATGGTTGCCACTGCCGTATTTTTACTCTTCCTTCCTTTATTAGAATGGAAAGGCCGGATATTTACACTTGGTCTGTTTGCTGCAGGGGGAATCATTCACTATAGTGTTGGAGATACAGGCTTCGATCTAGTACAGGGAATCACGCAGAATATGCCCCTGTTATCGATTCTCATTTTAGCTCCACTTCTGTCAGTGCCACTGAGAAGAGAAGGGATCATTGATTCTGTTATCCTTTATTTGAATGAGTTGAAAAACAACCCCCGGAAAACGTTTTATGGAATAAGCACGTTTATGCTAACACTTGCACCTATCTTGAATATGGGTGCCTTAAGGATTGTTCACGGGTTTGTGGAAAGTATACACCTTCCCTCCAAGTTACTATCAAGATCCTATTATGTAGGGTTTACCCCGGCGGTTATATGGTCACCATTTTTTGCTTCTGTGGGGATTGTCTTATTTTATTTAGATATTACCTATCTCTCATATGTCGCCGTAGGAGTCATGTTCGCCGTTATTCAAATGACGGTGGGAATCGTTCTTTTTCGACCTAGGATTGTAGAAGAGACTGCTGCAGCCGAGGAAAAAAACGTAATGATATCACATGATAAAGATAAAGGGCCTAAGAAGGATATGTATCTCCTCTTTGGTTTTGTCCTTGGATTGGTTGTGCTGTTGATTGTCATGGAGCAGGTATTTCAGAAGTCCATGCTGCTCCTGGTTAGCATTATTTGTTTTCTGGTTCCTGTAGCCTGGGTGATCTTCCGGAAAAGGAAATCAATCGTTAAGGAAGAAATTATTCTCTATAAGAAAAAGCTGCACTCGCAAAAAATGGAGATTTGCCTATTCTTAAGTGCAGGGCTTTTCGGGAATGCTGTTTCCCATACACCCGTCAAAGAACTATTGGAGAGGTCCATACAGTGGTCGGCCACACAATCCATTGGCGTTTTGTTTCTCTTTATCATCCTATTGGTGACCTTTATGGCGTTTCTCGGAGTGCACCAGATTATCGTAACACCGTTAATTCTAACCTCACTTGACTTTACAGCCATGCCTAATGTAGCGGTTGCCAGTGTAGCGTTTATGTGTATTTTTACGTGGATGCTATCCTCCGCGATCTCTCCGTTAAATGCTATGAATATTATTATTAGTCAGTGTGTTCAGAGGAATGGTGTCACAGTGGCCTTTAAGTGGAATGGGGTATATTTTCTTTCGATAACGGGGTTGGCGTTTGTGTATGTTTATGTTTTGAATTGGATATGAGGAAGGTCCGTGCCTGAGATTTAGGGACGGACCTTTTCTTCATGTTCATTTTAATTTTGTGAAGATTTCTGATGCTCATAACAATAAATCTTTCCCTTAAAAGTATGATTCCCTAAACAATACGCCCTAACCTTGTCAGAAACCGGCTTATTGCAAACAGCACAAGTAGAACTGGAATTGGTCTTGTGTTCAGGTGCATTCAATACCTGCTTATGTTCTTCTCTAACTTTTAGGTCAGTAATATTTGCCTCTAAGAAAGCTTGATAAATGGAAATGATGTCACTCTCAATTAATAGAGGTTCTGTATGCTGAATTTTCAATACCGATTCTTTCCGATGAATAAACTCCGACAACTCTATGTCATACACAATCAGTTCGTTAGAAGCGATCTTACGGTAACCCGGATCCACTTTAAATGTAGAGCGTTTTGTAAAAGAACTCACCGGAAAATTATTGTTTTCCACAACGACCTATAAAACACTACCCACAATTTGTTATAATTATGAAGAAATGTTACATATGTGTAACAACGGAAAAATTATGAGTTGGATCTAAGAGCTAAAACAGCTCTTCTTTTTTTGTAGAGAAAACATAAAGTAAGAAGTATTAGCAACAGAAAGAGGTTATAAAATTGAAAGACCAATTAATACACATGCGAGACAAGTTAAACAACATAAATAAGAGGAATCGGTCTGTGAGGCTGTTGAAGCTTTACAATAAGTGGAGCTTCGATTTGACGGAGCTTGATAAGTTGGATGAGAAAGAGGAAAAGGTCAGTAGTAAGTTAGTGGAGAAAATCGTGAAGCAATCAAAGTCAGAGCTTACGATTCTTAAGCCTTCCATGGACAATGATGATTCT
This sequence comes from Rossellomorea sp. GQ25, assembly GCF_059758515.1. Taxonomy (NCBI): domain Bacteria; kingdom Bacillati; phylum Bacillota; class Bacilli; order Caryophanales; family Bacillaceae; genus Rossellomorea; species Rossellomorea sp. GQ25. The sequence continues at coordinate 544,500 of NZ_JCAXEQ010000002.1, read as the reverse complement.
ATGATGCTTTCTAAGAAGCTAACGGATCTATCGAGAAATATGAAGGGTATTGAAGAGGAAAAAGGGATTCATGATCTTTATTTGGGCTTCCCATTTTTGTCGGGAACGCTGCAGGATGGTACGTTCTTTCAAGCTCCGTTATTCTTATATCCTGTGAGACTGGAGCGGAATAATGTGAATAGCCAGAAGTGGCTGCTTCGTTTGGATGAGGGGGAGCCTCAGATTAACCGGACGTTATTTTTGGCTTTTAAGAAATACAATAACCTAACCTTTACGGACGATTTCTTTGAAAAAGCGTCTGAGTTAGCTACTACTCTCGATTATGAGGGCTGGTTGAGTTTTCTTAAAGAATACGATTTGAATATTTCGTTCTCACCAAAAGGAATTACGAAGTTAGCTCAATATAAAACTGAGGACATTCCTGAGGTTTCCAATTTAGCCCTTACTGAAAACGCCATTGTTGGACATTTCCCTCAAGGCAGTACAGCTTTGGTAAAGGATTACGATTTGCTGATTGAAAAATCGGAAGAGGGGAACGGTTTATCTCTTGCAGGTGAACTGATTAACCCTGAGGCTAATCAATTTGAAGAAGGGGATGAGGATGATAGAGAAGACATCGAAGAGCTGGATAACGATATCTCAATCTTAAATCTTCTGCAGGCGGATGGTTCTCAAGAGGAGATTTTAAAAGAAGCCAGATACAGAAAAGGCCTGGTCGTTCATGGCCCTCCTGGAACGGGTAAATCCCAGGTCATCGTAAATCTAATCACCGATGCTCTTCAGAGGCAGAAGAAAATCATGGTGGTCTGTGAAAAACGTGCTGCCCTGGATGTCGTTTATCAACGGCTGGACGGTCTTGATCTAAGTAATCATGTAGCGTTGGTTCATGATGAAAAGCAGGATCGAAAGAAACTATATGCGAAGTTATCATCTGTGCTTGAGCAGAATGAAATTACCTTTGAAGAAGCGATCAGTACATTGAAGTCTACTTCTTCAAAGCTCCAGAGCCAGGAAGATCTACTCAATGGAATCGCTAAAGCTTTATATGAAAGGCAGGCCTTTGGACTGCGCTTATACGACTTATATGGTCTGGCAAACTCCGTTGAGGAAACGACTCAAATGATCGATTTAAACGGAGTCATGCCAATCTTGAATAGAGAGAAGTTAGATGATTTTTCAGAAAAGATCTACACCTATGCTGAATGGTATGAACGATTTGGGAGCGATGACTACCAACTCAAGGAGCGTAAAAGCTTCGCCAACATGGATATGAAAGAAAAGCTCCGTGCCATTGAACTATTAGATGGGGTGATGGCGAAAGCGAAAAATTCTGTTAGTTATCTTGAAACGCTGGATCATGAAAAAATCACTCCAGCCTACACGTGGATGATCGAGAACAAATTAGACAAAGTTTATCCGGATTTAGATGATCAAAACAAACGAACCCTTCAAGGGTTACGCCTGTGGTGGTGGACATCCTTCTACGGCAAGTCCATTATTGAAGAGCTATTGGACGGGGAGAAATTTAAAGGAACGAATTCGACAGAATGGTTGAAGATCAAACAAGCCCTAATTACGATGCATAAGTTAGGAGCAGAAACGAAAGCCATGTCGGATGAAATAGAGAAGCTGCGTAAGTACTTGAAAGATGAAAAAATCGATGCCTTTAAAACGAGAATTTCTGAGGGAGATATTCCATTAAAAGAAATAGATGAAATCGTGGAGTATTTTCATCGAGATTTTGAAGAACTTCAGCAGATGGATAACTACTGGATGAGATGCGACACAGAAGTTCAGGAAGTAATCAAGAAACTCCAAAACAAAGAAAATCTCTCTGACATGTCCTTATCTGACTTCTGGGTGGACTTATTTAGAAACTCTGCCTATGTTCATTGGATTGATGACACAGAAAAGAAATATCCTGACGTTCAAAAGATTTCAACCAATGAATTTGGGAGAATCAGAGAATCGTTTTCAGCTCTCATTGAACAGAGAAGAGCAGTAGCTACCCAATTTCTCATTCATACCCTTACGAAAAATGTGGACTTTGCACAATCGACTCATCCAAGGAAAGTGAAGGAACTGAAACATCAAGTCGGGAAGAAACGGATGATTTGGTCTCTAAGAAAACTGGTGAACGAATTTGCCGCGAATGGACTTGTGGATATTTTGCCGGTCTGGTTAGCGTCCCCAGAGATTGTGTCATCCATTTTCCCTTTAGAAGAAGGACTTTTTGACTTAGTCATATTTGATGAAGCGTCTCAGTGTACAGTCGAGCATGGCATTCCATCTGTGTATCGTGCCAAACAGCTCGTTGTGGCAGGAGATGAAAAGCAGTTGCCTCCAATGACGACTTTCCAAGGAAGCGTCCAGAACGATGATGAGGAAGAAGTAGAGTACGAGACGGATGAATCCGTCAGCCTATTGAATTTGGCAAAAAGAAGATTTCCGGAAAAGATTCTACAGTGGCACTACCGTTCTAAATATGAAGAATTGATCAATTTCTCCAATCATGCCTTCTATAACGGTCATGTCCAAATCGCACCGAATGTCATTCCATTTAAGAACCCGCCTGCTATCCAGTGGAAAAAGGTAGACGGCAGATGGATCAATCAATCCAATGAAGTGGAAGCGATAGAAGATGTGGCGATATTGAAGGATCTCCTGATCAACGAACCGGGTAAATCCGTCGGAATTATCACTTTTAATGCCAAGCAGCAAACGAAGATCATGGACATCATTGACAAAACTGCAGGGGAAGACGAAGAATTTAATGCGGCCTATCAGCAAGTCATGTCACAGGAACTGGACGAAAGAGTGTTTGTGAAGAACATTGAAAACGTCCAGGGGGATGAAAGGGATATTATCCTCTTCTCGATCGGCTATGCGAAAAACGAAGAAGGCAAGATCTACAATCGCTTTGGCTCATTAAATCAAAAAGGCGGAGAAAACAGATTAAATGTCGCCATTACGAGGGCAAAGGAAGGCATCATCGTCGTTTCCAGCATCGAGCCGGAAGAACTCAATGTGGCCAACGCCGCTGAAATGGGACCAAAACTGTTTAAATCGTATCTAAAATATGCGAAAGCAGTGGCGAACTCCCAATTAGAACACATAGATGCCGTCATCCATGAAATAAACGAAAACGTAAATACTCATGTGAAATCGCAAGAGCTTCACTTTGACTCACCATTTGAAGAACAAGTCTATAAACAACTTCGCAATCTCGGCTATGAAGTCACCACCCAAGTCGGCATGTCCGGCTACCGAATCGACATGGCCATCGTCCATCCGAACGATTCATCCCGATACATCCTGGGTGTCGAATGCGATGGAGCCATGTATCACAGTTCCCAGAATGCGAAGGAACGTGATGTATACCGTCAGAAGTTCCTTGAAAGCAGAGGCTGGACCATTGAGCGGATTTGGAGCCGGAATTGGTGGAAGAGTCCTGGGAGTGAGATTGAGCGGATTCATGAGCGGGTGAAGGAATTGGTGAAGAGTGAGGAAGTTAGGGGGAAGGTGAAGGTTAGGTAATTACTTGGGGGGGATTTTAGAAGGGGTCAAAAATTACTTACTGATGCCTTTCTTTCTTATTTAATGCTGAAACAATCCACCAGGACATCTTGGACTCGGTAGGGCTGGATTTCACCGTTTATACGAAAAAGAAGAGGGATCCGAAATTCAGGGAGAAAATCCTAAGGGCATACGGGTATAGTTGTGCCATTTGGGGTTTTAATGTAAGACTTGCCCACACACTTGTCGGAGTAGAAGCAGCCCATATCAAATGGCACCAAGCCGGTGGTCCGGATACTGAAGAAAACGGAATAGCTTTGTGTTCTTTGCACCATAAGCTATTTGATAGGGGAGTGTTCACGTTGACACCCGAGCGAAAGATGGTGGTGTCTCAGGATGCACATGGGACACATGGGTTTGAGGAGTGGCTGTTAAGGTATAATGGGCAGACGGTTAGGGAGCCTATTCAGTCTTATTACTATCCGGCCCAGTCTTTTATGGATTGGCATGTTAGGGAAGTTTTTAAAGGTCTACAATATGGAATGTAAATTAACTAGTAAAGTAGAATGGATCATTAATCCGGATAACAAAAGCATGAGTAAAATACTGAACTTCCAGATCTAAAATTGACGCCTCACATATCAAGAGTGCAACCCAAAAAGGTAAGCACGGATAGATGAGTGCTTTCTCGTGTGATACAGGCTTGGTAGGCTTGCTCATGGAAAGTTACTCTAACCGCTTTTATTTCTTGATATACCACGGATGTTTATAAATTTGGTCATGACAATGACATGGCATTTTACATGTAGCCTGTTAAAGTAATAAACATGTTAACATAAAAATTTGATTTGAATCGGCTTAAATATAATTAAATTGTATTATCTGTTTCTTTATCTAATGTAGGTGTATAACTACATGATAAACCTGGGGAGGATGTATTTTTTTGGAGAAATCAATAAAGTTTAGTCTAATTAAAGATGCGCGCTTAGAATATGAAACACTCAATTCAGAAGATAGTGAAGAAATTGTAAACCATATAATTGAAGACTATCCTGAAGTGCACTGGGTAATAGCCTTTCTCGACTGCTTGTTTCTCAGGCATTTAGCCAGGCATCGGTCATCTTGCCGTTTGAATCACACTAGCCACCGTATTTCTTGAATGACCTTTACTCGCACTGATCGTACGCTGAATCACCCCCTCCAAATGAAGGGTTAGAATGTTATGACAATTAATAACAAAAACTCTCCCTATAAAAGATTTTTCATACGGTAACGCATGCTTCTCAATTATACAGGGAGGTATTTATATACCACAAGTGGCTAAATACTTCGCACTTAGTGGCTTTCTCTACCGCGTTAGGTGGCTCAAAACTATGCACTAATGGCTCATTCTGTCTGCAATAGTCAAAACTAAATTCTAATTAAAAATTCTGGAATGACTGTCTACTAGAGCTTATTCAGATTGCACAAGTACAAAATGCCTACATATTGCTAAGTTTTAATGAAAAGACAGCTGCCTAAATGGAGCTGTCTTTTCGTTGTAACTTATCTAGATTTTTTAATAAAGTAGATGCTATACCTTTTGCTAATAAAGGGGGTACAGCATTCCCTACTTGCTGGTATTGTTCATCTTTCCGTCCATAAAACTTAAAAGAATCTTGGAAAGATTGTAGCCGTGCAGCTTCCCTAACGCTCAGCGCTCTTGCCTTTCTTGGATGCTGCCACATTGACTTCCGAACATTTACAACAGTGGGTGAGGGTTCGTCGTAATTTAACCTCAGGTATACAGTATTTTGAGTTCTAGAAGCGTCGCTATAACTAGATTTCAGCTCATCGGAAAGGCTATGGAAATTCTTTCCGTTGGTCATTCTTATCTCTTCGAACCTTCTTTGGATAAGAGGTGTACTATTAGTATTTATGTGGTTGTGTAATATATCAGTATGATTCAATTTTTCTCTATAGTATCTTACCAAAGGAGATCTTATTTGATTGAATGAATAGACTTCCGCATTGTATTCTGACAAATCCTTTTGAGGTTCAATATCTTCTAAATCTAAAATCGCATCTTTAACAGTGTATTTGCCGGAAGGTAATTCATCGGGCAAATCTAATTCTAAATTTCTATTTTTAATTCCCATCAAAATAAATCTTTTTCTTTTTTGTGGAACGCCGTATTTAGAAGAGTCTAAAACTTTGTATTTTACCGAATAGCCATAATGATTAAAAACTTTTTCAAGATAATCTACCAAGTTGTAGGAGTACACTTTTGCTTTAGCTGCAAAGAACTCGTTTTCCTGTAAAATATCTAATTTTAAACAATCTATATCTTCCTCTTTTAGTTCCTGACAACGAGTTAGAAATCGATTATATTCATTAAATTTAATTAAAGGTGTTATTAAGTCATTTGATGTAATAGACTCTTTCAATAGTTGAGACAAAAATTGCTTAATATCTATTAACAAATCAACTAATATAGGATTCTGAGTAGGATACTTTGAGATTAGACTCAGTGTTTCTTCAATTTCACCTATCTCTTTTTTGTTTTTAAGCTCTATTCGTTTACTCTTTAAAAATCTGCGTTGAAGAGTCCTTAACCTTATTAATAAATCAGTTTGGCTTATAATTGGTAGTGGAACATCAGAAAGAGCATAAATTTCTGCAAAAAATTCTTTTGTTAGATTATTTGTTTTAAGCAATTCGATGGTATCTGTTTGATAAATAGGATCCTCTTCAGTGGATATTGAGTTCAAATGCGAAATGGAACTATAGTCACCTTTTGCTGCGTGTTTACTTTTAGTCACAAAAAACTTGTGAGTTGAGGATTGCATAGTTTTAACGTTTTCCAATACAAAAGCTACTGGCTTTATCTCATCAATAGCTCTGACAAATTCTTTTACCAACTGGTTGTTACCTGAAATTAAATAATTTTTTTGTCGGTTAGCATTAGAAAAGCCTTGACATGGAGGTCCACCAACCACAACTGTAGAACCAGAGTCTAATTGAAGATCTTCTTTCACCTGCTTAAATCTAATTTTAGTTATATCACTTTTACCGTCTTTATCTCGCAGAATTATTTCTTGGTTATTTCCATGATTCTTAATATATGTCTTTTGAGCTGCGTCATTTATTTCAATGGCTCCAGCCACCTTAAAACTTCCGGTTTGTTCAAAACCATTACTTAACCCTCCAGCCCCTGCAAATAAGTCCAATAAGTTATATATTTTCTTTTTCATTAATAATCACTTCCCACAAATGTTTCTTATATAAGCAGCATAGTCTAAAAGTGGTAATAGAGCAACTATTTATTATAAAACTGGAAGGGGTGTGGTGTCTAGTGTAAGATCAAGTTTAAATTCTTTTAGGCTTGTGGGTGGACTTATCTGAATAGATTTATGAGTGTTTTTCTTTCGCATGACCTATAAAGGAGATAACCTTATCTATGGTAGAGCCATAATCCTTTTTAAATTCATGCTCCCAAATTCGCAAAAGCTCCCAATCATTTTCAAGGTAATATTTGTTTATTTCCTTATCCCTTTCCTGGTTCCTCTTTAATTTTTTCAACCAATACTCCTGATTTGATTTCGGCATATTCCCATGCGAAGGACAGACATGCCAAAAGCACGAGTCGATAAATATAACTACTTTATACTTCTTAATTGCAATGTCGGGCTTTCCAGGCAGAGATTTTACATTCTTGCGAAATCGAATTCCTTTTTTCCATAACTCACGTGAAACCCTGTTTTCTAACTTGGATTGTGACCTAATAGCTTTCATGTTTTTGGTTCTTTGTTCTTTGGTTAGGTTGTCTGTCATAATTATCATTTCCTTTTTTACATATATCTAAATTTTCCCCCGGAAAAAACAGGGAGAAACTATAATTAGTTTGAAAAATGAAAAAAAGATATGTATATACCTTCAATTATGTGTGCCTTTCTGAATAGGTGCTATTCTAAAACGAATTTGAGAAGGTCAATCTCAGACGTATGAATTTAAGTGCCTAGCTGTACTTAAGTGTTAAACCTGCTAGAATAATATATATGGAATCCAATTGGAAATAGGTGAACTATATGAATGAAGTAACAACACAACCATCGGCTGCTCCTGTAATTCAGGCATTAAGAAGTATTGGATACAACTCTCAGACAGCTATAGCTGATTTAATAGACAATAGTATTGATGCAAAAGCACTTAATATTAGCCTTGAATTTTCATATAACGAAGGTAACGGCTCTATTAAAATTATAGATAATGGTAATGGTATGGATGATAATGAACTACAAACAGCAATGACCATTGGATCTAAAGACCCAAGAGATAAACGTGAGCGTGATGAATTAGGTAGATTTGGAATGGGGTTAAAAACTGCTGCTTTTTCTTTAGGAAAGAGATTAACTGTTGTTAGCAAAAAAGACTCTAAGATTTCTGTCAGGTGTTGGGATTTGGACTATGTTAGTGAAAAGAATGAATGGTTGCTATATACATCAATTCCAGAAGATATTTCATTGGGATTTGACGAAATACAGGGCGATAACGGTACTGTAGTGCTTATAGATAAACTAGATAGATTCTGCGGTTATGGGACTAAAAATATAGTAAAGTCAATTAGTTTCTATAGCAAGGTAAACCGCATCCGGAAGTACCTAGAGTTGGTTTTTCACGTTTTATTAGAAAGAGAAATTTTAATGGAGATTAACGGTAATCAACTGCTAACATGGAACCCATTCTTAGAAGGGAACCCTAGGTGTTATGAAGGAGAGGTTCAATATCTTCAATTAAATGGAAAAAGGGTGGTGGTTACTCCTTACGTACTTCCACATCCATCAACTTTTAATAAGAAAGAGCATAAAGAGGCTGGTGGAATAAAAGGATGGAGAGATCACCAAGGTTTTTACATTTATAGAGAGGAAAGATTGGTTTCATATGGAGATTGGTTTGGTTTGTTTCCCAAAGATGCAATCTCAGAACTAGTAAGGATAAAAGTAGATTTTGCTAATGAAGCCGATGAAGAGTGGAGGCTAGACGTTAAGAAGTCAACTGTCACCATACCAGAAGACATTAAGGAAGCATTAGCAGCAATAGCGAAATACTATAGACGACTCTCTCAAGAAATTATGCTGTATAGAACTCGAGCATCACGAACAGGTGAAAAAGTTAAAGGTTCTTTAAACACGTGGGAATTACAATCTGATGAAAATATTAGTAATTACGTGCTTAACAGGAACCACCCTGTATTGATGCATATTTTGAAAGAGTTAGATGATGGAGTAAAACGGAAATTAAATCTCTATCTTAAGTTAATTGAGTTAGGATCACCCAACAATCTATTGAAGACGGAATCAATGGTTAAACAGGAGAGGCAAACGGTCGATGAAAGTCAGAGGAAAACAATTATTGAATATGCAGAAATACTTATGAACTCCGGAATGGACGCAAGCCTGGATCAAATCTCCGAGTCCATTTCATTAATGAGCGGATTTGAGAGTATAGAGATTCATACTATAAAAGATATTCTACAGAAAGAAGTTGATACTAGTGTCAAATTTTGATAGAGATAGCTATATGATTATGATTGATGATTTTTACTCAATCTACAAAAACTTTGGTATGCAAGATCCATTAAATCTAGCGATCAGGGAAACAGAAAAAAATCTCACTAATAAATTTGGACAAATAGGTGAAGATTTTAAGGAAAGTTTGGCCTTGGAAGCTTACGCAAAGTACGGTTCTTTTAATGTAGAAAAGCCTGGTGTGTTAAAAGGGCCAGGATCATTTAATTGGAGAGGGGACTCTAGGGGATATTCATATTTCTGGCCGAGATATGAAAAGTATCTTCTAAATGAGAAGAACTGGGATGTTAATACGGTTAGTTCTATAGATATTTCTACTAATGAGATACTAGATTGTATAGGTAATCCAAAAGTAAAAGAGGACTTTGATAATAGGGGTTTAGTATTGGGGTATGTCCAATCGGGTAAGACTGCTAATTTTACTGGGCTTATCAATAAAGCTTTTGATGTTGGTTATAAACTAATAATCGTATTAGCAGGAATGCACAACGACTTAAGGACTCAAACCCAGCTCCGTCTAGAAAAAGAGGTTGTAGGGACCATAGATCCTATCACAAATGAAAGGCAAGGGGTAGCTAAGTTAAAAACTGGTGGTACTCAAATAGAAACATGGACCACACCACAAGAGGATATCTCAACAGCAAATGCCATTGGGATTAGGAACTTAGAGAAGCCTATATTGGCAATTGTAAAGAAACATAAGGATGTTCTTCCAAACCTTATTGATTTGATTAGGAATAGTATTAAAATGTCAGATGTTAATCCGCCAACATTAATCATTGATGATGAAGCTGATCAAGCTAGTGTTGATACAGGTAATAAAACCAAACCAAGCACAATAAACAAGCAGATTAGAGAGCTATTAAGTTTATTCGATAAAAAGGCATATGTGGGGTATACTGCTACGCCGTTCGCGAATTTATTAATTGACGCTGAGGCGAACCACAAAGATGTTGGAATAGACTTATACCCAAAAGACTTTGCAATCTCTCTGCCTAAACCTAAAGCCTATTGTGGCCCAGACGAGTTTTTTAACACATCAGGATATATGGAAGATAATAAGCCAATGTATATTAGATATCTTAGTGAAACAGATATTAGATTACTAGATGATATAAAAAGTAAAGATGATACAGATTTATTTAAACAAGTTCCACCAACTATGGAGGATGCTGTTCTTTCTTTTCTATTAACAATTGCTATTAGAAATCTGAGAGGGCAGAATAACGAACATAATTCTATGCTTATACACACTAGTAGGTTCACGGATATCCAGAACTCCATGTGCAGCGTTATTGAAAAGTTTTATAAAAAATTATCTAATGAAGTACTTTACGATTCGGATAGTAAGTATATAGATAAATTAAGAAATTTATATGAAGAAGATATTATTCCAGTTCAATCATTTAATGAATTCTCTGAAGAAAACCCAAAAGTATATTCTTGGGTTGAAGTCTTTAAAGAAGTTCGAAAGGTTATTGGTAAGGTGGAGGTCATGGAAATAAACGGTGAAAGTGATGATGCACTAGAATATGAAAAGCATAAAGAAAATGGATTAAATGTAATTGTAATTGGCGGGAACAAGCTATCAAGAGGATTAACCTTAGATGGATTATCTATTTCATATTACTACCGAAACAGTGCTATGTATGATTCGCTAATGCAGATGGGAAGATGGTTTGGGTATCGTAAAGGTTATATGGATCTGTGTCGTATTTATACAAGTAAAGAGCTGGCAGACAACTTTGAACACCTAGCGAGTGTGATGAGCGATCTAAGAGAAGAATTCAAAAAATATGATGAGTTAGATGTTACTCCGGAAGAGTATGCTGCTAAAATGAAAGATCACCAGAGCATGAGTGTTACTAGTCCAAATAAAATGAGGGCTGCGGAAAAAACTCCAAATTACTCAAACAGTCTTCAACAAACTCGTATTTTTGATAAGGATAAGGCTTTCTATGATAGGAACATGGAGGCAGCTCTTAATTTACTCAATAATATTGATGATCAATTTAAGATAAAAGAAGGTTCTACTCGTTACCATATAGCTAAACAAATACCAAGTACAACTATTATTGAATTTTTGTCTAATTATCAAACTAGTAAAACTGCTTCAAAGGTAAATAGTAAGAAGATAGCTAATTATATAGCTGAGTTAAACGATAAAGGAAAGTTGAATAAATTTAATGTAGTTGTTGTCGATGTCACACCTAGTACTTTGAAAACAGCACAAGTAAAGATAAAGAATATAAAAAAGTGGAAAGTCAATTTAGGTCCCATATCAATTGAGAGTGCTGTATTAAGAAGTATCGACAGAGACAAAGGAAAAGCTAATAAACTAGTAGATCTAGGCGCAATTGTTGCTTCTAATCAAGAGTTTGTTGATATTGAAGGCAATTCTAATAACAAAACTGAAAATAGAGAACTGCGGAACAAAGAGAACCCCGTTCTTATGATATATCCATTGCATCCAGATGTGGAACCATTTAAGAAGTTAAATATTAACTTCAGTGAGAATCTAGTACCAATAGGAATAGCTCTATCTTTCCCAGATATTGAATTAGAACCTTCAAGATCAGGTGATAGAACTCAAACTAAAAATGGGTACGTTCATAATCGAACAGTTGGAAGGAACAAATAATATGATAAATATATCAAATAGTTTTAACACACTAGTGGAACGAGCGTCAAATGAAGAAAGTAAAGATGTATACCAGCTAGAGCCAATCTACTTTCAAAAGCCCTACCTGTTAATAGGGTTAGATTTATTAAATAATCAAAAGCGATTATATATAGATATCACTAATGAGAATTGGAATTCTGAACAACTAAAAGCATTTCCAATGTGGAGAGGAATCCATATTAATCAAGAGTACTTTGGCAAAATTGGACCATTAAAAGAAAAAAATTTTTTAGTTATATCACAAGAAGTTGATGAAAGTGATGATATATTTGAAAATGTGCTGCAGAATATTGTGGATCACATTTTGGTCGACGAAGAATTACCTTTGTATACCTCGATATATGAAGTGCTAGATAGATGGCATAATTTCTTTAAAAGGAAATGGGATGCAAAACTTTCTGAAGAAGAAGAAGCGGGTTTATATGGAGAATTATATTATATTAACAAATGGATGGAATATTTCCCATCAGATCCTCCGTTAATTATTAATGATTGGAAAGGACCATTAAGGTTCCGTATAGACTTTGTAAGAAAGAAAAGTGGTATAGAGATTAAAACTCTTTCACCAAAGATACGGGATGAAGTCAAGATTTCTAGTGAAAAGCAGTTAGAGCTAAATCCAGTTATTAACGAGTTATTCTTATATGTACTAAAAATTGAGAAGAATGCCACGGTTGGATGCACCTTAGAAAATATAGCAAAAAGCATTGAAGAGAAGCTTATAAAAAAAGCTCCATCACTTGCGGTTAAATTTAGAGAAATACTTCTATTTAATAATATTAAAGTGGAAGAGTATACCAGCAATTATTTTTTTATTCATGAAGAATTAGCCTATGAGGTAAGAGAAAAGTTTCCTAGAATAGAATCGAAACAGCTTCCTAAAGGTGTAAGCAGGATTTCCTATTCCTTAGACTTATCTCATTGTGAGGATTTCATAGTGGATGTGGAAGACATTTTTAAGTTGGATAAAAGGAAGTAGAGAAATGATAGAAGATAAACGAAAGCTGGAGTTTTTACAAGAATTTTTAGACACTGTGGAGCAGAAGGCAAATGTAGTGGGATCAAGACAAACACCTTTTTTGCAAGAGGTTCTACCGTATATCAACATGGATGACGAACCTACACTTACTTTCTATGCTAAACGGGAACTGAAGCTACAAATAAACGGGTACCTTTACTTTGAAGATACCAATGTGCTTAACCTTTATGTTGTTGATTATGAGCCATTATTTATAAACGATTCTATACCGGTAGTTAATATGACGACAATAAAAGAGGTGGCAAATAAAGCGAAAAGATTCTTTACCAACGTAGACTCTATCTTGGAAATAGCGGATAAATCAATGGAATTCCTTGATCTTATTAAGTTAATCAGAAGTAATCGTAATGAGATAGAAGAAGTAAATATATTCGTAGTATCTAGTAAATTTTATCTTACTAATAAACCAATAGATTTATCTATTCCTGGAATAGAAACAGTTAATGTACATGTTTGGGACATGGACAGAATATATAAACTCTCTGAAGCAGAGCAAGGAATAAGAGACTTTGATATTAAATTTGAAGCAGAGTATAATTCAACCATCCAGTTAATGCACGTTCCAAACCCAGAAGGAAATGGTTTAATAGTTTGCTACATTGGTGCGATCCCTGCTACCTTACTAGCAAAACTATATGATGACTGGGGACCAAAATTGGTAGAGAGAAATGTGCGTTCATTTCTACAAGCTCGTGGAGGAACAAACAAAGGTATTCGAGATACTTTAAAAGATCCAGATCAGCGAGAGCTGTTTGTAGCATATAACAATGGTATTTCTAGTGTTGCAAAGTCTGGTGATATTGTTCAAATAGGGGATTCAAACCTTTACGAGATCAAATCATTAACTGGTTGGCAAATTGTCAACGGAGGTCAAACAACAGCATCTATCCATCAAGCATTTAAGAATGACATTGATCTGGATGGAGTATATGTACAAACTAAATTAACCATTTTAAATACAGGTGAGGCAATCGCTGATACACATGTTGATCGTCATGATGTAGAAGATCAACTAATTGCAAAAATTTCTGAATATGCAAATACACAAAACAAAATAAATAAGTCTGATCTTATGGCTAATACAAGGTTTATGTCAGATATTGAAAAGCTATCACGCAATACATGGATACCAACTTTTGATAACCGTAAAGAAGAGTCAAAATGGTATTTTGAACGTGCAAGGGGTCAGTACATGGTTGATATTAGCCGACGTTCAAAAGGAAAAGAACAAACAGCATTTAAAAAGATGTACCCTAAAGAAAAAGTCATTAAAAAAGTAGAGTTGGCCAAATACTTTATGTCATGGGAGGGGCATCCTCACGTTTCTAGTAAAGGTGGAGAGGAAGCTTTTAAGAAGTTCATGGACTTAAACAGTCAGTATTGGAAACAAAGCTTGACTACTAATGAGGATAGTGAAGTCATTAAGCCGATAGAAAATATCAGCAGCAATTTTTACAAGGAACTCATTGCTAGAAGACTAATTAATACCTACGTAGCGAATGTAGTTGATGAAATGAAACTAAAAGGTTACAGGGCGAATGTTATTTATTACACCGTTGCTATGCTTGGCCACCTATACAAGGAGCGTATTTCTCTAATTGATGTATGGGATAAGCAAGGGCTTTCTGAAGAATGGAGAGATGTAGTTAGGATAATAGCTGCTAATGCGTTAAATTATCTAAGGGAGTCAGCAGGCGATCAGAATGTTACTCAGTGGGCTAAAAAGCAGGATTGCTGGTCTGGGTTTATTAAAGAATCGGCTGATGTTTTGAGGGCACTAGTGTAAGTTTAGAGGTATAAAAAACATCTCCTAGGAATTTTAATCAGTTTAGGGACCAAGAGCAGCACGGGGACGGTTCTCTTGCTTCCGAAGCATAAGAACCGTCCCCGTGATTCCTTAAATAGAATCACAAAATTAAAAGAAACGATTGTTTTAACCGGATTTAGTAGGCTAACAATAAAAGAGGAAGTTTCAGTAAAGAACGAACTCTTAAAAGGTAAACAATTATTATTTGAAGAGCCTCATTTAAATGATAATAATTGGTTACCTGCTTACAAGGTTTTTCGTGAGGGAATTTACTTCACAATAAATTTTGAAAAAATAACGATATGGGAGCAGAGAGAAGATGTTAAACATTACTTCTACAGATTTCTTACGCGTGTAGAAAAAAGAGGGACCATTGTTGATGAAAGTATAATAAGCCCCAGGAAGGTTCTCCTTCATACGCTTTCACATTTAATCATTGATGAATTAGCCTTAACATGCGGCTATAATTCTGCTTTGATTAAAGAAAGGTTGTATCTTAGTGAAGAACATAACGGAATTTTAATTTATACTTCTTCAGGGGATATTGATTGTACATTTGGCGGTTAGTAAGAATGGGGAGAAAAGAAAATTTCTTTCCTGTCGTTGAAAAAGCTTTAGATAAGGCTCGCTGGTGCAGCTCGGACCCTGTATGTTCAGAAATTGGAAGATCCTCAGGACAAGGAGTGAATAATCTAAATGGTGCAGCCTGTCATAGCTTCTCTTATCTTCCTGAAACATCATGTGAGTTTGGAAATCTTTTCTTAGATAGGACTTTGCTTATTGATCCTATGATTGTTTTTTTATTAATTAGCCAAGGGCGGTTTCTCTTCACCTGATTATGGTGTTAGAGAGCCGTTTTGTCATTTAAAGATGAAATATCATAAGACGGGAGAAATTAAGGAATGAAAGACAAAGAAGATGTGATATTAATAAAATTAACAGTATCCTATAAAGAAGGTATTACTCCGGATGAATTATATGAAGTAACAAGCGTTAGCTGGAAAATAGGAGAAGAAAGACTGAAAGAAGGCTTTAAGTATTACTGTGCTGTATATAAAAATGAAATTAAAGAAGTTTATAAGTTTTTAAATTATGAAAAAGACCTTCATCCAGAAAAAGCAGGAAGGTTTATCTTGAAAGGTCGTCCTGCAGACGAAGAAATACGTTCAAAGTTAATCGGAATGGATGTATCAAAGATTCATAAAGGCTCTGGAAATCCTATCAAATATACTACATTAGAAAAATTATTAATAGAAGATAAATTAATAGATAATTTTAGTGATCTTAAGATTTTACACCATATTCACAACTATATCTTATCTAAAGGTTATCACTATACTTTGGAGCAAATAACAAACTTTTACCTTTCCTTGAAGACTAAACCCTTCGTTATTCTATCAGGCATTTCAGGAACCGGTAAAACAAAGATCGTCCAACTATTCAGTGAGAGTCTTGGAGCCACCGCAGATAACGGACAATTCTCTTTAATCCCAGTCCGCCCTGATTGGAGTGATGGATCAGATCTTATTGGCTACCGTGACATTAAAGGCGAATTCCGAGCAGGGCCATTCACAAAGGTATTAATGGAGGCTAATAAACCCGAAAACAGGGATAAGCCTTATTTTGTATTGTTAGATGAGATGAATCTAGCTAGAGTAGAGTACTACTTTAGTGATCTATTAAGTGTGATGGAAAGCCGTGACCATAAGGATGGAGAGTTGGTTTCTGCTCCCGTGGTTGAGGAGACGGAAGTTGGCCGATTACTGATGAGAGACAATCTATTTATCATTGGAACGGTTAATATGGATGAAACTACTCATCCATTCAGTCCGAAGGTTTTAGACCGTGCCAATACGATTGAATACAATGAGGTGGTTCTAGATCACTTTGGTTTCTTGAGTAAAGAGTCTGCTGCTGAACCATTGTCTGTATCGAATAAGCAGGTGGCTGGCCGGTTTCTGAATTTAAAGGATGCTTATTTTGATCATGAAGATTTGGTTAAAAAGATTACTAGTTTGCTAGTTGAAGTGAATTCAATTTTAGAACCGATAAAGGCTCATTTTGGATACAGGGTTCGAGATGAGGTTTGTTTTTATATGATTTATAACGATGAGGGGCAAATGATGTCATTTGATGAGGCGTTTGATTATCAGTTGCTTCAGAAGGTTCTTCCAAGATTAACAGGGAATGACCTGAAAACGGAGGAAGCATTGAAGAAGCTGTTCCTGTTCTGTACAAGTCATGAGTGGGATGAGATGAATGCAATCTCTATTGTGAAAGAAGCTCGTTTTTCAAAATCAGCAGAAAAGCTATCTAATATGATTCCGAAAATCATGCATGATGGCTTTACTTCCTTCTGGGGTAGTTAAGGATGAATGGATCGGAAACGAAAGAGCTGCTGTACATTGAGACCGAGGATTTTTCTCTTTATATCAAAGGAATGCCGTATAATGCGAGATTTGAGAGTCTATCACAGTATCGGAAGCATTCGGCTCTTGAGAAGGAAGCGATGACGTTTACCTATAGCGGTGAGAGTGTTCGATCGGTTGAATTGTACGATGTGGAAACGGATTCCCTTGAGGTAGTTCAGGGGCAGCCTTTTTCTCCTATTTTCTTTGAAAATGGTGTGTATCAGATTGTGATATCACCGAAGACGGATAAAAGCCTGTCCTTTTATCATGAGCATCCAGTTTTGAGGAATGCGGTTGAACCAGTAGGTAGAGGAAGTCAGCCGATTCTTATGGGGAATTTGCAGTTTATGAATGAAGTGGGGTATACGAGCTTTTCAATTAAGCATCATGAGAAGACCTTGCTTGAAGTGAAGCTTGAGATTTTCCCGACTAAATTAAGTTATAAGGATGATTATCGTAAGCTTCTAGAGGAAGTGAACGATGAAGTATATAATCTTGCTTTTCATTTTATTAAGAAGACGTTTCTAGGGGCTTCGAATCATTTATCGGAGAATCCTTCTTTGACGGAGTTTTATCGGTTGATAGAGTTTTATTATCAGAGCTTTATCAAGTCTATTCAACGGATTGAGGAACAGCCCCATCACCAGTTGCTGACGGAGCATCAGATGGTGAGAGGGGAACGAATTAAGAGGTTGAATAGTAGGGGTAGGAAGCATTTACGAAGCAATCCTCAGTTGTTTATGGAAGCAGAGAGTGGACTGGTGCTGCATGATAAGCCTGTTTTTCCTGTTAAGGGGTTAAATGCTCGAAAAACGATTACCTATGATACGTTAGAGAACCGATTTGTGAAGTGGATGATGGAGCGGCTTACTCATAAACTAGCGGATCTTGCTGCGAAGGTAAGCAGTCAATCAGGTAGATATGAGCGGAAGGTAGATGAAGAACTACTGGACAAGGTCACACGGATGAAAGGTACCTTGAAGACTTATTTGAATAAACCATTTTGGAAAGGTATTAGCAGTGTTGATCGAACGGTGACAAGCATGGTGATACAGAGGAAGATTGGTTATCGGGATGCGTATAAAATCTATCTTGTCGTGACCAGAGGGTTGATGCTTGAGGGTGAGCTTTTCAAAATGTCGGTGAAGGATGTCGCGACGCTTTATGAGTATTGGACCTACCTGAAGATGGGGCAGATATTACGAGCGAAGTATGTGCCTGAATTTCAGGATGTTGTGGCGATTCGTCATGGAGCATTATTCGTTGACCTGGATCAAACTTCGAATGGAAAGCAAGTGTTTACCCACCCTCAGACTGGGGAGCGGATTGTCCTTTCTTTTCAGAAGAGAGAAGGGAAGGTACCTACGGTTACGCAGAAGCCTGATATTATGCTGGAGGTGGAGAAAAAGTATTCTCATAATCGCTATCACTATGTGTTTGATGCGAAGTATCGAATTGATTTTGGTTTCAGAACTGATCAGGCTGAAAAGGTCGGGCCACTGGAAGAGGATATTAATACGATGCATCGATATCGAGATGCATTGGTAAAAAAGCATCATGAGAGAGATAGTTATGAGCGGTATTCTTTTGGTGCGTATGTGTTGTTTCCATGGAATGAAGAGCAGGCTTACTTAGAACATTCTTTTTATAAGAGTATTGATGAGGTGAATATTGGTGGACTGCCATTTTTGCCGAATTCGACTAGGTTGGTGGAGACATTAGTAGAGAGGTTGGTGGAGAGTAATCCTGAGGATCTGCAGGAGGAGGGTGTGCTGCCTACTGGTGCTTGGATGCATTGGGAGTCTTCTTTGGATGAGAAGGTGCTTGTTGGAACGGTGAATGACAGGTTGGATTATCAAGAGTATAAGAGGGGCAGGTATTTTGAGCTGGACTCTTCTTCTTTGAAGAGAGGTTGGCAGGAGAGTTTGTATGTTGCCTTATATGTTACAAGTGAAGTGAGTAGTGAGGCAGGTCCTTCCAATGGAATTCAGTATTTTGGAAGAATCGAAGATATAAAGGTATATGAGAGTAGAGTAAGGTTTGAATTGGGTAGCTGGCAAACCTTGAAACAAGTGATTCGACCAGTAGGATATGGCATTCAGTCTCATATGATAACAACAATGGCTTTGCTTAATCAGGTTGAGGAGCTTCCTGAGTTGTTTATGAAGTCTGGAGAGGAGATTAAACTGTGGAGGATGTTGCGACGGTTTACTAGTAAAGTGGAGACGAGTTTGGATGAGAGGACTTTGGATCTTGCAAGGAAGGTACAGGCTTATCAAATTGGTCATGTTGAGGTGTTGGTGAATCCTACGAGTCAACAGATAGAAATATTACAGGATTATGAGATTGTTAGTACTATTCCTTTAGAGTCCTTACAGAAACAGCCAGCGCAGGTGTTCAAACTAGTTAAAGATACAGTATTTGAAGCTCATAGAGAGTAAAAGTCTTTCCGTTATGGAAGGGCTTTTTTTTGAGTGTTTCTTCTTAGAAGGCGTTCTTTTCCCTTTTCCTCCCAATAGTATGCTAGTCTAGAAATAGAAATTACAATTAGTGGGTGATTACAATATTAAATCTTACATATTATCAATCATTATTTAATGAAGACAATACGGAGATAAGGTGCCGCAGGGTACTTGATGAAGTGGCTCCACATGTAAAAAGAGTATTTGAACGATTCATTACCTCCATGGACATCCCTTTGGGGGACAAATTATACATTCGCAGCTACGATATGACTTTGACAACGACTTATCATGATTCACGAAATCCTGCGTATGCCGAGAAGAAAAAGAACTCGGATATCGGCCGAAAGTACTTTGTGGGCCTTTATATGAAATCGGAGGAGAAGGAATATAATCTTTTGACATTGGAATTGAATGGGATTGATCATTCAGTATTGATACATACGGAAATAAGCTTTATCCCTTTTTGGTCCTGGTTCAGGAGTGGTGTCATCCGGGACGTGTTGTTCTCGATTCCTGATGAGTACTCGATTTACACTGGATGGAAGGAAAAGTCGAGAGTGCCCAAAGAAGATTTTGAAGATTATGTGAAAAGTTGTATAAAACCAAGAAAGAGGCCTTGGTTCCAAGTAGGGAAGAGTATCGATCTGGAAGGACAGATGAATGAAGAAGAACTGAGTGGATATTTACAAGAAGTGTGGGTCGGGTTGAGCGAGTTCAGGGGTCTCATCAACAAAGAAATACACACAGGGCAGAGGGCTTGGACTGCATTAAAGCAATTGTCTTCCATACGGGATATTGAAGAAACCCAATTACTTGGCCGTCCTTATACTGTAGAGGTTTCTTCTGTTGAAAACCTTAAATATCAAGGGAAGAGACAATCTTTTCAAATCAATGAAGGAAATCAAATGATTACGAAAGGTAATATTGATTACCTTGATTATCATGATAAAGTCACCCCATACCAAACGATTCTTTTGAGGGTGGCAGGGGGCAACCAGATTTTCACCAATGTACGTGAAATCTTGGCTAATGGCACAAAGGAGTGGTGGATCAAGAAGTTATTTGCCACTCAGAGCATGGATAACCATGAAATCAAGGCGGAAGCCATGCGCTTGCTTCAGGAACATGGGATCAAGGTGGGTGATGCTTCTTATTGCGTAGGCACCTATGACAATGAGTCCGAGACCTTCATTGAAGGTGCTCATCAGGTCAAGAAGAACTTTATTGATGCAGCTCTTCTGTTTGCCCATGCACGGAAAACGGTGGAGCTCCCTTCTGATAGTGTAGACAATGAATTGGATATGGAAGGTGAGAATGAACTTACCGACACGGAAACACTTGAGCCAAACTTCAGGTTCGCAGAGATTTATGACATGATCGATAACAGTCAATTTACTTTTTCCAAATCGATTGTGAGGGATTTGCACCTGAATCTGACTGCACTCGATGATAAGCATTTCGTTGTCCTCAGCGGGATTTCCGGGACTGGGAAAACGCAGCTTTGCCGCTTATATGCCAATGCTGTGTATGGACTCGAGTATGAAAGCGAAAACCCATATTTTAGCATCATACCGGTCCGACCCGACTGGACTGATGCCAGTTCCTTGTTCGGGTACTACAGTTCATTCGAGAAACGTTATGTGAAAACGGAATTCTTGAAAGTGATATTGAATGCATTGAAGGAACGGGAAAAGCCACACTTCATATTGCTGGATGAAATGAACCTGGCCAGGGTGGAGTACTATTTGAGCGATTATCTAAGTGCGGTGGAGTCGAGAAAAGAAATCCCGCTTCATCAGGATGATCATATAACGGATGTCCCTCAAAAACTCAGCATTCCGCCTAATGTTTATATACTTGGAACCATCAACATCGACGAGACCACTCATCCCATATCGGATAAAGTATTGGACCGTGCTTTTGTCATGACATTATCGGATATGGACTTTACTTCCTTCTGGGAAAGGGTGGACCAGGATCTGAAGGACTCACTGTTCAGGGAATTCCTTCTCCTGAAAGCGTTGCATGCCACATTGGCTGCGCATGAACTTCATTTTGGCTACAGGACCATGGGGGAGATGCTTCAGAAACTCTACGCAAATCATCAGCTGGGATCGGAGCATGCAATGGATCCGATGGAAGCATTGGATGGCGTGATTGCCGAAAAAGTGTTGACGAAGATTCGGGGGGACGAACGAATATCGGAAATGCTTATGGAACTGAATCGCTGGTTGACTGCCAATCTGGAAGGCAGTTCCGTCTCTTTGCAGCATGTGAAACGGATGCAAGAGGAGTTGGAGTACTATGGCGCCACTCAATTCTGGAGATAAATCATTGGAAGTCTGGATGTCTTCCGAGGGGTGGATTCCCTTTGAGGAAGCCTTTTTAACGGAGGCAACGGAATACAAGTTACGGTGTAAGGGGACTGGAATCGATTTAAGAATACAGGGAATACCGATACCTTTTCATAAGGAGGCGAACCTGTTCTTCACTTCACTCATGACTCCCTTTCAAAGCGGATCAGTCCAAATCTTCCTCAATGGTCAGGAATATGAAACATTCATCTATCCTGATTTTCGTAAACTATCAGAACAGCAATTTGATGTGATGATTGTAGAGATATTAGAGGAAAGCAACAGCTGTTTTCAATTGAGCGGATTGGAGAGAGAAGTTTCCGTATCCGGTAAGAGCCGGGGAGCCTCCTGGACACAGTGGATTTACATTGAAAGGTCCATGCAGCAGCTCCGTCAGGTTTTTGCCCGTATCGAGAAACAGCCATTCAGCAGGCTCATCAAACTTCCGATCGTACAGAAAAGAGAGAGGGTACAACGTGTTGAACATACGACTTTGCATTGGCTTGAAAAGAGAGGGTACGGTGAAAATATTCCCCTCAATGTTGAGACGACTAAAACTTTTGAGACAGTGGACGTGTATGAAAATCAGGTTTTGAAGAAGCAGTTGTTTGACCTGAATGCTCTCCTAAGGACATACATGAAAGTGGAAAGAGTGGAAGTATCCAAGAAGGCGGCAAAATTTCATTCTCTAATTAGAAGGTGGATGAACTCTCCTTTTCTACAGGAAGTTTCCATGCATCAAGGACCGTACTCCATCACCCAGAAATTCAGGAAACACCCTATTTATCGTCAGTGGTATAAATGGTTTGAACAGCTATTCAAACATGACAGGGAAGGAATCGGCTTTGATTATCCCATTGCCATGAAGGACACGTTCGAATTATATGAGATGTGGTGCTTCATGAGAATCGTCAGGATATTGAGGGAGATGAACCTGGTAGAGGAAACCAGGGGGTTATACAAGACGACGGAAAGGGGAATCTTTATCGACCTGGCCCAAAACAAAGAAAGCAGGATCAGGCTTCGAGGTGGAAAGTCACTCTATTTTCAACGAAACTATCAGTACAATTCAAAAGAATTCTACACTTATACCCAAAGGATGATTCCTGATATCGTTATGGAATGTGGAAAACAAATCATCGTATTCGATCCAAAATACCGGGTGCCCGGGAATCTTGGTACCGCCCTTGGTGAAATGCACAAGTATCGGGATGGAATCGTTCATAGGGAAACAGGGGATAGAGCTGTCCGGGAAGTGTATATTCTGACACCGACGAGCGATGATTCGGTGGAAACGATGAGGTATTTTCAGGAAGGGTACCATGATAGCTATAAACTGGGTGCCATTCAGATGGTTCCTGGAGTTGAAAGTGAGCATTTAGAAAAAAAGTTATTGGCGAAATTAATGGGGAAATCTGAAATTGTGTAAAGCAGGGTCTACCTCCGGCAAGATATATTCAAGGTGCCTTGGGTAGACCAAAACTTTGTGATTGTACCGAAGGTGGACCAATTTATAGCTTTAGATCTATGCGAAAGCTCACAGGGAGGAAAAGACATCTTAGATATAAACGGGGAGGAGTTACCGTTTATTCGATTGCTTTTGAAGCATGAGATAGAGTCGTCACTTCATTATCTAATCTATTTGTCTAAAAAATAGAGCTGAGTGTATAGAAACCCCAGCTCTTACTCAAGGTTATAATACTTTCTCAACTCTTAATTAACCTTTTATTAGACTTATTTAATATTATGTCGCCAACTCTCTGCATTTGATCTTGATCAAAGATTTCATCAAATTCTAATCTTCTTTTCCCATATTGTATCTTAAGGCCTTTTTCAAGCAATCCGTCTTTGAACCAATTGACGTTGATTACGGTCTGGTATCTGAATTTATCCATAAATGTAATGTTTTTATTTAAAAACAGAATTCTTTTGGTGGTGGGTATTAAGTAACCCTTTATTTCTTGCTTTTTCGTTTTATCATACTCACAGTAAATAAAGGTCAGCGCCTTCTCATTTGGTTCAAATACGTTAGTCAATAGGGATTGAAAGAAAACTTTATTTCTCTTAATCTCATTAAATTCATACGCGGTATAAGAATGATTGCTGTTATCCATCACTTGAGAGATTATATTTTCTATCTCCCTTTTTTCCTCTGCTTCTTTTTTACGATTTACTCTTTCTCTTTCTTGCTGCTGTTGAATACGAATGCGTTGTTGTTCTTCAGCATTTTTCTTTTTTTCCTCTTTTAGCTGGAGAAGTCGATCCTCATTTTTAGTTCGATAACTAGTGACTTTTTCTCTAATGATGGTTTCATCTTGATTTTTTGTAAGTGTCTTGACGAAGAAATCTTCAACTTTATAACATAATTTTTGATAAACGCCCATTTTTTCACCTCTTAGCTAATCATTTTTTTTGCAACATATAGCCTTCTACCGAACCATCCTAATGCTGCTAATCCAAATCCACCGGCAGCAGCTGATCTTGTATTTCTTTGTTGTTCCTCATGTTCTTTATATCCCAGTTCATAATAATGCTTAAATATTTTCTCACCTTTAGCATATTCAGTTGGAATAGATATTTTTTCCCCTTGCTGTCCTAAGGAAAATCCAGCTTTTTCAATGTTTTTGACTTCTTTGTTGGAATCAAAGCCATCTTTGAACCAAGAGTTGAATTTATCATTCTCGTAACCTGGATCTTTGTATTCAATCAAAGAAAAGGCAGCTTTATATCCGTTATCGTAATATTCTTGTCTTAATTCCTCTTGAGCCTTTTTATAGCCAGTTTCATAAGCAGTGACTAGTTCGTCATCTTGCCCGTTTGGTTGGGAATGTTTATCCTTTTTCCCATCATTGTAGCCTTGTTTGGTAAACTCCTGCTTTTTTGCTTCAAGACGTTCTTGCAAGGCTTTATTAAAACCATTTTCAAATGACATTTTTAATCCGGCATGGTTAGCGTATTTATCAGGTAAAGTTAGTTCATCTTGTTTCTGTCCATGTGAGTAACCGTCATCTGTAGCTTGTTTCTTTTCAGAATCTATTTTTGATTTGCCCTCAGCATATCCTTTGTCATACCCTGCATTATATCCCTTATTGAATGCATCAGATCCTTTAGTGGTCGAGTTGTTAGAAGTTGCCTCCTGATAACTGTCTTTTACTCCTTGAGCGTACCCTTGTTCCTCTCCACTAGCCATATCCGTTTCATCTTGTTGGTGCTGAAGTTGCTCTGGACTATTATTAATCTTCGTTTTGTCGTATCCGCTAGGTGCTTCACAGGGTATCCCGTCATCGACCACCCCATTTCCCCAACCATCAAGGTTTTCTGGGTCATAAGTGGCAGAATAACCTTTAGCATTCCAGTAATTCACTACCTCATCATAACTACCAAAATCAGTACAGTCTTTATCACTACGAGTAGCAGCTGGCTGACTTGTTGGAGAAGAGGTGTTTGAAGAAGTTCCTCCTCCATTATGAGAATGGTATCCAGTACACAATCCTTTGGCTTTAGATTTATCACTACAATTATGACCACCACTTGAGTCTGTTCTACCACTATGTGCAAATGCAATCGATCCAAAGACTAATAAGAATAATAAAGTTAAAAAGCAGACTTTCTTAATCATTTTTTTCCTCCATTGTAAGATTATTTCCTGATTTTCATTATAAAGTTAAATTTTGGAGTTTGCTAGATACCAAATTTATCTAAAAATATGTTTATGGTTGATGCTCAGGTTAAATACATAAATTATTTTTCAAAAAAAATTAAAACCCAAGGGTATCCTTTCCCACCCCCTCCCCCTATATAAAAGATGAATACAATCTGAAACAGGAGTGAATCAAATGAGCGGATGGAGAAAACTAGAAAAAGACATAGTGGATACGGAAATCTTTCATCACCCGGAGGACATTCGATTGTATGTATGGATTCTATCGAAAGCAACCCATAAAGCTGGGGTTCAGGTCGGGGGAGTGGTTCTTGGGGAGAGGCAGTATATCAGGTCAATTGGAAAGCTGCAGGAGGATTTGTGGTTTTTCAATGGAAAGAAGAAGGATGAGTATACGACGTCGCGGATTCAGCGTTCGATTAAGCGGTTGGAGAAGTGTGGTTGGTTGAAGGCGGAGAAGTTTAAGCATGGGTTCATCTTTACGGTTCGGCCTGTGAAGGATCCGGAGTGTGGGGAGTATTTGAAGTGGATGGGAATCCCTTGGCAAGTGAATGGGGATTCCGCCGGTGACCAGCCTGATGAGGGGGCTGGTACCGTTTTGTCCACTGGATGTGAATCAGATATGAAGGAGGAGCGAATGAGTTGTGAAAACAGACTTGAGATTGTAGAGAAAGAAGAGAAGAAAGAGAACAGCAACAAAGGGCTTGCTGATGAGGGCAGACTTCAGACGCTGATCGGTTATTTTGTCGGCAGGAGAGGGAGGGGCTTCTTATTGACACCGATTGAACAGATGGCGATGGAGCGGATCAGCTTGAACAGGATGTCGACAGACGAGTTGATTGGCTTTATGGATGAGCAGTTTGATAAGCAGGAGAGAATCGCTCCCGGCTTACGATCAATAGCCCGAAGTACTTGGAGAAGGCCCTTGAATCGTACCGGCCGCAGCAGGATGCGATGGGGAAACTGGACAACATGCTGGATGAGTTGGAGGAG
The DNA here is from genome assembly GCF_059758515.1 of Rossellomorea sp. GQ25. Lineage (NCBI taxonomy): Bacteria > Bacillati > Bacillota > Bacilli > Caryophanales > Bacillaceae > Rossellomorea > Rossellomorea sp. GQ25. Next base: position 518,004 of record NZ_JCAXEQ010000002.1, on the reverse strand, counting down.
AGCGTGATGGGGCCATGACGTTCCAGGAGTTCAGGGAGCTGATCAAGGTGATCCAAGGGGCTTTCCCACACAAGTCGCTCACCCGTGACACGGCGGCGATCTGTTTTCAGCACCTGAAGGACTGTGATTATCACCAAGTGAAGAGGCGAATCGAAGCCCATATTAAAGAGAGCAAGTACATTCCGACGATTGCTCAGCTGTATGAACAGGCAGTGGAAGAAACGACGATACTACAAACCATTCAACAATGGGAAAAAGAAGGAGCGGAACGAATTGACGATGAAAAACGAAATCGACGTGTCAAACCCAAACCACCTTGGGCACAATGAACAAACCTGGAGGGAGCTGCTTGAAGCCGAAAGCATGATCATCGGGGCCATCCTGATAGAGCCTACCCTCATCGAGAAGCTGACCCTGGAGGAGAGGCATTTCAGTCAAATCCGAAATCGGATTGTCTTCAAGGCCATGAAGGAGCTGCAAAAGAAGAGACTTGAAATCAATCTTGTCATGCTGATGGAAGAACTCGGGGATCAGATTGAAAAAATAGGAGGGGTGCACTTTCTCCTGGAGATTGCCAACTACTGCCCGAGTACCTCGAATATCGAACAATACGAACAGATTGTCCTGAAATACTATGAACTGGACTTGATCCGCAACTCGGCGAACCACTTTCTGAGCGACTACACCCCGGAATCCGCACAGGAACTCTACAAAGCACTCATCGACATGCATACCCAAATCTCTCAAGAAGAAGAAACGAAAGACTCGATCATCATGGATCTCTATGAATCCCTGTATGAGGAACGGGCCGGACTCCCGGGTGTGAACACCGGATTCGAAAGCCTGAATGCCCTGACAGGAGGTTGGAAGGAAGGGGAACTCATCATCCTTGCCGCCAGACCTTCCATGGGAAAGACCGCCCTTGCGATCCAATTCGCCTGGGAATGTAACAAGGAGCAGGGGGTCTCCCTCTTGTTTTCACTGGAAATGAGCTCGAAGCAAATCATGCAGCGCCTTTTATGCAGCCTGACCGACATCAATATGATGAAATGGAATAATCCCTATAAATACTTAACCAAAGACGAAATGCCTAGAATGCACGAAGCTTTGAACACTGTGTTCAAAGCGAATCTATCTGTCTCTCAAAACGGTCTGATTACACTAGCGGAGATGAGGCAGCGGATTTTGAATCTGAAGCGGGAATTCCCGACAGAGCCCTTTCTGGTCGTGATCGATTACCTGCAGCTGATCACGTTGAAGGAGCGGTTTGACCGGCATGATCTGGTCATCGGGCATATCACAAAGCAGTTGAAGAGCATGGCGAAGGAGTTCAAGATACCGATCATTTTACTGTCCCAGCTATCAAGGAGTGTGGAATCCAGGGATGATAAGAGCCAAGACTATCGGACCTCCGTGACTCGGGGAATATCGAGCAGGATGCAGATGTAGTGATGTTTCTCTATCGGGATGATTACTATCACGCCAATCCCAAGACGGCGAATGAAGTCGAAGTGAAGATTGCGAAGAACCGGAATGGACCTGTGGGCACGGTGAAGCTTGAGTTTGTGAAGGAGTTTGGGAGGTTTGGGACAGTGGGGACAGGCACCTTGTTCCGAAAGTGATTAATAAAAGGGGGATATGGGATGTTGATTACGGAGTATGCGAAAGGGAGCGGGTTGGAGTTTCAGATTGAGAGTTTGAAGGTGTATGGTGTGGTGATGGGGTTGCTGGGTCAGAAGAGGGCGAGGAGGGAGGATGGGTATGGATTTATCAGCTATAAGGAGATATGGGAGGCTTGCAAGGAAGCAGGGCTGTTATTCAGGTACGAGCAGCCGTTTGCGGTCATGATGGATATGATGACGGTGGTGGAGGATGGGGGATTGATAGGGAGAGATCGAGTGACTGGAGGGAGTTGGGTTGGAGTGGTTTATTGAGTAGAATATTTTTTATAATATACATCTAAGTCTTTATCCTTTAAGTTATCCTTTTGTGATGGCCCTATCATAATGAACTCTGATCTGGAGTATTTCCGATTAATCTCAGGTGTTATGAAGATGGGGTTATTTTTGTTTAAAAGATATTTTATGCTAGGCGAGTATTGGATTCCCGATTTAAGTGTGTGAGTGTTCATTATTATGGGACGCTCTTTTTTTATCCCTAATTTTTTATTAAGGAAATGATGTTAACCCTTTAACACTTTTTGTTAGGGCTCACTTTAATAGTTAATGAGAGATAATGTTACTTATATGTATTAATGGTAAAATTAGGTCTATAAAGTTTTGAAACTCTCTAGAGCATCTAAAAGGAGTGGCAATCGTGTACTGATCAGTACTTTTGGATGACTTACCTAATGGACGGTTCAAGTGAGAGTTATAAGTAACGAAAGTAACGAAAACAAACAAATATTTTAGGAGTTTGCCCTCTCAGGATAATCGTCATATGCAATAGCAGGTGCAAGTAACAGGAGGGTTCTTATGTTCTGGGTGAAGTTTAGTTTGATTGCTATCATTGTTTTTGTTTTTATTGTAATCATTCAGTTTATTCTAAGAAAGGTTTTTAAAATCAGGAAAGTAAAAAAAGAGTTTTTCTCTTATAATCATGTCAATGAATTACACCGTATTGTTGACAGATGGATAAGACGTACTAATGCAATCACTTTCATTATTTTTATTTGGGTTTCGTTGTACTATGATGAAGCCTTTACTTACTTATTAATAGTGGGAGTAGTCTTTTTTCTAGTGGTGGACTATGCAGTAAGGGCATTTTTTGAGTTGAAATATAGTAAGGTTCCAAAGCAAGCCATTTTAACGTTAGCTGAAATGTTCCTGATTATAATAGCGATCTTCATTGTGTTTCAATTTGGCTTACTCGGTTCTAATTATTAGCACTGCCCCGCTAGTATAGCTAAGTTTGGTGTACCGGGGGACAGGCAGCTTTTACTTGGTAGAGTGTGGACGGTTCCCGCTCTATTTGGAGATGTGGGAAGAGTGTCAGGAAGCTGGAGTTTTGTCGGGGTATGAAGTGCCGTTTGCGGTGATGATGGATATGCAGAGTGTGGTGGAGGATGGGGGATTGATTAGGAGGAAAAGGGTTAGGGGGAGTTGGGTTCGGGGTGAAGAAAATGAGTCACTTTCGGATATTGAGAGTAGTCTGGGGTACCTAGGAATCATAAGGGACGGTTCTCACTCTATTAAAAAAGTAGAATGGGAACCTTCCCTCAGTTAGCCTCTAATTTTACATATCATTAAGGAGTCATTGCATGAGTTTAATAAAACGATTATTATTTGGTAGTGCTTTCTTTGTAATATCGTTAACATTAATATTTTTAAATGTTAAACCAAGCATTTTTCAAAGTAGTTTACTTACGATTACAGCACTCTGTACAATTTTTATCATTAAGTATAAAAAGAAGGGTTAGTTAAGGAAAAGCGTATACACAGAAACCTGTGGTATACGCTTTTTCTTTGCTATCAACCTCATACTAAGAGGCCACACATATGATATATACTTACTTTCTTGCAATCTATTCAATTGCCCCAACCGGAACTCTTCTCCAGTAACTGTGTCAGTGTGTAAGCTGGTCGCCTCGTTTATATATGCCTCCTTCACCTTTAGCTGTAGGTGCTTGGGAAGACCTGAATACCAAGCGTTTTGCCTCTCAAGGGGTGCAATTGAGCATTCTTCAAATTGGGGTAGTTTTAACTTTTCACACATTTCCCATGCTAAGGCTGGAACCCTTATTATTTAAGGTCGCTTTAGTAGATTGGAGACGGTTCATAACTGCACGGCTCGATGCACCTTGGAAAGTAGGGTATGAAGCATAAGAACCGTCCCCGCACTTCCATTGATAAAAGCCAACGTACCTGTCCCCTTGGTATTCACTAAAAATTAAAGTAATTTAAATTGTAACAATATTCAAAATTAACTATTTACATTTATCTGAAAATTCGATAGTATTCAATATAGATTACTAATTGATTTATGAATTTTTGAATGCGCATTCAAAAAAGAAGACTCGTCCTTGGAATAAAGTGGGAGGTAACCATGAGTAATTATCAAGAAGAGAAAAGAATTGTAAGACGTTACTTCGAAGAGCTCGAGAAATCTACACCAGAAAACGTACAAAGTGTATTAAAGGAATTTACTGGTGAACATTATAGTTGGCAAGGGGTGTATCCCTTCCGTGAACAGGAGGGAGTTCAGGCAGTTGCGGAAACATTTTGGGTCCCTTTATTGAGTTCTATAAGAAAACTGCAGCGTCGCCAAGATATATTCATGGCTGGAACAAACGAAATAAGTGGTGAAACATGGGTCATGAGCATGGGGCATTTTATGGGCCTCTTTGATCAAGATTGGATGGGTGTCCGTCGAACAGGGAAAATGATCAACCTAAGATATGCAGAGTTTCATTGTGTGGAGAATGGAAAGATCACCAAAACGGGGTTATTCGTTGACCTGATCGGATTCATGATCCAGGCAGGGGTGAATCCACTGCCTCCATCAACGGGTACATACTTTGTTTATCCAGGTCCAAGAAATCATGATGGCCTGCAATTTGAAGATGCTCCAGAAGAAGAAGGTGTGAAAACGCTGAATCTTGTAAATCAAATGGTCAATGACTTATCAGACTTGAATAAGAGCGGAGCCATGGGGTGTCCTCCTGAGGTCTTGGAACGTACTTGGTCGGAGGATATGATTTGGTACGGTCCTGGCGGGATCGGGGCAAGTTATACCATTCCGAGATACCAACAACAGCATCAGCTTCCTTTTAGAAATGGTCTTAAGGATAAGGAATTCAACGGTCATGTGTGCCGGTTTGCTGAAGGACAGTTCGCGTGCTTCTTTGGATGGCCGAACCTTTCAAATACACCAATTGGTGGATTTCTGGGGCTGCCAGGCGGGAATATTCGAGCCGACATGCAAGTGGTGGATGTGTATTACCGTCAAGGAGAGAAGCTTTCTGAGAACTGGGTTCTAATCGATATACCTTATTGGCTTAAGCAGCAGGGATTGGATATTTTTGAGCGTACACAAGGGATTATGAATCAGTCACTATAAGGATCAGCTTCAAGGTTAAGTACATGATCACTTCTCCAACGGTATAAATGGAAATAAGAAATAATGAATGCGCTTACAACATGAATGCTTGAAACTCTGCCTATATCAATTCCATACATCTTCGTCTCAATCATAAGCCTCTTGATAAAGGCAGTGGGTAGATCATCTTGCTTTTTTATGAATCCGCATTCAATAAATATGGATATGGGGGGCTTAGTTCAATATGGGTTGGATTGATATGACGATTGTTGCTGTATATATGATTGCTCTGATCATTATGGGTTATAAACTGGGGAAGGGAAATCACACACAAGATGACTATTTTGTAGGTGGGAGATCTGTTGCAACATTCCCGATTGCTCTTTCTATAGCAGCCACCACGGTCAGTGCAAATGGGTTTATCGGCGGACCAGGCTGGGCGTATGGTTCGGGACTGATCGCTTTTATGCTGAATTTCAGCATTCCTATCGTACTAATATTGACTTTATCGATCTTTCTACCTTTTTTCTATAATCTAAGGGTGACTTCCATCTATGAATATATCGAAATGCGTCTGGGAGGGAAAAGTAGACTTTTAGTTGTCTTTGGATTTATTGTTTCAAATGTGATTCAAGTAGGTTCATTCTTATTTATTCCTTCACTGGTCATCCAAACCTTCACAGGATGGTCATTGACGATTGTCGTTCCCATGGTTGTGGCAGTGGCGATTCTGTACACGTTACTAGGCGGGATTAAAGCGGTTATCTGGACTGATGCGATTCAAATGTTTGTCTTGTGGGGAGGAGTCATTGCTGCATTTGTCATAATTTTGAGCAATTTAGATATTGGCTTCTTTGAGGCGATGAAGGTTGTGAAGGAAGAGGGGAAACTGGATCCACTTGATTTCTCGCTGGATGCGAAATTAGAGAATGGTGTATGGGTTGGACTGATTGGCGGACTCTTTATGTGGCTTAAATATTATGCCACGGATCAGACACAGACTCAAAGGATGTTCGCAGCAAAGTCGATCAATGAAGTGAAAAAGTCGATCTGTATTAGCGGATTTGTGATGAATATTATGTATTTTGTGTTCATGTTCATAGGAGTATTGCTTTTCGTCTTCTTTGATGGCAAGGAATTCGATAATTCCAACAACATTATGATTACCTTCATTTCTAATAACATCCCTGTAGGAATCTTGGGGCTGATCATGGCAGGGATCTTTGCAGCTGCCATGTCCAGTATAGACTCCGTATTAAACTCAGTTACGACCGTCTTCATTAAAGACATTTATGAAAAGTTCATCACGAAAGGAAAACCGGCTTCTCTAAAGGTTTCTATGGTCTTCACCCTTGTGTTTGGGGTATTGCTGATCGGATTTACCTTGATGGCATTCAGTGGTACGACCGCTTCGATCTTAAAGACAGTGGGAAGCTACCTCTCATACTTCTCAGGTTCAATACTGGCTATGTTTCTTCTGGCGATGTTCACGAAGAGAGCTAATGATAATGGAGTAGCCATCGGGTTTGCATTAGGAATTGCCATTACGGCGTATATTGGAAATCTTGGACTAGTGAATTGGCTTTGGAATTATCCTATCGGATGCGTGATTACTCTTATCATTGGTTACATTTTCAGCTTACTATTTAAAAGGAATAGAAGAATTGAACTGGAAGAATTCACGTTTAATGGTCAAAGAGCACGGTTGATGAAAGAAGGAACTGTAACGGATGAAGAGGGTCATTCCATTGTTCCAGGGGGCATGGACAAATATTCTTATGCGCTCATCGGATTGTTTATTGCACAGGTTATCATATTGGGACTTATCCAGTTATAGAGGATGAAGCTTTGTAATTGTCTGAATTTTTAATTATAATAGAATGTGAATCCGGATTCATATTTGGAGATAGATGATCTCACCATAAAGGCATCCGGATTTAATAACTGAAGGTAACTTTTGAAAGGGTTTTGAAAAATGAACGGCAGAATTAGTGCATATGATGTGGCCAAAAAGGCAAGCGTTTCACAATCTACAGTTTCCAGGGTCCTGAACAACTATCCTCATATCAAGGAATCTACAAGAAGGAAAGTCCTTGAAGCGATAAAGGAATTAGGGTTTACAAGAGATGAGATTGCCAGAAGCCTTGCCAGTAATAAAACGAGAACAATCGGGTTAATTGTCGGGGATATCACGAATCCCTTTTTTGCAGAATCAGCTAAAGTGATTACGGGAAAAGCACAGGAGATGCAATATGATGTGATCCTCTGCAATACCAATCATAACGAAGAGAATCTGGATAAATACATCCAAACCCTTAAAGGGAAGCGAGTCGATGGGATCATCATTGCTTCTGCAGATAAGGACAATCAAAGGATTAAAGAATTGTATGATCAAGGATTTCCTGTCATTCTTTTCAACAGTATCTTGGAACACGAGAAGGCTAATTATATAGCCGTCAACAACTACAAAGGAGCAAGACTTGCGGTGGAACATCTTTATCAACTAAACCACCGTCGTATTGGATATATTGCAGGTCCTTCGAAGTATGTAACCACCCACTTGAGGAACTTAGGATACAAAGAAGCACTTGCGGACTTAGGCATAGTAGGAAATGAACAGTTTGTCTATGATAAAGAGTTCTCTTACGATGAAGTATATCAATTCACGAGAAAGTTATTAAAACAGAGTGATCGGCCAACGAGCTTTTTCTCTGCTTCCGATCAAATGGCCCTTGCCGTGTTAGATGCTGCAGCAAGTGAAAACATCAAGGTACCGGAAGAATTATCAGTCGTCGGATTTGATGATATTGATTTGGCTAAAAATCAATATATTGGACTCACCACCATCACCCAACCGAAAGAAAAAATGGCAACCCTCGCGTTGGAAAAACTGGTCTCCCTGATTGAAGAGGGGGAAGGGAAAGATGAAGGGTTTCAAATCATATTAGAACCCGATTTAGTTCAACGAAAAACAACGGGAGTATGCAGGAACGAGAAAGGAGGATAAGAATTGCCGCATTTTGATGAATTGAAAGGAAAAAGTGTCTTGGTTACTGGAGGAAGTAAAGGCATTGGAAAGGATATAGCGCTTTCCTTTGCCAAACTGGGGGCAACAGTGGTGATTTCAGGGAGGAATGATGAAGCCCTGTCAGCTGCTGTCCTTGAGCTAAATCGTTATTCCCCCAATTGTTCTTATGTGAAGGCTGACATCCGGCATGTTGCTGGCATTCATAAGATGGTGGATGAGGCTGTCGCTCATATGGGGGGACTAGATGTACTGGTTAATAACGCCGGTGTGAATATTCCTAAACCAGCCATGGAAGTGACGGAGGAAGATTGGGACTCAATCGTTGATACAAATCTTAAAGGAAGCTTCTTCTCTTCTCAGCGTGCAGCGAAGTATTTTCTTCCACAAAAAAGTGGGAAGATCATCAACATTGTGTCACAGATGGCATTCGTTGGCTATATCAAGCGGGCAGCCTATTGTTCCAGTAAGGGGGGGGCGGTTCAAATGACAAAGGCTCTTGCCGTTGAATGGGCTCCCTACAATATAAAGGTAAACGCAGTCGCCCCGACTTTTATTGAAACGGAACTAACCTCCAGCATGTTTGAAGATCGTGAATTTTATCAAGATGTTCTAAATAGAATCCCATTAGGGAAACTCGCACAGCCCTCCGATGTGACAGGAGCGGTCCTATTTCTGGCGTCAGACATGGCAAACTTTGTGACGGGTGAAACAATCAAGGTGGATGGTGGGTGGACAGCGATTTAAAGAAAATCATTTTAATGCATTTTGAATGCGCATTCAAAAAAGAGGAGGAATCAAGATGCCGAAAGTGGATGAACGAAAAGAGGAAAAAGTAGAAATGGATCGTCCTCTTAATCAAGTACCTCAACATGACAACGTATTCTATGGCGACTCAAACGAAGTGAACCGGGTTGGCTATTCGGATTACAATGAATTTTCAAAGAATACAAAACGTAAACAACGAATGAATGGGTTTGATGAGGAGTATCTCGATTTTGTGGATTATATCATCAAGATCACCCATCGCATCTGGGAAGAGAAAGGAATCGGAATTATCTATCAAACCTATCATAATGATGTCACCATGCACACGGGAATGGACCATATACAGGGGGTCAATGAGGTTGTGTCAGGGACCTTACAGGCTTTGCACGCCTTTCCGGATCGAAGGCTGGTTGGGGAAAATGTCATATGGTCAGGCAATGATGAGGAAGGATTTCTCTCTTCTCATCGAATTGCATCGAGTGCAACCAACCTGGGGGATTCCTCATTCGGGCCCGCTACAGGTAAGAAAGTTTTCTTCCGAACCACGGTTGACTGCTTTGTCCATTCAAACCGGATCGTGGAAGAGTGGCTTGTACGAGACAACCTGTATCTAGTCAAGCAGTTAGGATATGATCCAATAGAAGTGGCAAAGAAACTGGCACAGAATTCGGAGAACAAGACCCCGGCATTGCAATCCCACTTCGGTTCAAGCGGGACAATGGAAGGGCAGCTGATGCCTCCAGTTTATTCTCCAAAGTCGGAAGGTTTTGAAATTGGTGATTTTATTTTAGAAATGTACAACAAAGTATGGGAATGGCGATTATTTAATCATGTGAAGAACTTCTACGCAGATCATGCGGTAGTCCATTATATTTGCAATAAAGATTTGATTGGGACCAGCCAGATCCAAGGAATGCTAGTCAGTTTGTTTGCCTCTTTCCCACGTGCTAAATGTATTGTCGAGAGAGTGACCTGTAACGAGGGAGTCCAGAAGGGCGAATGGGATGTTGCTGTAAGGTGGAGATTGCAAGGGATTCATGAGGGGATTGGATATTTTGGACATCCAAGTGGAAAAACAGTAGAGGTATTAGGGATTTCTCACCTGAAAGTGAGGAATGAAAAAATTGTAGAAGAATGGATGACATTTGACGGGTTGGATGTACTGAGGCAAATCTATTTAGGTACAGAGTCTAATGCTGACGATACAGAATCCGGAAAATACAAATAAATCATCTTTCAATATTTGGTTTTGAATGCGCATTCAATAAGGAGGCAATACAATGTCAGTACAAACGTCAATTCAGAAAGATCCATCAAGTATATGTCATCAGGATTTTCATATGCCTGGGAATGTCCGTTTTGGAGTCGACACATTTTATTCATTACCCGATGAGATTAAGAAATTAGATGTTAGTAGAGTCGTCATTATTAGTGATAAAGGTCTTGAACGGGTTGGAGTCGTTGAACGTGTACTGGAATTAGTGGAATCGGCAGGAATCGAGAGTAACGTGTTTACAGATATTGAAGGAGAACCGACCTTTACTTTGGTACAAAAATCAGTAGAGTTTGTGAAGAAATCAGGAAGTGAACTCGTGATCGGCATCGGAGGCGGAAGCGCTCTGGATGTTGCTAAAGCGACGGCAGCTCTGGTTGATAAAGATAACGTGAGTCCTTATTTAAGTGGGACCAAAACCATTGAATCCAGACAGGTCAAGTGCATTCTGCTTCCGACGACTTCAGGAACCGGATCGGAAGTGACGATGAATGCCATATTCGGAGATGAAGAAGTGGAAGTAAAACGGGGGATTGTCAGCAAGCATCTTCTGCCGGATCTCGCCATCATCGATCCCGCTCTTACCCGCTCCTGTCCGCCAAGGGTCACCGCTGCTTCAGGAGTGGATGCTTTCACTCATGCCATTGAATCGTATGTTGCCGTGAAAGCTACCCCCTTAACCAAGATATATGCTGAAAAGGCCATGAAGTTATTTAGTTCGAATATTACAAAGGCAGTTCATCATGGGAAGGACATGGAAGGACGCATCGGAATGAGCTGGGTAAGCATGTTGGCTGGAGTTTCGTTAGCCAATGCAGGTGTGGGGGCCGTCCATGCCTTAGCTTACCCGCTCGGTGGAAAGTATCACATCGAACATGGGGTTGCCAACGCTCTCCTTATGCCCTATGTTTTCGAAGAGACAGGGAAAACGTGCACTCAGGAAATGGTAGAGGTTGCAAGCTATCTTGCATTAGGAGATTACTCAAAAAATCCACATCAAGCGCTTAAGGCAGTAGTGGGGTATTTATATGAATTACTGACAAATCTTGAACTCCCGACATCATTAGCAGAGCTTGGGATCATGGAGGAAGACTTGCCTCTTCTTGCCGGGCAAGCCTCACAGATTGATCGCCTTTTGTCCAACACGCCGTATCAATTGACCGAAAAGAAGATCTTAGACATTTATCAAAAGGCATTCGTAGGATACGAGAAAGGACGTGATGAAGGTTGCTGAAAAATCAATTAAAAAAGAAACTCTACATTGATGGCAGGTGGCAGGAAGCAAAGGATTACTATGATTTAAAATCCCCATTCAGCGGAGACGTCATTGCCAGCGTCCCACTGGCAGATGAGCGTGAAGTGGAAGACGCCTTAGAAAGTGCACAATCAGGTTCTGAGAAAATGAAGCAGATGACTTCCTTGGAACGGTCGGAAATCCTTGAGCGGGTTTCGCGTATTTTTGAAGAGAGGTCTGAGGAGGCAGCGGAAATCCTTGCCATGGAATGTGCTAAGCCACTGAAGGCAGCTCGTGCTGAAATCGCGCGAACGATTGAAACGTATAAATTTGCAAGCGAAGAGGCGAAAAGGATTCATGGGGAAACCATTCCCATGGATGCCGCCAAGAGTGGAAAGGACCGCTTTGCCTTTACGATCCGTGAGCCTTTAGGGGTCATTGCAGCGATCACGCCCTTTAACTTCCCATTCAACCTAGTGGCCCATAAGCTGGGTCCCGCCTTTGCTGCCGGGAATTCAGTGGTCCTGAAGCCGGCGAACCAGACGCCTTTAAGCGCTCTCCTGACTGCGGAAATCTTCGAACAGGTAGGCCTACCTGCAGGGGGGCTAAATGTAGTCACGGGGAGAGGCAGTGTCATTGGGGATCAGCTCGTAAAAGATCCGAGAGTAAAAATGGTCACCTTTACAGGGAGTGTGGAGGTTGGGCTTGGCATTAAAGAAAAAGCAGGACTGAAAAAAGTAACACTTGAACTGGGTTCGAACTCTGCTGTCATCGTCGATGGGTCGGAGGATATCAATGCTGTTGTTGATCGATGTGTGGAAGGTGCTTATTCATTTGCCGGTCAAGTATGCATTTCGGTGCAGAGGATCTACGTGCAGGAAAAACTCTATGAATCTTTTGTTGATCAATTCGTTGAAAGAACGAAACAGCTTGTGATCGGCGATCCCCTGTCAGAAGGCACAGACTTATCGGCCATGATCAATCAAGGGGAGGCAGAAAGGATCGAAGAGTGGTTCAAGGAAGCAACAGAAGCAGGTGCGCGCATCTTGTATGGAGGAAAGCGGGAGGATGCCATCATACACCCAACTGTGATCACGGGGGGATCATCCGCTCTATCCCTAAACTGTAAGGAAGCATTTGCCCCCATTGTTACGATTACACCCTACGGTTCTTTGGATGAAGCGATTGAACTCGTGAACGATTCGGAATACGGATTGCAGGCGGGGATCTATACTACCTCTGTTCATAAAGCATTCGATGCACTGCATCGACTCCAAGTCGGGGGAGTCATGATTAATGATATCCCTACATACAGAGTCGATCATATGCCTTATGGGGGAGTAAAGAACAGCGGTACCGGCCGTGAAGGAATCAAATATTCCGTGGAAGAGATGACAGAACTGAAATTAGTGACGTTTAAATTGTAAGAATAGTAAATAAATAACATTCTGAATAATAGAAAGGGAGTTTCATATGCCGACAGAACAACCGAAAGTAAAAAGACACGTAACAAATGAAAAGATGGAAGAGAACTGGATTGTCCGATTTAATAATCTAAAATCAAAAGCCATTCCTCTCATGTTTATTGATAGTATCATACCTGGTCATCAACGCCTAAATTACGCACTAATTGGGGATACCGCCAGTGAAAATGATGCCTATTCCCCTGAAATCACAGAACCACACGGGTTTCAAATTGGCATGGTGAAAGCACCTCCAGGGAATGGACCGGCTTATCATACTCATGACTACATTGAGGCGTTCCTCCCTCTTTCCGGAAAATGGCGTTTCTATTGGGGGAATAGTGAAGATGAGATCGAGGGTGAAACCATTATTGAAGAATGGGATTTAATTTCTCTGCCGCCAGGATTATGGAGAGGCTTTGAAAATATCAGTGATGAAGATGCTTGGATCTTTGCCGTGCTTGAACAGCATGAAGTATTCAACGGGAAAGATCCATACTGGGCTCCACAGGTCGTCAGGAAAGCTGCGGAACATGGCTTCCATGCAGATCAATCAGGAAAAATGATCAAACCTGAGAATTTTTCCGCACTTGAGAAACAAATGGCGGAGAAGCTGCGGGCGGGAGAAAAATAGTAGATGAAGAAAGAAGCGTTAGTATTATTACCGGGTACGCTATGTAATGAGAGACTTTGGGAGCATCAGTTGGAACATCTGACTGATGTTTCCGATCCTTTCGTCTCTATGTTAACTGAAGCAGACACCATAGTGGGAATGGCTGAATCAGTCTTGAAGCATGCCCCTGAACACTTTGCTCTTGCTGGGCTTTCACTTGGTGGGATTGTAGCAATGGAAGTCATTCGGCAAGCACCAGAAAGAGTGACCAGACTTGCCCTATTGGACTCGAATCCACATGGCCCTAAGCCAGAGCAGTTGGAAAGCTGGAAGGACCTTATTTCAAAGGTGGAATCTGGGCAGTTTCTAAGCATAGTAGAGGAAAATTTTTTACCGAATCTCATTCATCCCAGCAGGCAAGAAGATAGTGGTCTAGTATCAACCATAAGGAATATGGCGGAGGAAATCGGGCCAGAAGTATATGTGCAGCAATTAAAGGCAGTTTCTACGCGTTCTGACCTTCGGGAAGGCTTAAGAGAAATTAACGTTCCCACTCTCCTTTTAGTAGGAAGGGATGATCAAGTTTGTCCATTGTCCTTACATGAAGAAATGCGGACATATATTTTAGAGTCACAGTTAGTTGTCGTCGATCACTGTGGGCATTTAAGCAGTTTGGAGCAACCAGAAGGAGTGACGGCTGCTTTACGCAACTGGCTGATTAAGTGAAAGGATGTAAAGTAGGGAGGTAATTTCATTGGTCAATCCTGTAAAGGACAAACTCAGAAACGGGGAAAGAGTACTTGGAAGTTTCATTGGATTCTATTCTCCTAACTTCATTGAAATGATAGGGTATGCCGGATTCGATTTCGTGGTCATAGATGACGAGCATGGTGCATTCAGTCCTTCTGAATTAGAAAACATGATTCGGACAGCCGAATCAGTGGATTTAGTCCCCATTGTGAGAGTCTCATATGATCCTTCCAGTATCCAGAAGGCTTTGGATAGAGGGGCCAAAGGAGTACAAATCCCGATGGTCAACACAAGGGATGACGCCATACAGGCTGTGAAAAGGGCGAAATTCCCCCCTTTAGGAACCAGGGGTGTCGCTTATTCACACAGGGCGGCGCGCTATGGAAATGAAGGGGGGAAGGCATTCTTAGATAGCTCCGATGAAAACATCTTAGTCATTCCACATATAGAAACCCTTGAAGCGGTGGAGAATATTGAGGAGATTATGGGTGTTGAAGGTATCGATGCTATTTTCATCGGTACAACGGATTTATCGGTTGATATGGGGTTTAAAGGAGAAGGTGCCAGGCATCCAGAAGTACAAGGAGTCCTTCGAATATTGTATGAGATGGCCTCAGAAAAAAATGTTGCAATTGGAACTGTAGCTGCTGACATGACAGGAGCGCAACAATCTTTTGAAAAAGGGGCAAATTATGTAGGGGTTGTAGCGAATTCAGTTATTCTTAAAGCACTTCAGGGAGTGGTAGAAGGTACTGAAAGAGTGAGAAATTGAATAATCCATGAGCTATATAAATGGCGAAATATTCAATTATAAAAAGTAAAAGCCTTTCCGTTATGGAAGGCTTTTTTTGCATATAGAAGAATTTTCCCAATAGGTGCCACTCAGCATTTCAGAATTAAGGTATTTCAATAGAGGTTCTTAAGCCTTTCTCATTTAATCAGTTTCTCCTGGCGCTTGCCAACTACTGCCAGACGACGGTGAACATCGAGCAGTATGAACAGATTGTCCTGAAGTATTACGAACTAAGCCTTATCAAGGGAACTCGGCCCATCACTTCCTGAACGCCTACACCCCGGAATCCGCACAGGGCCTCTACAAAGCACTCATTGACATGCATACTAACACCATCACAGAAGAAGAAACGAAGGACGAGATCATCATGGATCTCTATGAATCTCTTTATATGGAGAGGGACGGACTTCCCGGTGTCTCGACGGGATTCGAGAGCCTGAATGCTCTGACGGGAGGGTGGAAGGAAGGAGCTCATTATCCTCGCTGCGAGACCCTCCATGGGGAAAACCGCCTTCGCCATCCAGCTTGCATGGGAATGCACGAGGGAGCAGGGGGTGGGCATGGTGTTCTCCCTTGAGATGAGCTCCAGGCAGATCATGCAGCGCCTCCTCTCAAGTCTCACGGATATCAACATGATGAAATGGCAGAATCCCTATAAGTATCTGACTAAGGAAGAGATGCCGAGGATGCATGGGGCGATGAACGCCGTGTACAAAGCGAAGCTCGAACTCTCGCAAAATGGGATGATCACCCTGCCTGAGATCAGACAGCGGATCATGAATCTGAAGCGCGAGTACCCGACGGAGCCGTTTCTCGTGGTGATTGATTACCTGCAGCTGATTACGGTGAAAGAGCGGTTTGACCGGCATAATCTTGCGATTGGACATATTACGAAGCAGCTGAAGGGCATGGCGAAGGAGTTTGGGATTCCGATTATATTGTTGTCACAGTTATCAAGGGGAGTCGAATCGCGGGATGACAAGCGTCCGAGGCTGTCGGATTTGCGTGACTCGGGGAATATTGAACAGGATGCGGATGTGGTGTTGTTTTTGTACCGGGATGATTATTACTATCCGGACTCGAAGAACGGGCAGGAAGTGGAAGTGAAGATTGCGAAGAACCGGAATGGGCCGGTGGGAACGGTGAAGTTGGAGTTTGTGAGGGAGTTTGGGCGGTTTCGGGGTGGATGGACGCAGGGGGACGGTTCTGGTGCTTCGGTTTGAGTGAGCCGTGGGGACAGGTCCCTTGGCTCAGAGTTTGATGATGAAAATGGGGAGGGATTGGGATGTTGGTGACGGAGTATGCAAAGGGTAACGCGTCGGAGTTTCGGATTGAGAGTTTGAAGGTGTTTGGTGTGGTGATGGGGTTGCTGGGTGACGAGCGGGTGAGGCGTGAGGATGGGTATGTGTTTGTGAGTTATCGGGAGATGTGGGAGGGGTGTAAGGAGGCTGGGATTTTGTCAGGGGTTGATCAGGCGTTTGCGGTAATGATGGATATGCTGGGTGTGGTGGAGGCTGGGGGATAGTAAATTATGTTACTACTTTATAAAGTCCCCCATATATATAGGAATAAAAGCAAACAGGGGTAGATAGCATTGGACATACGCACTAACAGATTCAGATGGGTTATCTTTGCTTCCGTATTGTTTACTTACTTAATCATATCGAGTCAGCGGACGGCTCCGGGTTTGATTACAGACAAATTAATGGCTGATTTTAGTGTGAAGGCTTCCACGATAGGATTGGTGGCAAGTATTCAGTTTTTTGTATACACTGGCTTACAAATTCCAATGGGTATATTGGTTGATCGATATGGACCGAATCTTTTTCTTGTTTCCGGTGCGGCACTTACTGGTATAGGTACAATCCTTTATAGTTTGGGCACACATGCCTTTATCCTGTTTTTTGCCCGAATCCTAACGGGAATCGGGGATGCGACCATCTGGGTAAGTATGGTGTTAATACTGAGTGTGTGGTTTGGCAAGGGGGAATTCCCACGATTAATTGGTTTGGCAGGGATGACAGGAAGCCTGGGCTTCCTATTGGCGACCGTTCCTTTCTCTGCAGTGATCGTCTCGTTTGGATGGAGGGGATCATTTCTATCAACGGGGATTCTTTTGTGTGTATGGAGTTTTTTTCTTTTTTTGATACTTGTCAAAAAACCAAAACAGCCGTTACTTGTGAAAAGTACATTAGAACATGAAAAAATACCAGTGTTACTGCGAAGAATATTCTTAAATCGACAGGCCTGGGCATTATTCTTGTGTCACTTTGGGATTGTAGGAGGATATATAGGGTTTATCGGTTCATGGGCGGTTCCCTATGCAATGGATGTATATGGAATGACACGTATAGAAGCAAGTCAGGTCATTATGATCAGTCTAATTGGAGCACTAGTTGGAGCACCGCTTATAGGATGGGTTTCAAGCTATTTGGGAAAAATTAAACGGCCCTATGTTGTTTTTCATATCACGGTTTTAATGTGTTGGACTGCCTTTCTATTATTTAAAGGGCAACCACCACTTTTCCTGGTGATAATCCTATTCTTTATTTTAGGATTTGGATTCGGGGCAAATTCATTGACGTTTGCCGCAGTTCGTAAATCTTTTCCTGTAACGGAATCCGGCAGCGTTTCAGGGTTTGCGAATACGGGTGGATTTCTAAGTGCCGTATTGCTGCCTGGCGTTTTTGGCTCTATATTGGAAAGTGTTCAGTCCACATCGGGCAGTATCAGTGATGGATACTTCTACGGTTTCTTCACCCCGATGATTTTCTCAATGGTTGGCTTGATCGGTGTGATGTTTTTAAACGAAGAGCAGGGTGCAATTGGTAAGCAGGGGTAGGGCAGGGGTCTTGTCCGCTCCCCGGCTTTATTTCCTGAGACAGAGTGCTGTCTCTATGGAATAATAAGCTCCTCGGCAAAGCCACGTTATTCATTAGTGCTAAAAATGGTGATTAAACCACCATTAAGAATCGTTGTTGATTTTAGAAACCAAGGACAGATGTATGCTATAAAGCAGCCATCTGTCCTTTTCCCTTTAAATTCTAGCTTGGTATCGGATGCACCGAATAATCACTGACTACAGATTCAGAGCGGATCAGTCTTTCTTGCAGAGCAGCTCTGCTTATCTCTGCACCTATCCCGGTTCCTGATGGTACCTGAATATAGCCGTTCTCCATGACGATATCTTCCGTTATGATGTCTTCTTTCCAGTAGTGGGAAGAAGGGGCGGTGTCACCAGGAATGGTAAAGTTAGAAAGTGTTGTCATGTGAAGGTTATGGGACCTCCCGATACCTGTTTCAAGCATACCGCCGCACCATACAGGGATGTTGTGGTCTTTACATAAGTCATGAATTCGAATTGATTCCTGTAATCCTCCTACGCGTCCAATTTTAATATTGATGATTTTACAGCTGCCCAGTTCAATGGCCTTTCGCGCGTCTTCATAGCTGTGGATGCTTTCATCAAGGCAGATCGGGGTGGACATTTCTCCCTGAAGAACACTGTGATCAATGATGTCATCATGGGCGAGGGGTTGTTCGATCATAAGTAGATTATATTGATCTATTTGCTTCAAGTGCTCTATGTCTTTAAGTGAATAGGCTGAATTGGCATCAGCCATTAAATTGATGTCAGGAAATGCTTCTCTGACTTTCCTGATATACTCTATGTCTGCACCGGGGGCGATTTTTATTTTGATCTTTTGAAAGCCTTCATGCACGTATTGAGAGACTTTAGAGACAAGTTCTTCAGGGGAATTCTGTATTCCAATGCTTTTTCCAACAGCCACCTTTTTCTGGTGTCCCCCGAGGACTTCACATAAAGGTTTATGGTTCTTTTTACTAAAGACGTCCCAAATGGCCGTTTCAATTGCAGCTTTAGCGATTTGATGCCTCCGTACGAAGGAAAGCATTTGGTGGACTTCCTTCGGATGGCTGATTTCTTTCTTAATCAATTTTGGAATGAGGAAGTCTTTTAGAATATATAACGCCGTTTGGGTCGTTTCTTCATTGTAGTAAGGCTCGTCGCTTGTGACGGTTTCTCCCCATCCAGATAAACCAGATTCATCAATTACTTCTACTAGGCAGACCTCTTTTGTCTGAATAGTTCCGAAACTTGTAGTGAAAGGAGATTTCAGAGAAACGTTAATCGTGTGAAGAATCACTTCTTTAATGAAAATTGGTTTCATTCTTACCCATCCTTCCTGGAATGGAGTTTCACAATTTCTGTCAAAATCTCGATGCCATTAAACAAGGAGTCCTTTTCAAAAGCCATATCAGGATGATGGAGGCCGGGTTTTAAATCACAGCCAAGGCCTACCATAGTGGCTTTAAGGTAAGGCTTTTTAATGGTGTAAAAGTGGAAATCATCCCCGCCGGGTGTCACAAGTGGAGGGTTCACTTTCTCTTCTCCCAACACATTCACGATTGCTCTGTGTGCATATTCTTGTGCTTCTTCACTCACTACTGACGCAGCTATACCGTAATCTTTCGTCACTTCTATCGGTACTCCATACAATTCACTTGTTGTATGAAGAATTTCGTTTACTCTCTCATGCAATTCTTTCATGAGTTCATTGGTTTGGGAACGGAGGTCAAGACCGATAGCTGCACTGCCTGGAATAATGTTAAGGTTCTTTCCTCCAGCTTGAAATTTAGTTACTTTGATAGAATGGGCAATGCTTGGATTTAAATGAATCGTATTTAATGTATTAAGGATATGATTTCCAATTTCAATGGCATTGTGAGTCAAGTGGGGACGGGCTCCGTGGGCATCGTCCCCTTTTATCTCAAATGCGAATGAGCCTGTCGCTCCGTGAAGAATCGAAGGTGAGGCGAAGCCATTCGCCGTCTCCTGAATGGGACGTAGATGAATACCATATAGATAGTCGATTTCATCCACAACGCCCTTTTCGACCATCTTTAATGCACCCGCCCCGACTTCCTCTGCAGGTTGAAAGATAAAGCGAATACCAATATTGTCTTTTAGTTGCTCATCCTCCTGAATTTTCCACATAACCCCAAGGACCATGGTCATATGAGCATCATGACCACAGGAATGATTAGCCTGTAGCTCCCCGTCGACTTTCTGCCATAGTGCATCGATATCTGCCCGTATTCCAATTATCGGAACATCTCCACTGAAGTTCCCATAATCGCCAATTACCCCAGTACAGTCTTCGAACGTTTGTACATGACAACCGGCTTGTTTAAGCGTGTTTTCGATATAGGTGGTGGTGTTCTTTTCCTCCCAGCTTATTTCAGGGTTGGCATGGAGGAAATCAAAGGTATTCCGTATCTTCTCTTTAAAGGGTGCGTTCATTATAAGTTCTCCTCTCACTTTATATAATAGGTGTTGGCCGGATTAACAAAGTCCATTTTTCCCGTTTTCTGAGCAACGTGCAGAAGCAAAGCGTTTAACACTGAAAACGTTATGGGTCCTTTTTCAAGTATCGATTTCTTTGCTGAGTGAATGGTAAGAACGTAATCACCATATTCAGCAATGGGGGAGAGCTGGGAATCTGTGATGATTACAATCGTGTTCCCGTTTTCTTTAGCTTCCTTTGCAAGTCGGATGCCCTCTAAGGCATAACGGTAGTAGGAAAAGATGATAACCGTATGATCGCTTCCTTTTTTCGTGAAACCGATATCCGTTTCTGGTCGATAAAGGGAGGTGTTATCAATTAAATGATGCAACAGGAAATAAAACCAGTGAGCATAGGAAAACGAGTGGTAATATCCGACTATGTTGGTGGACTCGGATTGAACGAGACAATCAACGATTTGTTTGGCAACTTCCCAATCAATGTTGAGGGATGCCTGATGAATGTTCTCTTCATCAGATTGCATGATTCGTTCGAAAGAATTCACTTGTTCGTGATCGTTATCCCTTTTTGGAGGCTTTAAGGATAAAAGACTTTGTTGAACATCCTTTTGTAACTCCCCATAGCCTGCATAGCCGATCGCTTTGCAAAAGCGAATAACCATTGTTTCACTGACATCAATGATTTCAGCTGTTTTTTTCGCAGGGTGTGTTGCGAACAGAACAGGATTTGCCCGTAAGGATTCTGCGACCTTTTTAAGACCTTTTGTTAAGTGATGATAGTTTTTCTGAGTATTTTCTAAATAAGCCATAATCAAATCTCCATCAGAATAAAGTTTTTAAATTATTGTTGTTAAATTAAATTGTATGATTTAATATGGTGTTAGTCAACAGAATATTCAGAAGATTAAGAAGGGAGAGGGAGAAAACGATGGAAGTTCAAACAATCACGTCAAAAGAAAAGAAACGGAAGTGGGGTATACCCGATGCTTATGTCATCTTGTTTGGGATACTCGTATTAATTGCTATCATGACATACATAATCCCTGCTGGAGAGTTTTCGAGAGAAGAAGTGGATGGCATTACAATGGTCGTTCCAGACAGCTATCAGAATGTGGAGTCATCCCCTGCTACCTTAATGGATGTGTTCTTGGCAATTCAAGAAGGAATGATCAGCTCTGCACCACTGATTTTCTTAGTGTTGATAATTGGAGGAGCATTTGCAGTCATTGAATCGACGGGAGCAATAGATGCACTAATCCTCAAAACGATTGAAAAGACTAGGAATAAAGAATTGCTATTGATTGCAGGTGTCAGTATTTTATTCTCAGTTTTTGGAGCGCTAGGTATCATTGTCAATGCCGTCATTGCTTTTATACCCATTGGTATCATCCTTGCTCGCTCCATGAAGCTCGACGCCATCGTCGGAGTAGCCATTATCTATTTAGGCGCATATGCAGGTTTTAATACTGCATTCTTAGATCCTCTGACTACAGGAACTGCTCAGCAAATCGCACAACTTCCATTGTTTTCTGGTATAGGCTATAGAATTGTTATATATATCGCTATATTGATTTCAACCGTTACCTATGTGGCCTATTACGCTAAGAAAATTAAGAATGACCCTTCCAAAAGCGTCTTAGGAAAGACACCATTTCCAAAAATTGATCAAAAGGAAGAAGTTTCGGGGAAACAGGAAATAACAGGACTGCACAAGCTTGTCCTGGCATGGTTGGTTGTAGGAATTGGTATTTATGTTTTCGGTGTATTTCAATATAAATGGTCATTGAATGAAATGGCCGCTATCTTCTTGATCATCGCTGCAGGTACAGCCATCATTGCGAAAATGAGTCCGAATAAACTCGTATCCGAATTCTTTGAAGGGGCGAAAGGATTAGTATACGGCGCATTAATTATCGGTATGGCCCGCTCCATCGTTGTCATTCTAGAAGATGGTAGGATTCTCGATACCGTTGTCGAAGGGATGGCCACCATGATGACCCCTTTCACCAGCGTGGTAGGTGCATTGGTTATGTTCGTAGCCAATTTAATCTTCAATATTCTTGTTTCCTCAGGAAGTGGACAAGCTGTGATAGTTATGCCTATCATGACACCTCTTGCAGACTTAATGGAAATCCCTCGTCAAGTGGCTGTTCAAGCATACAAAATGGGCGATGGGTTTACGAATACCATAACTCCAACATCTGGGATACTTATGGCAAATTTGGCGATAGCCGGGATCTCTTGGACTAAGTGGATTCGTTTTATGATGCCTTTATTGTTGATCTGGATTGTGCTTGGTTCTATCTTTCTTACAATAGGGGTTTTGATGAACTGGGGGCCATTTTAAGGTTCATTACAATGTAATAGTTTTGGGACGTGTGTAGAAATGTGTAAGATAATATTCGATTAAACTATAAAAGGTTTGATAGAAAGCCAGTAGGCAAAATCTATCAAACCTTTTATTAACATTTAATATTTCAGATGCTCACCCTTATTTCTCCTTTAACGATTTAGGTGTCTTCGCAAAAGCGGGCACCCTCTAAATATCTATAATCATATTCCAACCTCCCCCTATCTTTCTGTCTTTTTCCCACCCTCATTCTATGGTATATTTAAAAGAATAATAGTTTCACTCTTCAAATAATAAGCATCGACCATGGAGGCACTATGTTTTTCTCACTTCGCAACCGATTATTTATGATTTTCACCTTGCTTCTGACCTTTCCATTTCTAGTTCTGTCGATTCTGATTCCAAACGGGTTTACGTCCAAGGAATTTATTTTCGCATAATTTAGAAAATTCGATATTCCATATTGACAATGAATGCGATTACATTTATACTCCAAAGTGAAATACATGTTATCAGTAATGATAAAAGACAAGTGAAATAACGCTGGCGAAGGGCGTAAAGCGATGGATTCTTTTATCATGAATTAACTGGTAATGACCTCACTACCACTAAAACTGCTTCCTAGGCAAGAAAACACCGAAATTTTCCCACTGAACGTGAAAGCTTTAAACCTAATCCATTTTGAATACAACAAGTAGACTGGACTTGAATGAATAAAGAGGGATCGTGTAAAAGGGCTTTTGTTCCTTAACCAACAAGAGATCACGTCATGCTTTATCCTATACGTACCTTTATGTAATTTAATTTCATTCCCACCATGAATCAGGTTTTCACATGGGTTAACTGGTAATGATGTCATAACGTAACGATATTATTTCATAAGATAAATGGATATAAGGGTTGAATAGTGGTCCGCAAATAATTTCCTTGATTAAGAGAGTGAAAGGGAACATTTGTGGATGCTGCTCAAGTGGGATGAATGGTTTAAAGAAAGTGGTAGGTTTTGAGGTTACGGTCACCTGATCACCTTATCCTGGTGAAAGGGGTTCAAAAAATACAATGTTAATAATGGAGGGGGAAAAGATCATGCCGAATATTTTATTGACAAGGATTGACAATCGTCTTGTGCATGGGCAGGTTGGTGTGACGTGGGTCAATCATCTTGGGGCGAATCTGATTGTTGTGGCGAATGATGTGGTGGCAGAAGATGAAGTGCAGCAAGATTTGATGGAGATGGTCGTTCCGGAAGCGATAGGGATCCGTTTTTTTTCGGTTCAGACAACCATTGATATTATCCATGACGCATCGGATGACCAACATATTTTCTTAGTAGTCAAAACACCACAGGATGTAAATCGTCTTGTGAAAGGAGGTGTCCCGATCGATAAAGTGAATATCGGAAATATGCACTTCTCAGAAGGCAAAACGCAAGTGTTCTCTACTGTTTCTGTTGATGAATCTGATAAAGAAGCTTTCCGTGACTTGAAGGAACAGGGTGTGAAGCTTGAAGTACGTCGTGTTCCGGATGAAAGGCCAGATGATATTTATACCATTTTATAAGGGAAAGGTGTGATCTTGTTGGACCAGGAAATCTTGCTTCAGGCATTATTGATTGCCATATGGGCAGGTATCGCAGGGATTGATTTGTTTAATGGTTTGTTTCATATCCATCGCCCCATTGTAACGGGGGTCATTATTGGACTCATTCTTGGAGATTTGAAGACAGGTGTCATCACCGGTGCAGCCATTGAATTAGTATGGGCAGGAATGGTTCCACTGGCAGGGGCACAACCTCCGAACGTGGTGATAGGGGGAATTATTGGAACGGCATTTGCTATCTTAACAGGCCAGGATCCACAGGTGGCCATTGGAATCGCTGTACCGTTTGCCGTTGCGGTCCAGGCTTGTATCACCTTGATGTTTACAGCTTTTTCACCTGTTATGCACAAAGCAGACCGATATGCAGAGGCTGCCAACACAAAAGGGATCGACAGAATTAACTACATGGGGATTCTTACCTTGTTCGTCTTTTACTTTGTTGTTGCCTTCCTTCCTATCTATTTTGGGGCAGAAGCGGCAAGGAATGTTGTCGAGACGATGCCGGAATGGCTGGTCACAGGGCTTGGGACAGCGGGAGGTATGATGGCGGCAATCGGTTTTGCCATGCTCTTGAAAATCATGCTGAAAAAGCAGTATGTAGCTTATCTCATCGTAGGTTTCATCCTTGTCACGTATTTGGAAATGCCGATTATCGCAGTCGCACTGATTGGCCTTGCTATTGCTATGTATGACTTTTACAAGACATCCGGCGGCCAGGGAGCTGCTGTGAGAGGGGGAAGAGGTCGTGGCATCTGAACAAGCAGCTGTTGATCAAAAGCCTCAAGTACACGTTGAAGATTCAGAATATTATGAAGATCATTCTAGTGAACAGGTAATGACGAAGAAAGATCTCAATAAAATGGTGTGGCGTTCTTTGTTGCTCCAGGCGTCTTTCAACTACGAAAGGATGCAGGCAGCAGGCTGGCTTTATTCCATCCTTCCAGGGTTGAAAAAGATCCATAAGAATAAGCACGACCTGAGTAAGTCGATGAAGAGCCATATGGAATTCTTCAATACCCATCCTTTCCTGGTGAATATCATTATGGGAATTGTGCTTGCCATGGAGGAGAAGAAGCAGAATCGAAATACCATTAGGTCGATCCGTGTGGCTATGATGGGGCCGTTGGGTGGAATCGGGGATGCGCTGTTCTGGCTCACACTCCTGCCGATTTGTATCGGGATCGGTGCGTCCCTTGGGGCAGATGGTAGTCCGATGGGGGCTCTTGTGTTTCTTGTGATCTTCAACATCGTTCACTTTGCCCTGCGTTTCGGACTTATGCGATATGGATACAAAACGGGAACCAATGCCATCAGTTCCTTAAAAGAAAATACGAAAAAAGTTTCCCATGCAGCTTCTATCGTTGGATTGACCGTAGTGGGCGGACTGATCGCTTCTTTTGTCAACGTATCTGCCAATCTGGTCATTCATGCGGGAAAAGCAGAAATCGCGATCCAGGAAGATTTGCTGGATAAGGTCATGCCTAATATTCTACCTTTGGGTTATACCTTATTGATGTACTATTTATTGAAACGCGGTTTGTCACCGGTACTACTCATTTTGATTACAGTGATCATTGGCATTATTGGTGAAATACCATTCCCGTTCGGTACCATTCTGTAAGCGGGGAACAGGAGGAGAAACAATGAACGGTTTACTTGTATCAGGTCATGGATTCTTTGCATCTGGTCTTCGTTCTTCAGTGAAATTGATTGCAGGGGAGCAGTCGCACATAGAGTATGTGGATTTCCAAGAAATAGACTCGATGACCGATTTGGAAGAAAAGCTGAAGGCGGCATTTGATAGATTGAAAGAGTGTGAAGGAGTGTTGGTTCTTTGTGACCTCGTTGGAGGCTCCCCTTTTAAAACGGCTGTTTCACTTATAAGGGAAAGGGATGACGCTAGGGTCATCGGAGGAGCCAATCTATCCATGATTCTGGAAACAGCGATCATGAAAGACACGGTTCCCATAGATGAATTAAAGGATAGAGCCTTGTCTTCAGGGAAAGAAGCAATCAAATGCTTTCAGAAATCCGGTCGCCTCAAACGGGATGGGGCAGGCATCTAAAGACATTACTTACTGCAATAGATCTCGGTCAGTCTATTGGGAAGGAATCTAGTTAACAATTGTGGAGGTGGAGGATGTTGTTTAGAAAAGCAAATAAGCGTAAAAGATTTGCCTCACTGTTATTGGCACTCATGATGGTCCTATCGTTTATTCCGACTAACCTAACGAAAGCTAGTGAAGATACCGGTGGGCCTTCCATCGGGAAAGTCAGCGGGATAGATAAGAAAGGTAGTGATGTCTTCATTGATCTGTCAACCGGTGAAGGAATCAAAATTAGCTTTCTAAGAGAAAATGTGTTCAGATTACATCTTGATCCCGATGGAAAGTTCCCAGAATATCCGACGCCTAATAAACCGGATCATGTAACCAAAATCGTGGATAAAGATCAAGAGGAATATAAAAAGGAGTATGGGGTAACACGCATAAGATTAGAGGAAGATTCCCATTTTTATCGAATCACGACGAAAGTATTGGAACTGAAGATTTCAAAAGCAGACTCTAAGATGAGCCTAGTGGATAAAAAAAGAAACAAGATCCTTTGGAGCGAAAAAGTGCCCCTTACTCTTGCAGAGGATCAAACGGTTCAGACATTGAACACCAAAGGAGAAGAATATTTCTATGGAGGAGGACAGCAGAACGGCTATTATTCTCATAAAAATACAAAAATCAACATTGCCATTGGCGGCGGTTGGGATGCTGGTGCAGCTTCAAGTCCCGTTCCCTTTTACTTGAGTACAGAAGGATACGGTGTGATGAGAAATACGTTTAAGCCTGGTGTCTATGATTTCTCCGAAACGGCCACCTTCTCGCATCAGGAAAACAGGTTCGATGCCTACTACTTCGTAGATGATTCCATCCCGGAGATCATTGACGAATATACCGAACTGACCGGAAAAGCAGCATTGATGCCGGAGTATGCGTTTTACCTTGGGCATGCGGACTGCTTTAATGGGATCCATAATGGTCATAAGGATAAGAGAACCCTTCTTGGCAAGGGGATGGAAACATTGAATCAGTATGTGAACAAGGATATGCCCATGGGCTGGTTTTTGCCGAATGATGGATATGGATGTGGCTATAGTGGCTTGGATAATCTGAAAAACTTTGTGGATAAAGCAAATGATCAGGATGTTGAAGTCGGTCTCTGGACACAAAGTAACCTGTACCCTGATCCTAATCTCCCTGAGGACAGCCCATTGCAAAGGGATCTTGATGGCGAAGTTCAGGCAGGAGTTAGAGCCATCAAAACCGACGTTGCCTGGGTTGGGCAGGGCTACTCCATGGCCCTAAATGCCACACGTCAGGCAGCAGAAGGAATCGAGAAGCAGGAGAACTCGGGTGGTGCACGTCCGTTTGTCATTAGTCTTGACGGCTGGGCAGGCACCCAGCGTTACGCTACCCTTTGGTCAGGCGACCAATATGGAGGCGAGTGGGAATATATCCGCATGCATATCCCCACTTATATCGGAGCAGGGTTGTCCGGTAATCCGAATGTCGGATCCGATATGGACGGTATTTTCGGAGGGGATCCTGTCATCCAGACAAGAGATTTTCAGTGGAAGGCCTTTTCACCTATCCAAATTGATATGGACGGCTGGGCATCTTCCGGAAATGATTACAGCAAATCAAAGAATCCATGGAATTATGGTGAACCTTACACATCCATTAACCGCATGTATCTAAAGCTGAAGTCACAAATGATGCCGTATATTTACACCATTGCCGAGGAATCGACTTCGACATCGATGCCATCGGTCAGAGGGATGATGCTTGAGTATCCGGAAGATCCCTTTACGTATGGCAGGGAAACACAGTATCAGTATATGTGGGGCCCCAATTTATTGGTAGCTCCTGTATACAATGAAAAGGATCAGGAAGCGGGAGTACGCAACGGTATCTACCTGCCGGATAAGGACCAGATTTGGATTGACTATTTTACAGGGGAACAACATAAAGGTGGAGCCGTAGTCAATCATATCGATGCTCCATTATGGAAAACACCTGTATTCGTAAAGAATGGTGCGATCATCCCGATGGCTCCGGCCAATAACTCGATTAATGAGCTAGATGGTTCCGAGAATAGAATATTTGACATCTATCCATCAGGGAAATCAGAGTTTACCCTTTACGAAGATGACGGAAAGACAGTTGACTATAAATCCGGAAAGAATACAAAGACCAAAATTACATCCGTTGTGGCAAACGATAAAGCGAAAATCACCGTCCATAAAGCCAAAGGAAAGGGCTACGATGGGATGGTGAAAGATAGGGGAACAGAATTCCTCATCAACACCCGCAAACAACCTGAATCCGTCACCGTAAAAGTCGGGGGCAAGAATGTGAAGCTGAAAAAAGCCGGGTCAGAGAAGGAATACAATCAGTCAGAAAATGTTTACTTCTATAATGAAAGTCCGAACTTGAATCACTATGCAACGGAAGGATCCGAGTTTGCCGAAACCAAGATTACAACTGCACCTAAGCTTTATGTGAAGGTTGGGAAGACGGATATTACGAAGAAAGCCGTGCGACTTACTGTGAATGGGTTCGATAATACCCAAGTGAAGGAAATCATTGATGAAGAAGTCCCTGCTGTTCCTGGAGGACTTGGAGCAGATGATGAAACGATCACAGATAAAAGCATTACCCTTCACTGGGATGAGGTCGAAGGAGAAAATATTTCCTATGATCTTAAAATTGGTGGAATGATCTATAGAAACGTGTTTGTGGAAAAAGTGGGAGAGAATCAGCCGTATTTCGAGCATGAAGATCTGGATTTCGATACGGAATACAGCTATCAAATCCGGGCAGTCAATTCCAAAGGTGCTTCGGAGTGGAGTGATGAAGTCACTATTAAAACCAAGCTCGACCCGTTCCGGAATGTACCGGAAAACATGACCGCCACCGCTTCGAGTCATCAATCTGGAAGTGAAGCGTCGAAAGCGGTGGATGGGGATGAAGGTACACAATGGCACACACAATGGTTCTCTGGGAATGTACCTCCTCATACGTTTGAAATCGATATGAAGCTTGCGTATCAATTAGAACAGTTTGAGTATGTACCAAGGCCTGACGCGGGGAATGGTACAATCCTGAAATATGACCTTGAAGTCAGCCTTGACGGAAAAACATATAAGAAGATTGTGACCGATGGAACGTTTGAGAGAAGCAAAGACATAAAGACCATCATATTCAATGAGGATGTAACGGCACGCTATATCAAATTGACGATAAAGGATGCAGTCGGAGGGTTTGGTTCTGCCCAAGAATTTAGACCATACAAAAAGGATAAAACGGAAGGGATGGTTGTAGGCGAAAACATCCCGAATGGTGCCATCGATGAGGAGGATCTCCTGTTCTTTGCGAGTTATATGGGCGTGGACAGTACAGATACATCCTGGGATCAGGTTTCAAAGGTGGACATAAATTATAATGAAGTCATCGACGCATACGATCTAATGTATGTAGCAGGTCAGCTGGGTGAGACAAAGCTGCAGGGCACCGGGCGTCCAGTGGCTGGAACGTTGAGCATTCGTCCCGATAAACAGGAATTAAAGGCAGGAGAAGAAGTGACAGTGGAGATCATCGGTGCCGGGATGAAGGATATCAATGCATTCCATCTTGAGATGGAGATTGACCCGAACAAATATGAAATCCTCACGGGCGGGGATAGAGTTGCTGCTCCTACAGATGCCACGGAAGAAATGTTGAATTATTCCATTCTAGCAGGAATCGGAAACGATAAGCAAAGGGTCATGACCGCCTTTTCCAATAAAGGCTCACAAGCTACACTGGAAGGTACATCCACTCTCGCTGTCATTAAACTTAAAGCGAAGCAAGATGGGACGTTCGATGTTCCAATTACAAGATCATTGCTTGTGAATACTGGCTTTGACACTATTGATCAGATAGGGGATGTCTTACAGCCCGGTGAAGAACCTGGAGAAGTCGAGCAGCCTGAAGAACCAGAGGAACTGCTCCTGACAGCAAGGGATATGGCCGTGACAGGCGAAGCAGATAAGATGCAGGATGGAGCGGCGGCGTTTCCCCGATTGATAGACGGAGAGATCAGCGAATCATCCCTTGCCGAATTGAAGTGGAGCATTACGGAAGCAGACGGAATTTCCCTGCCACTGACAGTCGACTTTACCTTCAATGACCCACAGGAGCTGACGACATTTGAAGTCTTTAACAGACCACATTACACCAATGGGAAAATCAAAAAGCTTCGCGCAATCGGAACAGATGAAGAAGGGAATGAGTACGACCTTGGAGCGAAGGAAGTACTCTCCACCGATAAAAAGGTCACATTTGATTTAACAGAAGACGGTACAAAGATGAAAAAAGTGACCATTGTATTCGAAGAATCACATAGCGGTCCGCTCATGCTATCCGTTGCAGAAGTGCAATTCCGGACCCAAAACAGCGCTTACCAGGGAGAATAGCGAACCAAATAGTTTAGAAAAACCATGGACTACTTTATCCATGGTTTTTCTTTTGCAGGGACAGAGGGACATTCACGTTGTCCCATATAACAATATTCGAAGTGAAAAATAAGGTAAGAAAATCAACAACAGATAAGTCTATAAGTGGTGTTTGTGGAGGCATAGCTGAGTATTTCGGTATCTCTTCTTTGGGGGTAAGGTTAATATTTATTTTTTTACCTGCTAATATACTTATATATTTAATTCTTGTTAATACGATGTCTGATAGGCCTCCGTCAGTATAATATCTTTTTCAATTAACCGGGGTCGTTTGCTTAATGTGAAACTATGAGTATGGTTTTATATTAAAGATAAGGAGGATTTGATTATAATGAATATAACTAACAAATTAGTTGATTATACTATCGTATATGATGACAGAAAAGAAGTAAATTCAGGAAAATACGAAAATAAGAAAGCCATCATAGAAGAGGTAAAAAAGATATTTAAGACCGATGTTGAGAATAGAAATGGTAAGGAAGTAATCGTGGTTTATGATTGGCGTAAACACATAGTGGAATGGAAATTATATTATATGCCTATGAAAAATAATCTTTAGTGAAGTTATTAAAATAACGGAGTGATAGCTGAAGATCGGACAGCTAATTTTTAGCTTTTCGTTATTCTACGAAAGGGCAGGAAAGTGAACAAGAGAACAAGAATAGCTCCTTATACAGGAGCGAAAAAATAATAAAGTTTTTATTTTATTAATTTTTTAAACGTAATCTTAATCGAGTGTGGTTCAAATCCATTTTGTTTAACAACACTATGTACAATTATAACCTCTTCTTTGATATCGTCGGATACTAATTGTGATAAAGTAATGTTTAGGCTAAATGGTTGGGAGCTGGTAACCATACCTGAAACTGGGTATCCATCCTTTATCAATTTGCTACTGATTTTAGTTAATAATGTCAGTTTCCTCTATTTTTCCTTGTTCAGCTTGTTTTTGACTTATGACAAATACGGATGACACAATAACTAACAAAGAAACAACACCAATAACTAGATATTTATGTTTCACAATAACCTCTCCCTCAAATGAATTCATTACAAGTATATGCCTTGTACTAAGGGAGGATTACTAATTGCTATTCCAATTAATCTTCCATAGGGGGCTGAATAATTCAGGAAGTACATTATTCAAGAAACTCTAATATCGAGGTGTTTTATTTTGCAGAAATGTGATAAATGTAATACTCAATTTAGATGGAGTAAAATCTATAAATCTTTTGTATGGACATACAAACCAATTGAGTGTAATAACTGTGGAACGGAACACAGAATAACCATTTTGGGGAGGTTATCTTTTGTTTTTTGCACAATTGTACCTTCGCTGATTTTTTTAAATTTCCCATCCCCTTTCGAAAGTTTCATTCTAACTCTTGTAATAGGGTTATTCATACTCTTGGTTGGTTCGTTGTTAACACCATTTTTAGTTAAGTATAAGGGGTTATTGTGAGGTTTTTCACTTAAGCTAAAGAGGGCGTTTGCTGAAGAATGGGAAGCTGGTCTTTAGCTTTTCCTTTATATTAATATTGGGGCAGGTTTGTTTATAGGACATAAATGTTAGTACAGCGTCAGTGGGGGTGTTTTAGATTAGTGTAATCATAAGTTTTTTTCTTTATTTAATTATTCTTTTTGGTGTATCTACCTTATTATTTTTCTCGTTAGTTTCAATATGGAGTACCTCTGAACCTGTTATTGCATACTTATTGTCGATAATTATTACTCACTTGATATTAAATACATATGGGCTAGTTGGTAAAAAAGAATAGTGATTTGGCTATTAAGCTAAAGAGGAAATTCATTCCATTATAGGCGGCGAATAAAAGAAGTGCAATCACTGATCTAAGCAGGATTAGTGGGCCTTTTTCAAGTTTGATATTTGTATTGTATGAAAAGTTAGTATTATAAATTGAAGACGTGACCTAATAATAGGAGGTATTTTAACTTATGAAGCGAGTAGATGTCACATATGTGCTTCTCTTAGATGAACTGGGCGAGAATGTATTGATGGTGAAAAATATAGGGGAAAACTCTTCATATTATACACTTCCTGGAGGGGCAGTTGAGCCAGGAGAAACGCTTGAAGAAGCTGCAATTCGCGAAGTAAAAGAAGAGACAGGCTTAGATGTCGAAATAGGTGATGTCTTTTCTGTAAGTGAAGCGTTTTTCGAGGATAGAGGACACCATGCCGTTTTCTTTATTTTTAGAGGGGAGATAACTGGTGGAGAGATTACTATATCTATGCCGGAAGAAATAGAAGAAATAACTTGGATGGATTTTCTAAAAGCAGAAGACTACATACATATAACAGGCAATACAAAAGGATTGATAAAACGTAGCACGTCCGCACCATATTTACTTAGAAAAAGAAATAATTATAGTTCCTAAGCCAGGGGGGATCTTCAGCTTATTCTTCATTCCGTTAAAGGGGCAGGATAACACTATAATAAATGAATATTTCACCAATAAATGCAAACCTTATAAAAAATAGGTAGAAGGTAAAAATATGCATCTTATATATAATTTAGCATTCATAATAGCTGCGTACCGTTGGGGTGATTGGCGGAACTGGAAACAGTATTACCCCACAATAATTTTCTTTATTTTAATAGACCTTTTTGAAGATTTTTTAACATATAATCATCCACTGTGATCATTCAATGATATGATCCTTCCTAATCATACAATTATTGCATCGTCGATAATGTTCATGAGATACCCTGCGATAATATTGATTTTCTTAAAATACTTTTATCAAACCGATATTATCAAAAAAAGGGTATTTTATTTAAGTTTCTGGATTCTGCTTTATTCGACAATAGAATATATTAACTTGCATTTAGGTTTTATTGTACATCATTATAAGTGGAACATGTGGTATTCTATTCTATTTTATTTTGCGATGTATACTACCCTTATTATTCATCATAGAAAACCTCTCATAGCATGGGGGTTAAGCTTTTTCTTCCTAGTAATAATTTGGATAATATTTGATTTTCCTCAGTATATGAGGTAAAAACATAATCTTTCACCTTACCTTATTCAATTATAGAGGGATATAATTGAATAAGGTAAGGTGAAAATAGAAAAGCTCAGAGCAGTAACTCTGAGCTTTTTTGCGTGCTAATTACTGTGTGATTTAATCTGTGATTTCAAATGTTATCTAGCTTGTTATAAGTTTTCTCCACAATAACTGAACTACTAATTAAAAGATCCTTCTTTTCTATAACGTCATTTACGCTAATCTCTCATGCTTCCGATCCAATCGATAACTCAAGAAAGTCAACAGGCTCGCACAAACCGCAACCACCCCACCGACAAGTGACACATTCATCAATGGTCCTTGATGGTAGACAAGCCCTCCTAGTGCTGAGCCCATGGCGATACCGACATTGCTTGCAACGGGCATCAATGAAGCGGCGAGTCCTGTCGCTTTTGGTTGATACACACCGGCAAGGTCGATCAAGTAAAGCTGGGTTGAGGTGGTTAGCAGGATAGCCATCAGGGACATCAAGCCAATGTTGATCAATCCGATGATAAAATGATCGGTCGTAAAGTATAATCCGATCAGGACAAATGCCTGGATAAGGAAAACGAATCTGAGGCGTCCGATGGCATTGTGACTGGCAATCTTTCCGGCCAGTATGTTGCTGAAGATCGAGATGAATCCGTAGGCAAACAGGATCAAACTGATGGAGTTGCCTGGAGCTCCCATCATGTCCAGAATCGGGACAAGATACGTAAAGACCGCATAGGTTGCACCGAATCCCAGAGCTGGAATGAAGAAAGCCATCAAGATCCGTGGATGAGTCAATAAAGAAAACTGATCACGCATGGAACTGCGGTATTGACTGAGCTTACTGGGCAAATTCATGAAAGATGCCAAAAAGGCAACCACACCAAGAATCGTCGTTAACAGGAATGTGGCATGCCAGTCGTACCACTCAGCGATGACGGTACCGATGGGAACTCCGATCACGTTTGCCAGAGTGAACCCACCGAAAACGAAGGAAATGGCCACCCCGCGTTTTGTCACTGGAATTGCTTCGCTCGCGATCGTCATGGCAAGGGAAATTGAAACGCCTGTGACAATGGCTGTCAGCATTCGGAGTACAAGGAGCATAATGTAACTTGTCGAAATCACGCACAAAGCATTCAGAATGATAAATGCCCCTATCAAAAACAACATCCATTTCCGCTTTGGAAAATGGCTTGTTGCGGACATGACGATCGGGGTGGCGATGGCAAAGGTAATGGCAAACGCTGACACAAGCGTACCTGCCTTTGCGTTGGTTATATGAAGGCTCGAGGAAATCTCCGTTAAGATCCCAACGATGACAAATTCGCTTGTCCCGAGAACAAATGTCAGTAACGTAAGGGTGAAGATGAGAAACCAATGTTGTTTGGATAATACAGTCTCTTGCATAAGTACCTCTTTTCTAAGATGAATATACATAAGTATTTGTTTGGGCAAACAATTTAATCATCATACCATAAATTATTTTAATGACGTATCCCTTGCATTAAGATAGTCAAACACAAATAAGGCAGGACTCAACCATGTGTTGTCCTGCCACGTGTAATCATCCGGATTGATGTATTTTCTTCTACTCTAGTGCCGGAGGTCAGGCACCGTTTTTTGAAATGGTTTTGCTATGTCCCTCTGTTTCAAGGACGCTCCAACAC
This sequence comes from Rossellomorea sp. GQ25, assembly GCF_059758515.1. NCBI lineage: Bacteria > Bacillati > Bacillota > Bacilli > Caryophanales > Bacillaceae > Rossellomorea > Rossellomorea sp. GQ25. The sequence goes on along the minus strand of NZ_JCAXEQ010000002.1, from coordinate 482,531 downwards.
ATTCACAAGCATCGCATGTACCACCTCATGATCACGCACATCATGCAAACGATACTCCTCACCCGGCAACGTATACCACTCCTCAGCCCCAACATACGTGATAGCGAGTGTTAGAACGCCATCATCATTGCAGGTGGTTCGCAGTTCAAGCTCGCCGCTGATCACACCGACCTCAGAGGTCTTGACACCGTGAGTTGCGGTAAAAATGGTCGATTTCTTTTCCATACAAGTGCATCCCTTCTTTGGTTGGTTGATAACAAAGCCATTACGAACAACGGCCGATTACTCGTACTGGCAATCACAATATCAGAGTCAGTAAGCGCAGCTGTTCAACATACCCTGAAGCGCGGACTTCTCTGAAGACTGCAGGCTTAAATTCCATTTGGACTTGGTGCTGATCCACCACTTTGCGTACCCACAGTCTGCGCTGGAACGCGGTGGCTGCCATGTTGATGGGTCCTGGTCACCTTTGGAGCGGTTGGAGCTGGCGGTCACCGCGATCAGTTGCGGGCCGCTGAGGTCGTTGGCGAAGTCCTCGCGCTTGTCAGTGGTCCAGCTGCTGGCACCGGAACGCCATGCCTCGGCCAATGGGACGACGTGATCGATGTCGAGATCGGACGGATCGTACACAATGACACCGTCGTAGTAGCTGTACCATTTGCCGGACGTCACAGGGCAGCTGCCGCTGTAGTAGTCAGCGTCACGCTGGAGGACTAACTGGCGGGTGTCGCAGCCACTGCCTTGTCCTATCCAGTGTGGGAACTTGTCCCTTGAGTAGCCGGTCATGGAACTTTCGGATTTCACGGTCAGTGCGTTCAGCTGGGATTGGGCCGTGGACTTGGACGGTGTGCCAGGTGGAAAGGCAAAGGCGGTCGGCAAGAATAAAGCGAACGAGAGAACCAGTACAAAAACAAACAACATCGATTTCTTCAACATAGAAATGCCTCCTGTATGTGATTTTTTATATCAACCTGTCCTTCTTAGAGAATGAAAGGTTAATAGTAAGAAAAAGATGGCAATCAAAGTGTGTGGCACGGTCATGATTCAGTGCGTTTAGGGACTGTTTAAAAGCAAGATTGGTTGAAGTAGTTTTCAATGAGGATTGGCCATTAGTTGAATATGCTCTACTTGCAATGATAGTGTACGGAGTTATTTTTTCTCAAGTTAATTTCTTGTAAATAGTCTAACGGAAAATGTTAATAAATGTAGTCATCAAAGCAGATATTGGATTGGTGCTTGGGTTCGTTCCTCTGGTGGTGTTTGTGTAGGATGAATGATGGTTTATTCTAAGTTTGATTGCGGTGTCTATTTTCATTATGATGATACCGTATTTAAAAGACAATGGGACATAAGTACATAAATGACGATCAGTAAAATGATACTTCACTTAGAATGTATTCCACAATGAAACCTCTGCCGTATGGGGTCAATGATAGATGAGGAATTTTCCCCTTTAACATAAGAAAGGAACCTATCACCAAGAATTCACAACGAATTAAACAAGATTTTTCATTTGTTAACTTTTACTTCAATAAAAAAAAGGAACTGATATGACAGTTCCTTTTTTATTTCTTTTGATTAACAACTAAATCCACTCTGCACTATCATCAGCAAGTCTTTGTAATTCATTCATAAAAACACTCGCATGATAACCATCACATACTGCATGATGAATTTGTAATGAGACAGGTAAGAATAATTCTTCCTTTTGTCTGGAATATCTACCGCCAGTAACAATTGGTAAAAGAAAGTCTCCACCATTATTAATATTTAAATTAAATGCTGTAAAAGAACTCCAAGGAATCATCGAAATGGGAACATTATTTTCTGGTATAGGAGTCTTTGGAAATAATCTACCCGTACCATTGTATTTTTCTACATCTTTTTCATACTGAGTGTGAAACTCATGAAATGTTGATAAATATGGTGACCAGATGCCCGAAAACGTGCATGTCTTCTTATCAAAAATTGTATAAGAGGGGACAATTTCTGTCCAGTAACCTAACTTCCCTTCATAGTTAAAACTGGTTCTAAATTCTATATGCGAATTGACTACTTTTGTAATCATAAAAATAAACGCAGGATATAACTTATGATCCTTTTCCTTTAAGTTTTTCATAAGAATTGTAATATTTATTTCATTCGTTATACTGAAAGTTGTTTGTTGTTGTAAAAAGTGTTCAAAATACTCTTTTCGATACCAATTTTTACGGTCTATAATATTGAATTTCATTATTAACGCCTCCTAATTTTTTTATCTTAGGAGGCAATTTTGTCTGCTTTTTTCATCATACTCTTCCTTTTAAAGATATTTAATACCAAAACATTATCAAATATTTCAATTGTTAAAGTCAACAATAGATTTCTTCTTTGTTCTATTAACCTGCTCCTTTAACCCAAAAAAGCGACTGTCTCTTCATGAACAATCGCACTCTTAGAGACACATTACTTTTAATTGTATAGCCCTCTGAAGATTAAATTTGCGGTCACTGGTTCCCGTCCAAGTTCTCTCGCCCATACAGACAACTGACCAACGTGATGTATTTCGTGAGCTATAACATGCCGCATTATTTCCCCGTGATTGAAAGTTGCACTTTTACCCTCGGAATTGGTAACTGTATTAGTTCGTGATTCCATTTCATTCGTCCAAGACATAATAAACGGTTTAATCTCTTTGTGATATTGATTGGATAGGGCTTTCACTTTTTCCAAGCTGGCGTAATCTTCAAACGGTGGTTCTCCTGGATCTTGTTGTGTTTTCAAAAAGTGAATCCAACTTCGTTCGACCTCCACGATATGAAACAGCGTGTACAGGATACTACCGACCCCACCAACCCGTTTTTTAAGTAATTCCTCTTCCGGTACATCTTCGCACCATGTAAACCAATCATCTCTAACCTGCCAGTTATACTGAAATAGCGTTTTCATTCCTGAGCTCCCACCCTTAATACGAAATTTAGACCACAATATCTATAAGAGTTCTACATTGACGTACCTATTTCCTCTTCTGTCGCTAAACTGCCCTTTAATTGAATAACATCTTTATCTATATTTTACTTAAAATGCCATAAACCTTATGTTTATTATTTGAAAACCGCAATATTCTAGAAATCAGGCAAAGAAAAAGAGGATAATCCGTGGACATTTATTTGGGGATCTATTCTATCTCTCATAGGATTATATATGTACATTGTTGGAGTCGTTCATAATCTAAAAGTATAAAGTCTATTTCCTATGTTTTGATGGAAGATTTAATGAAGTCGAACGAATAGAGGAACCCTTTAGGGACTTAAGAAAGAGACAAATGGAACGAATGGAAGAATGGGCAATGGATCCGGATAACGTTGTGAATCCACGAACTTCTCTTAATAAATAATTTGTTATTCAAGTAATAGGGGCAATAGCTGAAGATTTGTCTCAAGCGAATGTAAGTTATTTCTTTAGAGGACCATTTGGCACGAAATGGTCCTGACCCAAGTGAATAAGGTTAGGCATTTTTAGATTTCTAAAACTGAAAGATTATGTCGAGGAGTCGAATAGCACGCTGTTTAGTAAGTAAACGCGTGCTGTATTTCAACTACGAAAATCCAGGTTTCCCCTCGTTCCATAATGGGTTCATGCTGTAAGGTATACCACAATTCCTCAAAGAAGCTAAAACATTTTACCCAAACTATACTTAAAAGTGTAAGCTCCATTTGATTCTAAATATGAAATGTATTTTTCATTTATGAAGGTTGTACTATTCACTTATATTCATATTTAACGTAGATATTTGGACATCTACTTGATAATCGATGTTTGCTTGACTGAAAGTATTGTCCCATTCATCTTTATGACTTTTCCAATAGTCTGGGTGATGAATTCTAACGTAATCGTGAAATCCTAAGACGTCTACTTTCAAGTCCTGTTGGATTTTCTCTAAACTTTTTTTTATTTGTTCTTTGATTTTTTCTTGTATTTGTTTTTCTAAATCCTTTATTTTCTCTTTCTTTGTGAGTTCATCCGTTTCTGTGATCAATTCAGATATGTCCCCGCTTACTTTTGTATCTACTTGAAAGGACATTTGTCCATTCTCTAGTATAGGTTTTACTTTGCGCTTGATAGTTTCCAGCTCATACGTAATCGGTTTGTTGCTGCCTTCTTCCCTTATCTTTACGATTCCTCCATCTGTTAAAGCGGTTAACCAATTCATTCCTACCAATTCTTCTTCATTTAAGAATCCGATTTGAGTGAGAGTGTCTCCTTTAATCACAGCTGCGCCAGTGAGGATGATTTCATCATTTCTCTTTTCTATATTTTGCAACAAAAAACTAGATTTCGCTTCCATAGTTGCGTTGATTTTCGAAAGAGTCATGGGTTCGATTAACTTATTCGATTTTTCAATATGATCTGAGATCTCTTTTATATGCACTGAAGGAATTTCATTCGTTTCCGTGCTCATGATGTCCTTAGACAGTCCATCTGTAACCATGATTAAGCAACTCATTCTGGCTTCGGGATCACGAATGAAGAAATCTAATAATTCTCTAATATTTCTTTTTTGGGCTACTTTACTGCTTAATACAACCAGTCTTTGATGTTGCCCGTTTAGAGTGTTTTTTCGTTTTAGTAAAACTTCCCGTGCGGTCTCAAGTAATGATTCACCTGTTTCATTAACATTGACAAAAGGCTTTGCATTACCTGAATACGTGTTAGAAGATTGATTGCCGGACACATTCACGAGTTGAAAGGTAACATTAATTAAATCCTCTTCTGAATACTCATTACTATTACTTTGCCCCTCATCAATCCCAATACCCAATAGAAGGTCCAATTTTTCAATATCCTTAGAACTCCAACATCCTGTTAACATGAGAACAGTGAGTAAGAAGATGAAAAGATATGTAAGATGCTTCAATTGAATTTCCTCCTTAAGAAAGAGACTGCTAATAAAATGATTGGTAGTACACCAAATAAAAGGATTGCAGCATTTCCAAGTAGATCTCCTAATGCGAATAATTGGTATATATCATTCGGAACCATCGAGATTATTAATACAATGGGAAGAAAGACAAGCAGAAACACCTTTATGTCCTTGTTGAATAATTGTGAAAAACCAAGAGAAGCAACATAAAGTGTGATGGAGATTGTAGCGAATATTTGTAAAATCCATACGATTAAAAACAACGAGTCAAAGCGTTCAAAAAAGATGCCTGGAAATTCAAACGAATTGATGAGAGAAATAGTTGGCCAAGTTAGATTGCCTACCCCATCTATTGATAATGCACCTATGACAATAACGACTGTCACTAGATAAAAAATCATCGGCAGTAATACTCCTATAAAGATAATCTTTTTCCCTTTCTTAGGTTCAGTTAAATAGGCCGATAGAATAATCATTAACTCAATCCCAATGTATGATAAAGAGGTTGTTTTAACGCCCTTTAACACGGGGAGGATTCCATTTCCAAGAACAGGGCGTAAATTATTGATTTCAAATAAACCTAAACTCATTGTGGAAATTAAGATGAAAATGATGACGGTAAGGGGAAAAATAACTTGGAACACACGTGCAATGGAGTTAATTCCATCCGTATTTAAATAAAAGGCAAGCCAAAGAAACAATACAATTAAAACTTGAATAGGAGTCCCCTCGAGCAAATATGTTTCGATTACTTCAGCCATTACCCTGACTTCAAAACTGGTGAGTGTGATGAAATAAATAATCATTGTTACCCCAAGGATGATACTGAGTATTCTCCCGACAATTTCTCTACTATACTGAAAAAAAGTTTTTTTAGGATATCTGTTATTAAGGATTAAAATGATCATCCCTGCTATGATGGGAAAAATACTGCTGATAATAATGGTTATCCAGATATCAGGCGTCCCTACTTTAGCAGCAGCTGTCCTTGGCAATGTTAATATTCCGACACCAAGAATATAGTTAATGATGAGGATTATAGCTTGAGTAGGACTAATTCGTTCCTTTTGATTCAAGTTCATTCATGACAAGTCCTTTCAATAAGTGAAGTCCATTTCTAACCTTTTCTAATTTTGTCGCCAGGCTTCAGAGTTTCGGGTCTCTTTTTCATTAATTGGATGGGCAGCCTGATTAAAAAGTCTTTCCAATCGTTGATTTGGTACGGTACTGCAGGACCGAGAAAAGGGATTCCAAAGCTTTTTAAACGGACAAGGTGAATACAGAAAAAAAGAAAAAAGACGATTACACCGTAGAGTCCCAGAGTAGCACCTAAAAACATGGCTATAAATCTTAATATTCGTAATGAAATACTTAAAGTATATTGTGGGAGTGAAAAGGAAGAGATCGCCGTTATGGCCACAACAATTACTGTAACCGGACTAACAATACCTGCTTGCACCGCAGCTTCTCCAATCACAAGACCCCCGACTATCCCAATGGTTTGACCGATAGGTTTTGGTAAACGCAACCCTGCCTCCCTTAATATTTCAATAGAAACTTCCATTAACAGAGCCTCAATGAGAACAGGAAATGGGACTCCCTCACGAGAGCCGATAATGGAAATGGCTAGATTTGTTGGAATTAAACCCTGATGGAATGAGACAAAGGAAATATATAAAGCGGGAGTGAAGACAGATATGAAAGCAGCCGTATAGCGTAATAAACGAATCAAAGAGCCAGGAATCCATCGATCATAATAGTCTTCTGGTGATTGCAGATACATATTGATGGTTACAGGAGCAATCAAGACAAAGGGGGTACCATCCAGTAATATGCCGACTCTACCCTCTGACAATGCAGCAATAACTCGATCAGGTCGTTCAGTGCTTTGAATTTGCGGGAAAAGTGAGAAAGTACTCTCTTCAATTAATTCCTCTATATATCCAGATTCTGGTGCATTATCAATTTGAATAGATTCAATTTTTTCCTTAACGTTCTGTAGGATTGTTTCATTGGTAATGCCCTCTATATAGGCGATGACTAATTCCTTTTTAAATCGTTCTCCAACTTGAAAGCTCATGAACCTTAGATCCTTATTTACACCCGCTTTTCTTAGAAGTGCTTGATTCTCATTTATATTTTCATTAAAACAATTTCTAGGACCTCTCACCACCTGCTCGGTTACAGGTTCTTCAATACTCCGATCTTTTGATTCACTAGTTTTTAAAATGATTGCTTTAGTAGACTTTTCATGAAGCAATGCTGTTTCCCCTCTTAAAATATAGGAGGTGATTGTACTTATGTCCGATTCCTCATGACATTCACTGACAGGAAGCATTTCTTTAAGGGAATCAGGGATCCTCTCGTCATTTATAGCGTTGAACATAAGAGGGTTCAATATATTATTATTAATAATATTTGTATCCACTAACCCTCTCGTGAAAATGATCGAAGCTCTTGAATGATTAATGAAAAATTCTCGTGTGATGATATCGTTATTTTCCCCCAGAATCTCATTTATCATCGATAAATTCTTAGATAAATCGCTTGTCATCATAAGGGTTGATTCCTTCTGTTTTGGTGAGTTAGGTTGATTCATTACACCCATAAGTAAGGTCTTTATTTTCATGATTATAAGGGGTACGATCAACGTTAGTATGGCGTAGATGTATACGTTGAAATCGGGAAGGAACCCAATGACCTTATTAAGAAAATCCACTAAACAAACCTCCTAAATAAGCTTTGTTCACACATCTAGTTTCTCTTTAAATCTAAGGTTTTATTCCGAAGGTACACGATATCTGTGTAATGAGTTATTTCAACTGGTGCCACGTCCTATTCCTCATCATTAACCAGAAAAAATACAATGGTAGTCTGCTAACTGGGTGTACCATCAACACCAATGTCAAACTCCCTCCTAACCTGTTATGGAATTGATGAATAACTAAATTTTTATAAGCTATATCCTTTACCTTTTTAAGAAGTTAATAAAGAGTGAAAAACCCGGAACCATTAGGATCTGGGTTTTTCACTGTTAAAATATAGTGCTTATTACTCTGTTATTTTTATACCTAATTTAAGTGTGATGTAAGTTTTTCCCTCCCTAAACAATAGGGGGGATTTGACTCTACTTAATATATTATAATTTCAATCAAAGTATAATAACTATAATATTACCTTGACTGTCATAGTAATATATTACATAATACACATATGGAGGTGGTTAGATGAGCAAGAACAAAATCACATCCGACCTGCTGCGTGGCCATACGGATACGATGATTTTAAGGCTTTTATCCGAAGCTGATCGTTATGGATATGAGATTGTGAAGATGGTTGCCGAACGTTCGGACGGCAAGTATGAGTTAAAGGAAGCCACGATGTACTCAAGCGTTCGACGACTTGAAGCAGACGGAGATATCGAGTGGTACTGGGGCGATGGATCTCAGGGAGGACGGCGTAAGTATTTTAGGATTACTGAAAAAGGTAAAAACACTTATGCCGACAACAAAAGCAATTGGGAGTATGCAAAGCGTGTACTCGAAAACTTATTGTGAGGAGATGGGAAGGTATGAACGAGAAATTAAATCAATACTTGAACGGCATTTTTGCCCGTTACGATGGAATCAAAAGTGCCGATGAACTAAAGGCTGATCTACTCGCCGATTTACAGGAGCGGTTCCAAGAACTCAAAGAAGAGGGTATTGACGAGGAAACAGCCTTTAAGAGGACGATTGACAGCATCGGGGACATCGAACAAACAGTACAAGAGGTTGCTGATCTCTCCCGAACACTTGAGCGTCAGGTGCAAACAAACTTAAGCGGGAGTAACTTAACCAATAGTGACTTCGTGGGTGTGACCGCCTATAAAGGGAAATTTAATGGGAGCGCAATGCGGGGTTCCGACTTTGAAGGCTCGGACCTGACTGGTAGCTCATTTAAGAGCAGCGATGTGCGTGAAGCCAATTTTGACAAGGCAAATCTGACAGACTGCACCTTCGCCACACTGGATCTTACGGATTCAAGCTTTAACCAATCAATCCTTGTGCGCACAAACTTCAGTAAGTCGGCGCTCGCCGGAGTAAAATTCAGAGGTGTAAAACTAACCGATGTCACGTTGACTATGACCGACCTTAGAAAAACAACCTTTGAACATTGTGTCTTTGACGGTGTGGACTTCCACTATTCCGATTTGACCGGGCAGTGTCTGGACGGTCAGACCTTTATCGGAGTGAAGTTTGATAAAGCGGGGCTAAAAGACGTTTCGTTTAAAGGTGCCACACTCAAAAATGTCTCTTTCCATGCAGGATTTACGTGGTCTAAGAAATATTACCGTGCCATCAAAACCATCTGCTTTGACGGAGCAATGATGGATAAACTGACCTATGCTGCTCTGAAAGGCATAGAAGCAGATGTATCCAAGGTTACGGTGGTATAAGGAGGAGAAGACATGCAAAGCAAATCCATTCACGTTAGAGGGTTGCGGAAGTCTTATAAGAATCTTGATGTCTTAAAGGGTGTAGATTTTGAGGTCGAAAAGGGTAGCGTTTTCGCCCTCCTCGGCTCCAATGGCGCGGGTAAAACAACGATTGTCAAAATTCTCACCACGTTGTTGAAACCGGACGGAGGGACCGCCTGCGTAAACGGATTCGATGTTGTCTCAAAGGATGACGATGTGCGGCAGTCGATTAGCTTGACTGGGCAATTTGCCGCAGTGGATGAGATGTTGACCGGGCGGGAAAATCTGATCATGATTGCCAGGCTGCGACACCTTGATCATCCGCGTCAGGTGACGGATGATTTGCTGAAACGCTTCGGCTTGATGGAGGCTGCTGACCGTAGGACGTCCACGTATTCAGGCGGTATGCGACGCAGGCTCGACATCGCCATGAGCCTTGTGGGAAAACCTCAGATCATTTTCCTCGACGAACCGACTACCGGGCTTGACCCAGAAGCCCGCATCGAGGTTTGGAAGGTAGTCAAAGAACTTGCTGAGAGCGGCACGACGGTATTCTTAACCACGCAGTATTTGGAGGAGGCAGAACAGCTGGCTGATCGAATCGCCATTCTACATGAGGGGAAAGTGATCGCCAATGGGACGCTGGAGGAACTGAAGAAGATGCTCCCGCAGGCAAAGGTGGAGTACGTCGAAAAACAACCTTCATTGGAGGAGATATTCCTCGCTATCATTCGTAAGAAGGAGGAAGTGTCATCATGAATACACACTTTTTCAGCGACATGGGCGTGATGCTTGGACGTTCCATGCGCCATATTATGCGAAGTATGGACACCATCATTACGGTCACCATCATGCCGATTGGTTTTATGCTCCTGTTCGTATATGTGTTTGGCGGCGCCATCCAAACGGGTACGGATCATTATGTGAACTACCTCATGCCCGGCATACTATTGATAGCGATCGCAAGCGGTATATCCTATACGGCTTACCGCCTGTTTTTGGATATGCAACGGGGTATATTTGAGCGGTTCCACTCCATGCCGATTGCGCGTTCCACCGTCCTGTGGGGGCACGTACTGACCTCATTGGTATCCAACGCCATTTCTGTTGTCGTCATCATTCTTGTAGCACTCATGATGGGCTTTCGCTCATCAGCGGGGGTCCTATCATGGCTCGCCGTTGCTGGTATACTCGCTCTGTTTACTCTAGCCTTGACTTGGATTGCGGCGGTTGCCGGACTATCAGCGAAAACGGTGGATGGTGCAAGTGCCTTTTCCTATCCGTTACTCTTCCTGCCCTTTATCAGCTCAGCGTTTGTACCGACCGAAACGATGCCGTCAGGAGTTCGCGCCTTTGCCGAACATCAACCGGTAACGTCGATCGTGGAATCCATTCGTTCACTGTTGGCAGGTCAGCCAGTGGGTCATGATATATGGGTTGCTCTTGCCTGGTGTGTTGGGATTATGGTTGTGGCTTATATCTTTGCGATGAAGGTATATAAAAAGCGGGTGTAAAAAAGTATAGATTTCCGTTTTGGGGTGGTGCATAGCCTGATAGTAGAAATGTCCTGAGAATTGGCGCAGGACATTTTTATTTTTGTATCAAGGGTTATATTATTCCTTTATGCGACAACCCAAGGGGACAGGTACCTTGGCACAGATATAAACGATGAATAGAGGAGGAAATGGGATGTTGATTACGGAGCATGCGAAAGGGAATGAGCTGGAATTTCAGATGGAGAGTTTGCAGGTGTATGGGGTGCTGATGGGGTTGTTGGGTGCTAAGAGAGAGCGGTATGGGAATGGATAGGGTTTTTTGAGCTTGGGGAGATTTGGGAGGTGTGGAAGGAGAGGTGAATTTTTGATGATGAAGAGCTTTTTAATTGAGCTGTCCCCGCAACGTTGTCACTTCGACGTGGCGCGGGGGACAGTCCTTTTTGAATCGAGTATTAGTGATTTCTTAGGCTTCCTTAACAACCTCTTGTCCACGAACATTCCAAGTGAATGCGAATAGAATGGTTGCCAGTAAACATGAACCCACTAGAAGCATAAATCCTGCGTCCCATCCAGCTCCTTCTACTATGAATCCCATGAGTGCATTGGCCATTACGGCACCACCCAGGTATCCGAAGAGTCCTGTAAGTCCGGCTGCAGTACCAGCGGCTTTCTTTGGTACAAAATCCAGTGCTTGTAAGCCTATCAACATGACGGGACCATAAATGAGGAAACCGATCGCGATTAAAGCCATGTTGTCAATCAGAGGGTTACCAGCAGGGTTTAACCAATAAACCATCACAGCAACTAATACCCCCAGCATAAACACGAATCCAGCCGGGCCACGGCGACCCTTGAACAGTTTGTCAGAAAGATAACCACAAAGTAATGTGCCGGGAATTCCTGCCCATTCATAGAGGAAGTAGGCGACACTTGACGATTCCATGTCAAATCCTTTTTCTTCGCTTAGGTATGTGGGAGCCCAGTCAAGAACCCCGTAACGGACAAAGTAAACGAACACATTGGCAATTGCGATAATCCAAACCCATTTATTGTTCAGAACATATTTAAATAGGATTTCTTTGGTTGTTAATTCTTTTTCAAGCGATACTTTTGATTTAGTAGGATAGTCATCACGGTATTCCTCAATGGGTGGGAGTCCAACTGATTGAGGTGTGTCTCGAATAAGCATGAATGCAACCCCGGCCACAACAAGGGCTACCAGGGCAGGAAGAATAAATACTCCTTCATAACCGGAGTAAACCGCCCCGAAGTAAGTCCCGATAATGGAAACGCCGGCAATGGCGAGTGGTGCCATCAATCCTCCACCTACATTATGAGCAACATTCCAAATAGCTGTTTTCCCACCCCGTTCACTTACACTGAACCAGTGGACAAGTGTACGTCCCGATGGAGGCCAGCCCATCCCTTGGAACCATCCATTCAAAAATAACATCACAAACATGATTGTCACCGAAGAAGTGAAGAATGGGATTAATCCCATAGCTAAACTAATCAAGGCTGACAGGACCAACCCTGCAGTCAAGAAATACCTGGCGTTACTCCTGTCTGAAACGGTCCCCATGACAAATTTACTGATCCCATATGAAATGGAAATCGCAGATAATGCAAGACCAAGTCCTCCTTTGGAAAAACCTTCTTCTGTCAGGTATGGCATGGCTAAAGAAAAGTTTTTACGAATTAAATAATAGGCCGCATAGCCGATGAAAATACCTATGAAAACTTGTAATCTTAGTTTCTTGTATTCAGTATCGACCTTATCTTCCGGCAGTCTTTCAATGGATGGTGCCGGTTTAAATAATTTCAGCATCCAATTCCTCCCTCTATAGATCGTATTTCAGGACAAAAAAACAAAAAGACCCGCACACTTAAACATACTTTTCTAACGAAAAGCATTCAAGTAGCGCGAGTCTCTGATTCTCCTGCCCTATTTTTAACTTGTATAAAAAGATACATGAATGTGAAAGCGGTGTCAATAAGGAATTGGAAATTACTAGACTAGCTATTGGTAAAGATATGTAATCTAGCCCCTTATCTATATTCTCTCACCGAAAAAAGGAAGGCATTCATGGTGAGTGTGTATGAAAGGATCAAATGCTTCTTCATAAGAGCTATTTAATTCCAGTTGGGGTAATAGGGAATATTTTTTTGTACGATAAACTGGAGGAGATCAGATGTTAGTTACGGACTATGCGAAGGGAAACGAGCAGGAATTTCAGATCGTGAGTTTGTAAGTGTGCGGGGTGATGATGGGATTGTTGGGGGGAAAGAGAGAGTGGCCCGGGGGTGGCTATGGATTTCTGAGTTATAGGGAGATTTGGGAGGCATGTAAGGAGAAGGGGATTTTTGAGAAATATGAAGAAGGGATTGCGGTGATGATGGATATGATGACTGTCGTTGAAGATGGTAGATTGATTGGGAGGGATCGAAAAACAGGAGGGAGTTGGGGTGGGACGATTTATTGATGGGGATAATCTAGTAAAGTGATCTAGTCATTACTTTCTTGAGTTGTTATATTGAAATTCTCATTTGACCCTCCTGATTTTTAGGAGGATTTTTTTATTTGGACTGGTCCTGGTCATAATCTTTGTATACTTTCGCATATATATTTAAGGTTATAAGTCAGATATAAGGATGGTTATGTTGCTCAATTAGAGGGGCATATTTTTGAATAACTTATTGTGGAAAATGGAAATTCGAGATAATTGTATTAAGTTAAAGAGAAGGATTCTTTATCAAAAACGGCTAGACAGAATGTTGTAAGAGTCAAGTATTATGAACTTGATTTGGGGAGGGTGAAATGGAACCGAAAATAAATGTTAAAAGTTCAACATATTTTTCCTGGTTGTCGAGCTGGCCGCAGTGGACTGGGTATGCAGCGGCTCTATGGTCCCTACTATACGGGTTACTCGGGCTGTACTGGTTATTAGGTGGGAACGGATTTCCTTTCGGTAAAAATGATCCACGAGCAGAAATGATGGGATCATTTTTATTAAATCTTAATGTTGATGTCGGGGGTTCAGTCATCGCCATAGCTGGATTGGTAGGTACAGTAGTAGCTCTAGCGATGGTAAATACATGGGGACTTCGTTTTCCTCGAATTATATTACTCTCCTTTGCGTGGATAATGAGTGGGACGCTTATATTTGTCGTTCCAGATTCACGAATTGTGCAGAATTTTGCTTATTTGTTTTTGCTTCACTTTGATCTGCTGGACTGGAGAGTGGTTAACCAAGTTTTTTGTCTAGTTGGTGGGTTCATTTGGGGAGCTACTGCCATAGCATACTTTCGTCATACACAGAATGCTTGCGGTAATTGCGGTAGGAATGACGATAACGAAGTATCATCAGAGAAAGCGGCAGAATGGGGAAAGTGGTTTACCTATTTAGCTGTTGTTATGGCATTGCCATACGGTATTGTCCGATGGGCGTGGGCCCTAGGCATTCCTTTGGGAACAAACAACTCATCAATGGTTGGGAATGTAGACATTATCATAATTGAAGCCATACTGGGGGGATTATGTATTGTCGGTGGAATTCTGACCCTTGGACTTATTCAGAAATGGGGAGTGATTTTTCCACGGTGGTGTTTATTTCTTGCAGGTAAACAAATCCCAATATGGTTTGTTGTGGTACCTGCTACATTGATGTCTGCTATTATCACAATCACGGCTTTAAAGCTCAGTCCACAAATCATATTTAGGATGATGAATGGTTCCATTACAAGTGAGAACTGGGGACATTTTGTTCCTTTTTTATCCTGGTTACCATGGGGAATTTCCCTAGGGATAGCCATTCTAGCCTATTACTTAAAAAGACGAGGAAGATGCAAGCATTGTGGTAAACTTTAACTCATCATTCTAATGGTTGTTAAAAAACAAGAGTGGCGAATTTAGAATTACTAATAGACTGGTTATATTATGATATTTTTTATTTTTCTTCTCCTTGCTATTCGTTGATATTCTATGAAAGGGCGCATTTCTGGAGCAAGAAATGTACCCTTTTTTATGAATGGATCCATTTTGGTGAATATGAGGGAGGGATATTTTATTTTAAAAAAGGAATTGAACATGAATAATGAGAAATACATCTCTATAGGTTATTGAAGGGGTGTTGTGTAAACCTTCTTCTACTTTCATTTGTAAACGATCCAAAATTAGGAGGTACTTAGTGAACAAAAGAATAGATTTTACGATACAACCACCAGAAAATTTTGAAGAATTATTGAAATTATATGAAGCGTTAGGGTGGAATTCACTTAAATTAACCGTTCATGATTTAGAACGAATGTGTAAACAGAGTTGGTATGCAATATATGCTTTTGATGAGCAGCAATTAGTGGGAATGGGACGTGTTATTTCGGATGGTGTCATTACGGCAATTATATGTGGAGTATGTGTTCTCCCAAGCTATCAGTCTAAAGGAATTGGTAAAGAAATTATGAACCGAATAATCGAACATTGTGAGCAAAAGAAAGTAATTCCTCAGCTTATGTGTGTAGAAAATTTGGAGTCCTATTATAAAGATTTAGGTTTTAAGAAATTTTCCATTGGAATGACAAAAAATATCATTCGGTAATATTATTCATATCAGATTGTGAAGGAATGTACTTAGACAAACGGGGCTAATCCAGCACAAGGAAGCGTCTTTTTTTATGGTATTTTGAAGGGTTTGTGCTAATAAAAATAGATATAATTAGTAGTTTAATTAAAATAAAGGATAGTCAAATGGCATAGAAAACAATCAATTCTCTATATACTTAAAAGATCGTTGTTCTTAATAACGATCCGAAACATTCACAAAGAATAGAGGGATAGACTATGAATATTATTCGTGCGAGTGAAGCAGAAAAAAATATAAGAAATGAGATGAGTACAATCTTTGTAGACGGCTTCTATCAATGGCTGAATTATTTTTCAAAGAATAAGCCTAAACTTTACAAGACATTTGCCCATATGTTTAATGAAGAGGTCTTCTATACGGCTGTAGTTGACGATAACATTACGGCTATAGCAGCCTGCACAACAAACAATATGCCTTCTGTAAGATTGAAATATAGTGAATTTAGAAAGCATCTTGGCTTATTTAGGGGGAGTATTGCTTATGTTATTCTCAAAAAAGAATTTGAGAAAAAGCAATATCCCTTTCAAATTTCAGAAAATATGGGTGCAATAGAGTTTGTGGCAACGTCGGTAAATTATAGAGGACAGGGTGCGGCGACTGAACTGCTGAAATCGATAATGAATTCAACTTCATACCACGAATATGTTTTAGAGGTAGCAGATACCAACATAAGTGCCATCAAGCTTTATGAAAGGCTGGGTTTTGCAGAGTTCATGCGTATACCTCAAAAGCATAGTGAAAAAAGCGGTGTCAATCATCTTGTTTATATGAAGCATGTGAAGATGAAAAGTTGAGTCCTAAAAGCCTATCCTCTGATGTGATAGCCAAAAGGACGAGCTAAAAAATCTCGGGATGAGTATGTTAATACAGAAAAAAAGTAGCAACCAAGGATATGGTTCTAATTGTAGAGGGGACCTTTCTATTCAAGAAGGATTTGTGTAACCTAAATGAATTTAAAATAAATACTAGCTTTGAATTAGCGGTAAAAAGAGGTGCTAAACGGGAAGAACGAGCTTTTGGAAGCTATGAAGAAGCCGAAAAATTGTTCATTAAAAGGTATCATACAGCTTCGAAACTCTATTTAGATCAACATTCACCTCAATTGGATGCGGATGTAGTCAGTAACAATCATAATATAAATAATCCAGATTTTGTTTTGTTTAGAATGGTTACTGATGGTTGGTGAAATGAAAATATTTAACAAAAAAATAATTAATGAAAAACATAAACGAAAATTTGTTGAAAAGAAATCTGAACAGTAACATTTGAGTCATTATTTTGTGACAAAAAAAAAGATCGATCGTCTGAACCGTGCCCTAAAATGAGATTCGCTTGGAAAGAAAGAAACACTTAGGATATTTCTAAGTACTATCTTATGTTTTCTTTTATTGTTTGCGTGTGTGTTTGCGGATATAGACTGATACTACGTAATACTGCAAATTTAGTACTAAATTTGCAGTATCTTTAGCTCTTATATGAAATTTCACTTGTAACAATGGTTAATAAGATGAATGATATTTGTATCAAATCATCTTTGGTAACCGTTTTCAATAAAACAAGAAATACAATGAAAATAATGGGATCGTCCTTAAGTAGAATGATTACAAATATATTTAAAATTGAAATAACCGTACTGATAATAAGGTTTTCACTTTGAGTATTCATTGTTTTTCCCTTCGGTTTTGTATTAGCATATATTATCAAGTGAAAAAGGTGTATGTTTTTTATTACTTATCTTTTTGACCTAATGACAGCAGTCAGTTATTTCGATTGATGATGACTAATCATTGTTCTGCCATATAGTTGGAACTGTACTTAAATCTGCTATTTATCCATTCGATATCAAGCCGAAAATAGCGTAGGAATGATAACTGGAGAGAAGTTCTCTGTTTACCGATGATTCATGTCACGGTCATCGAAGTCTTGCATGACAGGTTCTTCAGAATATCACATAGTTTATATTGGAAGCCTGGTAAAGGGCCGCTTTGGCGTGCCAATCCTATTAAAAAAATAGACTAAAGGTTTCTTGGGAGTGCTTTTCGAATAAATGACCTATGCATTGGCATAGGTCATTTTCTTGTGTAGATTGCCAAAGGAAGGGGATTTTATCTAGTGGCAGTCATCTTACAATATAAATATTCTGATGATCTGAAACACAGGTTAGAATATTTAGTTCCAATAATATCGAAGAAAAGATAGCATAACGCATGTTGCTTAACATCATACTATAAACAAAACCTTTAAACGGAGGATAATATTGTGGAGAAAAAAATGTTAAGCGTACTCATTTCCTTATGCCTGATTTGCTTCCCATTCTTATTCAGGGGTTCTACGATGAAGCAGAACTTAATCGTTTTCTTTTCAAAAGGCATCGTGTCTACTCTCATTGATACATATGTTGTGGCAGATAAACGTGTGGCCTATCCCATACGCCCCTTTCCAGGAGTGTTTAAGACCAACATCATTTTTGATATGCTGTTTTTTCCATTGTTGAGTGTGGTCTGGGTTAAACAAACGTATCATGACGGTTTATGGAAGATCTTTTTGAAAAGTTTAACCTGGAGTGTTCCCATGAGCATAACTCAATGGTTTCTTGTGAAACACACTAAGTTAATCCAATGGAATAAGTGGTCGCCATTTCATACCTTTGGTTCTGTAAGTTTCACATTATTTATCATCAGAGGGCTTGTATCCGTAGTGAAAAGAATGGATCAAGCTAAGAGTACTTAATATTAAAACGTCAACTAGAGGTTTGATCATATGAAAAAGACTCAAAAACTAGAAGTGGTGCTCTGGAGCATAGCATTTCCAGGCTTTGGGCAGTTGTTGAATGGTCATGTTATAAAAGGATTCTTATTTATTTTATTAGAATTTATCATTAATAGCATGAGTACATTTAATCTGTCTATCATGTATAGCTTTCTTGGCAGAATTTCGGAAGCCGGAGAAGTCATCCAATACCAATGGATCATGTTTTATCCATGTGTTTACATGTATGCGATGTATGATGCCTACAAATTTTCAGATGGAGAGAATCCTCCGTTATCGTTTCTTCCATTTGCTTTCGCTGCCTATTTTGTCACGATTGGAATCATGTATTCCCCCCAACCATTCCTTTCCGTTCACTTTGGTCCGATTTGGCTGCCCATGCTTGCACTAATACCGGGACTGGCGGTAGGGTTTATCATTCGGGCAATTATGTTGAGGTTTGCATATAGATGATTTCAGAGCTTGTCATAACTGGATAAGCCCTATTATTTAAGTAATGACACTACTGAAGGACTAATGGTCATAGTTGTACCGATACACAATCTTACTACCCTTCACACCCAATCGAAAGGTAGTCTCCAGCTCCACTTTGTACAAAGTCAAAAGACCCGTCGAATTCGACGGGTCTTTTTGCTTTAACCTAAGCCAATGGTGGCGCCTTTTATAAGGCGAATGATGTATTGTGAAAAGACCTTCTTCGGTAAATTCGTTAAGGATTGCCCGGTAGCTGAGGCCGTCAAATTCGTTTCTTATTCAAACCCATCGACTGCTTCAATCCGGGAAAATTTTTGCGCAAACGTCTCAAGTCATTGTCTTTCTTCACTCTACGGTCTCTTCTTGACATATGGAAGAACTTTCAGAGCCGGTTCCATTGGATAATCTGGGTGGGTTACCTGAGAGCAAACTGTCCTACCATTTTGATTCATTAATAACTTTGAATTGTAACGTCTTTTCCCAGCTGAGATGAACAATCTGAGCTGGGAAAAAATTCCCTTATAAAAAATATATTTAAATTTAAAAAAACCATTGTAAAACGCTTTCATTTTT
Source organism: Rossellomorea sp. GQ25 (assembly GCF_059758515.1). NCBI lineage: Bacteria > Bacillati > Bacillota > Bacilli > Caryophanales > Bacillaceae > Rossellomorea > Rossellomorea sp. GQ25. Next base: position 463,217 of record NZ_JCAXEQ010000002.1, on the reverse strand, counting down.
CTTATAATTGAAAACAATCAACAACTAAACCGATTTAGTAAACCGATTTACTCGTTCGAAGAATAGGACAACGCCAAAAAAGAGATGAAAGTCAAAATTTTTTCCTTTGTTACTAAACCGATTTAGTAAAAAGGGTATGGAGAAGGATTTATGAAAAGAATAACGATTTCAGATGTGGCACAGCATGCCGAGGTATCAAAAAGCACCGTCTCTCAATATATGAATAAGCGATACGACTACATGGCGCCGAAAACAAAGGAGCGCATCCGGATGGCCATCGAGGAATTGGGCTATCAGCCGAATATCGTGGCCAGAAGTTTGAAGCAGAAGTCGACGTCCACCATTGGCGTGATCGTGGCGAATATTTTACACACCTTTTCAACACAGACGATCAGGGCAGTGGAGGACATTTGTAATGAGCAGGGGTTCCACATCATTGTCTGTAATGCAGATGACAATCCTGAAAAGGAACGTGAATATATCGAGATGCTGAGAGCGAAGCAAGTAGACGGGCTCATCATCTTTCCGACGGGAGGGAACATCGAACTGTATCAAAGGATGGTCAAGGAAAAGTATCCTCTCGTATTTGTCGACCGGATCGTGGAGGGTCTCGAAACGTCATCGATCATGCTTGATAATGAAAGCGCTATAAAAATGGCCGTCGATCATTTTGCTGAAAAGGGCTACGAACGGATCGGCATCATGACCACTTCCTTGCATCGCCATGTGACTCCCCGTGTGGAACGGATCAATGGTTTCAGAAGAGCGCTGCGAGAGAAGGGAATTCCTGTTCGTGAAGAATATATCAAGTCTATGGAACTGGAATTCATACAGGATGGTCTCCGTGACATGCTTTCAGCCAGTGAACCGCCTCGGGCATTGATTGCCGGGAACGATCTGACGTTGATCGAGATCTTAAGGTATATAAAGACAAATCATATCCGGGTGCCGGAGGAGTTGGCGCTGATCGGGATAGACGATGTATCATTTGCGAGTTTGTTTACACCGGAACTGACAACGATTGCTCAACCGACGTTCGAGATGGGGAAACAGGCTGCAGAATTATTATTGAACAAGATCAAAGACCCGGACTTTATCGAGGAAAAGCAGATTTATCGATTCATACCAGAGCTGATGATTCGGCAGTCTTGCTGAAAATGTGGAAGAAAGAGGGGGATGGCACCATGACCATGAAAGATGTAATCACCATTGGAGATGCCATGATTACGATGAATCCGACATCAAAAGGACCTATGAGATTCGTTCATTCATTTGAACGGAATGTAGGGGGGGCGGAATTGAATGTCGCCATCGGATGTGCGCGGCTGGGGTTGGATACCGGCTGGATCAGCCGATTGGGGAATGATGAATTCGGCCGTTATATCCAGCATTTTGTGAGGGGGGAAGGAATCGATACTTCCCAAGTGAAGCTGGTAGACGGGTATCCGACTTCCGTCAATTTCAAGGAAGTGTTGGAGGATGGGTCGGGACGGACGTTTTACTACCGGTTGAATTCTCCTACGCTGACCCTTACGACTGATAGTTTAGAAGAATCCTATATTGCCAATGCGAGAATCTTACATATTACAGGAGTTTTTCCAGCAATCGATGAAAAAAATGTGGCGATCATCAAGCATGCGGTCACGATCGCGAAACGGAATGGCGTCCTCGTTTCCTTCGATCCAAATATCCGATTGAAATTGTGGAGCAGGGAGAGGGCGAAGGAAGTGCTATCAGACATCCTTCCATTCGTGGATATCGTGCTGACGGGAACGGATGAGGCCGAGCTCCTGTTTGATACAAAGGATGAGAAGGAAATCATCGAAAAGTCGAAACTGCTCGGAATCTCCTATGTCGCCTTGAAAAAAGGTGAGGAAGGTTCAGTGGGCTACCACAATGGTGAAATCATTCAATCAGCTCCTGTCACAGCCAGGAAAGTGGTCGACACAGTGGGTGCGGGAGACGGCTTCGATGCTGGTTTTCTATATGGGGTCCTGCAGCATTGGCCGTTAAAGAAGATACTGATGTTTGCAAACACAATCGGCTCCATGGTGGTCAGTGTATCCGGTGATAATGAAGGGCTTCCTTATCTGGAAGATGTACTGGTCCAGCTGGGGGAGAAGGAATTTATCGAACGCTGATTCACTGGACTTCCATGGCGGAGAGAAGAAAGGGGAACTCACTCGATGATGAAGAAAATGATCGAAACGATTCTTCATGAAAACGCACTTGTGCTGGCCGGGGTTGATAAGAAAGAAACCAATGAGCTGCTGAAGAAGATCAAGGAAGCAACGCGCATCTTTCTGTATGGAGAAGGACGTTCGGGATTGATTGGCAAGGCATTCGCGATGAGGCTGATGCACTGTGGATACGATGTGTATGTCATTGGCGAGACGATCACCCCGAGCATCGACAAAGGCGACCTCATGATGGGAATCAGCGGATCGGGCACTTCGTCTTCGCTTTTACATCATTTTTCGAAAGCGGAAGAAGTGGGTGCTACTCCGTTTGTAGTAACCGCTTCCACCCAACATGGGCTGCCCCCGGATTGCACACTGGTGATTCCGGCAGCGACGAAGCACCGGCGCAAGGAAGAACCGGCAACGATTCAGCCGCTTGGAAGCCAATTCGACCAAAGCGCACACCTGCTGCTGGATGCCATCATTCTTGCCCTTCTTGAAGGAAAGGGTCATAACGAAGAACTGTTACAAAGACATGCGAATGTAGAGTAGCAATCCAAATTTAGTATGGTGGTGAGAACATGGGGGAAGTGAACGTATCACATGAGGAGCTGCGGCAATGGACTGCCGCAAAACTTGTCGGGGCAGGCCTGGAGCCGCATCATGCCGGGGTTGTTGCCGACGTCCTGGTTCATGCCGACCTCCGAGGCGTCAGTTCCCACGGAGTTCTGAGAACCGAGCACTACGTCAGAAGGCTGCATGAAGGGGGACTGAATAAGAACCCGGCATTCTCGTTTGAACAGACCGGACCTTGTTCAGGAATTTTCAATGGGGATGACGGCCTCGGTCATGTCGTGGCAAAGAACGCGATGGAAGAGGCGATCAAACTCGCGAAGCAAAGTGGGATCGGAATGATCACCGTCACAAACAGCAGTCATTGCGGGGCGTTATCCTATTTTGTCCAGCAGGCAGCCGAAGAAGGACTGATCGGTGTCGCGATGACGCATACCGATAAGATCGTCGTCCCGTTTGGCGGATCGGAGCCCTTCCTGGGAACGAATCCGATCGCGTATGGGTTCCCGGCAAAGAACCACAAGCCCATCATTTTGGATATGGCGACGAGCAATGTGGCCCTTGGGAAAATCCTTTACGCAAGGGAAGTAGGGAAGGACATCCCAGAAGGATGGGGTGTGGATGAACAGGGAAGTGCTACGACGGACCCCAATAAAGTAAGCGCATTAACCCCATTTGCAGGTCCAAAAGGATATGGACTCGGCATGGTGGTGGATATCTTCTCAGGACTATTAGCCGGCGCAGCCTTTGGTCCCCATATTTCGAAAATGTATGGCGACTACAACGAGTGTCGGAAGCTGGGACACTATGTGTGTGCGATCAATCCTTCCTTTTTTACAAATAAAGAGGATTTCTACTGCTCGATGGACAGGATGATCGATGAGATTCATGGGGTGAAGCCCGCTGAAGGTTTTGATCAGGTATTCGTACCAGGGGAGCCTGAACAGATAAAGGAAGAGAAACATCTGAGAGAAGGGGTCCCGATGACCGAAACCGTTTATCAGTATCTGCAATCAGGAGAGTGACGATTTATCTTGAAAGGGGTGATGAGGAGAGGGGCATTTTCTTCAGGAAGATCAAACTCTTTAACGCATGTTCAAGGCGGAAATGAAAAAACAAGGGGGATATGAAAATGAAAAAATTCAAATGGGTTGCGATGATCACAGCGATCATGTTGCTTCTTTCAGCTTGTGGATCGGAATCATCTTCAGGCAGCGGAGGAGAAAAGATAAAATGGAAATTCGGACATCTGGCGGATGAGAATCATATCTGGCATCAAACAGCTTTGGAGTTCGCTGATTTAGTCAAAGAAAAGACGGACGGCCAAATTGAAATTACGATCTACCCTAGTAATCAGCTCGGCGGGGAAACCGATACGATCAACAGCATCAAAGCTGGAACGGCGGACCTGGTCATTTCAGGTGAAACGATGGCGAACTGGTCTCCGAAAGCTGCCTTGATGGCGGTACCATACGCATTCAGAGATGCAGAACACCTTCAAAAAGTGGTGGAAGGCGACATCGGTAAGGAGATTGAAGAAGAGATCAAAGATAAAGTGGGTTTGACGCCTCTTTATTACCATACACGTGCACCTCGTAATTTAACGTCAAAAGAACCGATCAGCACGCCTGACGATTTGAAAGGTTTCAGTATGCGCGTTCCGAACGTCCCTTTATTCCTTGATGCATGGAAAGCGGCAGGAGCGAAACCGCAGGTCATGGACTTCAATGAAGTATTTACCGGCTTACAGCAAAATGTGATCGATGGTCAGGAAAATCCGGTTGACCTTATCCACAGCGGAGGGTTGTATGAAGTGCAAGACTATGTGAATGAAACAGAGCATGTGTATTCATGGATTTATATCCTTGTAGGAAACAAGCAATTTGAAGAATTGAGCGATGAAAACAAGAAAGCGGTTCAAGAAGCGGCCAAGGAAGCTCAAGCTTTCGGGAAAGACCTTTTCGACAAAGAAATCACCGAGTATGAGAAGAAGCTGAAAGATGAAGGTATGAAATTCAATGAAGTCGATCAGGATGCTTTCCGTGAAGCGATGAAGCCGGCGATCAAAGAGAGCTTGACCGACGAACAGTACAAATTATATGAAGACATCCTGGCAGTGGAATAGACCATGTAAGGCATATGTGAAGCATATGCCTTCTTTATAGAAAGGAGTGGGGAAGAATGAAAGGGACAAACATCCTTACACGGACGTTGGAAGCGGCGACGATTTTATCGTTTCTGGGTGTTATCGTAGTGGTGCTGATACAAATCCTTTCCCGTTATTTACCATACACAGCCATATGGACAGAAGAACTCACGAGATTCCTATTTATCTATGCGATTTCCTTCGGGGCTCCGCTTGCACTGAAGAATAAAGAATTCATCAGCGTGGATATCTTGACGGGATTACTGCCCAACAAAATTCATGAAATATACGAAGCGTTCATTTACTTAGTCGTTGTCGTTCTTTCCTTTGTCATTGCCTATCATGGATATACGTTTATATCCGTCGGAAAAGGGCAGACATCAGCGACAATGGCCGTGGATATGTCCATCATTCATGCGAGCATTACGATATCCTTTGTGTTCATCACCATCTATTCGATCATGCATGTCATGAACGCATTCATGAGTCCCAAAGAAAGGAGTGAAAGCTGATGTTAGCAGCCATTTTATTTATTTCATTTTTAATCCTTATCTTTATCAGTGTGCCTATCGCATTCAGCTTAGGGATCTCTTCCATCATTTATCTGCTTATCGCCGACATCCCTCTTTCCATCGTCCCTCAAAAAATGTTTGCAGGGTTGAATTCCTTCGTATTGCTTTGCATACCTGGATTCATTTTGGCAGGAAACTTGATGAATGCCGGCGGGATCACAGAGCGCATCATCGGCTTTACGAATCATTTTGTCGGACATATCAGAGGGGGACTGGGCCTTGCGAATGTCGGTTCTTCCATGGGGTTTGCCGGCATTTCGGGTACCGCCCTCGCAGATACGGCGAGTATAGGGGCCGTAATGATTCCGGCGATGAAAAAAGAAGGGTACGATGCGGACTTCTCGGCAGCCGTCACCTCGTCATCATCGACGGTGGGGCCGATCATTCCGCCGTCATTGCCGATGATCATTGTTGGAACTCTGGCGAGCGTATCGATTGGGGATTTGTTCTTGGCCGGTGCCGTTCCTGGTGTCCTGCTGGGATTAAGTTTGATGCTCGTCACGTATGTCATTTCGGTGAAACGGAAATACCCGAAAGGTGAACGACAGCCAATCAGTGTGATCGCTAAATCGTTTACAGGTGCTTTCTGGGCATTATTAATGACCTTTGTTATTTTGTTTGGGATTCTGGGAGGCTACTTTACGCCAACAGAAGCTTCCATCGTAGCCGTTGTGTATGCGTTAGTGGTCGGAATGTTCGTCTATAAGGAATTGAAATTCAAAGATCTTCCTAAGATTCTACTGGATTCCATGGTCAGCACGGCCTCCATCATGTTCCTGGTGGGCTTTGCCAATTTGTTCGGATGGATCTTGGTGAGTGAGCAGATTCCGATCCTCGTGGCAGATGGAATCCTGGGTATTTCCGAGAATCCGATTGTTGTCATTCTATTAATCAACTTGCTGCTGCTGTTTGTCGGAACATTCATGGAAACCATCGCAGCGTTGGTCATTTTATTCCCGGTCTTGTTACCGGTCGCATCGAGTGTTGGAATGGACCCTGTTCATTTCGGCGTGATGATGGTGCTGAACCTGGTCATCGGATTATCCACTCCACCAGTCGGGGTGTGCTTATTCGTTGCCTCGAGTATCGGGAAGGTATCCATAGGGAAAACGTCAAAGGCATTGCTGCCCTTCCTGGGAGCGAGTCTTGTCGTGCTGCTACTGGTAGCCTTCATTCCAGAAATCACACTATTCCTGCCTGGTTTATTCAAATAGATTACTAGAAAGAAAAGGAGTTGCTTATCCATGAAAGCGGTTCAAGTCACCGGACCACATCAGTTGAGCATTGTGGAAAGAGAGAAGCCTGTCATCACCCATGAACAGGACGTTTTGATCAAAGTAAAAATGGTCGGCATCTGCGGATCCGACATTCATATTTATCACGGGACCAACCCCCTTGCGACCTTACCGAGAGTCATCGGACATGAAGTCACCGGGGTAGTAGAGGCTGTCGGGGATGGAGTAGCCACCCTTTCTGTTGGAGATAAGGTAGTCATTGAACCAATCGAGTCCTGTGGCCGATGCTATGCGTGCCGGTCAGGCAGGGGAAATGTGTGCAGCAACCTGGAAGTTTACGGGGTCCACCGTGACGGCGGCATGCAGGAATATATGGTCATCCCGCATAAGCTGGTCCATAAAGTGAACGAAGAACTGGACTATAAAGAATCGGTCCTGGTCGAACCGTTTACGATCGGGGCACAGGCGAATTGGCGCGGTGATGTCAGGGATGGGGACACTGTCTTCATCATGGGCGCCGGACCGATCGGGCTCTGCTGTCTTAAAGTCGCGAAAACAAAAGGCGCCACCGTGATCATCAGTGATTTAAATGAAAGCCGCCTCGCTTTTGCCAAAGAGTGGGGGGCTGACCATACGATTGATGCTTCCTGCGTCAATGTCATAGAAGAAGTCATGGAGCTGACGAAACAGGAGGGAGCAAATGTGGTCATTGATGCCGTCTGCATCCCGCAAACCTTTGAACAAGCCATCGAAGCCGCATCAGCAGCAGGACGGGTGGTTGTCCTTGGGTTCGATGAAAGGCCATCCCAAATCACGCAGCTGCCGATCACGAAAAAGGAAGTGACGATCACCGGGTCAAGACTGCAGACTAATCAATTTCCGGTAGTCATCGAGATGTTCAATGACAGGACAATCGATACGAGGGGAATGGTGACGCAGGAATTCCCGCTGAACCGAATCGAAGAAGCGATCCACTTAATCGAGACATCACCAGAAGACGTACGGAAGGTGGTCATTTCATTCGGGTGATGCGGAAGACTCTAAAGAAGGAAGGAAAGATGCGCTATGATCAGAAAAATCGACATACTGAATCGAATGATGGAGTCCGGAGTAGTGGCAGTGGTGCGTGCAGAAAATAAGACAGATGCAGAACGGATATCGGATGCCTGCATCCAGGGCGGGATCAAGGCCATCGAAGTCACCTTCACAGTCCCGGGGGCTGAAGAGGTGATCCGCTCCCTGAAAAGCACGTTCAGAACAGAAGAACTCATCCTGGGGGCTGGGAGTGTCCTAGATAGCGAGACAGCGAGAATTGCCCTATTGGCGGGAGCAGAATATATTGTCAGTCCCTGCTTTGATAAAGAAACGGCTAAGCTGTGCAATCGATATGGAATTCCATACATGCCCGGCTGCATGACGATTACAGAAATGAAGACCGCTATGGAATATGGTGCAGATGTCGTTAAGTTATTCCCGGGGAATACGTTCGCCCCTTCCATCATTTCATCCATTAGAGGGCCAATCCCTCAAATCTCTGTGATGCCTACCGGAGGGGTCAACCTCCAAAATGCAGCAGAGTGGATCAAAAGCGGGGCGGTTGCCATAGGAATCGGAAGCGATCTGACCAAGCCTGCGTCCCTGGGAAACTATGATGAAGTGACAAAACTGGCCACACAATATTGCGAGATTGTGAGAGAAGCAAGAGCGGCAAAAATGTATACATAAGAAGAGGAGGTTCGATCGATGAAGATGACATTCAGATGGTATGGAGAAGGAAATGATAGTATTACCCTCAAGCAGATCAAACAGATACCTGGTGTGGAAGGGATCGTCTGGGCGCTCCATGATGTCCCTGCCGGGGAAGAGTGGCCCTCAGACAAAATAGAGGAAGTTAAGAATCAGGCAGAACGATTCGGTTTGAACATTGATGTTGTGGAAAGTGTAAACGTACATGAAGATATAAAGCTTGGTTTGCCTTCCCGTGATCAATACATTGAAAACTACAAACGAACGATCGAAAAATTGGCAGCTGCCGGTGTAAAAGTGATTTGCTATAATTTCATGCCGGTCTTTGACTGGACAAGAACCGATTTATTTAAGGAAATGGAAGATGGTTCAACGGCTCTATTCTTCGAAAAAGCAAAAGTGGAAGATATGGATCCATTCGAATTGGTCGATAAAATCTCCAGTAACTCCGCTTTCACCATGCCTGGATGGGAACCAGAAAGATTGTCAAAGCTGAAGGAGTTATTCGAAGCCTATAAACAGGTCACTGAAGAAGACTTATTTGATCACCTCGAATATTTTCTAAAAGAAATCATACCGGTCGCCGAGGAGAACAATATCAAAATGGGAATCCACCCAGATGATCCGCCTTTCTCCATATTTGGATTGCCGAGGATTATAACAAATAAGCAAAATATCAAGAGAGTCCTTTCTCTTGTGGACAGTCCTTCCAATGGAGTGACCCTATGCAGCGGATCCCTCGGTGCGAACCCTGATAATGATATAGCGGATATGGTCAGAGAGTTCTCCGATCGAATCCCATTTGCTCATATCCGTAATGTAAAGGTATATGAAAATGGAGATTTCATAGAGACATCCCACAGGTCGGAGGATGGATCTGTCGATATCCTTGAAATCATAAAAGCATACCATGAAAAAGGTTTTACAGGATATGCAAGACCTGACCATGGCAGACATATTTGGGGAGAAGAGTGCAGACCTGGATATGGCCTTTATGATCGAGGGCTGGGCATCATGTACCTATGGGGAATATGGGATTCTCTAGAACGTGCGGGGAGGAATGGATAATGTTACCTCAACATGAAAGCTTGAAAGGAAAAGTGGCTGCAGTTACGGGAGGCAGCGGGGTACTCTGCCGTTCGATGGCCAAAGAACTCGCCAGGCAGGGAGTGAAGGTCGCGATCCTGAATCGGACAGCAGAGAAAGGAGAGGCAGTGGCCAAGGAAATCAGAGAGACAGGTGGTGAAGCCATCGCCATCTCTTGTAATGTACTCGATGCTGAAAGTGTGAAGAAAGCGGAAAAGGTTATCATCGAAGAATTGGGCATTTGTGATATCTTAATCAATGGAGCAGGCGGTAATCACCCTCGTGGTACCACTTCTAACGAAACATTAAACGTGGAAGACTTGGACACAGAAGGTATTCAAACGTTCTTTGACCTTTCTCCAGAAGGGTTTGGATTTGTCTTTGACCTTAATATCCTTGGTACACTGATTCCGACCCAGGTTTTCGCGAAAAATATGGTGAATCGGAAAGGTGCTGTCATTATTAATATGTCCTCCATGAGCTCACCGTCTCCCATGACGAAAGTTCCCGCCTATAGTGCAGCGAAAGCAGCGATCGATAACTTTACCCAATGGCTCGCTGTTCACATGGCTGACTCTGGAATTCGCATCAACGCTATCGCCCCTGGCTTCTTTTTGACCGAGCAAAACAAGGCATTATTAACCCATGAAGACGGTAGTTTAACAGAGAGATCAACCAAAATCATCTCTCAAACCCCGATGCGCAGGTTCGGTAAACCCGAGGACTTACTGGGCACGTTACTATGGCTTGTAGACGAAGACACGGCAGGATTTGTAACAGGTATTACGGTTCCTGTTGATGGTGGATTTATGTCTTATTCGGGGGTTTAAGGATGTTAGAAACCCATTCGATGCTAAAATGTTTATGAACTTAAAAACAAGAGTGAACCGGATTTTGATTCAATTCGGTTCACTCTTGTTTTGGGTTAAATAGCGGAAATCTGATAAGTTAATTCTTTTTATCTGAATATTAAAAGTTATCCAAAAATAATATTGAACTGGGATACAGTATGTCATATAATAAAATGCAAAGGAGAGATAATATGAAAAAAATATCAAATACTCTTATAAGAGAAAACGCTTTCGCTGAATTAAGAAGAATGATTCTCTCTCAAGAAATTAAGCCGGGTGAAAAGCTGAATGAAAAGGAGGTAGCAGAACAATTAGGTGTTAGTAGAACCCCTGTCAGAGAAGCATTTCATAAATTAGAATTGGAAGGTTTAGTGGAAATCTTCCCAAGACGTTATTGCTTGGTTAAGGGTGTGACTCATGGTTGTATTCGTGAAATTCACCTGATTAGGTCCCAGTTAGAGCCTATGGCTGCTTACCATGCTGTTGACCACTTGTCGGATGAGGATATTGATCAATTAAGTAGTTTAATAGAAAAAACAAAAGAACTTATGGTTGAAGGCAATGCTCAAAAAATCATGGAACTGAATGATCAATTTCACCGAATCATCAATGAAGCGTCGAATCTTTCTAGAATCGTATCAATATTGAACAACATGCAAGATTACATTGTATCTTTCAGATATTCTTTCATTTCAAGACCGGAACTCGCGCAAAGGTCAATTGATGAACACGAAGAAATATTGTTTGCATTGAGAAAGAGAGATAAAGAATTAGTGAAAAACTTAGTAACGCAGCATTTAGAGGGCATCTCGGAATATGAAGATGTGATCTTGGAAGATCTAAAACCGGTCCCTAATTAATCAAATGAAATCCACAAAAAGGAGTGTGTTTCTATGATAAGAAAAAAATTGGAGTTAAGATGGATGGTTTCTATTCTATTCACAATGGCTATTTTGTTATCGGCATGCAGCAATGAAGCTGGAAAGGCGGGAGAAGATAAGCCAATAACTTTAAGCTTTGCTTATGAATTACCAGAAGACCACCCTTGGGGACATGGTGCTACGAAATTCAAAGAGATAGTAGAGGAAAAAACGAATGGGGAAGTGAAAGTAGAGGTTCATGGAAATGGGTCTCTTGCAGCATCCGGTAGGGAGATACAAGAAGGGGTGAAAATTGGAACAATCGACATAGGTATTTCTTCCACGCCTCTGTCTCAAATGAATCCATACCTGGATTTGTTCTCATTACCCTACATTTTTAGTAGTCGTGAACAAGCGTGGGAAGTACTAGATGGAACCGTTGGGGAAGAGGTTGGAAAAAAATTAAGTGAGCACAACTTAACCTTCTTAGCTTATTGGGAAGATGGGTTTAGACAGATAACCAATAATGTCCAACCAATATCAGAGATTGATGATTTTAAAGGATTGAAGATTAGGGTACCTGAAAGCGATGTCAGACTTGAAACATTTAAAGCGTTAGGGTCGAGTCCTTTACCTATGGCATGGTCTGAAGTATTTACAGCCTTACAACAAGGATCCATCGATGGTCAAGAAAATCCTTTATCTGTTGTGAGCAGCTCCTCTTTCTATGACGTTCAGAAATATTTGACCATTTCTAATCACGTTTATTCACCGGCGACACTATTTATCAATTCTTCTAAATGGGATTCACTAACAAAAGAACAACAGAACATCATTCTTGAAGCTGCTGGTGAAGGAAGAGATTTGAATCGTAAAATGAACCAAGAACAAGACGAGGAACTGGTAAAAGGGTTAGAAGAGAAAGGGATGGAAGTAACAGTGATTGAAGACGTCAAACCATTCCAGGAAGCTACCAAACCAGTTTGGGATCAAGTATCAAAAGAGATTGGCGGAAATTCACAAGAACTAATAGATGATATTACTAAGACACAGTAAAGGGTTGGTGTTACATGAAGAAAGTACGCCACTATATACATCTTTCTGTTAAAAGCATAAACATTCTCGTCATGTTTTTCATGTTTTTAATCTTGCTAATACAGGTCTTAACGAGAAAGTTTTTCAATTATCCTTTATCCTGGCCGGAAGAATTATCATTGATCACAATGATTTGGATTACTTTTTTTGGAGCTTATCAATGTACAATTGAGGGAAATCACTTGAAAATGGATTTTCTGGAAAGTAAAATCCCTGAAAAAATCAAGCCTTATCTTTTGATCATTTCTAAAGGATTCGTCATCTGGTTTTTATTCATCACATGTTACTGGGGATGGACCTTCATTCAAAAGGCTGGAAATATAAAAATGCCGGTATCCGGTCTTCCTATGGGGCTTCCTTATTGTATTATTTGGATTAGTTTTCTTCTAATGTTATGTGAGTTTGTGATTCAAATAATCTTCCATATTAAAGAAATATCAAACCCGACAAATGGTAAAGAGGAGGGTGAAGAATGCTCCCACTCTTAATGTTAATATTCATTCTCCTTTTTCTTGCTATAGGAGTTCCAATTGCATTCACACTTGGCCTAACAGCTGTAATCTTCATTATGTATTACTCGGACATCACGTTAGAACTGATTATTCAACAACTTTATTTAGGTACAAATAGTTTCCCACTTTTGGCCATTCCCTTATTTATGTTTGCTGGAGCATTAATGAATCACGGTGGAATATCGGTGAGATTAATTAATTTTGCTCTCGCCATTATTGGAATGGTAAGAGGTGGTTTAGGAATGGTCAATGTTGTGGCATCGGTCTTCTTCGGTGCGATAACCGGAACTGCAGCTGGAGCGAGTGCAGCAGTAGGACAAATCATGATTCCGGCCATGAAAGAAAAGGGGTATTCACCAAGTTTCGCAGCTGCGGTAACCTCCGCAGGATCATCTCTTGGTATTATTATTCCTCCTAGTGTACCAATGATTCTGTACGGCTCTATCTCTGGATTATCCGTTGCGAGCTTGTTTTTAACAGGCGTTCCTATTGGCATTGCGATTGCGATAGGTTACATGATTGTCGTCTATATCATATCTACCAAGAAGAAATATGATTTTAAAGAAAATCCTTTTTCCTGGACCCTGGTGTTTAAAACCTTTATCAATGCCTTACCTGCATTACTCGTCCCAGTGGCCATAATGGGTGGCATCTTAACGGGATTCGCAACACCTACTGAGTCGGCTGCTATCGCTGTACTATGTGGAATCATTGCAGGATTAATTTATAAACAATTAACATGGTCAAGCTTTATAAAAGCTTTAAATGAAAGTGTCGTCAATACGGCACTGGTGATGCTGATCGTAGCGACAGCCAAAATACTCGGATTTTCATTTTCATCTCTTGGGATCGGACGAATGATGCTGGAACCGATTATGGGATTCACAGATAACACGATCATGTTGATGTTAATTGCCAGTCTGATTCTATTCATTGGTGGTTTCATATTTGATGGAACTGTCATGGTCCTTGTCATTGTGCCTCTGTTTTTACCTTTGGTTCAAGCCACATCCATTGATCCTATGCAATTTGCTATGGTGGTCATTATCGTATGGGCAATCGGACAGCAAACACCTCCTGTTGCCAGTGGGCTTTACATAACAACCGCAATAGCAAAGGTCAGTATGCTTCAGGTAAGCCGGTACAATGTCTGGTTTATACTCGTTCTATTTATAGCTTTAATCGGAATGATTTTCTTCCCGGATGTGATGTTATATATCCCAAGATTAATGATTTAATCATTTCTAATAAAAAGGAGAATGCTAAATGAATTTTACAAATGTCGTTCAAGTGATTGATACCCACACATACGGGGAACCTACAAGAGTCATTAATGGAGGATTATTAAAGTTAAAAGGAAATACAGTGGCAGAGCAACGGGATTATATGGTTGAACACTATCAATGGTTCAGAAACTCACTAATTCAAGAGCCACGAGGACACCGTGATATGTTCGGGGCTGTATTACTACCTCCATTACAAGAAGGAGTGGACTTTGGCGTTATTTACATGGATAACGCGAACTTCTTGAATATGTGTGGTCATGCAACAATCGGAGTGGCAACGGCGATTGTGGAAACGGGACTAGTAGAAATTAAAGGTGATGAGACAGAACTTGTTCTTGAAACCCCTGCAGGTCTGGTTTATCCACGTGTGAAGGTTGAAAACAATCGAGTCACTTCCGTAACATTTAAAAATGTTCCCGGGTTCCTTGAAAAGCAGGATGTTGTCATAAACGCAGGAGAACTTGGTGAGATCACAGTAGATATCAGTTTCGGTGGAAACTATTTTGCCTGGGTAGACATTGACCAATTAGGTGAGACAATTCATGTGTCCAATGGATCGAAATTAAAAGCAATGGCAAAAATCATTAAGGAAGAAGTGAATAAAGTGGTAAAGGTGCAACATCCAACGAAACCATATATCAATCATATCGATATCGTAACATTCTTTGGAAAACCTACCATTCCAGAAGCAACCTATAAAAATGTTCACGTCTTTAGTGAAAATCAAGCGGACCGTTCACCAGGTGGCACAGGGACAACAGCAATGGTTTCAAGAATGATTGGAAGAGGAGAACTGGAAGTTGGGCAGGAAATCATCTGTGAAGGATTCATTGGCGGAAAATTTTACGGTAAAGCGATTGAAAAATTAGCTCTCGGAGAAAAAGAAGCCTATTTAACAGAAGTGAAGGGGTCAGCCTTTATAACAGGGTTTAATAATATCTTAATTGATTCTAATGATCCATTTAAGCATGGGTTTATGGTGGATTGAGTAAATAAAATTGGGACCAGGTACTCTGTACGTTTGTTCTTTAACGCACCGGGGACGGGTCTTCAATTTAAGCATATTCAGGTGTACGGATGTTTCAATAAGAAAGCCAGTAATCATAGCGATTACTGGCTTTCCTTATTCTTTGAACGACGGGGACGGTTCTTATGCTTTCGAAGCAAGAGAGCCGTCCCTGTGCTTTGTTCGCATTATTGGTAGTTGATGATGGCAGGGCTCGGGTCCATTTTCAACACATCCTCGGGCTTCATGACGGGCTCATCCTTATCATAAAAGATCTTGAATGCGCCATACTGTTTCGGTTCATCACGTATGTACTTCCGGTACAGGGCCTGCTTGTCCGCAGATGCTCCCCAGCCGTCAAAGTTTATGGCGATTTCGACGTTGTTTGTCGGTTCAATCGCATCTTTATTCGTCAGTACGGCACCGGTGAATTGGTGGATGAGGACGAATTTATCCGGGAGGTTGTTCTTTTCCGTAAGCTCCGATACATACTCGACTGCCTTCTGGATTTCCTTGCCATCCACTTGTCCGAGATCCTCTCCGGGTTTTTCCCCTTCAGCTACGTGGAATTCCGTATCGATTGCCAGGTGAACATGAGGGTGCTTAAGCCACTTCTCAGTCATTTTCACCTGCTCCATGACCGTGTCCGTTCCGAGCTGAATATCGAGCAGCACCAGTGCGTCATGCTTCACCGCAAGCTCCACATACGTTTCAATATTTTCCTCCGACGTCATTCGCACATAGTCTCCATCAGGACCAGGCTCACTCTGGGCCATTGTCGTAATCAACTCGATCGTCGGGACCGCCGGACGGTCGGGATCAGCGTCGGAATAGGCCTGCGTCTGTTCCTTCAGCTTCTTCATATACTCCTCAGGCTCCATCTCGCCCAGAATCCCCATATGTTCAGACTCCGGCGTCCCATAGTAGGCGACCAACCGATGATCCTTTAATGGTCCATCGGAGGGATCTTTCACCCCGTCTGCCAGCGTTTCACCCGCAGGAACCGTACGCTCGGGATTTCCGCCCTGCGCCTGCATATCAGGCATTTCCTGCTGTTCCTCTTCTGACAGGCTATCCTTCAAAGACACAGCATCTTCAGACGGTTCCAACGGTTTAAAGGGCTTTTCGTGCTTTTCTGGTTCTTCTTTTTCCGTTTTTTCCGTGTTGGATTCGTCCTGTTCGGAAGCCGGCGCTTTCTTCTCACTCTCCTCTGTGGTCGAAGGATCAGCGCACGCTCCCAGTATAAGTAATCCAGCTGCAAATAGCAGCAATAATTTTTTCATTGCCTCACACATCCTTTTTATATAGAAGAATATGGAGGACTTTAACACATTTTCCTGTACTTGAAACCTATGTAAAGAAATTGATAGAAACTCTTAATCCAAACGTTAATGGGGACAGGTTCCCTGTCCCCTTTGGTGGGACAGCGGGGACAGGTCCCTTGTCCCAGAAGTGACTTTTATAAAAGGGAGGAAATGGGATTTAGATTAAGGAGTATGCGAGGGGGAACGAGTTGGGGGGTTCAGATTGAAATGAACGGAATTCCGTCTAGTATTAAGCCGTTTAGTAGACTAATGGACTTACAAGACTTGAATTTGGGAAAATACATAGATTTGTATCTACTTTGGTATGCCTAAGGGAAATCCCGAATTTCTCACTCCAAAAAGTCAAATCTTCTTCTCTTTCCTTCCTATTTATCATAGTGGTGAAAAAACAGGGACGGACCTCTGCTTCTTACAGCAGAGGTCCGTCCCTATGCACTTAAATATTAATAGGTGAAGGAAGAATATCCAGCGCAGGGTAAGCTCTTTATTTTTGAAAATTTGTCTTGAGTGTGATTCTCTAATTTTGAAATGTCTTAAAAATGATGGTTAGGAAGTCTTATGAAAAACTGGGAAGATACAATGGAAACCATTTCATATGTTTTTTAAAAAATATGACAGATAATTTTTTACAACCATAAGAAACAGGATATAAGAGAGAGTGGCCTTGTTCGTGTATAGGCACCGATAACCATGCTTCGCCTTAAGTTGTTGCATAATCAATACAACGTTCTGCAAAGTCCAGTACCTCTTCTAAAACGGGTATAGGCCAGTTTCTTCGGCAGGTTTTGTAAAATGAAACGGGGTATGCAACTCCTAAAGTGGATATCCTGGCTGTTGTAGTCAGGGACGATAAACTATTGATGGTCAGAGAAACGACAGATGGTGACTGGTCGCTTCCGGACGGTTGGGGTGACATAGGACTGACCCCAGGTGAAGTGGCGGTCAAGGAAGTAAAAGAAGAGTCAGAGTTTGATGTGAATGCAACCAAATTGCCGGGAA
The DNA here is from genome assembly GCF_059758515.1 of Rossellomorea sp. GQ25. Lineage (NCBI taxonomy): Bacteria > Bacillati > Bacillota > Bacilli > Caryophanales > Bacillaceae > Rossellomorea > Rossellomorea sp. GQ25. Next base: position 445,745 of record NZ_JCAXEQ010000002.1, on the reverse strand, counting down.
TACTTGATAAGAAGTGCCACCCGCTAATCATTACTGTTGTGTTAGCAAGATTCCACTCTGTCTCATCTTTAAGGTTCATCCGAGCCTTGTTTTTTTATTCTTCTTGCATGGATTCTTCAAATTCCTCGAATGTTCTCCATTAAAAATTCAAATACTTAGGTAATGGCAGATCAATCCTTAAAGGGTGGTTTGATTGAATGAACAATTGCAAGAATACGACGAAGATAAGTAATTGGTGCGTGGTTAGTATGGCCTCGATTCCTTTGGTGATGACCTTGGGGAATTCCATGCTGATCCCTGTATTGCCGATTTTTGAGAAAGAGGTGGGGATCACTTCTTTTCAAACGAGTATGATTATTACCAGTTACTCTATTGCCTCTATATTTCTGATTCCGGTGGCTGGATATTTGTCGGATCGGTTCGGAAGGAAGGTGGTAATACTTCCCGGTTTAATCATTGCGTTAATTGGGGGATTGGTTGCAGGCTATGCTTCATGGAAGATGGATGATCCCTTTACGTGGATCATCATCGGTCGAGTGCTGCAGGGGATCGGTGCGGCTGGTGCAGCTCCGATCATTTTACCGCTGGTGGGTGATTTATATAAGGATGATGATGAGAAAACAAGCTCCTGTCTTGGGTTGATTGAAACCTCAAACACATTCGGCAAGATGTTAAGTCCTATATTGGGGGCATTGTTTGCCGCTTATTTATGGTATCTTCCTTTTTTTTCTATTTCTGTTTTTAGCCTCATTTCGATTGTCCTTGTCATCTTCTTCATTAAAGTCCCTAAGAAGAAAGAGAAGCCGGTTGTGCTGACAAAATTCATCAAGGATACGAAAAAGATTTTTAAACAGGAGGGGAAATGGATTTTTACTGTATTTCTCGTGGGTATCTACATCATGCTCGTATTGTTTGCCGTCTTGTTTTTCCTTTCTGATTCATTGGAGAAAACACATGGCCTGTATGGGGTGAAAAAAGGATTCGTTCTGGCTATTCCTCTACTGGCTCTGTGCATCGCTTCCTTTATAACAGGTAGAAAGATTAAAGGTGAGCTAAAGGTAATGAAGGTGATCATGACGGTGAGCTTGATTCTAATGAGTGTCAGCGTTTCTTTGATAGGCTTTGTGGATGAGCGCCTGATTCTTCTCCTGTCCGTTTCAAGTTTCCTTGGTCTATCGATTGGTGCCCTGCTACCTACAATGGATGCATTGATAACCGAAAATATTGAAAAAGAGGAGAGAGGCACAATTTCTTCTTTCTACAGTTCATCAAGATTCATCGGGGTCGCTGCCGGTCCGCCATTAATGGCTGTTGTGATGAAATCTCTATTGAATCAAAGTCTCATCGGTGCAGGAGTCCTTGGTATTGGGATGTTTCTTCTCGTACTGTTTTTTATTCGAACTGAAAACTCACCTGGAGTGAGTAGAATAGGAGGGAAAAAATGAAACCACTAGATAGCGATTTTTCCGAAACACATCTCCCTTTCTATAGTGTAAATAACGAGAAAGGAAGGGAAATATGTGAAGATCTTTATTATTGGACGAATGAGATTGTGAACGTCTGTTTCTACGGAGTTCCGGGAAGCAGGGATTGGGTAATGATTGATTGTGGGATGCCTCACTCTAAGAATAAGATTATGGAAGCGGCTGAGGAGTGGTTTGGTCACTCGGGTAAACCGCAGGCCATTGTGTTGACCCATGGCCATTTTGATCATGTCGGGTCATTGGAGCCGCTCTTAAAGGAATGGGACGTTCCTGTTTATGCCCATGAATTAGAAATCCCTTTTCTTAACGGTGAACAGGACTATCCGAAGGGTGATCCCACTGTGGATGGTGGTTTGATCAGTGAGTTGTCACCACTGTATCCTCATCATGGAATCGATGTGTCTGATAGTCTTCACGTTCTTCCGCAAAATGGTGACGTCCCCTTTATGCAAGGGTGGAAATGGCTCCATACACCTGGCCACACGCCGGGGCATATATCCCTTCACCGGGAGTTGGATGGAGTGCTGATAGCCGGTGACGCCTTTGTTACTGTGAAGCAGGAATCCCTGTATCGGGTTGTGTTTCAAAAGAAAGAGATCAGCGGTCCTCCGAGGTATTTCACGATGGATTGGGAAGCAGCAAAGGAATCAGTGGTGACATTATCGAATCTGAATCCGAAGATGGCTGTCACTGGTCACGGAGAAGTGATGGCTGGGAAAGAGTTGGAAGGATCTTTAAGAAAATTGCTCGAAAACTTTGATGACATAGCTTTACCGGCTAATCGGAACCCCCATTCATGACGTTCTCTTTCGAATAATTCCATCCGTGTAGGGAAAGCTAATCTAGAAAACACCATTTTCCCTCTTCTGACTGAGAAGAGGGTTTTTAGCGATGAAAAGGTCGAAAGGATGGAATGTCTAATGGATTTGGATTGGGTTTGGAAAGCGATTCTCATTGTTTTGGCGGGAACCTTATTGTTAAGAGTGGCTGGGAGGAAGTCGATTTCCCAGATGACATTGGCACAGACGGTCATTATGATCGGAATCGGGTCATTATTAATTCAACCGGTAGCTGGAAGGAATATCTGGACGACGATAGGTGTCGGGCTTGTTCTTGTCTTAACGCTGATGGTCATGGAATATTTACAGGTGAAATCAGATCGTGTTGAACAAATGATCACTGGAAGATCCAAGCTTCTCATGGAAAATGGCCTATTGATTGAAAAGAATTTTAAGAAGTTACGAATGACGGTAGATCAATTTGAAATGAAACTAAGACAGCAGGGAGTCAGTAAACTTTCTGATGTGAAATGGGCGACGCTTGAGCCGAATGGACAAGTCGGAGTGGAATTGATGCCCCAGGCGAAGCCGGTTACGATGAAAGATTTCGAACAACTCCAGGCACAAGTACAGAGACTGATCAATATGCTTGAGGTACAACCTTCCACGAGGAGGTCAGTCAGTCAGGAAGTGGGAGGAGAAGATATGTTTAAAGAGATCAAACAGAACTCCTCCGTCAATCCTCCCCCAAAACATCTTCAGTAGTAGTAAGACAGGAATCTGCGAATGGAGGAAGTTCATGAAAGCAGTCACGTATCAAGGAAAGAATTCCGTAGCCGTCAAGAGAGTAGAGGACCCGCGGATACAAGACTCACAAGACGTCATTGTCAACATTACATCAACAGCCATCTGTGGATCCGATTTGCATCTTTACCAGGGGAATTTCCCACTCCCGATCGGGTTTGTCATTGGACATGAGCCGATGGGGATCGTAGAGGAAGTCGGGAAAGACGTGACCAAAGTAAAAAAGGGAGACCGTGTCATCATCCCCTTCACGGTGGCGTGCGGGACATGTCACTATTGTCAGCATCATTTGGAGAGTCAATGCGATCATTCCAATCCCCACTATGACTCTGGAGGATTGTTCGGGTATTCGGAGAAGTTCGGTAATTATCCCGGGGGACAAGCGGAATATCTCCGGGTGCCATACGGGAACTACACCCCTTTTTTAGTACCGGAAAATTGTGAACTGGAGGATGAAGAGCTCCTCTTATTATCCGATGTACTCCCGACGGCCTATTGGAGTGTAGAGAATGCCGGTGTGAAAAAAGGGGACACGGTCATCGTCTTGGGATGTGGGCCGGTCGGATTGATGGCCCAACAGTTTGCCTGGAAAAAAGGGGCAGAGAGGGTCATCGCGGTGGATTATTTCGAATATCGCTTACGTCACTCAAAGAAGATGAACCATACGGAAGCCTTTGATTTCACCCAATACGACGATATGGGGGAAACGTTAAAAGAGTTGACCAGGGGCGGAGCGGATGTGGTGATCGATTGTGTCGGCATGGACGGGAAGAAGTCACCCCTTGAATATATGGAACAGAAATTGAAACTTCAAGGGGGAACGATTGGACCGATTCAAATCGCCACCAAAGCTGTCAGGAAGTGTGGAACCGTTCAATTGACCGGGGTATATGGCGGTCTATACAATCTGTTCCCCCTTGGAGCATTCTTTGCCCGTAATATTACATTGAAAATGGGGCAGGCTCCTGCGAGATCCTATATGGCCCCCCTTTATGAACAAATCGTCAAAGGGGAAATCGACTCCACTTCCATCATCACACATATACTTAAGCTTGAGGATGCGGCAAAAGGGTATCAACTATTTAACCAAAAAGAAGACGACTGCATCAAAGTCATCTTGAAGCCATAACGGTAACTAGGAGGGATTTAGTGTCCCTCCTTATTTTTGTTCACGGGACACTATACGCTTACATAAAGTGGAAGGGTGTTGTAAAAGAGAGATAGACAGAGGAGATGAGACTGTGTTTTATCATATTAAAGAGCTCCAGTATGAGGCAAAACCATGCAAGCCCAACCCGGCTTATGCGAACCAGCTACAAGAAATTTTAGGTGGACAATACGGGGAAATTTCGGTTATGATGCAATATTTATTCCAGGGATTCAACGGACGGGCGGACAAAAAATTCCGTGATTTGTGCCTGGACATCGGGACGGAGGAAATAGCCCATGTAGAATTACTGGCCACCCTTATTGCCCGCCTGCTGGATGGTGCCCCCGTATCTGAACAGGAAGCGATGTATAAGAGCAATCCGGTTCTCGCGGCAGCGATGGGTGGAATGAATCCACAGCATGTGATTGTGAGCGGGCTGGGTGCGATGCCGGTGGACAGTGTGGGAAATCGGTGGACAGCGTCATATATCGGTGCAAGCGGTAACCTCCTGGCCGATTTTCGTGCCAACTTAACGGCAGAATCAATGGGCCGGTTGCAGGCAGTGAGACTATATGAGCTGAGTGATGACCCAGGTGTCCGTGATACGCTTTCCTTCCTGATCGCCCGTGACACAGCGCATCAGAATCAATGGGCAGCAGCCATCGCGGAACTAGAGGAGCGTGAAGGAGATATTGTCGTACCGACGACGTTCCCAAGGGAACTTGAGAAGCAAGCTGTTTCTTACGACCTTTATAACCTATCCAGAGGGGAAGCGAGTGCCGAGGGACGATGGGCGCACGGACCGAGCATGGACGGGAAAGCGAATTTTCAATATATCAGTGAGCCTGGACCATTCGGATCAAAACCTAAACTAGCCCCGGCTCCTAAATATGTACATGATACCGTGCCCATGCCCCCAATGATGAAATAATCAAAAAAAACCGGGGAAGTTGAATTTGACTACTTACATCGGTCCATGTCATTAAAGTACCTAAAAAAAGAACGGCTGCAATGGCAGAATCGGGCCTGCTGGCGCCAGTCGGAATATCATCAAGGCAGGCATGGAGGCTCTGGAGGTGTGGGAGGCAATCCGATCCTCTTTTCCTTCAGAAGTTTTTCCACTTGCTTGATTTCTTCTTGCCCACCCTCTATGCAGTCCTTCATTAACTCCTGCATGGTTAAGCTGCATCTGATATCCTGCAACAGTGGCTTTAGCTGTCAACAGATCGTTCCACGTTCCAAATACTTCACCATAATAAGCAACGGTTCTTCTTGTGGGTTTCCACTTAAATTACCCATAATCAGCTCGAAAAAACCTCCAAATTATATGCCAGGTAGAGTAAAGACAAAGAGATGTGCTTCTTTTGAAAGGTAAGAAGCACGTCTTTTTTATATGCAATTCCTTCGCTATCATGTGTTGCTTTATAAGACAACTGCGAAATATGTCGTAATTTGTATATTGAAAATATTAAGAAAATTTTAAATATACAGTTGACCTATAACGTCATATGACGTATTATAATTATCAATATGATGTTATGAGACATCATAAAATCTCGGAGGTGCTTTTATGACACATTCATTATCCCAATCAGCAATTAAAAACAATGGAAAGGAGAAGGCTTTAATGAAACAAGAACATGTTAATCAAATTCAAAATGTAATGAACGCAATTGAGAAAAAAAATGTTCAAAATGTATTTTTCGTAGCTTGCGGCGGATCAATGGCCTCCTTATCTTTTGGTGACTATTTCATCACAAAAGATACTGGAAAACCTAGCTTTGTTTATACTTCTAATGAATTTGTTCATTTGGATCCTAAAGCTTTGAATGAAAACAGTTTAGTTATCTTACGTTCTCATTCTGGAACAACACCGGAAACAGTTAAAGCAGCTACATATGCTCGAAATATAGGTGCTCTCACTGTTGCCATCTCTATGGATGTAGAATCTCCACTTTGCAAAGAAGCAGAATATATCCTTCACTATAATTACAAAGATGGATCAAATGCCATTGATGGTGAAATCGGAATTTATTACACATTCATTTTTAAACTATTGAAAACCCTTACAGGTGACGAAAAGTATGATAGGGGAATTGATCAGTTAAGCAATCTTGAAGGATTAATCGGAACGAATCAGGAGAAGTATAAAGACGCAGCTTTTGAATTCGGTAAGCGGAATAAGAGAGAGAAAACCATTTATACGATGGCAAGCGGCGCTTATATCCATCATGCATACTCATTCACTAGCTGCCTTCTAATGGAAATGTTATGGATCAATTCAAATGCTATTCATTCAGGAGAATACTTCCACGGTCCTTTTGAAATCACGGATTATGATGTGCCTTTCCTCATGATTGTTGGTGAAGGTCCAAGTAAGCCTTTAGATCAGCGGGCGCTGGATTTCGTCACAAAATACAGTGAGAAAGTAGAAATAGTAGACGTTAGCAAATTCGATTACAGCGGTGTGGATGATGACTTGAAAGAGTATTTTGGTCCAGCCTTGGCAGGTCCTGTCATGCGACTTTATGCAGATGGATTAGCAGAACATACAGGTCACCCGCTATCTGTAAGAAGATACATGTGGAAAATGGAGTATTAATTATTATTTAATTGGTGTAGAATCTATTATTAAAAATAACGGTATGGATGAGGCGATAATATGAAAAAAATGTTCAGCTTTCTTCTAGTAGGCTTAACCGCGGCTGGTATTCTGGCAGGGTGTAACTCATCTGTTGACTCAAGTTCCGAATCTAAAGAGGATGAGGTCGTTATTGATTTCTTTCACCGTTGGCCCAATGAACCGAGAAAATCATTCTATGATGAGAAAATCAAAGAGTTTGAAGAATCGCATCCTGGTGTCACCATTAATGTCGATTCTGTTTTAAATGACTCTTATAAAGAAAAGGTTAGAGTTTTAGTATCAAATGATGGCCTGCCAGATATTTTCTCTTCATGGTCAGACTCTTTTGCTGAAAATCTAGTCAGCTCAGGCCGGATAAAAGGACTAAATGACATCATGAGTGAAGATCAAGAATGGAGTGGAAATATTCTTGAATCACAGTATGCAGGGTTTACATTTGATGACGTAACATATGGTATTCCTTTCACAGTAGATGGAAAAGCCTTCTTCTATAACAAACAAATCTTTGAGGAAAATAATATTGAGGTTCCAGAGACATACGATGAGATGATTGATGCATTAGATCAATTAAAGTCGGCTGGTTATGAAACTCCTCTTGTAGAAGGATTAACAAATGCATGGGCTATTTCTCACTATATGGGTACGATCTTTGATCGTGTCGTGGATCCTGAAGTTCGCGAGGCAGACTATAAACTGGAAAGTGCTTCACCCTATACAGATGAAGGATATATTCAAGGTTTAGAGATGTTCCAAGAGCTGACTACTTATATGGGAGAAGTCTCTACCGCCATTGATCACGAAGCAGCAAGAAATATGTTTGCCGCAGGAGAAGTGCCGATTCTATATATGCAATTTGCTGAAGTAGGTTTGGTTCAAGACATTGGAGATGTAGAAATTGGTTTCTTCAACTTCCCTGAAGTAAAGGATGGAGAAGGACGAGCGGATTCCCTGACGGGTGCTCCTGAAGGCTGGGTGCTTAGCAAGGATGCTCCAAAAGAAGCGGTTGAATTCCTGAAATTCTTGACTTCTGAGGAAACAGCTCAGGACTTTACGAAAGCAGATGGCCAATTAAATGCTGTGAAAAATGGTGTCACGGAAGAGAATACCAGTCCTACCAGCTATGAAGCGTATCAAATTGTGTTAGATGCATCCAATACAGCACCATGGTTTGATAATGCGGTTGATATTACGATTGCTGATATCTTCATGCGTGGTGGTCAGGAACTGGCTACGAAACAAAAAACACCAGAAGATATTATGAAAGAGGTTCAAAAAGAAGCAGCGAAAATGAGTGAGTAAAGGGAGGGCCCTGACATTCGGGTGTCGGGGCTTTCTAATTATATTGAAAGTGGGTGATACGTATGAAATTAAAAAAAATGTCTTTGACGCCAATTTTATTCCTTTTACCAACCGTCCTATTTTTAGGCGTTTTCATTTACATACCACTCATTCAAAACTTTTATAACAGCTTCTTTGATTTCAATGTATTTTCAGATTCAAAAAGTTTTGTGGGTTTAAGCAATATAAAAGAATTATTCCGGGATGAAGTAATCGGTATCGCATTCTTAAACAATCTGAAATATGCAGGGGTATCGGTGATTTTTCAGATATTTTTTGCCTTAATACTGGCAAGTATTCTAGAAGATAAGATGTTTCGTAGAGTCGCTCCAGCACTAAGGGTCATTTATTTTATCCCTGTCATGATCTCCATTTCAGTCATCGCGCTTTTGTTTGGCTTTGTTTATAATCCGCAAATAGGTTTGTTAAACAGCTTTCTGGAGTTAATTGGACTCGGTGATCTTGCAAAACCTTGGCTTGGTAATTCGACGACTGCTATCTATAGTGTCATTGCCATGTCACAATGGCAAAGTATAGGCTTAATCACCATGCTGTTTATTGTAGCTATTCAAAAAATACCTAATGAATTGTATGAAGCTTCCCACATAGACGGTGCAGGGAAGATCCGTCAGTTCTTTCACATTACTCTTCCTCAAGTAAAGGAAACAATGTTTGTTAATCTATTGATTACAGTCACTGGTTCCATTTTGGTCTTTAATGAACCCTATATTTTAACCAATGGAGGACCTGGTAACAGCTCGATGACATTAGCCGTCCATATGTATCAAAATGGATTCTTTAAGGACAATATGGGTTATGCTTCTTCGATCGCCACTTTAATGTTTTTGTTGTCGGCTATCTTTGCATTAGTCCAAATCAAAGTGTCTAAAACAGGAAAGGAAGATTGATGATGAAATTAGAAAATCTTACAACTGAAAAATCAATTTTCCCGGCTGCTCAAAGAAAGTACATGCCACTTAAAACACGTATATCCAGAAATGTAGTTTTTCTTGGATTATTGATTTTCGCCTTGATGATCTTATACCCACTTTTTTGGATGTTTATCTCTTCTTTTAAAAGTTATCAAGAAATTTATTCAAACGTTTGGGCACTTCCTAGTGAATGGCACTTTGAAAATTACGCATTGGCCTGGGAAAAAGGGATTCAAAACTACTTTTTGAATAGTGCTTATGTTACTGGCTTTTCAATCCTCCTTACGGTAATGACTGGTACGATGGCTGCCTTTGTTTTGGCCCGATATCGGAATCGCTGGATTGATGCGGCTCTTCTATTTATCATTGGTGGTTTGATGATGAATCCAGAAGTTGCTCTCATTCCTTTGTTTGAGATTTTAACATTCTTTAACTTAATCGATACGAGATGGGCGTTAATTTTAACGTATGTTGCTTATAGACTTCCTCTTACGATTATCTTAATCCGCGCTTTTTTCATAACTGTACCAAAAGAGCTATCAGAATCTGCCTTAATTGATGGATGTAGTGAATTTGGGATCTATTGGAGAATCTACTTGCCTTTATCTATTCCAATCGTCATTACTTCGGTCATTATTAACGCCTTTTATGCATGGAATGAGTTCTTATTCGCAACGGTATTTATCAATTCTAGTGAATTGAAAACGATTCCATCCGGCTTAATGGTCTTCAGGGATGCTTTAAGAACCGATTGGGGTGTCTTATTATCTGGAATGGTTATTGCTTCAGTACCGATGGTTATTTTATTGATTGTTCTGCAAAAATATTTAGTACGAGGCCTATCAGAAGGCTCGGTGAAAGGATAGTGACCTATGAAATTAATTACGGTTGGTGACAATGTTGTAGACTGCTATTTGGATCGTAACGAATATTTTCCAGGAGGGAATTGTGTTAATGTCGCTGTTAATGCTAAACGCAATGGCGCGAGCACTGTTGGCTATATTGGTATTTTTGCTACGGATGAACCTGCTAAACATATTAAAAAGTCATTGCAGCAAGAAGGAGTTGACTTTCATTTTTCACGGGATGCTATTGGCATTACCGGCCAACCCAAAGTGACGCTTACAGAAGATAATGATAGGGTGTTTGTTGGAGGTCCTAAAGACTCTGTCCAACATCGGTTTAAAATTCAACTTATTTCAGAGGAAGTTGACTACCTTAAGCAATTCGATATTTGTCATGTGAGTTGCTATTCGTCAATGGAAAGTGAGTTGCCTAAGATTGCTAAAGAGCTTAACGTTTCGTATGACTTTTCAAATCGAAAAGATCTGGAATATATCTCATCCATTGCTCCGTATGTAACCTTTGCCTTCTTCTCGGCTGCAGAACTATCTGAGGCAGAACTTAATGAATTCATTGAAAGCCTTGCCCCTTTTGACTTTAAAATTATTGGTTTAACACGGGGAGGAGAGCCTGCGGTATTTGTTCATAAACAAAACATCTATAAACAAAAATTACGAAGCATTGAAGTGGTCGATACAATGGGGGCAGGAGACAGTTTGATTGCTGGCTTTCTAACCGAATATGTGAAGAGTGTTGACATTGAAAAGGCAATTGAAAAAGGGACCATTTCTGCTGAAAGGACATGTCAAGAGTATGGAGGGTTTGGCTACCCTGCAAAGATGTAATTCATTTTATTTCGGCCGTGGTTCATGTATAATTATTGTAAAATTGAGATATTGAGGCGTTGACAATGGAAAAAGACAATCTTAATCGAGATCAGCTTTACTTATATGAAGAAATAATGACCGGCCTTACCCAATATATTGATAGCCATGGACTAAAAGAAGGAGATCGAATCCCAACGGAAAAAGAGCTGGGGGATTTGTTTAAGGCAAGCCGTATATCCATTAGACGTGCCATCAAGGAATTAGTAGAGGAAGGCACGCTAAAAATTGTTAGAGGTAAAGGAACGTTTGTAAGCGCTCCAAGAAAAGAAATTCATTTGTTAGATTTGCAAGGTTTTTCAGAAGGATTAACAACCGAAAATGATACCATTACGAAAGATATCATTTCAATCCAGAGAGTGAAAAGTAATAAGGATCTAGACCGCATTTTTGAAAGTCAATACGATGAATATATAGAACTGGTAAGAAAAGTTTATCGCAATGATCAGGCATTAAGCCTGGACTTTGCCTATTTACCGACTGCCCTTTATCCAGGCATCGAAGAAAAAATCACTCCTGAAAGTTCCACCTTCACCATTATTCATGATGATTATGGAATAGAGTTTAAAAAAGTAAATAAGAACTTGGAGTTTGTTCATCCTGATGAAGAAATACAAGGACACTTAAAGGTGAATAGCTTAAATTTGCTCATATTGGTGGATAAAGTGATTTACGGTGAACATGATGCACCTGTCCATTATTCAAAATACTATTTAATTGCTGAACGGGTGAAATTAAGATTGGAACATATCATTAACCAAAATTAAATAAAGAGGATGAAAGGGATGTTTAAAGCAGTTATTTTTGATTTTGATGGGCTGATCTTAGATACGGAAACCCTTCATGTGGAAATATTTCAAGAAATGTTTAGTGACCATAATATTGAATTTCCATATTTAGAATGGATTGAAAATATCGGTTCAAAAAGCAAATTCTCTATATTTGATTTATTAGAAAGGGAACTGGTTTCAGCGAAGGTAGACCGCGAGCTATGGAAAGTCCAAAACCAACAAAAATTTTCTGAACGGGTAAGCGCTCTCGAGGCACGGCCAGGTGTTATTGAATACTTGAATGCCGCGAAAGCCGAAGGGCTAAGGATTGGACTGGCATCAAGTTCTACCAACAAGTGGGTGACGGATCATTTAACGAACCTTAATCTGATCGATTATTTTGAAACCATTAGAACGTCGGATGATGTGGAATTCGTAAAGCCGAATCCTGCTTTATATAAGTTAGCTGTAGAAGACTTGGGTGTGTCGCCTTCAGAGTGCCTTGCATTTGAAGATTCTGCAAATGGAGCATTGGCTGCAGTTGAGGCTGGTTTAACATGTATCATTGTCCCCAATCATACGACCCGGCATCTGAAGTTTCCAAATGTGAAACAAAGATTGAACTCCATGAATGATGTACCTTTCTACCAATTGCTAGAAGAGAAGAAATGAATAATCATTCCCCGCATACTTCATGAAATTTAGTGTTAGGTTTATACAATAGACTGTATGCGGTCTACATGTGAATGGTCATACGTGTAGACATGCATCACCTCCAAATAAAGATCAGATTGCCTCTTTATTTTCTACTCAAGATTGGAATTAGTTGTATGATTCAATTATTCATGACTGCCTCCTTCAGAAATGAAAATGTAGGTATTGTTTAATTGGCAGTGGCTTCTGATGAATAGGAAAGTTGGAACCTTCTTTGCTTTGCCTTCTATGGTTGAAGAAATCGGAGAAGGTATCGCAGGTCAATGAATTGGATACTTAAAATGAATGGTAAGCAGAGAAATAGACGAAATATCGGAATAACAAGCCATTGCGATCATCAGGCAATGGCTTGTTATTTTCTTGAAGATAAATGGTTGCATGTCCGTTGGCTCATTTCGATTTGTGAGTCAGCACGTGATAGGTCCCTCAGGGGCAAGCATGTATTTAAGATAGTCGTGAAAATAGGGGGACGGACCTCAGGTTCTTACAACTCTGTTCCCTGATAAGATGAAGTTTATGTGCCAGAAGGTTAGGTACCAATTTCAACAGCGGTGTTCAACACAGCCAATCATAAATAAACTTGCTCAACCACCAGTCCATTTGGTGGTTCTTTTTTTACAAAAAACATACTTCATCCCAAAAAACTTCCCATCCTGTACATAGATTGTTCATAGTTTCGTAATAATTTCCTTCTAAGATGAAATCAACAGCAGAGTTCAACCGAGCAGAATAAATGGAGGAGGAAACAAAATGCTAGAACATAACAATCAAAATGAAGAAATGAAGCATATAGAATCAGACAATGAAGCTAGGAATAAAGAGGATATGCAAAGAAGCGAGAAGCCGAAAAAACCTTTTAAAGGACGAGGATTTCTATCCACTGTGGGAGCGGGGATCATCGGTTCGGTCCTAACACTGACGGTATTACCTCAAACCGACTACTATCAGAACCTGTCCCAGCCGAGCATCGAACAGCCAGCAGGGACCACCGAGCATGAAGAAGCTTCGGCTGATTCAGGAATCACTCCCACTACAGTGTCAACTGGGGGCGATGTGGCGAATATCGTGGAAGATGCCTCTGAATCGATTGTCGGGATCGTCAATTATCAGCAGCAAAGTAACCGCTCCACTGGTGGTTCACAAGATGCTCAAGCAGGGACAGGTTCAGGGGTTCTCTTCAAGAAAGAAGGGGAAAGTGCTTATATTATCACCAACAACCATGTCATTGAAGGTGCTTCAACGATTGAGGTTTCTCTCTATGACGGTGAAAAAACCAACGCGGAGCTGGTCGGGGCAGATCCACTGACAGACCTTGCTGTATTGAAGATCGATGGTAAATATGCGGACAACCTGTTGGAAGTGGGGGATTCCAGTGCGTTGCGTGCCGGTGAACAGGTCATCGCCATCGGGAACCCCCTCGGCCTCGATTTATCAAGGACTGTTACACAAGGAATTGTCAGTGCCGTCGACCGTACCATTCCGGTGCAGACATCTGCAGGTGAATCTGAATTGAATGTCATCCAAACAGACGCGGCGATCAATCCGGGTAACAGCGGAGGGGCGCTTCTGAATTCAAAGGGTGAGTTGATCGGGATCAACAGCGCGAAGATCTCCAATTCAGGAGTAGAAGGGCTTGGCTTTGCCATTCCAAGTAAGGATTTCCTGCCGATCGTCAATGAAATCATCGAAACGGGAAAAGTGGAGCGGCCGTATATCGGAATCGGAATGACGAATCTTGCCGAAGTTCCCCGCAATTACCTGAAGGATTTGCCTAATGAAGTGGAAGCAGGTGTGATTGTTGCAAGTATCGATGAAACCTCAGCGGCATCAGAAGCCGGGATCAAAGAGGGTGATGTCATCACGGAGCTTAATGGTCAATCAATAGAGGACGTGGCCGACTTGAGAAGGCAGTTGTATGCTGACCTGAAGGTAGGAGATCAGGTTGACTTGACCATCTTCCGTGGGGATGAAGAAATGACAATCAGTTTGACTCTGACTAGTAATGCAATGATTAACTAATAGATTTGGTTGTGTGGTGCCTGGTACAAATCGGGTGGGTTTTACCAGGTACAGATGGAGTGAAATGTACCAGGTACAAATTAAGTGGATTGTACCAGGCACAAATCATGTAAATTGTACCTGGTACCAAAATGAAGCGAAAATAGGCACCGGAAAATGAGTACAAAGGAGAACGAGTGAGTGAATAAAAAGAAGCGTACGATCACATCATGGAGTGTAATAGGGGGCATTGTCGTCGTCGGCACGATGCTTGCCATGTTTGGCTTTTCGAAGGAGGAAGTGGTGGCGAAGGTGGGAAGCAAGTCGATCAGTAAAGAAGACTTGTATACGACGCTTGTGGACCAGTATGGGGAAGCAGCCCTGGATACACTGATTGCCGAGAAGATTGTGGAGCTTGAGAGTGACAAACAAGAAATCAAAGTCAAGGACAGTGAAATAGATGAGGAACTGCAGACAATTAAAGATTCATATGGGGGCGAAGAGGCATTCAATGAGGCATTGGCCTCAAGCGGAGCGAGTCTTGATAGTGTCAAAGAGAATATCCAATCCTTTTTGTTAACAGAAAAATTGCTGAAGGACAGAGTCTCTATTTCAGATGATCAGATAAAAGAATATTTTGAAGCGAATAAAGACTCGTTTGCCGAAGAAGAGCAGATACAGGCAAGCCATATTCTTGTAGAGGATGAAGAAACGGCAAAAGAAGTGAAGGACAAGCTTGATGACGGTGGGGATTTCGCGGAGCTTGCCAAAGAATACTCCACTGATACTTCCAATGCCGAATCAGGCGGGGAGCTGGGCTATTTTGCAAAAGGTGAAATGGTGTCCGAATTTGATGAGAAGGCGTTTGCCATGAAGACGGGGGAAATCAGTGAGCCTGTTAAGACGGAGTTTGGTTTCCATATCATCAACGTGACAGACAAAAAAGAAGCGAAAGATGCGGTTCTTGAAAATCATAAAGAGGAAATAAAGGATATTCTGTTTGATCAGGCACTACAAACGGAGTACGGGACTTGGCTTGAGGAACAAAAAGAGGAGTACAAGGTCGAAAATATATTGAAAAGTTAATGAACAGGCAAATGTTTGTTCATAATTTGGCCATAGCTTCTGGAGAAAATGATATGGCAGGGGATTGAATCCTGACTTCATCGTCAGCTACATAAGTGGGTTCGATACCTGCAACACAAAAAAAGGAGGAAATAAAATGAATAAGAAAACACTCACGTATGTACTGACAGGTGCATTATCTGTCGGGATCCTGGGGGCTCTTCCAGCCTTTGCTGCTGAGGAGGACACTGCGAAGACAAACGACTCGGCGGTTGTCAGCAAAGAGACTGATCGGGCATTTGGCGCACATCGCGGCGGTGGACATGGGAAGCTCCATCTGAATGAGGAACAGTTGAAGGAAAAAGCAGAAGAGCTCGGAATCGACAGCACCGATAAGGATTCAAGGGAATTGGCCAAAGAGATTATGGATGCCGAACTTGAAAAAAGAGCGAACGCATTAGGGATTGAAACCGAAGGGAAAGATCACCCTGCAGTGATGGAAGAAATACGCCAAGCGGAAATGAGCGAAAAAGCGAAAGAGCTGGGGATTTCAACTGAAGGAAAAGACCAGGAGGAGCTTGCTCAAGAGATAAGGGAAGTACTGGTGATACAGAAGGCAAAAGAACTTGGAGTGGAGACTGAGGGCAAGGATCTGGACGAACTGGCAGATGAAGTCAGGGAAGCAGCAATTGCGAAACAGGCAAAGGATCTTGGAATTGAGACAGAAGGAAAAGAGCATCATGAATTGAAACAAGAGGTTTTTGAAGCCTCCATTTTAAAAGCCGCCAAAGAACTGGGCATTGAAACAGAAGGCAAAACGACAAAAGAACTGATGGAAGAAATCATGACCTATCATGCCGATGAAGCGAAAAAACTGGATTTCTTCCCATTCAATAAGGAAGAGGGATTCTTTTTCCACATGGGCGGTAAGAGCCATCACGGCGATCCTGGACATGGAAAAGGCACTCATGAATCTGCGCCTGAGGCAGAACAGAGTGAAGTACCATCAGCCGAATCCCAAAGTGACACATTATAGGACAACCCTGACAGGAAATCCCCGCCAAGTGAGCGGGGGTTTTTCATTAGGGGGAAATAGATAGAACCGAGGGGTGAAAACGACTATAATTTAAATAGAGAGAAGTCGGGAAAGGAGCGATGTTGATGAACGTGCTGGTAGTAGAAGACAATAAAAGTGTCACGTCCATGCTGGAGATGTTTTTTATAAAAGAAGGGATTCAAGGAGAGTTTGTCCACGACGGGGCTGAAGGGTACCGGCGTTATAAAGAAAGTGATTGGGATCTCATCATCCTGGACTGGATGCTTCCAGGGATGGATGGGGTCACCATTTGCAGGAAAATCAGGGAGGAACGGTCACAGATCCCTGTCATCATGCTGACGGCGAAGGACAGTGAATCCGATCAGGTGCTCGGGCTCGAACTCGGTGCCGACGATTATGTGACCAAGCCCTTCTCGCCCCTTGCCCTGATGGCAAGGATACGGGCTGTCACACGGCGGTATCAAGGGGAGAAAAACAGTGCGTCAGGAAATCACGATGTCTCGACGGCTGACTTCCAAATCAGTAAGGAAACCCGTGAAGTTCTTCTTAAGGGTGTTCCGCTTACCAATCTGACGCCGAAAGAATTTGAATTGCTTTATTATCTTTCACGTCATCCACGTCAAGTGTTCTCGAGGGAACAGCTTCTCGAACGCGTATGGGGGTATGATTTCTACGGGGATGAACGGACGGTCGATGTCCATATCAAGCGGCTTCGCAACAAAATCGGCAGCAAGGAGAAGCCGTACCTGCATACGGTCTGGGGGGTAGGGTATAAATTCGATGAGACGGCGGCCGGGGATGAAATTTAGATATCTTTATCAGCTGCTTCTCAGCCATACAAGCGTACTCATCATCGCCTTCTTGATCCTTGGCACCCTGTTTTCCCATTATGTCGAAAATCTTGTCTACGAAAATAAGGTCACGGAACTCAGGTCATACGGAGACAAGATTTTATCGGACCTCGAAAGGCCAGGTCCGAGAAGACCTCTCTATCTGGAGGAATACAGCAACTTGCTTCATGCACGGAACATCGATGTGATCACGTTTAACCGACAAGGGGAGGTATCCTTCTCCAGGGGAGGCGTGTACCCGCGGATCGAGCTCTCAAAAGAAGAGTGGCAAAAAATCGAGCGCGGTGAAACCGTCCCGCTGAAAAAAGATTTCGGACGTTTTGACCAGGCTGTATCTCTCGTCATCATGCCGCGGATCATCAATGATCAGCTGGCTGGCGGCCTGATCTTGATTTCCCCGATCAGCGGCTCGAGGGAAATGCTGAGTGAAATCAATCGCTATCTCCTGTATATCGTGCTTCTGTCACTCGCGATTTCACTCTTGATCAGCTTGTTCTTATCAAAGCTCCATGTCAAAAGAATTCAGCGGATCCGGGATGCCACTTCCCGTGTGTCATCCGGACATTACGATGTTCAAGTCCCAAGCTCCAACTTCGATGAAATCGGCGATCTTGCCGAAGACTTTAATAATATGGTCACGAAACTCCGGGCATCCAAAGAGGAAATCGATAACCTGGAGAACCGGAGAAGGCAGTTCATGGCGGATGTGTCCCACGAACTGAGAACCCCGCTGACCACGATTCGCGGTGTCATCGAGGGAATCAGAAACGACATGATCCCAGAAGAACAGAAAGAGAAAAGCTTCGGTCTCGTAAGCCAGGAAACCAGACGGCTGATCAGACTTGTGAACGAAAACCTGGACTATGAAAAAATCCGCTCCCACCAGGTAGCCCTCACGAAAGTAACCTTACCATTACTGGATGTCTTCGAAGTCATTAAGGAGCAGCTCGATTTGCAGGCTGAAGAAAAAGGGAACGAAATCACTATTCTTGCAGATCCTGATGCAAAGATACATGCCGATTATGACCGGCTCATTCAAATACTGATCAACATTACGAAAAACAGCATCCAATTCACCTCTGGAGGAACGATCACGTTAAGCGGCTCCTCTTCCGGGACACAAACCGTCATCGAAATCGAAGACACTGGAATCGGCATGGACCCCGAAGAAATCCAATCGATTTGGCGCAGGTTTTACAAAGCGGACTTGTCGCGGACGAATAATCCATACGGTGAATTCGGCATCGGACTCTCCATCGTGAAGCAATTGGTGCTGATGCATGAGGGGACGATTGATGTTTTCAGTGAGAAAGGGAAGGGTACGAAGTTTGTGATTCGGTTGCCGCTGTAGGGGAGGGTGAGCATTCATTGAATTGGAGCCTGCCGCTACGGCGGAGGGCAGGTGTAATTGAATCAAGTAAAGATTCTATGACTTACTTAGCTATTATTTGATGCTGGTTTCTCCATTGAAGTAAAAAACCGCATGGATTTCAAAAATCCATACGGTTTTCATCTTTTATATAATCAGTTCATCTCTTCAAGGAATGCTTTTTCAAAGATATCCAGAAGATATTCGAGTGTGATTGGATCACTGTACGTAATCGCTTTTGTATCTAATTCTAGGACTCTATTGTTTTTAACAGCAGGGATATTCTTCCACGTCTGTGTTTCCATAAATGAACCGTCACCGTCCTGGTTTTTACTAAGGACGATATAATCTCCCGCAAACTCTGGAAGAACTTCAGTGCTTAGGGCATAGTAGCCTGGCCCTAATGCATTTTCTTTCACTTTTTCAGGCATTTCCAGTTTCATTGTTTGATATAATAATTCGGTGCCTCGAGCCCAGTTGTTCCCAAATACGTAAGCCGACTTCGTATCATATTCAAAGACCGATACAGTGGCATCCTCACCGATCTTTTCTTTAATCTCTTTCCCTGTTTCTTCCGCACGGGTCGTGAAATCTTGAACCCAATCTTTTGCTTCCTGCTCTTTATTAAGAAGTTTGCCGATTTCCATTTGCTGTTCCAAGTAATCCAATTTCCCCCACGTGTAGGCAACCGTAGGAGCGATTTCACTCATCTTATCAATGTTCTTCAAGTGGGATCCCACGATGATAAGGTCTGGCTCCAGTTCAACGATTTTCTCGATGTTTTCATCGGATACCACTTCAATTCCCTCCAGCTTCTCTTGAAAAAGGGGATTCGTATTCGTCCATTCATCGACACCGACAATTTTACCTTCCAAGGCAAGTACGTTTGGAGCGTTCGAAAGCGCCACAATACGGGAAGGATTCGCAGGTACCTCAACAGGGCCGTTTTCTGATTGATATGTAATGGTTTCCGATGCTGATTTCTGATTAGCATTCTCTTCCTTTTGTTCAGTCTTTGCCGTCTCAGTGCTGCCACAAGCATGAAGAATGAAGATTGCCATGAGCAGGAAGGGGATGAGTATTTTTTTCAATTTGTTTTCCTTCTTTCTAGTTAATAGTGATAATCATTCTCATTATAGTTCTAAATATACTAATAATGATTATCATTGTCAATGAAATTTGACATTGGTTCTAAAGTTGGATTTCTAATTGAAGTTATTTTATACGAGGGGTGCTTTAAAGACAGGGGGGCGTTATTTTAAAAATTGATTAGAGGCGCTTCTGGTTTATCGTATCAAGCGTATATCATGAAAAATAAGGTTATTGAAACTAGTAATATTAATCAAAGGTTAATTACTGGGATCTGCCCCTGTATACTCTAACGTTCCGGGGGCAGGTCCTGATTTTATGGGCCAAGGGACCTGTCCCTGTGGCTCTTTAACAGACATAATCCACATCAAAACCCGGTGAAATGAACTCCATTTTGTCTAAATCCCAATCAAACGTCAGAATGGCCGATTGTGTTGATTTGTGTGAGAGGAGGTGTTTGCCATTCTTGATCACCAGGCTTTCCGCTTCCCAAAAGATAACGGACTCATCTTCTCCGGTACGATTACAAACCAATACACATAATCCCGTATCGATGGATCTTTGTTCCCACTCACCCGTTGGTCCGTGCAGCCCTGGACCCCAAGCCGACGGGGCGATGAGGATCTCTGCTCCTTTAGCTGAAAAGGTGTCTGCGATATTTTTCGTGTAGGCATCTGCACAGATTAAAACGCCCACTTTCACATTCTCCACATCGATTGGGTCAAGGGAAGTACCAGAAGTAGACCAATCATCGGTGATACTTGTGACCTTCCTCTGTTTTCCGATTAGTTGACCATCACGGTTTATCACAAACACTGAATTATAAAGCGCTCCATTGTCTGACTTTTCAGGGCAACCAAGAAAGACATTCGTATTCAAAGACTGAACGAGTGATAAAAAACTTGTCATCCATTCATCAGGTTGAGGCTTGATCCACTCAGTTCCCACTTTCTGAGAAAATTGCAAACCACTAACGGCTAATTCTGGGGTTATAATCCAATCTACCCCATGATCTGCTGCTTGTTTAACTGCCTTTTCAATTAGGCGTTGATTGTGTTTGATGTCACCTGCTATGGGCAGCAAATGCAACAGAGCTACTCTTAATTTATTCACATGAAATCCTCCTTTGGATAGTGAAATGATAGTATTCTGTTTACCAATGAATGAAAAAAAAGTGAAAATCGCATCATCGTGGAGACCTCAAGAAAACCATGATTGTTAACCTTCATGGATCATATGGCGGCACGGTGAGAATGGAACTACAGAGGATACCCGATGCTGTTACCATCATAATTTTGTCGAAAAGTTAAGTTGGGACTTTTTAATTATAAAACAAAATCGATTATATTTTCAGTTATAATAGAATTTAAAAAGTGAGTTTTGATAATTTTTAAAAAATTACCGAAAGTAGGGAAGCGATGCCGATGTATCATTCTGAGTTATTGACCGGTTTACTTCTTAACCTCCTTGTCATTTTGATCATGATTTTACTTATAAGCTTTCATTATCTTTCCCGAAATAAAGTACATAAGCTCCACATTAAACCACTGTCGATCTATGTGGCCAATTCGCTTCTTCTATTATTTAGTCTCGCTTTGTCAGTTCGATTGGAAGATGGATTTGTCTATGATTTGCGGTTCATCCCATTTCTATTGGGGGGGATTTACGGTGGGAACCGGGTCTTACCTTGGCTTGCTGTCACGATGATTGCGGTGCGTGCTCCGATGCTGGGGCCGGGATTAGTGGTTACGGTGATCATGGCGATTCTCTTCACGTTTGTGATTATGTATATGCGTCCGAGATGGGAGAACAAAGCATGGAAGACGAGGGTATACTGGTATACCTTGTTGTCGTTCGGTTACTCGGTCCTTTCGTTATGGATTCCGTCCATGATCTTTGATTTCGATTACACGAGCTCGTTCCTGGTCTATTCGGCTGTCCTGAGCGGGTCGACGTTCTTTGTCTTTTACTTATGTGAAATGATTCGAACGATCTATACTCTTCAGTTAGAAGCGATTAAATATGAGAAAATGCAGGTGGTCAGTCACTTGGCTGCCAGCATGAGTCATGAGGTACGGAATCCATTGACAACGGTGAAGGGCTTTCTTCAGCTGATTAATGAGGATCCTTCGAACGTAAGTACCAATAGTGAGCTTTCAAAGGTTGCCGTCAGTGAAATCGACCGTGCCACGGAGGTGATCAATCAATACTTAAACTTTGCCAGGCCACACCCGGAGCTTGAGATGGAAGTGAAGATCCGGAATGAGATCAACCGATCGAAGGAAATCATCATGCCCCTGGCGATCAAAAAAGGGATCATCCTAAAGGCGAGCATCCTCCATCACCATTCCATTATAGGCGACCCCAACAAGCTTCAGCAGATCCTCATCAACGTGATGAAAAACGGGCTGGAGGCAATGGAAACGGGTGGTACACTAAGAATCTTCAGCTACCAGGAAGGAGACAAGGTATTCGTTGTCATTAATGATACGGGAATCGGGATGACCAAGGAACAACTCATGCGCCTCGGGGAACCCTACTTCTCCATGAAAGGCAAGAATGGGACGGGCCTCGGCATGATGACCGTCTTCCAACTAGTAGAAGGCATGAAAGGCACCATCAAAGTCCTAAGCAAACCCAACAAAGGAACCTCTGTGATCCTATCCTTCCCGATCTATAAAGGAAAGGGAAAGGTAAGTAGCGTTAAACAAACAACAGAGGTCCGTCCCTCACTGCGTTAATGCTTTAGTAGAGTGAGGGACGGACCTTGGTTTTGGGGAATGGATATGAGCTCTTGGGAGAAGGATGATATATTTAATTATTCGTTCCGTGAGGTAGCCAGTATAGAGGACGGGAGAGTAACCTGGTGAAAAATTCTTTAAATGACGTGCATAATCCCTTTTTTGTGAGAATAGGATCCATTTTTTTACTTGTATGTTTATTAAACGCGATTATACGGCTGTAAGGAGTCATTGGAGGGGGAAATCCTTTAGTGGTTCACCCTCTTTTAACTTTTATGATCCGATTCCGGTACTTTATGATCCGTTCTTCGAATTTATGAACCGGCTTCGGCACTTTATGATCCGAAAATCTGATTTATGAACCACTTTTCCCCTTTTATGATCCGTTTGTCGAAATTTGTATGCTGGTCCAAGACCATGATAGGACCCTTTTCTTCACCGCCCAGTAATCGTCACAATTTACAAAAATCCCCTAAACAACTACCCGGATCTTCCTGTTATATTTATAGTACAATGAATGTGGAAATGAAGTAGAAAAAAAGTCTATTACTATAGCAATGGTAGGGGAAATCAATCATGACACTAAAAAAGGTGAAAAGTATCCTGTTTATGCTGCTTGGGTCGATATCCCTGGTGTTGGGGATTGCCGGCACTGTGCTTCCGGTTCTGCCGGGCGGTCCGTTTTACTTGTTTGCCGCGTTTTGCTTTGCGAAAAGCTCCAAGAGGATCGATCGTTGGTTTAAGAGCACAACCATATATGAGAAATATGTTTTAGCCTTCCTTCAAAAAAAGGGAATGACCCGTAGAGAGAAAATCAGGATCAACGTGACGGCTGATTTCTTTATTCTGCTCTCAGTAGTTTTCGTGGATATCCTGTTCGTTCGGATCATTTTAATCGGGCTCGCATTTTATAAGCATTATTATTTTATTAAGAAAATCGAGACGATATATCCGGATTCGTATCAGGTGGAGGAGAGCAAGTGATCTATGGGGATTACGGGCTTGTAATGAACCAAGGAGTTACTAGAGACAATGCTGAAAAGATATCAATTAAAAAGCGATTTCAGAGGGTTCAAAAAGGGGGCCAACTTTTATTTGATTGCTGAATCTGAGTATATTGGCATCAAGGAATTTGTTTTACGAACGAAAGACTTATCCACGAGAATGATTATCTCTGAAAGGGAAATGGAGAAATATTTTATTCCTTTGAAATGATACAGCCTAAAAGACCCGTCGATGAGACGAGTCTTTTTTAATTACAAGATAAAGAACATTCGACAACCTGGCATGATTATGAACGAAAGTCGTAAATGGGATTCCGGCACGATTTTTCTAAAGCTGACTTGATTACTTCAAATCCGGCATGATTGTCCTCGAAACCGGTATGATTAATAAGCCACGGTCCTCCCCACTCCACGATTCAACCCCAAAATCGGTCTGCGTGCCCATGAAATATCGATTTCCCAGATAAAACAGACAATCTTAGGGTTTTTCATCGAAAAATTTCGATAAGATTTATGGGAAATGCAATGGAACCACACCTGTGCCACTTAAATGGAGCCAAGGAACCTGTCCCCTTGGTGCATCTCTGAATAGGTGTTGCCCTACACCACAATATTTGAAATAATTTACATTAACCGAACATAAAGAGTAAGGAGGGGGAAACAAAATGATGTATTTTTTTATTTTCGTCGGAATTCTAATCCTTTACTTTGGTATTAGGATTTGGATCGGTTCTAGGAAGATGGAGTTTTACGGAGATAGCATAAAGAATACGTCCCGAAATCCCAGGGATGAAGCATACGAAAAGTCGGCACGACATTCCCAGCAAGCCATGAATCAGAATCACCATTCAGGTGGCGGTCCCAATGTATAAGTCTGAGGGGAGAGGGGAATTTCATTTTTAAAAAATAATGATTACCGTTGTAAGCTTGATAGCAGTCCTTTCACTATTAGGTTGTTCGAATGATGGAACGGAAGTCATCAGCAGTGAGAAAGCTGAAGCCATTGCCATGGAACAATTTGAAAAAGATGTAAAGGAACATAATGAAACAAGCCGTAAGAAAATCAGTATGGATGAAATGGAACTCCTTTCTAAAGAAACCAATTTCAGTAGTTATTCAAAGGCATGGGAAATTACGTTTAACTATAAAGATGGGCTTACTAGAGAAGGCTCAGCAACCAACTCAGTTGCTCATTATAGTGTAAGCCCTGGGGGAGAAATAATTAAAAAGTCAACTTCATTCTAATGAATAACGCAAGGACCACTCATCTCATGAGAGGTCCTTGCGTTCATTTTTTTATTATGCGAGCTCTTTTTATGAGGAAGGCGAGCAGCATCAAGAAAATTTGACACGGAGGATCAAATATGTGAAAAAGCGGCTTAATAAATCAAATTCCGGCACAATTAATCTGAAACCGGCATGATTATTTCAAATCCGGCACGATTATAGCTCTCACTGTTAAAGAGAAGCTGGTTTACAGACTAAAATAGGACTCCACCAGCTAGTTAACCTGCTCAAAGAAGGAATCCGATCCCAAAAGCAAGTATATATATGTCAAAGGACTAAAAAAATCGCATACATAGGATGTGAACGATGTTGAAAAAATGGATCTTCCCCACTCTTATCGGAATAATGGCCGCCATCTACATATTCATCATTCCTCCAGAACTGTTGACACTGAAAATCGTCTTTAAGCTGATCCCAATGGCACTCATCATTCTCTACGCATTCCGTCAGCTGCCCTCCAAACCATCTCCGGCCATGCGCCTCATCATGATCGGCCTGTTTTTCTGCATACTTGGCGACGGGTTTATCGCCGTGTCATTTGTTGCAGGACTTGGGGCATTCCTGGTCGGACATCTATTCTATTTATCGGGCTTCTTGAAAATGTCCAGTATGAACAAGATGCGCCTCGCCGCCTTATTGCCGATTGCGTTGTATTCCTTCTTCATTGGCCGCGAACTGATTACTTCACTGCTAACGGAAGGAAATGAGGGACTCGTGATCCCGGTCGTTGCCTACATGTTAATCATTTCCATGATGGCCCTATCCGCTATCCTGACCGGAAACAAGTGGGCTATTGTCGGGAGCATATTGTTTGTCATCTCCGACTCCATCCTGTCATGGAATAGGTTCGTGTCAGCCATCCCTTATTCGGATGTCTTGATCATGATAACCTACTACTCGGCGCAATTCCTGATTGCCACCAGCCTCGCAAGCTTAGGGAACTCAGTCAGGTATGTAGAAGGAAAAAGTATCAACATGTAAACAGCGTTTGCGTCTGTCGAGAAGTCTCGCCAGGCGTGTTTTTTTGACAAATTGTAAAAAAATCCAAACTTTTTCTATATAAGAAACGTCTTATTTAGTGAAGATATATATAAAGCAGGTGAGTGTTTGAAACCCGGAAATAGTTCTAAATCCGAGAAAGATCGACTACTCGAGAAAGCCATGACGGAATACGGAAATGATGTTTATTATATTGTCTATTCCTATGTGAAGGAACATAGCCTGGCTGAGGATCTGACTCAAGAGATCTTCATCAAGTTTTATCAAAAGATGGATACCTTTCGCGAGGATTCCTCTCTCAAAACCTGGATCATCAGCGTGGCCGTCAATCATTGTAAGGATTATTTAAGACGGTGGGATACGAGGATGGTCAGTATATCGAATAAAATCAATGACATGGTCAAAGGAAAGGTAGGGGCTCCGGAACAAACCGTGATCGAGAAGGAAAAGAATTCAGAGCTGATCCAAAGCGTTCTGTCCCTACCCATCAAATATAGAGAGGTCATCTTTCTTTATTATTTTGAAGAAATGAAGCTATCTGAGATCGGGGCCTGTATGGATTTAAACACCAACACGGTGAAGACCCGATTGACAAGAGGGAAAGCGCTGCTTGGTTCAACGATTAAACGTAACGAGGTGTATAACAATGGATGAACTTAAACATTTGCGTGGTTTAATGAAAGAAGAGACCTTTAAAGGCCGTGGTTTTACCAATAAAATGAGGGAGAATATTTTGAATGAGATTCATTCGAAGCGGTCAAAATCGTTCACTTTCAATAAAAAACCAATCCTGGCTCCGTTGATGTCCTTTTTATTTGTTGCGGCATGTCTCTCTGTCTTTGTTTATTTCGGTGGAACCCAATTGGGACTGATTGACGGAAATAACGCCAGTGCCCCCTTTTATCAATACGACGATTCTGATCGTCCTGAATCCCTAGGAGATGAATTCAAGTTTCTCACAAAAGCGCCATTTGAAGTAAAGAATGTCTCGACCAAAACAGGTGAAGATCCATTAGGAAAGATAGATATGGTGACCTTGGTGGGGAAGGAAAAGCAAACGATCAAACTGACGTTTCAATCCATTGAAGGAGATCCCAATCTAACATTGTCCCAGGAAGAAGTGAAAGTGGGTCAATCCAAAGGAAGCTATTATGAATCTGAAGGCCCGGCAAAAGTCAGCCACCTGACATGGATTGAAGGGGATACCATCAAATACGAAATGGAATACTTGCCCGGGGGATCTGACGTCACCTTATCCAAAAAAGACATGATCAAAATGGCCGAGTCGTTTCATTAATCAAAGAAAAGGATGATGGATACAGAATCCATCATCCTTTTGCCCTTAGTATGTTCCATACACAACCTTAACGATATTTCCGTATTTGTTATAGGTGACTTCTTTCCACTGATTCCCGCCGTTTGCACTTCGATACACAATGATGGTATTACTTCCTGAAGCCTTCCGATAATACTCCGACCAGGTGACTCCCCCTTGGCCGCCGCCATCCTCTATTACGTTGGTGCCGGCATTCTCTGCTGCGAATGTCTGCGTCACTCCTACAGCTGCACCGGCAGAAAAAATCAACGAAGACGCAACCACATACTTTACTGAACACTGAAGGAAACCCATCACTATTGCCATCCCCTTTTGTTAATAAATGTCATTATGTAGTCAATCATACTATATAAATCGTTATTTAGTTTAGGTCTTATTCCCTGTTATTCGGGAGTATTGACCTCCGAATAGGAACATATCTCTCTAATTCTTGTTGGGATATTAATATTTTTATATTTTGCTAATACAAGTTGACTTCGTTGTGTCCATTCGACCTACTCTTGACTATTAAGTGGTGGATAAGGGATTGTGTAAATGTAAATACTTTGAAATAATTGGAATTAAGGTAAAAGACAGCAGACATGAATTCCTTGAATTGAGGTGGAGTTATGTAAAAATTCTTTTGGCTCCCGCTAATGGCGGCTATTGGAACGATGATCGTACTATATGTCATTGGCTTTATAGGAAATATAGAATTCCTTGTGTTTAAAGTTTCACTCTCAAACACAGAAATTGCCATACTACCAATCGCTGTTGGCATCGTAGTGGCGTTGGTTAGTGACCGGGTTATTAAATCCAGGTTTCTAGAATAAGTCAATTGATCTTTTGTTCTTAGCAGAATGGTTGAAGATGTAAGTTGTTCAACATTAAGAAACCTCGATGGGGAGGAAGTAAATGGGACCAGGCAAAATTATTTTAACTGCAATCATGGCAGAAATTTACTCTGGTATTTTAGATGGTGTGGAGAATCATTACGGACTAAATAAACTGGCAAGTACATTTATTTTAATACTGTTAACATATGTAACTGGATACGCTTTGTATAGGAATAGATTAATAAAATGATATTCTAGTTTTTCTGTTAAAGGGGACATCGCTGCATAAGGTGATTCTCGAAAGTAAGCATTATGTTGTTTGTCATAGCCCCATTTATCCAGAACAGGGTAAGCTGATTGGTTATGAAATAATTCTTCTTAAGACACTGAATATTACAAGATATATTTGCAGGCCTTACAACCATCCATGAAAGGAAAGGATTTATAAATGAATAAACGAACAAAGTTTCTCTATATAGCTACTGCCGCACTTATGCTAGCAGGCTGCTCCGGCAAATCAACCGCAACAGATGAAAGTACCTCAACAAAAGAGGTGAAGGAATCAGACACTCAGGGTGCAAATCCCACCTCTTCAGAAGGCTCAGAATCTGTGACTTCGGATAGTACCTCATCTGAGGATCCTGACTCGAATGTAGAGGATATGGAAACCAAAGAACCACTTTCCCAGTACTCTAGTGAACAAATTGAATACGTCCGGGTTTGGCTGCAGCTTGGACCCAATCAAGCCCTCGATGAATTGAATGTCCGCCATCTTCCTGCAGGAGAAGTAATGAATCCTAATGATGAAAACAGTGCCACCTATCCGGAAAATGTCATCCAATTGGCAGGTTCCCGCTTAGTGGATGGGTCCGTCACGTATAGTGGGAACGGAGATGGAACCATTAATGTGTACAACGTTCCTTTACGCTGGGATGGCGATTATTCTAAGGTAGGCGATGACTTCTACAAAGATATCATTGAAAATACGAAGCTAGTATACGTAGATCCAGGTGACGATAAAAAAATCATAAAATTGATCGAGCTGCTAAATGTTCATTCTTGAATAAAGGTTTAATTTTAGGAGGGTATAAATGTCGTACGATGTAAATTGTCCTTTATGTAATCCACATAAAGATAAGGAACAAAATATTGTTTTGGAGAATGAAACATGTTATTTTTTACAGCATAACAAACATCAAGGTGTCTTAGAGGGAAGTGGTTTGATTGTTCCTAAAAAACATCATATCGATGCTTTTGAGTTAACACAAAAAGAGTGGAACGATACATATGAACTGCTACAGGATGTCAAAAAAGTCTTAGATGAGGAGCATTCACCAGATGGCTATACACTTGGCTGGAATGTAGGAAAAGTCTCCAACCAGGAAATTCCCCACAGTCACCTCCACGTAATACCAAGATACAAAGATGAACCATTGGCTGGAAAAGGTATTAGATTTTGGTTAAAACAAGAGGAAAATAGAAGATTGAAAAGGTAAAGGTGCATACTACAATTCCTTAAAACGGGAAAAAGCTGAAGATCCGGCAGTAAATCTTCAGCTTTTTCTTGAGTGGAATGAAACAAACCACAATGAAGCGTTTTGTTTGGAAAGAACCTAATTATATACTACTTGAAAGGAGTGAAAAGAGGCTTAAGGTTATAAAGTAAGGAGGATGAAATGATGAATGAATATGGAACACTACATGAATCAAACGGTAGTTATGCTTTAAGATTTGAACGAATTTTACCTCATCATCTAGAAGATGTTTTCCGTGTCATTACGAATCCTAGTTACTTCTCCCAATGGTTCCCTTTCGCAACAGGGGAGATGGATCTCAGACTTGGTGGCAAGATTGCCTTCGATGATGGTGAAGGAACGACATACAGTGGGACCATTACTGAATTAGAAAAACCATATTTATTTGGTTTCCGTGAAGTTGATGATCTGATAAAAATTTCATTACGGGAAGAGGGTGAAGGGTGCCGAATGATCTTCACCCATACTTTTAACGACGATACATGGGCAGTTAATACCGCGACAGGATGGCATAGGTGCCTTGAAGTATTGGTCCAAATCGTCAATGGTAATCCAATTAAGTGGCAAGATAACTCAGCTAAGCTTCATAAAATCTATAGTGAAGTATTAAATAAGGAACGTTAAAAGAATATAAAAACTTATACCTCTGGTCACTATTTTTTCAATATTAAGAATGAAAAAGAAACGATTGGGTACTTATGGATTAAAGAAGACAAGGAAAAGAAAAGTGCCTCTCTTTATGAAATATATATTTTAAATAAATTTAGAAATATGGGATATGGTACGACTGCCATGAAAAAAATTGAAGAGTGGATGAGGCAGCATGAACTTTTATTCTTAAAGCTCCACGTCTTTGGGAATAACAAAGAAGCACGTAATTATCATTAAAACAATGGTAATTATTGATATAAAGCATAATAATGGTATACTAATAATACAGGAGAAATATGGAAGGTGGAATTGGATTTGCCAGCATACTTGTAATGGTTTAGCAACTAAATAGTACATTTCTTTTTTGAACATTATTGTTCAACGACAGGAGAAGTGTGCCTATTTTTAACCATTACAGGGAACGCAGGATAATCAGTTGTTTTAATTCCAGCGGGATACCTATAAGGTATTCCGCTTTTTTAATGGGAAATCTTTCTCCATTCAACCATTTTTTGCGTTCCTCTGAATAAATAGGAGGAACCGGTGTATGAGTTTTAATAATTTATTCGCTTATGAGATCATTGCTCAGGAAACACCTTATATAAAACGAAATTGTAGTAAATGTAAAACGAACACAGAATTTTATTGTAGTGAGAAATTCAGGGTGAATGCGAATCAGAAAATAGTTGATATTTGGCTTATTTATAACTGTATACATTGTGAGGGAACTTGGAATTACCCTATTTTATCAAGAGTAAAAATTAATAAAATTGACTCTATGCTAATTCAAAAGTTTATGAATAATGATAAAGAGACAATCTGGTACTATGCTTTTCAAATCAACAAATTAAGAAAACTATGTAATGATGTAAATACAGATATACGATACGAGTTAAGAAAAGAAAAGCTCGATTCACTATCTAACGAGGTTACTATTAGACTTTGCTATAAATATGATTTTGGTCTTAGAATAGATAAACTAATAGCAGAAATCTTTGGCATTTCAAGGTCAAAAGTAAATAAATTGTCTCAGAATGGAACTATTTTACTAAATCCAAACATTAATATGAAGAGCAAAGTTATAAATAATTTACAAATTACAGTCAAAGGTGATTGGTACAAAGTTGATGCTTTGACATAATAGTCCATTATCATTGTTAAGGCTATTCTCTAAGGGGGGGGTTAGGCCGTTTCTTATTGAACAATCTGATGCTTTACTTTAATAAGGTCTTTGAAACGATCTTCAGCAATCGGGCGCATTTCCAGAACAAGGAAATGTGCTCGTTTTTTTATTTTGGGGCGCTTATCTTGAGTAAATTGTGATCTTTCTTTGTGTATAGAGCCATTTGAAAAAGGATTGTTTGAATGTGATGAAGAATATATACTTTATTATGTGGTAGAGGTGGGAAAACATGTCAGCGAAACAAGACTACAAAGCTATGATTCGGACGGCTCTAATAGAAGATGCTGAAGCAGTACTTGATATTCAACGTGAGGTCATTAAAGAAAAGGCCTATTTTATAGCGGTTTCAGAAGAGTTCAATAAAACGGTGGAAGAGCACCAAGAATGGATAAAAAAAATCATCGAGCATGAAAGAGAAACGATGTTTGTTGCAGAATATAATGGAAAAGTAGTAGGTTGGATCGTGTTCCGGTCACAAGAGAGAAAAAGGATGCACCACACAGGATCCATCGCCATCATGCTTCAGAAAGACTATCGAAATAAGGGGATCGGCAAGCTTTTGATCAATGAGATCCTCTCATGGGCAGAGCGACATCCAGTAATCGAAAAAGTATCGTTAGGTACGTTCTCCACGAACTCAAGAGCCATAGAGTTATATAATAAGCTGGGGTTTGTCGAGGAAGGGAGAAAAGTAAAAGAGTTTAAGATTAGCGAAGATAAATATGTAGACGACGTCTTGATGTATAAGTTGGTTAAATAGGTAAGAATTATAGCTTTGATATAGAAAAGTTGACTCTTGTGGCGCATTTTAGACTTTTGTCAATAAAAAAGAGACTAATAGAAGAACTCCCGTTATTCCGTTATTGAGGGTGTTTGCTGAAGATCGGGCAGCTGGTCTTCACCTTTTCCTTTGTTCAACTATAGGGAGTTTAACGGAATACATATTTCTTGGTTGCAAGGATATCATCATTTTTTCGAAGGTGGGTGTGTGCTTGTCTGACATAAAATGGTCTATATTAATTCATTCACTCGTTGCTATTATTATCATCATTAGTTTTTTCTTCACGAAGCACCTTGTTCTTACTAGAGTAATGTTATTACTATTTGTAGCAACTGATTTGTTAATGGTTTTAAATCGTGGAAAAATAAGAAAGAGCTTTTCTTCGTATGTTCCATAATCTTTCTAACAGGGCTTGTCGTAGCCAGTTTATTAGATAATAGGGGTATGACTCTTTATCCATATATTTTCGGGTGTTGTTCTATCGATTACATCGTATAGAACATTATTTGAGTCAAATGAGAAAAAGTGTGCATAAGAAAAAGCCCAGATCTTGTATGTATAAGAGAAGAGATTATTTGATAAAGGAAAAATATGTGGTAAACTATTTGAAAATTGGGAATTAAAGGGGGCGTTACTTGTGATAAATTATGATGGACGTAAGTTTGTATCAATTGAAAATACAGCTAATGGAGAAGTTTCTTCAAAAACTTTTTTTGAATATAAACAGGAAGGGAATATACTTTCCGCAACTTATAGTGGAGGAGAAATTGTAAAAGGAACATTAATTGGGATTGTGAAGGAAGATGGATGCTTACAATTTAGATATAACCATGTAAACATAAAAAATGTTATTAGGGGAGGTCAATGCTATTCTACTCCTGAAATTCTATCCGATGGTAGAATTCGCCTCCAAGAGAGTTGGAAATGGTTAGATAGCAACCAAAGCGAAGGAGAATCAATTGTTGAAGAAGTTGTACATATATAAAATTGGAATAGGGAAAGTAGAACTAGCACAGAAGAGGATAACGGTAAAAATAAACTAAATATTAATAGTAGATTTTCAGTAGAATGGAAGGTCTCCGTGAAATAGTAATTAACGCTACTAACTAAATAAATGAAAAACGCCAAGACTCCTTGATATGGAAGGAACATTGGCGTTTTTCATTCAAACAAACGTTACCCAGAAAATTCCCATTAACGACAAAACAATGACATTCTAGCTGTGTGGAGGCTAAGGATGTTAGTGAAAAGAAACTTCACTTTTATTCAATAAAAGGGCCATTTAATTGAATAAGGCCCCCATACAAAACTGGATATTTATGTTAATATAGGTACGGGATTGTGAAGAAATGTACTTAAAGTAACGGAGCAGGTTTGTTTAACAAGAAAGGAAGATTTTAATGGGGTATTGGGAAAGGAATTTACTCAAAACATCACGTGGAATATTCGAAATATTTGTAAAGGGTGAAGGAGAACCACTTTGTGTTACCCATCATTATTCAGAATTTAATCAGACAGGGGATTATTTTGCAGAGACATTTACAAAAACAAACAAAGTATTTTTGATAAATTTAAGAGAAGCAGGTAATTCAGAGAAAGCTAAAGAACCGTATCAACTAAGTTTCTTGGAGACAATATTTGATATAGAAGCTATTCGAGAAGAATTAGGGTTTGATAAATGGGGATTTGCTGGGCATTCAACTGGAGGTATGTTAGGTATAATCTACGGAATATACTTTTCAAAATCCCTAAAATTTAATGTAATTGTCGGAGCTGCTGCAAGAGAATATATGACATTTTCAAAAGATTGTATTTATAATCCTAAAAACTCTAAATTTAGCAGAATGCAAGAACTCAATGAAACCTTAAAACGTTCAGATTTATCATCAAAAAAAAGAAAAGAACTAAAAGTTGAAAGAACGAAACTATCTTTATTCGACCCTGAAAAATATGACGAGCTTTTTTATCTAAACATTAGTAAAGGAATGTCTGCAATTCGTATGAATTTTTTCAACCGAGAATTGCAGGTTTATGATGTAACGAAAAAGCTAGAGTTTATATCAACCCCCTCTTTAATAATTTGTGGTAGAAATGATGTACAGTGTCCAGTAATATACTCTATTGAAATGGAGGAAGGGATACCCAATTCAAAATTAATTATCTTTGAGAAAAGTAATCATTACCCTTTCTTAGAAGAAGCAGAACAATTTAATGAAGAGTATAATTTATTTATAAAGGAACACCAGTCCTTATTAAGCTAACGGGCGCAATAATTGAAGATCGGATAGCTGATCTTCAACTTTTTCTTTAATTCATAAAAAAGGAGTTAAATCGAATAACTTTTTCGAAAGCCCAACGGCTTTCTTTTTTATTTTTTTTGCAACCATTTCTGATCAGAGTCGTCTAAAGTTTGAAAGGGAGTAAATGATGTTAGGAGATAAGAGGTTAGTTATGGAACTTATGATAGTAACAGAGAAGAAACTGTGGAATGGTTAATGGATGAGTATGGAAAGAAAGTTGTGCGACTCGCCTATACATATTTAAAACAAGAGCAACTCGTTGAGGATGTTGCACAGTTACGGTTATCATATATCGATATAAAAAATGGACAACCAGAAATATTTTCATTTCTAGTTGACCTTATAATACGAAAGGTGGCGTTTGCTAAAGATTGGGCAGCTGTCTTCGGCTTTCTTTATTTAATTTTTGGGCAGGCTAGCTCAATAAGAAATAATAAGAGTGTGGTAAAATTAGGGCATAAAATAAGAAAAAGAAGGTAACTTAATGGAGTTCTTAACTGAAAAATTATTATTTATATCTTTGTTTATTTTTATTATCCATTCCATAGAAACACTAGCTTATGCTGTAAGGTTATCCGGTGCAAGAGTTAAAATGATAGCGTCAGCATTATCTCTCTTTAACATTATGGTACTTGTCTCGAGATTAGCGAATATGATGCAACAACCTTTCACTGGCAGTCTAATTGATACTGCTCCAAATGAAAATGCTCTGGAATTTGTAGAAACTCAATTTCGGGTTCTTATTGGAGCATCAACTGTTGGGACGGTAGTTGGAATAATTCTACTTCCAACTTTTTTAGCGTTATTTTCAAGGGCAATTATACACTTATCAGAGGAAAAAGGTTCTGTTCCTTCTTTAATGAAAAGGATATTTTCTATACATTATATAAAGCGTGGCGTCACACATTTTAGTCTACCTAAGTTTTCCTACTTACAAGATACCAGAATTAAGGATATTCCAATAAAACTATTTTTTGTAAATATGATAATAACAGCGATATATACTATCGGTGTATTATCTGCACTATATGCAGCCTTATTAGTTCCTGAAAGAGCTAATACGGCTATCATGGCATCTGGTTTAATAAATGGGATAGCAACGATACTTTTGGTTATTTTTATAGATCCGAAAATATCTGTAATAGCAGATGATGTAGTTAATCAAAGAGGAAGTTACAATAAACTAAAAAGTATCTCTATAATGATGGTAATTTCAAGGTTATTTGGCACATTACTTGCTCAACTGTTATTTATATGGGGAGCAAGATATATAGCTTGGTTTACACAGTATATTGTGTAAACCTTTATTCAAGTAAAGGGGGCGTTGATCTAAGAAGGATTAACGCTTTTTTGTTGAAGTTATTGGATTAACGGGCAGGATTATGGAATAAACGGATAAGGAGGTAACTTGACTTTAAGATGGGGTGGTTTTATTTCAATTTCGCTAATAAAATTATGTTTTTTTCTTCACTCTTAGTTCTATAGAGAACCCTCAAGAAGGTGATAAACATGTTGCTGTACAGTCAAAGATAGCAGCAATTGTTTGTCTTGGGTTATCCCTTTATATTCTTTTCTTATAATTGCATATGAACTCTAAATACAATCTTTTGCTTATGAGGACTTATCAGGAACGGGATGAGTTTTTTTAGTTTCAAATATTTTTTGAGACCACTGCTTGATTTTGAAATAATTTTTATTAAGCTAAATTGCAGATTATTAAAGCTTTTAAACAATAGTTAACCATTTCCTTTCCTTCTGTTAATTCCAAAGCTTGAGATAAGGTATTTATTGCAGTCTCACTTTCCGTGAACTTCAAAAAGGCAAATCCCTTTATGCCAACGAACATATTGCATTAGATTTATATCATTCAAATAAAATAGCCTACTTTCAAGGGACAGTACTAAACTATACAATTTGTCGTATCTTTGATTCGTTCTTAAAGAGTCCATCTCGTCTATTGATTCTTGAACATAGTCTAAATTTGGTGTATAGGGAACGAAGGATCCGCTTGTCCACAAGAGGATCGAGCGAATTAGGTCAACCCGTCGTGGCACAACCCAGTCGTAAAGCCTCAACGCGAAACCGTTCTGAAAGCGTCCAGCAGAGACCGAGTATTGGGCCCCGTGTGTCAACACGCTCTAAGGGTAACGCCATCCGTACAACCACTGATTCACCGGCGGTGCGCCCGTCTACCCGACCGCAAAATTCAACATCCAGCCGTACCGAGGTGTATGGGGAGCGAAGGGAAGCCAAGAAGCTCACAGCTCCCATTCAGTTCGTCCTGGTGATGTTTATTGTGGTAGTCGTCTCGGTATTTGCGTTCGGGTTGTTAAGGGGAGACCCTACGGCCCTACGACCTGATCGTCCGGATCAGGAGCGCGGGGCAGGGACGGAGGTTTTCTATGAAAAAGAGGGAACAACCAGTACAAACACTGGTATTCTCCGCGGTCACTGATCTAACAGTACCAAAGATAAAAAGCACAGGGCTTATAGTTCTGTGCTTTAGGTGATTATATAATGATTAATTATTGGACTGGTTAATCGAACTAAATAAAATACTGTATTTAATTTCTCCAAGTATCCCCTCGTATGCCAACCCCCCCTGTAGTAAACTTTCTAGAATAATTTTGTTTCCTATGAAACTTTTTACGAGTTTTTTTAGTCTAACGGTTAGAAAAGAGGTGAACATCTTGATTGAACAAATAATTAAAAAGGCGAGATCCGGAGATGAAAAAGCGTTTGAAGAATTACTTCGAATAGAGAGAGAGAAACTTTATCGTATGGCATACCTCTACGTGAAGAATGAAGATGATGCCCTCGATATTGTTCAGGAGACCGCATGCAGGGCTTTTACGTCTATTAAGAGATTAAAAAGACCTGAATACTTTTCAACTTGGCTGACCAGGATACTGATAAACTCTGCTCTCGATTTTATAAAAAAGAAGAAGAATGTAATCCCGTTCGACGATATTAGCATCTTTCCCGAAGAGGAGGATACCTCTCTGGAGGATAACATGGACTTAGTAGAAGCCATTAATCGATTAGATGACCACTATAAAACAGTTGTCATTTTAAGATATCAACAAGACTTACCCTTAAAAGAAATATCATCCATTTTAAAGTGTCCGGAGGGAACAGTAAAAACTAGAATTCGCAGGGCTCTTAATCAACTAAAAAATGAATTAAAAAGGGGTGTCCCGGATGGACAATCTATCTAAAGATGTAAAAAAGGTGATGGAGCAAATAAACATACCTGAAGAGAAATTGAATCAAGCTGTTTTACTTGGGGTCCAAAAAGCAAAAAGAGAAAAGAAGTTAAGAATAAAAAAATGGTCTTATGTCTGTAGTGTAGCTGTTTTGATGTTTGGGCTTTTTCTTGGTTCGGCATCAGTCTCCCCCACAATGGCAAAAATTGTGTCTAAAATCCCTTTATTGGGTCAAATATTCTATTCCGACGCTGATGTAGGTTACCTCATTTCTGAAAAACTTGAAGATAACGGATATAAAAGTTCTATTCAGATCTCGAGTATTAATAAAGAAATTAACATAAAAATAAAAGACCCTATAGACGATGAACAAAAACGAAAAAAGGTAGCAGGTATCGCCCAGAGCATCTTAGATGCCAAACAATATGACGCTTATTCAGTAACGGTTGCTAGTGATACAAACGTATCAAAAGGTGAGCCTATGAAAGACGAAGATGTACAAAAAGAAAGCGAAAAATTTCAATCGATTGATGCAGAGCTACGAAAAGAATTAAAACAAAGAAATATTGAAGTGTGGAGCATTATGTCAATGAATAATCCTAATACTCTTGTTTTAACCATTTCTGATACAGAGACTAGAACGGACGAGATTAGACAAATCGCAAATGGCATTTTCGAGAGAAACCAAACATCCATCTCGCTTGATATAAAGAAAGTTGAATTAGATAAGAAAGAGCAAGAAAGTAGATGGGCTGAAATCGTACGTTTAATTCAGGGCGATTTAAAAGGAAAAAAAGAATATAAAGTAAGAACGGTAGGTTTCACTGTAAATCCAGAACCGACAATACTAGTGCATTTGTCTATTTCC
Source organism: Rossellomorea sp. GQ25 (assembly GCF_059758515.1). Taxonomy (NCBI): domain Bacteria; kingdom Bacillati; phylum Bacillota; class Bacilli; order Caryophanales; family Bacillaceae; genus Rossellomorea; species Rossellomorea sp. GQ25. Next base: position 407,268 of record NZ_JCAXEQ010000002.1, on the reverse strand, counting down.
AATGAAGATGATGGAGCAAAAAGTTTCGCTAAGGAGCTTGAAAAGGTTATCAACGATTCCTTAGAGACTGAACAGATTCAGCAAAAAATTAAAAACGATAACTATAAGATAGAAATATACAATTCAGAAGAAAAAAAACTAAATTAAATTCATTTCTTTTAGAAAAAGCTGAAAATCTAAATAGTGATTTTCAGCTTTTTTTCTATTTTAAAAAATGAAACATGAAACACATCGACAAAAATAGTGAAAATGCCCCATTTTAGTATAAATTCTACCAATTAAGTAAATATAATGGTATATTGATAGATGGATTTAACAATAAAGAGGGGGAAACGAAATGAAAAAAGCTTTAAGCACGATTGCAATCGCTACAGGTTTATTTGTCTCTACTTCCATGACATCTCTAGCCGCACAAGGGGAGGAGAGTATTGCTGTTAAGCCTAGCGTAATGCCTGAAAACAATGAAGCTGTTCAAGTAATAGATTTAGAAACAATTGGGTTGTCAAAAGACACCTTGAATAGAATTGCAGTGAGTGGTGATACGCAAAGCACCATCCAAAGGGCAGCAGGGTGGCAATTGCTGGACCCATCACATACAGTATGGCCAAATGCTGATAATGGTACATGGAACACCACAAATTGGGATTACATATCACAATCGTATACTGCAGTAGATGGAGGAAATATTGGTTGGTCGGTTTATAATCTCTCTGGTGTTTGGCAAGGTGCAAAATATCTTTCTCCTTCACTGGCAAGGATTGAAGTGATGGTATATGAAGATGATGGAGTATGGTCAGACGATGACTTTGTTACGAAATTTAATGTATACCCGTTTAATGGCGATCAACAAAAAATGTATACGATACCCATTAGTGGATGGGCCGATGGGACAAATGCAAAAGCAGAAGTTGAATTCCGATATACTTACAACTTTACAGCAACTAGTGAAGGTATTGGTAATGTTTGGGATTGATAACAAATCATATTAGTAATTAGGATAGGGTCACCGAAAGGCTTAGAGAAATGAAAATTCTCTAAGCCTATTTATTTTACGGTAGTCAATTTCATATCCTCACAGGGGATTTTTGCTCTTCACCTACGTATAGTATTTCTCGCATACCTACTTTTAGGGGGCATTTTACTCTGCCTTTTAATCCAATGTTTATTTTCGTGCAGTTGTTCTCCAGCTTTCTCTTTGAACATTTAAATAGACATTGTTCAACAAACGGGGGCAATAACTTAAGATCACCTATCTGAACTTAAGCTATTTCCCTTGTTCAATTATTGAGGCAATAAAACAGAATAACTCTCGGAAGGCGTAATCCGAAATGATTACGCCTTAATTTTTAATTAGGAATTGTGGAACATTCAGGAGTTTGAAATAATTAAAGTAACAGTTTTTTCTATATTTTTTAAAGGGGTGAAAATGGTGGATAGATTATTTGGAGCATTAATTATATCACTAGCTTTGTTAACATCTGCCTTGGTATCAGTGATTCTCTCGGAAGAAGGGTTTATTTTCTCTGTTGTATGTATAGGACTAGCAACTTTTATCGGCATTATACTATTGACTAACCGAGATGAAAAAACAAGAAGAACAATAAGTAATGAAGAAATAGAAAAGGAATTAGAAGAAGAGCTTACTAAAGGCTAAGCAAAAATTAGAGTGATCCTCAATAAACGAGGCAGTTTAATGGAATAACTCGAAATTTAAATACCTGAAAAAAATCAGGTTAACAGACGAGCAAGAATCAATCAAACTTTTTTTGAAGGAATACCTTGCATTATTAAGTAATATAATTTATAACTGAGATAGGAGGTGGATGAATTTGGAAGTGAACAAAGAAGTTTTAAAAGGTCATATTGATACGCTGATATTGTCTTTATTACATACTAGGGATATGTATGGCTATGAATTAGCTAAACTCGTCCGTGAAAAAAGTGAAGAACAATTTGAATTAAAAGAAGGAACGCTTTATTTATCTTTAAAGCGATTAGAAAAGAATGAGTGGATCTCGTCTTACTGGGGTGCCGAGCAAGGACCTGGAGGGAGAAGAAAATATTATAAACTTACTCCTTTAGGTGAAGAAGGTTTTGAAGAAAAACGTGCAGAATGGAAGTTCATTAAAAAGATTATTGATTCATTTATAGAAGGGGGGAGAAAAATATGAAACAAATTGAAGCGTTTGTTGATGAGGTGTATCACAGTGTCGGCGGGAACAAGAAAGAAATAGAAGAATTAAAAGCGGAAATGAAAAATCATCTGTTAGAGGCAGTTCACGAACTGAAATCAGAAGGAAAGTCTGAAGAAGAAGCGATTAATATTGCCATCGAACGTTTCGGCGGGGAAACAGAAATGAGATCCATTGTCGGTCAATTGTTTCAAGCACAAAAAGTCTTTGCAAAACGTGTGCTTTATATAGCATTATCTTTTTTTGTCCTTACTTCTATTGCTTGTGGAGTTTTATGGGCGATGGATGAAGAAGATATGAACGAAAACTTAACTGTTGCTAGAGAAATACTCAATAGATTAGAAGGTCAAGATGCAATTTCTGAAGATATGAAAGAAGGAATATTCGCTTTAGTAGAAGATAAAAATCAAATCTTAAATCTTCAGATTTATAAAATGGCTGATGTTGAAAGAGTATCAGAAACTGGTTCTGTTTCATACCATTGGAACGAAGCTGCACCAGTTTATGAATATGGAGTATTCAATGATCCTGATAAACCAAATTGGATGTTGATTGATTTAGGTTATCCATTAAATAACACTGAATGGTATGTGCAAATGGAATCAATAAAACTCTTTAGTTTTATCCCTTTCATTTTTAATGCAGGCATTGCAATTTATGCAACCTTGTTTACGATTTGGGCAACGATTAACGCATACCATCATAGACGATTAAATGCTGGTTGGATCATTGCTTTTGCTTTATTGAATGTCGTCGGCTATTTGATTTATGTCTTAATGGGAAGGAAAACAAAACAAGCTGCAATCTTCCATTAAAGGGGGCTATAGCTGAAGATCGTGCAGCTGATCTTCAGCGTTTTCTTTGTTCAGTTAAAATTATAATCGTTTCCGTAAAATCAATATGGAGGTGATGATTTGGTATTCAGGCACCGTAATTACGATACCACTGTTAGCAAGATGATTGTTGGATGCTGTCTATTCTCAACGAATGCAACCAATGATAAACTTAGTTTATCAAATTTTCCTAAATGAGTTCCATTAAAGATTTGTTTAATAAACAACAATTAAAGGTTTGATAATTTTTTTGGAGGCTGATTAACGTTGCAAAACGTCCCAAGGTTTAAACCAGAGTATATTACCATCTCGTTAATGGTATTAGTAAGTATCGTTTTACTATTAACACTATTTACTGGTCTAACATCAATAAAAGAAGCAATTACATATATCTTAATTATTGTATTACTTTCTTTTTTAACAGTAGATATTAAGAATAATTCAAACAAGAAGAAATCATTAACTACCGCTTATAAGTATGTTGTATTAATATTTCTGTTCTCTTATTTAACTTTATTTTAAGTAGCACTTATTCAATAAACGGGGGCTTATCCAGAACAGGATGAGCTTCTTTTTAGTTTTTTAAATTTTTCTTGAGTAAACTCCTCTATTTTGAAATAATTGGTATTAAGTTTAAAAAGCAGGTTGAAGAAATATATGGAAAAAGGGAAAGGTTACATTTTATATAAAGGTGGATGTTATATGACTATGCCAAAACACTCACTTTCGGCAGGTGCTGTGGTTCTAAATGATGAAGGGGAAATCTTACTTATTAAAGGTCCACGAAGAGGCTGGGAGTTTCCTGGTGGAGTAATAGAATTAGGAGAAACCATAGAGGCTGGTATCATAAGAGAAGTGAAAGAAGAATCTGGAATCGATATTGAGGTAATAAAGTTTTGTGGGATCTATCAAAATATAAAGGCTAATGTTTGTGCTACTTGTTGGCTTGCAAAAGCGATAGGTGGTGAACCGCAGACAAGCAACGAAAGTTTAGAGGTTGGATTTTTCACTTTGGAAGAAGTGCTAAATATGGTTACTTGGTCAAATTTCAGAGAAAGAATTATTAAGATACTAAATGAAGGTGAACAGCCCTTTTATGTTTCGTTTTAATAACCTTATTCACGAAGGGGGCGATTGCTGAACCATCAGCCGCCCTTTGTTCAAGTAAAGGACATTTTCATACGAATATGATATTTAAAATGTAATGTTTTGGAGGTTATTTTCTTGTTTTTCTTGTTTTTGATTATTGCAGCAAGCTTTCTTGGATATCTCTTAATCCCGTTAGATGAAATCGGTGTAGTTATTGCTTTCGGAATAATTTTAGGGTGTCTGGTGAGAGTACTTTATTACTTAAAAGAGATACATCAAGAGTTATTAAGAAAATAGGAGAATCTTGTTCTGTAAACTAGCAGCATCGATTAACATTGAATGTAAGAAAGGGTCCTGGAAGTGATACATTTTGAAACTAATGAAATAAATAAATGAACTTCGAGTATAAATGATTGATTAAATGAAAAATAAGTTTGCTTCTCTTTGATCCATCGCCATATACATCAAATCATCGATAATCACAAGATCGGCATTTCTTATCCGTTTGAGCGAGACTTTAGATTTATTCAGATATTCTTCTGTCTTTAAAAGCTGCACAAGCTCACCTATTGTAGCGAAGTAAACATTAAATCCTCTGTAAACTGCTTCGAGTCCCAGCCCTATTGCGATAAAGGTTTTCCCAATGCCAGGGGGGACCTAGGAGAATTAAATTATACTGTTGCTCTAACCAGCTTAATTCTCTAAGTTGAGAATCCTGCTTGATTAACAGCCGAGTAGTATTTAGCTTCTTAGATTCTTAATACTCAGATTGTATATCAACGTAATTAATAATGCTTTTATTTTTAGACATCTGAGTATAGGAAGAATTTGAATTCATAATTTCTAATTCAATCTGCCTGATTATCCTTACCTCAAATAAAGGTCCTGATGAATGGGGTAATTTAATTGGAGATCAAGGCATTACGACAGCTATTTTAGACCGTTTACTTCATCGTGTGGAAGTCATACATGGTGGCGAGGATGAGGAAAGTCATCGGATGAAAAACCGAAAGAGCATTTTTTCAGCAGGAGTGTAAAAAGGAAACGAGCAAAAAGTGTAAAATTCAACTTGAAGTATACATGATTTTGCATGAATCATAACCTCCCTGTAGAGTTAATTTTATCAAAAAGTATTAATGTTAATTTGTTTTTGGTAATATTTTTGATAACGAGTTTTCCTAGTTTTTCATCTTACTTGTGATTTTTACCGATAAATTGCACACTTAAAAGGAGCTTGAGTTAATTCTCAAGCTCCTTTTTATGCGATAAACAGTTTGCCTTGTAATAGCAAATTCTTTTGCAATTGCTGTAATCGAAGTCCCGGATTTTAGTTTTTCATCGACTTGCTTACCTATGTTTGTGGAGGTCACTCACTTTATTTACTGGGTTTTGTCCCAGCCTCTTTTCGTTTCTGATAATTTTACTCTTTAATAAAATAATGTATACCCGACACCAATATTATTATGTCCAGAATTTACTTTGAAATAGCCTACACTATGTTTAGCTTTAATATACATATCAAGATTGGTTGAAATAAAACCAAGGGATCCAGACGAATTAAGCCTCCATTGATATCCACCAAAACCATACCCACCAGATACATATCGATTTGTATAACCTACGTCTGTAGTCCAAACACCCGGGTTATAGTTATAATAATCTTTCTCTATATCATAAACTTGTAATGCACTAGAACCATTAGTTTGTAATACCATTTTCAACTTAAACTGAGAAGTTTTAATACCAAATATATATAGTGAATAATTAGCCCAAGGTGTTGTAACTCGGTATGTAGTCGACAGTGTTGAGACTAAACCTGGTTGTTGAGTAAATGAAGCATCTACTTGCTCACTATTATTTGCTCTAAGCTCTGCTGAGACTGTACCTTTATCAAGTTTAACTTCAATTTTGTTGTTAGCATTTGCTTGTGACTTTTTAACAATCCCCAAATAATTTTTAGGTTGTAGCGCTTCTATGAAAAGTTCTTTTTTCTCATCACTTAAAGTTAAAAATTCATCTAGTACTCTCTGAGCCTCAGGGTCTTCACTTGAAAGACCCTCCAAATATTTTATGTAATTGCCCACAGAAGCTATATCCTTAATTTCTCCATTATTTTCCTGAGCTGATACTGAAGGTAACCCAATGCCTACTAACATAACTAAACTTAAAAATAAGACTACTAACTTTCTCAAAAATATTCCTCCCTTTTAATAAAATTGTAATATGGTAATTCATACCACTATTATATTAACATAAATATAGTAATTTTGTTAAAAAATAGAAAAGTATTTTTCTATTTTAAAAATTTGTTATTTTATTAAAGGGAGGTGTTTATTTTGAAAAAAATCACTATTCTAATTACCATAATATTATTTATCTTAATTTTATTGTATCTTTTTCAGACTGGTTAATATAATTAATAAAAAAACTTCAACACACCTAGCCAGCTAGGTGTGTTGGAGTTTTTTCCAAGAGGTAACTCACTTTATAATAATTGAATTTTCACCACGACATTAAAAAAACTTGTAGAATAACACTAGGTTTCTCTACAAGCTGAAACGTTTTGAAAGAGCGTTTTTTGTTTTTAAGTTAGAATTAGAAAGGGTTTTCTCCTTTTAAGAAAGGTCCAAACACAATTAAATTCGAGCCAATGAATAATAACCAAAAAATAGTTGAGTTCAAACGTCGTTTAACTGAGTCATTCTGTTTTTTTATAATCCTCAGAATTATTGTATATATAACGAATAAGATATATGAAACTCCAAACCAATTAACCCAAACATTACCCGAAAAGGCTATTCCATAGTATTCGTAGCTTCTTCTTAGAATGTTTTCAGTAAATAATAGCCCAATAGTTAAAAAAATAATTAATTCAAGTGATCTGAATGTGTACAACTTAAATTCTTGCATTTTCTCTCTCCTTCCAAATTACGAATTTTTCTCATTCATTACATATTTTCACAACTGAAATTTTAACATAAAAATCCAATATGATTATATTCTAATTAAAAATGAATAAAATTACTTACAAAAAATCAAACGGTGTTCTAAAAAAAGTATGTAGGGATGCTGGATTTATGATTATTCTAAAGGATCCACAGAATACAAATTGAACCAATAGAGATATTGGATTACTATAAATTCCGACCAGGTGAACTACTACAATGTATATGGCATTAACCTATGTATGTTTTGGCAGTATGTTTATTAATAAGGTAGTATGAATACACAAGCCATTAGATGAATGAATAGTTATTTTTATTCAAACTGCTATATTCCGTTATAGGGCCATTATATTGAATAATGGTTATCAAGCTTATGTATTGTAGAACAATGCATATTTCATTCTTTAGAATGAAAAAAGTTACAGCGTTTGCCCGAAGTAACAAGTACATTAAATTAATAAACTGAGGATATCAAATTAATAAATTGAGACTTTTTAAAAACAATTTAATTCAAGGAGGTTATTTAAATGAAATCTAATAATTCAATAGTGTGGATTAATGTATTTACTGCGAAACCAGGCAAACTAGATGAATTGGTCAATATCCAAGCTGAAGAATTACTTAACTTTAAGGATAATGGTGTTCCTGGTTGGATTAGTAGTCGTTGGCATCGTTCTGTAGATAGTAACAAAGCAATTATGATAACTACCTTTGAGAGTATTGAATTTCATAAAAGTTGGTTAGAAAAAACTGACTTCTCGGAACACCTAAACAAAATTAAACATCTAATTGAAGGAGCAGAAGGTGGGCACTACACGTTGGTGGCAAGCATTGACAACTTGTAAATCGCTAACTTCTAAACATATAAAGAGATCCTCTTCCGCCCCTCAAACTAAGTGTAGGAGATAGTTATTTGAGTACTTTGAAATAAATAATTCCTTTACCGAATTTAATTAGAGTAATTTAGTAAAAAAACAGTATAAAAGGATCCTCGACTGGAAGATTCTTTTAATACTGCCGATAAATAGTTTATGGTAGATTGATTAAACTTTTTTATAAAAACGAAACTTAAATCTGTTAGAAAATAATCCATTTTGATCAATCTTTTTTTCAAAATGGATTATTCTTATTTACTGTAAAATACGGGTTTGTGAGATTTTTTTGATTAAACTTTATTCAAAGCTACATATATTGACTAAAAAAATAAAAATTTACGAAAACCTACAAATGAGCTGCCTCGTCTAATGTTTGGGAGGGGAAAAAGTGGAAGAGTTAATTGAAGAGGTGATCGATATTGAAGATAAAGAATTATTAATAGATCAGATTATGAGAAGGTATGGTCAAGAAGTCCTTCAATTGGTGTACTCCTACGTAAAAAATGGAGCGATTGCAGAGGATTTGACTCAGGAAATATTTATAAAATGTTATCAACACCTTCATACATATACCGGGCAATCAAAGTTAAAGACATGGTTATGGAGGATCGCAATTAATCACAGTAAGGATTATCTCAAGAGCTGGTACAAACAAAAAGTAATTGTTTCTGAAACAGAGTTAACTCAAACAGAATCAAATTATAGAAGTATTGAGGACTCGGTTATTCAGCATGAGGAAGACGGAGAATTAGTTTCGGCGGTTATGAATTTGCCTGTAAAGTATAGAGAAGTAATCTATCTCTTTTATTTTGAAGAAATGGCGATTAGAGAGATTAGCAGAGTAACCGATCAAAAAGGAAATACGGTAAAAACAAGGTTGAAACGGGCCAAGGAGTTATTGAAAGAACAATTAGGAGGGATGAACTGATGGAAGAACGTCTTAAAAATATGAAAAGGTCAATGAAAAGTACAACCTTTGGTCAGTTGAAATTCACCGAGATCACCATAAATGAAGTTCACAAGAAGATAAGGCAACAAGAGATAAGAGAAGAAGATATTATACTTGCCGTTATGCAATTGCTCGTTTACGAGAAAACAGGTTATGAATTGACGAAGAAATTGCGAGGAAGAGGTATCCGCAAGTTTGAAGATAATGAAGGTTTTCTGTATACAGTTCTACATGAGTTAGAACACAAAGGATATTTAACTTCCAACTGGGATGGTAAGAATGAAAAACTATATATATTAACCAATAAGGGGAAAAAAATACTGAAGAAGGAAGAAAAGCGATGTACAAGTCGAGCTGTCAGTGACACTCTGACAGAGGTGAGACAATCATGAGCAACATTAAGAAAGATTTTCTAAGTCAGGTGAATGACCAAATCAGGGCTTCTGAAGTGAAAGAAAAGATTTCACGAGAGCTCAATTATCATCTAGAAAGTGAAAAGCAAAGGCTTGTTCATATGGGAATGAATGCAGTAGAGGCTGAAGAAAGAGCAATCAAGCAAATGGGCAGTCCAGTTCAACTGGGTCAACATTTTAATAAGATTCATAGACCGAAATTAGATTGGTGGCTTATCGACTTATTACTCATTACCTTCGGCTTCAGTTTTCTGCCTCTGTTGTTTTGGAATATAGATTCTGAACACTTTCCAAAAATGAAAATTATTTATACCCTTATTTGTTTTGGAATTATTATTGGACTGATGCTATTTGACTATAGGAAGCTATTAAGATGGAAATGGTTGTTTTATGGGACCGGATTATGTGTATTGTTGCTGCCTTTGTCGGTTCCATCAGCTTATGTTAATGGAGTTCCAGTACTTATGTTGGGTCCAATTGACATTGAAAGTATGAAGGCATTGCCATTTTTGTATTTGGGGTTTTCTGCATTTTTAATTAGTAAAAAGGCGCGTATTTGGAAGATTGGTTTGCTATTAGTCTTTCCGCTTTTCCTTTTGATGATTACACCTGATTTCACTTCAATATTTATCCTCAGTTTAATGGTGTTTGTAATGCTTTGGTATAGCACTCTGGATAAGAAGAAACTACTTAAGCTTTCTATTGGTGGAATGGGAGTCTTTTTAACTGGAGGGTTTCTTATCTGGAATAAAATTGATGTTTATCAAAAGGAGAGAATCTCCGGCTTCTTGAATCCCCAAAAATTTCAAAAAACAAGTGGTTACATGTACTTACGGGTCAGAGAGTTCTTAAGTGAAGCCGGTTGGTTTGGGCAAGCTGGTAAGAAAGATTTCATACCGTCAGGTCATACAGACTTTGTCTTTGTAAGTTTAACTTATAATTTCGGCTGGATATTAGCAATCTTGCTAGTTGTTGTGCTGTTTTTACTAATGACCAGAATGATTTTAGTCAGTATGAAAGTAAAGGATGAATTCGGCAAAATGCTGATAGTCGGAGGTGTTGCCTTATTCTCTATTCAATTCCTTTACAACATCGGCATGACTTTAGGTATACTACCATTTATCGGAATTTCCTTGCCGTTTATAAGTTACGGTTTAACTCCTACTCTGATAAATTCAATTGGCGTGGGTATTGTGCTAAGTGTATATAGGCGAAAGGACTTAGTTATTACATCAGAGTCGTATAGCTGACTAGTGAAAGAGAGAATTTGATATCAATAAAAAATGTGTTACAGGATATATAAATAAGCTAAAGTTGGAAGAGAAGTTATCCTTTCAGACAGATTGAAGTTATTCAAGTAAAGGGCGCAAGAGTTGAAGAAAGGGGGTTGCTGCGGCAATCCCTTATTTCTTATTCAACGATAGGGGGCGTTAGTTGGGAGCAGGGGAAAAGCCGGAGATAACTTCAAACGCTTACCTATTGCTAACGCTAATGTAAGACAGATTGGCAATTATCCAAAAGGAGTTAGAATAAATTGACACAAATTTTTAATAGCTTCGTATAAATCTCTTCTGTAAGGGCATACTAGAACCAAAGTTTAATTGGTTGGCAACCTTATAGGAGATGATGGGTTGATGAGACTGTCCGATGCTTGGAAAAAGTACCAGCTTGACAAAAAGATCGAAGGGTATTCTCCACTGACTTTGAAGGCATATTGTTTTCAATACAGCCTTTTGTTAAGACACTTTGGTGATATCAGTATAAAAGATATTACAACCGACGATTTGAAGAGTTACCTGATCAATACAGGTGACCATTTAAAACCGGCAAGCATGGGGCATCGGGTCCGATGCATCAGATCTCTTTTTAAGTGGATACATGATGAGGGTCATCTTCCGTACAATCCAGCTGCTAAGTTAAAGGAACCGAAGATAGGAAAAAGAATCCCTAAGTTCCTTACGGATCTTGAAATCGAACATTTAAGAGAAGCTTGCGAGAGCTCCTTGGAAAATGCCTTGTTTGAATTTTTTTATTCAACAGGTTGCCGGATAGGGGAAATTGTAAAGCTTAATCGGGAAGATATAAACTTATCAGCGAACTCTGTTATTGTTCACGGGAAAGGTGACAAAGAGAGGGAAGTGTATTTTAATACTCGCTGCTCCCTTTGGTTGAAACGGTATTTAGATGAACGGGACGATCAAGAGGATTGCCTATTCATAACAGAGCGAAAACCCAAACATCGGATGAGTATTGATATGATTCGGTACATTATAAAACGGGTTTCTAAACGAGCAGGTATAAAGAAGAGCATCCATCCTCATCAATTAAGACATAGCTATGCTACTCATTTAATTAATAACGGTGCACCACTAGAAGTGATCCAAAGTCTTTTGGGACATGAGAAAAGTGAGACAACAAAGATATATGCACAACTTAGTGGAAAGCTGCGCCAGGACTTCTATTGCAAATATTTTTAACATTTTTGAGCTTCGACCCTTAGTGGGTGTGAGGCTCTTTCTTCTTGTATCGGGCCATTTTATGGAATAAGGTATTGTTTAATTATGGTCGATTTGAAATAATTGGTATTAGTGAATAAAATACATAATCAATAGAGGTGTACGATGTTAAAAGTAATATATTTCGATGAATCATCTGCTTTAGATAGCTTAGATCAAGCAAATAAGGGAAGGATTCAGGAAATCACAAAGGATATGGTTGATAAAGCCAATGAATTATCAGGAGAAGCTGAGTTTGAAGCAAGAGCTAAAACTAGTCTGTTTACCTTCTTTAAATTAGGAGGCGGTATTGACACTAAAGGACAATTTTCAAGAAAAGGTACCAATATTTTGACCACTACACTAACAAACACTATTTTAACTAGCTTTATAGAGCTATTGGAAACGGATTTTGTTGATAGTGAAAGTTTTGAAACTCTTAAGGAATATAAACTAAAAATAGTACCTGACTCTTTTACCTTCTTAAAGACTATAACTCCTTTCATAAAAGTATACAGCAATCAAGCAGATGTAGTAGTAGTACAATCAGGTAATGAAAATGCAAATGACCCTCAAAACTTTGATTTTTCTTTATTTGATGATGTTTTAGAGAATGCAAAAGGATATTATGAACTGCTTGCCGTAAGAGGAGATGACCGAAAAATAGTTAGATTTAACTTAGATGGTCTTAGAAATAACTATAGATTAACTGACCTTCAAAAAATGGATTTAACAATCCATGGAATTAAGGTAGGGACATGCACAGAGAAGGAATTACATTTTATGAAGGAAATTGGTGAAAGTAATACTGAAGAAACAAGCAGTGGATTTGATGCATTTGAACAAGAAAAAAAAGATAACTTTAAGAATGGTGAAGTTGAATTAGACATTATTGATGTTATTTTAGCGGGAATTAATTAGATGAATATTGTTGAATTATATTCAGGGCCAACTAAAGAATTTGAAAAAATTATAGAACCTTGTGACCAAGTTTTATCACTTCATACTTTGATAACAACAATTGACAAAGAGAACTTTAATGACTGGATAAACGACAATTCAGGTAGAAATTATACACTCGTTTGTTATTCAGAGGATCTTTCATCAGTGAAAGAACATTTTTTGGGTATGCTTCCAAACTTAATTAGACTATTGGTGGAAAAAGAATGCATTATTGAATGTTATATTCATAATCCGCCTTTGTTATTAAAAGAGGGAATAATACGATTATTTGAGAATGATGAGTATATTTTAGTAAAGGAAAACACCTTCGAATTTAATAAAATAACAACACAAGATATTACTAATTTATATGACGAATTAAACAAAGAAATAATAGGCCAAGAACAACCAATCTTAGAATTAGTATCAACGATTTATCCTTTAACAGCAAAGTATAGTAACCCTGTTGTCTTATTGTTTTATGGACCAGCTGGCGTAGGGAAAACTGAGACCGCTAAATTATTGAGTAAAGTTTTGTACAATGGAAAGTTATTAAGGGAACAAATTTCAATGTATCAAACTGAGGCTTTTGCATCCTATTTATTTGGAGGTAGTATTAATGAAAATTCATTTGCTAAGGGATTAATTGGGCGTGAAACCAATGTAATACTTTTAGATGAATTCGATAAATGTCCTCCGGGTTTTTTTAGTGCTTTTTATCAATTTTTTGATGAAGGGTTATTTGTGGATAGAAACTATAAGGTCAATTTAAAGAATTCTATCATTATCTGCACCACAAACTACGGTTCACTCGAAGAGATTAAAAAGCAATTAGGCAGTCCTATCTTTTCAAGGTTTGATGGATTTATTTCTTTTGGAGATTTATCTCAAGAAGATAAATTAAAGTTAATAAGAATAAAGTATGAAAAAAATCTATCGTTATGGGATGAAGAACAGCAGGCTTTAATAAAAAAGAAAAACGCAATTGATTTTCTTACAGAACATGCAAATAAATTCATTAACGCTAGAAATATTGACAATGGAATTAGATCTTACATGTCTAAATTACTCATTCAAGATGTTTTAAATAGAAACACGTGAGTAGCAAAAGCGAACAAAATTGAGAAAAACCAACAAATACATTAGCTAAGACTCTATGACAGCCATTTTTTAGAGTTAGGATCCCAGCAAAAGTGTGCATTTGCTCCTTAATTCAAGTAAAGGGCAGGATTATGGAATATAGAATTGAAGGAGTGATTATATGGAAATCATTATCGGATATTTATTAGGTGCTTTTGTCTTAGTTTTATTCTTTATTTCATTGTTTAAAATGGTATCCAATCGAATGAAAAACTCCAATAATGAAACAAATGAAAGGATAAATTACATAGAAAAAAAACGTATAGAGGATATAGAAAAAAAGTAAATTATTCTTCAGCTGAACAAGCTGGAAAAGAGATAGTGAGTAATAACTAAAAATAAAAGAAAATACTTACTGTGAAAGCGATTGCTATTATGCAATTCGCTTTTTTTAATTGAATATAGAGTATTGGGGATAATATTGGATTGGATAAACATTTAAAGAGAAACGAGGTATTTTGATGAAAATTTTTTCAAGTTTATTGATAATTTTATATCTCATTACTGTTTCTTCCTCAATAGCCTTCGCTAAAGAAACTAAGTATAACCACAACAGCATCACAATAGCTGAAGTAAAGGAAGAGGTGAATTTTAAAGTGCTCGTCCCAAAGAAAGTTCCTGAAGAGTGGACTTTGGAAATAAAAACTCGGAATAACAAGGAGGGAAATTTAAGCAGCATTAGATTAAATTATATGGATGAAAATGATAAAAGTTTAATGCTAGGAATAGAAGAAAAAAAGGTCTCAAAAAAGGCAATCAGTCAATTGGAAGAAGAGTTTTCAGAGGGAGATAAAATTAAATTAAATGATGTTCCTGCTTATTATCAAGAATGGGCTAACAGTGGAAAAACGCTAAATGGAAAGAAAATAAGCGGTGGGCTTTTAACTTGGATACAAGATGAGACATATGTTCAAATGGACAGTTCTTCTTTATCGAAAGATGGAATGGTTGAGATTGCAAGAACTATCAGGTGAACTGAACCTACATCTTCCGCTTAAAAAGGTCTCAGAAAATAATGAGTGTTATATCTACAGACACTCCTTTTAAAAGATCTTGGTTACATACATGAAAATCAAGAAAAAGGGAAAAGTAACAAAGAAGATTTAGTATAGATATTATGAAGAAAAAATAAATATTGTCAGCTACACCCTCTCCTAAAATAAAGGGGGTGTGCGTGAAATACAAATTAACGCTTAATTAAAAACGGTTATAGAATGTCTAAACCCTTGGTATACATGGGTGTGGGCATTTTTTTAATTATACCATTATTTGCGTTAAGAAGGATTAACGCTTTTTTTGTTGAAGTTATTGGATTAACGGGCAGTTTAGTTTAATAAAAAAGCAATTCAAATGGAAATGTTGGAAGGAGAATATCTTTGAAACAATATAGCCATATGCCACCAGACTATGTTTGTCCTTTTTGTTTGGCTGTTAAAGGCGAAGAGGACAAAATGAATAGAAGAGTTCAAACTAAGCAGCAGGATATTATTTATGATGACGGTGACGTAACTGCTTTGATTGCAACATTATGGTGGCCAAATAATAAAGGCCACGTGATTATTATTCCGAATCAACACTATGAAAATATTTTTGATTTACCAATAGAGATAGCAACTAAAATACATAAATTGTCACAACAAGTCTCTCTTGCACTCAAGGAATGTTACGATTGTGATGGTATCTCCACAAGACAACATAATGAACCTGGTGGTAGTCAGGATGTATGGCATTATCACCTTCACGTTTATCCAAGGTATTTTAATGATAATCTTTATCTAACACATGGGAGTTTCAGCATCTCTTCTGAACGATTAGTGTATGCTGAAAAGCTTAGATCATGGTTTGAAAAAAATCTCCTGAATAAATGATGATATTTGTTAGAAAGGTTACTAATAGGATAGCACTCTTACCCAAGAAACAGAGACAATAACTGATGGTCCAGCCGATCATCTCAGAGTATCGCCTTCTTTAATTATTGGGGCAGGTTAATGCAAGAAAGATTGCGGAAACACATACCACAAACAGAAATAAAGTAACAAATTAAGTGAGGAGATCCCCGTATCTTTTTTCCTCCTAACTGTGTTTATAAAGTAGAAGCACCAACTTCTTATGCAAAATGGATCTACCCGATCGAATTAACGAACTTTGAAGGTCGTTCTGCAACTGGTGAAAGCAGCATCATTCAATCGTTTGGCAAAGGAATCAATATCCTTCCAGACCATTCTCAACTAGAAGGCGGTTTTTTACCGGATGGATATACCGATGGTTTATGGTTACGCCCTGACTTTGACATGTCTAAAGTGGGAGCGATGGTAAGCTTGACCGATCAATCGGGGAATATCCGGGAAGGAAGCATTAATCCAGAGGCCAAGTACACGTTTAAAGACCTTGCGATTTCAGATGAAGAGTATGATATTAAGATTACACTTCCAGGGCACTTTACGCGTCATGCAAACGTCAGCCACTTAGGGGACGAATTCAACGGGAGCCGACTGGAAGAATGACCTTTATTTTCTACGCACAAATGCAAGCAGGGGATATTAATCAAGATGATGTCATTGATGTTAAGGATGCAATCGAGGTCCAAAAGCACTTTGGAACGGACCACCGTGAAGCAGATATAAATTATGATGGAACAGTGGACAAAATGGACCTGCAATATATCATTGACAACTACTTGTTGCAGAAACCAGATGTTGCAAATCCTCCTGCAGCTAAGATGGAATATGGTAAAACATTAGATGATATTGTGGGAGAATTAAGCTGACATTTAACAGTAGAGACTAATTAACCCGCCCCTATCTCTTTAAAGGATCGAATAAAGGCTGTCGAGTAAGTATCGACAGCCTTTATTCATGTTGAAGCTTCTATTTGATAACGTTCATTCTTCCAATTGAAACAGGACTCCGGAGAGTCAATGACAGGAAGAGGTCTGTTGTCTGGGTTACTTAGACAGTAGGAAATTTGCTGCCTTATTTTACTGTATTTCATAGATAGATCTATTTGCTCTTTTTTAGGTGAAATTATGAATTATTAAATAGTTTATGCATAAATGGGTAGAATCTGAGCTGGGATAAGCTGTAATATACCGAATTATCAGAAAAAAACTTGGCATAGTTTTTGCATCATGTAGGGGTAAGAGGATCCAAGATTTCTAGGGATCCAAAAAACTTACAGGGAGAGGGATTTATTTTGAATAGTAAATTTGTAAAGAAGGCGGTAAAAACACCCAGAAAACCATCGTTGAAAGTGGCGATGATTCCGATTGTATTTATGATTGTGGGATTGTATGTTGGTATTGCTAGATTTGAATTAGATGCCCATGTACCATTGCTCTTGAGTGGTATCGTTGCAACTTTAGTGGCTATGTGGCTTGGCCATTCATGGAAGGACATTGAGACGTCATTTTTGAATACGATTCGTTTATCCCTACAAGCAGTCATTATCTTGATGATAATAGGAGCAATTATAGGGACGTGGATTGCCTCTGGTATTGTACCGACCATGATTTACTATGGCATGGAATTACTTGAGCCTGGTTATTTTCTTGTTTCGGCATGTGCGATTTCCTGTGTGGTAGCAATGGCTTCAGGAAATGCATGGACGGCTGCTGGTACGATTGGGATTGCGATCATGGGGATCGGTCAGGGACTTGGCATCGATCTCGCAATGGTAGCAGGTGCTGTCATTTCAGGCGTTTACTTTGGTGATAAAGTTTCTCCTCTTTCTGAGACGACAAACATGGCACCAGGCATCACAGGGGCAGAGTTATTCGAACATATCAAGCATATGATGTATACAACTATTCCTGCTTTACTTATTTCATTAGTGTTATATACCATTATTGGACTGAAATTCTCTGAAGATCAGTCGACTATAGCGGAAGTATCGATGCTCCAAGGACAGCTGAGTGATTTATTCATGATTTCCCCTTGGTTATTGATTGGACCAGCGCTCGTTATCTTGATGATGGTCCGTAAGATGCCAGCGATCCCTGCCCTTACCCTCGGTTCGTTGATCGGTGTAGGCTTTGCCGTTGGATTTCAGGGAATGCCTGTCGGTGATGCCCTTAGTGTTATGTACTATGGTTTTTCTCAGGAAGTCGGCATTGAAGTGGTAGATAACTTGTTGAATAATGGTGGAATGGAGAGCATGATGTATACGGTTGCCCTGATCATGATTGCCATGTCCCTAGGGGGGATCTTGGAAAAGGCAGGGGTCCTGGAAGCAATGGTCGTTGCTTTGTTATCCTTTGCGAAGAACACAGGAAGTTTGATAGCCACTACAGTAGCTACGTGTATTGCAGCAAATATCATTGCATGTGATCAATACTTGTCTATCATCCTTCCAGGACGTATGTATTCCAAAGCCTATAAAGACCGGAATCTCCATCCTAAAAACCTTTCCAGGACGATCGAAGATGCAGGGACTATGACATCTCCACTCGTACCTTGGAATACGTGCGGTGCTTTTATGTATACAACGCTTGGTGTCGCTACATTCAGTTATGCTCCTTATGCCTTTTTGTGTATCCTGAGTCCAATCATCGCTGTGATTTACGGATATTTTAATATCAAAATAGAGTATCTTCCAAAAGAAAAAACAGATAATGTAAACTTTCAATCGATTGACAAAAATCAGGCGCAAGCTTAATTATAAAAATAAAGGAGGCATCGAAACCTTATGAATGATTATGATTGGATCCTCAGTCCATGCCAGGGAGTGGTAGAGGAAATTTTAATCTCAGAGAGGTGTCGCATCCATGAACAGGATACTCTATTCAAAATACGGACAAACCAAGAAGAAATTAAAATCGTATCGACGGCGATTCGTGGGGAAGTTCAATCTCTCGAGGTGAGTAAAGGTGAAAAGGTCTATACCGGAATGGTCTTAGCTTTTATAGAGGAAGATTTGGTCTCAGAAAGAATTGGGACTTAATTCTTCATTTGGGGAAGTGAAGTGATAACACTTCCTTTTTTTTTGCGAAACAGTAAAAATGTTTTTGTGTAATTTTCCGAAAAATCAATTACTTTGGTATAATGTTTACTGACAAGCGTTCCAGATAGGGGGAATCACAGACATGAATAGCACACTAAGAGAGAAATGGTACCCGCTTACCTGCCTATCGGTCCAGTCTCCTGAAAAGGGTTGGGAAGAAAGGGTATATGGAGCTGAGGAACCGTTCTTATTCTTGACAAAGAACGATGAAATATATGCTTATGTCTATTTGGAGGATATAGAAAGCGATGAGGGACTGACCATAGAGATTCTGAAATCCTATGCGGCTCCTATTTCTAATGTGGGGGAATGGACCATTGGCGACGCCATTTCCTTTCCAATGATTTTCAAAATACTTGGAGAACATATTACTCTGATCAAGGATGATAGTGATGATTGGATTGGATACATACGCCGGGAAGATGCAATCGTAGAACTATTACGAAAGGATAATACTAACCTGAACCTTTTAAAAGTGATGTTATCTTCTATACCTATGGGTGTTTTTGTTATTGATAGGGATAAGCGAATCGTCAACTGTAACGATTCAGGGTTACGAATGATCAAATCTTCTTATAACGCCATGATGAATAGTCCCGCAGAAGATACGTTTAATAAAGGACATATTCAAAAGGTATTTACAACTGGTGAAACGATGCTGAATCAAATTCATGTCACGGATGAAATGGGTGTCCTGGTGGACTATAGCCCAATCTTGAACGATGAGAAAAAGGTAGACGGGATGATAATCATCGTACAGGACCTTCCAATGGTAGAAGAGATGGCAATGGAAATCGAGTCTGTCAAAAACCTAAACACAGACCTGAATGCTATATTGGCCACTATGTATGATGAGATTCTCGTTGTCAGCCGTGAAGGGGAACTTCTGAGGCACAGTGAGAACTTCATCCAGGATTTTTGGGGAGTCGATGAATTGAGTGATCTCGTTGGAAAGAACATCTTGGATTTTGAGAAAAAGGGGACGTTCAGCCCCTCTGTCGCAAGGTTGGTCCTAGAAAAGAAAAAAAAAGTTTCTGTCGTCCAGCAGACGAAAAAAGGGAAAAGCGTACTCGCTGTTGGGAATCCAGTCCTTGATGAAGAAGGAGAGGTGCATCGCGTCATCATTGCATCGAGGGATATTACGGAAACGAAGAAATTAAAGTCTGAGCTAAGAGAAACGAAACGAATCTCTAAAAATTATAAAGAAGAGTTAGAGAAGTTGAAAAACAAGGAGGAACCTTCTAGGAAAATCATCTATTGTAGTTCAAAAATGGAACAGGTGATGAATAGGACCCGGAAGCTCGCAGAATTTAATTCTACTGTATTGATTCTTGGAGAATCTGGTGTAGGGAAAGAACTGATTGCGAATACGATTCACAGAGAAGGAAAACGTTCCGATAAGCCGTATCTGGCCATTAATTGTGGAGCCATTTCAGAAGATCTTCTGGAAAGCGAACTGTTCGGTTATACAAAAGGAGCATTTACTGGGGCGGATTCAAGAGGGAAAACGGGCTACTTTGAAAAGGCGAATAAGGGAGTGCTCTTCCTAGACGAAATCAGTGAAATGCCATCTCGCCTTCAAGTGAAACTATTAAGGGTGCTCCAAGAAAAAGAAGTGACACCGGTAGGGAGTACTCAATCTATTCCAGTTGATGTGCAGATCATCGCAGCGACGAATCGAAACCTAGAAAAAATGGTTGCTGACGGAACATTCCGAGAGGACTTGTTTTACCGGATCAATGTGATTCCAATCAATATACCGCCACTTAGGGAACGCCCTGAAGATGTGCCATTATTAGCTTTTCATTTTATTCAGCAATTGAACGAACAGTACAACAAAAAATATCACCTTTCACCTGGTGCATTGAATATGCTTGAGGTTTATGATTGGCCAGGTAACGTCCGTGAGTTGCAAAATCTTGTTGAACGTCTTGTCGTCACGACGGATGATGATGTCATTTCCGCTGAATTCGTCAGTCAATCCTTGAAATTCGCTGATTCCGTGCAGACAAAGCCGGTGATAACGGGAATTTTACCATTAAATGAAGCTCGAGAGTATTTGGAAGAACAGTTAGTCATGTTGGCGATGAGGAAATATAAGACGACAACGAGAGCAGCTAAAGCGCTTCAAATCAGTCAGTCAGCTGTCAGTAGGAAGTACCAGAAAATCGTAGAAAAGCAGGGCCAAGTAAATATATAATCAGATGAAAGCGTTGGGCAATGAGGCCTGGCGCTTTTTTTATGCACGAGAAGATAGGGTATGCATGGTTGCATAAATTCAGAAAATTCAAAGTGATCAAATGTGTAACCATGCACCATTCCGAAGTTGGCATGGAACTTGCAATACCTATAAGTGAAACCTATAAATCTTTTAATTGGGAGGAAGCCACATGACAGATCAAACTACTGTAAGACCAAAGAAGTTAGATAGACTAAAGGAACTTGATAGAAAGCACTATTTACACCCGACTACTAATCCTAAGGTTCATGCTGAACAAGGACCAAAATTAACTTTTTCAGAAGGCAACGGAATATATGTGAAGGACACAAAGGGTGAAGAATACATCGATGGTCTGTCCATGTTATGGAATGTGAACGTTGGACATGGTAATAAGGAATTGGCAGAAACAGCATTTGAACAAATGTCTAAAATGGCATTCAGTTCCTCGTTTGCCGGATTTTCTAATGAACCTGCAGTATTATTGGCGGGAAAACTGGCTTCCCTGGCACCGGGAGAATTGAATAGCGTGTTCTATACATCTGGGGGATCAGAATCCAACGATACAGCTATTAAACTGTCACGTTTTTATTGGAGTTTACAAGGGCAGCCAACCAAGAGAAAAGTAATCAGTTTGAAGCAAGGTTACCACGGTGTAACGGTCGCTGCACAATCAGCAACAGCGATTCCGGCTTTTCATCATTTTTCTAATTCAGCGTTGCCAGAGATGCTTCATGCGGAACCTTTTCTGACAGACTGCGAACTTGGATATAAAGATGATCCAAGTTATGAGGGAAGCATCCGCAGTATTTTAGAGAAAGAAGGTGCTGAAACAGTAGCAGCTGTGATTGTTGAACCGGTACAAGGGTCTGGAGGTGTACATGTGCCTCCAGAGGGTTACTTGGCTGCGGTACGGAAACTTTGTGATGAATTCGGTGTCTTATTTATTGCTGATGAAGTCATTTGCGGTTTCGGCCGAACTGGAAAAATGTTTGGGGTCGAACATTGGGGAGTGGTACCAGATTTGATGTGTGTGGCGAAAGGAATCTCCAGCGGCTACTCGCAACTCGGAGCAGTCTTATTGAAAGACAACATACGTGACACTCTTTCACAATACGATGATATACTTGCTCACGGCTTTACTTACAGTGGTCACCCTACCGCTTGCGCCGTTGCACTGAAAAATATCGAAATTATGGAACGGGATCGTATTGTAGGGAATGCCAAAGCCATGCAGCACGAATTGCAAGCAGGCTTTGAGTTTTTGAAAGAGAAACATCCTAGTGTAACCAAGACGAGGGCATTAGGCTTATTGGCTGGATTTGAGTTATATAAAGATCGGGAACATGAAGTCCCTTTTGATTCCTCGATCCTCCCATCTACTGAAGTTGTTGATGAATGTTTCCGACGTAAATTGATATTACGCCCGCTTGCTTCTAAGGTTGGGAGAAATATAGTGGCGATTGCCCCACCTTTAATCATAAACAGACAACAAGTGCAAGATATGATTCACATCATTGATCAATCGATTACTGTGTTTGAAAAGAAATATCTCTAAGTAAAAAATATAAGAAGAATTTAGGAAGGAGAAAGAGAATGATCAAGCGTCTTGAACTCCAAGGTTCACCAAGAGAAATAGGGAGGAAACATGGGCAAGAGGGAAAAACAGAAGTCCTGAGAAGTCTGGATACCTATGAAAAACTATTCTATGGATATAAGAGAATCAACTGGGAGGAAGCGAAGGGTATAGCTATTCAACACTTGGCTGCGATTGAACAGTATGACTTAGATCTAATAGAAGAGATGCAAGGAATAGCAGAAGGGGCTGGAGTTACCTTTGAGGATATTCTTACGTTAAATGCACGTAGCGAAATAGCACTGGCCAATTATAAAGGGGCCGTCTTTTCAGATGGATGTACAGCAATTGCTGTCGCCCCCCCTTTAACAGAAGATATCATCATCGGGCAGAATTGGGACTGGAAAGGATCTCAAAAGGAAAGTTTACTCCTTCTTGATATGAAACAACAACACAAACCGGATATCACGATGGTCACAGAAGGGGGGATGATTGGAAAAATCGGGTTTAATTCAGCAGGTCTGGGACTTTGTTTCAATGCGCTCCTCACGGATAAAAAATCTAATGAAATTCCAATTCACCTTGGGTTAAGAAGTGTACTGAACTCAAGTTCTCTTCCCGAAGCAATCTCTAAGATAAAGGGAGGGAAAATGGCTTCATCAGCAAGCTTTCTAATCGGGATGGATGAGGGTGGCGGTATCGGGACGGCTGTGAATATCGAGGTTTCCCCATTCGGAATTGATATGGTAGGCGGAAATACGGGAAAGCTCGTCCATTCCAATCATCTACTCTCTGAACAGATCAAAAAAAATGTCAAAGATATGAATGAGTTTATTTATGATGATTCCTTGCTACGTAAAAATCGAGCTGAACAACTGATCGACACAGCCATCGCAAAGGGCGAGACCATTGATGAATCGTCTTTCAGGATCTGGTTTTCCGACACTTTCAATTCGCCAAACTCCATCAATCATTATGAGAACCTTAGAGCACCTGAACACCGTAGGATGGAGACTGTTTTTTCGATCATAATGAATCTATCAAAGCGTAAAGTACTCCTTCATGTCGGTCACCCGACAGAAGGAAAATATGAAGAAATTTAAGGAGGGTGAACAATGCTATATATTAATGGGGAATGGAAACAAGCTAAATCAGGGGCCACACTGGAAGTACACAATCCAGCTACTGGAGAGCTGATCGATCGAGTGGCTTCTGGAGGGAAGGAAGAAACCCAGAAAGCGATTCAGGCAGCGAAGCAGGCGTTTAAAACATGGAAGAAAGTGACGGGGCAGGAAAGAGGTAGCTACTTGGCAAGTGTTGCTTCTATTATGAAGGAAAAAAAGAGTGAAATAGCCAAAACGATCACGCTGGAAATGGGAAAGCCGCTAGTGCATGCGGAAAGGGAAGTCGTTGGTGCCATAAACTATGTTGAATGGTATGCAGAGGAAGCAAAGAGGATATACGGAGAAACGATTCCGGCTTCTCATCCCAATAAGCACCTTATGCTGCTAAGGGAACCGGTTGGGGTTACTGCTGCCATTACCCCATGGAATTTTCCGGCATCCATGATCACACGGAAAATTGCCCCTGCAATAGCTGCTGGCTGCACCGTGGTTTTAAAACCAGCACCAGCAACACCACTATCAGCCATCAAAGTATTTGAATGCTTTCATGAAGCGGGTCTTCCAGCTGGTGTAGCGAATCTTGTCATAGGCCCAGCGGAGGAAATTGGCCAAGAATTGACGAAGAGCCCTGATGTCCGAAAGCTGACCTTTACAGGTTCCACTCCTGTAGGGAAAATGCTTCTAAGAGAATCTGCTGGAACAGTCAAAAAAGTATCCATGGAGCTTGGAGGGCATGCTCCTTTCATTATTTTTGAAGATGCTGATATCGAGGCTGCGATTCAAGGTGTGCTTGGAACGAAATTCGTTAACTCCGGTCAGACGTGTATCAGCACAAACCGAGTATATGTAGCGGAGAGTATCGCTGAAGAATTCGGGGAAAAGCTTGCCGAAAAAGCGGTACAGTTAAAAGTAGGAAATGGAATGGATGAAGGAGTCGATGTCGGTCCTCTTATCAATGAACAAGCATTGGAAAAAGTGGAAAGTCATGTCGCTGATGCGATTAATCATAATGGCAAAATCTTGTGTGGAGGAAACCGCTATGCAAGTCCAGAAGGAAAAGGGAATTTTTTCGAGCCGACTGTTATCAATTACGCTCAAGATAACATGAAGATTTCAACGGAAGAAACATTTGGTCCAGTAGCTCCCATCTTTACATTCAAAGACGAAGAAGAGGTTATTGAACGTGCTAACCATGATAGTTATGGCCTGGCTGCTTACTGCTTCACTAACGACATGCGGCGAGGGTATCGGATGATGGCTGAATTGGAGTATGGGATTGTGGGTATCAATGATTCAGCGCCAATCGTAGCCCAGGCTCCATTCGGCGGAATAAAAGAGAGCGGAATGGGGAAAGAAGGCGGGAAATCAGGTATTTTGGAATATCTTGAAGAAAAATTCGTATCCGTGCACACAGGATAGGGACATTCTGAAAGGAGAGATTGCCTTATGGCTAAAATAGAATCACCTTACTTAGAGAAAGAGCTTGTAATCCGGAACATCACTCAAGACGATGTAGAAGAAGTTGCTGCTCTGTCTATCAACAGCTTTGGTCCAGACATATCCTTTAAAAAGAATCACTTTGCCAGTCAGGCAGACATTTTTCCAGAAGGACAAATCCTCATCGAGTACAAAGGGAAAATCGTAGGGTCATGCTCCAGTTTGATTCTGAACTATGAAGAATATGAAAAGAATCATACCTATTCTGTCATTTGTGATAACGGATTTATTCGTAATCATAATCCAGAAGGGGAAAATTTATATGGTGTCGAGGTCAGTGTTCATTCAGACTTCAGAAAGTTAAAAATTGGCCGTCGATTGTACGATGCGAGAAAACAGCTATGCAGAGACTTGAATCTAAAAAGTATCGTTATCGGTGGGCGCATTCCTTTTTATCATAAGTATGCCAATCACATGTCAGCAGAAACATATACGGAGAAAGTGGTGAATGGAGAAATATATGATCCAGTGCTTACCTTCCAATTAAACAACGGATTCCACTTAAAAGAAGTCATTCCAAACTACCTTCCAGATGATGAGGAGTCTATGTCGTATGCAACATCTATGGAATGGTACAACGAACAATACAGCTCAAAAAAATAATTCAAAATAAAGGATTGGAGGAGTGGTTACGTGCGAATCGGTGTGCCTAAAGAAATAAAAAACAATGAAAATCGAGTGGCTTTAGCTCCGTCAGGGGTGTTGTTTCTCGTGTCTGCCGGTCACGATGTGTTTGTGGAGAGTGGAGCAGGACTTGGGTCTGGTTTTCCTGATGCAGTTTACCAAGAGGCAGGTGCGAGGATTGTTCTGACTCCACAAGAAGCATGGAGTATGGACATCGTCATGAAGGTAAAGGAACCCCAACGGGAGGAATATTCATACTTTCGGGAAGGGTTGATCCTGTTCACGTACTTGCATTTGGCAGCGGAGCCGGAGCTAACCAGGGAATTACTTGAACACAAAGTAATCAGCATCGCATATGAAACGATACAGAAACAGGATGGTACCCTTCCATTGTTGACACCTATGAGTGAAGTGGCAGGAAGGATGGCTGCCCAAGTCGGTGCTCAGTTTCTAGAAAGGACAAAAGGCGGTATGGGCGTACTGCTTAGCGGTATCCCAGGTGTGAAACGCAGCAAGGTAGCGATTATTGGCGGAGGTGTCGTTGGGACGAATGTAGCGAAGATAGCGATCGGTCTTGGAGCGAACGTGTCGATCCTCGACCTCAGCCCTAACAGACTGAGAGAATTGGACGACCTTTTTGGAACCAATGTAAATACATTGATGTCCAATCCAATGAATATTGCAAACGCCGTTGCTGAAGCCGACCTTATTGTTGGTGCTGTCCTTATCCCTGGGGCCAAAGCTCCTAAACTAGTAACCGAAGATATGGTCAAAACGATGAAAGAAGGGTCTGTTATTGTCGATGTAGCTGTGGATCAAGGGGGGATCTTTGAGACAGTCGACCATATCACTACCCACGATGATCCCATCTATATTAAACACGGAGTTGTCCATTATGCTGTAGCGAATATGCCCGGCGCAGTTCCGAAGACCTCAACCATTGGTCTGACCAACGTTACTGTACCATATGCCCTGGAAATTGCTGAAAAAGGATATGCGAGAGCCAGCTTGGAAAATAAAGAAATAGAAAAAGGTATAAACACGCTTGGTGGTGCGGTAACTTACCAGGCGGTTGCAGAAGCACATGGACTTGAATACCTGTCCGTTGAAAAACATCTGAAAGAGCGTAATGCCGTTCTTATAAAGTAGTTGGAGAATAATAGGAGGGAATCAAGAGATGACTGTGAAGACTAAGCACATCCATTTAAAAACACCAATACCAGGGCCGAAATCATTAGAATTGATGAAACGAAGAGAACAACATGTCCCCCGAGGTCCTTTTAATACATCTCCCGCTTTCATCGAACAGGGGGAAGGGGCCCTGATTAGAGATGTAGATGGAAACACATTAATTGATCTGGTGGGTGCCATCGGTTCCTTGAACGTAGGGCACTGTCCGCCGAAAGTGGTAGAAGCCATTCAGCGTCAGGCAGAAAGATACATTCATCCGTGTTTTCATGTGGCTATGTATCAACCCTATATTGATCTTGCGGAAAAATTGAATGAGATTACACCCGGAGATTTTCACAAGAAGACCTTTTTCCTGAATTCAGGTGCGGAAGCAGTAGAGAACGCTGTAAAAATCGCACGGAAATATACGGGGAGACGAGGGATTGTTTCATTTGAACGCGGGTATCACGGCCGAACCATGATGACCATGTCTCTGACTAGTAAAGTGAAACCATATAAGAATGGCTTTGGTCCTTTTGCCACAGACACTTATAAAATTAAACATCCATACTATTACAGAAAACCCCTGGGTATGACAGATGACCAATTGGACGATTACCTTCTTCAACAGTTGAACGATTTCTTCTTAGGGGATGTTTCTCCTGAAGATATCGCCGCTTTTATCATGGAGCCCATTCAGGGTGAGGGAGGTTTCATTGTCCCATCCAACCGTTTCGTACAGGAAGTACAGAAGATTTGCAGGAAACATGACATCTTATTCATTTCAGATGAAGTACAGACAGGATTTGGTCGGACTGGGAAAATGTTTGCATCCGATCATTTCGGACTTGAACCAGATCTCATTACGATGTCAAAGTCCATCGCTGCGGGTGTGCCCATCAGTGCAGTCACAGGAAGAGCAGAAATAATGGAAGCCCCGAATCCGGGAGAAATCGGCGGTACCTATGGAGGGAGTCCCCTTGGCTGTGTCGCTGCTTTGGAAGTTATCAATATGTTAGAAGAAGAGAACCTGATTCAAAGAGCGGATGAAATCGGCAAAATCGTGAGAACGCGCTTTGATAAAATCCGTGAACGTACGACTATCGTCGGGGATGTTCGTGGACTAGGCGCAATGATGGCAATGGAAATCGTGAAAAACCAAGACTCCAAAGAGCCTGATAAGGAACTCACAGGTCGAATCATAGCGGAATGCAATCGGAGAGGAGTCATCGTCCTGGGGGCAGGATTATATGGAAATGTCATTCGTATCCTATGTCCATTAGTTATTACAGATGAACAGCTGAATGAGTCACTGGATGTCATTGAACAAGTCATTTATGACCAGATAGAGAGAGACTAGGGAGGGGCACAAATGGAGAAAACCGTTGTGAGAAAAAAACTATTTATTAATGGCAATTGGGTGGAGCCAAAGTCTTATTCTGCTTTATACTCTCCTTACAATAAAGAGCTTATCGCAGAAGTAGCAGAAGGAACGGTTGAAGATGTGGATCAAGCGATTGAAGCTGCTGAGGGTGCGTATCTTACCTTCAAGAAACTACCTGCCCACAAGCGAGCGGAAATACTTGAAAACATTGCACGAATCCTGGATGAAAGAGCAGAAGAAGCGGCAAGGATCATCTCACTCGAAGCATCCAAACCAATTACTACTGCTAGGGGAGAAGTGGCAAGAACCGTTCAAACATATAAATTCGCAGCGGAAGAAGCTAAAAGGATTGGAGGGGAAACGATTCCCCTCGATGCAGCCCCAGGGGGAGAAAAGCGTCTCGGATATACTGTACGTGAACCTATCGGTGTCATTGCGGCGATTACTCCTTTCAACTTTCCTATGAATCTCGTAGCTCACAAGGTGGGACCTGCGATAGCGAGTGGTAACACAGTGGTTCTAAAACCGGCTAAACAAACGCCACTTTCTGCTTTCTTATTGGCGGAAATAGCGTGCGCTGCGGGCCTGCCTCAGGGAGCACTGAACGTGGTCACTGGGAAAGGTAGTATAGTCGGTGATTCGCTTGTCACTGATGAAAGAATCAAAGCTGTGACATTCACGGGAAGTCCGGAAGTCGGTATAGGGATCCGAAACAAAGCGGGATTGAAAAAAGTGACATTAGAGCTGGGGTCCAACTCTGGGGTTGTGGTTGATGAAGGAGTAGATTTAGAAAAAATCATCCCTAGGGCCGTACAGGGGGCATTTGCTTTCCAAGGGCAGGTATGCATCTCACTCCAACGCATTTATGTCCATGAAAATATATATGATGAATATGTAGAAAAGTTCGTTGCTGAAACGAAGAAGTTAGTGGTTGGAGATCCGCTTGAGGATACGACGGATGTAGCCGCAATGATTTCTGAAGGAGAGGTAAAGCGCGCCCTAGAGTGGATACGTGAATCAGTAAAAGAAGGAGCCGAAGTTGCCTGTGGTGGAGTCTCCAGTGGGAATATTTTGTATCCAACCGTCCTATTAAATGCACATGAGAGCTCAAGAGTAACCTGCCAGGAAGCGTTCGCCCCGATTGTCATCATCCAGAAAGTATCCGAGCTGGATGAGGCGATAGATTATATGAACCATTCACGCTATGGATTGCAGGCAGGAATTTACACAAATGACATTCATAGAGCTCTCGATGCCGTTGATGAGTTGGAAGTAGGTAGTGTATTAATCAATGATATTCCTACATTCCGTGTCGATCATATGCCATATGGAGGAGTAAAAGATAGTGGTACTGGCAGAGAAGGTCTTAAATACGCCATTGAAGAAATGACAGAGATGAAGTTGGTCATTGTCAATAGAAATTAAGGATGATAACGATTCAAGAGCCAGCCAAACTCGCAAGGGCCGGCTCTTTGAATGAGGGATTCCTTATAAAGGGCAGAACAAGGAGGGATGAAACATGTATGACTTTGCAATTGTTGGGGGAGGAATTGTAGGGTTATCAACAGGTATGGCCATTTTTCAGCGCTTTCCTAATGCAAAGGTAGCAATGATTGAGAAAGAGGCCTCTATTGCTGTTCATCAAACAGGACGTAATAGTGGGGTTATCCATTCTGGCATTTACTACAAACCAGGGAGTTATAAAGCCCGTTTTGCCCGAAAAGGAAACAAATCAATGATAGATTTCTGTCTTGAATACGACATTGAACATGACGTTTGTGGGAAAGTGATCGTAGCTACAAAGGAGGAGGAGTTGCCTCTTCTAGATAATTTGTTTAGACGTGGGCTAGAGAACGATCTCATGATTCAAAAAATAAGTAGGGCTGAATTAAAGGAAATCGAGCCACATGTTAACGGTTTAGGGGCAATTAGGGTCCCTCAGGCGGGTATTGTAAATTATAGGCAAGTAAGCGAAAGGTTCGCTGAACTAATACAGAAGAATGGTGGGGATCTTCATTTAAGTACCAGGGTTGAGAATATCCATGAAGAATCAGATCAAGTTGTGATCGAGACCAATCAAGGGACAGTCAGAGCTCGTATCATGATCAATTGTGCAGGACTACACAGTGATCGGATAGCTGCATCAGCAGGGTATAAAACGGATGTCAAGATTTTTCCATTCAGGGGGGAGTATTATAAATTAGTCCCTGAAAAACGTTATCTTGTTAAACACTTAATTTATCCGGTCCCCAATCCGAAATTTCCATTTCTAGGCGTGCATTTTACCAGAATGATTAGTGGGGAAGTCGATGCAGGGCCCAATGCTGTGCTTAGCTTTAAACGTGAAGGGTATAAAAAGACAGATTTTAATGCAATAGACTTAATGGAATCACTAACGTTCCCTGGTTTATGGAAAATGGCTCGTAAATTTGCGAAAGAAGGTCTTGATGAATATGTTCGCTCATTTAGCAAGAAACAATTTACCAAAAGCTTACAGGAATTGATTCCTGAAATCCAAGAAGATGATTTACTACCAGCACCGGCCGGGGTTCGTGCGCAAGCATTAAGAAGAGATGGAAATATGGTAGATGATTTCCATATTATTAAGGGAAAACAAATGATTCATGTATGTAATGCACCATCTCCAGCTGCAACATCCTCGATTGAAATTGGTAAAGCAGTGGTTAACAAAATACCAGAACAGCTTCACTTAAAAGAAGCAAAGCTCGTTTACTAAATTTTTTTTGCGGGAGGTAGATTCTTATGTTTATCGGAAAAACCATTTTTATAGCTGGTCACGCCCGTCTACCGCAAGGAATGGCAGCAAAAAATGTTTATGAAACATTAACGATTACAGCTGAAGTTGATGTAAAGTATGGTGTAGTACTAAAGGCATCTTGTACGTTGGCAACAGAACATGGCCGCGAATTTATTGGACGTATCTTAAGGGGAACGAGTTTAAATGATGGTGTAGCAGACGCATTAAATGAAATTCAGACCCATTACCGAGGAAAGGCAACCAATGCTCTTATTGCGGCATTAAAAGATCTTGACCTCCATTATCATCAGCTCATGAGCGAAGAAAAACTAAAGATATAATTCATCCACTAAAGTCATTTGACAGGGAGGCGAATAAGTAGTATATTTAAATTACTGAATATTTATAATATTTCCACCATTTAAACTTTTCGTTTATTTAATCGTGGATCGTTATTAAATAAGCAGAAACAGGAACATTAATTTAACTGCGAATTTACTGTGACTCTATTACCTAGAGCAGTAATGTGAATTTTAGCCAGTTGTACATGTAATCCCTTAGGTATGGGGGATCTTGTGCAGCTGGCTATTTGAATTTCTGTTTTCCTGATTCTTTCATATCAAACACCGAATGGGAGGAATTTGTTAATGTCTATCAGCGTTAAGAAAACAAGAGGGAAGTTTGAAACAATAACAGAAATGTACAGCATCAAGATGCACCCACAATCAAACCGTTTGTATCACATTACACTTTCTCAAGATGTTATTCAAGGGTTTTTAAATGCACTTAAACAAGATAATCAGACGGTTCTGCATTTAGAATATACGCCATACGCC
Organism: Rossellomorea sp. GQ25; assembly: GCF_059758515.1. Lineage (NCBI taxonomy): Bacteria > Bacillati > Bacillota > Bacilli > Caryophanales > Bacillaceae > Rossellomorea > Rossellomorea sp. GQ25. The sequence continues at coordinate 375,210 of NZ_JCAXEQ010000002.1, read as the reverse complement.
CGTTTTATTGTTGCTTCTTTACTAGTAGATCAAGTGGGTGAAGAATTTGGAGTATTAGTGCGAAGCATCGTTCATGATCGTAATTCGGGAGGGTTCACGATTGGCTTAGAAGGGATTAGTCAAGATACAAATGAGTATGTTATGTTCTCAACAGCTATTTCTTATCTGCTAGGTACATCAAACTTTGATTCAATGTCAGGTAAATACTATGCACGATTTACTGTCAACCATACAGATCATAGCGACTCCTATCTTCGTCAAGCGTATCGGTCATTTACACTTCATACGGATGGTACATTTGTTGATGAACCGACTGATTGGCTGTTAATGATGAAAATGGTAGAACAAAATGCGTATGGTGGCGAATCGCGGTTATTACATCTTGATGATTGGAAAGAGCTTGATAAATTTGCTAATCACCCATTAGCAAATCATAATTTTACTTATAAAGCACCTTCAAGTAAGAATGTTAGTAAAGAGGTCCAACGCTCTACCTTCTTCAATCACAACAATAAGCCAGGTATATGTTTCATCGACCAATTTGCTTATCCTGAAACAATCGAGGAAGCAACATATTTACGCGACCTTTCTTATTCATTGGAAGAGGATGAAAGGGTTATAGAACTTGAACTTCCTGAAGGAGACCTAGTAGTTGTTAACAATATCTTCTGGCTCCATGGAAGGGCTGCTTTTGAGGTGAATCCCAACTTGAATCGAGAATTACTTCGTCAACGTGGAAGGTTTAACAAATAACGTACTGAATATGTTAAAATTGAATGTTTGGATGGTAGGCAAATTCATTTTCCGGACCTAGGTTAAGAAAATGAATTTGTTTTTTTATTATAGGCTCTTTTTGTAAAGTTTGTTGCTATTGTAGAGGAGAAAGTAATAGTTGATTTCCGCTACAGGATGCTCGCTTTCCGCGGGGCGTGAGTTGAGCCCCCTCGGACTTTGCCCTGTGGGGTCTCAACTTTCCCGCTTTTCCCGAGGGAGTCGAGCACCTTCCGCTCCAATCAACTTTCTATGCCTATATCCTTAATGGAAATCAATAAAAACAGAATTTTAGCAAACAACCTTATTTAAGGTGAGAAAAGATTGATTTCCCTTTTATAAGAAAAATTATTTTTCTAGTTACATTGTTTTCTTGCACATCTTTAAGCTCTGTCATAAAAATTCCGTTAAAGATGGTGAGTGGAACTGCGCAGACTTCTGTGGAAGTACGTGCGTGCGGAGACCCCGTTCGGCTAAGCTGAGGAGGCTTGGCTCAACGCTAGCTGCAAGCGGAGAAGTTCCGCTCACCATCCTGGTTGACAGAGCACTGGCAGATTCTATGCTGGAAAACAACAATCTTTGCGAAAAGAGCCTTATTATAAGAAATATAAGATTTTTCAGATGAAAAGAGTCAACCGTAGGTAAAAGTTTATGATTAAATATTGTAACTGCAGGAATCAATCAAGCGACAAATCTGTTATATCAGTGTGTAAAAAAGGATGTCTACTATTTTCCCTTAGTCATTATCAGTAGAATTCTGAAACTAGATATTATATACTATTAGGAAAAATTTATGAACAAGAGGTATCGTATGATTGATGGAAATATTATTAAATTTCACAGGGGAAAATTAGGGTTAACCCAGATTCAATTGGCAGAAGGTATTTGTTCACCGACCCACCTTAGTAAAATTGAAAGAGAGTTCACAGAGTATTCCGGTGAGTTAATCGATATATTCGCAAGCAAACTGGGTATTTCAATGGATACGGAGCGTGCAAATTACAGGAAAATGAAAGAGAAGTTAACTGAATGGGATAACGCCATCATCAAGGTTCAAACAAAATAAATACATAGGCTTAAAGAGGAAATACAAAAGGACATGTTAACACATTCATACGATCTCACTATTCAGTACAAATTGGTATTGTCTAGATATTATTTATTTATCAATGATCGAGTTAAATCAGAAGAAACCATTAAGTGGTTAAAACGTCGAATCGACCAAATGACTTCTTATCAAAAAACTTTCTTCTTCATGTAGAAGGGATCTATTTTTATTTTACAGGACAATTTGATTCCAGTATAAAGGTGTTAAAGCAAATTAGGGGTGATTATCCCAATTTAGAGTGTAATTACCACCTTGCTATAGCCTACCAGTTTATTCATTCGACTGCTTTGTCTTATCACTATGGCAAACTGGTATTACAATATTTCGAGAAAACCTTAAATATATTAAGAATGATCGATACAGAAGTGCTTAAGAAAAATGGTGAAGATGGTGGGTGGTCATGCAAAGGGTCACCTGGAACAGATGGAGGAAACAAGAACCATCCATCGAGTTTAAGAAAGGGATTATTTTTCTAAGGTAATTTAGCTATCCATAAGGTGCCGAGTGACCTCTCAATTGTCAATGAAGTGTTAATTGAATAAGCAGATTGCAATTATTTTAGGGGTATCTGTACTGTTGATTTCGACATTGTATTTTATTGGCCCATCTGATCAATCCTTCATTATACAAATGATATTTTTATTCTCCACTACTGTCATGTCTTATTCTTCATACAAAAACGGATCTACCATGCCTTTTTTACCGTTTTGACCATTTGTCCCCTGGTTACTCTCAGCTCGATATTGTTGAAGTTACTGCGGTCTTGAATTGTCTTTGATCGAACAAGTAACCTGCCCCACGAAGTTGAAAGGTTAGTAGAACGTAAAGAGGAGTTGTACATATGTCCAAGAGCTCTAATGAGAAATTGTTAACGGGTGGTAATGTCTCCGACGTTTATCAATCTGGTAATACTGTCAGAAGGGAACTTAAACCTGATAGCAAAAGAATTCACGCACTGTTAAAGCATCTTGAACACAAGGGGTTCGATTATGCTCCTGCATTCCTTGGCATTGATGAAAAAGGAAGAGAGATTCTATCCTTTATTAATGGCGAAGCTGGTCATTATCCGTTAAAACCTTATATGTGGTCTGATGGTGTATTGCAGGAAATAGCCAAAATTCTCCGTCAATATCATGATTGTGTAAGTGACTTTCCTATTGATGACAGTTGGGATTCCTTGGACAATACCCCGCCAGACCGGGAAGTGATCTGCCATAACGATTTTGCCATCTACAATATTATATTTAATCATGAAAAACCAGTAGGCATTATCGATTTTGATGTAGCTGCGCCTGGCCCGCGAATTTGGGACATCGCCTATACGCTCTATACATGTGTACCGTTAAGTAGATTCTTTGTGACTGAAACGGGTGAAAAAGTATATTATGAATCCATTCAGAATGCCGACCGTATTAAGCGCAGAATTCAGCTGTTCATTGAAGCTTACGGTGAAAGGTTTGAACAAGATTATATAGAAACGGTATTACAGCGAATAGAAGGATTATGTAAAACTATCACACGAAAAGCAAATGAAGGGGACCCTGCTTTTCGAAAGATGATCGCAGAAGGGCATCTTGTACATTATCAAAAGGATATAGCATTCATTAAGGAGTATAGAAATGAGTGGGGTTGAGTGCGAAAACATGAAACCCATTCAAAGAAACCCACCTCTAAACACAGAGGTGGGTTTCTTATTAATACTTGAGGTCAATTTCAAGATGGTTTATATAGTATCACAGACAACCCTTTAACACAAAGGATAAAAAGTACAGTAGAGAGAACCTTTGCCTAATGATGGATTTGTGATTGTTAAAACGTGAATGACTTGAAATAATTGGAACATAAACATTACTCGTATCCACAAGGAATTGAAGTAACGATCGTGACGTTTTTCAGTTATTAAATAATGAATCCAGGAGGCGTCAACAGTGGGACGAATTTATGCAAATAAAGATAAAACATGAGTTTTTTATAATGAAAGGATGAAATAGACTTGAAAATTATAACTGGTAATAAAAGCTTTTATCTGGATGAATTTCTAAAAAAACCTCTATTTGCACACCTTTCTACATTATCCAAGGAAGGGCCGCGAGAGTCACCTGTTTGGTTTTACTGGGAAAATGAACATATCTATATCATTGGAATCCCGTCTTCAGACAGTTTCCCTGGGAGAATCGAAGAAAACCCGGAATGTGCCATTGGTATCGTAGATCTCGATCATACAACAGGAAAAGTATTACATGCAGGGTTCAGAGGTAAAGCCACGGTGGAGCATTTTGATAAAAGAATCGCAACTCGGTTACTTGAGCGTTATCTTGGGCCAGAAGAAGAGAAGTGGGATCCGAGATTTCAGGGGTTAGGCGATAGCAATATTTTAATAAAATTTGTGCCTGAAACAGTGGTTGTAAGGGACCAATCTTTTATACCTAGCATTTAGGTTTTATATATTTGCGTTTTGAAGATCGTCAGGCAAGGATGGTGTACGATGATAGATTTATTCGAAAGTATGAAAATGGGGACGGAAAAGCAACAAGGCGCATATACAGCCATCATGGAACTGGATATCTTGAATAAGTTGAGTTCCTACAATCCTGTTCTATGTGGAACTCTGCCCATTGGTATAGACATTTGGGGTTCAGACCTGGACATTATTATGGAAGTACAGGAATTAGAGTCATTTGAAGAATTGCTTCAAACGTTGTACAACAAAAAAGATGGCTTTATAATCAAAAGGAAAACGATTAATGGAAGAGAAGTGGTGAAGGCGAATTTTACCTTTAGTGGTTTTGAGTTTGAGCTGTTTGGCCAAGCACAACCGGTACATAAGCAACATGCTTATCTCCATATGATGATTGAACATGAACTGTTGCAAAGATATCCTACTCTTAAACAGAAAGTGATCCATCTCAAAAAACAAGGATACAAGACAGAGCCGGCGTTTTGTAAGCTTTTTGACATTACGGGAGATCCTTATGAAGGTCTCATCCGGTTTGGTGTTGAAAAAGGAATGATCACAGAGTAGATTTGTTGAGGAATTTATCACGAATAATAAAGGCTACAGTAAAATATCTATATACAAAGACTCATGGTACAAGTTCAGTTGTAGTACTTGGATGACTATTTAAGCTCTAGATTGGGGCTGATTCTTTGTATAGGGATAAGTTTGTGAGTGCAGTCATTTTATTGCTTTTTTTCTTCCTGGTCATTCATATTGTACGCATCATTCTTCACGTTAAAATAGACGTAGTATACAGTATGGGGATCGGTCCTGTTTTCTTAATAGGACTCATTATTTTTCTTATTGTTTTTCTGTATTTAAAAGGTGAATTTGGCGCTTCTCTGGCAGCTCTCAAAACATGGAGTGATGACTGGTTGTTCTAGGGTAATGCAGGCATATTCATTAACACCCCAGGTTTCATGTAATGGAATAGGAAGTCTATCATCGTGGTCAAATCAGGACACTCAAGCACAGGTTACTTGAAAAGGGGGAGATTAAATGAAGACAAACCTATTAAACATACTGGAACTCATCAAACTGGGAGAGAAGCTAAAATCTGAAATGAGGCACAGCTGGCTTTCCAATGGCAGGCAAGAAAGCGTCGCGGAACATACATGGAGGGTTTCCTTTATGGCGATGTTGATAGAACCGTACTTAACACAGGAGGTAGATTCTTCTAAATTATTAAAAATGATCATCATCCATGATCTGGTTGAGGCGGAAGCAGGGGATGTCCCGGCATTCGATACCATGAATGACCAAGCAGCAAGGGAACAAAAGACTCTCAATGAGGGAAAATCCATCGAGAAAATAAGGGATACGTTAGGGAACGCATTAGGAAACGAACTATACACCCTGTGGTTCGAGTTTGAAGAGAAAGCGACATACGAAGCCAAAGTCGCCAATGCATTGGACAAAATAGAAGCACAGATTCAGCACAACGAAGCAGACCTCTCCACATGGCTCGATATCGAGCACAAGATGAGCTTTATGATGGACAAGCATGTCGGATTCGACCCAACCATGCAGCTCTTCAAGGACATTATTGAAGAGGAGGCGGAAGTGAAGATGAAAGAGGCTGGGATTGATACGGAGAAGATGAAAGATCCTTCATCAACCCTTTTTACATAGAAAATACCGATGTTCGGCTTGATTTTGATCGAAATCGTATGAAAATGCGCCATTTTTAGCATAGAAATTAAACTATACGGACTTTTTGAGGTCATTTGAAGGTCCCAACCTTCATTTATCTTTCTCCAACTGATTTTTTGATCCGTTTTACACTCTTTATGATCCGTTTTTTAGATAAATGAACCGATTTAAGTAACTTATGATCCGGAATTCTGATATATGATCCGTTTGTCAAAAAATCTTCAGCTGACGACAGAGTCTTGTGACCTGACACTCCACAGAAGCGTCAAGTTACTTGAATACGTAAATTCAGTCAAGAAATTTAGGGGGGGATGAAATGCAGATCCGTTCAGTGACAGGTTCAGACTACTATACGATGGTCACCGCTGATCAATGAGTGGTGGGGTGGTAGGAGTATGTCTGATAGGTTACCTAAATTGTTTTTCGATCATTTTACCGATACAAGCTTTATTGCCGAGAAGGATGGGGAAGTGTTAGGCTTCTTAATTGGATTTCTATCCCAGTCGCGACTGGAAGAGTCCTATATCCACTTTGTTGGCGTGCATCCCGAATATAGAAAACATCATATTGGAAAAGAACTGTACAACCACTTTTTCAATGTGGTCCGACAAAAAGGGAGCTATATTGTCCGCTGCGTCACGTCACCTGTTAACAAAGTGTCGATTTCCTATCACACCAAGATGGGATTTGAGATGGAAGAAGGAGATAGAGACATAGAGGGTGTCCCAATCCATACGGATTATGATGGTCCTAATCAGGACAGAATGCTGTTTGTGAAGAGGTTGGATTGATTCTTTTATTCATCACCTGAATAGATAGGGTGATAAACTGTTATGATTTAAGCAAAGTCTGATTGAATTAGTAGCAGGGAACTTCTTGTCCGAAGAAGTTCCTTTTTTATGTAAAAAATTAATCATGTCATTTGTATAATAAAGGTGGAAAAAGTTGTAACCTTTTAGGTGGTTCATTCGATTAATATATGAATGCAGAAAAAGGGGGGGAGAAACTTGGTTGATTCAGATGATCTTGAGGTCACCATTTCCAAACTGTATCAGGCGTATTATTTAGACGTATACAAATTTCTGATCTGTTTCTCAGGCAACCGAAACGATGCTGAGGATTTAACACAGGAAGTATTTATCCGCGTACTCAATCATTTATCCCATTATAATCAGCAATCATCCATTAAAACGTGGATTCTATCCATCGCCAAACATGTTGCCATTGACCATCATCGAAAAAAGAAATTTGTTACCATCTTTAAAGAAGGCTTCTTCAAAAAAATGGTTTCTACTCATAAACAACCAATCGAACAGATGGAGGAAAAAGAACTAAAGAAAACGGTGCATAATGCCATTTCCAGCTTAAAGCCCGATTACAGATCCATCGTTATCCTCAGGGGGATCAATGAATTCTCAGTAAAAGAAACCTCTGAAATTCTTCAGTGCAGTCAATCCAAAGTAAAGGTAAGCTATCACAGGGCTTTAAAAGAGCTGAAAAAGAAGATAAACGTAGATGCAGAGGAGGTATTAAGACATGCAAGGTGAAAAGGAAATCATCCAACTAATAAAAGAGACGTATCCTTTAGCACCCAGGAAGGATTTTGTTTCCAGCACTCAGCATGTATTAGAGAAGGCTGCAAGACGAAAAAGCAAAAGCCGGCGGTATAAAAACAGAACCCTCACGTCAATCGGATTTACACTTTGTGTCATAGTCGCTTCATGGCTTTTGTTTTTCGACGGAACCACCACCATCAATCGGAACTTGGCATTATTTGTAAACGATGACTCCTTTCTTTTTGGAGAGGAGGAACAACCTGCTATTTACGTATATCACTCCCATAACAAGGAGTCATTTATCCCCGAGATATCCACAAATCAACCATCTGAAGCGTTTCATGATTCGACGAATATTACATTAGTTGGAGAACGACTCCAACAATTATTAAACGAAAAAGGCATACGCGTCATTCATGAACAAAAGGATGTCAGTGATGTATTAGACAAACGCAATTGGTCTTTTGAGGATTCTTATAAAGTGTCGAGAGAACAATTCAAAGAGGTACTAAAAGATCATAAGAATATAGAGATGGCATTGGACATCCATCGGGATTCAAGGAAAAAGCCTGAAACGACCCTTAAAGTAGGTAACAAAGAGTATGCAAGGATGATGTTCATTGTATCAAAATCCAGTAGTAATTTTGAAGAAAATCTAACATTCGCTAAGCGCATGAGTGAAAAAATGGAAGGCAAAGTCCCTGGTCTATCCCAAGGAGTCCTGGTGAAATCGAAGGGAAATTCTGAAGAACAGAACACTTACAACCAAGATTTACTGGATCATTCAGTATGGTTGAATATAGGTGGAGTGGAAAATACTTTGGAAGAAGAATATCGGACCATGGAGGTTCTTGCAGAGGTGATAGAAGAAATAATGGAAGAATGAACAAAAAACATAAACAGCCACCCGCTTCCAAAATGAAGGGGGTGGCTGAATTCGTCTATGCAGCTTCTGTTTCCTTTTTCTGCTCATTTGCTTTTGATTTGAAGCTGATGAAAAACAAGATGGCCAGGATGAGAATGATAGATGCGAAAACGGTCATATTGGATTCGATCATGCTGACGAGGTTCCCAAGCACGATGCCGACCAACCCGAAATCTGCATCTCCAAACGTCGTTCCCTGGAACCCTAATGAGCCTAAGACCGGTAACAAGAGGGCTGGCAGGAAGCTGATCATCACACCGTTCGCCATCGAGCCGATGATTGCTCCTCTTCGACCGCCGGTTGCATTGCCGAAGACCCCGGCAGCTGCACCTGTGAAGAAGTGAGGGACGAGTCCCGGAACGATTACTTTTAATCCTAATAAAGGTAAAAAGAGCATGCTGACGAGTCCAGCAATGAAGCTGAATAAGAAACCGATGATGACGGCGTTTCCTGCGAAAGGGAAGATAGCCGGGCAATCAAGTGCCGGTTTAGCATGAGGGACGATTTTGTCCGCAATCCCTTTGAATGCCGGAACGATCTCACCAAGGAGCATGCGCACCCCGGCTAGAATAATATAAACACCGGCTGCAAATGTGATCCCCTGCATAAAGGCAAAGACCAGGAAGTTCTGTCCGCCGCTTAATTCTCCTTCAACGAAGGCAGGACCTGCTGCGCCTGCGACGATAAAGAAGAGGATGACCATTGTTAACGATACGGAGACGGATGTGTCTCTTAGGAAGCCTAGTGATTTTGGAACTTTGATTTCCTCTGTCGATTTTGACCCTTTACCGACCGCTTTACCGACAAGAGCAGAAGCCAAATAACCAATCGATCCGAAGTGGCCGACGGCAAAGTCGTCCGAACCGGTGACTTTGCGGGTGAAAGGCTGTAGCATCGCAGGCGATAGGACCATAAGTGCCCCGAGGATAATCGAACCTAGAATGATCAATGGTATTCCGGTAAATCCTCCAGTGGTTAAGATGACAGCGATTAAACAAGCCATGAACATAGTATGATGTCCGGTCAAAAAGATATATTTAAAAGGACTGAATCGTGCAATGAGAATGTTGACAATCATACCGAACAGCATGATCATCGCTGTCTCTGTACCAAAGCTTTCCTGTGCAAGGGCTACGATCGCTTCATTGTTCGGGATCACTCCGTCGACTTCGAAGGCTTTATTGAACATGCTGCTGAATTGCCCCAGGGACTGGACGAGTACATTCGCACCCGCCCCAAGGATGACGAAGCCCATGACCGTTTTAAGGGTTCCGGCCACGACATCTCCTGAATTCTTGCGCTGTACAAGGAGCCCGATTAAGGCGAATAGACCGACAAGGATCGCAGGTGTACCTAGTATATCCTTCATTATGATATCAACCATTTGTATCGCTCCTTCGTTTTATAGTGGACTACATATTTTGTTCCAGTGCTTCACGGAGTTCTTTCTTATCCATCAGGTTCTTCAATTTCACGACATGTTTACGGCCATCTTCCAGACTTTCTACAATATCCTCTGAACCGATGAAGAGATCCGCTTGCTCCGTTTTGGCTGTTGTCAGGTCCGTGTGGGACACTTCCGCTTCTTTTCCCATTTCCTTAAGTGCGGCTTTCACATTCATTTCTACAATCATGCTGCTGCCTAATCCATTTCCACATACGACTAATACTTTTTTCATCATTCGTTCCTCCTCTAATTTATACTTCAACTGTTTGGTTGATTAATTCAATCACGGTTTGACGATCACTTGCTGAGATTAACTGCTCCACATTGCCTTCATTGGATAACAGTTCTGTAAGCTGTGCCAATGCTTTTAAGTGGGTTTGATTATCGATCGCCGCCAGCACGATGACCAGCTGAGCGCGATGTTTTTCCTTTTCTGAGAAAAAGACGGGTTCTTTGAGTCGCAAGAAACTCATCCCCAGCTGTTCGACTCCAGTCTCCGGACGTGCATGAGGGATGGCGATATTTGGTGCGATGACAATGTAAGGACCCAATTCCTTCACGTTGGTAATCATGGCCTCTACATAATCCGGGCGAATCGATTGCTGGTCGATCAGTGGTTGACTAGCCACCTTGATGGCTTCCTCCCAACTGCTTACACGGTCTTTGAGCTGTATCGTTTGTTCTGTCAATAATTCATTGAGCATAGGCTTTCTGAGCTCCTTTATTCGGGGAGTATTTTGTTCTAAAAGGTGGACCAATTCTTTCTTCAGATCGTCTTCTTGATGGATTGTCGCATGGCGCTTGATGACATCCATCAGGTGATCGGTCACATTCTGTTCCTGTGGCTTCGAATCGAAAATCTCATTCATCCGTTGCATGACCCGTTCCTTTTCGAGATTGGTCAAGATGGCTGGAACATGGACAACGGGAATGTCCTTCTCCTTGATATAATTGGTGGAAAAGATGACGTCTGCCTTGTAATTTTTCGTTCGATATTCCCTCATCGAGATCGTACTGATGACATTCAGCCCGGCAATCAAGTTTTCTAATTGGGTGCGGAGCATATTGGAGGTCCCGATCCCATTCTCACAAACAATGAGGGCTTTGAACTTCGTCTCAACCTTCTTTTTCTCTTTCGTTAACCAGCCTCCGAAGTGCAGAGTAATGTAGGCCACTTCCGCGTCCTGCACGGTCTTCCCGACATACAGTTCCAAATGCCTCATCACCCGTTTGGTCAAATGAAAGATGTCCGGGTAGGTCTTTTGAATGCTCTCAGCCAGATCATTCGCGATAGAGAGCCCGTACTTCAGACGATAATACGTCGGTTTAATGTGGGAAATCAGGTTTTCTTCCAGTCCATTTTGATCGTCGAACACCACACAGGAGTAAAGTTGAAAATCATCGATCATCTGTTGAACGACTTCCTTCAGGCCTGATAATTCCCGTTCCGTATAACGTTTAAAGTTATCATGCTGGACTTTTGAACCCAACAGATTCATGGTAATGAAGCAAACCTCGTCATCAGTGAAAGAGACTTCCTTTACGTTTGCAAGTTTATTTGTAATATGCAAGGCTGCCTTGTATGCTTCTGTTTGGTGAAGGACCTGCTTTTCTGCTTGTGGAACAAGAATATACTCCTTTAGCTCTATACGCTTCAAGATCATCAAGATCTGCAGGGACAGGATCTCCACCATTTCATCTGTCAGCGTCAATCCCAATTCTTTTTCAGCTTCATAAAGAATCTCTCTTACCAAACGTCTTTGATCCGTTTCATGAGACCACGTGGCAGCTTCTGGCTGGATCATCTTATGAACCTCATTCCGGACGTTCTGCCAATCCGGGTGCGAAAAGATGGTTGCCAGTATATTGGAAAGCATCGTTCTTTTTGCATCCTCAGGACCACTCAATCGGTATCCTGATCCTTTCTTGTAATACAACTGCAAGCCCGCTTCGCTGAACTCTTGCTTGATCACTTTAATCACCTTGGCGATCGTCCCCCGACTCATGCTTGTCAGATCCATAAACCTTAGCATCGATGCATCTTGTTCTTCCAATAATATTTTGGCTTTAATCAAGACTTCCCGTTCTTGTTTTGATAATTGATACTGCCAATCTTCGAAACTTTGATCCTTAGAGATCATCAACTTAGATTTCGATGCAGGTGGCAAAAACAATCCTTCGCCATGCTTACTTTCAATGGGTTCTAATCCTTTAGTCCTTAACCAACTATTAATCTGATCGAGGTCATAATAAATGGTCCGTTGAGACAAATTCGTCCTGGTCACCAGATCTTTCGTTGGGATCGGATGAGTCGAATGTTGAATGATGGATAATAAGTGTGCACGCCTTTTATCCAGTACCATGAGGATCCCCCTCTGTTATCATTTTTGCATAATTATATTGTTAGTTAATTAGATGATCATCTTATGAGTCTAGTATAGGGGCTATTTACAAGTTGTGAAAGGGGTTTCAGTGTGCAGAGTTTGTATGGAGTAATTTTGCAAATTTGAACAGATGGGTGGAGCGGGGATTAGAGTGGCAAGTTAGGTTTGTCAAACGGGTTGTCGTTTGAAATAATTGGAAGTATGACGTTATAACTAGGAGGTAATCAAATGACGAATGATTTTTATTGCGATGAAGTTTTAAGTGGAAAACGGAAGTGAAAAAGGTGTTGGAGACAGAAAATGTCCTAGCCTATCATCATACCCGGCCGTTTTATCCTGTCCATATCGAGGCCAGTCCAAAGAGACATATTTCCTCACTCATTACCCTTGAAGAAAGGGATAACGAGTTATTACTTGAACTATTTGGGTTCATAAAAAAGGTAGCGTGTTTGGTCACAGAAGAGCATGGGGCTTGTAAAGTGATTACGAATGTGGGGAACTATCAAGACTCGAAACATCTGCATTGGCATGTTGTCTCTGGGAAGGCATTGGGGTAAAGGTAAAAAAACGAAGAACCGGCCCGACGCTTTCAACATCAGAATAGTTTATAACAAAGGAGAAATCACATGGCATATGAAAAAACCTGACCATTGGAGGTTAAGCTAAGTCGGTGTCCTTCATGACTCTTCATGCGTTAAGAGTCAGGATAGAGTAGAGGGGGACAGGTCCCAGTTTTCCGGGTTCATTCGCTTAATTTTGTACATTTCGACTTGATTTTGATCGAAATCGTATGAAAATGCTCCATTTTTAGCACAGAAATTAAAAATTACGGACTTTTTGAAGTCATTTGAAGGTCCCAACCTCCATCCAACTTTCTCTAGCTGATTTTATGCTCCGTTTTACCCTCTTTATGATCCGTTTTTTAGATAAATGATCCGATTTAAGTAACTTATGATCCGGAATTCTGATATATGATCCGGAATTCCGTTTTATGTTCCGTTTGTCGAAAAATCTTCAACTGACGACTTGAGCCTTTACTTCAAGGAAGCGTCGTGAAGGTACTGCTGCTTCGGAAATTTCTTGTTTTACTTAATAAAAAGGACGCTCCTTCTGCTTTTTCCTAGTAAGCAGGAGAATCGTCCTCTCATGATTTATGGGCGGTAAAGCTTAACCCACCGGGGGGCAGCCATCTGATTGCAGTTACCATCTTTTTTGAATAGAATCCTTCACATCGCCAACCTTTTCTTGAACCTTCCCTTTATCCTTGTCGCGTTCGCCTTCCGCTATTTTATCATTGTCGTTTGTAAGTTTGCCCCAAGCTTTCTTCAACTCTCCCTCGGTTTGCTTTCGCTTCCCTTTTACTTGATCATGATTTTCTCGCATCTTCACTACCTCATTTCTATAATATGATGTCTTAGTATTCATTATCCAAATGGGATTAAGAATAAACTAAAAGGTAATCGAAGCGAGATAGCAATTTATGTTAATTTAGTAACAAGGAAGAATACCAGCCTGACCTTTAATACGAAGGTTACTTATCTACAGGATTTTGCAAAATTAATTGAGTGAGTGCTTCTGTAGACAAAATGATTGGGCTTATCCAAAACGGATAAGCTTCTTTTTTATGAAATCAATGATTGAGATATCTGTATTAATTTGTAATAATTGGAATTACGATACAGTTGAACGGTGGAGGAGTGTTTATCTGGTGGGAGTATTATGGGTTTGAAACCATAAGTGTGGCCTCATTGACTGCCATTTTGATGGTGATCTTCCTTCATTTTATGAGAACTAAAAGAAAAAGGAAATTATCTATTTCCTTGTCCATATGCATACTGGGGAATAGTTCCTTTCTTATGGGGATTATATTGATCAGAGGTTGGAATGGGATGGATCGTCTATGGCGTAATGATCATGGTGATCGGTCTTCTTTGGTACATTGGAGTAGGAGTGTATAAAAGATTGGCTACAAGCAAATAACGTATCGAGCAATGGTTGAAAAGGATGAAGCGCCGGTCTCGAGCCTTCCCGGCGCATTCATGAAACATTATAGTGATGTGAGCTTTACGATTTGATTTTTAATTATGAAAAGAGGGAAGAGGATGAATCTATTCACACCAGTAATCTTAACAGCTGCTGTTTTAGCATTGGCTTGGATCGTAGGAAATAATGACAAGGTGAAGAAACAAAGTAAGTGAGGGATTGAGCGGAAGATCCAATCAAGTGCAGCACACCTGCAAGGGGGACTACAAGATGAAGGATGAACAAGCCCAAAAATAGATCCACCTAGTATTGGGGTATACAGGCCCCTGCTCATAGGGATAGCCATATTAAGAAATTTGTCTGTCATCCAGGATACGGTTGGTTACGCTTTGACGATGTTCGGGTACTTTTTTCTCGTGACTTACTTTAAATATGCTGATCATAAAATGGGTGCAACTAAGAAGGAAAAGGCGTTTTTTAGAATAGGGTTTTTAGTTGTTTTAGGAATTTTTGCTTTGATTTTGAATTAGACGAGGTTTTTCTATTTCCAATTAGTCAGTGAGTCTGTAGTGAATCGCCGGGACGGTACTTAACACACACGAGAAATTTACTTTTGGGGGAGTGCTATGAATACATTTATATATATGGTGAGACACGGAGATTCGCCTAAGGAAGGCAATGAAAGAACAAGAGGATTAACTGAAAAAGGTCTTTTAGATGCTCAATGAGTAACGGCCATATTGAAAGATGAAGAAATTGATGCTGTTATATCAAGTCCCTACCTGCGTTCCATTTTAACTGTTGAAAAGGCAGGTCAACAAATAGGACAGGAAGTGTCAGTGGTTGAAGACTTAAAAGAGAGGATCTTTTCATCTAAAGGAACGCGAGTATCTGAGGAGGAATTAGGTCCACTATTAGAGAAGTCCTTTTTAGAACCGAACTTCGCTTTAAAGGGTGGAGAATCAAATGTTGAGTGTCAAGAAAGAGCAATAAACGTATTAAAAGAACTATTAAATACTTATAGAGGAAAGAAAGTGGTGGTAGGTACCCACGGAGCTATTATGACGTTGATGATGGAATACTACGATAGCCAATTTGATTTGAAATTCTTACATAGCACATCTAAACCGGATATTTATAGAATGGAATTCAATGGTCAGGAATTAGTAAATGTTCAAAGATTATGGGAGGGATCTGCCAGAGGCATTTCTTAATAAGTGAAGAGATGCTTTCTTTAAACACGAATCCTATTTCACCGAATCACTTCTTTTCCGTAGAGCCAAAGAGCAGGTTTACTGATAAAAAAATAGAAATGAACGACCAAGGGGGACAATCATCATGTTAAAAGTAAGACCGCTAGAAGATAGAGATTATGAATTGATCAGGGAAGCAGAAAAAATCATCGAAAAGAATTATCGATATGGACGACATCACATTGGTTCGGCAGTCAGGTCGGCCGCCGGACATGTTTATTCAGCAGTACACGTAGAAGCAAACGTTGGAAGAATCACGGTATGTGGCGAAGCGATGGCTATCGGGAAGTCTATTTCTGAAGGCGATCACGAATTTGAAACGATTGTAGCTGTGGCTCATCCTCACCCACACGAAGATATAGAGAAATGTTGGGTCGTTGCCCCCTGTGGAATGTGCCGGGAGTTGATAAGTGATTATGGAAAAAATACCGATGTCATCATTTCTTACAACGGAGAACTGGTAAAGTGTAATGTATTGGAGCTGTTGCCGGAAAAATATACCAGTGATATTGAAGAAAATGAGAAATGACGAGGGAAAGTAAGATGTCCATCGTTGAAACCTTGTTATCCCGATATCAAAAAGAGTTTTCGGAAAATCGTCGCTTCATTGTGGGTATCGATGGGTTAGGAGGAGCAGGTAAGACCACGATTGCAAAAGAACTTCGCCATGCATTAGAGCTGGCAAATTGTGAAGCTTTCACCTTTCATCTTGATGACTACATTGTTGAAAAACATAAACGATATGGGACCGGGAATGAAGAATGGTTTGAATATTATTTTCTCCAATGGGATATTGGATTAATCGAAACAGAACTGTTCAGAAAGCTGCATACTAACAGTGGCTCTATGACTCTGCCTTTCTATCATCCTCCAACGGATATAATCATAACTAAACCAATCCATCTGCCCCCTTTTGCCATCATTCTTATTGAGGGTGTCTTCTTACAAAGGAAAGAATGGCGACGTTATGTTGATTTTATGATCTATATTGATTGTTCACATAAATTAAGAGCTGAAAGAGTATTGGACCGTGACCTATATCTCGGTGACGATCAAGCAAGGCTTGATAAGTATAAAAGAAGATACTGGTTAGCGGAAGATTACTACGTCGATCATGTAAATCCGATTGGGAGTGCGGATTATATATACAGGTAAATAATCGTCTTGGTAATGGTGAGTAAGTGCTGGTATTGGATTCAGATTATAGGTTTGGCTATTTATCATCCGATGAAGTTGCTATTACTCACTATAGAGGGCGCGGGAATTTCCTACTACGATGAGTATCAAGGCAAGAAAATAGTAACACAGTCAATCATTGGCTCATCTATATAAAAGGGGGACCATCGTGGTCTATAGAAGAAAGTTCTATCTTGTCAAAAAAGAGTTCGTCGAAACGTTCAATGATCACTTCAATCACACCATTTTGCCGAACCAACTTAAACACGGCTCGCGACTGATTGGGCGCTGGATGAAAGATATGGAGGAGAAACCGTTGAGATTTTTGCCATTTGGGAATACGACAGTCACGACGATTATGTGAAGATTGAAACCAGCATCAGGAATGATGAAGCGCATCTGAAACGTATCCGGGATTGGTACGAAGAGCATGGCAGGAGGGAATATGTGGCTAAGGAATATATCATAGAAATAAGAAATGAGGAGTTGGAGTCGACGGTCCGATGAATGGATTCACTTTTTTTGAACGCCAAAGATCGAAACAACCCCATTAATATAGAGGAAGATGGAATTGACAGGGTTAAAGGGGTCTGACCCTCAAGATGTTGATGGATCAAAAGACTGTTTTGGAGAATGAAACTTGAATGAGAGGGCTGACACTCATCAGGGGAAAGCTTCAGCAATTGCTATATTATTTCATGTTATTTTTTTTCTGAACAAAGGGAACGGACCTACATATTAAGGAAATGAAGAACGATATCAATCATAAGGGACACCTTGAGTCAGCTTTTTATTTGCATGTTAATGAATCGTTAAACCTATACTATCTGTTGAGGTGAAAAATATGTATAAACTGTTGTCTCATAATGATCTCGATGGAGTCGGCTGCGGTATTTTAGCCAAACTTTCTTTTGGCGAGCAGGTTAAAGTACGCTACAATTCAATTTCAGGTCTTAATCGTGAAGTGGAATGGTTTTTAGAAAATGAGGGGAAAGATACTTCTTTATTGATTACAGATTTGTCTGTCAGTGAAGAAAATGAAAAAAGGCTGGAAGAATTCTTTCGTGCAGGTGGAAAGGTAAAGTTGATTGATCACCATAAAACGGCTCTCCGGTATAATGATTATAAGTGGGGCCACGTTGTGGTGGAGGACGAGGAAGGGAAGTTAACTTCAGCTACTTCTTTATTATATGAATACCTCATTTCTCATCAATTAATGGAACCGACAGATGCAATAGCGGAATTTGTTGAACTCGTAAGGCAATACGATACGTGGGAATGGGAGAAAAATGAAAACTACCATGCACAGCGACTGAATGCATTATTTTTTCTTATTTCAATAGATGAATTTGAAGAAAAAATGATTTCTCGGCTGCAAACGAGTGACCATTTCCACTTTGATGAATTTGAAACAAAAATTCTTGATATGGAAGAAAAGAAAATTGACAGATACATTCGCAGGAAAAGAAGGGAGCTCGTTCAAACAGAGACAGGGGGATTGTTTGCGGGTGTGGTTTATGCGGAATCGTATCACTCCGAACTCGGGAATGAACTTGGTAAAGAAAATCCGCATCTGGATTATATAGCAATCCTAAATATTGGCGGCAAACGAATGGGTTTTCGAACTATCCACGATCATATTGATGTATCTGAAGTTGCTGCACAATTCGGTGGCGGCGGACATGCAAAAGCAGCCGGGTGCACTTTAACGGAAGATGCCTACAGGCAATTTGTAACCGATACCTATCATCTTCAATCGAT
Source organism: Rossellomorea sp. GQ25 (assembly GCF_059758515.1). Classification (NCBI taxonomy): domain Bacteria; kingdom Bacillati; phylum Bacillota; class Bacilli; order Caryophanales; family Bacillaceae; genus Rossellomorea; species Rossellomorea sp. GQ25. Next base: position 356,696 of record NZ_JCAXEQ010000002.1, on the reverse strand, counting down.
ACCAGAGGATGCGAAAAGAAATCGATATAATGTAAAAGAATCCACTTTTGGTACTATGTATAGAAACAGAAGGGATGAGATCTACTTTATACATCCTTTGGAAAACGGGGCATGGGTGATTGAAAAAAATAAAACAATAATCGAACAGACCCACCCAAGTTTTGAAGAAGCGGAAAAGCTCTTAAAAAGAAAATATTCAGCATGGCTTATAAAAGATGATGATTTCGTCAGAAACTTAATAGAAGAGGTAAAAAAAGCTAGATAGTTTCAAAAAAGCGAACAGTCGCCAGCGTTCGCTTCTTTGAGGCTTTCATCATTTTAATACTTTGTTAAATGATTTCAGTGGTACCATTTTGTGAGAGAAATAAGACAAAACAGATCAAGTGGGAAAAGGTAAAGGAACTTTCTCACATACCTATTATTAGCCTGTTTTGTGAAGAGGATTTGATCCCGTATAATGAGAAGAATAACTATAGGTGCAGTAAATCTCCATTCGTCATGCATAGACAACATTCCTCGAAAGGGAGCGATGGCTGAACATCACAACCGTCCATATGCTTCTTATATCATTCATTGTAAATGATCGCTTTTTGGGATCTGCCCCTGCACGTTACAGTATCAGCGCGTAGGGGGTAGATCCCGTTTTGTTGATCAAATTTTGGGTTCCAAAATAATGAAAATTCGACATGAATGCTCAATTATTTAATATCCAGCTCAATTAATCTGAAACCTGCTCAATTATTCCAAATCCTGCTTGAAAGTGGTTCAAACCGGCACGATTATGGGCCAGAGGTGATGTTCTAAGCGTTCAACTGTCAATTTTTTGCAAAAACCTACGGTGATCAGGTCCCCCCTTTCTTACTTATGAAGGAAAGGAAACCCCCATAGAACGCAGAGCTTCTTTTGCTTGAAGTAAATAGGCCTCTGCTTGATCTTGCCATTGAATAATGATTTGAATGACTGGTTTAAATTCAGGGCTTGCGTTTTCTTCCATCACCGTTAACCCCTCACGTACCTGTTTATCTTGATTTTCAGCATTGATGATACAGGTAACAAGTGTTGTGATGATCGTTTGTTGTTGCTCGCCATTGAATAGTCTCATAGCAGATCCTACGGAGGTTACACGATGGTAAGAAGCAGGGACTAAATGACTGTGCATTTCATTATTACCCTCTAAGTTCTTTGTTTGTGGTATATGGAATAGCTCGCTGCTTATGGCACATACCATCTCTTCTGCATTCAAGCTTTCCTGCAAGACGGTCACGATCGGTTCCCAGCCGTTCACTCTAAAGTAGTGTGGATACATACAATCATCTCCTATGTCTGATAAATGTCATGCTTCTTCTATAGATATGACGCCGTAAATCCATTCATGTAAAAGGATTATGTTCTATTGGTTCGAAATCGTGTTCAAGGTTTTCACTAGGACAAACGACCAAAATACAATTTCATCATAAGATAGAAAGCGAGCATGATGTATTTATCTGAAGGAAGGATGAGGAAGATTCATGTATTATGGTCACCCCTTTCATACAAGGGTTTATAATCCTCATATGAACCTGAAATATGAGACGTTGAATGCCGTCAAACCGTTTGTTGATTATGGACTACATGAAGCAAGTTATACAACGTATTCTCATGCCCTCACCGAAGTAGCCGCCATCGCCTATTTGCTTGGAAAAGGATATGACCCCCATACGGCCTATCATACGGTTGAATCATGGGAAAAGAATGAAAAGTTTTATTAGAGGAACAGAGGTCTGATTCCCAACACGTGAAATCGTTATCGTCGGGATGTCAGACCCCTTTTTGTAAGTAAAATGAATCACTAGCTTTTTTTCCGTAGGATAGATTTGTAAAGAAACGTAAGAAAAAAGGTCGAATTTTGTTAACATAATCTATATTAAGATGTATTGCTATCTACATACTTCTTCAACATCCCTTTTCTAAAATACAGTGGAATACATATTTTAGATGGGAGATGAAGAAGATGAGCAAAAAATTATTAATCGGTACAGGGGTTGCATTTTCATTGTTATTCAGCCCGTTCAGTCAAGTGTTTGCAGAAGAACCAACGGAAGGGGAAAGAAAGCAGGTGGATAATGTAGCTCACCGGGGGGCAGCAGGTTATGCACCTGAAAACACGATAGCTGGTTTTGATCTAGCGGTTGATATGAAGGCAGATTACATTGAGATCGATGTTCAACGAAGTAAAGATGGTGAATTGGTCGTCATCCATGATACAACTGTGGATCGTACTACAGATGGAACGGGAAAAATAGGGGATTTAACCCTTGAACAGCTTCGAAGTCTTGATGCAGGCAGTTGGAAGGGAGAGGTCTTTGCAGGAGAACCGATTCCGACTTTTGAAGAGATTCTGGATCGTTATCATGGAAAAGTGGGGATTTTAATAGAATTAAAGGCTCCAGAGCTTTACCCTGGCATTGAAGAACAAGTGGCTGAAGCATTAAAAGAACGGAATCTCGACAAACCCCAAAATGAAAAAATCATTCTTCAATCGTTTAACTTTGAATCGATGAAAGAAATAGACCAGCTGCTTCCTCACGTTCCAGTCGGTGTGTTAACTTCTAACCGGGCGTTTACCACAAAGGAAGCTTTGCAAGAAATCTCAACCTATGCGGAGTGGTTTAACCCAAGCTATGGAATCGTGACCGAAGAAGTAGTGAATGAAGTCCACGCCCAAGGGATGCAGATTGGATCATGGACGGTGCGCAGTCAAGAAGCAGCAGACTTTCTATTCGACATGAAGGTTGACGCGATCATTACGGATTATCCGGATTATGTAGATCCTAGAAACTAATATTCTTGTAAAAAGGGAGTAGCTTCTGCTGCTCCTTTTTTATATGTTTGCCGGGATCAGACTCCACTCTTTATGGTATGATTATCTCAAAAAAGAAGGTGTTATCGTTATGCATCTTGGAGACTTACTCTATCAGTTTGTCATCTTTTCATTACTGCTTTTGGGAGCCGTATCATTCACCCTGTTCATTAGAAGGCTCCTCATCAATAGTAAGAAAGAGGTTCATGCTTCAGATGATATCCATAAAAAACTAGATAGAATCATTGAATTGCTGGAAAAGCAAAATCATCGCTGAAGATCTATGAGTGGATTTTCAGCTTTTTTTGACTCACAGGACATCATTACCCGTGGCTTTTCCTTCTTTGATTGTTGATGAGAGAGCGTCCATCATATAGGCGGGCTTCATAACGATCTTTTAAAGTGGATGGATGGCCAGGGGTATAAAAGGAAAACGGGGTCTTATATTGTAGAGACCTATCATCCATTGGAAAATGGTGAGGAAGAAGTAGCGATATACTTACCTATTCAAATGTAGGATTCTCCTCATGTTACATATTTAGACAAACGGATCATAAAATGAAAAAGTAGATCATATATCAAAATTCCGGGTCATAAATGACTGAAACTGGTTCATAAATGGCTAAAACCGGTTCATAAATGGCTAAAACCGGTTCATAAATCTGAAAAGTGGATCATAAGTCGTGGAAACCGGCTTATATATTGGATGAGAGGATGCTCATGATCTCAAAAAAGCCCATTGATGATCATAAAACGTAATATTTTCATAGATTTAGATTAAAAACAAGCCAAAATACCCTAAACCGCGGACAGAATCTATTTTTGAAAAAGAGATAGGAAGGATGTTCAGGGTGATAGGTGGAGTAGTGTGACGATCAATCATTATTTGATTATACACAATTTCGGTTAGCTTGGTATTGGGGGCTGTCTTGAATGAGGAATTCGCTACTCTCAATCGCGCCTCATGGATTTAACCAGGTTAAGCAGGTAGTAATGAAAATGAAAGAGGGGTGTTCAACATGAAGTTTCTCTGGGGGGTGCAAACATCCTGATGCCAGTTCTGGTATTATTTTTAATTTTTGCTACCTGGATCGGATCCATTGCTGAAGATATTCGGGAGCATTATCACTTTAAATGGGCAGCCCTTCTTCTTATCTTAGTGGGGTACGTATTGTGTACAGTTTTATAAAAAAACAATCGGTCTGATCATCGTATCTTTAAGCCTTGTTATTTGGTTTTTACTATAGTTGGATCGCCCTCCTTGAAAAGGAAGGTTAGTAGAATAATAGACTTGTGAAGGAATTAAAAAATTTGAAGAGGTGTTAAGTTGAAAGATTTTAAGATTAGTTCAGAGACTGAAAGATTAATCATTCGACCATTGAAGGTTGCTGATTATCCTAACTGGCTTAAGGAATTCGAAAGCAGGTCTGCTTCCTCCAGCAGGCATGATTTGGGAAAAATAGATATGAGTGAATGCACGGAAGAATGGTTCGATCAGTTGGTGACGAAGCATCAAGAACTGGCTAGTAATGATGTAGCCCACGTATTTGGTGTGTTTAGAAAAGCGGATCATAAGCACGTGGGAATGGTGGACTTCTCTACGTTATCAAGGAATGATTTTCAATGGGGAAGGATCGGTTACACCATACATAACCAGCATTGGAAGAACGGGTACGGTAAAGAGGCAGTGAAAGCAGCATTACATATGGCTTTTCATGAATTGAATTTCCACCGGATCGAAGCTCATATCAACCTCGATAATACTTCCTCCATAAAGCTTGCTGAAAGCGTCGGGATGGAATTTGAATGCATCAGGAAAGGATTTATCTATGAGTTCGGTGAATGGACGGATAATATGATTTATTATTTGAATGCAGAGTAAGGAAACGGTTCGATAGAGAACATGCCGACTTATCACTGAAGTAGTGTCTGAAGAAAAACACCCATCTATACAAGCGTTGGAGATTCACATGCCCTTTCGTGGAGACTCTGCCTTAGTAAGCAGCCTTTTAGACTTTGAACTGACCGAACAAACTAGTGGGAAAGTGACAATAGGGAACGATCAGTGTACCCTTATTTTTTGCAGCAGTGAGGAAAAGGAGGCGAGTCTGCATTCCGTTGTGTACCTTGCCGATCATGATTTCAGCAACGTCGACCCTGTTCATACGAAGTGAATAATCAGAAGGTGAAAGAGGGAGTGGGAATCAGTGAAGCAGAACCTTTTCAATATGGGGATTTTAATGGTGCTCCTTGCAGCTTGCAGCAATCAAGAAGAAGTAACCGACCCTCACTTTATGTGGAGCGGTAACAAGTATATCACTACCTATGAATCAGTAGAGGAAGAGCAATTAGCAGAACGGATAGGTGTGATAAAAACTGAGGTGAAAGCCCCAGTCGATGAGAATGGGGAAGCCAAAGGTCTTCCGGAAGGCACGAAACTTTACAAAATAGTCGATCAAAACGAAAGTTCCGCAGACATGGTGGCTTATCAAATCGGGAATCGTTTCTATATAGCCAGGAAACTGTTCGTCCATCATTAAGTAGTATGCTTGGCAGGGAGCCACGGGGACAGGCACCGTGGCTCTTTTTGAAAGGAGGAAACAAAAGGGATTGCCTCTGTGGTCTTTTTTAGAATAACCTAAATATAAATGACCTATCTAATCGTTTGAACATAAAGGGGGAATTTGATGTTTTTATTTATCGCATTGGCGCTGCTCTCTCTAAATGTGGCCTTTCTTATATTAAAGCTTGTGGCTCCTTACTCTGAAATGATGAACTCTTTTAAAACAGTGAATGGATTTTGGAAAGCTCAAGTGGCTTGTTTGGCTTGTGTCTTGCTCTTTGTATTTCTGCATTTTTCAGGGGAAGAGAGGGCCAAATGGCATACTAGCCCTGACTATGTTTCAGATGGTAATTTGTATTTGGGTGATGCGAAGGGGAGCATCGAATACAATTCATTTGTGGTGGAGGAAGAAAACTTTGAAACAAATCTGATACTTCCTGAGAAAGCCATAGGTGCAGATAAAGTGCGCCTTCTATTCACTCACGATGGACACGGAAAAAAAGAACCGATAGCGTTACCCCATTCCCGGGATAAGGAACAACCAGTGACGCTGTGGTTTCCTGACAGTGGGAAATGGAGAATGGATATTGAAATAAATGGTTCCGTATATTCTTCAGTTGTTTTGCCTGTCAAAGAGAAATAACCGAATCACGAAATTACACTAAAATTGAGGTGAAGAAAATGATTTTTGTATTTGATTTGGATGGAACGATTTGTTTTAAGGGAGAACCATTGAGTGATGAAATTTGTGAAGCATTAGATGTCTGCAGGGAGCTAGGACACGAAATTATTTTTGCTTCTGCCCGTCCTATTCGTGATTTATTACCTGTTCTGCCTAAACGATACAGACATTTCCGGATGGTTGGAGGAAATGGTGCCTTTACGTACGAAAACGAGAATATGAGCGTACATTCTTTCACACCTGAAGTGACAGATTCTATAAAAAAGATAATCGAAGAAAACCAGCTCACGTATTTGATTGACAGTGACTGGGATTACAGCTATACGGGAGATGCCCATCATCCGATATTTCGTAATCTTGACCCCGAAAAACGCGCTGTAAATAAGCAATTGGCTCACCTGACGAAGATAACGAAAATCGTATTATTTACAACAGACCAAGCCATCACACAGAAGCTGGACCATCTTCCTGTACAAATATATGAGCACGGCAATGAAGCATTGATCGATATTAGTCCTTCGGGAATACATAAGCTGGAGGGGCTGAGACGTTTAGGTGTCCTTCCAGGCGAGTTTATTGCATTTGGAAATGATCATAACGATGGAGAATTATTTAAAAACGCAAAATTTAGTGTTTGTGTAGGACAACACCCGATAAGCGCGAACGCAACTACTGTCATAGATATTAAGGATGTTCCTTCTGCCATTAAAGAAGTCAGTGAACACTACGTTAAAAGAGTAATCAATTCTTAAAAGGAATCTTATTTCATATAAGGGGGTTTATCTGTAATATGGTAAGCTTCTTTTTTTATAAAAGGTCATTGAGTTAGTTGAAGGGTTTTGAAATAATTGGTAGATAGTTGGTTAAAGGAAGAGTAATAAGGAGGAAACGATGAGTAGAGATAAAGATCGATATTTTTTGGAGTTTGCTCTAAAAGAAGCAGAAGAATGATACTGATGCTTCCAATGAGTTTCCCAGAGAGTTTCTTAGAGCATACCTTTTTTGACCTATTAGTAGATGGAGAAGAGGATTACGATTGCCGGAACGAAGGAGGAGGCTCCAGGGGGCATACATCCTATACATACATTGTATCGTAGGTTTACCCGACGATTTTTCAAACATTAATTTCGTTTTTAGAGAATGTAAAATGCCATTTCATAAGCCAACGGGTTTCGAATTTATTACTTAAATGGGGAATTGGGGTCCGGTCTCCACACGTTAAAGTGTCAGCGTGCCGGGGGGCAGACTCCAGTTTTTTTGTTCGAAATGAATATTTGTTTAACGATAACCATAAAAATATTATTAATTATAAATAAATATTTATTGATAAACAATAAATAAAGTGGTAGAGTAAAATCAATAATCAATAAGCGAGGTGCTTTTTATGAAAAGGGAAACACTCTTTTTAAAGATTGCTGTTTTTCTTATCGGGACTCCAATTGTTGCTTTATGCGTCTTGGGGTTACCTTGGTTAGCTATGGATGTAGCAGAAAGTGATTCGAAGCTTGCATATGTGGTGTATGGCATTCTAATCATTATGTATGTATCCGCTATACCGTTTTTCATCGCATTGTTTCAAGCCTTTAAACTATTAAGCTTTATCGATAAGAACAATGCATTCTCTGAATTATCCGTAAAAGCTTTAAAGACTATAAAAAAATGTGCCATTGCCATCAGTCTCATATATGTGGCAGCGATGCCGCTCTTTTACATTCTGGCGGAGGTTGATGACGCCCCTGGTATCATATTGATCGGAATGATCTTTATTTTCGGTGCAGCGGTGATTGCCGTCTTTGCGGCTGTTCTTCAGAAGCTACTGAAAAATGCCATCGATATCAAATCTGAAAATGATTTAACGGTCTGAGGTGAAAACAATGACGATTATAATCAATATTGATGTGATGCTGGCTAAAAGGAAAATGAGCGTAACAGAGCTTTCCGAGAGGGTTGGAATCACGATGGCAAACCTTTCGATCTTAAAAAATGGAAAAGCAAAGGCCGTTCGATTCTCAACGTTAGAGGCAATTTGTAAGGCTTTAGAATGTCAGCCGGGAGATATTTTGGAATACCGAAGTGATGAAGATAATCAAGAGGAACACGATGGGGGAAAGCTTGATGCTTCCGGAGAGATACGAGGCTCACCGGGAGCAGATTGAACGGACTTTGATTCCGATTGAGGTCCGGGAGCTGGATTGATTTGAAAGAGAGGGACGGTTCGCTTGCTGATGAGGCAAGTAAACCGTCCTTTTGGTTCTTTGTATAAAGAAAAATCAACAACTTGTCATGATTACGGAGGGAAATAGGTCATTAGGGTACGTTAAAGCGTCAGGGTGCCGGGGGTCAGAGCGCAGTGTTCAGTCAAAAGAAAAAACAATGCCCCTGCCATAATCAGCAAGAGCATTGTCCTCCTTATCAATAGAAACCAATCGGCTTATTTATATCCAATAAATCTTTTATACCGTTACATCCTTTTCCTCGTGATCTTTACGGATCTGATTTAACTCCTCCGTCAACCGCAGGAATTCTTCTTTGTTTCGATCACGTAAAGATTGGTCGATTTTCTGCTCGAGTTGCTCTTTCCGGAATGTTAGCAGGGCCTTGTCCAAAATCATTTCTGCAAAAAGAGAGTCTATGCCGGGTACCTCGGACTGTGGTGAATTTAGCAAATACTTCTTCATGAAAAATCAACTCCTTGACCTTTTTTCTATTATACTAACCATTATCTCAATATTCAAACATTTTAAACGAAAAATTTAAATTATTTGAAGGGAAGGAAGTTGGAAACCAGTTTCATTTAAGGTTTTGTTAAGTTTGCTATATGGGAAGTAATGTATGCTGAATAAGGATTAGTTGGGTAGTTTTTCCCATACAAAAAAACTCCAGGTTTAGAAAGGAAAATATGTCAAAAAATAAAATTGTTTGTAATTTTTAGAAATATTTGATATGTTTGATTGGAAAACTGAATACGTGTAGAAGCAGGTGTAGAGGGATATGACGATCCTCTACTTAATAGGGAAGTTCGGTTAGAGCCCGACGCTGTCCCGCAACTGTATTTGGGAGCGATTCGAAAAGCCACTGTCTTTAGAAACTTGAAGATGGGAAGGTTCGGAGAGTGATGATCATAAGTCAGGAGACCTGCCTGTTTCAGCACACATCAATACCTACGAGGATAGGGGGTGTTAAGTGCGAACGAGTGATCAACATTTTTTGTTTTGGCTTTTTGGGGGAGCAGAAAATGTTTATTTAAGCATCAGTTCGATCTTAACAACTTCTTTTTAGAAGTTGTTTTTTTATTGTCCATTTTTAAACAAGACGGATTCGAGGTGAACTTCTTTGTTTGGAACAGTTGAGTATTTTACCGATTACTTCAAAACGTGCATTATGAACAACTTCAGTGGAGAAAAGACACTTATGCTTTCTTCCAATTATCAGCGTTTGACAAAAGAAATCATGATGCGGATAGAAAAAAGAGAAGAAAAAGAAGTTTGTCTGAGCAATCTTGAAAGGGCTTACAACAAAATGAGTGAAGAGTTATTTGGAGATAGGAGGAAGAGATAATTGGAAGCTAAACAAAAATTTTTCCCCGGACTTGATGGTGTTGTTGCAGCAGAAACCAAGATCTCGTTTTTAGATACGGTACAAAGTGAGATTGTCATCCAGGGTTATGACCTTATTAAACTATCACAATCTAAAGAGTACATGGATATTGTCCATCTACTGCTGGAAGAGAGTTTGCCGGATACTGCAGAGAAAGAAGCGATGGAAAAGATGTTGAAGGGTGAGTATGAAATACCTGGGGAACTGCTTGAAATATTCAAACAGCTTCCGGGAAATACGCATCCCATGGATGGGCTTAGAACGGGAATATCAGCACTTGCTGGATATGACAACAAACTCGATGATCGTTCATTACCCGTGAATAAAGAGCGAGCTTATCAACTTCTTGGAATGGTGCCCAACGTTGTAGCGAATAGCTACCGGATCATTCACCAATTGGAGCCGGTCCGTCCAAACGAAAACCTTTCATATAGTGCAAATTTCTTTTATATGATCACTGGGCGAGTCCCCTCTCTACTGGAAGAAAGGATATTTGACCGTTCTTTAGTTCTTTATAGTGAGCATGAGATGCCGAATTCCACCTTCACGGCGAGGGTGATTGCGTCTACTCATTCTGATTTATACGGTGCCTTAACCGGTGCTGTCGCTTCCTTAAAAGGGAACCTGCACGGAGGGGCGAATGAAGCGGTTATGTACATGCTTAATGAAGCAGGCAGTGTGGCAACATTTGAAGAGCTGCTCGAAATGAAAATGATGAAAAAAGAAAAGATCATGGGATTTGGGCATCGTGTGTATATGAAGAAGATGGATCCAAGAGCATTCATGATGAAGGAAGCGTTAAAAGAACTATGTGATGTAAAAGGCGACCACCTTTTATATGAGATGTGTGAAGCTGGAGAGAGAGTAATGGAGAGAGAGAAAGGGATCTATCCGAATCTTGATTATTATGCAGCTCCGGTCTATTGGATGTTGGGGATACCGATTCCACTATATACTCCCATTTTCTTTAGTGCCAGAACAGTCGGACTTTGTGCGCATGTGATAGAGCAGCACACCAATAATCGACTCTTCCGTCCGCGAGTACATTATACAGGCGAGCGACGTGTATTTAATTAAACAACTGGGGAGTTGTAACGTCGCCCGCCTGATGCAAATGGATATTTTGGCGAATACCCATTTATATCATAAATAACTTCTAACAGAAAAGGAAGGTATCTCATGCTAAAAACGAGCGAAACGACGAAAACCGATGTGTTATTGGAAGAAATAGCCGATTACGTATTAGATAGAGACATCACAAGTACGGAAGCATATGAAACGGCACGCTATGTATTGTTTGATACGCTTGGATGCGGAATTCTCGCTTTGAAATACCCGGAATGCACGAAGCTTCTGGGCCCTGTCGTACCTGGGACAATTGTACCTAATGGGACTCGTGTGCCCGGTACGTCCTTCGTCCTTGATCCTGTGAAAGGGGCATTCAACATAGGGTGCATGATCCGCTGGCTGGATTACAATGATACGTGGCTCGCTGCGGAATGGGGACATCCATCTGACAACCTTGGAGGCATTCTTGCTGTAGCGGATTATGTAAGCAGAGTACGGATTTCGGATGGGAAAGAACCTTTACAAGTTCGGGATGTGCTCGAAATGATGATCAAGGCCCATGAGATTCAGGGAGTACTGGCGTTGGAAAATAGCTTGAATCGTGTAGGGCTCGATCATGTTCTGTTTGTGAAAATCGCAACGACAGCTGTTGTCACGAAGATGTTGGGTGGATCTCGTCAGGAAATCATAAATGCGTTATCGAATGCATGGATTGACAATTCAAGCTTGCGAACATATCGACATGCACCGAATACAGGCTCGCGAAAATCCTGGGCAGCAGGAGACGCAACAAGTAGGGGCGTTCACTTGGCAATGATGGCTGTAAAAGGCGAAATGGGCTATCCAACCGGGCTTTCAGCGCCTGGATGGGGATTCCAGGATATACTCTTCAATAAAAAAGAATTGGTGCTGGGACGTCCACTTGAATCCTATGTAATGGAAAATATACTGTTCAAAGTATCTTATCCGGCAGAATTCCATGCCCAGACAGCAGCTGAGTGTGCGGTCAAGCTCCACCCATCAGTGATTAACCGACTTGACGAAATCGATGAAATTAAGATCATGACACATGAATCAGCTATACGCATCATTGATAAAACAGGTCCTCTTCATAATCCTGCGGATCGCGATCATTGTTTGCAGTACATCACAGCCATCGGATTGCTCAAAGGCGATATCAAAGCAGAAGATTATGAAAATGAAACAGCCCTGGATCCAAGAATCGATGCCTTGCGGGAAAGGATGACAGTGGTAGAAAACAAACAATACAGTGAAGATTACCTTGATCCGAGCAAGCGCTCAATCGCAAACAGTGTACAAATTCGTTTCACAGATGGATCCGTTACCGAAAACGTAGAATTAGAGTTTCCATTAGGACACCGCTTCAGAAGAGACGAAGCGATTCCAAAGATTAAGGAAAAATTCATGAACAATATCAAGACCCACTATTCAAGTAAACAACAAAGATTGATAGAAGAAGCCTGCTATGACAGGGACAAATTAGAAAGCATGAAAGTGAATGAATTTGTAGATTTGTTCATCTAGAAAAGGAGGATGGCCAAGATGGCATGGATTGTAGACCAACCGTTAGCACAAACAGAGCTTGCCGACCAATTTCAAAAATGTATCTCCAGTGAATCGATTTTGCAAATACCTGGCGCGCATGATGCGATGGCTGCCCTCATGGCAAAGGAGGCTGGTTTCTCAGCACTTTATTTATCGGGAGCCGCTTACACAGCAAGCAGGGGACTTCCGGATCTCGGGATGATGACGTCAACTGAAGTCGCAGAACGCGCCAAAGACCTTGTTCGTGCTACTAATTTACCGGTATTAGTCGATATAGATACGGGTTTCGGGGGATATCTGAACGTCGCCCGTACGGCTAGAGAAATGGTGGAGGCTCATGTAGCTGCCGTTCAATTGGAAGATCAGCAATTGCCTAAAAAGTGCGGACATCTAAATGGGAAACAACTCGTATCCCCGGAAGAGATGGTTCAGAAGATCAGGGTGATCAAAGAGGTGGCTCCTTCATTGATTGTCGTAGCCCGTACGGATGCCCGCAGCAGCGAAGGACTGGAAGGTGCGATAGAAAGAGCGGCGATGTATGTTGAAGCAGGTGCCGACGCGCTCTTCCCGGAAGCCCTTGAATCTGAAGAAGAGTTTCGACTGTTCCGGAACCGAATCCAAGTTCCACTTCTTGCTAACATGACCGAGTTCGGGAAGACCCCTTACTATACTGCTGAAGAATTTCAGGACATGGGCTTTCAGATGGTCATTTATCCTGTGACTTCATTGCGAGTGGCGGCAAAGGCTTATGAACGGATGTTCCAGCTGATCAAAAAGGAAGGCACTCAAAAGGAAGGAATCCAGAACATGCAGACAAGAAGCGAGTTGTATGACACCATTTCCTATTATGACTTTGAAAATCTGGATGAAGAAATCGCAAAGACACTCCTAACCGATGAACATAAATCGTAAAGCACAAATGGTAAAAGAAGATCGTGATACGAATCAATTTTAGCATGTAATCGATTCAACGCTTTTGGTTGATAAGCATAACAAGTCGGAAGCGAGGAGGAAAGGGATGGGCGAAGCAGAACTTCAAGCTAGTGAATGTTTATTTACTCATCATGGAGAGGACATTGAAGTATTTACTCCGGAAGATTTTAATGAGGAAGGTCATCTCATATCGAAAACAACAGAACGATTCGTCAAAAACGATGTAATTCCCCTGCTTGATTCGATTGATCAGCATGATTACGCCACCGTTAAAAAATTGTTCAAAGGAGCAGGGGAACTCGGTTTGCTCAGTATTGAGGTTCCAGAATCTTATGGTGGTCTGTCACTGAACAAAAAACTTTCAGGGCTTGTAGCAGAGAAGATGGGATTTGGCGGTTCGTTCAGCGTATCCTTTAATATTCATGCAGGCGTAGGTACACTTCCGTACGTATATTATGGAACAGAGAAGCAAAAACATAAGTACCTGCCAAGGCTCATATCTGGAGAATGGATTGGAGCCTATGCCTTAACGGAACCTGACGCAGGGTCGGATGCACTAAATGCTAAAACGACTGCAGTGTTGAACGAGGAAGGGACAGCCTGGCTCTTAAATGGTGAAAAACAGTGGATTACGAACGCCCAAGTGGCGGATGTCTATGTCGTCTTTGCCAATACCGGTGATGGCATGACCGCCTTCATTGTAGAGAGGTCGTTCAATGGGGTTTCAGTTGGTCCCGAAGAGAAGAAGATGGGGATAAAAGGATCTTCGACCGCCACTTTAATCTTAGAAGATGTCCACGTGCCGTCACAGAATGTCCTGGGAAAAGTCGGGCAGGGACATCATGTAGCATTAAACATTTTAAACATGGCGCGGTTGAAGCTCGCCTTTTCGAACATCGGTACATCGAAGCAGGCACTGAAGCTAGCAGTGGGCTACGCGAAACAGCGTAAGCAATTTGATAGACCAATCATTCGTTTTTCCATGATACAAGAAAAGATTGCGGATATGGCGATTTCGATTTTTGGGGCGGAGAGCGCCGCATACAGGACGGCTGACAGCTTAGACCAAGTGATGGACTCCGCTGCCCCTTTAGATGATCGATTGAGAGAACTGGCACACTACGCAGCCGAATGTGCAATCAATAAAGTCAACTGCTCCGAAGTCCTAGATGGGATTGTAGATGAGGCGGTACAGATTCATGGTGGGTATGGATACATGCAGGAATACGAAGTGGAAAGACTTTACCGGGATGCACGAATAAGCCGGATTTTCGAAGGAACCAATGAAATAAACCGTCTGACGATTGCTAAGCTTTTGATCAAAAAAGCTTACCGATATGCCGACTCAAGGAAGGAACACCTGATCCATAAGCAGAGAAACCGAAATCAGGAATACATCCAGTTGTCTAAAATGCTTCTCGACAAATCTTTGAGAGCATTGACACATTTCAACATTAACATTCAGCAGGAACAAGAATATTCCCGCTTACTCGCTAACATGATGAAAGAAATTTATGTGATGGAATCTGCGTTCATTCGTACCGAAAAAACCTTACAAAAGAACGCGATAGAAAAAGAGCTATTGAAAACGAACATGACGAACATCATCTGTGAAGAAGGTTATCGAAGAATGGAAGAGATGGCAATCTTGATCTTATCGGGAACAGAAGTAGATGAAGCCAGGAGAAAAGGGGCATTGGATGAAATCCGCAGCCTTCCTGTCCCTCTCTTCAGAAATCTATTTATTCAAAAGCGGGAAATCGCAGAACGCCTGTCTGAACATGAAAAATATATCGTGTGAACGGAGTGAAGTCTTGTGAAAAAGATCGGATTTATCGGTTTGGGCAACATGGGTCTACCTATGTCGCAAAATTTGCTTTTGTCAAACTTTACAGTGTATGGAATGGATCTGAATAAAGAAGCTGAGTTGTCCTTTCTTAAATCGGGAGGAACGGTCGGCGTATCGCTTGATGAGATGGTTGAACGATGTGATGTAATCCTGACAAGCCTTCCATCCACTAACGCGGTAGAGGAGGTTTTCCTGGGGGAAAAAGGACTTGTTAACATCTCGGGTCCAAGTGTTATGCTCGTCGATACGAGTACGGTAGCTCCAGAACTGAATAGCAGGATAGAAGAAGCGGCTAAGAAAAAGGGTGTGGAATTTCTGGCGGCACCAGTCAGCGGGGGTGTAGTAGGGGCAGTAAATCGAACACTCACTTTCATGGTCGGCGGTGTAAGGTCTGCCTTCGATAAGGCACTGCCTGTATTTAACGCGATGGGTGAGAATATATTTCATGTGAATGAAAAGATCGACAGCGGTACAAATACGAAGCTCATCAATAATCTTCTGATCGGATTTTATACAGCAGGTGTAAGTGAAGCTCTTCATCTTGCTAAGAATAGTGATCTTGATCTTGAAAAATTGTTTGAGATGCTGAACGTCAGTTATGGACAGAGCAGAATCTACGAGCGCAATTATAAAAGTTTCATAGCTGATGATACGTATGAACCCGGTTTTTCTTTAAAGCTGCTGAGGAAGGATCTCGGATTTGCTCTTGGGCTTGCCGAAAAAAACAACGTGGAACTGCCGGTCAGCAAAATCCTCTTAGACCTATATGAAGAAGCTGAAAAGAACGGTTACGGGGAAAAAGACATGTCCATCCTATACAAAAAAATTAGTGAAAAGACGACAACCATTTTATAAGAAGGGGTGAGAGAATAGATGATTACAACGAATATTAAAAAGATGCAGAACAATATCAACGGAGAATGGGTAGATTCTACTGGAACGGATGTGGAAGAAGTAATCAATCCTGCGAATGGAGAAATCATTGCCTATGTACCTCTATCGACGAGAACGGATGTCGATCACGCCGTACAGGCCGCTCAAAATACGTATGAGACTTGGTCATTAGTCCCTGTGCCCAACCGGACAAGACTATTATACAATTACTTAAGGCTTCTTCAAGAACAGAAAGAACAATTGGCTGAAATCATCACGATGGAAAACGGGAAAACGTTAAAAGACGCTCGTGGAGAGGTTCAGCGAGGGATAGAAGTGGTTGAGCTTGCGACTGCGACACCTACTCTAATGATGGGAGAATCACTCCCTGGTATTGCGGACGGAATTGATGGTTCGATTTGGCGTTATCCATTAGGAGTCGTTGCAGGAATTACACCCTTTAACTTTCCGATGATGGTTCCACTTTGGATGTTCCCACTTGCGATTTCATGTGGAAATACGTTTGTTCTGAAGGCATCAGAAAAAACCCCGATCCTTGCCGGTAAGCTTGTGGAGCTGTTCTATGAATCAGGTTTCCCTAAAGGGGTCCTT
Organism: Rossellomorea sp. GQ25; assembly: GCF_059758515.1. Taxonomy (NCBI): domain Bacteria; kingdom Bacillati; phylum Bacillota; class Bacilli; order Caryophanales; family Bacillaceae; genus Rossellomorea; species Rossellomorea sp. GQ25. Next base: position 340,114 of record NZ_JCAXEQ010000002.1, on the reverse strand, counting down.
AACCTCGTCCATGGAGCAAAAGACGTGGTAAACGGTTTACTGGAGAACGAAGATATCAAAGCCATTTCTTTCGTTGGTTCCGAGCCTGTGGCAAAGCATGTTTACCAAACGGGTACAGCTAACGGAAAGCGTGTCCAGGCACTTGCCGGCGCAAAAAACCATGCTGTAGTCCTATCGGATTGCCATCTTGAGAAATCGGTTCAAGGCATTATCGGTGCGGCGTTCGGCAGCAGTGGAGAACGCTGTATGGCGTGCTCAGTCGTTGCAGTCGTAGATGAGATCGCTGATGAGTTTATGGAAATGCTCGTTTCTGAAACACGCAAGCTGAAAACAGGAGACGGCAGGTCAGAAGATCACTTTGTAGGTCCCTTGATTCGGGAAGTCCACAAAAACCGTGTACTCCATTATATTGACACCGGGATAAGAGAAGGGGCTTCATTACGAGTGGACGGAAGGAATCCTGAAGTAGAGGAAGGATACTATGTCGGGGCGACCATTTTCGACCATGTGAAACCGGATATGAAAATATGGCAGGATGAACTCTTCGCGCCAGTATTGAGTGTCGTACGAGTAAAAGACCTTGATGAAGGAATCAAACTCACCAATCAATCCCATTTTGCCAATGGGGCCGTTATCTATACGTCGAGCGGCAAAAGTGTCCAGAAGTTTCGCGATAAAATTGATGCCGGCATGATCGGCGTGAATGTCAATGTGCCAGCTCCGATGGCGTTCTTCTCATTCGCCGGAAACAAAGCATCATTTTATGGCGACCTTGGAACAAACGGAAAAGACGGGGTCCAATTTTACACACGCAAGAAAGTAGTCACAGAACGCTGGTTCTAAATCTGACCGTAAGATCCCTCTATTTGTAAGATATAGGCATTTAGAGGGATCTACTTTATCTGTAACCATTTTCAAGGGGAGGTATAAATCTTGAGCTACACTTACGCAACAATTAAAAAAGAAAATGATATCACAATGGTCACATTGAACAATCCTCCGGCGAATACATTATCTTCTTCCTGCATCACCGAATTACGTTCCCTTTTTCAGGAACTGGTCAGGGATGATGAAACAAAAGCCATCATCCTCACGGGGGCGGGGCGTTTCTTCGTGGCGGGAGCAGACATAAAAGAATTCGTATCTAAATTAGGAAATCAGGAACAAGGGCTGGAACTGGCGGAAAATGGTCAGGCTCTTTGCAATGAAATCGAAGCTCTGAAGAAACCTGTCATTGCCGCGATAAATGGACCATCTCTCGGGGGAGGTCTGGAGTTGGCGATGAGCTGTCATTTCAGAATTATGTCAGATCATGCAACGGTTGGTCTTCCTGAATTAAATCTTGGGCTGATTCCGACTTTCGGCGGCACACAACGGCTTCGCAAGATAACAGATACAGCAACCGCACTGGATATCATCCTTACAGGGAGGACCCTTTCTGCAAGAGAAGCTGTAGACCTTGGGATCGCTCAGTTAGCTGTAAAAGAAAGTGAATTGTTACAGACCGCAAGAGCAATTGCAACATCGTTTGTGGAAGGGAAAAGCATGACCAGTGTGATGCGGGCAGTGGAGTGCATAATACAGGGCAGTAACGAAAGTATGGAACAAGGATTGGAAAAGGAACGTAGAAGATTTGCTGAGTTGTTCCTGACAAAGGATGCGAAAGAAGGGATTCACGCATTCGTCGAAAAACGCAAACCAGACTTCACACATTCATAAAAGGGAGGAGATAGAATGTCCGAAGAAGTAATGTTTTCCGTTAACCCAAATGGTATTGCTACGATTTTACTTAATCGCCCGAAAGCACTTAATTCTCTATCTTATGAGATGGTCATCGCTATAGGTGAAAAATTAAAAGAGTGGAAGACAGACCATAATGTATCAATCGTCATCATGAAGGGTGCGGGTTCAAAAGCGCTATGTGCAGGCGGTGATATTAAATCACTCTATGAAGCGCGTTTGTCTGAATCGGCGCGACGAAAAGCGGAGAATTTTTTTAGTGAAGAATATGAGGTCGATATGGCTGTCCATCAATTTCGGAAGCCGATCATTGCCTGTTTAGACGGAATCGTTATGGGTGGGGGTGTTGGTCTAACATATGGGGCTAGTCATCGCATCGTAACGGAGCGGACAAAATGGTCGATGCCCGAGATGAATATCGGATTCTTTCCGGATGTTGGAGCAGCTTACTTCTTAAATAAAGCTCCCGGGTACGCAGGTCGTTATCTCGCTTTAACAGCCTCGGTCATACAGGCTCAGGATGTGCTGTATGTAAACGGTGCAGACATCTATATGGAAAGCGACGCATTAGAACGTTTTATTGAAAAAGTAGAAAATACGGATTGGCGTCATGTGAAAATGGAGGAAATTCTTGATCAACTGATTGATGAATACCAAACACATTCTACTAATGAAAGCAAGGTTGCCCTTATTCAAAATGAAATCGATCGGCATTTTGCGTTTGAGACGGTTGAAGAAATCCTTCAATCCCTCGGCAGTCAGACAAGTGATTTTAACTTGAATGTAAAGGAATTGCTCCTTTCAAAGTCTCCTTTTTCATTGAAAATCACGTTAAAACAAATGATTGACGGCAAACAAAAGACAATGAAAGAATGCTTCGCAACCGATCTTCTTCTAGCCAAGAACTTCTTAAAGCACGGAGATTTTTATGAAGGCGTTCGGTCTGTCCTCATCGATCGGGACCAATCACCGAACTATGAGTACAAACATGTTTCAGACGTTACGAATGATGTGGTAAATCAATTTTTTAAACTGAATTCTCCAGTTTCATAAATGGATCATTTATTTAATTCTAGTCATTGGGTTGCTAAAAGGGATGCTGCATTTACTGAGGAGCCACCCATTTAGAATTGAAAACGACAAAGCCCGTCAGAGAGGGTTCTGTCTGGCTTCATTATAAAGTGAAAATGTAGATGGAATCTGCCTTCCCCTCATTGTATAGAGGGGAAGGTTTCTTTTTGATGCTGACCAGAAGCACCCCTGATAGAAAACAAGATACTGGATCCTGAAGGAGTAGCCCCTTTTTCCTAATTATGCTTATTGGAAAAAATCCAATTGACAGAAGCTGAAAAAAGTCATAGCATATAAAGGTAAATCGTAACCGTTACGTTTTAATCGTCATTTCGCATGTTTTTTTACATAATAAATCGTAATGATTACGAATTAATTCAATGGAGGAGCCTTAATAGAGTTTATCCTTTTAATATCTCACTAACAAAAGAATCAGAGGGATCAAAATGATGCAGGAGATCGAGTTTATCAAATTCAACCCGACGGAGAATATGACGGTACTTGTAAAGACCAAACACCTGATGGAAGAATATCACCAGATTGCGTCAAGGCTTATGGCATATGACAGTCTTTATGCTGAGCAGGTGGGCTTCATTGAAGAGTCAAAGAATGCGGGTGCAGATTCCAGCCTGCAGATGGCCGGGGGTGAATTCTGCGGGAATGCCTGTATGTCGTTGGCCGCCTTCATTGCTTCGGGAAGGGCGCTGCCCCACGGTTGTTCGACAACCATTCTGTTGGAAGTCTCGGGCTCCGACGAGTTGGTCCGGTGTGATGTGAAGAATGAGATGTGCTTGTACCGTTGCAGGATGACAATGCCTATTCCCGCAAGGATCAAGAAGCAAATGTGGGTGGTGGATGGAGAAGAACTTCCCGTCACCATGATCCATTATCAGGAGGCTGTTCACGCTGTATTGGAAGCGGGACAGTTAGCCCCTTCATTGCGCCGGTCGGCAGAAACTCTGGCACGAATGATCAACTCGTCCTATAAGGGGAATCTGGTCGGTGTTTTGCTCTATGATTCTGTAACCGGGAAACTTGCCCCTCTCATCCATGTACCGGACGTGAATAGCATGATGTGGGAACGGGGATGCGGGTCGGGGACCGGATCATTGGGTGCTTATCTTGCATGGAAGCAAAAGCGCTGCATCTCTCTACAGGTCAAACAGCCTGGAGGGGAAATGCATGTAACCGCAGATTGGAATGATGGGTCCATCACCGCGATCCGGATCGAAGGCACTGTCGGGATTGTGGCAGAAGGGAAAGCATTTATACACATGGTAGAGGAGGAGGTCAGATGATGAAGGCGAGCAAGACCTTTGAAGAGGATCTGCGCAACTATTTGGAACGATTTGATGAAGCCATTCAGGGAGATAGCCACTTGGAAGAGGATGCTGTGGCGTTAGAGAGATTAATTAATGAGTATTCTGGATTCATACTTAATGAAGAGTACATAAAGAGGTGGGAGCAGATAGTCGATCCTACACAAGGAGAGGTTCCACACCTGATGGATCAGTTAAGAAATCTATCTGCCCTTTCCGTGGCCAAGATGGAGAAGCACCGGGCCCGGAAGCTATTGAGGGGAGAAGAAGGGATAGCAGACTACTTTCAGAACATTGAGTCCTGCATTGAAGAGGAGTTCGGGCATTTTCAGGTGACACGGGAATCGACTGTACTCCTTGTTGGCTCTGGTTCTTTTCCGATGACACCGCTCCTTATTGCCAAGCGCACAGGCGCAAAGGTCATCGGGATCGACATTGATGAAGAAGCGGTCACCCTGGGACGGCAAGTGGTGGATCGGTTAGGTAAGGATTTGAATATCGAACTGAAACTTTCGTTAGTGGAACAGCTCACAGATCTCAAGGAGGTGACCCATATCATCTTCAGTTCGACGGTTGAAGCGAAATATGACATCTTGGACCAGTTGTATGAGCTGGCCAATGAAGAGGTCGTTGTGTCGATGAGGTACGGAGATGGACTGAAATCCCTCTTCAATTTCCCTTCCCGGGAAGTAGATAAGGAAAAGTGGAGAATAGCAGAAAACAGTCTGCGTCCCTATCAAATATTTGATATCGTACTCTATGAAAAAATTCGTCCGGCTCCGAGTAAGGAGGGGAATCGATGAAAAAGGGTAAACGGGTGCTGGTTATAGGCACAGGACCCGCTTCGGTGCAACTTTGTATGATCGTAAAGAACCACCTGGGCTGCGAGGTGGGACTCGCAGGGAGGAATTCCGTCCGGTCGGAATCATTTTTTCAATCGTTAGAGATGAAAGGAAATCACATTCGGGTGTCCGTTCAAAATCAGCAGAATGAGAGAATACAAGGTGAAAGCCTGATCGATCATGTGTACCGCGGTCTTGACACAATAAGGGGAGAGTGGGATGTCGTCGTATTGGCTGTCACCACTGACGCGTATCTGGACGTGCTCCACACCATTCCCAGGGATGTATTCAAAGGCGTACGGTCGATCGTATTGGTTTCACCGACTCTCGGATCCAATAGTCTCGTGAAGCATGATCTGTCGGACGTTCAACCCGAAGCGGAAATCATTAGCTTCTCTACTTATTTAGGAGATACGAGATGGATGGAGCGGGATCCTTCTCACCATGTCATCACGACGGCCGTAAAGAAGAAGCTCTATATCGGTTCGACCCATGGCCATTCGAAGACGGTTCAAAGATTGGTTAGGTTAGGGAAAGAGCTTGGTATGGCGCTAGTTTCGACTGAATCGCCATTGGAAGCAGAGACCCGCAATATTTCCCTCTACGTCCATCCCCCGCTCTTTATGAATGATGTGACACTGCAGGAGATATTCGATGAGGAACCTTCCATGAAATATGTGTATAAGCTGTATCCCGAGGGACCGATCACCCAGCAACTGATCCGGGATATGCGCGCCCAGTGGCAGGAAATGATGGAAATCCTGGAAAGAGTGAAGATCAAGCCGCTCAATCTCCTTCGATTCATGACAGACGATAACTATCCCGTAAGATTGGAAAGCTTATCAAGGAGTGACATCGAAGATTTTGAAAAGCTGGATAGAATCCACCAGGAGTATTTACTTTACATACGCTATACCTCACTGTTGATCGATCCCTATTCCACGCCTGACGAGGTAGGGAGATATTTCGACTTCTCGGCCGTTCCGATCAGGAAAATGTATAGGAACTTAGAGGGCGAGCTGGATATCCCGAGAATGCCTAAGGAGGACTATTATCGAATCAAGATCATCCAGGGGATTGCACGATTCCTTGAAGTGCCGAGCCCTACCATTGACAAGCTGATCAGGACCTATGAGGAAAAGCTGACAGAAGTTACGGAAGTCCATCAAGGTCAAAAGCTTTCCGACGCCTTCTCAATTCGAAGCTTCGAAGAGGACCTAACGAGGATTACTGGAGTGATAGGAAAAGAGATGGTTACAAGGTTTAAATCGTAATGATTTTGTTTTATAAAGAGATTACAAAAGGAGAGAAGAATGGGATGAATAAGAGATGGACATTAAGCGTATTGGTTCTTTTGATGATGATCCTTGCTGCCTGCGGAGCGAAAACAGAAGGTGAACAGGAAGCAGATAAGGATGAACTGGTTTATGCGACAGCGAAGGATATCAATGATATGAACCCTCATTTATACACGGGATCCATGGCGGCCCAGGGGAAGGTGTATGAATCTTTGGTTGAAAATACAGAGGATGGCATCAAGCCGCTACTTGCTGAGTCCTGGGAGATTTCAGATGACGGCAAGGTGTATACATTCCATCTTAGGCAAGGTGTCACTTTCCATGATGGGGAGCTGTTCAATGCCGATGCCGTGAAGAAGAACATTGAAGCGGTACAGCGAAATGCGGAGAAGCATGCGTGGATCAAGCTTTCCACTAAAATCGAGGAGGTTCGGGTCATTGACGAGCATACGGTGGAACTGGCTCTGTCTGAGCCCTATTATCCTGCCTTGGCAGAGCTTTCGATGACGAGGCCTTATGTGTTCCTGTCACCCAATGACTTCAAGAATGGCGATACGAAGGATGGAGTGAGTGGTTATCACGGAACCGGACCCTATATCCTCAAGGAACATAAGGTAGACGAGTTCGCCCGGTTCGAAGCAAACGAAGACTATTGGGGAGGGGCGCCTTCTATCAAAGAGATTACGGCGAAAGTGCTTCCTGCGGGGGAGACGACATTCCTGGCTTTACAAAAAGGGGAGATCAACTTTGCCTTCACAGATGATCGTGGTGCAGACAGCCTGAATGTGGAAGCGATGAACCAGCTGGTCGATACAGGGGATCACCAGGTGGAAAGAAGTGAGGCGATGAATACGAAGATGATCGTCGCCAATAGTAGCAAAACGGATAGTCCCGTAAAGGAGACGGCGGTGCGCGAAGCGATTTGGTACGCCATTGACCGGGAGACGATTGCCAAAGATATTTTGGACGGGACCGAAACAGAAGCCCATACCTTATTTTCATCCAATGTTCTTTATGCAGATATTGATCTGCAGAAGAGGGACTTCGATGTCAATAAAGCTAAAAAGTTGTTAGAAGAAAATGGTTGGAAGTCCGGTGATGATGGGGTCCGTGAAAAGGAGGGGCGTCCTTTGGCCATGAAGCTATTTTATGACGTCAATTCACCTTCTCAAAAAACAGAGGCTGAGTTCATCCAAAGCTCATTGAAAAAAATCGGTGCGAGTCTTGAAATCGTCGGTGAGGAATCCACATCCATCGCCAATAGACGATCAACAGGTGACTATGAATTATTATTTAATCAAACATGGGGGCTCGCGTATGATCCGGTCAGTACGATCGCAGCGTTCACTTCTGATGCTTCTTACCTTCATACAACCAAAGGCATCAGGCAAGCGGATGAACTCTATAGAAAAATCGAAGAAGTAATGGTGACGACGGAAGAATGGAAGAGGAAATCCCTCTATAAGGATATTTTAACGATCGTTCATGATGAAGCCGTATTTATTCCGATATCGAATGGCCGGATGACAGTTGTGGGGCCTAAAGGATTAAAGGGGCTAACATTCAAACAAACACAGTTTGAGCTGCCATTCGAACAGATGAGACTCCAATAATGAAAAGGGGAGTCGTTCACCCGGGATTCCCGAGAGGAGGATTGTCTTGATACGATACATCATTAGAAGACTGTTGGTGTCGATTCCGGTCCTAATGATTATTTCCTTTATAACGTTCGTGTTGATGAGCCTGTCCCCGATGGATCCGGCTGAGGTCGTCCTCAAGTCCCAGGGGGTACCGGTCATTACGAATGAACTGATGGAAGAGACGAGGGAGGAGCTCGGGTTCAACCGGCCCTTTCTCCTTCAGTACGGGGATTGGTTGATGGAATGCCTCCGATTGGACTTTGGAACGTCCTTTGTGACAGGGCAGCCGGTATGGTCGCTCCTTGGACCCGCTTTGATCAACACAGTGAAGTTGACGCTCATTTCCTCCGTTGCGGTCATGATCCTGTCGGTTCTCCTTGGAGTGATCTGTGCATTGCAACGGGACAAAGCGGTGGATCAGTTTGTCAGGGGCACCTCGTTCTTCTTGACGGCCATGCCTTCCTACTTACTGGCATCTATATTGATCTGGTATTTTTCCGTGAAGCTCGATTTATTTCCGACGAATGGCATGGACTCCTATACAAGTTACATCCTCCCCGTCCTGGTCATTACCATCAGTTATGCGGGGATTTACTTCCGGGTCGTCCGAAGCTCGATGCTTCGTCAATTGTGTGAAGATTATGTGCTTTATGCCAGGGCATGCGGCTTGAAGGAATGGCGCGTCACCGTCCTTATCATACGCAACTCCCTGCAGGTCGCCGTGTCGGTCTTTTGTATGGCGATACCGATTATATTAGGGAGTACGGTCGTCGTGGAAAGTGTGTTTGCCTGGCCGGGTGTAGGAAGTTTGAGTATCAGATCCATTGTCAGCAGGGACTTTCCAGTCGTTCAGGCGTATGTACTGATTGTGGCGGTGGCATTCGTGATGTTCAATGCCATTTCTGACATCTTGAATGCCGCTGTGAATCCTAAAGTAAGGAATGATCATTAAATGAGACAATTAACGAATTTACGTCATGATAAGCTGGCGATGGTATCGTTGATCGTCATTCTTTTGACCCTCTTGAGTGGTCTCTTTGCGCCGTTTATCGCCCCACACGATCCGGCGGAAGTCGATATGGGCTTACGTTATGCAACCCCTTCATGGGCTTATCTGTTAGGGAATGATCATTTGGGGCGCTGCATCTTATCGAGGATCCTTTATGGCATCCGGCCGAGTGTCTTGTGGGTCTTGCTGGCACTGGCCATTTCCGTGGTGATCGGGACTATCGTCGGTTTCCTGTCGGGATATTTCCAAGGAAGAGTGGATGCGGTTCTGATGAGAGTCTGTGATATCATGCTGTCGTTTCCCGGATATGTCATGGCCCTTGCCATTATTGGTGTATTCGGGGTGGGGCTTGAAAATATACTGATTGCTTTTATTGTCACTAAGTGGGCTTGGTTTGCCCGGGTCATCCGGACTTCGGTCAGACAATTTGCCGAATCTGATTATGTGAGGTATGCAAGGGCCATCGGGGTGGGGCACGGCAGGATCTTGATCAAGCATATCGTACCCGTGACGTTTGCCGATATTGCGGTTATTTCCAGCAGTTCGATTTCCTCGATGATTCTGCAGATTTCAGGTTTCTCCTTTCTCGGATTGGGGGTCCAGGCCCCAACGGCGGAGTGGGGGATGATGCTGAACGAAGCCCGATCCGTGATGTTTACCCGGCCGGAGCTATTACTGGCACCCGGTTTAGCCATCATCATCATTGTAATGGCCTTCAATTTCCTTTCGGATTCCCTGCAGATTGCATTGGATCCAAGGAGTCGGCGCACAAGGGTTCACAGGAGGAACAGCCTGTCATTTATCAACCCGGGATCAAGAAAAGAGGTGGCTGAAACAAAATGAATATACTCGAGGTAAACGGCCTGTCCATCGTCGATGAAAAAACGGACCAATGGCTTGTGAAGGATAGTTCCTTCCACGTGAAGAAGGGGAGGACACTCGCCATCGTCGGGGAAAGCGGAAGTGGTAAATCGCTGACATGCCGGTCGCTGATGAGGTTGAACCAACCATGGCTGAAAGAAACCGGGACCGTCCTTTTTAAAGAGGAAAATCTCCTTACCCTTTCGAAAAAAGCGATGAGGAAGAAACGGGGCAAACAGATGTACATGATCATGCAGAATGGGATGACCGCATTTGATCCATCACGTGTCATAGGCGTTCATTTACGTCAGGTGACAGCGGAACATTTCAACTGGTCTAAAAGGGAGACGGAACGAAAGCTGAAACTCGCCATTGAAAGTGTCATGATCACAAATCCTGCCGAAGTGCTGAACAAATATCCTCATCAATTATCGGGAGGGATGCTCCAGAGGATTATGATTGCCCTGGCCCTTATTCTGGAACCTGATCTCATCATCGCCGATGAGCCGACGACAGCCCTTGATACCATCACTCAGTATGAAGTGGTGAATCAGCTGATCGGGTTACGGGAAAGGATTGGGTGCTCCATGATCTTCGTCTCCCATGATTTGGGGGTGGTCCGTCACATAGCCGATGATCTATTGGTGATGAAGGACGGCAGGATCATTGAACGGGGGAATGCTCAATTGGTGTTCGCCGAGCCGGCAAAGGAATATACCAAGTACCTGGTATCCACCCGGCAATCGTTGAGCCACCATTTTAACAGACTGATGGGGAGTCATTAATATGCTGAACGCTAATTATGTAGACAAATCATATCAACGTGGAGGCCTCTTTTCGAAAGAGAGGAAGCAAGTGCTGACCGATGTCAGCTTTGAAGTCATGCGAGGGGAATGCCTGGGCATCATCGGGGAAAGCGGCAGCGGCAAATCGACACTGGGGCGGCTGCTGATCGGGATTGAGAAGCCGGACCGGGGAACTGTTACCCTTGATGGGGTCGATGTAGCGGAGAGGAAGCGACGAATCGGGAAGATCAGCGCGGTGTTCCAGGATTACAAATCTTCCATCAATCCATTTTTCACAGTGGAGCAGGCCATCCTTGAGCCTCTTGAACTGCAGAAGATATCAGCGGATCAGAAGACCAAAAAGGTCGACGGACTGTTGAATGAAGTAGGATTGCCTCATACATACAAGCATAAATATCCCCATGAATTGTCCGGTGGAGAGATCCAAAGGGTGTGCATCGCAAGGGCGATCTCCACGGAGCCAGCCTGCATCCTCTTTGATGAAGCCATCAGTTCCCTTGATGTGTCGGTTCAATTACAGGTATTGAATCTCTTACGGGAACTGAAAGAAACACACAGCATGACCTATGTGTTCATTACCCATGATATTCAGGCAGCCGCCTATATCTGCGACCGCATCCTCATCTTTCGCCACGGACAGGTGGATGAGATGGTGGAAACGGAACGCTTAAAAGCCGTGCAATCCGATTATGCGAACCAGCTGTTACGGGCACTAGTCACGTTTTAATCTCTTTAAATCATCAAGATGTTAGGAGGCGATATACAGTGTATGGAGCATTATCGTGGTCATTTTTACGTTTATATCTGGTAGTCCTTTGTTATTTCAGCGCCAACGCCATTTTGAATGTGCTCATCCCCCTTCAAGGAAAGGAGTGGGGAGCGAGCAACACGACGATCGGCCTGGTGATGGGGGCTTATCTATTTACGACGATGTTCTTCCGGCCCTGGGCTGGCCAGATCATTCAAAAGCACGGACCTACCCGGATCCTTCGCATCATCCTGATCCTGAACGGGCTTGCACTCGCCCTGTATACCATTTCAGGACTCGGAAGCTATCTTGTGGCCCGGATGCTGCAGGGGGTGGCGACGGCCTTCTTTTCCATGGCCATTCAGATCGGGATCATTGATGCACTGCCTGAAAAAGGCCGGTCGCAAGGCATCTCGCTTTATTCTTTATTTTCTTATATTCCAGGCATACTTGGCCCCTTATTGGCCATCGGAATCTGGCAGGAAGGAATGGATTCATTCGGTTACGTCATGATTGGGCTTGCCGTTGTGACGGGCTTATTTGGGTACACAGCCAAGTTGGAAACAAAGGAGGGTGAAGCGGTACCGGAAAAGGATGGGAAAGGCGGGAAGATGCTTGCCTCCTTCACCCAATTGGTGGAAAATCCTTTCTTATTCAAATGCAGCGTACTCATGCTTGGTTCTTCCATCATATTCGGGGCCATCACCACCTTCATCCCTCTATACGCATTACAGATGGAGAGTGGAAGTGCCGGTGTCTTTCTCATGTTGCAGGCAGCAACCGTAGTGTTTGCCCGTTTCACCTTGAGAAAACATATCCCTTCTGACGGCAAGTGGCACGCCTCCTTTGTCATGGGGACCATGCTTCTTCTCGCACTGGCAGCCCTATGCATCAGCTTCTCCCAGACGCTTGGCGGTATCCTATTCTATGGGGGAGCTGTCGGGATAGGATTGGCCCAGGCCCTGATTTATCCAACGCTCACCACGTATCTATCCTTTGTCCTACCGAAAATGGAACGGAATGTCCTTCTGGGACTTTTCATTGCCACGGCCGACTTAGGAGTTTCCCTTGGTGGAGTGGTGATGGGCCCACTCGCCGACCTCTCGTCCTACTCTTTTATGTACGGGATGTGTGCGATCCTAGGAGGGTTGATGATCCTCTTTTCTTTCAAAAGGACAATGGAGCCTAATCTGGCCAGTGAGAGAGAATCTTGTTAATCATCACCTGTATACGTATGTGTAGGGGGAACGTCTATTTACTTCATAGGAATTTTACGAAAAAACGATCAGGGGAGCAATACCTCTGATCGTTTGGTGGTATGATCTTATTCACCCCATTCATGATTCATAGAACCTCATCAATAATCTCTTCAAACGTATCACTCACACGACTTCTCTTAAGCAGGATTTCCTGATTGTCGAGGGTCACGCTTCCTCTGTGTTCATCCAGGTTGAATTTTTCTATTAAGACCGCCATCGATCCTTTGCTGCGTTTGTCGATTTCGAAATAGATGGTGGTTTCATGGTCGCCCTGCAGGATATAGACTTCGAGTTCGTCGAGCTTCCGGCTATATTTACCGAAGGATGGAGTGAATTCATATTGCTGTACGAAAGGACGGTTCGTTTTCACCCATACCGGGGTGTTCTGACTCTCCATCTGCTTGAATTTAAACCCGATGACCTTGATGGCATCCATAATATTTTCATGAACGGTTGTCGGGTCAACGGATATATAATCCCTGTCCTTTGGGTCAATAGCATTCTTGATATCGATGCCCGTATCGATCCAGACTGGTGGAACATTCTTCTGCGTTTCAGGGTGTATCATCGTGATCGGCGTATCCAGGGGAACCTTGAATGAGAACGGGATGTGCTTTTTTTCTCCCATAGAAATGGTAAAGGGCTCATTGAGCTGTTGGACTTCCACGACGGCAGGTGACAGTCGATCTCCGCCTTCATGGCCGTACATCGTCATCAGCTTCAGATCGATTGACTCGATTCGCTGATCCGTATTCCCACCTTTTATCTCTACGACTCCCTCGAGCATCTCACCCTGCCGAATATAGGCCCGCTTCACCTTCGTATCAACGGTCGCGGAACCAATCCCGATACTCGCAATCACTTTATTGAACATGGACATGTGCATTCAACCCCCTTCTTATTATCCTATCGTAGCATAGATTGTCAGTTTGAGAGGAAGGGGAAGTGTTCAAGATGTATGAACACTTCGGACAAGCATCTATGATTGTCACGCCGCCGGGATGGCGTTACGCCAATCATATTCTTCTTTCAGCCTAATGTATGAAACGCGTTTCATAGCAAGGGGAAAATGAAAATAATGAGTCATGCAGTTGGGCCAGTCATGTAAACACCTATCCTTTCATATTCATAAGAAAGACAACATAAGGAGGTGTGTCCATTTTGAATAACATGATGATACCGGCATTCATCGTGCTTCTAATCCTTATCTTTATCGTCTGTTTCTACTTTATGACAAGATACAAGCAACAGGCTGTTCAAGTCTTTACATTAGAGAGTTTCCTTCATTCGTCTAAACTGGGTGAAGACGAGGGGGGAAATAATAGCTTAATAGAAAAGGTGAATGACTTTTTTGATGGTGGGGATAGCGATGGCGATGGTGGGGATGACGGGGAGTGAAAATCCCGGTCTGTTCCTGATTCACGGTAATAGATGACAGGCACCGAATTTGCATGGATCCCTGGATAGGGCTACGTGTACATATCTAAAGAAAATTCACACAGATGCATGCTCAAAACTATATAAAATATCGAAATTTGAATACGTTCTTCTTTTCTTCGCTCTAACTAGCCAGGCTCATTATCTGCATCTTCTATTGTATTCTCTCCACCATCTTTAACAACCTGTCCAAATTGGTTGGCATTTTGACCACCTTTATCCGCGATCTGTCCGCCTTGGCTTGCATTCTCTCCATCTTTTCCAGTCAGGTTCTGAGACCCTTCCGATGCGGTTTGTTCAACACCGGCATTGCAAATATTCAATACATTCGTGAGTGATTGTGAGCTTGTCCTATTATTTATTGTTTTCACTCTCTCAAAAGAACCTCAGAGGTTTTTATATCGCAAAAAAAGAAGGAACTCTTCTTCTAGTTAATAGAGCGCATTGGAGAGTGAATAGAGCCAACCGCGCTTTACCGATTCATTCATGAGTTTACCCATCAACCATCTGTGATTGCTCGGTATGTTTATAACGTTATTCCTTCGTTCTACTTTAACGACTTGGGGGTCTTCGCAAAGACGGAAACCCTCCTCTCCACATCTTTCTGCCTTTTTACCCCCCTCATTCTATGGTAAATTTAAAAGAATAGTAGTTTCACTTTTTCGAATAATAAAATACTATTTTGCAGCAACCATGGAGGCGCTATGTTTTTCTCACTTCGCAACCGATTATTTATGATTTTCACCTTGCTACTGACCTTTCCTTTTCTAGTTCTGTCGATCCTGATTCCCAACTGGTTTACGTCCATCATGGAAGAACGTACGACGAGTTCGACGATTGAAATGATGGAGCAATATTCGTTGTATATAGATTCGATTACGTCACAGGCAGAGGATTTAGGAAAGCAGGTACTGGTGAACCCTACGACTCAGGAATGGATCAAGTCCGAAGAGAATGACAGGGAGGCAACGGGTGCCGAACGTCTTCTGATGAAGAACCAGTTGAAGGCGGAGTTATCCTCGATGATGATCAACAATTCCAAGTCGATGTCCGTATCGGTTTACCTCAACGATGGGACTGGGACTGCCGGGAATCTTCCTCCTCTAGAGAAAACGATTTGGTTCAATGATTTCTATAAAGACGATCAGCGTTGGCTTCGGTCTCATAATGATCTGATAGCGGATCAGGTGAATAGTTACCTTCTTCCACTCTTTGATATCAATACGCTTGATTTATCCGGGGTGATCAAGGTGAACTTCCCATCGTCCCTCCTAGAGAAAGCATTAAGCAAGATCAAGCTGGGGGAGAACGGGAGAGTCTATCTCCTGGACAGCCACGGCAGAAATGTGTTGACCGGAAGCATCGATACACCAGAGAATGTGGTAAAAGAAAGCTTAAAGACCATAAAGACGGAGCCAAAAAGCTCAGGATTAATAGAGGTCCCTTTCGAGAAGGAAGAGTATATGCTCTTCTATCAGAAGGCAAGGGTGGGGGAATGGGTGCTTGTCAGTGAAATTACCAAGTCCGAATTGTTCTCTCAGATTAATGAGCTTCAGAGGAACCTCCTTTTGACGAGTGGATGGATCTTCTTATTGACGATCATGGCGTCTTACCTCCTTTCTTCTACCATCGTAAAGCCTTTAGGGAAATTGACCGGTGCCATGAAGCTGGTGGAAAAGGGAGATTTTAAGAAAGCCAAGCAATTGATCCCTTCCATTAAGACAGCAAATGATGAGATTGGCTATGTGGTGGATGTGTTCGGCCAGACGACCAACCGCCTGGACACTCTGATTGAAACGGAATATGAAGCCAATATACGCAGGCGGGATGCGGAATACAAAGCGCTACTCCTGCAAATCAATCCCCATTTCCTCAATAATACCCTAGAGACCATCGGTGGACTCGCAGCTCAAGGGAAGAACAAAGAGGTGATTGATGTCACGATCCATTTAGGGAGGATCATGAGATATTCCCTCAATACGGAATCGAACATGGTGACCCTCGGGGAAGAAATGACCTATATACGGAGATTTATGGAAATTTTGAAGCTGCGCTATGAAGAGGCTCTCTCCGTTTCCATTGAGGAAGATCCTAAAGCCTCTACGCTCCCGATCATTAAGTTTGTCATCCAGCCACTCGTAGAGAATTCTGTGAAATATAGCTTCATAAAGAAGACGGAGGCTGTTCTTCGCATTTCGACGAAGAAAATGGATGACTGGGTGGAGATTGTGATTGAGGACAATGGAATCGGGATCCCTGAGTCCATCGTGGAAGAGTTGAAGTTTGACCTGGGCCGTCACGAATCGCGGCATGTGTTGGAAAGCAAAGGACGCAGCATCGGGCTTAAAAATGTCCTAGGGCGTTTGAAGCTGTATTACGGAGAGAATTTTACCTATCACATTACATCAGAAGAGAATCAAGGCACAACCATTGTCTTATGCATAAAAAGTGGAGAGGGGGATCTTCATGCTGAAGGTGATTCTGGTCGATGATGAAATTCAAATTCGTAAAGGGTTGAAGTGGAAAGTGGACTGGGAAGAAGAAGGCTTTGTTATTGCCGGTGAAGCCTCGAATGGCAAGGAAGCGTTACAGGTTATAGAAGAGGTGATGCCTGATCTTGTCCTAACCGATGTCAGGATGCCAGTCTTAGATGGGATGCAGCTTGTGAAAGTGCTATCGGGTAAGGATCCAGATATCAAGGTGATCGTCCTGTCGGGATACGCGGATTTCGAGTATGTACGTTCCTCTTTGGTCGAAGGAGTGAAGGATTATCTGCTTAAGCCCGTCGATCCCGAGGAATTGACGGCTGCCCTCAGGAAAAGCAAGGGCGAGATTGAAGCGGAGAAGCAGAGAAGGATGGAAACGGACAGAATGAACCAATTCCATGCCGAGGAAATGAGGGAGCAGTACCTGCTTCATTTAGTGAAGGATGAATGGGCGGGGATGAATATTGCCGGCGAGAGACTCAGTCAGCTGAAGCTCGATGTGCTAGTAGGTGAGGACGCTGTCGTACAGTTCATCACCGTAGAGATACGAAGCAGGGAACGCGAGCAGGTAAGGGAGTTGTTTCTTCCATTCAAGATGCTTTGCAGGGAATTATCCTATGAGCATGAAGGAATCATGTCCTTCTACGACACGAGCTACCCGAATATGCTTCATTTCCTATGTCATCATTACTCAGGGGAAAATCAAGTCCCTATCTTTGTTCAGAAGCTGCAAAAGAGTGTCAGCACCTATCTGCATCTTGAAACGGTCATCGGACTGGGGAAAGTGGTCAGGGGTTTATCACAATTAAAGAACGGGTATATTTCGGCCCTTCTCTCCTGGAGCCAAAGCTCAGCTGAGGCCACGTCCCAGCTCATCGACGGGACAACGAGTAAACAGACCATCGAGTTCACTGAGGATGCTGAATGGAAGCTGTCAAACAGTATGGAGCAGGGGGAATTCGAGACCTTCAAAAAACATCTTCTGACTACTCTTGCTGAATGCGACCGGCAATCGGTGATGTCGTATTCCTTTGCAGCGAGCCGGGTGCTCTTCATGCTGGGATCCATGGCAAGAAAATATGATCTGTACACTGATGACATGAAGAAGAATCTGTGGAATTGTCAACTGGGTATATGGGAACTGACGTCCCGGGAGCGGGTCAAAGGCGAACTGCTAGAGCTAGCAAGAATGATTGCGGAAAAGGTGAGTGAAACCCGTCATTCCTCTAATGGAACGGCCATCGTGGAAAATGTAAGGCAGTACATGGACAGGCATTACGCCAATGAAATTTCACTCACCTCCCTTGCCGATCAATTCCATATCAACTCGGCCTATTTATCGGAGATGTTCAAAGAACTGGTAGGGCAGAATTTCAGTGATTATCTCGTGAACCTTCGAATGGACAAAGCCCGTTCCCTGTTGATGGATGAACAGTTAAAGATCATCGAGATTGCCCATCTTGTCGGCTATTCCAATTCAGGCTATTTCAGCACTGTGTTCAAGAAGCGTTTTGGACAAAAGCCACTTGATTACCGGAAATCCATGACAGTGGATAAGGGGGAGGCACGATGAAGGATAAATTAACCGTCATCTATGTACTGGCGGCGATACTCATGGTGACAGCCGGGATCTACAGCATCTTCTATTTCACCTCCTTCCAGGAAACGAGCAGGGAGAAGGCTGGTGGAAAACTGGATGAACAAGCCGAGATCCACCTGACATTCTGGAGAAACAGAGGGACAGAACTTGAAAATCAAGCGTATGAAGAGCTGGTGGCTGACTTCAATAAAGAGCATCCCACGATCGAAGTGGAGATGGTCCCTGTCCCATATGGGGATTATGAGTTGAAGCTTAGAACCGAGATGGCTGCGGGTGATCCTCCTGATATTTTGACGATCGATACGCCGACCCTCGCCCTTTATGCCAGTGCGGGTGGTCTGATGTCCCTCGACGATTATATGAGACAAGAAGGCCATATTGAGGATCTCGCATCCCCTACGTTGAAGGGGATCACATATGAGGATGAAATCTACTTATCACCGATTGCAGAATCGAGTGTCGCCCTTTTTTATAATATTCATTTGTTCCAAAAAGCAGGGGTGCCCCTCCCTTCCAAAAATCCACATGATCCGATGACATGGGATGAGGTCCTCGAGGCAGCTAAGAAAATTTCTGCTTTATCACCTGACATCACGGGGATCGACCCAGCTCAGGGATTCCCGGATGGGGAGTCGCCTTCCTACTTCAAGATGCCTATTCTTTGGCAATTTGGAGGAGATGTATTGGATCCGGGAAATCAGACAGCCAGTGGATATTTGAACTCCCCGGCTTCACTGAAAGCCCTCCAGTTTTATCAGAATCTATATCAGAAACACCGGGTGGCCAAGGTCGAACTCCCCCAGGAAGCATTGGAGACCGATAAGCTTGGCATGACGGTCCTCGGTTCCTGGATGGTGGAGAGTCTCAGTATGATGAATCCTGATTTCCGGCTGGGTGAGGATTTCGGGATTACCGCCCTGCCGAAAGGGAGCGAGCAGGCGGTTCCAAACGGTGGGTGGTCCCTCGGTATTTCGTCTGAAACCGACTATCCCGATGAAGCATGGGAGTTTATCCGTTATGTCACCAGCTTTGAAGGTGCAAAGAAGTATGTGGATATCACCGGGGATGTTCCGGCGCGTTATTCCGTTGCAGAAGCCTTTCCTGAGTTCAATGAGTACCCGAAGAATATTTTCGTGGAACAGGCACAAAAGTACTCCAGGAATAGACCGATTACTCCAGCCTATCCTGTCGTGAGTGATGCGGTCAAAACTCTATTTGAAGACGTGGGAATCGGAGGGAAGGATGTCAAAACTTCGGCAGAAGAGGCGGTAAAAAAGATTAATGAAGAACTGAATGATTTGGAATAGAAACCTTTGGCAGCTGCCAGAGGTTTTTTTGTGCAGTAAACTTCCAAAATATTTAAACTGTTTTATCCGAAAATAGTAAACGTTTTCATTCTTGGAATCTAGTAAAGTGAACTCAACAGACATCCTCACCGAAATGGGCGGGTCATTGTTTCTAAACAACTTGATTTTTATAAAGGGGGTCAAAAGATTGCAAGAACTTGCCAAGGCAGATACACCCGTTATATCGGAAACAAAGAAAAATACGAAACTCAAAACCAAGCTCCATTATATGAAGAAAAACTATATTCTCTATTTGTTTCTTGCACCGGCCATCATTCTTACGATCATTTTCAAGTATGTTCCCATGTATGGGGCATCCATCGCATTTAAGGATTTCAGTCCCATCAGGGGGATCAATGGCAGTGAATGGGTGGGATTCAAGCACTTTACGGACTTTTTATCGTCTCCGAATTTCATGGATATCCTGGTCAATACTCTGAAATTAAGTTCCTTTGAGCTTCTGATTGGGTTTCCGATCCCGATCATACTTGCACTCATGCTGAATCAGCTCCGAAAAGCAGGCGTAAAGAAGAATTTTCAACTCATCCTTTATGCACCACATTTTATCTCGGTCGTTGTCATCTCGGGGATGGTCTTTCTCTTCCTATCACCTACGGGACCCATTAATGCGATGTTGTCGGTATTTACGGATAAGCCGATTTCGTTCATGTCTGATCCCGATGCCTTCAGAAGCATCTATATCTGGTCAGGGGTTTGGCAGGGCGCAGGGTGGGCATCGATCATCTATGTGGCGGCACTCGCCAATGTGGATCCCCAGCTTCACGATGCAGCAACCGTAGATGGGGCGTCCCTGCTGCAACGCATCTGGCACATCGATCTTCCGACGCTGAAGCCTGTGATGGCGGTCCTGTTCATCCTGGCAGCAGGAGGCATCATGGCCATCGGATTTGAGAAAGCCTATCTGTTACAGACGTCTATGAACCTGCCAACCTCGGAAATCATTTCGACCTATGTATATAAGCGTGGGCTACAGGCCGGTGACTATTCATTCGCCACGGCAGTGGGATTGTTCAATGCCGTCATCAATGTCATCTTGTTGGTATTCGTCAACCGGGTGGTCAAGAAATTAAACGAAGGCGAAGGTCTTTTATAGAAAGGGGGAAACGAGGTGTACCAATACACCAGGTCAGATAAATTCATTCTTTTCATCAACAAAATCCTGCTTGGGGGAATCGTGATCATCGTTCTGTTCCCGTTGATATACGTTCTACTATCATCGGTTCTTGAGCCGAATGTTCTGGTCAAAAAGGGATTATTCATCAGCGGGTCGGATTGGACGCTCGAAGGATATAAACGGATCTTCGAGGACGGGACCATCGTCAAAGGATTCATCAACTCGATTCTCTATTCTGCCGGGTTCACCCTCATCACCGTGTGTGTATGCATCTTTGCCGGGTATTCCCTCTCGGCTGAAGGGCTTGTCGGACGAAAGTTCATTATGGTGTTCTTTCTCATCACCATGTTCTTCAACGGAGGATTAATCCCGACGTATATGGTTGTGAAGGACTTAGGGATGCTGAACACGATTTGGGCGATCATCCTTCCCAATGCCATCAACGTCTGGTTCATCATCCTGGCGAGAACGTATTTCAAATCGATTCCGAATGAGTTGAAGGAAGCAGCACGAATCGACGGTGCATCGGAGTTCAAGATTTTCTTGAACATCGTGTTTCCGTTGTCAAAGCCGATTATCTTTGTCATCGCGCTCTATGCGTTCATCGCGCAATGGAATTCGTATTTCGATGCGATGATCTATCTTGAGGACCGGGATTTGTACCCGTTACAGCTCGTCCTGCGCTCGATCCTTATCCAGAATGAGGTGCAACCGGGAATGATCGCTGATCAGCAGGCTGCCGCAGAACTGCAAAGAATTTCAGAGATGATCAAGTATTCATCCATCGTATTAGCAAGCTTACCGCTGATCATTATGTATCCATTCTTCCAGAAATACTTTGAAAAAGGTGTTATGGTGGGATCTTTAAAATAATCAACTTATTAACAATGGGGGTTTAAAAATGGGTAAAAAGGTGAACACAATGTCGGCGCTTCTGATATCAGGTATGCTGCTTGCAGCCGGGTGCAGCAACAACAGTGAAAGTGCTTCTTCTGAGAATTATGAACTGGAAAATGTGAAGTTTCCTTTAGAGGAACAGGTGACGCTTAAGATGATGACATCCAGCTCACCACTTGCTCCGGATGATCCAAATGAAAAGCTGATCTTCAAAAGGCTCCAGGAAGAAACAGGAGTGAAGATCGACTGGACCAATTATACAGCGGGGGAAACCTTCAATGAAAAACGGAATCTCGCTGTCGCTAGTGGGGAGCTTCCAGACGCGATTATGAATGCAGGATACAGTGACTATGAGCTGTTAAAGCTTGCGAAGGATGGAGCGGTCGTTCCTGTTGAGGATTTGATTGATAAGCATATGCCCAACCTGAAAAAGGTCTTGGAAGATGCCCCTGAATATCGATCGATGATGACGGCACCGGATGGACACATCTATTCCTTCCCTTGGATTGAAGAGCTTGGTTCAGGGAAAGAAAGTATCCACTCCGTCGATGACTTCCCTTGGATCAATGTCGAATGGCTGAATAAACTGGGGCTTGAGATGCCGAAAACAACCGATGAACTAAAAGAAGTCCTGAAAGCATTCAAGACGCAGGATCCAAACGGAAATGGTGAGGCCGATGAGATTCCGATGTCCTTCATCATCAATCATGGTGGTGAAGATGTGTCCTTCTTATTTGGCTCGTTTGGATTAGGGGAAAACTGGGATCACACCGTCGTCACGAATGATGGAGAAGTAAAGCTGACGGCAGCCGATGAAGGGTATAAGGATGCCATCAATTATTTGAATGAGTTATATAAAGAAGACTTGATCGACGTAGAAGCTTTTGAACAGGATTGGAACACCTACCTGTCGAAAGGAAAAGAAGGTCGCTACGGAATGTACTTCACATGGGATAAAGCCAACATCACGGGTATGAACGATCAATACGACCTCATGCCTGCCCTTGAAGGACCGGATGGAACGAAGAATGTGACAAGAACGAACGGCATGGGATTTGACCGGAACCGAATGGTCATCACGAGTGCTAACGAGAACCTTGAATTGACGGCGAAATGGATTGATCAGTTCTATAACCCCCTCCAATCGGTTCAAAATAACTGGGGAACCTACGGGGATGACAAACAGCAAAACATCTTCGAAATGGATAGTGCAAGCCATTCATTAAAGCATCTTCCATTAGAGGGAACGGCTCCTGTAGAGCTCAGGGAAAAAACATCCGTCGGCGGTCCACTGGCAATCTTGGACGAATACTATGGAACCGTGACGACGAAACCGGATGATGCTGCCTGGAGACTGGGGCTCATGAAGGATGTCATGGTACCGGATATGAAGGCGGAAAACATCTATCCAAAAGTATTCTTCTCCCTTGAGGAATTAGATAAGCTTTCGAAAATCGAGACCGATTTGCTTGCTTATGTGAAGCGTAAAAAGGCGGAATGGATCACCAACGGGAAAGCCGATGAAGAATGGGCGGATTACTTGAAAGAACTCGATCGCCTCGGATTACAGGAATGGCTGAAAATCAAGCAGGATGGATATGACCGAAACCAATCATAATCAAATTCCGGCTGTACCTTGCTCAGGCAATCGTGCAGCCTTTTGAAAGCAAAGGAGGATCCTTATGACGAACAATTATCAAGAAAAAACAACCTTATATTCAGAAACCTATCGTCCGCAATTTCATTTTTCCCCGAAGGAAAAGTGGCTGAATGATCCGAATGGGATGGTCTACTTCGAAGGGGAATATCATCTCTTCTTTCAATATCATCCACATGGAACCACGTGGGGACCAATGCACTGGGGGCATGCGGTGAGTCGTGATTTAATTCATTGGGAGGAGCTGTCGATCGCACTTTATCCTGACGAGCATGGTGCTATTTTCTCTGGAAGTGCCGTGGTGGATTGGAAGAATACATCAGGTTTCTTTAAAGGGGAGAAAGGCGGGCTGGTCGCCATTTATACAAATGCGGACACATATCCGGATTCCAATCGTCCAAGGCAGAGACAAAGCCTTGCCTATAGCCATGATCATGGCAGGACGTGGGAGACATACGAGGGAAATCCTGTCCTATCAGATGAAGACATTACCGATTACCGGGATCCCAAAGTATTTTGGCATGAGGAATCTAAACGTTGGGTAATGGTGCTGGCGACGGGTCAAACGATTACCATTTATACGTCCCCTAACTTGATTGACTGGGAGTTTGCCAGTGAATTTGGTCAGGACGAAGGGGCCGATTCCGGAGTATGGGAATGCCCGGATCTGTTTCCACTCATGGTCGACGGGACTCCCGATCATGTGAAATGGGTGATGCTGGTGAGCATCGGTGACAACCCCGATCTCAAGGAAGGTTCAAGGACCCAGTACTTTGTTGGGGAATTTGACGGCAAGACGTTTATCAACCATCATGATGGGGACACCATCCTCTGGCTTGATCACGGAAGGGACAATTATGCCGGAGTGAGCTGGTCCGACATCTCTGAAAAGGACGGAAGACGGATCTATCTTGGATGGATGAACAACTGGAGATATGCAAACCAGGTTCCGACTGAAACGTGGAGAGGAGCCATGACCTTGCCTAGAGAAATGACCTTGATTTCTACGGAAGATGGGTTTCAACTTATACAAAAACCTGTATCCGAAATGAATAGAATCAGAAAAGAACCAAAGGTCAACAAGGCAATAGTGCTAACAGAAGAAGCATACTCAATTGATATAAATCATGAATTAATGGAAGTAAATCTGGTTGTAACGTTGGAAGAGGCAAAGGAGTTCAGGCTGGCTATCCACCATTCATCAGATGAGAAAACCAGTATTCGGTACGATCGAATCACCCACATGTTATCGGTCGATCGGACTCAGTCAGGAGAAAACGGGTTTTCGGATTCGTTTCCCGGAATATCCGAGTGCTCTGTGGAATTAATGGACGATAAGCTCATCCTTCAGCTATTCCTGGACGCTTCTTCCTTGGAGTTATTCGCACAGGGAGGCAGGAGAGCATTAACCAATCTGATCTTCCCACGAGGAACGAATCACACCCTTTCCCTCACTGCCCTTGGAGGGGGTGCCCAGGTTGAAGAGCTTTCGGTTACGGAGCTTTCATCTATCTGGGGCAAGGGAGTTTGAGAACATGAATGAACCTTCAATCCTGTGCATCGGTGAACTGCTCATCGATTTCTTTTGTACAGATATCGATACCGACTTGGTTCAGGGACAACACTTTTCAAAGGAAGCAGGAGGGGCTCCCGCCAATGTGTGCGCGATCATCACCATACTTGGGGGACGCGCCAGATTCCTGAGCAAGGTTGGAAATGATCCGTTCGGCCTTTTCTTGAGACAGACCATGATGGATCTTACCATTGATGATTCTTCCATTCTTCTTGATGAGCATCATCCTACGACTCTAGCGTTTGTGTCATTGAAAGAAGATGGGGAAAGAGATTTCGTGTTTAATCGAGGGGCAGATGCCTATCTGAACAGGGAAGAACTTCATGAAAGCAATTGGAGAGAATCTTCAATCATTCACTTCGGATCCGCCACTGCCTTACTGGATGATCCCTTCAAGTCGGCATACGTATCCTTCATCCAAACCGTCAAAGAAGCAGGGAAATTCATCTCCTTTGACCCGAACTTTCGAAGAGATTTATGGAAAGGGAGAGAGCGGGACTTTATTGGGTTGGCAGAGCATTGCATCAGTCAAGCTAACTTCGTCAAGGTAAGCGAAGAGGAATGTAAGATCATTTCGGGATTCTCCCAACTATCAGATGGAATCGAATATTTTCATAGAATGGGAGCCCATACCGTAGCCGTCACCCTGGGGAGGGATGGAACAATGGTTTCAAACGGAAAAGAATCATGTATCGTCCCAAGCATCCCCGTTCATTCCGTCGATTCAACAGGGGCAGGCGATGCATTTGTTGGGGCGACCCTGCATCAATTCAGTCACTATCAGGATCCGAAAGCCCTCCTGGAGGATTTCGAAGAATTAAAGAACGTCATTTCAACCAGCAATCGCGTGGGGGCAACTGTTTGTACAAAAATGGGGGCGATCAGCGCGATTAGGGAAATAAAGGGATGGACTTTTCATTCTAGTTAAACAGATATATACAAGCGCATTGGAGAGTATTTTCACTTTCCAATGCGCTTGTTTTGTTAGGGTGAGAATTAATCCAGGCAGTGCTTGACTTATGTAAGATGACAGAGATTCTAAGGTGATAACCATTAAATACTTCGAGGAAGCTACATATATAAAGAAAATTCGACACAAATGATCAATTGTTCAAAAAGTGGCACCATTAATTCAATTCCGGCTTAATGAATCTGGAACCGGCTCAATTATCCGGAATCCGGCTTAAAAGTTATCCAAACCGGATCGATTCTTGAGTGAAGCCTATTTTCATTGAGGAATCCATCCAAAAATACTTCCTGAAGCTCCGCGAAACATCCCATTCCCAGCCAAAACAGACAATCTAAAGGCTGATTTATCCTAAAACACTTGAATTTCATCAAAAAATTCCCGATTTCAAGGAGGCAAAATGCTGTACATCCAAGAAAAAAAGCAAGATGTATCACAAAAATATAGAAGCCTATTTCAAGGAGGAGATCACGTTGAAACGACTCGACCTTCTCTTGAGTCTCCTGTATACACCATTTAATTTCCTTTCGGTAAAAATCATTCAGTAACGACGATGTTTGATGCCGGTGGTGATATCGTTCAATGGTATATCGATATTTGCCTTTGCAATGGAATAGAAAATGGTATTCCTTGGATGGACGATTTATTCTTAGATATTGTCCTATTACCAACGGGAGAGATTATTGAAAAGGATGCGGATGAGCTTGAAGATGCTTTATCTAAGGGAATCATTAAGAAGCCTCTTTACGAGTTGGCGTTGAATGAAGTAAACACCCTTAAAGGATTCATAAGTAAGGGCAGCTTTGACTTGATAAAATGGTCACACAGCCATAAGGAAATCTTATCTAACCGTTTGAAATAGCTGTATTAAAGCATTTCTTTCTCATAAGGAATGCTTTTTATCTTGGTCTAATACAATAACAATATAATTAAATTCAATAAGTTTTTATTGTAAAACGATAAATTATAGATTAAAATGAAATTGAATTTAAATAAGCGAGGTGCTTTTGATGAAACGAGAAACACTCTTTTTAAAAATAGCTGTATTTCTTATAGGAACACCGGTTCTTGCTTTGTGTGTATTCGGGTTGCCTTGGTTAGCGAAGGATGCAGCAAAAAGTGGTTCAGAGCTTGAATATTTGCTATATGGTATCTTGATCGTGATGTACGTATCGGCGATCCCGTTTTTCGTTGCCTTGTATCAGGCGATTAGACTATTAAGCTATATTGACAAGAACAACGCGTTCTCGGAATTATCGGTCAAGGCTTTAAAGAATATAAAATATTGTGCAACCACCATCACGGTCTTGTATGTGGCCGGGATGCCGCTCTTCTTTCTCATGGGAGAGATAGACGACGCCCCAGGGGTCGTAGTGATCGGAATGATGTTTATTTTCGCTCCACTTGTGATTGCGGTATTTGCGGCAGTTCTGCAAAAGCTATTAAAAAATGCCATCGATATAAAATCAGAAAATGACTTAACGGTCTGAGGTGAAAATATGGCGATTATAATCAATATTGATGTGATGCTGGCGAAAAGGAAAATGAGCGTGACAGAGCTATCGGAGAGGGTTGGAATCACGATGGCTAACCTTTCTATATTGAAAAATGGAAAGGCAAAGGCGGTTCGATTATCCACTTTAGAGGCGATCTGTAAGGCATTGGAGTGTCAGCCTGGAGATCTTTTAGAATACCAAAGTGAGGTAGACATTCAATAATCAGGGTTTGGAGGCAAAATCATGAGAGCAATAAAACAACTCGTTCGTTTTGGTTGGGAGCAGGCCCTGTCCTGTTTGTTCCCTGTCGTCATTTTTGCCTCTTTGGCTTTGACACAAATCATCCCGCTTCCCTTCCTGCCACGTTATGACTGGCTGCTCATCGTCTGCCTCCTGATGCAGTGGGGAATGCTGCGTTCCGGGCTTGAAACACGGGATGAACTCAAGGTGATCACCTTGTTTCACCTGATTGGACTTGCCCTTGAACTTTTCAAGGTCCATATGGGCTCGTGGTCTTATCCCGGGGAAGGGTATTCCAAAGTGTTCGGGGTGCCTTTGTACAGCGGATTCATGTACGCAAGTGTAGCGAGTTATCTTTGTCAGGCATGGAGGAGGCTTAGGGTGGAACTGGTGAAGTGGCCACCGTTTTTGGTCGTTATCCCTCTTGCTGCTGCAATTTATTTGAATTTTTTCACCCACCATTACTGGATCGACGTTCGCTGGTGGTTATCGGGACTCGTTCTAATCGTCTTTTGGCAGACATGGGTCCTGTACGAGGTGGGCGGAATCCGTTACCACATGCCACTTGCCCTCTCATTTGTACTCATCGGATTTTTTATATGGATAGCTGAAAATATTGCCACGTTCTTTGGTGCCTGGGAATATCCCAACCAGACCGATGCCTGGAGTCTTGTTCATCTGGGAAAGGTGAGTTCATGGCTTTTGTTGGTGATTGTCAGCTTTCTGATTGTGGCGATGTTGAAGCAGGTGAAGGGGAAGGGTTCGGTTGGGATTGAATCGGGTCAACTTACAACCGGACGCAACCAATGAAGGTAGGAAAGATAGTTTTGAAAAAAATGGCATTTGTTATAATCCTGATACATACCATTATCTTTATCCTGTGGATCATGAACTCAGAGTACTTGTTTTCAACGGTCGGAATTATAAATTGGATTGCGTCACTAGCTATAGGGTTTCTCATTCAAAAACAGCTGGATGAAGTCATGATGATAAGAAAGATGTTGGTTATATCAAATTGTTGGATAGTGTTTTTGATTGTCATAACCGTGGGAATTTATTTCGCTGTTAGTTCAATGCCTTAACATTAAGGGATGTTTAACCGTAGATAGATTTAGGATAAATGATCTGAAGGGAGAGAGCGTGGTTACAGTCAAAGGGGAAAAAATCACTCCTTACTTGAAGAGATGATGGCATTTGTTTGGGTAAATGGAGGTAGAATCCTTCCTGGAGTGGGGAAGGGTTCTTTGTTTTGTTAAAAATGACAGTTGACAAATTCAACTGTAAATATTATTATTACAGTGTATCCAGAAATAACGAATCTACTTTTTGTGAAAACTGTTACTTTTTTTATTACAATTAAGAAGGAGTGAGTAAATATATGGTCAATCTATACCTAACACCAAGCTGCGCATCCTGCCGTAAAGCAAGAGCCTGGCTTGATGAACATTCAATCGAATATGTGGAACGTAATATGCTAACAGAACCGTTGACACCTGACGAGATCAAATCGATTCTTCGCCTGACGGAAAATGGAACAGAAGATATTATTTCCACTCAATCAAAGGCTTTCCAGGAATCAAACGTAGACATTGATTCGTTGCCACTTCAGGATTTATATACATTAATCAGAGAGAACCCGCAAATGCTGAAGCGACCCATCATCATGGATGAAAAAAGATTGCAGGTTGGTTATAACGACGAAGAAATCCGCAGCTTCCTTCCGAGAAAGGTTCGGACTTTTTCATACAAAGAATTGCAAAAAATGGCCAACTAGAAGGACGTATCCTAGCTGTGTTCTTGACTAATTAAACTGTAATATGTAAAATTACAGTGAAAGTCACAACGCAGCTTTTGATTTAGGAGGCAAGCCATGAATAGCGACTTTACTTTAGCCATTCACAGTTTAACGTACCTGGCACTGAAATCAGATCGCATGTCGACAAGCGATGCCATTTCAGAAAGTGCCGGGGTCCATCCAGTCCGCATTCGTAAAGTCCTGAGTTTGTTAAAAAAACAAGGATTTATTAGATCAAAAGAAGGAACGGGCGGAGGATTTATTTTTGTCCGGGAGTTAAGCGAGATCAATCTTTGGGATATCTATAAAATCACCTCTGAAGGCTCACTGCAGCCCAAATGCCCTGACTCTAACGAAGAGTGTGTAGTAGGAGCGAATATGAAGAGTGTTCTCTTTCACATTTTCTTAGGTGCGGAAGAACAACTGGGGGACTATTTAAAGCAATACACCATCAAAGATATTGTCGATCTGATCAATAAAGAAAAATAGTGGAAGGCTGGATGACAGCTTTCTTTTGATTTAAATGTAATAAATAACATTACAGTTAAGTCGGAATTTTTTATAAGAAGGTGAATAAGCATGATGTCAAACAATCAATCGATCTTAAAAACGGGAGACTGGATCAAGGGTGAATCACACTCAGGTGAATTAATCATCGGTTACATCGAGAACCTTGATATCCAAGGGGAAACCGTAAAAGCCAAAGTCGTTACCAGTGATAACAAAACCATTGAAGGCAAGAGCATACCCCTATTGAGCAAACGGGTGAAAAAAATCCCTGCAGCGAATGTGAAAAACAAGGGACAAATCCATTACCTGATTGATCTGGCGCTCTCAACGGGTGATAAAGAGTGGTTTTTGGAACTGACTTCCAAGTTGAATTCGATGAGGGAGCTTGCACAGGGGGCTAAGTGAATATATTGAAATGATTATGTAAGCTGAAGAGCGGAATTCTTCAGCTTTTTTTCTTGTTCATTTAGTACTCAAATGAAAACATGTTGAATTAAAAGGGAGAACGGACGTTGATTGAGGTGAGGGAGTTGGATTGATTTGAATCAATTCAAAGCTTCGTTTTTTCGACAAAAGGATCATAAAATGGAAAAGTGGTTCATAAATCAGGATTCCGGTTCATTAAGTGCTGAACACGGTTCATAAATCAGAATTCGGGTTCATAAAGTGTGAAAACCGGGTCATAAATAAGGAAAACCCGGTCATAAATAAGGAAAACCCACTCATAAAGTGAGGATGGTGATGATTATTAGGGCTTAGCTTCTTAACTCTTACAACGAATCAACCCTTTTTCACTTCAATGGTGGTCCGTCCCTCATTTTCCTTCCTTCAAATCCTCCTCATTTCTCCAGTCCGTTACGATCATATGACCAGGGGCATGGGTTATCATGTAGGGGATCTTTGTTTGATTAATACTGGCAATTCGCCGATTAAGCTTTATTCGATTTATGTTCCACCTCAGCATCCTCGGGGGACGGTTCATGTGACGAAGGCAGATGCGGAGGCTGCGGAGGCAGGTCGCGGGTATTATTTACCGGAATAGGTATTCATGTGAAAGCGAGTGTAGACCGGGAAGGTCGTTTTACGTGTGTAGATAAAATGGTCGCGTTCCTGTTTCCTCGACCTTACAGGTTACAATCAACAGATTGAAGACGGGACTTTTTCGGGTGTAAGGTCGTTGAGAGAACAAACAAACGCATTGAACTCAAGTTGAGTTCAATGCGTTTGTTATTTGGCTAGATATTTTCCCCATCAGGATAATCACAATACTCAATGATCGTGCCTTCCGTATCAGCGGGATTCAAATAAATTAATCTTCTCCCATGCTTGTTGATACGGAGACTGTCCTCCAATGTGCGGATCCCCTTTTGCTTCAGTTCCTTGAGAGCGGCATCGAGGTCATCCACACGATAGGCGATGTGATGGACGCCCTTGCCTTTTTGCTTGATGAACCGTGCGATCGGCGACGTATCATTATTCGTTGGCGCAAGTAATTCCGTTCTGGCGCCGTCCACCTCCATGATCGCAATTTCGCTTTCGACACCCTTGGCATCACTTCTGTAGCGGTCGATCAGCTTCGCCCCGAGGACATTCTCGTAGAAGCTGATGGTATCATCTATGTTTCTGACAGCCACTCCGATATGGTCGATCGTCTTTTTCATCATC
The DNA here is from genome assembly GCF_059758515.1 of Rossellomorea sp. GQ25. Lineage (NCBI taxonomy): Bacteria > Bacillati > Bacillota > Bacilli > Caryophanales > Bacillaceae > Rossellomorea > Rossellomorea sp. GQ25. The sequence continues at coordinate 308,717 of NZ_JCAXEQ010000002.1, read as the reverse complement.
ATTCTCCTAAAGTCTCATCAGTGTAGGTGCTATCTTACCATATCTTTCTGATGACGTGAAAGAATCGGTTCGTTCCTGTGCTTTCTATCTATTCGTATTTTCGATTTGTAGTCAACTGAGATTTTTCGACAAAAGGATCATAAAATTGGAAAAGTGGTTCATAAATTGAAATTCCGGGTCATAAATCACAGTTCCGGTTCATAAATTCGAAATTTGGTTCATAAATCACGAAAACCGGTTCATAAAGTCGGAGAGAGTAGAATTTATTAAAGGGTAGACCTTGAAATCACCCCTATAAGCCCGTCATTCGTACCAGCTAATCTGAAAATGATACAAATGGATCCGGTTCCACGCCAAAAACAAAGAGGAATCCTTAAAATCAGCTCCAATTTGCGGCATCAGCTATACAAAATCAAACGGAAAAAGGTCCGGAAGTGGGGAACTGACATCAAAAGAAGCTAACAACCTATACTATGGGTCGTTAGCTTCTTTTATAAAAAATTTCAGCGTCCACCACTGTCCCTCTGCTCGCTTCTTCGCTTCACCAAATAGTAAGACGTGATCCAGGAAGTTACCGGTATGGCGAGGGCGACACCGATTCCCGCTGAACCTATGAAGATCATTTCGGAACTGAATACTTTGGAATTCACGATTTCCCCGATCGAGTAGGATAGGTCCTTGAACCAGATCAGCAGTCCCATATAGCCTCCGAAGAAAGCAAAGAACAGCGTATTTGTGCTGGTTCCGAGGATATCTCTTCCAATGCTCAGCCCAGAGGAAAATAAATCCTTTCGGCTGATGCCGGGATTGTGATAAGCGATTTCGCGCATGGGCGAGGAAATCGAGATGGATAAATCAATGATGGCGCCGATGGTACTCATGATGATCATGGAAGCACCGATTTTTACAAAATCCACTCCGACAAAAAGGGATAACGCCCCGATTTCCTCGGTTTCCTCTTCACTGAATCCCTGGATCATCGCCTTATCGGTCAACATCAGAATGAAGAAGAGCAATAAGCCGGTTGTGATGATTGTCGAAAGAAAAGCTGTCACCGTCTTGATGTTGATTTCACTGATAAAAAACAGGGAAATACAGCTGATCAGAGTACAGGCAATCAGTGTCAGGATAATTGGATTAAGATTCGGATCGTTCATCAAAATGATGGTAAAAAGAAGCACGCCGAAGTTCAGGAATAAGGCCACAAAGGACCGGGCACCTTTTTTTCCACCAATCGTGATCATTAAGATAAAAAGGATGGCTGCGAGATACAGTTGTACAGTCATCATCTAGCCTTCTTTCGGTTGACAAAAAAGATGGATGTATAGATGGCGATCGGGATCGCCAGTACAATGCCAATTCCCCCGGTCAGTGCCCTCGCCATTTCCAGTGAGAGATTCATGGAAAGGGTGAATCCCAGTGGGGAAGCATTTTTGAAAAACAGAATGAGCATGGGAATAGCCCCGCTGATATAGACGAAGAACAAAATATTCGTCATCGTTCCCATGATGTCCTTGCCGATATCAAAACCCGACTTCCTTAGCGCTTTGATGGGGATGTCGGGATTCTTCTCGTACAGTCCGAAGATGGACGACGATAAAGTGATGGCGACATCCATCACCGCTCCCAAGCACCCTACCAATATCCCTGCCATGAACACCATTTCATATGGACGGGTCAAAAATTGCATCTCCTCGTAACGGAGGCCGTTTCCAGCGGTGAATCCTACCACAACATAAGCAATCAAGAGCGTCATGAACGTACCGATCAAGGTCGCGACAACCGCTGCGTATGTTTTTTCATTAAAGCCATTGACCAGTAACAACGATATTCCCGTAAATAAAATCACACCGATGCTGCATACCACCAACAGGCTTATATCAGCTGAGTTCAGGTAAATGTCCAGTGCATAGGAAAGGATGACAGCATTGACTCCGAGAGTGATCAAGGAGAATAGCCCCTGCTTCTTCCCCACCACCAATAAGAGCAGGATAAATACCCAGCCGATGATCATCATGTATGTATCCCGTTTGACGTCTTCTATGTTTCCGGTCAACTCCGTCGTTCCTGATGACGAAGAATCGATGCTTACGAATAATTCATTCCCAGGGTGATATTCCTGATCTGTGGCCCCGGAGGATGAATACTCATTGGTTAAATGAATCGTCTCTCCCTTGTGGGCCCCGTTCTTCAGCTTAGCTACGATCTGTTGGGAGTATAGCCGATCCTTATTCCCGTTCATATCCTCCATCTCCGTCGTTTCCACCATTTTCGTACTGATTACTTCGGCAATCGGTCGATCATACCATCCATGATTGTGATAGACGAAATAGAGGGAAGTGGCAACACATAGTGCGAGGATGATGTATATAAAAAGATGTTTGGAACTCATGTTCTTGCGTTCAGTGATTTGTGCAAACAACAATTCATACCTCCATGATTTGAATTAAAACTAGTTATGTATGGGATGAACTAAAAAAGGCTCATCCATCCGGTCTCCCATTGGTTATCTGCACTAATGGAACGAGCATTTATTCATTATTCCATAAAAAGGGCGGTTAATCAAAAGAAGGGACGGACCTTGTACTTTCATAAGAAAAGCATGAGGTCCGTCCCTTTAGCCTGGAATAGCAGAGGTGCTCCCTGCCTTATTTCTCTTCCTCGAGGTCGTCGATCAATTTCTTCATTTCTGCTATTTCCTTCTTTTGCGCCTTGATGATGCCATCGGCCAGATCGCGTACACGGGGATCCGTTATTTTGGCACGTTCGCTCGTTAAGATGGCAATGGAATGATGGGGGATCATCGCTTCCATATAATCCACATCATCCACCAGGGTCTGACTGCGTAACAGGAAAAGGGATAAGAGAAAGATCCCTATACTACCTACCATGATTCCGATATTCATTTTCCGATTTGTTAGCATGTGTCTCATGAAAAGTAACATAATGATGGCCATAGCGGCACCCATCAACACGGCCATATACGCTCTCGTTTCGCTGAAGAATAGATGATCGGTCTGATAGGTACTCCAGTATTTGAACAGGAACATGACAATGGTTGATGTCACGACCATGCCGGCAAATTTAAGATATGCCTTCATAAACTGACACTCCTTTATATATATTGTCTTATCTTTGTACCCTCTATTTTTGCAGAAGATATGCAAAAAAAAATAAACCTCTTTCTTTATAAAAAAATGTACCTTATCCGTTTATCAGAAAATGAACGGGATATAGTAAACGTGTAGGGAATACTCAATCTTAAAGGAGGAATTCAACTTGTCACACGAAAAATATCAATCGGCCATTAACGCCTTACATGAATGTATGGTGGCTTGTAATCATTGTTACGATTCTTGTCTAAAGGAAGAAGACCTCAACATGATGAAAGAATGCATCCGGTACGATCGGGAATGTGCAGATATGTGTGCATACTTAGAACAATCCTTAGTAAGAGGGACACCATTTGCATCTGAACTCGCTGGAGTTTGTGCTGCGATTTGTGAAGCATGTGGAGAAGAATGCAAGAAGCATGATCATGATCATTGTCAGGCGTGTGCCGATGCTTGCTTCAAATGTGCAGAAGAATGTAAGAAAATCTCCTAAAGGAATGAACATAAGAAAAGATCAAAGGACTGGGAGCCTTTGATCTTTTTTTATATTTTCCACTGGTAGCCGATGCCCCATATTGTTTTCAAATGATGTTCAATGGGGAAACCTGCTTTCTTCAGCTTTTCCCTTAAATTCCTGATATGGGAATCTACCGTTCGGATATCGGTCGTGGAATGGATATCCCATACCATGAGAAGGAGCTGTTCCCGGGTGTATACCCGTTCTGTGTTCTTCATCAGGGATTGCAGGATTTTATATTCTTTTAACGTCAGAGGGCTGATTTCATTCTCATATTTTAACGTGTAGGAGTCTCCATCCAACGTAAAAGACCCTCTGGTCAAGTGATGAGCATCTACTTGGTCAACCTGGTTGATCCTTCTGAATTGTGCATTCACACGTGCGACAAGTTCCCCTTCGTCAAAAGGTTTCGTGATATAGTCATCAGCCCCGGCGTTTAAGCCTTTAATGACGTCATCCTTATCACCCCTGGCTGTTAACATGATGATGGGGACGTTTGAAAACTCCCTGATTTTTTCACAGGTCTGAAAACCACTAAGCTCAGGCATCATGATATCTAATATGACCAGGTCTACGGAATGTTTTTTAACAGCCTGAATCGCGTCATAGCCATTGTTTTTCTGTTTGCATACATACCCGTGAGGCTTCAGATAAAGCTCCAGCAGGTTCAGCATCCTTTTTTCATCATCGATTAATAAAATGGTATTCATCAGACTGACCTCCAAGCATCACAGAATAATGTTGATCGATGTTCCTTTCTTTCGTTCACTTTGTATTGAAATTTGACCGCCATGTGCTTCCACCAGTTCTTTCACAATGGATAGCCCGAGACCGGATCCACCAAATTCCCTGGAACGTGATTTCTCCACCCGGTACATCCTGTTGAACACCTGTGGAAGTTCATCCGGTGGGATGCCCATTCCCTGGTCGTTAATCGAGAGGCTCAAATTTCCTGATTCGCCCTGATTAACGATCACTTCTGTCGTTGAGTGAGGGGGCGAATGTTTTAGGGCGTTATCCAATAGGTTCATAACGATTTGTTCAAGACGTATGGGATCGGCATGGAACGGGAAATCCTCCTTTACAGTCAAAATGAGATCGATTCCCTTTCTTTTAAAAACAGGAGCTACCTTGTTGATGACTTTTTGAAAAAAAGAGCCCGAATTGACGGTTTCAGTTTGAATGGAGAAATTGTTTTCATCAATCTTTGCCAGCTCAAATAAATTTTCGATCAACGTCAGGATGGTTTTGGATTCTTCTTGAATAATGTTCAGATATTCTTTTCGTTCAGATTCCGGAATGTCCTCTCGAAGAGCCACATTGGCATATCCTTGAACATAGGTCAGCGGGGTCCTGAGCTCATGAGAAATATTCGCTAAGAATTCAGTGCGCTCCTGTTGAATGGTTTCTAAATCTGTCGCCAGCCTCTGAATGGAATCCGATAGATCCCCAAGTTCATCCTGACCCAGCTCGGGGAGTTTCACCTCAAAATTCCCTTTGCTCAATTTTTCCGTCGCCTGCTTCATTTTTAACAGGGGACGTGTTAGGAGTTTCGATAGGAGAAAATGGATACCCGTTAAGATGATGAGACTCAGTATTCCTGCGAGAAGGAAATGGAAGTTCAATTGGCTGATCAGGTTCCGTAACGGTGCGGCACTCTTGAACATATAGACATATCCTTCGTTCCGTTCACTTTTGAAGGATGTGACGGTAGCTAAATAATTCATATCTTTCCAATTTGATTCGATGACCCTTCCTTCACGGGACAAAGACTGCGGGGTGACTTGGATTAGTTTACTCATTCCATCCGTTAATTCCCTTGAACCTATGATGACGTTATGGTTCTTATCCGTGATCACGACTTCCGTTTCCGTTTTGGTTTCCATGAGGGCAATGTGATGGAGCGTCGTTTCCGAATAACGGTCCTCTAACACATCACGATGACTGTTCCCTCGGGATAGAATCGATTGAAACTCCTCCTCGATCCGGGAATCAATGATATTGTCATGTAGATAGAGCATCAATAACCCTTCCATCACGAGAACCGCGATCGTAAAGTAGAAAGCTAACTTGGTTGAAATTTTATTCATGGTAAAACCTCATTTTGTCATTTCCTTTATTTTACCGAAAAAATATGAAAAAACTATGCACAATGCCTGAAAGCCGGAGGGCATTTGTCATAAATTCTTCATGATTCTCTTCCCCTTCTCCATATAAATTGCAATTTTACGGGGTAAACTTTAAGTCATAAAAGAAAAGGAGGACTACCATGACTCAAAAAAAACAGATCCTATTACTCGTTACCGCACTGTTACTCCTATTGGGAGCCTGCTCCAATAATGAAGGGGGTACAGGAAACCATGAAGGTGGAAATGATCAAGAGATGAAAGTAGACATGGACGGAATGGACCATGGTGACATGAATCACTCCAGTTCAGGAGAAATACCGGAAGGCTTGAAAGAAGCAGCGAATCCGACATATTCAGTAGGAAGCAAAGCCACTCTTAAAGATGATCACATGGAAGGGATGAAGGGAGCAGAAGCCACGATCGCAGGTGCTTACGATACCTTCGTCTATACCGTTACCTATACACCGACCACCGGTGGAAAGAAAGTGGAAGACCATAAATGGGTCATCCATGAAGAGATTGAAGATCATGGAGAGGAACCCTATACATCGGGGGATGAGGTCGTCTTAAACGCCGATCACATGAAAGGGATGGAAGGCGCGACCGCGACAATTGATTCCGTTGAAGAGACGACGGTGTATATGGTGGATTTCACACCCGTGACAGGTGGAGAAGAAGTAAAGAATCATAAATGGGTGACGGAGAGCGAGTTGTCAACGGCTGAATAAAGGGGGTTAGTAAACCATTAAGCAAGAGCTTATTCTAAAAAAGGATAGGTTCTTTTTTTTAGGAAACAAAGAATTGAAGGAATCCTAATCATTGAAATAATTGGGAATGAAGGGGGGTATCCATGATCCGCACAAAACGGGCAGGAGTGGTTTCACCCGAATATCTTACCTGCATTAATGATTCCAAATAGAAGAAAGTAAATTAAAAATTATCTACTGCAGAAAGAGATACTTGTAAAAGATTCTATAACGGTTTCTCCTATTAAACTATTTTTTATATAAAGGTTTATTAAAAGTGGTAAGAAAGATGGGAATGTAACGCTAGAAAAACAGAATGTTGAGAAGGAGGAATACCTTGACTTGTTTAGAGGGGATTTGGAAAATGGCGTTCATATTTTAAGAGCTTCATTAATTCATTAAAGGGTGAGGTTCCATCGTTCTTCAATACTGGAAATCCAGACGATGGAACCCTAAGTTTAATGCACTCAGATCCCGAAATATCCCTCAATCGATTTCGTCACTTCAAACGGTCCCGATTCTCTATTGGATGGAATCGCAAGCTTCAAGTCAAGCTGAGGATAATAAGAGGCACGAAAACTGACTCCGGGATCATACCCCATCACATGAAACTTGTAGATTTCATCATTCCTTTGGTTCATCCAGATTCCATAACCGTAGTGCACCTCTCCATTCACATGGACATGAGGGGTCAGCAGCTTCCTGGTCGTTTCTTCATTTACTAGTTTATAAGAAAATAAAGCTTCCCAAAATTTCATCATATCCGAAACGGTGATAAAAGCCCCGCCGTCAGCCCCGCCTTTTACAGGGATGGAGTAGAGGTTGGTTCTCCACGAGTTCTCTTCCTCTATATACCCCACTGCCGTATTGGGAGGAAGGCAGTCTAATGAAAAATATCCTGAACTTCCCATACCTGCTTTCTGGAAGATCTCAGATTCAATGTAATCGGTAAAAGACTGCCGGGTTTTTTGTTCGATGATCAATCCCAATAGGATGAACCCCGCATTATTGTAATGAAATCGATCGCCGGGAGTAAATTTCATCTGACTGGATTGAAAGAATGGCAGAAAGTCCTCGAGGGATCTCATATGGTAAACCGGTCTTTCTTTCCACAGCTCTTCAAAATCAGACATCACGTCTTCATCGAAATAATCCGGGATTCCTGACGTATGCGTCAAAAGATGATGGATGGTCACACGTTCATCAAAATGAGGAAAGTCGATATCCAAACAATCCTTTAAACGGGTGTCAAAAGAGAGTACCCCTTTTTCAACTAATTGACCTATCCCTATGCTTGTAAATAACTTACTTCCAGAAGCAATCCCGAATCGTGTACCCGTGGAGTTCGGAAGGCGATCAGATCGATTCGCAAAGTCATGGGTGCTTTTTGATAATACTTCTGTCCCTTGTTTGACAAGGACGACACCAGAGAAGTCGAGTTCTTTGCAGCTTTCATTAATAAGATTATGCAGCTCAATATATTTGCTCATTGTATTTTCCTCCGTTATAGGTAATGACTCTACTAATCTTTTTATATTTTAACATAAATTTCCTGTTGTGTGGTCTATGGTGACTAAGTAAGATAGATCACTTAGGAAATAACCCTTCCACCTGAATTTTCTGCTATACTACATATAATTACATTTTTTCCCTGTCGAAAAAATTGGAGGAATCAATCATGGACAGCATCATCTTCGACCTGGACGGCACACTTTGGGATCCCATTGAATCCGTTCTGGAAGCATGGAACAACGTCATCAGCAATCATAACCAGTTAGAAGGAGGCATAACAAGGAAGCATCTTGAGGGAACCATGGGGCTTCAAATGAAAGAAATCGGGAAGAGATTGTTCCCTGAATTGAACGAAGAGGAGCGGGATCAGCTTCTGAAAAATCTTTCCCGCCATGAAATTCCGCACTTAAGTAAGCATGGAGGAAGTCTCTATAACCATGTGGAAGAGGTGCTTGTAGAGCTATCGAAGAAGTACAAGCTGTTTATCGTGAGCAACTGCCAGGACGGATACATCGAGGCATTTTATGACTATCACGGACTGGATAAGCATTTCATCGATTATGAAAACCCTGGCAGGACAGGACTTTCAAAAGGCGAAAATATTAAACTGATTATCGAGCGCAACCATTTAAATGACCCTGTATACGTTGGAGATACAGAAGGGGACCAAAAGGCGGCAAAGGAAGCAGGAATTCCATTTATCTATGCCCGCTATGGATTTGGGGAAGTGGAAGAATATACGAAAGCCATTGATTCATTTGATGAGTTGCTGAATATTTTCTAATCATGTTAAGGAGGGACGGACCTTGTGAAGGTCCGTCCCTCCAATTTTACTTTATATACATTATTGACTATTCCCGATTTTTGTAAGATAGTTACTATGTCCTGTCATAGAATGACAGAAATAGAGTTTTCTAGTGGGAGCATTTTTAATGAAGGAATTTCATGGTCGATTACATAAAAAACACTATTATATGATTGTTTCGTTCATTATCGTCTTGATGATGACGGGTTTGCTGGTGGATAATCCGGTGAATTCACGATTCGCGGTACACTGTGTGATGATCGTTATCGTTTCTATCTGTCTAATGGTTTATCCGTGGTATGAGAATGCGTGGGTGAGATATATCACGGTCATCTCGTCAACCGGTTATTTTTACATCTTGTTTTACTTGTATCCAGAAACGTGGTCGGAGTTTGTTTTGCTCTGTTTTATTCCTGCTTTATCCATTCTCTTTTTTGACAAGAGGCTTTTTTATTTTTCACTTGTGATCAATCTTGTTTTCATTGCGTTTACATTTGGTTATATCGGGTTCGTAGATAGGGGGCAAGACTACCCTTACATATACACAGATTTAGTAGGGAATGTGGTGAACTTCTTGGCCAGTCAGGTCCTACTGTATTTTATCTTTCATTTAACGAATCTACGTATTCAGAAGCAGCGGGTTTACTATGAACAGGTGCAGCAGGCGGAGCGGATGAGGACGACGGGGCAGTTGGCGGCGGCTGTCGCCCATGAAATCCGGAATCCCCTGACCGTCGTGAATGGATTTCTTCAGTTTTATGTGGAAGACGCGGCATTCAGCCAAAGCCAGAAGCAGAATTTTGCCCTGATGATGAATGAACTCGATACGGCGGAGCATGTCATTTCCCAATTCCTGTCCGTTTCAAAGCCGGACAATGTGGAGAAGGTGGACAATGTCGACATTGAGATGGTTCTCAAAGGTGTAACGGAACTCCTCAACATGTACGGTTTATTGAATGACAATGGTATTGATCTTTACGTGGAGAAGGACTGTCATGTGGCGGCCAATTCTATTGAATTAAAGCAACTTTTTATCAATCTAATCAAAAATGCCATCGAAGCCTCCGCACATAGCGGTTCCGTTGAGGTAAAGGCTGCCAAAGTAAAAGGCCATGTCTGCATACAGATTATAGACAACGGTCGTGGAATGAGTCAGGAGGAAGTGAAGAACCTCGGGACTCCTTTCTACTCCTTAAAAAGCAAAGGAACCGGCCTGGGTCTTATGATTTGCTTCAACATTGTTGAGAAATACAACGGGGGCATACAGTTTGACAGCGAGCCGGGAAAAGGTACGACGGTTACACTGCGGTTTCCGCTTATTGAGAATTGAGCTAAAATAATTATACGAGAAAACGTCCTGTTGCATTGGAGACAGGACGTTTTGCTATTTTATTGAAGCTTTACTAGCTGAATCCTACAGTATAAATTAATTTACAAAAATGTTAAAATCTCCAAAATCTGTTTAGAAAGATCCTTTCGAGGTAAATAACAAGTGTACAAACGTACACACCATTTTTACTAAACTTAAGGAGGATTTTAATTATGGCAAACAGTGACAACAACAATAACAGCAAAAACAGTAGTAACAACAATAACAACAACAAAATGAGTTACGAAGAAGCAGGCCGTAAAGGCGGGGAGAAAACAGCCAAAACCCATGATAAAGAATTCTATCAGGAGATTGGTGAAAAGGGTGGAGAAGCAACTTCAGAAAACCATGACAAAAAATTCTATCAGGAAATTGGAGCAAAAGGCGGAAGTAATTCCAGCAATTCCAATAATTCCAGTGGTTCTAGTAACTCAAGCAATTCCAGCAACAAGAATAACTAGATATTAATGAGGGTGAGGGATCTTTAGATAAATAGATCCCTCTTTTTAGGTTTTATCCCCAGTTTAGCTGAGTATTAGGGTAAAGGAAAAGACCTGTTACACGAACAGGTCTTTTAAAACTGAATTCAGATCATCAATCACAATGTTCTTGTTTGTTTTTATGAAGGGGCGGCGGGATTAACCAGCCTTTTTCTTTGTTTAATTTGAGCACTTTAGCCCCTAATAGAGCTTTTTGCATATGGAATTGTCCAAACATCATGGCCACATCTTCACGAATACTTTGACCGATGGCCGTACTGCAAGCAACTAATCCTGCAGCAATATTGGTTGTTAATGCTGCAGAAATAGCAGGGTCCGGCATGCGGGCCCCTGTTGGAATGTCATCGAGACATGCCTGTGGCGGTTCTGGAGGGGTAGGCGGTAAGCCTATTCCATTTTCTTTAAGCAGGGTTTCAATTTGTTTTGCCTCTTCCTGCCCGGCTTCGATGCTTTCTTTAAGTAACTTCTTAAGATCTTCATCCCCAGCGTGGTTCAGTTGAAGCTGATAGCCAGCAACTGCACTTTTAGCTGAGAATAAATAGTTCCATGTGCTGAATACTTCACCATAATGCATTGGTTCGTCTTTTGGATTTCCACTTAAAATTCCCATAAACATCCTCCTGATATCCATTTTTTGTGCCTCCTTCCTGCTTTGAATGCACAGGTTATATATTCTCCTAAAATGATAATTAAATTCATCTGAATCAGGTAAAATTAACAGTGTGAGTTTAAAAAGAATTGGATTCTCTAGAAAAATGTCGGAGAGAATGACACTTATGTTGACGGTTATTTATAAGGATCATTTCGCAAAGTGAGATCTGCCAGAAGCTCTGTCAACTAGTGATTGCTTAGTGGTGAGGAGAACCGCTAAGCTTTGCCGAACTGGGGCTCGGCATGACCGTACTACTTTGTTCTGGTAATACATACCTACTAAATTCGAACAAGAAAAAACAGCAAATAAAATTTGCTGTCGTGTATCAAAAATGGTTTTGAACTAACTTTTCGATAGCTGTTACCAATTCGTCTGTATCCCCTTGGAACATATGAAAATTAAGTGAGGATTGAAGTTTACTAATGTCATCCTTTAGATTGAATTCTGCAGACCAATGGATTGCAGGTATCGATACGATAAATTGTTTGTCGGGAGTTTTATGGAGATAAACTTCAGCCAGTTTGTTCCCGGACAGATTTATTTTCTCATATGAGGTTATCATTACATCACTCATTTCAGTTTTATATGCAGATAATGTAAGTATAACAGGATTAAACTTTGAAGGTGAAGTATTACATATTGGAGTACTAGTAAAAGAATATTTGAAGTTGAAATTGGCTTATAAAAAAAGAGTAGGAAAAATGGAGAAAAAGTAGGCTGGGTCATGGTGATAGGTGGAGAAGTGTATGCATGATTAATGTATTATTTCAATCATCATCATCATTTCCGTATCGTACGATGACGATTAACGTTCAACCCGATTTTCAAGATTGAACACCCGCTTATCGATTTCTGTTTGGTCCCTTTTAACAAAGCAATGATATCTTCTGTTTGTGATGCTTCCATTCTATTTACAGTTTCTTTGATGTCTCTGACGTCGGATTGAGTCTCTTTTAAATCGGTACTGATGTTTTTGACATCCAGTATAGTCTCTTTTAGCTCACTTCGAAACTCTTTAAAATCTTTTTGTAGATCTAATAAAATTTCCACCATTTGCTTTTCCATTGTTATCACCTCCCAGGTTCCATTATAAAGTGAAAAATTATTCTCTCCCTATGTTATCAATTGTTCACAGAATGTTCACTTATGCAGCTTATCCCTCAATCGCTATTATGACTAGGTGTTCAAAAGAAGGGATGATGGAAAATGCCAACAACGAAGAAGGAAAATCTTTATTTTGGAATGATGATGTGTGTAGGGATGGTGGTGGTCATGACCTTTTATAATTTAGTGATCAATGACTTACTGGGCACCATTCCATTGACAGGAGTCCTGGTTCAACTGATCCTGGGCTTTATAGTAGCTTTACTATTGGAATTATTTATAGTAGGACCGATGGCACATAAGGTGGTGTTCTCTTTGCCATTCGACAAATCCAGGAGTTTGTATGTCATTCTGTTCACTTCCCTTTTTATGGTGGTGGGGATGGTTTGCTTGATGTCGCTATTTGGATTGGGAATGACGTATTTCTTTGCTAGCCCGGGAGAGGGAACATTAGTTGAAAACTACTTTTCGATTGCTTCAAAAAATTTCATCTTTGCTCTTCCTCTTCAGCTTGTCATCATGGGGCCGTTCATTCGGTTTGTCTTTGCTAAACTTCTTAAGGGGCAGAGGATGGCTGAATCGGTTCATTAATCCGGGTGTAGAATAAGCAAATGTCGAAGAAGCTTGTCTGTCATCAGGTAAGCTTCTTTTTCATCGAGGTCATACTATAAAACAGATCTTTATAGTGGTAAGCTAATGTCTAGTGATTAGAAAATCTCAGGAGGTCGGCACATGAACCTAAATAATAACGATATATTAATTCGATTACGATACGCATTGGATCTTAAAAATACAGAAATGGTTGAGATCTTCAAGCTTGGTGGCATTGACCTGTCAAAGGAAGAAGTGCTGAAGGTTCTCACAAAAACACAGTACAGTGATGATTTCGAGGACGAGCCCCTTGAGGATGAAGACCATATCCCATGTGATGATGAGATGTTCGAGTCCTTTTTAAACGGCTTCATTACGTTTAAAAGAGGACCAAAACCGGGACAGCCGGAACGACCGGAATTAACGTATGAACATGTCAATAATCTTCTTTTAAAGAAGGTAAAGATCGCACTCTCTTTAACAAGTGAAGATATGATCGAGATATTGGATCTGGCTGGAGTGGTGATCACAAAAGGCGAATTAGGAGCGATTCTCCGAAGAGAAGGCCACAACAATTACAGAGTGTGCGGTGACCGGTATGCGCGGAATTTCTTAAAAGGTCTAGCCATCCAATTCAGAGGATAAAAGATGAACCATACTTATTCTGGTGTGACCATACAGTTTGAGATTAAATATAAGAACCGGACATCCATCGGCATTTACTTGGACAGCTTCGGAAACATTGAAGTCCACGCACCTAAAGGGACCCCGGATGAATCGGTGTTCCGCCTGCTGGAGGATAAGTGGGATGTGATCCTGGAGAAATCGAAGGAGATGAAAGATCGTCTGAATGGACCGCAGGAGAAGACCTATGATCATGGGGAACCTTTCTTGTATTTAGGGAACTCTTTCCCCATACAGGTTTTTCAAAATCAGGAGATCACACAGGAACATGTCACATTTGACGGAAAGACGTTGCATATCAAAGTAAAAGAGCTTGAGAGTGAACGCATCCAACAGGCTTTAAAACGTTTTTACTACAAGCAGTGTAAAGCATTGGTAGAGAAAAGCATTGCGACCCATCAACGTCACTTTAAAACCAAGCCCCGTTCCATCCGCATCTCCGACAGTCAAACGACCTGGGGTACCTGTGATGGGAGAAGGCAGCTGACCTTCAACTGGAAGCTTGCCATGGCCCCACAGGACGTCATCGACTACGTCGTCGTCCATGAAATGTGCCACATGGTCCACCTCAATCACGACCGGTCCTTCTGGCGGCTTGTCGGGAAAATCGTGCCGGATTATAAGAAGAAAGAACAGTGGCTGGCCTTGTCCAGTTGGAAGATGACGGTGTAAGTTGCAATCCATGAAAATAAAAGGCTCTTTTCGCAAAGTTTGTGGCTATCTTAGAGAAGAAAGTAGTAGTTGATTTCCGCTACAGGATGCTCGCTTTCCGCGGGGCTGGCGGTGAGCCTCCTCGGCACGCCTCCGGGGTCTCACCTGTCCAGCTACGGGGCTTAGGGGCTCGAGGTCATAAGCCAAGTCTGCCAAAAAGGCAAAAAGCGCCTTTTCAGCAGACTCGACTTATGCTTGTCGCCCCTGTGCAAAGCCCCTCCGCTTTTCGTACTGTCCAGCTAGTCCCGCAGGAGTCGAGCACCTGCAGTGAGAATCAACTTTCTCAGCATAAGTTTCTAAAAAATCTTAATATAAACAACAAACTTTTAAAAAAACAACCTCTTTTATAGAAAAAAGAAAGCAGTGGTTGATTTACTCTAGAAATTCTGTTTTCTTTAGATTTTTTTGTCACTATTAAGCTCTGTCACGAAATTTTCTTATAGATGGTGAGGGGAACTGCGTAGACTCCTGCGGAAGAACGGGCGTGTCGAGACCCCGGAAGCGAAGCTGAGGAGGCTCGGCCGAACGTCCGCGGAAAGCGGAGCGGTTCCCCTCACCATCCAGCACATGCTTGTTGACAGAGCTCCATGCAGATCCTATGGTACAAAACAACAATCTTTACGAAAAGAGCCAAATAAAAAGAAAGAAGTGAGGATTTTGATTAAATATACGTGTCTCCATCACGTAAGTCTTACGGTGACAAATTTGGAAAAAGCGAAAGATTTCTATGGGAAAACATTATGTTTGAACGAGATCACGCGTCCTGACTTTGATTTTCCAGGTGCCTGGTATGAAATAGAGGGGCAGCAGCTCCACTTGATCGTCGACCCCTCGTCGCAGACCATCCGTCAGGACAAACGCCTATCCAGCAGGGAAGGTCATTTTGCCCTTCGAGTAGAGAACTACTATGATACTCTCCAATGGTTAAAAGAAAATGAAGTGGAAATCCTCGAAAAACCCCAATCAAAAAGTGGATTCGCACAAATATTCTGCGTTGATCCAGATGGTAATTTGATTGAACTCAATATTGAACAAAAAGATCTATAAAACCAACAGGGAGCAATGAACTCAAGGATAGAGTTTGCTCCTGTTGGTTTTATTTTTAAAGAAAAACGTATTTTATCAAAATCAGTGGAAAAAATAAGGAATGTAATCCATTTTCGATAATACTTATTAATTGATAATTATTATAAATAAGGATATAATACATCTATCACCATACAAAAGGAGAGAACATACATGAATCAACAATTAGTCGCAGCACTCAACAAACAACTTGCAAACTGGAACGTCCTTTATACAAAACTACACAATTATCATTGGTATGTAACGGGTCCGGAATTCTTCACATTACATGAGAAATTTGAAGAGTACTACAACGAAGCAGGAAATTACATTGATGAAGTGGCAGAAAGAATTCTGACCATTAAAGGGAAGCCAATCGCTACATTAAAAGAGTACCTTGAAACGGCTACCATTGAAGAATCCAATGGAAAAGAATCGTCCACTGAAATGGTGGACTCCTTAGTGAACGATTTTGAACAAATCGTAAAGGATTCCAAGAAAATCATTGAAGCAGCAGAAGATTCTCAGGATCAACCTACAGCTGATTTATTTATCGGAATTAAAACATCCCTGGAACAGCACATTTGGATGTTGAATGCATTTAATAAGCGATAATCCAAAAAAGCATTGACCTGCATGGTCCAATGCTTTTTTACAAAGGACATTCATTCGCCAATTCCATCCTTTTCCTTTAAAATGAAATGTATCACGGTTGAAATGAAAGGATGATTGAAATGAATGGTTCACTCACCATTAAAGAAAGAGCAGTCTCATTTCTGGAACTTGTCGCATCAGGGAACGTCCGCGAAGCATACGAGAGTCATGTAGGTCCTGACTTTCGCCACCACAATCCGTATTTTCCCGGGGATGCAGATTCGCTTATGTCTGCCATGGAGGAGAATGCAGCCGGGAACCCGGACAAGATACTCGAAGTTAAACGAGCCATCCAGGAAGGTGACACGGTTGCGGTCCACTCACATGTGAGACAGAATCCAGCTGACCTTGGAGGGGCTGTCGTCCATATCTTCCGTTTCCAGGATGACCGGATTGTTGAATTGTGGGATGTTGGGCAAGCCATTCCAGAGGATTCACCTAATGAGAATGGGGTTTTTTAATTTTTTTCGTCGATTCCGATTGGAGTCGGCTTATTTTTTTAGTAGTGGGTTATCAACCAGCATATAAAACACAAAGCAGGTGGAAGTCGGGGACGAAAAAATACGAGAGTTTTCATATTTGTCGGCATCCATGTGCACTATATAAACAAAACGTACAGGGTGGTGAAAGAATGTCTAAGCAGAAGAATAAGGACCTTAAGAATAATAAAGCGATGCCGAAGTCAGATGTTGAATTTGCACAAAATGGACTCGAAAAGGTGGCCATTAAAGCGCAGGAAAGAAAGAATAAGTAGAGTAGAAATTGATTTATTGCTAAATAAGATTGAAAGGGAGCTGTTTCCCTTTCAATCAAACCGTGATTTAGTCTATGCTGATATCATTGATTTCCAAATAACCGGCAGGACTGATAGAAAAATCTTTTACGTTGTTTCGAATCGCCGCCATGTTTTCAATCACCCGGACCGGAATATAGACCGCGTCTTCCATTTCCAGCTCCTGAGATTTCGCATAGAGCTCCAATCTTTTCTCTTGGTCTTTTTCAGAACGGGCCTGTTCGATCAATTGATCTACCTCATCATTACTATAGAAAAATGTATTTCCGGCAGGTCCATGGGAATTGGTGTGGAAGAGATTGTATTGATTATAATCCGCATCTCCTGTAGCATTTCTCCAACTGATGATGAACATTTCTGAATTTCCACTTGTGGCTTGCTCTACAAAGGTTCCATACTCCTGGATCTGTATTTCTAAGTCGATTCCAATTCCTTTGAGTTGGGATTGCATGACTTCAGCCAGACTGATTCTTTCTTTACTGTCCATTGTAAGCAATGTGGTTTTGAATCCATCAGGGTAGCCTGCTTCCGCTAGTAACCGCTTGGCTTCGTTTACATTATACTCATATGCCTTCATATCCGGATGATAGCCAAACACTTTAGATCCTAATAAGGAGTTGGCTTTTTTTCCTATATTATTAAATACACCTTTCATGATGGAATCCATTTCAACCGCATGGGAAATGGCTTTCCGGACACGTACATCATTGAAAGGTTCCTTTTGTACATTGAACCCTACATACTCGGTACCAAAGCCTTCACTTCGGTATACTTCAACATTATTGGAGGACTTCACCGAATCCATCATCGTGACAGAAAGAGGTTCTGCAATATGGGCTTCACCTGTTTCAAGCATGGAAATTCTCGTTGTCTCTTCTGGTACGACTTTGAAAACGACTTCGCTTATAGTTGGTTGATCTCCCCAATACTCGTCGTTTCTATGAAACACGATCTCTTTTCCTGTTTCCCATGACTTGAACACAAATGGACCTGTGCCGACCGGCTCTTGGATAATGTCTTTTCCATATTTATCGATGGTCTTCGGACTGATGATTCCGCCTTCATGACTCGCAAGGATGGATAATAAGGGGGAAAAGGGCTCAGATAAAAGAAATTGAACGGTATGATCATCGACTACTTTTACTTCCTTGACCATTTTGAATACAACCGCTCGAGGAGAAGCCACCTTTGGGTCTGTTAAACGATCAAACGTTTTCTTCACAGCCTCGGCATTAAATGGTGACCCATCATGAAACGAGACATCATCTCTTAGTTTGAACTCCCACGTTGTATCATCCAACTGCTCCCATTCCTTAGCAAGTAACGGCTTGATTTTGGCATTTTTATCTCTGCCGACAAGCCCCTCATAAATTTTACCGTGCGTGACACTTGCCGCATTGATGGTGGACATAAAATGGTGATCGAGATTCTCCACATCGGATAGACGGGCAATAACCAGGCTATTTTCTTTCTTGGAAGCCTGTCCATCAGCCTGGTCACCTGAAGTTGCCCCCATATTGGTGGAGCAACCGCTAATCGCTAACATCAGTATCATTATTGCAATCATGAAAATCCTACTCCTGAAGCTGTTTACCTTCTTCTTCATCTATTCATCCTCCCTTCCGTATTTATTTAATTATAAGAATTTTCAGACTTATAAAATTAAGATATCTTTACTGTTTTTTTTGTTTTGTTGACCTTTTTGTATTGGGAGGATGTTTTAATATGGGCGGATGAGTTTATTCTGAGGTTCATCATGGCAAATCGAATGTAGTCCCAAGCATCCGGCGCCACTTTACTTACAGGTGACGCCTTACGAGGATAGGGTCCGATTAATAAGTTTGGACAAAAAATCCGTCATCTTCTAGCCATTCGGCTACAAATATATCTTTATAATCAGAAATACCTTGTGACTTGAGGTGTTTTTTTAACCAAGACTCATTAAAGCCTAAATCAATTAGTTCATCCCATAAAACTTCCCCATCGCGAATTAAGGTAACCGGAACATAAACAGATTTTATAGGCATATTGAAATCTTCTTGAGTAGTTTTTTGATACTTTGTCTTTTTTAATATGCTAATGGAGCCGTTCGATTCTAAATAACAAAAAGCAACCTCTCGGATAGAAAAGGTTTCGCTTTGCCGAAGTAGGCTTTGCAACTGATTGATATTCATTCGGTTTTTTTTCAATTCTTCTCGATCAACTATTCCATTTTTAATAAGAGCAGACGGTTTTCCTTCAAAAATGCCACGAAACGCTAGATACTTTTGTCCAAGATATTCGACCAAGAAAAGTAAACCGCCCCATAATGCCATTGAGTATATAATATATAAAACACCGATTTCATGGTCGTATAATGCGTTACCAAGTAATTCTCCCAATACAATAGCGGCAATAAAAGTGAAGGGGGAAATTTGATTAATGATTTTCTTCCCAACAAGCTTAACGATTATAAAAAGAAGGAAAAATCCAATGATAAGTTCAGTGGTAAGATATATGACTTTCATAATATAAAAAACTCCATTCAAGCAAACACCATGATCGTGTTATATTTCTAATCTTTTTATGTTTGACCATACAAGCTAAAAAGATTCTTGTTTAATTCAGGAAAGGGTGCTCTTAAATAATATAGGTATAAAATGTTCCATTTTTATTTAAAACCTTTGTTTTTGAAGGATTTTCATTAATAGACACGAATAATGAATATATCCGGAATAAAAAAAGGAGCGTGTTATTATGAGTGGCGGATTCCAAAATAAGGAAAAAGTAGCGGATTTTCTTACGGCTAACAGAGAGGAATTTAAGCAAATACTCTTATCTGAAGCTGTAAATGTTGGGAGCAAAATCAATGATATTCTAGAAAAAGGAAACATCGATCTATTAAAGAATGCAGAAATTTTAGCTCACTATATCGTTAAAAACAAAGAAGAAGAGCTGATTGAATTTGCAAAAGTAGAGGGTATTGCATGGGCGCAACATTCTCTCACACTTTCATTCAAACTGGAATGGGTACATGCAATTAGAAGAACTTTATGGTATTTCCTTTATCAATATGATGATCAGAATGAGGATAATGAATCTCCAAGAAAGAAATTCTTTGATTTGGAAAAAAGAACTAATGACAGCGTTGATCAGTTCCTGAATAATTTCTTTATCAGTTATTCTGATTACAAAGATGGACTGCTATTGTCTCAGAAAAAGCTGGTGGAAAATCTATCGGTACCTATCATCCCGATCAATAGCTCGATTGCGGTATTGCCTTTAATTGGAATGATAGATACCAATCGTGTCCATACACTGGAAGAAAAAGTATTGATGGGAATCAGTTCTATGAAAATTCAAACCCTTATTATAGATTTATCAGGTATTGCGGAAATGGAATTGGATGTCATTTTTCAATTTGAGAAGATCTTAAACGGAATTAATATGATGGGATGCAAAGCAATCCTTACAGGGCTTCGGGTAGAGCTAGTCAGAAAAATAATTGATACAGGAGTGGCATTTTACAGCCAAGTAGAGACAAAGGGTACATTACAGCAAACACTCAAAGAACACCTGGTGTTGGAATCAGGAGTGCAATTTTAATTTAATAATTTTATTTATAGGCTTGGTCAGTTTTATACCCAATCTGTAAAGAAAAGTTACAAATAGATGGTTTCCGGGTAACCGGGTTTTGGTGGTTATAGAAAAATAAAAGAACCATATGCATTTTTTAAAAGGCTCTTTTTCGTAAACTTTGTTGCTACTTTAACATAAGAAAGCAGGAGTTGAATTCCGCTATACAGAATGCTCGGCCGAACGCTTGCTGTAAGCGGAGCGTTTCCCTCCCATCTATAGCACACTGGTTGACAGACCCCTGATAGACTTATGTTAAAAAACAACACTCTTTACGAAAAGAGCCCTTGAATAGAAACAATAGAATGAATGATTAAATGGTCAACTAATCTTAATGATATAAATTAACAAAAGACTGTTATTCCAGAAAAGGGGCAATAAGCGGAAGAACAATCATCTGATCCCCAGCTTTTTCTTTATTCAATGTTCATTGAGGTTACTTTCTAACGCGACTATCCGACATTTGATCCAGCTCCAACGGCAAAAAAGCATAATCTCCGTCTTTCATGATCTCACGTTTTAAAACGGGAATAGGATGTTTGAAAATCGGTCCATCTACTACTGTGGTATGGAACTCTCCACCTTCACCGCAGGGATCAATCCCTCGGGCTTCAAGTTCCTTTATGTATTCATGGGTTAACGTGCGCCCTAAATCGTCTCGGCGCATGCCAAGGGATAAATTAACCGTTACAAGGATGGATACAAATCCTAAATTGATAAACTCTTCGACAGCTTCACGATGATTCATTCCCCATAAAGGCATCCCAAGCTTCATGCCTGCGTTTTTCGCCACTTTTTCATGCCAGCAGCCGTGTTCAGGCATATCCAGGTCTCCCGTTACTAACACTTCTGCCCCTTGTTTCTTTGCTTTTTCTAAAAGGGTCATGAAGACTTTTTCATAATCTGTCCAACTGGCAGCTGCTGTGAATAAGGGCAAACCGATCGATTCCGCTTGTGCACGGATAAGCTCCGGAGGCATCCCGTGTGATCTGGAACGCTTTCCTTCTTCCTCCAGCATCACAATCAGGCCGATAGCGTCTCCATCCTTCGATGCTTTGTATAGAGCTAAAACACTATCTTTTCCTCCGCTAAACGAAGTGATGAATGAATGCCCGTGAGCACCATGTTTCCATTCCTTAGATTCTGTCATTCTTATAATTTCCTCCTTAATGGTTTTTAATATTTTTCTAACTGGTTTCATCGTTTCTTTCATTCTATCACGATGGGGCTTTATAGATAACATTATACCAGCCTGCGATAAGTAAATGCCTTAGTCCATAAGGACAAAAGAGTCGCCTATTTGACGCCTCTTTTACTGGGACCATTACTAATGTGGTTTCATTTTCTATGAATCCGAATCTCATTAACCACCAGCGATATCACTATTAACCCACTCGACACGAAAAAGCTGATCCAGGTCGATTGAATTGAATTATAGCTTAAAAGAGACAGCAACCCGGTCCCTAAACCTATCAACGAACAATAAGGGACGAGCACCGGGATCGTTCTTTTATAAAAGATGACCGCCAGCATGGTCGGGATTATGGCAGCATACACCTGGGCAAAAAAGAAGATGAGCTCCATCAGATTCGGTGACAAGATCGAGCTGATGAGAAAGAGTGATAGGGAAAGCACACCGGAGACCAAATAGGTCTTTTTCAATTGCTGGTCTTCACTCCAATCGAACGTATGGTTCAACATATTACGGATGACCATGATCGAGGTGGCATGGAGCTCTGCCCCCACGGTTGATGCAATGGCACTGAAACAGCAGCCGATAAATAATAGAAGCAGGAACAATGAGTCGATTTTCTCCACCAGTTGACTCAATATGGAATAAATGTTTTCAAAGCCCTGCCCATAAACCGCAATCAGTACAATTGCAGTGAAGGCAAGGGGAATGGTCGCCCATATGATTCCGGCCATCATAAAGGATGTTCGCACCTTGGATTTTTCAATGATATAGATTCGCTGCCAGCTCGCCCGGTCGATCAATACTTGTCCGAATCCAATCAGAAATGCGGTAAGAATGAACAAGGTGATTTCATTATGTTTCAGAAATAATAAATAGGGATGGTACAGGAGCAATCCATCGTAAACGGGAAAAATACCTTTTTGGATAAAAAAATAAACGGGAATCAGGATGATGGCTGCGAAAATAAACGAGATATGAATCCCTTCAAAGCGATGGATTTGCTTCATGCCTCCTATGGACAACAGGAAGCAGTATAGAAAAAATACGAGTAACCCTACATAAATCGGTGTTTTTAATAGAAAGTGGAATAACACACCTGCCCCAAGTGCTTGTATGAGCAGGGAGTCAAGGCTTGTCAGGAGCAATACCCACATGACGAACCAGTATGACCGGCCCCGGAGCCTTTCTTTCAATACATCCCCAAGAGTCATGGAGTTTGGAAATCGTTCCCTGATATAGGGGGTGATGCACCCGAATAGAAAGAGAGCGATGGCTCCCATCATGGCATAGCCAATTCCGCCAAGCAGTCCATATTTAACAAGTGTTTCAGGAGAAGACAAAATCGTATTGCCAGTCACCCATCTCGCCAGGAGCGAAACGACTCCATACGCCACTCCAAACGTGATGGTTCCTTGTATATACTCACGATACGTTCGTGGCTTCATTCATTTATACCTTCTCTCTTATCCGGTATTCCCTTGGAGTGTATCCCGTTTGCTTCTTAAATAATGAGCTGAAATAGTGCTGGCTGCTGAATCCACACGCTTCAGATATAGAAGAAATGGACTTTTCGGTGTCCTGCCGAAGTAATCGCTGTGCGGCCTGGACTCTGAAATCATTTAGGTATTCAGAGAAGCTGATCCCCATTTCTTCATGAAACTTCCTGCTCAGGTACGTACCATTGATATGGATCTGGCTCGCCAATGATGAAAGGGAGAGCTTATCGCTGTATTGTTCATGGATGATCGTTAACGCTTCCTGCACGATATGGGATTGGATGGATGCGTATTTATATTGGTCGAGAACTTGAAATAATTCTTCTTCAATAATCGGTTTTGTTAAATAATCCTTTGCCCCGAGTCGCAGGGAGGCCTGGGCATAATCGAATGATTGGTAGGCCGTGACCATAATGATGTCGATATGTTCATATTTCTTCATTTCAATCCCGAGTTCGATCCCTGATTTACCAGGCAGTTGAATGTCGAGAAGCGTAAGGCGAATCGGATGTTCCGTCAGGATCTTTAACGCCTGTGACGCATCCGCGGCTGTATGAATCGTCCAATAAGGATATTTTTCGTGAATCATATAGTTGAGCTGCTCCAGTTCAAGGGGCTCATCGTCAACGAGCAAAATATGCATTACGCTTCCTCCTTCATCAAGTAATGGTGTCTTCTTTGGTCATATGAGGCCAGAAGATCTGGACGCTCGTTCCTTTGGCTTCTTCATTCAGCTGAATGAGGATTTCTTCCTTCGGGAAGAGCATCTGCAATCGCTTCTGGATATTGTGTAATCCAATTCCCCGATCATCCTTTCGAGTGTCAAGCGCGTCCAAAGCAGTGGATGAGCTGTTCCATACTTCTAAGTACACTTTGTTCCTCTGCTCATTCAGGATGATGATCAGCTTACCTTGTCCGGGATGCTTTTCAAGGCCATGCTTAAAGGCGTTTTCTACAAGGGTCTGCAGGAGGTAAGGGGGAACCAGGGAAGCATTGCAGCTCTCTTCCACGCTCCACACTACATCGAGCCTTTCTCTGAATCTCAGCCTTTGAATGTCGAGATAGTATTGGGTGTATTGGATCTCCTCTTCCATGGTGATCAACGGGTCAGTCTGTTTGTATTTGAACTTAAAGTATTTGGAAAGGACCTCGATGGCAGAAATCAGTTCTCCCTTGCGATTCAGACGTGCCAGGCTCAAAATAACATTAAGTGTATTGAAAAAAAAGTGGGGCTGGATCTGTTGGTTCAGTTGGTTGTATTTAGCTTCCTGCAGTTCCTGTTCCAGAAGAAGTTCGTTCTTTTCTTTCTCCAGTTGGTCCAATCGTTTTTCAAATAGAAAGAGAAATAATAAGCTAAAAGCCCCAATGATTGGGGCTAATACGGACAGCATGATATAAAATGAAAAGGATTCTTGTGTAATCATGTGAAGAACTCCTAAAGGGATGAGTCATACTTTCTATTTTATAAGAAAACTAAGATTCTGAAAATATCTTTAGACATAATGACACCTTGTAAAATGTTCCTCATGACCGGTCATTGGAGGCAGTTCTGCTATACACAAATCCGTTGCCAGAGGGCAGCGGGTGTGAAACTTACAACCGGATGGCGGATTTAATGGGGAAGGGACATCCCCTTTTAAAAGGATTCTTTCTCTTTTCTTAGAAAAATCAGGTACTGGTATGGCCGAAAGCAAGGCTTTGGTATACGGATGGGTAGGGTTGTCGAACAGCTCATGCTTTGTACCGATTTCGACAACCTTCCCCAGATACATCACGATTACCCGATCTGATATATGACGTACAACACTTAAATCATGGGAAATGAAGAGGTACGTCAATTTCAATTCCTTCTGAAGTTTCTTTAACAGGTTCAAGATTTGTGCCTGAATGGATACATCCAGTGCCGATACGGCTTCATCACAAATGATCACTTTCGGATTGACCGCCAATGCCCGTGCGATTCCGATCCTCTGTCGCTGACCACCGCTGAATTCGTGGGGAAGACGGTCCAGTGATGTAATCGGAAGGCCCACATAGTCCAATAATTCCTTCATACGATCTTCGTGTTTGGAAGGGGGCAGTACTTTTTGTATGGTCATGGCTTCTTTCAGGATCTTTCTGACGGTTTGTCTCGGATTCAAGGAGGCAAACGGATCCTGGAAAATGACCTGGATATCTCCCCTCATATTTCTTAATTCCTTTTTGGATAGCCTGTTCAATTCCAATCCCTTGTATTGAATGCTGCCTTCCGTCGGCTTATCCAGCTGTAGGATGGCACGGCCGGTTGTCGATTTGCCGCAGCCGGACTCACCTACGATACTGAGGGTTTCCCCTTCATACAGCGTGAAGGTGATATCATCCACGGCTTTCACCACTTGTTTCGGCTGGAACAATGACTCCCTTTTGATAGGGAAGTACTGCTTCAGGCCCTTCACTTCTAAAATAGGTTTTTTTTCGGTCATCACAGCGGTCATGTCATCTGCACCTCTTTCTCGGCGTTATATAAAAAACATCTGATTTGACTGTCATCCTTTAAGGAATTGAGCTGTGGCTCTTCCTCATGACATCGTGCAGTCGCCAATGCACAGCGAGGAGAAAACCGGCATCCTTTTGGCATGTTATAGGGGGAAGGGACACTGCCCGGCATCGTTTCCAGCTCTACTTGGTCTTCATGCAATTTCGGTAATGAAGACAGCAGCCCATTTGTGTATGGATGCTTCGGATTTGAGAATAATTGTTCCGTCGAACTATATTCCACCACTTGTCCCGCATACATGACCGCCACCTTGTCACATAGCTCAGCTACCACTCCTAAATCATGGGTGATGAAGATGATGCCCATATTCAACTTTTTCTGAAGATCCTTCATCAGCTCAAGGATTTGCGCCTGGATCGTCACATCCAATGCAGTGGTCGGTTCATCCGCAATAAGGACCTCCGGGTTGCAGGCAAGGGCCATGGCGATCATGACACGTTGCCTCATTCCGCCGCTCAGCTGGAAAGGCTCTTGTTTCGCTCTTTGTTCAGGCGAAGGGATGCCTACTAATTCGAGCATTTCGACCGCTTTCTTCCATGCTTCTTTTTTTCCGAGCTTTTGATGAATGCGAACAGCTTCTGCAATTTGCTCCCCAACCGGTATGACAGGGTTCAATGACGTCATAGGCTCTTGGAATATCATGGAAATCAGGTTCCCTCGCACTTTTCTAAGCTCGGACTCTGACATTTTAAGGATGTCCTTTCCTTTCAATTCAATGGTCCCGTCCACTATCTTTCCGGGAGGGGAGGGGACAAGACGAAGAATCGAAAGGGAGGTCATGCTTTTTCCACAGCCCGATTCTCCTACGATCCCAAGCGTCTCTCCTTCGTGAAGGACAAAATCGATTCCATCAACGGCTTTCGTCACTCCTTTTTTCGAAGTGAAATGGGTTTTTAAGTTCTTTACTTCCAAGACTACATTACTCATAACAACCACTCCTAGTTAAGTTCAATTCGTTTGTTAAAGAATCGGTATAAAACGTCTACGAATAGATTGACGATCACAAAGACCAGGGATGCGACCAGTACCCCGCCCTGAACCATCGGGAGGTCTCGGGTACGGATCGAGTCAACGATCATACGGCCAAGTCCATTGATGGCAAAGACGGATTCGATTAATACCGTCCCTCCGAGCAATGCCCCAAACTGAAGGCCGACCACTGTGATGACGGGAATCAATGCGTTACGAAGTGCATGCTTATAAATAATGGCAAAGCTTTTCAAACCCTTTGCCTGAGCAGTCCGGATATAATCCTGCCTCACGACCTCAAGCATGCTGGAACGGGTCATTCTGGCTACGATGGCGGCTCCTCCGACCCCGAGCGTAAAGGCCGGTAAAATGATGTGCAGCATGCTGTCCCATCCTGCTACAGGTAAAAGCTGAAGTTTTACAGAGAATAAATAGATGGATAGCAGGCCAAGAAAGAAGCTTGGCAGGGAAATCCCTAATAAAGCGACAATCATCACTGAAATATCTGTAGGTGAGTACGGTCGGACTGCCGAAATGATCCCTGCTGTCATTCCAAGGACAATCGTAATGAGAATACTGTAAAAGGCAAGTTCAATCGTGATCGGTAAGCGGGTCATGATTTCCTGGATAACAGGCTGCTGACTCTTCAGAGATTGTCCAAGGTCACCTTGGAAGACATTCATGATGTATTCTCCATATTGGACATACAGGGGCCTGTTCAAGCCGAGCTCTGTCCGTAGTTGGTTGATCGCTTCTTTCGAGGCCCCTTCCCCTGCAAGTATGATAGCCGGGTCTCCAGGAACCATCTGCATGATGAGAAAGACAACCAGGGTCACACCGAATATGACGGGGATGATTTCTATTAATCTTCTGAAAATGTACAATATCATTTCATATTCCTCCTTATTATGATTTCAGTCTCGGATCGAGTGCGTCCCGAAGGCCGTCCCCGAACAGGTTAAAGCCGAGTACGAGAATGGAAATGGCCATCCCTGGGAAGAGGGCAATGTAGGGAGCGGTGAATAAAAAGTCCCTTCCGCTGGACAACATCGTACCCCATTCAGGTGAAGGAGGCTGTGCCCCTAATCCAAGGAAGGATAATCCCGCTGCTGAAAGGATAGCGGTGGCGAGTCGCAAGGATCCTTGAATGATGATGGGAGATAAAATGTTCGGCAGGATGTGCCTGAAGATGATGATGAAATCATTAGCTCCAAGCGACCGAATGGCATCAATATATTCAAGCTTCTTCGTTTCCAGCGTGGATCCCCGGACAACCCTTGCAAATAAAGGAATGGAGAACACCCCGACGGCAATCATGACATTCACAAGGCTTGGTCCCAGGGCAGAGATGATGGCAAGAGCCAATAGGATCCCGGGGAAAGCAAGCATGACATCCAGGATTCTGCTAATGAAGGTATCGACCCATCCTCCGTAAAACCCTGAAATCAACCCCATGATGATACCAAAGAAAGCACCGAAGCCGACTGCGGCAAAGCCGACCCCCATTGATAGACGGGAGCCGTAAAGAATCCTTGCAAGGATATCCCGTCCTTTATCATCCGTCCCCATCCAATGCTCTGTGCTTGGGGGCTGCAGTTTATTGTCCAGTTGGATTTCATAAGGATCATATACAGCCAGTAAAGGAGCAAACAGGGCAATGAGTATATAGAAGAGAATGATCCCTCCACCGACTACTGCTGCCTTGTTCCTTGAAAAGGTTTCCCAAAATGGTTTGATTCTTGTTTCAAACAGGCTGGGCTTTGACTCAAGTATGGGTGATTGAATTTCTTGAACTTTAAGTTCTGTCGACATGACGTTTCCTCCTCATTGAAATGGTTTGTGTAATTCAAAGATAGAGGAAGAGGGGTGGAAAGAAAAGATGATAAGTTTGAATTGTCAAAATAATTAAAAAGTTGGTAAAGATATTGAAAATCATTTGTTGATTTCTTTTTTATAATGCAGATAGGCAATAACAATACGGAAAAGGAGAGTGGATGAATTGAAAGAAAAGAAGCTGTTCAAGGGTTTCGCAGGGCTGCTGATCGTGATGGTCATGCTCATTACCCAGGCGTGTTCAACAAGTAATGTAGAAAGTGAAACGGCAAGCAAACAAGGTGGTGAATCAGAAGGCGGTGTACTGAAGGTCGTCCGATTATCCGATGCAACCAATTTGGATCCTCACTTCATCACAGATATTCCGTCCGCCAATGTACTTTACCAAAAGGTGTACGAGAGCCTTGTGACGTTTGATAAAGAAATGAACATTGTTCCGTCACTGGCGAAGAGCTGGGAGCAGCCGGACGATACGACGTGGGAATTCACATTAAATGAGGGAATCATGTTCCATGACGGATCTGAATTTAACGCAGAGGCTGTCAAAGTAACGTTCGACCGCTTACTGGATCCAAACACAGGGTCTCCTCAAAAGGATAAGCTCGGGATGATCAAAGAAATTAACGTACTGGATGAATATAAAGTGCAGTTCAAGCTGGATGCTCCTTATGCACCTCTATTATCGATCCTTGCAAGTAACGAAGGAAGCATCATGAGCCCGAAAGCGGTGAAAGAAAATCCTGATAGTCTTGCTAAGCACCCGATCGGAACCGGGCCGTTTGCCTTCGAATCCTGGAAGTCAGGTCAGTCCATCACGCTTGAAAAAAATGAAGAGTATTGGGGAGAACAGCCGAATATTGATGGAATCGAGTTTCAGGTTGTACCAGAGGACGCGACACGATTAGCGATGATTGAAACGGGTGAAGCTCATATCAGTGATCAAGTGCCTGTGACTGAAATCGAACGCATCGAAAGCTCTGACACATTGAATCTGTATCGAACAGAAGGGTTAGCCGTCGAATATGTCGGATTCAATACACAAAAAGAGCCCTTCGATAATGTAAAGGTAAGACAAGCCATTTCCATGGCCATTGAAAGAGAAGCGATCATAAAAGGTGTCTATAACGGTGTGGGAACATTGGCAAATGCCGCGATGAGTCCAAAAGTATTCGGTCATAGTGAAAAAGTGAAACCGTATGAGTATGACCCGAATTCTGCCAAGGAGCTTTTGAAAGAAGCAGGATTTGAAAAAGGTTTGGAGCTGACACTGATTACAAGTGACCGTAAAGAACGGATCAATATGGCGGAAGTCATTCAGTCCCAGCTGAAGGGAATCGGCATCAAAGTCAGTATTCAGGTCCTGGAATATGGTGCGTATATTGAAGCCGTAGACACAGGAGAACAAGATATGTTCATCGGTGGATGGGGAAATGCAACCGGTGACGGAGACTACAACCAATACAACTTGTTCCACTCTGCTTCCCACGGTTCACCAGGAAATCATTTCTATTACACCAATGAAAAAGTTGATGAACTCATCGTGCAGGCAAGAAAAGAAGTGGACCCGGATGTAAGAAAGAAATTATATGAAGAAGCCATGACTATTGAAATGGAAGAAGCGGTATATATTCCTATTCGAAATTACGAGCATTTAGCAGTATACAACAATGAAGTGAAGGATTTCTGGTTGAGTGCTGCCAACTACTTAATGGTGAATGGTGCAACGATCGAATAAGGGGATGATTCGGGTGGTGAAAGAGCACCATCCGAAATACCTGTAAATAAAAATGGGAGGTTGATTATGATGAAAACAATATGGATGAAAAATGTGAGAATGGAAACGGGATTTGAGAAAGAGAATCAAGTCGTGACAGGAACCCTTACCGAATGTGCCCATGTCAAAATAGAAGATGGAAAGATTACGGCCATCACAAATGACGAGTCAGAGATTGAAGCTGGAACAGCCGTGATAGATGCAAAAGGGAATCTGATGCTGCCTTCTTTTCGTGAAATGCATATCCATATAGACAAGACCTACTACAGCGGCCCATGGAAAGCCTGCCGTCCAATCACAAAAGGAATTTTTACAAGAATAGAAGAAGAACAGGAGTTGCTGCCAAAGCAATTGCCATATGCCCAGGAGAGGGCGGAAAAGATGATCGAGCTGCTGCTTCAAAATGGCCACACTCATATCCGTACTCACTGCAATATCGAACCGACTTCAGGATTAAAGCACCTTGAAGTCACCGTGAAGGCATTGGAGAAATACAAGAATCATTTAACCTATGACATAGTGGCGTTTCCTCAGCATGGGCTTCTGCGCAGCAACTCTGTGGAACTGATGCGGGAAGCCATGAAAAATGGTGCCACCCTTGTCGGCGGAGTCGATCCGGCGACAGTGGACCGCCATATCGATCACTCACTCTATACGACGTTTGACATTGCCACTGAGCATAATGCCGGTGTCGACATACACCTTCATGACCCGGACACACTTGGCGCTTTCACCTTTGAACGACTTGCTGATTTTACAAAGGAGGCGAACTTGAAGGGGCGTGTCACGATCAGTCATGCCATTGCACTTGGAGACCTTGAGGGGCAATCTCTTACAGATATGATGGCCATCCTGAAAGATCAAGAGATTGATATTACCACGACCATTCCGATTAACCGTCCAACCATCCCGGTTCCAACTCTGGATCAGTATGGTTTACAGGTATCCGTCGGTCATGACAGCTTAACCGATCACTGGTCCCCTTTTGGAACCGGGGATACGATCGAGAAGCTGAATATCCTTGCTGAACGATTCCGACTGATCGATGAGTACTCTATCAACCGTACATGGAAATATGCATCCGGCGGGATCACGCCGTTGGATGAAGCAGGAAAACAGGTGTGGCCTCAAGTCGGGGACGCAGCAGACTTTGTCCTGGTGGAAGCAAGCTGTTCAGCGGAAGCAGTGGCAAGAAGAGCAAAAATTGATTCTGTTTATAAGAACGGGGAAAAAGTGGCGCTGCCTCAATCTGAATCTGTACTGATCAATAAATAATAGAAGGGAGAGGTTTCGATGATTTGGCTGAAAAATGTGAAGCTTGAAGTAGGAAACTTTGAAAATGAAGGAATGACGGAAACGAAAACAGAGCTATTTCATCTCGGGGTCAAGGAAGGGAAAATTGTCCAACAGCTGCCTCATACACAATCCATACCCGAGACGGCTGATGTGGTCTATGATGTGAAGGGTCACTTAGCCATTCCGACCTTTAAAGAAATGCATAACCATTTGGACAAAACATATCTAACGCTTGGGTGGAAAGCGACGAAGCCCGTTAAAAATCTGAAAGAAAGACTGCAATTTGAGGCAGATGAGCTGACAGAACTCGCACCCACGACCAAACAAAGAGCGAAACGGATGATCGACGAAATCCTTTCACACGGTTCAACGCATATTCGCACTCACGTAAACATTGATCCATACATTGGATTGAAGAACCTGGAGGGTGTCATTGAGGCATTGGACGATTATAAACATGCGGTCACCGCAGATATCATTGCCTTCCCGCAGCATGGATTATTAAGAGATTCCGTGCCGACATTGATGAGAGAAGCGATGCGAAATGGAGCCACCATGGTAGGAGGCCTCGACCCTGCAGGAATCGATCGCTCTATTGAAAAATCACTCTATGAAACGATGAATATCGCAACGGAGTTTAAAGCAGATGTAGACATCCATCTACACGATAGCGGGCATGTGGGAACCTACACGATCGATAAGTGGATCGATATGGTGGAAGAGTCCAACTGGCAGAACCGGACAGCCATCAGTCATGCCTTCTGTATCGGGGAGGTACCGGAAGTTAAACAAATTGAATTGGCAGAGCGTTTGAGAAAAAATGGCGTTTCGATTATGTCGACCATTCCTTTGACAAAGTCCCTTCCGCCAATCCAGCTCCTGGATGATCATGGTGTGAAGGTCCATCTTGGGTGTGATGGATTCTATGACTCCTGGAGTCCACTGGGTCACGGGGATGTGTTAGAGAAAGTGTATAAATACGGCCAGCTGACAAGAAGAAGCGATGAAGTATCCTTACGGGACAGTCTGAAGTGGATTACGGGAGGAACAACAGCATTGACGAAAACCGGTGAATACAAGTGGCCGAAGGTGGAAGATGATGCAAGCTTTGTTTTCGTGGACGCCGCTTCATCAGCGGAGGTCGTTGCGAGAAGACCGAAACGACTGGCCGTGATGAACAAAGGGAAAGTGGTATATGGGTCTCTCTGGAGTACCCATGAGTTGGTGAAATGAAAGAAAAGATAAATGGAAAGCCCGTGTATCTCTACATGGGCCTCCTTTTTTGTGTGATTTGCTGGGGAAGCAATTTTATTTTTGGAGCCATCTTAGTACAATATTTCAAGCCGATGGAAATCGCTTTTTTAAGGCTAATTTTTATTACCTTGTTTCTTCTGATTTTGTTTTATAAACCGATTAAACAAGCTCCCTCGTTGAAATCAATGATCGTCCCACTGATCTTCATCGGCTTCATTGGCGTGACCTTGAATCATTGGAGCTTTTATGCCAGCTTGACTAAAGCATCACCAGTAACGGCTGCCTTGATCCTGGCTACAGCTCCCATTTGTACATCCCTTATCAATACGGTTGTATTTAAGGAACGTAAAAGCCCTTTTTTCTGGATGTGGAGCCTGCTCAGCTTCTTCGGCGTGCTCCTAGTCATCATGAAGAAAGGTTCCATCGTGATCGGTATGGGAGAAGGATATATCTTTCTCACGATGCTCACATTTTCCGTCTTCATGGTTCTTGTGGAACGATATGCAAGGCATCTTTCTTCAATTCTATTGACCTTTTATTCGACCATGGTGGGGTTGTTCTTGATGACCGTGTTTTTGCCATTCTCTGAAATCTCCATTTTGAAGGCTGTCCCTGTCCCTTTCAGCATTTGGTTGCTGCTTTTTTTTACAGCGATCATCATGCATGGGATATGCCCGCTTATCTGGAATCATTGTATATCAAGGGTCGGATCGACCAATACGTCACTCCTATTGAACGTTGAACCATTTGTAGCAATGGTGGTCGGATACATTGTGTTGAAGGAATCGGTAAGCGGGATGCAAATGATCGGTGCGATGATTATCTTATTGAGCGTCACAATGGCTTTCCATTCCAATCGAAGAACGCAATTGGGACAGGGGGACAGGCACCTTGTCCCGACAAACTCAAATACACTATGATGATTCTTATTGGACGAGGGGGGAGTTGCCTCGTCCTCCAAATTTCTACAACTATTTCCCCGGAAATTGCTAAAAAATCATAGAATTCTACAAAGAGTGTCAAGCTAACCACCCATTTCTTTACCTTCAAGAAATAGTTAACATTCAACTTCTAAAGGCACTAAAACTTCTGTAGAATGATACGTAAATTGAGGGGGGAAATGAAAGATGAAACATACATACGGCTTGAAACCTGCATTACTTTCCGATCTAAAAGCAATGAAAGAGACCTTTTGGTCAAACTCATCACTAAAATCCTGCGTCCATTCTAATATAAACCATGACGGAACCGATATCTATGAAGCTGAAAGAAGGCTTACCCGTTTTGCTCCATACCTAAAACAAGCTTTTCCCGAAACAGAAGGGAAGAATGGAATCATTGAGTCACCTATCCAAGGGCTCCCGGATATGCAGCAAGAACTGGAAAAGTATTATCAAACCACTATATCGGGAAAGTTACTGTTGAAATGTGACAATGAGCTGCCTATTGCCGGTTCCATTAAAGCAAGAGGAGGCATCTACGAGGTACTAAAGCTTGCGGAAACACTCCTGCTTAAGCACGATATGATTCAACTGACGGATGACTATTCCGTGTTAGCCGATCGCTCGTTTAAGGAGTTCTTTTCACAGTACTCCATTGCGGTAGGCTCGACAGGAAACTTAGCCTTAAGTATTGGAACCATTGGTGCAGCTCTTGGTTTCAATGTAACGGTTCATATGTCACGTGAAGCGAAAGAATGGAAAAAGGCTCTCCTCAGAGAAAAAGGAGTTACGGTGATCGAGCATCAGAACGATTTCTCCTATGCAGTTGAAGAGGGGCGAAAGCAATGCATGAAGGACACGACTTGTTTTTTCATAGATGATGAAAATTCAAAGGATCTTTTCATGGGCTATGCAGTAGCTGCACTTCGGTTGAGGAAACAGTTTGAAGA
Organism: Rossellomorea sp. GQ25; assembly: GCF_059758515.1. NCBI lineage: Bacteria > Bacillati > Bacillota > Bacilli > Caryophanales > Bacillaceae > Rossellomorea > Rossellomorea sp. GQ25. Next base: position 273,913 of record NZ_JCAXEQ010000002.1, on the reverse strand, counting down.
AGAGGGGATAAAGGTTGACCGTGGTCATCCATTGATCGTGTATTTGCCATGCGGTGTTGGGGGTGGTCCTGGAGGGGTGACGTACGGGCTGAAGCATGTATTTGGCGATCATGTTCATTGTTACTTTGCCGAACCAACCAATTCTCCATGTATGCTTCTTGGGCTTTCAACCGGAAAACACGAAAATATTTCTGTCCAGGATATAGGATTAAGCAATCGGACAGAAGCCGATGGACTGGCGGTCGGGCGTCCTTCAGCATTAGCAGGAAGGATGGTGCAGGAACTGGTGAACGGTGTGTATACAGTCAATGACGAGAACTTATTTAAAATGCTGGCTCTTTTGCATAAATCAGAGTCCATTTCTTTAGAACCTTCCGCACTTGCGGGTATGTTGGGCTCAACCTTACCGCAAATACGTAAGCAGCTTGAGACCCTTTCGTTAACTAGTACTCAATTAAATCAAGCGACTCATCTAGTGTGGGCGACAGGTGGGAACTTAGTGCCTGCATCAATTATGGAAAGTTATGTTGCTAAGGGGAATGGTTTCCTATAATGCATAGGGACGGACCTTGTGATTAAATGAAATCATAAGGTCCGTCCCTCTATTTTCCCACAGAAAAAACTGCCAAACGATCATCAATCGTTTGGCAGTCTTCATATTTATATTGATTAGAATCGATATTTGTGATAAATTAGAACAGAAACGCATAAATTGAGTGAATTAAAACATATTACCTCAATAATAATTATATAACATAATTTACTCTTTCGTCAACCCTCAATTTTTTTATAAAAAGGAGTGCTTGGATGAATCTTGAAATTCGGCAGGAGCAGAAACGTGTGGACCGTGTCATTGAGACAATTGTGGAGCAAATCGGACGTCTGGAGGATGAAACCGGACGGCGCCAAGAGGAAGTGGTGGAGATTCGCAAACACTTCTGGGATGAGGTCAAGGTGAATACGGATACGTTCGATGATTTTTTGGAAACCGTCCTCAGTTTAAGGCAGCAGGCACAAGTGTTGACCGTTAGTCAAAGTACTCACAGACAGGCAGTAAAAAAGTTATCCGCTCTACAACGCATGAAGGGCAAGCCTTATTTCGGGCGCATTGATTTTACCGAAGAAGGAGAATCGGCGCCGGATAAGGTCTATATCGGCATTGCCACCCTCACGGATCAAAGTGGGGAGGATTTCCTGATCTATGATTGGCGCGCTCCGATTTCGAGTGTTTACTATGATTATCCGCCAGGTCCCGCAGAATACACCACACCCGGTGGCATAATTGGAGGGACGCTGGAGAAAAAATGGCAGTATCTCATCCGGGACGGCGTCATCGACTCCATGTTCGATACCAGCCTGACGATTGGGGATGAAATTTTGCAGGAGGTGCTGGGGAAGCGGACCGATACCCATATGCACAGCATCGTGGCTACGATTCAGCAGAAGCAGAATCAGATCATCAGGCACGATCACGGCCGGCTGCTCATCGTTCAAGGTGCAGCGGGCAGTGGGAAAACATCGGCCGCCCTTCAGCGGATTGCGTATTTACTTTATAAATATCGAGGCAGTCTCAAGGCGGATCAAATCATTCTGTTCTCCCCGAACGCCATGTTCAACAGTTACGTATCGAACGTATTGCCTGAGCTTGGTGAAGAGAATATGGAGCAGGTGACCTTTCAGGAATATTTGGACCATCGTTTGAGTGAGGAGTTCGAATTGGAAGGGCCATACAGTCAATTGGAATACGTCCTGACTGAAACGGATGCACCATCGTACCGGACCAGGACGGCAAGTATTTCCTTCAAGGCATCGACGGATTTCTTTGACATCATTAAATTATACAGAACGTCACTGGAGGAATCTGGGATGCGATTCAAGGGAATTAAGTTTAGGGGAAAGCCGATCGTCACTGCAAGACAAATCATGGAACGATTTTATACCAGTGATACGTCACTGCGTTTTCATAACAGGCTGGAGAAATTGACCGAGTGGATCAATAAACAGATTGATGAAGCAGAGAAGATTGAACGGAGCAAGCCTTGGGTCGAAGAAGAAATCGAACTGATGAGCAATGAGGACTATCACAAAGCGCATCAACAACTGCATAAGAAAAATCCTTCGAATGATTATGAGATCGAGTATGAAGCGCTGGCCAGATTGACCGTTCGCAGGAGATTCAAGGGACTGCGCAAAGCGATCGAGAGATTTCAATATGTGGACGTGAAGGGAATTTATTATCAGCTTTTTGCTGATCCGGCGAACATCTCCACATTATGGAGTGGGGAGATCCCTGAAGAGTGGGAGGATATTTGCCGTTCGACAGTGAACATGCTCGAGGAAGGGGAACTGTCCTACGAGGATGCGACTCCTTTCTTGTTGTTAAAAGAGCTGATTCTCGGCTTTCAGACCAATACGTCGATTAAGCATGTGCTCATCGACGAAGCTCAGGATTACTCACCTTTTCAATTCGAATTCATCAAACGTCTGTTTCCTTCAGCAAAAATGACCGTGCTCGGCGACTTTAATCAGGCCATCTTTGCACATGCACGTGAGCACGTGGATTTCAGCACACTGACTGGACTCTACGGACAAGATGAAACCAACGTGATCAACCTGAATCAGAGCTACCGGTCGACCAAGCCGATCATCGAGTTCACACGCCGGCTTGTGCCTGGCAGCGACCAGATATCCCCATTTGACCGGGGCGGGGAAAAACCGGTGCTCACTCAGGTCGCTGATTACGATGAACTTTACGGGCGAATTGCAGCGAAAATAGAAGAATGGCAGGACCGGGACTATCATTCCGTAGCCGTCATATGTAAATCTGCGAGAGAAAGTGAAGCCGCATACGCCTCCTTAAGCGGTGTGGAAGGAATCAAGCTCATGAAAAGCGCATCCCTTGAATACGAACAGGGCGTGGTCGTCATCCCGGCCTATTTAGCAAAAGGAATCGAATTTGACGCCGTCATCCTTTATGACGCATCTGCCCAATCATATGGTGACGAAAGCCTCAGCCGCTTATTCTACACAGCCTGCACAAGAGCCATGCATGAGCTGCAGCTATTCAGCGTAGGCGAACCAAGTCCATTAGTTGAACATATAGAAGCGGACCTCTATAGTAGCGAACCGTCTTAAATTGTTAACACAAAGTTGAAAAGTATAAAGGAACGTTATCTGTTAAAGAGGACACGCCATTAATGTTCAAAGGGATGTACAGAAAGATTGTGGTCAAAAACATGATCCAGGAATGATGCTTTATGATAGGGGTATTTACTTAAACTTTTTATCTCGTATCATTCACGTTATCGATGTACTTCCAGAGTATATTCTGTCTAAAAAGGGGCTGGCCAGAAAGTCGCATTTATGACTTTTCGGCCAACCCTTTATTTATAAATTCCCAATGACCCCATCCTGACCACACAAATTTTAAAAATTCTTATCCTTCTCTGATTTTCTTTTGAAGAAGAGGATCGTAGCTACAATAAGGACCAAGATAATGGCCATCGGTAGGATGACAAATAACGCAACTCCAGAAACTCCAAAGATGGGAATTCCTCCTCTCAGGTGATTGATCATAACTTCTCTTTTCCCTTTTATTATTTCGATAAAACTTTATGGAACACACTGAAATACACCAAGGGACGGGCCTTATCTAACATAAAGAATACTAGACAAGATGCTCAATAATTAAAAATTCATGTTCCCATCAGGTTCATGCTTTTTTGATGAAAGAATGAAACTTTTTTCGGAAATATACGTATAGGAATAAAATGGAATTTTATTCCTTCATAGTAAGGTTGCATATTTTAATTTGAAGGGAGCGAGAAGATTGAAACTATTAGGAAAGACACTACTCATACCATTGATATCTTTGTTATTAATAAGCTATTCAAATGATCAACCTGTGCATCAGAAGGAACAGGAAGCTACGATTACATTCACACAAAATGAACAGGAGTTCGAGATTATTTACATGTATGATGAAATGAAGAAATACATTAGCAACGTACGTGAGAAATCAGGAAGCAGCAATGAGACAGTGTACATCGACCAGGTTTTTGAACTATTCAAAGAGCTGTCCGGTATGGAAGGCTTCAGCTTAGCTTATCCTTTTGAGCCCACGTATGAATTGGACAAGTTAGAGGAATCGATCGCTGACTTGATTCGGGATAAAGATTCCACTGATCAGATCATCAAGGAAGCCTTACTCAAATCGGCAAAGCAGCTTCCGGGAGACAATAAGAAAATTTTTGTCTTACCGGCAAATCCTGAAGATACGCTCGCTGTGGAAGAAATGGGTGGTGTCGAAGGAATCGTCCTGGCGGAGGATGTGATTGTGTTGAAACTTTCGCCATCATTCGATAAAGATATTTTTAAGTATTCGGTTGCCCACGAATATAACCATGCATTGAGGGAGAAAGCAATGAAGGCATGATGCACACTATATTGAGTGCCGTGGTGATGGAAGGGAAAGCAGATACGTTCGCGAATATACCGACAAAAGAAACCGTTTAGATGAAGCTCCTTTTCAGTATCGGGTCAACAAAGATCAATCCGTTTTTATCGAATATGAAAGGAAACGGGTGAAAATCTTAAAAGGGAAGGAAGCCGAAAAGTTTATTAGGAATGTGAACTCGGCTGAAACTGACAAAGCCGTCCAACTTATCATGGCGAAGATAACAGGTAATTTCAAAAGGGGAAATGAAAGGAAGAAGAGGTGAGTGGCAAGCGCTCATTCAACAAAGGCGGAGGTGGCATCAGCATCCATCTTGAACAGTATCCACTTTACAATTGCAAATACAAACTTATGTAGGAGGTTATGATGAATCCCTATTGTAAAACAGCATTACATCAAATTCAGATTTGTATCGAAACCCTGGTGAAAATGATCAACCAATTGGAAGAGAAAGACCTACATGAAAGACCTGCTCCAGACAAGCTTTCCGTCGGAGAACTTTTAGAGCATATTGCACTAATTTGTGAGGCGGATTGGCGCATATCCAATGAAGCTTCTCAAGACGATATGGAAGCTTTTTATTCCTCATTTTCATATAAAGATTTACAATCGATAAGCGAAGGCTTGCTGGAACATTTCGAATCACTTTGTTCTAACTATAAGAACTTATCAGAAAAAGCTCTTCTTGCGGAAACGACCTCCCATTGGGGAGTGACGTACACAAGATATGAATGGCTTTTAGAAATAGTCGCACATATTTATCATCATAGGGGACAACTACATTCTATGCTGGTGCATGGTGGCAAGGACCCAGAGCTTTTAATGTTTGAATAGTGACTCCATAGAAGGCAATCAAGTCGAATGTGTCAACGTTTTTATCTTACTTAAAAAAACTAAGCACTCCTAATTTATAAATAATGACATCAATGTGGGCTTTTTTCATAAAATATTTCTGAGGTGAAAAAAATGCCAAGAGTCAAATACACAGATGCAGACGTTGCCTTAATGGCGAGGATGATGCGAGCGGAAGCCGAGGGTGAAGGGAAACAAGGGATGTTGTATGTCGGAAACGTCATCGTGAATCGTGCGAAAGCGGATTGTTTAGACTTTAAAAAGGTGAGAAGTATCCGACAAGCCATATTTCAGGTGCAGGGAGGAAATTATTCCTTTGAAGCCGTTCAAAAAGGGAATCTCTTTTATAACAGAGCGAGATCAATTGAAAAAAGATTAGCCAAAAAGAATTTGGATTATTGGGCCCAGCATCCGGCGAAATATGCTCTTTGGTATTTCAACCCCTATGCCCCATGTCCTCCAACATGGTACAATCAACCTTTTTCCGGTCAATTTAAAAATCATTGTTATTATGAGCCGGCAGCTGGATCATGTGAAAGTGTTTATATCGGTGGTTAATATTGCTTTTTTCCATTTGGTGAATGTAAAAGGGAGCCTCCTGGTTAGCGGGTGTTCCCCTTTTTTAATGGAGATATTATGGTAAAATCAGGTTGTGATTTCAATAAGAAAGGAGCATTACATGTACTTTTATGTTGCATCAAGCTTTCAGAACATTAAGCAAGTACGTGACGTCAGTGAACGTTTGAGAAGAAAAGGGTATATCCATACATATGACTGGACTCAGAATAGCAGGGCTTCGACCGTTGAGGAGCTGAAAAAGATTGGTGAAAAGGAAAAACAGGCCATCATTGAATCCGATGTGATCCTCGTATTATTGCCGGGGGGAAAAGGAAGTCATGTTGAACTAGGGATAGCTCTTGGCCTCAAAAAGCGAGTCATCTTATTTTCCCCTCATAACGAAGTAAATGACTTTGCTCAGACAACGACATTCTATCATTTGCCAGAGGTTGAAGTATGTACCGGAACCGTTCAGGAATTAGTAGACTATGTGACTGCAGAAAATGTTCTATGAAAAGAGTACTCATAGCATTTTTACTAGTGGCTTATCCCGTCATCGGGTGTTCTAATCAAGAAGCACACACTAACTATACTTCTCCTTGATGGTACAACGGTCATTCAACCATTAGAAGGTAAACGTGGATTGATCTTATTTTATGATAAAAGTAAAAGAAATCTCACCATCCACAACGAGCTTCACCTATCGATCTACAATCAAGATCGTACAGTGATATATGAAGACAGCTTTTACTAATAGAGGGACGGACCTTGATCCCAAATAAAGAATATTCGACAAGATGTTCACATACTAAAAAAGTGGCCCATAAACATTGAAAACCGGTTCATAAATCCTGATTCCGGTTCATAAATCTCGAATCCGGATCAAATGTTGCTCAAGCCGGATCATAACTGTACTCAAATGACCTCCAGACTTCTTTCAATACATGTATTTATCCCTCTAAGCCCTCTTTTTTTGTTAAAGGAAATCATTTCATGCATAAAACTTGGGATTTTTATGAGAGAACGAAGAAATTTCGCTGTAATTATTGCGATATTCCGTAACGAACATCCTATAAAAACCAGCATTTAAAAGGGAGAACATAATGCAAATCCAATTTGATGTAAAGGAACTCCTGGCTACCATTCATCATTCTAATGACAGATACATCTTAGGAATAGACGGCCTAAGCCGTTCCGGAAAAACCACGTTCGTGGAACACCTGAGGGAAAGCCTGAAAAAAGAAAAGATCAATCACCATATCTTTCATATCGATGACCACATCGTTGAACGCAACCAACGGTATCATACTGGATTTGAAGAGTGGTATGAATATTTTCACCTGCAATGGGACGTACGTTGGTTAAGAGAAAACTTTTTTAGAAAACTGAAGCAGGACAAGCAAATCACCCTTCCGTTTTATGATTCACATACGGATACCCACGACTGTAGAACGATTACGCTTCCTGAGTCCGGTCTCATCATCGTGGAAGGTGTTTTCCTCCAAAGGAAGGAATGGGCAGACTTCTATCACCACCTCATCTTTTTGGATTGTCCCCGGGAAAAGAGGTTTATGCGGGAAGCAGAGACTGCTAAACAGAAACGGGACAAGTTTGAAACGAGATATTGGAAGGCGGAAGATTATTATATGAATACCTTTCATCCATGTGAAAGTGCTGATATTGTTTTGAAGACTTGAAGATTAGTCTATTACTTATGTGTTTTACACGAATAGAGTTGTTATTCATCTCCTAACTTCCCGGGAAGTCGGGACCTATAATGTGAAACAGTAAGAAAATGTAGTCTTAGAAAAAACGAGTTTAATGGAATAATATGCTAAAATGAAATTATGAAAAATCAAGGGGGAATTATCATAGACAAAATCTATATGCTACACGGCTTTATGGGGACAGCACAAACCCATTTTTTAAACGAATTGATTCTATTGGATTTACCCGGACACGGAAACTCATCATTGGAAGCGTCGGATCACTATTTCGAACATACTCTCGACTACCTAACCACGCAGCTAAGGGAAAAGGGTATATAATCGGTTTATCGTTGGGAGCAGCATTGGCCATGCATATTGCCTGAAGAGAGCCGGAATTAGTAAATGGAATTGTCCTAACCGGTTATTCACCCTTTATTCCGGCTGAACTGACAGAAGTTATGAATAAACAAAATGAGTATTTTCTGAATATTGAAGAAAATGATCGAGAGATTGCTCAACATTTTAACAACCTTCACGGTGAAAAGTGGAAACGTACGATCAAAAAAGTACTTCATACCATGACGTTTCATTATCCGGCAGTCACCAGGGAGGGATTCCAGAATATTACAGTGCTGGTGCTGATGCTCAATGGCAGCCATGATGTGCACGAAGTAGAAGCCATTACTTATGTCAAAAAATCAAATCCTGACATTGAAGTTGGACTGATTCCAAATGCAGGTCATACGGCAAATATCGATCAGCCGGGCATCTATCATCATTTGGTAGATGGCTTTCTAGACAGATTGAAGTAGCGATTGTATGAACCAATGTCAACGTAGTATGAAGTGAATCACCTTGTACTACCTATACATATAGCTACACTAATCATTGGAATGGGGGAAATTCTCTTGGATTCAATAAATCAACGTACACAAACTATTTATTCACCACCCAAACACATCATCTCAGCAGCAACCATCGTACAGAATGAAAAAGGAGAAATCCTGTTAATCAAAGGTCCCCGAAGAGGTTGGGAAATGCCGGGGGGACAAGTGGAAGAAGGCGAGTCACTGAAGGAAGCGGCTATCCGGGAAACGAAGGAAGAAAGTGGGATCGATATTGAAATAGTCAAATTTTGTGGAGTGTTTCAGAATGTAAGCCGTTCGATCTGTAACACACTGTTTTTAGCCAGGCCGGTCGGAGGGAAACCGACAACTTCCTCGGAAAGTCTCGAAGTCGCGTTCTTTCCGGTTGAGGAAGCCTTGGATATGGTCAATTGGAAGAACTTCAGGGAGAGAATCGAATACTGTTTGGATGAAACGAAACACCCATTTTATATCGATTTTTGATTCGGGGAAGTACCATCAATTTGATATCGAAATTAGGGATAACTTCAATGTCCCTTCATACTCTGTATAAGGGGTGATGAATGATGTGGTGGTTTGTAATCTTGATTACAGGTACTTTATTATTCGCGTTACTCATCGATATCAGGCGGAAGAAGAGAGGGAACGATCGGCATGTACAGGGAATCCATTCTGCTACTAAACCGGGGGAAGATCGGAATTACACGATGGGAGGCGGTCGGGACTCGGGAAGTGGAACGGGACAGTGATATGAAACAAAGGAAGCTTTATCGAAAACCATAGATTGCCTATTGGGAAAAATCCCATTATACTTCTAAGTGAGAGATGTAGACGAAAGGGGACTTCAACCAGACATGTGGACAATCTTGTAATGATGAACGAGATAAATAGACAATGATCCTATCATTTTGACGGGAGAAGTGTATCTGTTTGACCATCATTTACAAGGAGCACCTGGTGTGACTGAATACCCAACACCTTGAGTGGATACCTTTGTATCTGCTTTTTTTGTGCCGGGATATATACATCTCTTAGGACACCTTTTAGCTTCCTGTAAAAATAGGAGGAATATGAAATGACTAATCTAAAAGGAAAAGTGGCGATCGTGACAGGGGCAAGTCGCTCAAAAGGAATAGGGGCAGCGATTTGCCGTTCGCTTGCTGGTGACGGGGCTGATATCTTTTTTACTCATTGGACCGCGTTTGATGAGATGAATGGAAATGGAGTAGAGAATGAGTTTCCGGAAACCTTATGTGAAGAATTAAAACAAATGGGCGTACGTGCCTTTCATATGGAGGTTGACCTGAGCGAAGACGGATCGCCGCGTCGAATAATGGATCGGGTGGAAGAAACGCTGGGAACACCAAGCATACTAGTAAACAATGCCACATTCGAATCACCGGCCAATTTTCGAACGTTGACTGAAGACATTATGGATAAACATTATCAAGTGAACAACAGCGGGACCCTCATGCTGACGATGGAGTTTGCGAAGAGATATGAAAAAGCCTTTCCTGAAAGAAAAGACGGACGGATCATCAACATGGTGTCAAAGGGTCCGGATCCAAATAATCTGGCCTACATTGCATCAAAAGGTATGTTGATTGCCATCACTGAGCCATTATCCGTTGGCCTAGCGCCAATTGGCATCACCGTTAATTCGATGGATCCCGGTCCGACCGATTCCGGGTGGATCAGTGAAGAGTTAAGGGAACACTTACTTCCGATGTTTCCAATGGGACGTTTAGGTGAACCCGAGGATGCAGCGAAGTTGATACGATTTTTAGCCAGTGATGATTCCGGATGGATTACCGGGCAGCTGATAAAATCAGAGGGTGGTTTTTTGGGTAAGTAAATAAGAGGGACGGACCTCCAGTTTAGCGGAGGTCCGTCCCTCTTATTGGTAAAAAACCCCTTGACATACACATCATAAGCGAAGTACAATTTAATTAAACACTGGTCAATAAAAAGGATGAGAACTAGTATGTCACCGAGAAAAGCAGTAGCACAGGAGCTAACGAAAGAAATGGTGATGGCAGCAGCACGCGAGCTTTTTCGGAAGAAGGGCTACCAGCAGGTGTCCATGAGGCAGATTGCGTCTGAGCTTGGGTATAGTCACGGCTCCCTCTACTACCATTTCAAAAATAAAGCAGAATTGTTCTATGCCATGATCGAAACCGATTTTAAGCTATTGGATCAATGGCTGGATGATGTAATGGAGCAGGACATGGATAACAAGGGGAAATTGAGAGGCATTCTCCTCGCATTCATTCGATTTGGACTGAGTCATAAAAGCCAGTATGAAATGATGTTTCTGCTCGCTGATGAGGAAGTCAAAAGCTACGTGAACAAAGGACCGAACGAATCCTATGAAAAATTTGCGCAAGCCCTTATCCAGCTAAGCGACCAAGAAATCACCATCCAGCAGACGTGGTCGATATTCCTGGCACTACACGGGTTTGTCAGTCATTACTGCCGTTGTGATGAAACCTATGAAGAAGTGGAGAATCTTGCACAATTGCACGTGAATTTTATCCTGAAATCAATAGGATAAAATTTTTTAGATGTATTTGACCAGTGGTTAATTAAAAGGGGGACTTTTTTATGAAAAAGGCAATGGTTGTAGGTGCTTCTGGAGGAATGGGGTATGCCCTTGTAATGGAATTGGTCAGCAAGGGCGTCGAGGTCGTTGCATTTGCAAGAGGAAAAGAGAAGTTGACCAGATTATTCGGAAGTATAGAGCGTGTCACCATCGAGACTGGGGACGCAGAAAATAAAGACCAGCTTATTCATGCTGCGAAGGGCAGTGACATCATCTTTCATGCCATGAATCTTCCTTATGAAGAGTGGAAGGATAAATTAAGGATCATAACAGGGAACATCATCCTGACAGCGGAACGCCACAGTGCCAGGTTGGCGGTGGTAGACAATATCTATGCCTACGGACGAAGTGGGGGTGAAAAGCTGACAGAAGATCAAGAAAAACATCCCCATACGCGTAAAGGAAAACTGCGCTTAGAAATGATTCAGATGATCAAGCAATCTTCAGTTCCAGCACTTATCTGCCATTTCCCCGACTTCTATGGACCGAACGCGACCAACACATATATTCACTTTACACTAGAGCAATTGCTGAAAAAGAAGAAAGCAGGGTTCGTAGGTCCCCGGAATGTTGCCCGGGAATTCATTTATACCAAGGATGGGGCAAAAGCGTTGGTGGAGCTGGCGTACCATGAGGAAGCATTCGGGCATAAATGGAATATACCTGGTGTAGCCCCGATAACAGGAAACGAGGTAGAGCAGATCCTAAAAAGCCAGCTCGGGGAAGAAAAGGAGCTTTATTATATCTCAAAATCGATGTTTGCTGTGTACGCTCTATTCGCGGGTAAGGGAATGCGTGAGGCGTTGGAGATGCAGTATATTAACTCGGAACCTACTATTCTATCGGGTGAAAAGATTGATGGATTTATGGGCAAGCGGCAGCACACATCATATGAACAGGGGATAGCAGAAACAATAGCATTTATGAGAAGGTAATGGGACACTGGACCTGTTCCTCCGTCCCGCCTATTTACAAATTTACCAAAAAGTTCCATAATTAAGAAAATGTCGGGGGAGGGAAAGTAAGTTTATGGAACGAACTAATTGCTGATTAATTTATTTATTAAATTAATATGGATTTTTGTATTGAGTGTGAACAGACCTCTGGAAGATAGGTTTATTTGTTATGCTCTTTATGGAATCAGGGCAATTAGAAGGAAACTTACTTTACTGATATCAGGATGATCATGTTTTGTGAAGCATTCAGCTTCGGCTTGCTGTGTCATGCCTTATTTGGCATATGCTTGCTGATTGGGCAGCTTTATGAACATGATGGATACATGGATTCTACAGGACTGTAAGAAGAAACCACTTCTTACGGTCTTTTTTTATTTTACAAATGAATAGAAGTGAAGGTCTTTCTTAACGCCATCCATAAAAGTGTAACGTCAAATATGGATGAAAGAAGGAACGCGTATGTTGGAACTTAAATTAAATGGGATAAAAAAATATATGGAAGCGACGCTGGTCGTGGAGGATGTATCGTTAGAAGTGTATGAAGGGGATAAGGTTGGAATCGTTGGGGCAAATGCACAGTCTTGAAGCTAATTGCAGGAATCGAGCCAATGAATTACTATCCTGGTTACCCCCAGACATCGAGTCATGGATATGACGAAGGCCTCATTCATATGTCAAGGGGAGCGACCACTGCCTATCTTGAACAATCGAAATATGAGGCTTGATGTGGGAGCTGCAGAGAGATCTGGAAATGAAACCATCAAGGCGGTGGGGCTTTCTAAATGCTATGGGGATAAAATGATTTTTGACAACACAGGTGTCATGATTCATTTTGGTGAAAGAGTAGGCATGCTGGGTCCAAATGGAAGCGGGAAAACCACTTTCTTAAAAATGATTGTAAGGGAAGAGCAGCCGGATGAAGGTGTGTTAGAGTTTGGTGCAAATGTAAAGGCGGCCTATTTACCACAAAACATGACTTTTAATAGTGAGGAAATCACCGTGCTGGACTGCTTCAGGGAGGATATCTCCATACTTGAAGGAAAAGCTCGGGAATACCTGGCGAAATTTATGTTTTACAAAGGTAGTGTCTTTCAAGAAAGTAAAGCATCTCTCAGGTGGGGAAAGAATCAGGTTAAAGCTTGCCATGCTGTTATTTCCGGATATCAATTTACTGATACTCGATGAGCCGACGAATCATCTCGATATTGATTCAATCGAAACCCTAGAGGAAGCCCTCGAAGACTTCGTTGGTACGATTTTCTTCATTTCCCACGATCGGTATTTTATCAACCGGATGGCGGAGAGAATCATTGCTGTAGAGGATTATTCCCTGAGGAGCTATCATGGGAATTACGATGAGTATAAACGTGAAATAGAGTGGAAGCAGAGCCTGACGGAGAGGAAAGGGTCTGTTGATGAAAAGATCAAGAAACCATTCCAAAAATCTGAAGGTAGCAATGAGGAAATGATACAGGCCAAAATCTTGAAGAAAATTGAGAGTCTAGAAAACGAGATAAGAGAAATTGATCTAGCCATGGAGACGGGTCATATTAAAGAACTGGATGCTGAGATGGAACTGTGGCTTCGTTATAATGAGTGATATTTTAGAGGGACGGACCTTTGCTTCGTGTAGAAGCTGAGGTCCGTCCCTATGTTAAGAGGGACTCTCAATCAACCCCACTAACTCTCTTACGATTGATCCGGATTTTGCATTTTCGGGATATACGGCATAAAATGGCCGGTAAATCACATAAGGATCAATCGGGACAAGCTTTCCTTGAAACACTTCATCTTTGACCATTGAGGTTGATAGAAATGCGATCCCGAGCCCCCTTATTGCGAGTTGCTTGATTAAATAATGACTGCTTGCTTCAAGGATTTCTGTGGGCACGATTCGTTCGGCTCTTAGAAAGTCGTCGGCATATTCCCTGGTCCCTGATCCGATTTCACGGAGGATAAGTGGGGAGGAAAGCAGATTCATTCGGCTGCTTGCGAAGAAACGTAGTTCGTCCCGGCTGATTACTTCCAAATGAAAGGGCTCGAGTCCCCGTGTTCCCTCCACAAGGGCGAGATCAAGATCATGGTGATTCAGTGCCTCCACAATGGTTTCATGATTGTGGATCATCAGCTGAAGGCGGACGTGTGGATAGAGGATCTTGATTTTTTTGACAAAGTCGGGAAGAAGTCCGTCACTGACGGTGTGAGTGGCCCCGATCCTTAATAGGATTTCCTCAGTCTTTTGTGTGACCTGTTCCATCGTTCTCCACACCTCCAACATTTTCTTTCCTTGTTCAAACACTTGAATCCCTGCAGGTGTTAATTGAAAAGCCTGATTGATAGAGGAACGGTGGATGAGTTCGACTTCCAAGTCTTGTTCCAATTTCTTGATGTGGACACTGACGGTCGGTTGAGAAAGGTTCAGGAATTCACTTGTTTTCGTAAAATGCTGAAGCTGGGCGAGAGTGACAAAAGTTCGAATCCAGTCCAGTTGCATAAGGTCCCTCCATTACAAAACGTAATTGTCTACATTATTATTATTCATTTCTATTATAGCTTAAGGAAAGGTATAATGTTAGACGAAGGAAGTGACCAACAAAATGGAATGGTTTTTATTTATTATAGGTGGTGCAGTCATCGGTATCATTTCCGGTTTCTTTGGAATTGGAGGCGGGATTGTTCTGACGCCAACCTTACTTGTACTTGGCTATGAACCGAGCCAGGCGATCATTCTTTCCTTGATGCTGACATTGGGATCGACTGTGACAGGGACCATGTCACACATTCGGTTAAAAAATGTAAATGGGAAATTAGCGGTTCTCCTCGGGGTGTTCGGACTGATCGGGTCCGTCATCACCGTGCCATTCGTAAAATGGCTCGATTCAATCAATGGAGCTTCTACGGTTATCTCCATTGTTTATATTGGAATATTAAGCTGGTTTTCTTATCAGTTTTTAAGCAAACGACAAAAGGAAGCGAAAGCAAAAGGAGTTTCTGCGGCTCCCTTGATCGGTATGTTCACTGGTGTTATCTCGTCTCTTATGGGAGTCAGCGGTGGATTTGTTATGACCCCGCTCCTCTCGAAATGGCTGAAGCTTGATCTCACCAAAGCGATCGGAACCAGCATATCGGCAGCCTCCATCATCGTGTTATCGGGAATCGGCTCGTACCTGTATGCGGGGGAAGCACTCGATTATCGACATGGAATCATGCTGATCATCGGTGCCTTGATCGGAACCCCGATAGGCTCCATCCAGCTGAAACGATTTTCAGGTGTTTCTGTCAAGAAGATGCTGGCTGTTTTGTACATGGTGGTCGCAGTCAGCGTCATTTTCAAGATGTTATCGATTTCCTCTGTTTCACTCGGACTGATCTTGGTATCCGTGCTCGTATTCTTTGGAATGCTGATTTATTCGCAGCAGCGATCAAAGAGAGTAGAGAATTATTGATTTGGCTGAAAGCTGAAAGTCGGTCGAGCAAGCGGTTAAGCACGTTTGTAGGTCTGAAGAAGAGATGCATAACGAAATAGAGAGGACATTCGCATAGCGAGTGGCCGCTCTATTTTTTTGCAGCGTTTAATGGTAAATTTGCAATTTGTGTAAATCGCTTCATTTTCAAAAGTCTGGCAGGATTAAGTGAAAATGTTCTAGAAACTAGTCTATATAGGGGAGTGGATGTCGAAAGGGGGAGAGTGTCCGGTATTCAGTGAATAGAGGTCTCTGTTTATTTTTCTGAAATTTCTTTCTTTTAGTCATTCTGTACGGATTATAAGATCTTTTGTAGACAAAGTGTCTAATGATAAACATGCTTTTTCAAAATAAACTTAGTATAAGTCAATAAAATATGTAAGCAAAGGATGATTCTATGTCAATCAATCGAGAAAGATTAAAGCGTCATCTAGAGGAGTTAGCAGAAATCGGAAAGATCGGGGAGACAGGCGTTTGCCGCCTGGCCCATTCCAAGGAGGATCGCCAGGCGGTGGAAGTGGTGAGAGGCTGGATGGAAGAGGCGGGTTTGAAGGCAAAGATTGACGGCTTCGGAAACTTGATTGGAAGGATTGAAGGAGACGACAAAGACAAACCGATTCTGATGCTCGGCTCACACATTGACTCTCAGCCATATGGAGGGAGATTTGACGGGACAGCCGGGGCATTGGGAGCAATCGAAGTCATTCACAGTATGAAGGACAATGGAATCGTCCCGGACCGGACCATTGAAGTGATTTGTTTTTCCGATGAAGAGGGCTGCCGGTTTAACAAAGGAGTATTTGGAGTCCGGGCTATAGCCGGGATGCTGGAAGAAGGCGAACTGGATCGTAAAGACAAGATGGGTGTGACGAGAAGGGAGGCGTTGAAGGAATTCGGGGTCGAGCCGGATGTAACCGCAAGTCCTGTATACCAAAAAGGTGAGATCGCAGCGTTTCTGGAGTTACATATTGAACAGGGGCCGGTCCTTGAGGAGAAGGAAAAACCAGTCGGAATTGTATCAGGCATCTCTGGTCCGATCTGGCTGACCGTTACACTCGAAGGATTCGCTGGTCATGCGGGATCGGTACCGATGCCGATGAGGCAGGATGCACTTGTCGGGGCTTCGGAGATCATCCGGAAATTCGATGATCTGGTTAAAAGAGAAGGAACCGAAACAACTGTAGGAACGGTAGGTAGTATGCAGGTGTTCCCGAACTCAAGAAACATCATTGCCGAAAAGGTGGAGTTCACCGTAGACCTTCGTGATATCGACGTTGAATCACGCACGAAACTTGAGGGAAAACTCTATCAAATCATCGAAGAGACTGCTTCCGGTTACAACCTTAAATACGAGATCAAAGAAGATACCCGAAGCGAGCCGAGATATTGTGCAGACTGGATCAAGGACATTATGAGAGAGGAAGATGAAAAGCTTGGACTAGATTCACCGACCTTAATGAGCGGCCCTTTCCATGATGCCTTATTCATGTCCTATATCAGCGATTACGGGATGATCTTCGTCCGCTGCGAAAAAGGCATCAGCCACAATCCACTGGAGTTTGCGGAGATGGATGATATTGAAAAAGGGGTAGAGCTCCTTTATGCGACGGCATTGAGGATTTGTCAGGGACATGGGGACAGGAGCCTTGTCCCAAAAGACGGCTCAGCTGCTGTTCATGAAAAGTAAGAGAAGACTGGGACGAGGGACCTGTCCCTCTGTCCCAGTTGGGAGGTGATCGTTTGAGAGCGACAATGCTCTTCATAAACGGAGAAGTGGTTACTGTGAATTCTGAATTTTCAGTGAAAGAAGCGGTTGCCATTCAGGATAATAAAATACTCGCAGTTGGCACGAATGAAGAAATTTTACCATATGCAGGTGCAGAAACGAAGATTGTGAATTTGGAGGGAAGAAGTCTCCTGCCCGGCTTTATTGACGCCCATGCCCATCTCGAACTTTATGGAACCAATAAGCTCGGGGTGAACGGCAAGGAGGCAGGGAGTATAAAAGAACTCCTCGGGAAGTTGAAGGAGAAAGCACGATTGACTCCAAAGGGAGAATGGATACGGGGCTGGGGTTATAACCAAAACACCCTTAAAGAGGGAAGGCATGTAACACGGTGGGACCTTGATCAGGTTTCCACCGAACACCCGATTATTGTGGTTCGGACATGTGGGCACATATCGTGCGTGAATACGAAAGCGCTGGAGCTTGCGGGTGTTCAACCTGAGACACAAGACCCGAATGGAGGGAAATACGGCCGGGAAAATGGCGAATTAACCGGGCTGCTGTTAGAAGCCGCACATATGAACATGTTTCTTTTAGCCAATTATTCTGAGGAGGAAGTGGAGCAGGGATTGGCCCTCGCTTCCCAGGATTATTTGGAAAAAGGAATAACGAGTGTCCATGATGCCGGGGGATATGGACCTGAACATATTCGATTCCTTCAAAAAGCAGTAGGAGCAAAGAGAGTAAAGCAGAGGGTCTACGCACTTTACGGTTCGCTGCATGATTCTGTAGAAATGGTGGAGAAAGGCCTGGAAAGTGGAATCGGGTCGGGCCTTGGGGATGAGTGGATGAAAATCGGGCCAGCCAAAGTGTTTATCGATGGAAGCAGCAGTGGTCCTACTGCTAAGACAAGGGAGCCATACTCGAGCAATCCGAATGACTCAGGCATTTTATATTTGAACCAGGAAGAAATAAATGAGTGCCTCGGAAAAGCGCATGAATCGGGGTGGCAAATCACCGCACATGCCATCGGGGACAAAGCGGTTGAAATGATGATTGGAGCCATTCGCCATGCTCTTGAACGACACCCCCGTGAAAATCATCGTCACCGTATTGAACATTCCGGCATGACACCATCGGACCTCATTCACCAGATAAAAGAGTTGGAGATTGTTCCGATACCAAATCCAGCCTTCATTTATGAATTCGGCGACGGCTACGTGAAAGATTATGGTGAACGGGTCGATGTTATGTTCCCCTTAAAGAGTTTTTCAGAAGCACAGATTCCTTTTGCCATCGGATCGGACAGTCCAATCACCATCGTGGATCCGCTCCACGGGATTTACTCAGCAGTCACTCGCATGAGTAAATCCGGTGAAGTGATAGGGGCCAGACAACGAATCACCATAGAGGAAGCGATTAAGGCCTATACATGGAACGGTGCATATGCCAGCTCTGAAGAAACCATAAAAGGCAGCATTGAAGCCGGGAAGCTTGCCGATCTGGTTGTGTTGAATGAGTCAATTTTACACTGTGAAGCTGAAAGATTACGAGAGTTAAAAGTAGAGTTAACGATCCTTGATGGGAAAGTGGAATATGCAGCAAAAAAGGAGGGTGTCTTATGAGTAAAAGCGCATTTACGAAAATCTATTGCTTGTCTCTGATTTTCCCGTTTCTTCTTTTGATTTTCCCCTTGTTTTCAATCGGAAACAGGGCAACTCCAATCATCATGGGGATGCCGTTTTCGGTATTCTGGGTGATTTTATGGATTATCATTACCTTTTTAATCGTTCTTGTACTCTATCGAATCGATCCTGACAAAGATGAAGAGGAGGTCAATTAATGGCAGATTGGCAGATTGCAATGATCATGATGATCGGCTACCTTGTGATTGCACTAGTAGTTGGTGTGATGGCAGGAAGAGGTCATGATAAAAATTCTTTGGATGAGTTTACCGTAGCAGGCGGAGGCCTCGGCTTGGTTGTGATGTGGTTCCTGATGGGAGGCGCTGTGTTTAGTGCCTTTTCATTTCTTGGCGCACCCGGGTGGGCATATTCCAAAGGAGCACCTGCACTTTATATATTAACTTATACCGCTTTTGCGATTCTCCCATGGTACATCATTGGTCCGAAAATCGGAAAAATCGGCCGTAAATTCAATATTTACACGGTTTCCGGCTTTATGAAAAAACGTTACGGAGGTAAGACGCTGCCGATCTTAATCGGAATCATTGCGTTACTCGCTTCCATTCAATACCTTGCCACGCAGATGAAAGGGATGGCCTACATTTTCAATATCATGACAGAAGGGCGAATTCCTCTTTGGCTTGGAGCCCTGCTTGCGTATGGAATCGTAGTCGTCTATGTTGCAACAGGTGGATTGCGGGCAGCGGCATGGTCTGACGTGTTCCAGGGGATCTTAATGATTGTCATCTCGTGGGTAGTCGGCCTTGCGATTGTGAATAAGCTTCATGACAGCGTGGGTGGGATGTTTACAAACCTCGTTCAGGACAACCCTGCCTTTTTTGAAATCGGAAATAAAGGGTCTACCATGTCAGGGACAGCTTATACGACCACGATTCTCGTATCTCTCATAGGGTTCTTAATGTGGCCCCACCTATTTTCAAAATCATATGCATCCAATGCACGAACGATTAAGAAAACCGTATTGGTGTATCCGATCTTTGCCCTGTTCCTTATCCCCCTATTATTTGTTGGCTTTTCAGCAGTGAATGTAGTCAATCCAGCTGACATTGGAGCACCGGATGAAATTCTTCCTTACCTGATCACCACTGTCCTTAGCCTTCCCGGTTGGGTTTACGGGCTTGTAGGTGCAGGAGCGTTAGCGGCAGCCATGTCTACGGCAGATGCCATCACCCACAGTGCCTCACTGGAATTTACGGACGGGGTCATTAAGAATGTAAAACCGGACCTTTCAGATAAAACCACATTGCTTCTGATGAGAATCGGTGTGTTTGTTGTCGGAGGACTTGCTTACTTTATCACCGTATTCGGGGGTCAGGGGCTCATCGCCCTATTGCTCGGAGCTTATGGTTCCATCGTTCAATTCGCACCCGGCGTATACGGAGCCCTCTATTCGAAAAGAGTGACTGGACCGGCGGTTATCACAGGACTCATCGTCGGTACATTTGTAAACTATTATTATCAGTTAGTCGTAGAAACCACGCTATTCGAAATCCATGCTGGTATTCTTGGATTGATCTGCAACATCATCATAGTCATCGTTATCAGTGCTTTCACCCAGCAAAAGAGTATCAGGATTGCTGAGGAGTATCGCAATATCGGATCATAATGGGTCATGGGGACAGGCACCTTGTTCTCCGACGTGGCTGTCCTAAGTGGGCTCCAGGACAAAAACTTGAAAAAGAAAAAACCAAGAATGCTGTTAGATCAACATTCTTGGTTTTTTGATTTTGATCGTTTTTCTAACTATGACTTTTTAGACAACCTTTTTGTTTATTGCTCGATCTTCTTTTTAATGGACTCAATCGATTGGTTAAGCTTCAATAAGTCAACCTCTCCTGTTTGGATATCTTCCAGTTTGTATGCTTGTTTCAATTCAATGATCCGGTTAACACTGGCATCAATTCGACCTTCGGATATTTCCCCGTTTTGGACGGCCTTTTTAAGTGCGTCCATTGCCGCGAGGGCTTTATTATAATCATGTGCGATTAGGATCAGGTCGCTGCCCGCTTTTACGGCTTGAACGGTCGCTTGGCCCATTCCGTAGTTGTTCGTAATGGCTTTCATGGTCATATCGTCAGTGATCACTGCACCGTTGTAGTTCATCTTCTTGCGTAAGAGGTCCGTGATGACGTTCTTGGATAATGACGATGGATAGGTGTCATCGATCTTGGGAAGCAGGATATGAGCAACCATGACGAGATCAGCTCCATTGTTGATGGCCTCCTTGAATGGAATCAGCTCCAGGGATTCGAGTTCTTGAATGCTTTTGTTGACAACCGGAAGCTCCAAGTGTGAATCAACGGAGGTATCCCCGTGACCTGGGAAGTGCTTGATGGTTGAAAGGATCCCCTCGGACTGGATCCCTCTCATTGTTTGGATCCCTAATTCACTGACGATATCAGGGTGATCGCTAAAGGATCGATCGCCGATCACCGGGTTATTTGGGTTACTGTTCACGTCGAGTACGGGAGCGAAATCCAGATTGAACCCATACTCTTTTAATTCCATTCCGAGAATCGTTCCCACTTCAAAGGAAATATCCGGATCGTTTAAGGCTCCTATCTTTTTGTTTGTAGGAAAGTTCACAAGTCCTCCAGGTAATCTTGTGACGTTACCGCCTTCCTGGTCGACACTTAATAGAAGTGGTAACGGATTATTGACGTTGTCTTCTTTCATTTTATTAAGGAATTGGACCGTTTGATGGGGTCCTGACAAATTATCGGAGAAGAAGATAAATCCCCCTACTTTGTACTGCTGGATTAGGGTTTTCGTATTTTCACCATCCTGAGTTCCATTCACACCGGCTATGATCATTTGGCCGATCTTTTCATCCAGGCTCATAGTAGAAAGGATATCTGAATCTCCCGTGTCCTCTTTCATTTGGGAGATAACCGAAATGTGATCTACTTTGGGATTCTTATTTTCAGTTGATGGTTTCGGCAATATCCATTTTAATTGGTAAAGGGAGTTCACATCATAGATGAAAATGACCTGGTCATGTGAAGCATCCTGGTAATGTTTCGTCGCATCGGGATTGCCACTGACTTCTTTAATGTCATTGAGTCGAATCTGCTGCAGGGCAGGGTCAAAAGAGCGTACATCAAAAATGACGTTATCTTTGAAGCCGACTGTCGTAGAATGCTTGGAGAAATCTTCGTAAATTCCGGCTTCTGCTTGAACGGAATTGTCTGGTTTTCCCCATTTATCTGTTATGTCATCCATCTGTGTCAACCCTGCTGTGATGGGGATATTCGGCACTTTTCCCTCTTTAGCCGCGGATACAACTTCTTTGATTGAAGCCGCGGATGAAGACTCATTTTCTTCGGATGAATGTTCGGCCGGTTGATTCTGATCCCTATTTTTTTCGATAAAAAAATAGTTTAGAGTAATCAAAATAAAAGTAAGAGATAAAAGGAGATAAATTATTTTTTTATAGGACATAAGATTCTTCCTTTCTTTAATGGAGAATCCGCTTATAAAGGCAACTTTACAGTACCATCCCTATCGATAGAATGACATTTTTCGAGAGTAGAGTCATGTTTTCTTTTTAGCTTCTTCTCCATTATGTATCTTGTTCTATTTCTTTTAATCATAAACGTATATAAACAGCGTCAATTAATCGGTTGTAATGCCATTCCTTATATCATACTAACCTCCATATACATATTCCCCTTTGGTTTGGGATCAGTATTCAAGAGATATGTATAGAAGGAGCCTATTATAATGGAGGGGATCCTACACCGAAAATGATTGAAAAGGGATTGGAAAAGCTTCTTACAGGACGATTGAATAAGGTGTTCTCAAAGCTTCAGGTTAGCGAGGCGGATATTTTAAGACTGGGCCAATTTTTCAGAAAAGAAATACCGAGGATGGACTTAAAGGAATGGAGATCGAAGTATTATCAAAACTTGTCCACAGACTTTTTAGTTGATGGCGATATTCGAAATTCTGGGAATTTAAAGAACCCCGACTAAGCACATAATTTTCTTGTGTTTTAACAAAATAAGGAGACGTATTCTTTTTAACCGATAAGGGGTTGGTTTAGCTTGATGTTAGTATGGGGACTCATTCTCTTTTTAGTAGTTGCTCTGATGATTATGCCAAAGAGGTTAACCGTTAGGGAAAATTTCATCATGTTTCCGTTGGTGGGATATTTTGCTGCGGGGGCACATATTCTGGTAGGCATCATGTTGGATTTTGTGGATGTTGGACCAACCAAAAGTGTTGAATTTTCCGATTTTGTACTGGTGGCCTTTGCTCCCTCGTTCATTGCACTTTTATTCTTGAATTTTATGAAACCGGAAAAACCTGTGTTTTATGTACTCGTTTGGACAATTTTCTCATTCTTTTTAGAAATATTACTTAGTTTTAACGATTATATGAAGTATTTTGAGTGGAAAATCTGGTATTCCATTCCTGTTTATGTTGTGGCATTCTTTTTGCTGCATTGGTTTTTTCAACATGTAGTCCGAAATGGATCTCAGGGTTCATAGGTTAGCGGTGTATTGACATCAAACTAAAAGATAGGGAGGTTCTGCTGATACGAGAACCATCCCTATCTTTTTTCTCTCTTTTTTGTGAAATACAGAAAGATGAATAACTTTTGTACACCATTTGTTCAATATTTTCTTTCCATTTATGCATTGACATAGTACATTATTTTTATAAGCATATGAATAAGTTATTTCGGGTATAGACCAATGAAATAGCAGTGGCAGAGTTTCTGTCCTCTTGCCAGTCAGGATCTTGGTTATGGACTGATCACATTATCTTGTCTTATAGAAAGAAGGTCGAATATGGTGCAGGTATCAAAAAAGTTTTATGAATTTATGAGCGAACGTACATGGCAGTTGATGGAGGATTGGTATGAGTCGCTGGATAAAAGTGATCCGGCGGGCGTGTATTCTTCAACGGATCCTAAGGTGATTCAAACGTTGAAGCGTCAAAATCACGAATTTCACGAACGCTTTTGTGTCCTTTTTAAGGATATAGGACAGGATGCACTATGTCATTTCGCCCAGTGGATCGAGAAAATTGCAAAGGATGAAGAACACTTACAAACCCCTACTCACTATATACTGAGGGAGTTCTTCAGAACTCAGGATCAGTACCTGGAGATTTTGCAGGAATTTAACCGCCAGCATGGCAGTGAGTTTCCACCGGAGAGTATCGAGTCATTCAGAGAATTGATTATCAAAACCTTTAGTCTTGTCATTTCCAAGTTTACCGAAGAAAATTACGAATATTCCCAAAGACGCCTGAAGGCACAGCAGGAAATGATCAGGGAGTTGAGCTCGCCGGTCATTTTAATTGATAAGAAGACAGGGGTGCTTCCTCTTGTCGGGGATATCGATACAGGAAGGGCGAGATATATCCTCGAGAATACTCTGGCCGAATGCGTCGATAAAAATGTTGAGCACTTATTCATTGACTTATCCGGTGTCATCATGGTGGATACCATGGTCGCCCATCAATTATTCCAGATCATCGAAAGCCTGAACTTGATTGGTGTGAAGAGCACGATTTCCGGCATTCGCCCGGAAATTGCCCAAACAGCGGTTCAGCTGGGTATCTCATTCCAGAATATTTCTGTCACTTCGACTCTTGAACGTGCCTTGAACGAACGTCAGTAGAGTGAAGTCCATTCAACGGGCGATTACGTGTAATCGCTCGTTTTTTGGTCTTAAAAAGTTATTTGTTTAAGACCAACCTATATAGGGAATTACCCCCATTATAGAGTGAATTTGGTATGATATGCCCTTGGGAAATTCACGATAGAAGGAGGGGCAACATGCAATTCGTCAAAATGATCCGATTCGACCAAAATGGATTTACCTGTGGTCCACCTCAGTCCGACTCTATCTATAAAGAGAGAGAGCAGATTTTTATTAATCGGGAGATCGATAATCTTTTTCATACAGGTCAATCGATTTACACCTCCGAAATGATCATGCCGCGAAACACTGATCGGCATTGGTCCGGTTGTTATTGTTATTTAGAGGAGTTCACACAGGTGGTTTCTGAAAATCGTCATATAGGCTTCCTTCCCAGGGAAAGCGTGATATGGGTGAGAAATAAGAGCCATCTCGGTGGCGGGCTTCCCTACTTTAATCGCTTTGTTCATCCATTGGAGGAAGAAGGAACAGATGATGACGATAATATGATCATTGATACATGGGTGAAAATGAGCGTAGAGGATGCATTGGAACGAACGCGTCTTTGGAAAAAAGAGCATGGTTCGCTCCCTGGGTGGATCACGGAATGCTACCTGATGGAGAGACAAGTGAAACTTCTAGTCTTTCCTTCTACTAATGAAAAGATCATGGAATTTTGGTTAAGTAAAAATTAACATACTGAGAGTCATGAATGCCCCGTCTTTTTGTTATAATACATAGTAGTTTATCTTACAATCTAATGTAGGTTGAATTGTAACGTTTTTCGTTCACTTTCTATGTAAAAGGGGAATTCACTTGAAATTTGAAGAGATTAATCAAGAACTAGTGACATTATGCCGGACGTCAGATCCATTTCATATGGCAGAAACGGTGATCGGAGACCAATTAAGAGGTTTGGATATCCTGTCGTTAAAGGGGATCGAGCGTAAAAAGGCCCTTCCGGGAGACGTGGTCAACCTGTTGATCATCTATTTCTTCACAGAGGTCAAAGGTACGGTATACCACAGGAACGCACTTTCTAAGTTATATAATCATTGGGTCTCTAATGAAGTGTTTACCTTTTCTAAGGCAAAAAAGATGATCGAGCTGGACATGCATGAGCAGCTAGGTGAAATCGACCGTTTATAGATATGCGAAAGGTCTGGATCCATTGGGATTCAGACCTTTTTTCGATGTTTAATATCTGGATGATGGGCGAGCTCAAACCTTATCTCTGCTTGTCCCGTCATTTGAGACTTTTAGTAACAAATTATTTTGCCCCAAATACATACCCTTAATATGGTAAAATGGAATTACATGTTTTATTTTTGGAATATTTCGTTTTCAGAGGAGGGGAATACATATATGGTCACACCACAAACAGCTCCCTTTTTGATCAACAGGATGAGGGAAAAGGACATGGATTCGGTCATGGATTGGTTTGTGCAGCGTAAACAATCATTCTATGCCTTGGGACGGATTTATGTTAGTAAGAAAGAGGAACTGGAAGAGATATTTTATCGTTCGATCATCATGGTACATAATGAATTAAACCGTTTGAAAAAAGATTCTTCATTTGACTCGTGGGCCATTTCTCATTTTTTACATATTGGTCGGGAGCTGTCTAAAGATAAAAGTTTCCGCGTTTCAGAAGGTCAGAATCCCGATCAAACCCTTTTTCACGCCTTACATAATTTGAAAAAACATGAAAAAGAAGCAATTGCTTTGACATATTTCATAGAATGTTCTCTTGAGGAAGTTGGACGTATTCTTGAGATATCAGTTGAGAAGGTTAAATCCTGTGTATTTTCAGGTGTAAGAAAGCTTAGGGAAGAGTTGGGTCACGGTTCTTTCGAAGGTTGCTGGAAATTTCATGAGCATTATCTTGATTATTTAGGAAGGACGATGGATCGGCCTGAAAAGGTAGAGTTTGAGATGCATATTTACCATTGTAAGGACTGTCAGGAGGATTTGGCCACTTTTCAGGAAGTGATGCTGACTCTGACAGGAATGACAGAAGCCGTGGAGATCCCTGCCGGATTCATGGAGAGGGTCAAGAGTAAGGTGGAGGAAAGAGAAACGCGCAGGCAGAGGAAGAAAAAGAAACGGAAATCGATATGGCTTTCCTTCGCAGGTGTTTTCGCGATGATCATATCGATCGGATTCGTGACAGGTGGATTCTCCAGTCTCTACTATGCATGGACGGAAGAGGATGAACAATTGCGTGCCATCCTCCAGCATGACCTGGGGGAACGGTTGAATCTCGAATCGGAAAGCAATGGGGTGAAGATCACCATTAAGAGTGTTGTCGCCGATGATGTACAGACTCTTGTCTTTTATGAAATAGAGGATACCGAGAAAGACAATCGTTATATGATGAATGCTCATGAAGGCGTCCATATCGAGAATGAATATGACGTTATGAGGCGTGATCAGCAACACATGTACTATTCTCCTCCTGTCGATCAAGACGAAATTCAAAATGAAGATAAAAATGTGTATAAAGGCACCATGAGTCTCTTGCCGGTTTCGGTGGATAGCGGGTCCATTAAACTGAATGTGGCAAGGCTCATGCAACTAGCTCAGGACCCCCAAAAGGACGAGGCTTTCAGTAGGGGAATGACATTTGCCGAAGGGGATTGGAGCTTTGACATTCCGTTTACAAAGCAGTCATCCCGGGTCCATAAACTGGATAAGGAAATCGACATTGACGGGATTCCGCTCCGCCTGGATAAGCTGACGATTGCGCCGACCACGACACTCCTGCAGTACAGCTTTCAGAATCAGGGTGGTGATAAACGGATTGACGTCATTACTTTTGGTTCCCTTGAAACGGATAAGAAGAAGGTGGAAGCAGACCTTTTTGGAGGCAATATGTATGTGGAATCCTTCGACCAGGAAGGCTGGAGTTCGTTTACATCCAACTTTGACCCCTTGTATTTTGAAAATCCCAAAGAGGTGAACATACAATTTGATTCCATCCATCTTTCCGTAGACGACCGGAAAACGATCGAACTTGATGCCGCTAGGGATATGCCCCAGACCTTTGAGTATCTCGGAAACACGATTTCAATTGATGAAATCAAAGTCGGAAACCCGGCGAAGGTGATCCTGACGCATGATGTATCGAAGGATCGTGCATATGAAAGAGTGATTTATGGGTTCTCTAGCGACCATTTGATGAATGAAAATATCTCGATGGGAATAAGTGATACTGATGGCGTATTGATGGACAAAACCGGCAAGACACATAAAACTGATGTATATGAGTATGATCAAATAGATCAGCCCCGCTACTTTGAAAAGGTCCAAACGATCGAATTTTATAACGACTCTTCGGGGGAAGATGTAACTCCAACGAAGCTTGAAATCGAGGGCTACAGCACAACGAAATATGTGGATGATCGGGTGAAGGTGAAGTTAGATTAGGAAGATAAGATAAAAAGAGGGACGGACCTCCTGCTGGTTTTTAGCGCAGGAGGTCCGTCCCTCTTAAGTGAGAATAACTTCCCCCAACAGAGAAACAATAGGTTTGTCGTGACAAGGGTGACAAAGTTAGTTTTCATCGTTGTTGAAACCGTCACCACCGGAAGCCTATGATGAGATTGAGAGAAATGATTCATTATTATATACATGAAAGGATGAGTGAAGTGGCTCAATCAAATATGAAAGTCGCGGTACAAAAGTTTGGTAACTTCCTCAGTTCAATGGTTCTGCCGAATATTGGCGCATTTATCGCTTGGGGTTTAATTACAGCGTTGTTCATACCAACTGGGTTCTTTCCAAATGAAAGCCTTGCCAAACTGGTAGGTCCGATGGTTACGTACCTGTTGCCGCTCTTAATCGGATATACAGGAGGTAAGCTCGTACACGACCAGCGCGGTGGGGTCGTGGGTGCAATCGCGACAATGGGTGTCATTGTCGGTGCACCGGATACACCGATGTTCCTGGGGGCCATGGTCATGGGACCTCTAGGAGCTTACGTTATCAAGAAATTCGACGGAATGATTGAAGGGAAAATCAGAGCAGGATTTGAAATGCTCGTCAATAACTTCTCGGCCGGTATCCTAGGAGGAATCCTTGCGATCCTTGCATTCCTTGGCGTAGGACCTGCCGTGGATGCCTTCACGAATCTACTGGTTGCAGGTGTCGACTGGCTTGTTGCAGCAGGATTACTGCCACTGACAAGTATCCTGATCGAACCTGCAAAAATTTTATTTTTAAATAATGCCATCAACCACGGTGTATTGTCACCGATTGGACTGGAACAGGTTCAGCAGGGTGGAAAATCGATTCTTTTCCTTTTAGAAGCAAACCCGGGACCGGGTCTTGGTATTCTGCTGGCGTTCATGTTCTTTGGAAAAGGAACAGCGAAACAATCGGCTTCAGGAGCAGGAATCATTCACTTTTTCGGTGGGATTCATGAGATTTATTTCCCGTACGTATTAATGAAACCGATGCTATTCGTTTCTGTCATCCTTGGTGGAATGAGCGGTGTGTTCACCCTTGTTTTATTAGGAGGAGGATTGGTATCACCGGCATCACCTGGTAGTATCCTTGCGATCACGGCCGTTACACCTCCTGAAGGAATGGCGTATCTGGCGAACTTTGCAGCCGTCCTTGTGGCAGCAGCCGTATCTTTCATCGTGTCTGCCATAGTGTTGAAATCAAGCAAAACAAGTGATGAAGACATTGAAGGCGCAACGAAGAAAATGC
Organism: Rossellomorea sp. GQ25; assembly: GCF_059758515.1. Classification (NCBI taxonomy): domain Bacteria; kingdom Bacillati; phylum Bacillota; class Bacilli; order Caryophanales; family Bacillaceae; genus Rossellomorea; species Rossellomorea sp. GQ25. The sequence goes on along the minus strand of NZ_JCAXEQ010000002.1, from coordinate 244,648 downwards.
AAGAAATGAAAGGCAAGAAAAGTTCCGTTGCCGGTCATGTAAGCGGGCAGGGAACAATGCCTGAAGAAGTAAACAAAATCGTCTTTGCCTGTGATGCAGGCATGGGCTCAAGTGCCATGGGGGCTTCACTCCTCCGTAAGAAAGTGAAGGCGGCAAGTCTCGATGTCAGCATAACGAATACATCCATCAGTAACCTTCCATCGGACGCTCAAGTGGTCATCACACAGGAAGAGTTGACGCCGCGTGCGAAAAATAAGCTTCCGAATGCGTATCACATTTCTGTGGATAATTTCTTATCGAGTTCGGAATATGATAAGCTGATCGCAAGTCTTCAAGATGGGATCACAGATGAACAGGCAGAGGTAGTCGAAGAAGCAGAGGAAGAAGCGGTGGACGCTGAACCGAATGCAGATCACGATGATGATCTTCTGCTTGAAGAGAACATCTTTATGAACCAGGAATTTGCCACAAAAGAAGAGGCGATCCGATTCGCAGGAGAAGCCCTCGTCAAAGCAGGATACGTGGAAGAAAGCTATGTAGATGCTATGATTGACAGAGAAGGAATTACTTCTACCTATATGGGTAATAATGTAGCCATTCCACACGGTACGGAAGATGCGAAGAAAGCCGTTATCAAATCCGGCTTCACGGTCGTTCAAGTTCCGAACGGCGTGGACTTCAACGGTGAGAAGGCGAAGATGATCTTCGGTATCGCCGGCAAGGACGGCACACATCTGGAAATCCTATCAGGGATCGCCGTTGTCTGCTCCGAGCAGGAAAACGTCGACCAGATGGTTCTGGCCAAGTCAGCCAAAGAACTGAAAGACATCATTAACAGCAACTAGAACAATCATTCAGAAAGGCGGGATCCCTGCCTTTCTGTTCTCATTTGTATCGATAAAAGCTAATTCAGGGAAAAGAGTGGAAAGAATGTTTATTACATCAAGGGAAAAATCCATCATCGAATTGATTGTAAAAACATCGGGGAAACATACCGTGTACTCTCTTTCTGCGTTCTTGAATGTGAGTGGCAGGACCATTCAGCGAAACCTGAAATCGATTGAAAGCATTTTAAAACAGTATCATTTGGAACTGAAACGGACGGCCAATGAAGGCTTGTTCATCGACGGGAAGAATGAACACATCTATCGCCTGATTCAGAATCTGGCTGATGTTAATCCAACAGACGAAACCCCTGAGGAACGAAAGCTGAATCTGCTGATCATCCTTCTCCATGAAGGACCTTCCTTTAAAAAACAGGTACTTGCACAGCAGTTGGGGATCAGCGTCACGACCCTCACTTCGTATCTCGATGAGCTCGCCGATTGGCTGCAAAAATACGGCATCACCCTGACAAGGAAACGAGGGGTGGGGGTTGAGCTGGTAGCGGAAGAAGCAGACAAGCGTCATGCCCTGGCAAGCTTCTTCCTCGTCTATTTTTATGAAGAAATCATCGAGACCCTGTACGGAATGCAAAAGGGAAATCACCTCGATGAGCCGGTGCTGGGGTATTTCAAGCCGGACTATTTACTCGTTGTCGACCAAGTAGTGAATCATCACTTGGCAGAGGAGCAAATCACCTTGACAGACAGTGATTATATTGGCCTTGTTGTGTATACTTGCCTGACGATACAGAGAACCGAAAAAGGCTTCGAATTACAGAAATATGAGCCAGCTGAGGATCATGATTCCACTGAATATCAGCTGATGGACACGATATGCAGGGAACTAAAAGATAAACTTTCAATTCCGATGACTAACCGGGACGTCCAATTTTTGAAGGTCATTTTAAAAGGGTCCAAAGTTCAGGATCCCGACGTCGTTTACTATGACAGCATCCTCCTTGGTCATCTCATCAAAAATGTCATCAAGGATGTATCGGCGGATCTCCATGTGGATCTGTCCGATGACTTTTCCCTGTTCCAGGGTCTACTTGCCCACATGGGACCGTCCATCTTCCGCCTGCAGCAGGAGCTGGATCTTTTCAATCCATTGACGGATGAAATCAAGAAGAAGTATCCCGTTTTATTTCTAGCGGTAAAAAAGAGCCTTGAAACGGAATTTAAAGATATTTCTTTTCCTGATGATGAGGTGGCGTTCATCGTCCTTCATTTCGGATCGGCCATGCTGATGAATGAAGAGAAGGTGAACATCCAAGCCGTGGTCGTCTGTCCGACGGGAATCGGTACGTCCAAGATGCTCGCCAGCCGCATCCAGAGGGAACTGACCATGATCAACAAGGTGGAGATCCTGTCGATCAAGGATTTTCAGACGGCGAATCTCGAGGACTACGACATCGTCATTTCCACCGTCAGACTCCCCTTTACGGAAGTGGAGTATATCCTGGTGAGTCCACTATTGAGCGAAAAGGACATCGGATTCATCCAAAGCTATCTGCAGAATAATGTAGAAAAGCTGACGAGAAAGAAATACTTGAAGCCCTCGCAACGATCGGTTGAGAAAACCGAAGTCAGGATGCTCCTCAAGGAAATCAAGGATGTACACTCCAGCATGGAAGCTATCCTCACGAATTTCCGGGTGTACCGGAAGCAGTCGGGCGGAAGTCATCTCAGGATCCTGAATGAAATGGTGGAACAAGCGGAACGTGATGAACTTCTTCGACAGCCACATGTGGTCATGCATCAGCTGAGGGAAAGGGAGAAAAAGGGCGGACTCGGGATTCCGAAAACGAATATGGGTCTCTTCCATTGCCGGGACCATAACGTGAAGAAGCTGATCTTCCAGGTGGCCCATCTGGATAAACCGTGTAAGATCAAGGGAATGGACGGCGTGGAAATGGAGATGGAAAGTCTCCTCCTCATGCTTGCCCCTGAAGAGTTGAGCAGGAGGGAACAGGAAATCCTCAGCCTGATCAGTACAAGCTTAATCGAAGATCATATAAGCATGATGATTTATTCGTCCACGAACGAAGCGATCATCCTAAAGAAATTAGAAGATCTCTTTCTGGACTACTTACAAACTAATTTGATAAAGGAATGATGATGTTGAAACAAACCGTACATTTTGGAGCAGGAAACATAGGCAGAGGGTTTATCGGAGCTTTGTTTTCCCAATCTGGTTACCACGTGACCTTTGTGGACATCGCCGAGCAGGTGATCAACAAGCTGAATGAAGAAGGACGCTACCAGGTGAAGCTTGCAACGGAAACGAAGGAAACGGAAACGATCGAGAATGTTTCCGGTCTGAACAACCTTCATCAAGAAGGGGAAGTCGTCGATACGATCGGAGGTTCCACGTACCTGACGACGGCGATAGGACCGAACATTCTTCCAAGAATCGCTCCCCTGATTGCAAAAGGGATTGCGAAGTGTGTAGCGTTTTCAGATGAGCCGTTATATGTGATCGCGTGTGAAAATCAGATCGGTGCCACCGATATTTTAAAGAAACATATTTTAGAAAATCTTGATGAAGAAACGGTAAGTAAGCTTGAAGGCAAAGTTTTCTTCTTCAATTCAGCTGTGGACCGCATTGTACCGATGCAGGATCAGGGTTCATTGGATGTCCTTGTTGAACCATACTATGAGTGGGTGGTGGAAACGAAGGAAGCGATCCCTCCTGTTGAAGGGATGACGATTGTAGACGACCTTGCGCCATTCATCGAGCGTAAGCTGTTCACGGTTAATACAGGGCATGCGGTCATTGCTTACCTTGGTTACCTGCAAGGAAAATCAACGATCGATCAAACTTTGGCGGATGATGCCATCGCTGAGCAGGTCAAGGAGACATTGAAAGAAACCGGTGCTTACCTTGTGAAGCAATATGGGCTTGATGAAAACGAGCATCTTGCTTACATCGACAAGAACATCGAACGCTTCAAAAATGCCTACCTGAATGATGATGTGACCCGTGTGGGTCGCGCACCGATCCGCAAGCTTGGTCCCGATGACCGTTTGATCCGTCCAACAACTGAGGCTCAAAAAGCGGGGCTCTCTTATTCTTATCTTGCCAAGGCGATTGCCGCAGCGCTATTGTTTGACAATCCTGAGGATGAACAAGCCATGGAAATTCAAGGTATGATCAAGGAGCACGGTGCGGCCCATGTGTTGAAAGAAGTGAGCGGACTGAATGGGGATAGTGAGATTACGAAGGAAGTTTTAGTGCAGTATGAAGGGTTGAAGAAATAAATTTGAGGGGCTGTCGAATTCGATTCGGCAGTCTTTTTTTATGAGTTTGACACATAAATGGGGAGAATCGACGCAAAAAATTTTAAAACGACGCATAAACCCGGAATTCGACGGATAAATCTCAAAAACTACGCATAAAACCCATCCGTGTCTTTTCTGTGACGCCCCCGCACCCACGCCAATTCTACCATCACCCTCAATCCCATCAGATCCCTTATTTTTCATCAAAAAAAAGATAGATTTCCCCTCATCCCGGGTGTAAAATATATAAAAATACACACGCAGGAGGAAACAGCCGAATATAATCTACAGTTATGCCTATTGTTGCGATCGTTTTTCCAGATTGGAAGAATACAAGAATGCTTCCGCTAACATAAAAATTCAGAATCTTAAAAATACGATAAGAGGTTGATTAAAGTTGACAATGGATACTACTGAAATAGCTGTAAAGGAACAAACGATTTTTCACCATACAGGAAATAAGATCAAGACGGAAGACCGGGATATTCAGATCATCGCGAAAATGGAGGAGCCGCTGATCGTCGTTCTTGGCAATGTGTTGAGCCATGAAGAATGTGATGAACTTATCCAGCTTTCAAAGGATCGGGTGCAGCGTTCGAAGATAGGGAATACCCGTACCGTCGATGAACTCAGAACGAGCAGCAGCGTTTTCCTTCAAGAAGGCGAACATGACGTTGTGACAAGAGTGGAAAAGAGAATCTCTCAAATTATGAATATACCCGTCGAGCACGGCGAAGGTCTTCAAATCCTTAACTATAAACCGGGTCAGGAATACAAGGCCCATTTCGATTTCTTCTCGGCATCATCGCGGCCGGTGACGAATCCGAGAATCAGCACCCTTGTCATGTACTTGAATGACGTTGAGGAAGGCGGGGAAACGTACTTCCCGAAATTGAATTTCTCTGTCTCTCCGCAAAAGGGGATGGCCGTCTACTTCGAATATTTCTATGATAACCAGGAGCTGAACGACTTGACGTTGCATGGTGGGGCACCGGTTGTCATCGGAGATAAATGGGCTGCGACCCAGTGGATGAGAAGAAAGGTCTTTAAATAAAACTCAAGGAGGGGCATCCAGGATGCCCCTCCTTTTTTTTAGCTGACCGATTTAACGGGTTTGACCATTCCGGCATTCATTCGTTTCACGTTCATGGTGTGGATGATCATTCCTGCGATGATCAGGAGGATGCCGATAAGGGCGAATCCTGATGGGAATGGAACGGACAGGATGGCCGCTTCTCCCATGATGACGAACAGAATCTGAGTCGATTGGGTCGCTTCCACTGCGGCAAGCTTCCCGGGATTGTGCCTCGCCTGATTCGTCGCGATGAAGAACAGGGACGTCGCAATCACACCTGAACATATGGCGACGATAAAGGATTGCGTCACTTGCGGCGTGCTAGGTGCCCCTACCTTGAAAAACGCATAGCACCCCAGGATCAACCAGAAGGGAGTGCTTGCAATCGTCATCCCGAGCACACGTTGGAAGGTATCAAGCTTTCCGCCGCACACCTCCATCATCTTACGGTTTCCAAGTGGATAAGCAAAGGCTGCGATGATCACAGGTAAGACACCTATGACCATTTCTGAAGGTGACAATCCACTGGCATTTTCTTGCTGGATGAAAAGGACTCCCACTAAAATGATCGAAGAGATGGAGAGGGCCCTTTTTTGAATGGAGTGCCTGCGCTTGACCGGTCCCGAAGTATAAAACAAGGGAGCGAGTAAGATGCCTGCGACGATGGTAAACTGCCACGTGCCCGCTACAAGCCAGCCCGGTCCATACGCTGCCGCATAGGTAATAGGACCATAAAAGAGGACAAATCCGACAAAGCTCCACGTCAGCCATTCGAATGGTTTCTTCTTCATTTCAATCCAGACTTGATTTATATTCTTCCTTAAACCTACAATAAGGAAAAGGAAGGGGAGCATGAACAAAAAGCGCAAGGATGAACTCCACATCCAGCTTCCACCAGCGAGCTCCATGGACCGGTTCAGAATAAAGGTGACGGCAAAGAACATAGATGCAATGACACCGAGAGCCAGTTCTTTCATGATGAGTACTCCCTTCTTAATATATAATATAATTTATTTTATATATATTATAATATACTTCAAACGTTGTCTATAGAAAGAGGTAGAAATATGAACAATGACGGTTTAACGTGGCAGGATCCGGAAAAATTGGCCCGGCACGTCGGGATGACACTGAGACATATACGACATGAGCGCGGGCTCAATCTGCAGGAGCTCGCGGCCATGACCGATGTCAGTACATTGACTTTGGGCAAGATCGAAAGGGGAGAGGCGAATCCATCTTTGACGATCATCTGGAAAATCGCGAACGGGCTCGCGATCCCCATCTCGGCCCTTCTCGTGGAAAAACAAGAAGTCCAGATCTCCCGGAAAAATGAAGGGAGCAAAGTGATCAGTGCCAATGAATCCTTGACCTTGGAACCGATGTTTACTTCCTCAGGCTATAGCTCATTGGAAACCCACAGGGCCTTCCTGAAACCGGACAGTGAGTACCGTGCCGACGCCCACCAGCCCGGGGTGATTGAATTTGTCACCGTCATGGAAGGGAGAGTACGTGTGAAGGTGCAGGATGACGTATTCGAGCTCGGTCAGTATGACTCGATCAAATTCCATGCAGATAAAGGCCATAGCTATATCAATATGGAATCAACAGAAGCGGTCCTCCACTTTGTGATGATTTATACAGGACGGGCAGATTGAAGCTTATCGCTGGGGATAAGCTTCTTTTTTAAGCGAAAAGCCTTACGATGGAGGTTAAAAAAGGTTATTTCAATCTTTCTTTGGCTTTTGGACCATTTTCATTCATACTTCGTGCCTGCTGACCCCATCCGATCTACTTAATTGCGTCGAAATCGTCCATGATTGCGTCATTTTCGAGGTGAATTGCGTCATTATCAAAAATAATTGCTTCGATTTTAAACTTAATGCGTCTCTTTTCATCATTTATGCGTCTTTTTGAAAAAAATGGTAGTCGCTCCCCTTGCCCACCCCATAAAAAAATTCCTTGAAACTTTTCCCACCCCACCCGACTCTAATAAATGACAGGAGGTTAATCAATGGATGTAAAACTCGTAAAAAAAGCAATCAAAGGGAATGAACAGGCATTTGAAAAGTTAATCCACTCAGAAAGCGAGAAGCTGTACCGGACGGCATTCCTGTATGTGAGAAATAAAGAAGATGCCCTGGACGTTGTGCAGGAGACGGTTTTTAAGGCATTTACGTCGATATCCCGGTTGAAGAATCCGGAGTATTTCAGTACCTGGCTGATCAAGATCCTGATACATACGGCATACAGCTATCTAAAAAAGCAAAGCAGACTTGTCCTGACGGGGGATGATTTTCTCGACAATGCCCTCATTACAGAAGAAACGGATGTAGAGGGGCGGATTGACTTGATCACGGCCATGGCATCCTTGAATCAGCACTATCAAACAGTCATTATCTTATTTTACTTCCAGGGTCAGTCGATCAAAATGATTTCCGAAACAATGGATACGCCTGAAGGGACGGTTAAGACGTATCTTCACCGTGCAAAAATGGACTTGAGAAAGCTGTTGGAAGGAGTGAATCAGTATGGACAGAAAATGGTTTGAGGGAGAAATGGATCACATCGAAGTACCGAAAGATGAGGTTTTTCAGGCGATTTCAACTGGAATCGAAAAGGGAAGAAAGCAAAAGGTCCGAAAAAAAACGGTTAAGGTAAGTGCAGCTTTCACTACGGCAGCAGCCTCCATGGTTCTCATATCAGGCTTCCTATTCGCGCCTGTGAACAATGCACTGGCTAAACTACCCGTACTTGGTGGGATTTATGAAAAAGTCGGGTCTGAGGTCGGAAAAGAACTCTATTCAAGCGATAAAGTCACCGAAGTCAATCAGGCTGCCACTTCCAACGATGTGGATGTGACGATTACAAGTACGTATTATGACGGAAACATCATCGGGGTCACCTTTAAAGCGAAAGGTGATAATTTATCCATTGAACATATGGATGAAGGAAACCGTCCGGTGAGCGGCTATAGCTATCACCTCTTCGACGGGAAGGATCAGAATCAATGGGGATCAGGAAGCTCAGGTCTAAAAAAAGATGGAGATGAATTCGTAGGTTCGATCGAGTTCTACCGGGATGGAAAGGAACCGCTGGAGGACTTCACACTTCCATTAACGTTCACCCATATGGCTGATGTAAATGGCACCTGGTCTTTTGACGTACCGGTGAAGCGGATTCCGTCTGAAACCATCGAAACAACCGCTAGGACAGAATCACCGGACGGGAAGTTCGAGCTGCAGATGACATCGGTGAAGAAGGGGAAAGCCACGACCACCCTGGAGTATACCTATACAGTAGAATCGGAGAAGGATTCATTAAATCTTATCGTGTTCGATGACCTGGGGAACCGGCTATCGAAGTCCGGTGCTGACATAATTGAAACAAAGAAAATAGATGGGAAGGTTCAAAAGACGGTCCGGGAGCTATTTAGGAGTAAACTCAGTGACAAGGCACGTTCGTTGAATGTCCAGGCAGATATGGAGCGTGCGGATGAAGATGCCATCAACTCATTAAAGGCTTCCCCTCCATTCCAGGTGAAGAGCCCTCGTTTCGGTTATCAGATCAGGGTTGAAGATATCCAAAACGCAAAAGGGAAGGTGACAGTTGATTTCACCATCGATCATATCAAAGAAAAACAATTTCGATATGACATTTTAGAGAACTTTGCTCAATTTGTTAAGTTGATCCCATCAAAAGATATTAAAAGAAATGTCAAGGATGAACTGGATTATAATGAGATGTTGAATCATATGCTCAGAAGTGCTAAAACGAAAACAGTGGATAAGGATACCCTCCGTTTTCAATCCACTTTTGCATTACCACAGGATGCCAACCTTGAGGACTACTCACTAATCGTCCCATTTGAGACATTAAGCATGAATGATAAGCCAGTCAACTTGAAACCTTTCGAAATAAAACTGGATTAAGAAAAATCCCCGGAATTTGAATTCCGGGGATTTTTTATGAATAGGGTTCAGGAACTAAAGCCGAGGCTTTGTAGGATCACAGTCAGGATCTTGCTGGCTGGTTGCTTCTGCGAGTTTCGTTAAGTAATAGCATTCTTCCCTCAGCATATGATCGGCCATTAAAGCGGCGAAGGTACCGAGTGCGGCCTTGCTTAATTCCAATTCTTCAATTTCATCCAAGAATCCCATAAACAGCTTCATCTCAAGTTTTACATCGTCATTGAACCGTTCGAGGGCAGGGAAGTGGCTCACTTCTGTCCGCAGGAATCCTGCCATTTCAACGGCCTTTAAGTAAAAGGCTTCAAAATCCGTTGTGAATTCATCACTTTGCTTCTTGATTTTTTTTTCAACTCGGTCCATATTGTCGGAGATGGCTCCAGCATGCCCCGCCGCATCTAACAGCCAGAGGAGGTGGTGGTGGAGCTCGTGGAAAATGGGCGGTTTTTCACCTTTGGTTAAGTACTTCAAAACGCGGAGGTATTCTTCGAGCTCATTCACCATATGATTTAGGAATGTGGGGCCAAGACCCATGCTGATATCCCCTGTTAAATGACGTGCAATCAGTTCAAGTTTGAATTTCCTGAAGCGGCGACTAACCTCTTCTGCCTGCCTGCTTAAAGAAATATCGGGATTTTTTTTCGAGCGTACCAGCAGTTGATCCCACTCCTCTTTAAACGTATTGGCGGCAGTGATGGATTCTTTTTCTTTTGGAGCCAGGGAGTCATGGATAAACCGGGCATGATCTCCAAGCACCTGCAGCCAAAAACCATGTTCAAATCGAGCGGCTTCTTGATAATTTGACATCTATTATCCTCCTAAAATAGTTTCCTTGTATATGTATTAAAAGAATGGTGAAAAAATGTCCTCCTGGTCGTCCATCGTAGGGAGACGAAAAAACATTGACAACCATTTCAAGAGGATGATATAGTAATTCCAATAAAATAATAGATCACTCTCTGATAATAGAGGCGCGAGTATGATGAGTACCTTCTTTGAGAATAATGGATTCTGAGATAAGAAGAGAAAGGCAGATCGCCGAAGCAGAAAATAGCCAATTCTATTTTTTGTTGGGCCAGCATTGAAGAAATGTTGGACTGTCACAATGAAAAAGTTGTGGAGAACTATTGAAGAGATGTTAATACATAATCTTCATCATGTCTCCGAATACTGATGATAAACCGTATGAGCATCGCTTCATACGGTTTTTTTGTGTTTTTTTAGAGAGAGTCAAAAGGAGTTTAGGATATGAGTACAGTTGATATGAATGTTCGTGGAGATCTTGAAATAGGGGGAATGAGCACGGGTGATCTGGTGGAAACCTATGGGACGCCATTAATGGTCTACGATGAAGGAATGATCCGTGAGAATGCCCGACTGTTCCGGAATGCATTCAAGGAAAGTGGTTTGCAGTACCAGGTCGCCTATGCGAGTAAAGCGTTTCTATGTAAAGAGATGGTACGACTTGCGGAACAAGAACATCTCTCCCTGGATGTCGTGTCCGGTGGGGAATTGTATACGGCACTGGAGGCGGGATTTCCCACTGAGCGCATTCATTTCCACGGGAACAACAAGTCGGAAGAGGAGCTCATCATGGCTCTTGAAGCTGAGATCGGCTGCTTTGTCGTCGATAGTTTCCTCGAGCTTGAGCTGCTTCATGACCTGGCCAAGGAACGCGAACAGCAGGTTCAAATCCTGATCAGGGTCACGCCTGGCGTGGAAGCCCATACCCATGAGTACATTACGACGGGACAGGAGGATTCGAAATTCGGATTCAGCATTTCCAATGGACAGGCGAATACAGCGATTCAACTTGCTATCCGCAAGCCGTACTTCTTATTACTCGGGTTGCATTCCCATATTGGTTCTCAGATTTTTGAACGGGAAGGGTTTGATCAGGCCATTCAAGTACTGGCTGATTTCCTTCAGCGAATCCGCATCGAGTATGATGTGACGATGCCGGTGCTGAATATAGGCGGAGGATTTGGTGTCCGGTACACGGAAGAAGACCAGCCCCTGCCGATTCCAATGTATGTGAAATCGATTACCGATAGTGTGAAGACCTATTTTGCAAAGAATGAATATCTGCTACCCGAAGTATGGGTAGAGCCGGGCCGAAGTATGGTGGCAGAAGCGGGAACCACCTTGTATAAAGTTGGTTCAAAGAAAATCATCCCTGATGTTCGCACATATGTAGCTATTGACGGGGGAATGACGGATAATATCCGTCCCGCCCTCTATCAGGCGAAATACCATGCGGTCCTGGCAAACCGACCACAAGAGGAATGCACGGAGCTTGTGAGTATCGCAGGAAAATGCTGCGAATCCGGTGACATGCTGATTTGGGATCTGATGCTTCCGCCGACGAATTATGGTGATATACTGGCGGTGTTCAGTACAGGAGCCTACGGGTATTCAATGGCGAGCAATTATAACCGTATTCCCCGTCCGGCGGTTGTGTTTGTAAAGGATGGGGAATCACGGATCGTAATTGAACGTGAATCGTATGCAGATTTAGTTCGGAATGACCGGTAAATAGGGAGGTCTTTCCTTTCAAATTGAAATTTAACTATCTGAATGACCATTATTCAGTATGGCATTTGGAGTGTGAAATTATCATCTTTACCCGATTTTCCAAAAGGTTTAAAGCTATTTTTGCTGAAGAAATGAACAAGCAAGCTCTTCTGTAGCATAAACTGCTCAAACAATCCCGCACAGGGGAAAGAGGGTTTCAGTCGATAAGTAAAGGGTTCGTATATTGGAATGGGTACTAATTCCCACCCTGAAAGTCCATACCCCAAACAACATCTGTATAAAAAGAATTCAAAGAAGGCTGCGTCTAATGAGATGCTGCCTTCTTCTTTTTTGTCTATTCTTAAACCCTCTTCCTAACGTTTTACAAGTAATGGATGAACCCAACTTTCAAAATGGTCTCCCCACTATTATTCTGTCTTCAAATAGGGAACAGGAATACGACTTTTTTAATATAATTTCATGGGACTTTAGGCAGGTTTAGATATGCTGGTTTGGATTGTATTCATCGCTCACCAAATAGTGATCTGAAACTTATCCAGACAGACTTTATACAACGGAATTATGTCCTTCAATTGCTCCCTTAAGTTGTTACAGAGTCAGAATGGCTCAACCCCTTCTTATATCTTTTTTCATAAATAAGTTGAATGGAATCCAATGGTCACTTTAAGACTAGTTCTTTACTCCTGAAAAATAACCCCAATTGAGAAATGGCTGTGCTGAGACTTACAATTTAATTAACCCCAGACCTACAAAACTACTCCTAGAGAAACAAGTTTGCATCCAGAGATAGGCAAACGACAATATAATTTGGGAGGTGACCTTTGACAGAATCTGAACCAAGTAGTCTATTTCTATATCTTAATTTTATAGGACTACATACCTTCTTTATTTTATCCTCAGCAAGAATCTACTCATATATGAATCAATTAACAAATGACTTTAACAGAATAGGAGAATGTTCATGAAAAAGCTTAACGTGAAACCACTTCTCGTTGGTTCGATTGCTGCGACGATGATTTCAGGTTCGATGTTCCAGGTAGATGCACTTGGTATCTCTTCCAACGGGAAGGAACTCGAGGAGTCTAAGGTTGATAAGAATGAAGCAATCAAAGGGGAACATACCATCACTCTCATCACTGGTGATGTGGTAAAGGTGTCGACCCTCCAAAATGGCAAACAAATGATCAATGTAGAGCCTGCTGAAAAGAATGGTGAAGGTGTCAGGGTCATGACCATCAAAGATGACACATTCGTATTCCCGAACTCTGCCATGCCTTATATGGCCGCAGGAAAAATGGATGAAGATTTATTTAATATTACGAAATTGATTGAGTACGGGTATGATGATAAGAATCAAGCGTCTGTACCTGTCATCGTAGAATACAAAGAAACAAAGGCTAAGGCTTTCTCAGCAACTCCGGCCCCAAAAGGATCCAAGAAAGTAAGAGACTTGGAAAGCATTAATGGAGCGGCCCTTTCTGCACAGAAAAAGCAGGCAGAAACATTCTGGAAAGATGTCACCGTTCAAAGTGAAAAGAAAGAAACGGAGAAAGCACCCCTATTTGAATACGGGGTCGATAAAATCTGGCTGGATGGCCGTGTAGAAGCAGCCCTTGATCAAAGTGTGCCGCAAATTGAAGCGGATGCCGCTTGGGAACAAGGCTATACAGGAGAAGGAGTCAAGGTGGCGGTTCTTGATACTGGAATCGACTCTGAGCACCCGGATATAACGGGTCAAATTGATGAAGCCGTAAGTTTTGTGCCTGATGAAGAAGTAAAGGATGTCAATGGTCACGGGACCCATGTTGCCTCCACCGTGCTTGGGACAGGTGCAGGTGATGGTAAACATAAAGGTGTCGCACCTGATGCCCGTTTATTGGTAGGGAAAGTTTTAAGTGACCAAGGATATGGGCAGGATTCCTGGATCATTGATGGAATGGAATGGGCTTCTGAGAATGCTAAAATTGTCAACATGAGTCTTGGAAGCGATATGCCGAGTGATGGAACAGATCCAATGGCAGAAGCGGTGAATAGATTGACAGATGAGAATGGAACCTTATTCGTCATTGCTGCCGGTAACAGAGGAGGGGAAGGTACGATTGGTTCCCCAGGAGCAGCAGATTCAGCATTGACAGTTGGGGCAGTGGATAAAGCGGATGAACTGGCGTATTTCTCATCAAAAGGTCCACGCTATGGAGATATGGGGCTAAAACCTGATTTATCTGCTCCTGGTGTAGGGATTGTAGCAGCTCGTTCTCAATATTCCGATGGAACCGGAGATTACAAAAGTTTAAATGGTACATCAATGGCGACTCCTCATGTTGCGGGTGCAGCTGCCATTTTAGCCGAAAAGCATCCTGATTGGGACGGCACTACATTAAAACAAGCTCTAATGAATACGACAAAGAAGCTAGATGGTTACCAACCTTATCATGTCGGTACAGGCAGGGTGGACATAGCAGCTGCCCTGGATTCACAAGTTAGAGCAACAGGATCGGTCTCATTCGGATTCTTTAAATGGCCTCATGATCAAGCATCTGCAGTAGAAAAGGTAGTGACCTATACAAATGATAGTGAGGAAGAAATCACTCTTGAACTGGAATCAACCTTTACAAATGCGGAGGGAGAAAAGGCGCCAAACGGTATGCTGACAGTCTCTGATCAAACCGTTACGGTTCCGGCAGGCGGAACGGTGGACGTGAATGTAACACTCGATTCCACACTTGGCGAAACAGGGTCCCGCTACCAAGGATTCCTGACAGCTAAAAAGGACGGAACAGAACTTGTACGCACGACGATGGCGATGGTCAAAGAAGAGGAAAGATATCCTCTTACATTGAATGCAACCGATCGTGACGGATCGAAAGGACAGGCTTATGTCGTACTGTTCAGTGAAAAAATGGAGCCAGAAGTAGTGGGCGTCGATGGAACACTCGAGCTTCGACTGCCGCCAGGCACTTATTCCGCTATGTCACTCATGGATGTCGATGTGGATACGGATCACGCCGGAGTAGCCCTTGTTGGAAATCCGGAAGTAAAGCTGAACGGTCCTAAAACTGTCGAGCTTGATGCACGAAAAGCGAAGGAAATCAAAGTAGAGGTACCGAAGAAAGCAGAAGCGAATTATCGACGTATGGAGTACCATCAAACCATCGGTGACATGCCAATGACGAGTTTATATTTAATGCCAGTGTGGATTGATAAACTATATGCCGTTCCGACCAAGGAAGTGAAAAGTGGATACTTCGAGCAGCTGACACGCTGGCGCCTGACCAAGCCACTATTGACGATCAATTTTAAAGGAAAAGAATTGGATGACATCCCGTTAGCAGGAAGCACCTTATTGGATGGAAAGTATAATCTGTCCACCGTGTATGCCGGAAATGGAAGCACTGCAGACTTTAATCGATTGAAGGCAAAAGGAAAGGCTGTCGTAGTGGATCGAAATGCAGAAGTGAGCGTTTCACAACAAGCTACAAATGCCGCAGTTGCAGGAGCAAAGCTTGTCATCATTGTGAACAATGAAGATAAAGAATTCAGCCAATACGCTGGTACTCCGGAGTATACGGACAATCCACTTACCGTTGCTTCTATCAGTAAAAAAGAAGGAGAGAAGCTCGTAAAATCAGTCCGTTCAGGGAATGTAAGGCTGCAGGTGGAAGGATCCGTTGATTCTCCATATGTGTATGACCTAATGGATGTCCATAAAGGATCCATTCCGAAAGACTTGACCTATGCACCAAAGGGCAAGGACTTAGCGAAAATCGACACCCGCTACAATTCACCAGTTGAAACTGATGGAGGAGAATTCCGTTATGACCTTCGTCCACATACAAGAGGAGCGGTAGGTTTCCTTCAAAAGGTTTCACTTCCAAGCGCCCGTACTGAATATGTATCGGCAACAGAAGACACAGGCTGGTACCATCAGGCCAATGTACTCGATGAGGGATGGCAGGTCCGTCAACCTCTGATGACGTATACAAAAGGACAAAAAATCACAGAGAACTGGTTCTCACCGGTCGTCCGACCAAGTCTTGGAGACGGATACTGGGCACCTAGAAGACAAGGGGATTCTCTTCAAATCAATGTCCCTGCATGGGCTGACGGAGGAAAAGGAAACACCGGGGGTACGGAATACAATGTATCTGTCCAAAACCAAACCTCTCAATTATACAAAGGGGACACGCTACTGAAAGAAAGCAAAGGGCAGGCATTGAATGCATTCGATATCTTACCGAAAGAACGTACCCAATTCCGATTCGTCACAGATGCCATACGGGATGAAAACCGCTGGAACACATCCACCCGCACCCATTCGGAATGGACCTTCTGGACGGAAGAAACAGAGAATTGGATGGAAGACCTCCCATTCCTGATCCTTGATTACAAGGTGGATACTGATGTCAACGGGGATGCCCTGGCGAACCGCCCGACAACTCTTGAGCTATCCGTCGGCAAGGTGAAAGACGCGATCGGCTATGGAAATGTAGAAGGCGCTACCTTAGAAGTGTCCTTCAACGAAGGCAAGTCATGGAAGAAAGTGAAGCTGAACCGTGACGGAGACATATTCAACGCAACAATCAAGAATCCTAAGAACGCAACAAATGTTTCATTGAAGGCAAGTGCTTGGGATGATGAAGGAAATAAGATCACGCAAGAAATTATTAAGGCTTATGGATTGAGATAATATTATAGGAAGAAGATGCCTCATTCATTTTAAGGCATCTTCTTCTATTCATATAAGTTTTAAGGTAGGGTTGATCTATGCCTCCAAAAAAATTTCCTCTAACGAAGGTTCTTCTACTTCAACCCGCAATACGTCCACTTTCATTTGATTAAGGGCACGGATAATCTCAGCGATCTTATTTTCGGAATTTATATTCAGGACGAAGTGAGTTTCCGTTGCTTCCAAATCAGTGCCGTTTGACCCCAGCCAATGATACAGGTTCACTTTTTCTTTTATCGGTATGGAGGAGTGTTTCACTTTTAACGTAATAGTAGATCGGTAGAACGACCTTAGTTCATCGATGGTGCCGATTTTGACAATCTGCCCGTCCTTCATGATGGCCATTCTTGTGCAAATCTTCTCTACCTCATCTAAATTGTGAGACGTCATAAAAACGGTTTTTCCATCTGATTGCAATTGTTGTATCAACTTCTGGATTATAATCACCGATTCTGCATCTAATCCTGAAGTAGGCTCATCGAGGAAGATGAGTTCAGGATCATGAATGATAGCCAGGGCGATACCAAGTTTCTTTTTCATTCCAAATGAAAATTTGGATGTTTTTTTATGGGCATGTTTTTCAAGACCGACCTTCTTCAAGACGTCTATACACTGTGACTTCGATACTGGCCTTCCTGATAAAGCGGACAGCATCCGTAGATGTTTGACAGGAGTCCGGGAGGAGTAAAATGTTACATAATCAGGCATTACGCCGATTTTCTTCTTTACTCTGTCATTAGGTCCTTTCTTTCCAAGGAGGAAGTACGACCCTGATGTAGGATGAATAATCCCAGTCAGTGTGTTTATGAAGGTGGATTTTCCTGCACCGTTCTTTCCTAAAAATCCAAATATCTCTCCTTTCTTCACAGTGACTGTGATTCCTTTGACAACGGGAGATGATCCATAGGACTTTGTTAATTGCTGAGTTTCAATGACGTTCATTTAACATTCCTTCCTTCTGAACAATAAGTGTGTCAATCCAATCATCAATCCGGCCAGCAGCAGGATCACCAAAAAGGTAAAGTCCTCCCGGTTTAAATAATAATAAGGGTTCAAATACTTCATCCAGCTGAACCAGGGGTTGGAGGTGAAGACCAACCAAAACGATAACGCAGGAAACATCAATCCGAGGATAACACCAAGAAACATCGTAAATGCAGGTTTCGGTATTAGTGTGGATACTAAAAGAGTGAAAGCAATTTGATAAGTTAGCAAACTCATTAACTGTGAAAATATAAATAGATCAAAGCGATGAGAAAAAATCACAATCAGCACGTGGGATACCACTATACATGCAAACCAAAAGGTCCAGATCCCTAGAAACTTCCCGAAAACAATCGAGGCTCGGGATGTTCTTGAAACGAGAAATCTCATCGTTCTTTCATGTGTCTCTCTGTTTATCGTATCGTGGGAGAGTCCCATGATGAATAGTTGGCCAAAAAATACGACCAATACTAACAATCCAAATACATGAATGTTTTCGGCTTCTTTGGGTGAAAGTTCTATATCGCTCACAAGAAGGGTGGAAAACTTCGCTGAATAATAGGAGGTGACCAATAGGATACCGATTATAATCAGTGATTTAACCCCTGTAAATAATTGAAGAAATTCTTTCCTTGCTATAACGTACACTCGCTTCCCCATCCTTTTCATTTGAAATAGTGTGTCTTTTATCTGTCTAACGTCATTATAACGTTCAACTCTTAATCTCTACGAAAATCCTCCTTAATTTTTCCTTAATTATTAAATATTGAGAATTGAGGTGTTATGATATGGGATAGATCAGAGTGAATAGGAGAATGACCATGAAAGAAGCCCGACTATTAATTGTTGATGATGAATCAGCTCTTATACATATGCTTGAAACCATTCTGAAAAAAGAGAACTTCCCTACCATCGATACAGCATCAGTGGCGGAGGATGCATTGAGTTTGTGCAAGAAAAATAGATACGATTTAATTCTATTAGATGTAATGCTGCCGAATCGGAGTGGCTTTGACATTTGTCCATTTATCCGCGAGCACACGGATGCCGCCATCATCTTTCTTACTGCGAGATCATCGGACTTGGACAAGTTATCAGGTTTCGCCCTTGGAGCGGATGATTATATCACAAAACCTTTTAACCCCCTGGAAGTGGTTGCTAGAGTAAAAGTCCATTTGCGACGGCAAATTTGCACGCCAACTGTTTCAGATCACCTAATCTATCGATGTGGACCGATTGTCATCAATACAAGTTCAGCAGAAGTAACGGTTGAAGGAAAGAAAGTTGATTTACCTGCCCAAGTGTATCAGCTGCTATTATTCTTTTGTAAACATCCGAATCAATTATTCAGTAAAGGACAACTCTATGAAAACGTATGGGGAAATGACTATTTAGGAGAAGAGAACACAGTGATGGTACATATTCGAAAGCTTCGCGAAAAAATTGAAACCAATCCCAGTAAGCCGGAACACCTCGTTACCGTAAGAGGACTTGGGTATAAGCTGGTACCTAACGGATTTAATCATGAACATTCATAAACGATTCATGTTTCATTTTTTCGGACAATTGATTCTAACAGTTCTCTTTTTAGGTGCACTTGTTTTGACCTTATTTGCGACCATTGGTTTTGGGGTCATGGAAGAAGAAGTGAGGGATGATTTATCTGAAGCCGGCAGCCTCTTTTTTTCCAATAATGTAGAGGTAGATGGAGGGAATGTTCATTTTAAAGAAGAGCTAAAGACACTGGTGCGTGAGCAAAATGGCTGGCTGATTGTCTATACAGCTGATGGTGTTCCAATAGGATCCTATTTAACTCCAAAACGTACGGAGGAAGAACTCTTAGAGGAGGGACCTGGCACAGACTATCACTATTGGAGTCTTGATCAACCGGACTCTCGATCCTATGTCCTCATATACGGTAAGAAACACCCAAATCGAAATCTGATTCAATACGTGAAAGAAGATGTCAAATGGAGTCAGGGGAGGCTTTCACTCTCAGAGGGTACCATTCAAAGAATGAAAAAAGAAATCGCATGGGTACAGCTTCTTGATTCCAATGGAAAAGTAATCGATGAATATGGTACGGAAAACGAACCTGACTCTTATTCATTCAGGAACCTTCTCAATTTGAAGGGTAAGGAAAATGTCTCTACCTTCATCGATGAAAAGTCAAAGCAAAAAATCCTTGTCGGTATTCGTTCGTACCAAACCTCTCCTTCACCGGAACGAAATATTTTCAGAGCCTTCACCAGTGGTGGATTCGTCCTATTGTTGATTCTTTTTACGCTTCTGATATTAGCCACATTATGGCATGCGAGAAAGTTTGGACTGCCTTTGCTTACAATGATGAAATGGATCAAGAATTTGAGTGATGGCGTTTATGAGGAGCCACTTGATGATCAGGAACATCCGATTATGTTGAAGAAAAATGGTAGGCTTAAGCGAAAGTATCGACTTTATAAAGACCTCATCACCAATCTGTCTCAGTTGACCGAGACACTTCATCATAATAAGCGTCATGAGAAACAAATGATTACCACCCGTGAAGAATGGATCAGCGGGCTTTCCCATGATTTAAAAACGCCACTCTCATCGATTTCGGGATATGCCCATATGCTTGAATCGGCTACTTACACGTGGTCAAAAGAAGAGACAATGGAGTTTGCAGGTATAATCAATGAAAAATCCGAATTTATGAGGGAACTACTAGATGATTTAACACTAACATATCGGCTTAAAAATCAAGCCCTACCAATTTCGAAGGAAAGAACCGAAATGAATGAGATTGTACGTCGAACGGTTATACAATACATCAATGATCAGGCAAACAGCGATAAGGAACTTTTGTTTGAACCATATGATGGATCCTTATATGCTGAAGTCGATCCAAAATGGTTTCAGCGCATTCTGGATAATGTTTTAGCCAACGCCACCCACTATAATCCATCAGGAACGAAGATCAGTGTGTCCCTTCAGTCCATTGAACATCACCTGATCGTGATTACCATCCTGGATAATGGTAAAGGTATGAATACAGAAACACTTGATAAACTTTTCCAACGCTACTACAGGGGAACAAGCACAACCAAAACGACTAGCGGATCAGGGCTGGGTATGGCCATTACCAAGCAACTTATTGAATTGCATGCGGGTTCCATCAACGTAACTAGTGCTCCTGGGAAAGGAACCAAGGTGAGGATTATCGTTCCTGTATAAACTCGTAAAAAAAGAGGGTGTGGACCGAGGATCCTTCAAAAATATTCTTGAAACCATTTAAGCATCAGTACGTATATAATAATGGCTAAATTTGTAAATATTCACGTATGGAGAGGCGGTGTTCATTTGAAAATAAGTACCTATAGAAGCATGACAAAATCAGGTTTGAATAAAAAAGTGAATGACTTCTTGGAAGATCAGACCATTGAAGTAATAGATATCAAGTTTTCAATGACTATATTTGACTACGGGGTCATGATTTTGTACAAAAAGAAGAGCACATGAGCTGAAACGTCATAGTGACATCGACTGGAAATAGGTTAGTAGTATAATTCAGAAGAAGAGGGATCGATGAATGAACAATCAATTAGAGAGCATTTTCTTCCTACCCATCTGGATTGGAACATGGATTGATAAAAGGATTGGCCAAGGAAAAAAAGGGGTATTCAGTTACGTGGTTATCTACTTTATTGTCACCACATTCCTATTCATCATCACGAATGGGATAAAAGGCTGGTTCATTAATCAAATGTTTTCCTTTTTCAATACATACTTCCTGTTAGGGATGCTGTATGTGTTCTTTATTTACTGGAAGAAATCAGAGCAGAATCTTAACTGAAGAGTGACCTCTCTTTATCTCAATCAAGAGAGGGACGGACCTAACATTTTGATAAAAAAATCAAGAGGGACGGGCCTTTATTTGCAAAAATGAAGGTCCGTCCTTCTATAACGTTAAGATAAAGCATCCGTCACATATTTCTTCGTAGCAGCCTGATAAAACCCTGCCTGAACCGTCAGCACCGATACGATCAGGACATTCAGTACAATGCTGAGATTTTTTCCGTTGATTCCGTTAAAGGAGGATAGCGTGGCCATGCATTCTTGATGAATGAATTGATCGATTAATTCATTGACAGAGCCTGCAGCGGAAGCCTTCATCGTCGGGAGTGATTGATGGTGGATCTGGTCAAAGACCGACGCATAGGCAAGGTAAAGATCTGTGGGATTGACGATGTCATCCGTACGGTCTTCTATGTTGTTGAACACCAGGGTCAAGATCTTCCGGATGGATTCGAAATCCAAGGTAGCTTTGAGGTCTTCGACGATGAACAGCATGGCGGCTTGTTCGATGGTGTATTTTTTTCCTAGCTGCGGGGAACCGATCAACCCTTTCACATCCCGTTTCACCCAGTTCTGGACAGTACTTTGGGGGAAGTTGGTGAATTCGATCAGATTTCCCAGGGAGACGATCTCATTGAGGGAAAAACCGGTTTCTCCTTTTGCTGATTTGAGGATTTTTTGAATGATGGGAGGGAGATCGTTTTTTTTATGTAGATCCATCCACGCATCCTGAAGCACCTTGACCGGGGACATGCTGTTTATGCCGTTCAGTGATAGCAGCAGGTCGGCCATATTTTTACGTGTCAGTATAAACGTTTTCATCATGATTCCCCCGTCTCTTTTACAAATATCTTCTTCTATACTACTGGTTCGCTGGGGTCTCGTCAATTTCACCTTTTACTTGTATTTTCCCTAAAAAGGACGTATAATAAACTCAGATACAGGTTCATATGAACTTGAAATGAGAGTGAGGAGACAAGATGGGGAAACGTATATTTTATTTCCTTTTAACGAACGTTTTAGTATTATTGACGATTAGTATCATTTTTTCCGTTACGGGAGCAGGGAACTACATCACTGCCTCAGGCGGAATTGATTTCGGCGCATTATTAGTATTCAGTGCGATCATCGGTTTTTCCGGATCATTCATTTCATTGGCCATGTCACGTTGGATGGCGAAGAGAATGATGGGTGTACAAGTATTGGATCCGAATGGAGCCTTGTCTTCTGAGGAACGGGCAGTTGTAGAGAAAGTCCATCGTTTATCAAGAACGGCTGGTTTAGTGCACATGCCTGAGGTGGGAATCTACCATTCTCCTGAAGTGAATGCTTTTGCAACGGGTCCTTCTAAGAAACGCTCATTGGTTGCCGTTTCGACTGGATTACTCCGTGAAATGGATGATGACGCGGTTGAAGGTGTCATTGCCCATGAGGTGGCCCACGTTGCGAATGGGGATATGGTGACGATGACCTTGCTGCAAGGTGTGGTCAACACCTTTGTAGTCTTCCTGGCACGAATCGCCGCATGGATTGCGTCCCGATTTGCAAGGGAAGAAATGGCACCAATCGTGCATTTCATTGCCGTGATTATATTCCAGATCGTTTTCTCAATCTTGGGAAGTTTAGTCGTCTTTGCTTATTCCCGTCACCGTGAGTACCACGCTGACCGTGGTGGAGCAGACCTTGCCGGTAAGGATAAAATGGTCCATGCCCTGCAAATGTTAAAAGCATACTCTAGTCGTATGAAGGGTGAAGATGACACAGCCATCTCCACGTTAAAAATCAATGGAAGACGAAAATCAGCAATCTTCTCGACTCACCCTGATCTGGATGATCGGATCAGTCGATTGGAAGCGAAGTAAATGGGACGGGGACAATTTAGATGTCCCGTTACGTTGTAAATGAACAAAGGTGCCTGATTCCATCATTGGAGTCAGCGCACCTTTTTTGTTGTATACGGAATGAGGGACTATGAGGGAAAACCAGGATTATAGCATAAACAGCTATGGGTTGGCTAAAAACATCTCCCTTTCGATCATGTGAATATCCACAAGTTGCCTTCTCCGGGTAGGGATTGGTGCTATTTTATCCAGCGAGTGACCATTTGTACAAGCTGTGAATATTTTACTAGTAGAAGGGGTGATAGATTACATGGTAAAAGCTAGTGATTATTTGATAGCTCTAGATGATGGTCATGGGATCGGAACAGCCGGGAAACGTACGCCTTATATCCAGTCGCTTGGCAGACAGATCCGTGAAAATGAGTTTAATGAGAAAGTGACTTTCTTTTTGAAAGTTGAATTAGAGAGATGTGGATTCAGGACCATACTGACCGCTCCGACTGATGAGGATACACCATCAAAGACACGTACGGGCTTAGCCAATTCTATGAGAGCCAATGCCTTGGTTTCCAACCACTTTAATGCCTTTGATGGAAAGTTCGATGGTCCCGAAAAAGATGCTGAAGGGCATTCCCTTCATATATATTTCAATGATGTACAGGACCTGAGGCTAGCTGAAAGCATTGCGAAGTACTTGAAACAGGGTACCAATCAGGTATATCGCGGGATCACTGAGCAGAATCTTCATATGACAAGGGAGTTCAGTGGGCCTGCGGTGCTTGTGGAGAATGGATTTATGGATAATGAGAGAGAAGCCTTACTCATGATCAATGAGGAATTTCAAAGGGAATCGGCAAGGGAGCAGGCTCGTGGGGTATGTGATTTTTTCGGTGTTTCATACGTGGATGCAGGAAACGTTGTGGTACCTCCTGAAACGGATGTCAAAGGTGTGTGGATAAGCAAGGATGTTACTGGGAAACGGGTGGAGAGCATATATAGAGGTGCTGAAGGACTGGACTTTTACAGTAAGCCGACCTTTCGAGATACCTACTGTGCAGGCACTTTGAAGTACGGATATGGGTTTCCAACGATTGTACAGAAGCTCGAGGTAGAAGGTGCTTATATGTATGAGGTCAAGAACTCCAGGGGATACGTGTATTATGTAACAACAGCCCCGAAATTTGTGAAGGTGGAAGGAAACGGTCAATCTTCCGTGGGATCATCACCACCGCCGCCTTCATCGGGACCGGTCGCCATCGGGGAAATCAGAATCGTGGGGGTGGCGAATGCCGCCATCATACAGGATCGCCCTGATCGGTTGACATCAAAGGACTTGGGTACCATCGCAAAGGGCAGGACGATCCCCGTCACAGGATCCCTTAATGGAAAAAATAGCGGCTCCGGCTACTGGGAAGTCATCTACAATGGTAGAAGAGCTTATATAACCGGAGAATTCGGACGTTACAAAGCCTATTAACATGGATCTCCGCAATAATGAGGTCCGTCCTTTAGAGCGTTAACGCGTTCGGGGACGGACCTCCATTTGTCAAAGGTATGCAGGGAGGTGAGGAGCCCATATCCCTGTTGCATTCCTCCACTTTTTTTAATAAAGTATAAAGTTAGACAGAAGTTTTCAAGGAGGACCAGATATTGACGAATATCAAACCAGAAACAATGGTTGTTACGATAGAAGATTTGGATCAAAAAGGTTCAGGGCAGTCTGTGGTCTGGCGGGAGAATGAGCTTGGGAATCCGAAGAAGCTGAGACTCACGATCCCTCAGACCCTGCTGGGGGAAAAGGTGGAAGTGACGGTGGATCAGCCTGATCGCCGTAGACGAAAGGCTATGCCGGATGAAATCCTCGAAGCCCACTCTGAGAGAATCCCTGCACCTTGTCCGCACTTTGAACGCTGCGGCGGATGTGTGTGGCAGCATTGGGATTATGACGGTCAGTTAAAGGAGAAGACGGATCATGTGAAGCATGCGTTGGAAGAGCAAGGCTTTAATCCTGACCTGGTACGGGACACGATGGGGATGGAAAATCCGTGGCGTTACCGCAACAAGATGGAATTTACGTTTTCTCCTGAAGGTGCCCTTGGACTGCATGAGCAAGGGAATTTCCGTAAGGTCATTTCTCTTGAAACCTGCTTGATCGCAAGTAGAGAAATGGTGGAAGCAACTATGGAAGTCGCCGATTGGGTGAAGAATCATGGATTAAAAGGGTATAACAAGGACGAGCACGAAGGGTTACTTCGTCATTTAATGGTCCGTCAATCGTTTGTAACGGGTGAACTGATGCTTGGGCTGTTTGCAACTGAGGCTCCTGAAAATCATCAGGAGGCAGTGGACGACTTAGTTGCCCGCGTAGGTGAAAAATTTCCCCAAGTCAAAAGCTTATTATGGCTTGAAAATACGGCATGGGCGGATCGGACGCAAGCAGAAGAGATTCATCTTTTAGCTGGTCGTGACTTTATTTATGATGAAATGGATGGATACCGTTTCCGTCTTTGGTTTGATACGTTCTTCCAGACGAATCCGACACAAGCCCAAAAGCTCGTAGACCTGGCCATTGAAATGGGACAACCGAAGAAAACTGAAAAGATGATCGATCTCTTCTGTGGAGTAGGGACATTTTCTCTTCCATTTGCAAGCAGAGTCGGAGAACTTGCCGGCATTGAAATTGTCGAAAGTTCGATCGAGTCAGCGAAACGTAATGCTGAAGATAATGGCATCTCTAACACGACATTCCTCGCTAAGGATGCTCGAAAAGGAATTGACCAAATGCTGGAGAGCTTTGGCCATCCACAACTATTAATGCTGGATCCGCCTCGATCAGGTGCAGGCGGAAAAGTCATGAGACGAATCGGACGTGCCAAACCGGAACGCATCGTGTATGTATCCTGTAACCCCGATACATTCGCGACAGATATCAAGGAGTTGGAACCATTTGGCTACACCCTTGATGGTGTTCAACCTGTTGACCTATTCCCCCAAACGGTGCATGTAGAGTGCGTAGCGACCTTGACGCTAAATAAATAGAATGGGACGGAGGGACAGGTTCGTTGTCCCCTTCTAATGGTGTCTGACCCTCACAAGGGCAGGCACCTTTTGTTTTATTGGAGTACAATCCACTTCATGTGTAAACTATAGTAGAGAGAATGTGACAACGAAGAAAATCATTGAACATCTATGATGAAAATATGCCAAAACCAAAAGAAGGAGATACCATGACAAAGGGAAACGAAACAGGATGGAACATAGAAAATAGTTATGCACGCCTGCCCGACTCATTTTTCACGAAGCAAGATCCGACTCCGGTTAACAAACCCGCATTAATCATCCTGAATGATTCTGTAGCAGAATCACTGGGGCTCAACCGGAAAGAACTGCATAGTGAAGAGGGAACAGAGGTGTTTGCAGGCAATCACCTACCCGAAGGTGCTGAGCCGCTTGCCCAAGCGTATGCTGGACATCAGTTTGGATATTTTAATATGCTTGGAGACGGTCGTGCTGTCCTGATCGGCGAACAGATCACCCCATCAGGTGAGCGTTTTGATATCCACCTCAAAGGTGGAGGGAGAACCCCTTATTCCCGGGGTGGGGACGGGCGAGCGGGACTTGGTCCGATGCTCAGGGAGCACATCATCAGTGAAGCAATGCACGGACTTGGGATTCCGACTACCCGAAGCTTGGCGGTGGTGACAACGGGTGAGCCGATTTACCGGGAAACGGAACAGCAAGGTGCGATCCTGACCCGCGTAGCTGCAAGTCATCTTCGCGTTGGTACTTTTCAGTTTGCTTCCAAATTTGGAACGGTAGAAGATCTCCGCGCACTGGCTGATTATACAGTGGAGCGTCACTACCCGGAAGGTTTGAATACACCGAACCGTTATCTTTACCTGCTAGAAGAAGTCATCAAGCGCCAGGCTGCTCTCATTGCCAAGTGGCAAATGGTTGGATTTATTCATGGGGTGATGAACACCGACAATATGACGATCAGTGGAGAAACCATTGATTATGGACCATGTGCTTTTATGGATACGTATGACCCGGCAACGGTATTCAGCTCCATTGATACCGGAGGACGTTATGCCTACGGAAATCAGCCTCAAATTGCCGGTTGGAACCTTGCCCGATTTGCCGAAAGTCTGTTGCCGATTCTTCATGATGAACAAGAAAAATCACTGAAACTTGCCCAGGATGCTGTGCTGGAATTTCCTAAACTGTATGAAACTCACTGGCTCGACGGAATGAGAGGGAAACTCGGTATTTTCAACGAAGAAGAAGGGGACGAATCCCTTGCCCAGGACCTGCTCGGTTTAATGAAAGATAGACGTGCTGACTTTACGAATACGTTCCGGGTATTAACCAATGGGGAAGAAATCGACCTGTTTAAAACGGTGGATTTTGCTCAATGGAAAAAACGCTGGGAGGAAAGATTATGCAGGCAAGAAGAATCGAAAGAAGCTTCCTATGAGTTAATGCGAAAACGAAATCCTGCGGTCATCCCCCGGAATCACCGTGTGGAGGAAGCATTGGAGGCCGCAGTGGAGAATGATGACTACAGCGTAATGGAACGGTTGCTTGGCGTTCTTAAAAATCCTTACCAGTACACGACTGAACAGTGCGAGTACACGACACTCCCAGAACCATCCAGTCTTCCTTACCAAACATATTGCGGTACATGAATCATGACACGTAGCAGGAATCCCACAGGATTTCCTGCTTTTTTACTGAGAACAGAGGATTTTCTCAATGATGAGTCGAAACTATTCAAGGATAGATGAGAAAGGGGGCGGTTTGAATGGAAAGGAATCCAAATAAAATTCAACCATATAGCATGAGGGAAAAAATGAGGTAAAGGGGTTTTTCTATTGAATCAAGCATTGCTCGTGATCGATGCCCAGCAGGAATTGATCGAAGGGAATGGAAAGGTACAAGCCGTATATCAAAAGGAAAAGCTGGTTGAAACCATCAATCGGGTCATCCAAAAGGCCACTGATACGGGAGTCCACATCGTTTTCATAAGAGATAAGGATGTCGCTGGAGGAAAAGGCGAGGGATTTCTCGTTCACCGGGATATTCTTGTTCCAGACGATGCTGTTGTGTTTGATAAATTAGCCACAAATTCATTTTATGGTACGCCACTACTCAGCTTTTTAACAGATCAAAAGGTTAAGCATGTTGTAGTGATGGGGTGTCAAACGGAATATTGTATCGACACCGCTGTTCGATATGCAACCGTTAATGGATTGGATGTAACACTGGTAGCGGATGGTCATTCGACGACGGACTCATCTGTATTAAAGGCGGAGCAGATCATCCAGCATCATAACCGTGCGTTGAATGGCCATTATAATGTCGAGCATTTCTCAGATGTCAGGAACTCTGATGAAGAGTTGTTTCACCCGAAACATGATTTTTATCGAAAAAAATACGGGATGTAGAATAAGCGAAAAGCTCATTTTGTCAGGTAGGAGGAAGCTGATGAAATGGGTTTTTTTTATAAGGTATCGTAACCAAAAGGGTATCTTAAGATCCTTTGGGCTACGTATAGGGAAAGGTTTTTAGGAGAAATTATACACAACTTTGGTTTCCGAGGGGTAGTACATGAGTATCTTAAAAAAATATAAGAAAAATAAAAGAAAAGACAGTGAGCTGAATTCCTCATCTGATTTCTTATGTGAAGGGGGAATCAGTACTCACATAGCTCAAAACAAAGATTACATAAAAAACATCTTTTCCCTGATACCCAGCTTCATGATATGTAATGACAACCTGGTCAATGGTCAAATGACGCTCCTATCGATACGGGAGCGCTTCACTCCTTCTGCCTTCAATTTCTGTGCAAGGTCGAGATCATTCGTATTTCCAACAGTTTCGTACGATTGCTTCACTAAATCCATGATGGCATGAGCTGCTTTCTTCATTTGATTCTCCGTACAGTCGACCGGACGAAGGGAAAGGTGTAAGCCAGAAACAAACATGATTTCGGATCGTAAATAATTTCTGATTCCTGCTACGAAACCTTGGTCCAATATTATAATCGACATTTGCGGTTTCGGAATCTTTTGTCCTTCATCCGTTGCATCAGCTCATCGACTGTTACAACTTCACTTAAAAGATCTGGCTCCACCTTTGAAACGAATGGATGCTCTGATAACTCTTCGTCACGAAGAACCTCGATATCAGATGCACTATAGGCTGGGCTACTAATCTATTTCATGGTCTTGACATTATTCCGATATATTGATAAAGTTTTAAAAAATCAAAATATTTTCTTATCCAGAGAGGTGGAGGGACTGGCCCTTTGAAGCCGCAGCAACAGGTCTGTGAAGATACTGTGCTAATTCCAGCGGGTGATTCAAACCCTGATAGATAGGAGCAATCTTTTATTTGTCGGTGACGCACTCGTTTAGGGTGCGTTTTTTGTTTGTTCACCCATTCCGCAATAAATATAGAAGGAAGGGTGTTTTGTATGGAAAACGCAGGACAGAGTTTTAAAAGAAAGATGAAGACGCGTCATTTGGTGATGCTGTCTCTTGGAGGGGTGATCGGAACCGGGCTTTTCTTGAGTTCGGGGTATACGATTCATCAGGCTGGACCGTTTGGGACGATCCTTGCTTATTTGATTGGGGCACTGGTGGTGTATCTTGTGATGCTTTGTTTAGGCGAGCTTTCTGTCCATATGCCGGAGACAGGATCCTTTCATAGTTATGCTACAAAGTTCATTGGTCCAGGGACCGGTTACACCGTGGGCTGGTTATATTGGCTGACATGGACAGTGGCATTGGGGTCGGAGTTTACGGCGGCTGGCTTGATGATGCAGCGTTGGTTTCCTTCGATTAGTGTATGGATTTGGAGCGCGGTCTTTGCTGCGTTGATTTTTGTACTTAATGCGTTGTCAGTGCGTTTTTTTGCTGAATCTGAATTTTGGTTTTCTTTAGTAAAAGTGATTGCGATTGTTGCGTTTATTGTGATTGGGGCAGGGGCGATCGTCGGGTTCATCCCTCTCAGTCATTCAGAGCCGGCTCCGTTTATTTCGAATATCACAAGTTCAGGGTTGTTTCCGAATGGGGCATTTGCCATCTTGATGACCATGCTTGCCGTGAATTTTGCCTTTTCAGGAACAGAATTGATCGGGGTTGCGGCGGGAGAAACAGAGAATCCATCAAAATCGATTCCTAAAGCTATCCGCACCACTCTTGTGAGATTGATCATCTTTTATGTAGGGACGATTGTAGTATTATCTGCTTTATTACCGAGCCAGTCAGCCGGTGTATTGGAAAGTCCTTTCGTAGCGGTGCTTGGACGGATTGGAATCCCTTACGCAGCCGATATCATGAATTTTGTGATCATAACGGCCATTTTATCAGCGGCAAACTCTGGTCTATATGCTTCTTCCAGAATGCTATGGTCACTGGCTGATAAGCAAACGATCTCACCGATTTTTGCCAAATTGACTGATAGGGGAGTCCCTCTCAATGCGATTGTTTTCAGCATGCTTGGAGGAGGTCTGGCCTTGCTTTCAAGCATCATTGCCCCGGGGACGGTCTACATCGTATTGGTTTCGGTCTCAGGTCTTGCGGTGGTGATCGTGTGGATGAGCATTAGTGCTGCCCAATTTCTATTTCGAAGACAGTACATAAGGGAAGGAAACGATGTGAAAGACCTGGCTTATCGGACGCCGCTCTATCCACTCGTTCCCATTGCGTCATTTCTGCTTTGTCTCGCTTCCTGTATCGGCATTGCCTTTGATCCCACTCAGAGGATAGCCCTTTATTGCGGAATCCCGTTTATCGCCCTTTGCTATGGAAGCTATTATCTAACACAATACGTTAAGAAAAGAGGAACAGGTTATGTCGAATCAACTGAAGCTAAATCCCATTGAGGCTATTTTACAAAAACATTCCCCACTTATTTTAGATGGAGCATTAGCCACAGAGCTAGAATCCCATGGCTGCGATTTAAACGATCCCCTTTGGTCTGCCCGTGTACTCCTTGAAAAGCCGGAAGCGATTGAGAAGGTTCATGCTGATTATTTCCGTGCAGGAGCCGATTGTGCGATTACAGCCAGCTACCAGGCAACGGTGAATGGTTTTCGAAAGAGCGGAATAGAGAAACCTGAAGCGCTGGAATTAATCAAGAAAACGGTTTATCTTGCCAAACAGGCTCGGGATGACTTTTGGAAGGAAGAGGTGGGAAATTCGAATCGGCCGAAACCAATCGTTGCAGGTTCTGTAGGACCTTACGGGGCATACCTTGCTGACGGCTCTGAATACGTTGGAAACTATGGAGTAAGTGATCAACATTTAGCAGATTTCCATTTTCCCAGAATCGAGGCATTAGTGGAGGCGGGTGCTGATTTGTTGGCATTCGAAACCATCCCGTCCTTGCAGGAAGCAAAGGTGCTCGCTTCTCTTTTGAAAGAATTTCCAGATACCTGTGCCTGGCTGTCTTTTTCATTAAAGGATGGAGAGACGATAAGTGATGGAACGGGAATTGAAGAGTGCGCGCGCGTGTTCAATGATGATGAACAAATCGCTGCGGTTGGTGTGAATTGTGCACCGATTCCTGCGGCGAATAAAGCGATAAGCGTACTAAGCAGAAACACTGACAAACCAATCATCCTGTACCCGAATTCTGGTGAGGCTTACAATGCTGAGACTAAAACGTGGCATGGGGGGGAAGCGTGTTGCGTGTTTGATGAGCAATCAGAAATTTGGTACGAGGCAGGTGCTCGTATCATTGGTGGTTGCTGCCGAACGGATCCGGGTCATATTGAGGCGTTGGCGAAGAGGTGGAGATAGACAATAACACTTACATGCAAAAGCCTAAGTGATACAACCACTTGGGCTTTTACATTATTATCGCTACTATTATTTAATAGAAAACGTCTCTTTTATCAGCAAGTCCTCAGGAGATTTCCCTATTTGATCTTGATGGAAGTAATCTCTGATGACTCCATCCTTTAAATAGTTGACGATTGAGACCATTGTCATACCTTGATCTAAAGCGAGGTAGGCTTGTGTCACTTCTCCTATCTCTACATTGACTGAATCAAGGAAACCGTATTTCTCGTACATATCGAAACGTTTCAACACCTGGATGTTTTTGAACGCTTCCATTGGTGCTTATTCAAGTGCAAGGAAAGTGGCATGTGGAGTCACAGTACCATCTGACTTATAACCGTCCATACCTAATGTGGGTATATTACCTCTTTTTTTGAGTCTTTTATACAGTATCCATCGGCAAGTAAACTCTAGATACAGACACTGCCCTCAATCATAGGTGCTACTATATTGGGGGACTACCATCTTATTTAGGCTACAGTATTATTGATTTCTATTAAAAAAAGGATATTCTCCCATTATGTAGAAATTCATAGATACATAGTCAATAGGGGTGAGCAGGATGCAGGGTTTTCATTATAAAAACTACGACGGTTTAGGGCTCGCAGAATTAGTGAAGAAAAAAGAAGTTCATCCTAAAGAATTGGTTGAAGAGGCAATTAAAATAACCGAAACCCACAACCCGAAGTTGAACGCAGTGATTCATAAAATGTACGAACAGGCTAGGGAGATTGCAGACAAAAAGCTTACTGGAGCATTTGCCGGTGTACCCATCCTATTGAAAAATATTACTCAAGAAATGGAAGGGGAGCCTATAACAGCAGGTTCAAGATCTCTTAGAACCTACCGAGCGAAGACAGATTCAGAGTACACCAGGAGATTGCGGGAAGCTGGCGTGGTTATTCTGGGGCAAACGAATGTGCCTGAATTTGCTTTAGTGGCTGTTACGGAGCCTTCACATTACGGTGCGACAAGAAATCCGTGGAACATGGATTATACACCCGGGGGTTCAAGTGGCGGTTCAGCTGCTGCGGTAGCATCGGGCATTGTTCCGATCGCGGGTGCCAACGATGGTGGGGGATCTATCAGAATACCGGCTGCTTATTGCGGGTTATTTGGTTTGAAACCAACCAGGGGAAGAACACCTGTTGGTCCTAACTACGGTAGAACATGGCAAGGTGCCTCTGTTGAGCATGTTTTAACCCGATCAGTCAGAGATAGTGCTGCCATGCTGGATGAATTAAGAACGTATGAAAAGTCTGCTGCTTTTTTTGCTCCACCATTTGAAGGGAGCTACTTGGAATCATCACAAACTCCAATAGGCAAAAAATTAAAGATTGCCTATTCCACAGCTTCTCCCATAGGTACTAAAGTTCACCCCGAATGCGAAAAGGCTGTTGTGAAAGCTGCTAACTTACTAGAATCCATGGGCCATTATGTGGAAGAAAAAGAGGTGCCAGTGGATGGACATAAGATTGCGAGAAGTTTCTTAACAATGTATTTTGGTGAAACCGCTGCATTGTTAACTTCGTTAGAAGAAGTGCTGGGACGAAAAGCTACCTACGCTGATGTGGAACCCTCCACCTGGCTCCTGGGGTTGATTGGAAAGGCTACTCCTGCAGAAGAATTTATCCTGAGTATTAGGGAATGGGACAAAGCAGCTTATCAAATGGAAACATTTCATGAAACGTATGATTTCTACCTTACTCCTACAACAGCTTTTCCTCCAGCCAAGATAGGAGAACTGGAGCCGACCCACTCAGAGAAATTCTTGATCAGTTCAATAGGGAAATTGGGACTCAGGAGACTATTGAAAAAGATTGGGATCGTTGATCAGATAGCAGAGAAGAATCTGATGCGTACCCCTTTTACGCAGTTGGCCAATTTAACAGGACAGCCGGCCATGTCACTTCCGATACATCAAACTTCTGAAGGGCTGCCGGTGGGAGTTCAGGTGATGGTAGCCAAAGGTAGAGAGGATTTGCTGTTGCAATTGGCTGGAGAGATTGAGAAGTCTGAGCATTGGTTGCAAATAGAGAAGAACCCTTTGTTTTAAAAAGGGGGAGGGGGACAGTATCATTTCTTGTCCCAACTTCCCCTTTTCCCAACTGGGACCTTTCCTTCTGTCCTACTATTCAATCATCCCAACTATCCTCTCACAAATCTCATGGGTAATCAGTGAATCCTCAATCGATGGGTCAGGCGTTGTACCTTTTTCCACACAATCTATGAAATGATCCACTAAATCATAAAACCCTCGCTTATACAAAGTAGGCTCCCAATCTCCAAATGAAGAAAGGCTGACTTCTTTATTATGATAATGAGTCGTTTCAACGAGACTGTTGACGACATATTTATGATTTTCTGCCGAGTACTCGATGATTTCTTCAGTCACACCACCGTCCCGATTCATAATCCCGACTGCGGTGCATTCCTTACCAATGAGTTGGACGACTAAGTGGTGGAGCATGTCACCTTTTTTTAGATACTGAACCTTTACATCCTGGACCTCTGTAGCCATTAAGAAGCGCAGAGTATCGACGACATGGATGAAATCTTCTACTACGAACCTTCTGGTGTAATCAGGTAAAGCGTATCTGTTTTTTTGCATGAGAAGGAAGTTCGGCTTGCCATGCTCTCTTAGCTCTCTCACTTTTGGAATGAATCTTCTGTTGAAGCCGACCATGGCGATTTTGCCACTTTCTTTTGCGAGCTGAACGATTCTTTCGCTTTCGTGATAGTTCAAGGAAATCGGCTTGTCTATGTAAACGTTGATACCATTCTCGAGTAGTTTTTCGGTTATTTCAAAGTGGGCTTCGGTAGCCGTACTCACTAATGCCGCGTCAATATTGGCAGCAATCAGTTCTTCAACCGTCTGAACCTTTTCCTGGATGCGATATTTACTTGCCAGAACATTTAGAGTTTCTGCATTTCTTGTAAAAAGCACCAGCTCGATGCCTTCTTTTTCAGAGAGAACAGGTAAATAGGCTTTCTTGGCGATGTCTCCCAGTCCAATAAGTCCGATTTTCAAGTTTTTCACCCCATTGTTTTTTTGTAATGTTCTTTCATTATATTATTCTCTATTTATATATCAAATCTAATACTGATCGAGGTTGGATTCCGTTGAAACACGAACGTTATAATATAAATCATGAATAAAATTCGTATTTAGGTTGATTGTCGAAGGGGAGTTTGTTATATTAGCAATGTACTAATTACATATCGTTACTCGTATATCCTCGGTAATATGGTCTGAGTGTTTCTACCTGGTTCCCATTAAAAGAACTAGACTACGAGTTGAAGTATTCGGTTTTTCGGTTTTTTTGCCGTTGCCATTTTGTGATGGGTATTCCTGTTATATCACTTATACTTTAACTTCGAAGGTCTGGAAAGTAGAAACCACTCTACATGTTTTAGATCTTTTTCTTTTGGGCAAAACAGCGAGATATCACCATCTAGAACTAATGAAAAAGGAGAGATTTTGATGAAAAAGAAACTGGCTTTATTTGTAACATTATCCGTACTAGCATTATCCTTGTTTACTGGATGCAGTTCCACTTCACAGACTGCAGCTAAGAAAGAAGAGGCTCAGAGACCCATTATGATTCAAGGTCCAATGCCGATTGAAGCTGAAAAGTTTGCAGGGAAATTAGAAAATGTAAAAGAAGAAAAATCGGGATCATTTGTTTTTTACATAGGAACGCTTGATGATTATCCTGTCATCGTTGCCAAAACCGGTAAAGGTATGGAAAACACGGCAGCGGCTACAGCGGTAGCCATTGAGAAATACGATCCAATCGCCATCATCAATCAAGGAACATCAGGTGGACATGACCCTGAATTACATGTATTTGATATCGTGTTAGGAGAAAGAACCGTAAACCTGGGTTCATTAAAAACAGCGGACAAAGCTGATAGCGAAGGAATTGATCCAACCGTCTGGAAGCCGATGGACTTAATGGCTTCTGAAGGCAGTGCAGGTGAAGATCCAAATGCTGAGAAAATCCGATACTACGATGGAGACGAGGACTTACTTGAAGCTGCCAAAGCAGTGAAGGATACATACACCGATGGAAAGATCGTGGAAGGTACCATCGGTTCTGCTGACGTGTGGAATAATGAAGTGGACCGCATCCAATGGTTCCATGAGAAATACGGTACTTCTGTAGAGGAAATGGAAGGGGCTGCAGCAGCACAGATTGCTGGTGCTTATGATGTAGCGTTCCTGGGAATCCGTGTACTGTCCAATAACAAGACAAATGGTGGAGCATACAACCCGGAAACCGCATCAGCGAATCAGGAGTATGTCTATGAAGTGGTGAAAAAATATATTTCCATGATGGAAAATAAATAATGTTGCGGGACCTGACCCCCGGTGTATGAATGCGTTAGCATGCCGGGGGTCAGGGCTTTTTTATGTTACAATGGTCTAATGCAACACAACATTTTTATCATCACACGGAGTTGATCATAATAGAAAAGAAAAAATATATCTATCATTATTCATGGGAACCGAACGAGGAATCCCTATGTGCCTTGGAAAGAAGAGTGTTATTTGGAGAGAGCTCTGAATCTAGCATTCTGGAAAGTTCAGTGAAAATAGATCCCAGTAGAAGTCCTTTTATTCGGGAGAGACTCGAAATTATCTGCGAGGGTAATAAGTTTGAAGAACTACTTGAAAAAATTGAAGAATTAGAAGCACTTGATGGGTTCAAAGTTGTTTTTGTTCAAAATCTAGATGCGGATAGAGTAGGCTTCAAAAAGCTTCGCAAGATCGAAAAAGAAGTAGGATTGCATCTAAAGGGCGAAGCGGAGTTAGTCGATCCAGACATTTGGTTCGGGGTGATGAAGACTAATGAGCGCTGGGTGTTTGGCAAGTATGTGAGAAACGAAGCGGTTTGGCTGCACCATGTGAAAAAGCCGCACAGCTATTCGACTGCACTTAGCACTCGTGTGGCAAGAGCCGTCGTGAATATCGCAGCACCGAATCCCGAAGGAATCAAAATGATCGACCCGTGCTGCGGGATAGGGACGGTCCTTGTCGAGGCACTATCCATGGGAATCGATATCGTCGGGAGTGACCGCAATCCTTTAATCCTCGATGGAGTGAAAGAGAATATCGCTCATTTTGGATACAAAGGGGATGTCACTTTAAAGGATATTAATGACGTAACAGACAACTATGATGTAGCTGTGATCGATCTACCCTACAATCTTTGTTCAGTGATTACAGATGAAGAGCAGCTTGACATGCTCCGCAGTGCGAGACGATTTGCAGCGAAGGTCGTGATTGTTACCTTGGAAGATGTGGACACGAATATTGAAAAAGCGGGCTTCGAGATTGTGGATCGTTGTGAAGTGAGTAAAGGGAGATTTGTCAGGCAGGTGCTGGTTTGCGAATGATTAGGATAGAGAGTGTGGAGGATATTGTTTCCATGCTCTTTTTTTATGGGCTGTACAATCCGATCTAGACCCTAATCAGGTACTTTGAAGTGCCTATCCCACAAAAAAGTACCTACTTTTCAAGTTTTCTTCCATCGTGCATACTATATCCATGTTCTCTTCATGGGGACAAGTTATTTTTATGAAAAAGGAGAGTGTAGGTATGAACGTCAAATCTATCACTTTAAATAACAATATAAAAATGCCGGAACTGGGATATGGGGTTTTCCGTGTGGATGATGGCCCAGAATTAGAACGTGCTGTGCAAACAGCCATCAAAATGGGGTATCGAAGTATCGATACAGCCAGCATCTATGGAAATGAAGAGAGTGTCGGGAAGGGCATCAATCAAGCGATCGAAGCTGGACTTGTAACCCGTGAAGAATTATTTGTTACTTCGAAAGTTTGGAATAATGGTCTTTCATTCGATGAAACCATTGCGGCTTACGAAGAAAGCTTAGAGAAAATGGGGCTTGAATATCTCGACCTTTATTTGATTCACTGGCCTGGAAAAGAGAAGTACATGGAGTCTTGGAAAGCTCTTGAATCCCTTTATAAAGCTGGACGGATCAAAGCTATCGGGGTTAGTAACTTCCAGGTTCATCATTTAGAACATTTACTCGAGGGTGCTGAAATCACTCCGGTTGTTAACCAGATTGAATTCCATCCCAAGCTGATTCAAACAGAAGTGAGAGATTTTTGTCGTAAGCACAACATTCAAGTTGAAGCCTGGTCTCCACTAATGAATGCAGAGCTTCTAAACAATGAAAACATTAAAGGGATTGCTCAGTCCCACGGTAAATCAACCGCCCAGGTGATTTTGCGCTGGGATCTCCAACACGGAATCATCACAATTCCTAAGTCTATGACGGAGTCCAGAATTCAAGAGAACATTTCTATATATGATTTTGAATTAACGTCTGAACAAATGGATCAATTAGATGCATTAAATGAAAATTTCCGCAGCGGTCCAGACCCGGATGCGTTTGATTTTTAATGAATGAATAGTACAAAAGAGGATGACCTAAAGAAATCTTTGGGCCATCCTCTTTATTTTATCTGCAAGATATAATAAGTGACGAGAAATCCAGGCTCTTTTTGTAAAATTTTTATAAACCTCTCTAAAAAATCACCCAAACAAGAATATTTTTATAATCAAAAAAAATAATATAACCAATTGGAAGCGTCATGCTATCGTTGGGAATCCAGCAATATCAAGGGAAAGAGCATTCGTGGGCTCATGACAAATTCTCCCTTATGACATTTGTCATACCCAGCATATGACACCTACTACTAACACGATGATATCGCTTATCCTATAATGAATCCAACACCTTAAATGAAGGGGATTATGACATGACAAATATAAAAACGTTGAAAAAAGAAGTTGCTCCTTATGAAAAATCAACAACAAAGGAAAGTGTATGGCAGATCATCAACACGCTGGGGCCATTCTTTCTATTATGGTTTCTTGCGTATCAAAGCCTTTCGATATCGTACTGGCTGGCACTTGTTCCAATCGTGATCGCTGCAGGGTTCCTTACACGAATCTTCATCATCTTTCATGATTGTACCCATTTCTCTTTCTTTAAAAGCCGTCGCGTAAACCGAATCGTCGGAACAGCTATGGGTGTGTTAACGCTATTCCCGTTCGATCAGTGGGGACATGATCATGCCGTCCATCACGCGACAAGCGGGAATCTGGATAAGCGTGGAACAGGTGACATCTGGACGCTGACGATTGATGAATATTTAGCAGCACCTCTTAAGATTCGTTTAGCGTATCGCTTTTACCGCAATCCGTTCGTTATGTTTGTAGTAGGACCGATTTATGTATTCCTTCTGAAAAATAGATTTAACCGTAAAAATGCACGTAAGAAAGAACGTAACAACACGTATTTAGTGAACGTGATCATCGTGACCCTTATCGCACTTCTATGTGTGACACTGGGCTGGCAGGAATTCCTTCTTGTACAAGGATCTATCTTTATGGTTTCAGGATCGATCGGTATTTGGTTGTTCTATGTACAGCATACGTTTGAAGACTCATATTTCGAAGAAGACAAAGAGTGGCAATATGTATTGGCTGCTGTTGAAGGAAGCTCCTTCTATAAGCTTCCAAAAATTATGCAGTTCCTGACAGGTAACATCGGCTATCACCATATTCACCATCTAAGTCCGAGAGTACCGAACTACAAACTAGAAGAAGCACATAAAAACTCAGAGCCATTACAAAAAGTACCAACCATCTCACTTCTAACAAGCTTAAAATCACTGCGTTTCAAGCTTTGGGATGAAGAGAACAAAACGTTTGTAAGCTTTAGAGGTATGAAGTCTCTGGATAAGTCAAAATCAAGAATTTCAACTGAAGCCAAACCTGAATTATAATCCTGACCGACTCTCCTTATGAACGTTTCATATAAGGGGAGTCTTTACTTGATAAGGCCTTTAAAAGGAGTGAACCTACATGATTCGAATCGTCATTGCAGAGGATCAGGAATTATTACGAGGAACCATGACCTCCATACTCAACCTGGAAGACGACATGGAAGTAGTCGGCCAGGTAAAGGATGGGCAAGAAGCACTCACCCTTGTCCACCAATTGAAACCAGACCTCTTTATCATGGATATTGACATGCTGGAGAGGGACGGACCTCTGGAAGCCGTGAAGACAGTCGGATGTTATTTGCTTGTATTGACGACATTTCCGAAAAAGGGTTATTTAGAGCGGGCTCAACAATTCGATGCAGGTGGGTACTTACTGAAGGACAGTCCAAGTGAAGAGCTGACTTCCTCGATTCGCAGCATAGTGGAAGGAAAGCGGGTTTATTCTCCGAAGTTAATCGAAGTGGATGAGGAGTCTCAGGAGTCTGGTTCATACCACATTCCCCACCCACCAGGCCCGGTGAAGAACTATTTTACATTGATCATGGATAAGATGAAGTCACCAACAGGGTGAGTTTGAGGGGTCTGTCCCCCATGCGGTTAACGCAGTGGGGGGCAGACCCCTTTTTCAATATACATGCTTGAGTTAAATCACAGTTTTTGAAATAATTGGTTGTGAGCAATATTTCGATTGTATTAGTGCTGTTTTTAGGTCCTGACAGAAATGGGAAGATCGATGCTTCTGCAGGGTTCACGGCAGGGCTTTTCTGGGTGGCGACCTTGATGGGAATCACCTATTTATTTGAAAGAAAATCAATGAAACTTTTCTTCATAAATGCCGGGTATCATGTTGTGACCTTTACGTTGATGGGTTTCATTTTAGGGCATGGAGATAGGCGTGGGGCCAGATCCCATTCCGATGATACACAAAGTTCAAATGGAAGCCTGACCCTCCTATCAAAGAGGGTCAGGCTATTTTCTGTGTACGAAAATCTACGAATAGGAAGAAGATTGAAGAACATATATAAGAAAGTAGAGGTTTAAATAGAGAAAAAAATCCAAAAGGAGGGATTTGAATGTCTCCGGGACGATATGATGTTTCAAATTGTCCCTGTTTTTATAGGGGTCATTTTTGTCATCGTGATTTCGTTCATTCTGTTCTCCATCATTAAAGGAGTGGGGGAATGGAGTAAGAATAAACAGTCACCCACTTTAAAAGTCCGAGCAAAAGTCCTTGCCAAAAGGACGGTTGTAAGAGGTGGGGGTGAATCCAGGGCCTATAGCCAATACTTTGTCACCTTCGAAGTGGAAAGTGGGGACAGGATGGAGTTAAAGGTCAAAGATACTGAGTTTGGAATGCTTGTGGAAGGAGATCAGGGGGAATTGACCTTCCAAGGCTCCCGTTATCTTGGATTCGTCCGTCACTCTCAGGAAGTTCATATGTGAAAAACGGACCCACCATACGCAACGTATGGTAGGTCCGGCTGAAGGATTACCATTCCTTCGGTTCATAATCCAAATCCT
The DNA here is from genome assembly GCF_059758515.1 of Rossellomorea sp. GQ25. Taxonomy (NCBI): domain Bacteria; kingdom Bacillati; phylum Bacillota; class Bacilli; order Caryophanales; family Bacillaceae; genus Rossellomorea; species Rossellomorea sp. GQ25. Next base: position 203,313 of record NZ_JCAXEQ010000002.1, on the reverse strand, counting down.
GAAACAATCGCGTCTTCTCTTTCTTAGAAAGGTCGCGCCATTGTCCTACAGGCAGATTCCCCAGTTGAATATTCATGATGCGCGTGCGCTGAAGTCGGTAGACCTCATATCCAAGAGCCTCACACATGCGGCGGATCTGTCGGTTCAATCCTTGAGTCAACGTGATTTGGAACACGTATTTTGACACCTGCTCCACTTTACAAGGCAGGGTTTTCGTTCCAAGAATCTTAACGCCCTCTGACATCTGCTTTAAGAAATCCTCTGAAATCGGGCGGTCAACAGTGACGATATATTCTTTCTCATGCTGATTTTCCGCACGGAGAATTTCGTTGACGATATCTCCATCGTTCGTCAGAAGAATCAGGCCATCTGAATCTTTATCCAGTCGTCCAATATTGAAAATTCGTAGCGGATGATTGACGAGATCCACAATATTCCCCTTGACGCCTTTTTCTGTCGTACTCGTAATTCCGACAGGCTTATTTAGAGCGATGTACACATTATTCCGGGCGACACGGACAGGGGCCCCGCTAACCTTCACATCATCCCCGGGATTCACTTGATCGCCAATCTTCGCGATCTTTCCATTAATGGTCACTCTTCCTTCTGTAATCAATTTATCTGCACCGCGTCTGGATGCTTTTCCAGCTTCGCTAATATATTTATTAATACGCATATTCAACACAACCTTAAACTGATAATTAATAATCTAAGAATATCGGAGTGGCCTTTTATTTTCAAGGGATTATCCATCGTTGATAAAAATAGAACCTCTCCCAATGGGCCATCCTACTAAATAAAAAAACAAAAAACTATTTTCAAAAAACCCCTTTACATTCACGCAACGTCAACCTGTAAAGTAAGAATTGTCAGGAGGTGAAATCATGGAATATACCGTCAAGAAACTGGGAGAGATCGCAGGAGTGAGCACGAGGACCCTTCGATATTATGATGAAATTGAGATTCTCAAGCCTGCCAGGACCAATTCGTCAGGATATCGGATATACGGGCAGAGGGAAGTCGATCGACTGCAGCAGATACTCTTCTATAAAGAATTAGGTGTAGGACTGGACGAGATCAAGGATATTCTGGATGATCCTGCCTTTGACGCAACAAATGCTTTGATGGAACACCGCGGAAAACTATTGGCTAGACGAGAGCAGCTTGATCAATTGATTGCGAATGTAGATAAAACAATAAATGTTATGGAAGGGAGAATGACCATGTCAGATAAAGAAAAGTTTGAAGGATTCAAACAAAAGATGGTCGAGGATAACGAGAAAAGGTATGGAAAAGAAGTACGTGAGAAATACGGTGACAAGGCAGTGGATGAATCCAATGCCAGAGTCATGAACATGTCACCGGAAGACCATGAAAAGGTCACGAAACTGGAACAGGAAATTAAACAAACCTTAGGGGAAGCAATTCAAACCGGTGATCCCGCAAGCGATTCTGCCCAGAAAGCGGCTGACCTCCATAAGCAATGGATCTCGTTCTACTGGGGGCATTACAGCAAGGAAGCACATGCCGGACTTGCTCAAATGTATGTGGACGATGAACGGTTCAAGGCTTATTATGATGCGGAGCAGGAAGGAGTCGCGGAGTTTTTGAGGGACGCGATTCACATTTATACTGGTCAGAAAAGCTAAGTGGAATAAACAAGAAGTACTCTCCTTCACCGATTAATGTTATGATATGAGGACGAACTAGAAAGAACGTACCCTATCATAACGGAGTGAAAAAATGAGTAAACCAAAGAAAAAGAGCGGAACGGGCCAAGGAACAGGAAAGAAAGGCTGGAATCGTTGGCAGGCTGGAGCGAATAAGAAGAAGAGTAATAAGCCGTATACGAGTAAAGGCGTAAAGCACGGTAACAAACAGGAAGATTAGAAGTAGTATGCAAGTCCATTTCCTTAGGGGGAATGGACTTTTTTCATATAGGTAGATTGAGGATTTAATCAGTGTAACTTAAACAAATATAAAAAGTATTTGCTTTTTTTACGATTTCCTGTTATTCTAAGAAAGAATTATTTTTGTTCGGTCTGTAAGGAATGAAAGTATTTAAACTTTTCGCCTTTGATATCTAATTGAGCAATAATAGTAATAAATCGTGGATTCGAGTCCACACAGGAGGAAACACACATGCAAGAAGGTACAGTAAAATGGTTTAACGCAGAAAAAGGTTTCGGTTTCATCGAAATCGAAGGTGGAGAAGATGTATTCGTACATTTCTCAGCTATCCAAGGCGAAGGATTTAAATCTTTAGACGAAGGTCAAAAAGTTACATTTGACACTGAGCAAGGTCAACGTGGACTTCAAGCGACTAACGTAAACAAAGCGTAATAGCTTTATGATGAAGGACTCTCTCGTAGAGTCCTTTTTTATTTGTCAAAAAAAAGAGTTGCCTGTCGTACAAGTAGATGGCAACTCTTCACAATTACGTTAACGCATACTTGATGATTCCCTGAATGTAAACGGAGGATTCATTCTGATTACATTCCCTGATTTTGATTTTTCCTTCTTTTTCTAACTCGGTTGCCAGATTTTCGATTGTTTGTGCTTCTTCTTTTGAAGTCATAGGAATTTCAATTGAAAAGAAGTTTCCGCGACTGGCTTGATTTAAACTTTTTAATAATCCAATTTTATTCATTGGGTCAGCCCCTTTATCTTTTACTTTCGACACAAGGATGGGTTTCTCCTTTACTGATGGAGAGTTTAAAGGTAAATTTTCAAAGGTTTTTTTAGAATGAGCCGTTGAGTTAAAAGATGAAAGAAGGGGGAAGATCATTGGTTTGTGAAGAATATAGGAAAAGATTTGCTTTTTCTCAGAATATCTGTTATTCTAAGTAAGAATTATTTTTGTTCGGTCTGTAAGGAAAGAAAGTATTTAAACTTTTCGCCTTTGATATCTAATTGAGCAACGATAGTAATAAATCGTGGATTCAAGTCCACACAGGAGGAAACAATTATGCAACAAGGTACAGTAAAATGGTTTAACGCAGAAAAAGGTTTCGGTTTCATCGAAATTGAAGGTGGAGAAGATGTATTCGTACATTTCTCAGCTATCCAAGGCGAAGGATTTAAATCTTTAGACGAAGGTCAAAAAGTTACATTTGACACTGAGCAAGGTCAACGTGGACTTCAAGCGACTAACGTAAACAAAGCGTAATAGCTTTTGATGAAGGGACTCTCTCGGAGGGTCCTTTTTTTATTGTGGGGAATAGATGAAAGTGTGAATTATTTAGGATGGTGCTGAGCAAGCCGCCTCCGCTTTTGGTGTCGTCCAGCTCCGGCGGCTAGAGGCTCGAGGTCATAAGTCAAACAGGCCAAAAAGGCAAAGAGCGCCTTTCCGGCCAATTCATCTTATGCTTGTCGGGGCTGTGCAAGCCGCCTCCGCTTTTGGATATAAAAAGGGACCGACAGCGTTCGTCGGTCCCGGAGACAACATGTTACAAGTTAAAAATGGTTAGGTAAAGCATAACACACTATTGGTAGAATACCTAAAGATATTTGAAAAGAATTTGCAGTGGGTATTTTTCCATAGAATAGAATCGACACTTTCCTATGAGAATAAGACTAATAGAAGAAGTAAATGAGGTATTAAAATGAGTATAAAACAATTTAGGGAATATAAGCTTAGTGATGATATTGTAAGGGCTCTATCTGGTTTAGGGTATCAAGCTCCAACCGAGGTTCAGTCCAAGGTGCTTCCATTGGCCCTTGAGAAGAAGGATCTTGTTGTGCGTTCTCAAACAGGAAGCGGTAAGACAGCCTCTTTCGGGATTCCGATTTGTGAGATGGTGGCGTGGGAAGAGAATAAGCCTCAAGCCCTTGTCCTAACGCCAACCCGTGAACTCGCGGTTCAAGTAAAAGAAGATATCACGAACATCGGACGTTATAAGCGAATCAAAGCGGCTGCAGTGTACGGAAAATCTCCTTTTCATCGACAAAAGCTTGAACTTAAGCAGAAAAATCATGTCGTAGTCGGTACCCCCGGTCGTGTCCTCGATCATATTGAAAAAGGAACATTTCCACTGGATAAGTTAGAGTACCTTGTGATCGACGAAGCTGATGAGATGCTGAACATGGGGTTTATCGAACAGGTGGAAGCGATTATTCAGGAGTTGCCAACAGACCGGGTAACGTTGACATTCTCTGCTACATTACCGGAGGATGTTGAAGCACTCTGCCATAAATATATGAAGAAACCTGTTCATATTGAAATCAAGGCAACAGGTATTACAACAGATAAGATTGATCATTCCGTGATTGAAGTGAAAGAGGATGACAAGCTGACTCTTTTGAAAAACGTGACAACCGTTGAGAATCCCGATAGCTGCATTATTTTTTGCCGAACAAAAGAAAACGTGGATACATTATGTGATGAGTTGGATCAGTCAGGGTATCCTGTGGATAAAATTCATGGCGGTATGATTCAGGAAGCGCGCTTTGAAGTGATGGATGAGTTTAAAAGAGGGGAATTCAGGTATCTCATCGCAACCGATGTGGCGGCGCGTGGAATTGATATCGAAAATATTACCCACGTCATCAATTATGATATCCCCATGGAGAAAGAAAGTTATGTTCACCGGACAGGAAGAACGGGCCGCGCAGGTTCTGCAGGAAAGGCGATCACCTTCTGCACACCGTATGAAGATAAATTCCTTGCCGAGATTGAAGACTATATCGGATTTACGATTCCAAAGCTGCAGCCGCCGTCACAGGACACAGTGGTAAAAGCAAAGGCGGATTTTGAACGAAAATTAGACACGGAACCTGATTTTAAATCAGACAAGTCTGAGCAGTTGAACAGAGACATCATGAAGCTCTACTTCAATGGCGGAAAGAAAAAGAAAATCAGGGCGGTCGATTTCGTCGGAACAATAGCGAAAATCGAAGGAGTGAGCGCTGACGATATCGGGATCATCACCATTCAGGAGAACCTTTCCTATGTGGAGGTTTTGAATGGTAAAGGGCCACTGGTATTGCATGCGATGAAGAAAACCACGGTAAAAGGAAAAATGCTCAAGGTACATGAAGCGAGAAAATAATGTTGCAATGCCTTCTCATAAGAGGAGGTTCTTTTTTACATCCTGCAGATTGGAGCACGATAAGTCGGGTTGCGCTCTTTCATTCTTGCTATTCTATTGAGGAAGGAGGTAGTCGAAATGGATTCATTGAAGAAAATGAATAACGCTTTACGGTACATCGAAGAGAACTTAACTGATGAAATCAATTTTGAAAAAGTGGCCCAGCGTGCGTATTGCTCGGAGTATCACTTTAAACGGATGTTTTCGTTCCTTGCAGGGATTCCCTTATCAGAATACATCAGGCGCCGCCGTTTGACCCTGGCAGCCCTTGAACTGCAAAACAGCGACGTAAAGGTAATCGATATTGCCATGAAATATGGCTATTCTTCACCCGATTCCTTTACGAGAGTGTTCCAAAAAATCCATGGAATCACTCCGTCACAAGCGAGGGGCCATTCACTCAAAGCATTTCCACCTATGACCTTCCAGTTATCCATCAGAGGAGGCAATGAAATGAATTATCGAATCGTAGAGAAAGAACCGTTTTCCATTGTAGGTATCATGAAACGGGTGCCAATCATCTTTAATGGGGTGAATCCTGAAATTGCAGCCATGTGGCAGAGCTTGGACGAGGAAATGATCAAGAGATTTAAGAGCATGTCAAATGTAGAACCACAAGGATTGGTTAGTGCATCCGTCAATTTTTCCGAAGGCAGAATGGAGGAAAAAGGGGAGCTCGATCATTATATAGGGGCTACAACAACAGAGGAATGTCCTGATGGCTTATCGAAACTTGATGTTCCCGATCTGACATGGGCTGTATTCGAAGCGGTCGGACCATTTCCAGACACTTTGCAACATGTGTGGGGGCGGATTTATGCTGAATGGTTCCCGTCTTCAAGCTATGAACAAGCAGAGGGACCAGAGATGTTGTGGAATGAGAGTAAGGATGTTGGGTCGGATGCGTTTAGAAGTGAGATATGGATACCGGTCAGGAAAAAGTAAGGAATAAGCAGCGAATTCATTCGAATTCGCTGCTTTTTTAGGATGTAGGATTCATATAGGGGGAAATCTGAGAAAAAGGTGGAGGGAATGGTTGAAGGTAAGGCTTCTTAAAGGAATGAGTGATTTATCAGCGAAATATTGATTTTATCAGCTAAATCTCAAATTTACCACCGAACTCAGACATTCAAAGATAGGCCCAACCAGCGTCTTGTTGGATGTCGCCACGTCTCGATTTGATCTGTGGTCCATTTACGAAAGATGGATTTATGGATTTGGAGTGGCTCCGGAACTCGCTCGTTTTTACCATATTGCTCAGGCAACAGGTGGGGAAGTCGTGAAAGACGATCAGCGAACTTTGCTTCAGATAAAGTGATCAATGTCCTTCAGCCAATCACCGACCAGCATAACGAAGACAAAACTTCTGCACAGACTTCAGAAGTGGGAGCGAACTGAGGAGGAAAAATGTTCAGTCAAGGAAAAGCTGCCATGGTCATCGAAGGAAACTGGGCGATTCCATTTTTAGCGGATACGTTCCTGATGTAGAATACGGAACGGCTGAATTACCGACCATCAATGGAGAAAAAGGGACAATGGCCAACACGGTTGGTTACGTGATGAATGCGGCATCAGAAAAGAAGGAAGCTTCATGGGAGCTGATCTCGTATCTGACTGGTAAAGCTTCTCTTTTAGGGGGCTCTCTTTTTTTGAATTAAAGGAGTGAAGGATATGAAAAAAATAGAGGGAAAAGGAGGAATCTTTATGGGTTTGCTGCTTTTTTTGCTGATTTGGTTGTTGCTTATGGTGTTAGGAGTCATATTGGTGGGGTGGGGGGGGTTCATTTTGTCACCAGAGATGGATTTATCAGCGAATGATGGCAGTCAAGAGTAGACTCTACCTTATGTGGGACACGGTGCCTGTTCCCTCGTCCCAGAGTTGTAAAGGTGTGAAATTGTGTAGTTTGGGTATTGTGAGAGGAAGGAGTATGTTCACGATTCTTAATTGTCTAGTTTTTATAAAAAAATTGTTATTTTATTGAATTTTGCAGTTGGTTTAGATATAGTGGGATAGATTGAAATTTTTGGGGGGAAATACAATGAAATCCATAAATGATATTGCCATCATCATTCCTGCCTATAACCCAGATGAAAAATTGACTATTTTAGTAAATGAAATTATTTCAGCTCAATTTTCACGAGTTATTATTGTAAATGATGGAAGTAAAAAAGAGTGTTCCGGTATTTTTAAAGAGTTAGAAAGAAAGAATGGATGTGTGGTGCTCCACCATAGTTTGAACCAAGGAAAAGGTCGGGCACTAAAAACGGCTTTTACATATTTTAATGAGAATTATAACGATTCTGTAGGTCTCATTACGATTGATTCGGATGGTCAACATACATTGGAGGATATGAAAAAAGTAGCAGCTAAATTAATGGAAAGTCCGACTAGTTTAGTATTAGGGTCAAGGAATTTTTCAGAAGAAAATATTCCGTTTAGAAGCAGATTCGGGAATAACCTCACAAAGGTAGTTGTGAAATTTGCCAGCGGTATCAACGTATCGGATACACAAACTGGATTGAGAGGAATTCCTGCATTATTTGTAGATGATCTGCTCGAGGTGAAGGGGGATCGTTATGAATACGAAATGAACATGTTGCTGGAATGCAAGAAAAAGAATATAAAGATAGAAGAAGTAAAGATTAAAACGATTTATATAGAAGAAAATAAATCATCCCACTTCAATCCCATTAAAGATTCTATCAAAATCTATTCGGTGTTCCTCAAGTTCATTGCATCCTCTTTTGCTTCATTTGGGATAGATATCGTTTTATTCATGATTTTCTCATTGATGTTAAAAGAGGTGTTACCCGATTCATTTATCATTGTCTCAACTGTGTTGGCAAGGATATTATCTTCGTTCATTAATTTTATGATTAATAGAAACGTAGTATTTAAATCCAGTTCATCGAATACGATGGTAAAATATTATGCCCTGAGTATCGTGCAGATGGGGATTTCAGCGCTGGGGGTACATTATATTTATTCGGCTGTAAGTTCTGGAGAGGTAGTCATTAAGGTAATCGTGGATTCTTTGTTGTTCCTGGTAAGTTTTGTGATTCAAAGGGAATGGGTTTTTAAAAATGAAGTTGGTCGTCGTGAGCTGTTGAATAATGAGTAACAGCATTGTTTCATTTTTATTATTATTCGCCTCCTTAAGCGGATGGGGACTTCTCTCTTTTAATAGAATAAAAGTGCATATCGCTTTTATTCCTATCTTTATCTTTTCATCTATAACTACAGTTGTGTTTTGTGCAGGTTTAATTAATATTATGCCTCTAGCAGTAAATCTCATTTACTACTCGGGGCTTATTCTTTTTGTTATTTACTTTTTTCTATTTTTTAGAAGAAAACAACCATTAATGCCGATGCTTCATCCAAGTATCATTGTATTTGCCCTTTCGTTACTTGCTATGATGATTTATTTGAAGGGGTTGATTTTAACCCACTATGATAATTTCAGCCACTGGGGATTAATTGTGAGGGAAATGTCTCTGATCAATGGCTTACCTGACAGTTCGACGATTGTGACGTTTCAAAACTATCCTCCTGGCAGTGCAGTGTTTATTTATTTTGTATTGGAAATATTAGGGGAACATGAAAGTTATACATTAATGGCACAGGCATTTTTAGCTATCTCTTGTGTCGTGACAATGTACTTTTTTAGTAAATGGAAGAGACCTGAAGTAATTCTTTTAACGATGGCTGCAGGTATATCTCTATTGCTTGTCAATTGGGGGAGTTTCTATAACCTTTTAGTGGATATCGTATTAGGACTGGTTGCTTTCGCCTCGGTTATTGTAGCGTATTATTATAGAGATGATTGGAAAAGGCAGCTGATTGTGAATACACCCATATTGATCCTTCTTATGCTTCTTAAAGATAGCGGGAAAATCTTTCTGGTATTCAATGTGATTCTTATTCTAGGCTTTATCTATTACTATACCTTACATAAGAAACGACTTACGAAAGATGTAAGAAAGATTGTGTATAATGCTTTATTGTGGTTGATTGGGATTCCAATATTCCTGAATTATTTATGGTTGAAATACACCATTAAAGCTTACCAAACGGGTTACGGTGCAAACAAGTTTGCGGTAACACCGAGTAAGGTCGCGAATAATGAAAAGTCCTCAGAGTTTATGGATCATATTGGCCCACAGTTATGGAAGGCATCTACAAATTTAGAATCGAATAACTTTAAAGCTGTCGTTATTGTAAATTTAATTGCCTTCATCCTATTGGTATTGATGTATGTAGTTAAAAGAAAAATATCCAAGCTGTTGGTTTTCTCCATTTTAATTTCAAATGGCTTTTACGTTCTGTACATGTTCTCTCTCTATTTCATGTATGTGTATTTAATGCCGGAATTTGAGGCAGCAAGAATTGCCGGTTTCGGCAGGTATCAATCAACGATTATTATCTATATCCTGGGTATATTAATGACAGCTGTCATCCATGAGTGGGCCCATTATTTAAACAAGAGGCCAATCTCTAAATTGATTACCCTGTTTCTTCTGGGGGGGCTATTCATATATCCGTTTAGTGGAAATGTTAAAGTGATTGCTGAAAAGCCGGAAACGTTTTCCACAATCAGATGGGAAGTAAAAAACAAATTTAGCAAGATCGCCTCAACGGGAGTCATTGATCCAGAGGTGACTTACTATAGCCCGGAGAGTAAAGATGATAGAGGTTATTTGAAATATATCGTTTCATATGAGCAGCTATCTATGAACTATTCGATCACGAACGGGTTAAGTTCTGAGGAAGAAAAAGAAAAGTTCTTTACAAGCCTCAAGAAATCAGACTTCTTAGTCGTATTGGACTCTGATAAAGAGATAAATGAATGGTTATTAAACTATATAGACATGGATAATCCTGAAGGAGTTTATAAAGTTCTGTTCGAAGATGATGAGTGGACACTTACTCCTATTTGATAAAGAAGACTATGATCCTTTTATAGGTTCATAGTCTTCTTTTTTTTATAAAATTTATTAAATATTGTAAAAAAATAATAGTAAATGACATTTTTCGAAGTATAATTGTCTTAGATAATTCAGATTAGAATAATAAATGAGTCTATTTGGCTGATTAATAGATCTGGGTTGTTCCTTACATATTAATTTTGAGAGGGTTGAATAGTTTGAACAGTGGAGTGAAAAAGAAGTTAAGTAGTATTGCTCTGTCAACTTTAGCTTTAGGTATGATTGCTTCTCCGGTAGGGGGGACCGTTTCGGCAGAAAAAGCGCCAACAAATGTGTTATCGAATGATGCTTATGTAAAATTAAAAATAATGGAAACAACCGATGTGCATGGAAGTTTAATGGATCATGACTATTATTCTGATAAACCAGTTGAAAACGGACTTGTTCGCCTTTCAACTCTGATCAAAAAAGAACGGGAAGAAAACCCGAATAATTTACTGCTGGATAATGGTGACCTGCTTCAAGGGAATCCATTTACTGATTTTATAGCTAAGGTTGATCCCTTAACATTTGTGAATCGTTTATCAGGTGATGATCGATATGAAACGGCAGTAGAGGTATCGAAAAAAGGCTGGGCGAAGTCTGATACAGTAGTCATCGCACGTTCTGATAATTTTGCCGATGCTTTAACGGGAGCGCCATTGGCTTATCACTTGGATGCTCCGATTCTATTGACGGGTACGAAGAGCTTAAATGCTAAGACAAAGGAAGAAATCAAACGTCTTGGTGCGAAAAAAGTGATTATTTTAGGTGGGAAAAATGCCGTTTCCGCTGATGTACAAAGTGATTTAAGCAAGATGAAATTATATATTAAGAGAATCCAAGGTTCTGATCGCTATGAGACAGCCTCTATGATTGCAGAGGAAGTTGGCGGAAACACGGATACCGCCATCCTTGCAGATGGATCCAACTACCCAGATGCCATTGCCATAGCACCATATGCTGCAAAGAATGGGTATCCGATTCTTTTAACAAAAAAGGATAGTGTACCAGGTACGACAACTGAATCTCTTAAAGGGAAAGATAAGACCATCATTGTAGGTGGACCTGGAGTTATTAGTGAAAAAGTTGAAAAACAACTGAAAAACCCATTGCGGATTTTCGGTCAAAATCGATTTGAAACGTCACTCAAAATTGCTACTGAGTTAGATACAGTAACCGATAAAGTGTTTGTCACAACAGGAAGAAACTTCGTGGATGGATTAACGGGATCAGTTCTCGCAGCCAAGCACGATGCTCCTGTCCTTTTAGTTGAGAAAAATGCCATGACTGATGCTGCGAAGCAATTGGTTGATAGCAGGTACGTATCCATTCTAGGTGGAGAAAATGCCGTAACTGAAGGATTAATCGAAAACGAAACGCATCCGATCTATGAAGCGATGAATTTATTAGATTATGACGCTGCAACTCTAGGAAACCATGAATTCAACTATGGGTTAGAATTCTTGGAAAATAGTATTAAAGGCGCTAACTTCCCATATGTGTCAGGGAACGTGTATAAAGATGATCATGATCAGGACCCGTCAAATGATGAAAACCTTGTAAAACCATATAAAATCGTGGACAAAGAAGTCATCGACGAAAAAGGGAACAAGCAAACGGTCAAGGTCGGTGTCATTGGCTTCGTAGCTCCTCAAATCATGCAATGGGATAAAGCGAATCTAGAAGGTAAAGTTGTGACGGAGGACGTAGTTGCGTCAGCTGAAAAATGGGTTCCGAAAATGAAGAAGGATGGAGCAGAAGTGGTTGTTGTTCTCTCTCATTCAGGCTTTGACAAAGATAAGTCCAATAAAGAAAATACCGTGTATCCACTAAGTGAAGTAGACGGAATCGATGCGATATTATTTGGGCACACTCACCTGTCCTTCCCGGGAGATGCTTCTTACAACTCACTTGAAGGCGTGGATAATAAAAAAGGAACAATCAATGGTGTGGCTGCAGTTCAAGCGAATGTTGATGGAAAAACACTTGGTGTCATTGACTTAACTCTGGAACAGATTAATGGTAAATGGAAAGTGAAAGATTCTCAATCGGAAGTTATTTCTTCAACAGGAGCAGCAGCGGATAAAGAAATGGTTGATGTCTTAAAAGATTCCCATGACAGCACCATTCAATATATAAATGGTGAAGTAGGTCAAACGGAAGCACCTATTCACAGCTTCTTTGCCCGGGTACAAGATGATCCATCCGTACAAATTGTCAGCAACGCTCAAAAAGAGTATGTAGAGCATGCCCTAAAAGGAACTGAATACGAAGACCTTCCTGTCCTTTCTTCTGCAGCCCCTTTTAAAGCTGGAAGAAATGGTGCCGGTGAGTACACAAACATTCCTAAAGGAACAGTGACGATTAAAAACGTATCTGACCTTTACAAGTATCCAAATACGGTTCAAGCGTTACTCTTAACGGGTGCGCAAGTAAAAGAATATATCGAATGGACAACAGGAAACTTTAATCAAATCGATCCGACGAAAACAGAGGAACAAACTTTGATCAATAAGGACTTCCAAGCTTACAACTTTGATACGATCGATGGCGTGACTTATGAAGTGGATGTAACGAAGCCTGCTAAATATGATCAGTCCGGGAACGTCATTAATGCAGGAGCAAGTCGTGTGAAAAACCTAATGTTTAATGGTAAGCCGGTAGAAGAAGATCAGAAGTTTGTCGTGGCAACGAATAACTATCGTGCTTCATTTACTAAGCTTGCAAATCCTGATGGGAAACGAGTAATCTATGTTTCACCAGACGAGAATCGTCAAGTAGTCATGAACTACATTATTAAAAACAAAACGATTAACCCAACTGCCGATAAGAACTGGACGTTTGCACCGATCTCTGGAAATGTTGATGTCACATTTGAGTCTTCTCCAGAAGCAAAAACGTTTGCTCAGCAAACATCGAATATTCATCATGTCGGAGAAGGTACAAATGGATTCCATAAATACAAGATTGATTTTCCTGCAGAAGAACCATTTGAAGTTCAATTATTAGGCATCAATGATCTTCACGGTCAGTTGGACACGTATAACAAGGGTTTGAATGCTGGTGGAATTGAATATTTGGCAGCCCATTTAAAAGAACGTGAAGCAACGAATCCTAACACACTAATAGTGCATGCAGGAGATGTCGCTGGGGCAAGTTCTCCAGTATCTGCGTTATTACAGGATGAACCAACCATCAAAATGCTAAATGAAATTGGTTTTGATGTAGGAACTGTAGGAAACCATGAGTTTGACGAAGGTGTAGATGAAATGATGCGCCTGATCGACGGCGGAAGACATTCCAAAACCTACTCTAAATATGGGGTATTTGAAGGGGCGAGTTTCCCTTATGTAGCGGCAAACGTATTGGATAGCAAAACGAAAGAACCGATTCTTTCTCCATATGTGGTAAAAGAGGTTAACGGAGTTCCAGTTGGATTTATCGGAATTGCTTTCTCTGATACACCTGGAATTGTCACACCGAGCGGAACAGCGGGAGTAACATTTACAGATGAAGTCGAAGCGATTAACCAATATACAGCAGAACTAAAAGAAAAGGGTGTAGAGGCGATTGTCGTCCTTTCCCATAACCCGGTGAAATCAAACACTGATGGATCCAACCCTACAGAAGAACTGGCTGATATCGCAGCAAAGGTAGACGATGAAGTGGATATTATGTTTGGTGGACACAATCATCAGTATGCAAATACGATTGTGGATGGAAAGCTTCTTGTTCAATCGTATTCTTATGGTACAGCGTTTTCGGATGTGGATTTCGTGATTGACCCGGCTTCCAAGGATATCACATCGAAAAAAGCGGAAATCGTATCTGCCGTCAGAACCATCACGCCAGATGCCGGGATTAAAGAAATGCTGGATGAATATCTTGCAGATGTTGCACCTATCCTGAATGTGAAAATTGGGAATACAACAAAAGGAATCAGCAGGGATCAAAATCCTGATGGCGAGTCTGCTATGGGAAATCTGATCGCAGATGCTATGAGAAGTCATACAGGAACAGACTTTGCCTTTATGAATCCAGGCGGTATCCGTGCAGAAATTGATGCAGGTGAAATCACATGGAAAGAAGCTTTCACTGTTCAGCCATTCGGTAATGATCTTGTAACGATGGATCTGACTGGACAGCAGGTCTATGAACTATTCGAGTCTCAATGGGCGAAAGATCCTAATGCACCAAGAATCTTACAGATTTCTGGATTGAAGGTCTCATATGATAGCAGTAAACCTGAAGGAAGCAGAATCCAATCTGTTACCACTGGAGAAGATCAACCACTTGACCTGGCCAAAACATACTCAATTACGGTGAACAACTTTATGGCAGGTGGTGGTGACGGATACACGGTTCTATTAGAGGGTAAGAATCAAGTCATTGATATCGTAGATTTAGAAGCTTTCGTTTCATACATTAAAGCACAAGGGACAGTAGATCCTGTTGAAGAAGGGCGTATTACGAAGGTTAATAAGTAAAAGTTTGTTGGAAAGCACCGGAATAATGCGGTGCTTTTTTTGGTGTGTTGTTTTGTAGTGGGGCATTTAAGGGTTTTGGAGATAAGTAGCGTGAATGTTTGATAGGGATGGGGGAAGTGCCAGGCACTTAAGGAATCAATAGCACCTCTAAATGATCCGGGGATTTCCTGCAGCCTCACAAAAAAGCAGCAAACCAAACAAAGGTCCGCTGCTCTCCTTTTCATTACGCTCCTGCCCAAACATCCTTGGCATATCGACCATCTTCTTCAAGTGATCCCAGCCATGCGGTAGCTTCTTCTCTCGTTGTTTGATAGAAATGCATATAGCTTTCTACTAAGGTGTGCTCCACTTCGGGTGCCATTTTACCACCGTCTCCACAGATGTATAAGCGGCCGCCATCTTTCAGCAAAGGAAGAATAACTTCAGCGTTTTCCGCCAATCGGTGCTGGACATATGTCTTTTCTTTACCAGGGCATCTTGAGAAAGCCGTGTGAAGAGTTACGATTCCCTCTTGTTCGGCCTTCTCCAATTCCTCTTGATATAAGAAATCATGTTGTGGATTGCGACAGCCGAAGTAAAGATGGGCTACACCCAGTGTTTCTCCTTTTTCTTTAAGAATGCGGCGAGCCTGAATAAATCCTCTAAATGGTGCAATTCCTGTTCCAGGTCCGATCATGACGATTGGTGTTTCGACTTGCTCCGGAAGCTGGAAGTTCGATTGAGGTGTAGAGATAAAGCACGCTATCTTATCGCCTTCGGAACGTTCTGCCAGATAGTTTGATGCAATTCCTTTGTATTCTCCATTTCCACTCCATGCTTCTCCTCGAACGACGCTGACCGTGATGCTCGCTTTTCCTTCTTTGTAGAGGGGAGAGCTTGAAATCGAGTAGTATCTTGCTTTTAGTGCTGGGAGTAAAAGCAGGAACCCTTCAAACGGAATTTCACATGCAAGGTACTTTTCCACCAGGTCCAGCATTGTGATTCGTTTACCGAGAATTTCTCTTTTATATGTTTCATCCTCCAATAGCTCTTCAAGCTCCATTACATGGGGAGGACATACCGTGTGAGCAGCAAGTGCCCGGATTTGCGAACGGGAAGCGGGTTCTTGGAATTCCACATAATTAGAGAGTAATTCCTTAAGATTCACTGACTTCTCTGTTGGAAGGTGGACTGCTTTTCCTGGATCTCCAGTGAGTTGGACATAGTCTTCGCCGTTCAGGTTGAATCGACTGAGCACTCGCTCAACAAGAGCGCTTGGATTGCGGGGAAGCACCCCAAGATGGTCTCCTTCCTGATAATCTACACCCTCTGGAAGAGTCAACTCAATATGTCTTGTATTCCTTCTGCTTCCCACATGCTGCAATTCAATATTTCTACTTACCACCGATGTAAAAGCATGATGAGTGCGAGCAAGTGGTGTGTCACTAACATCACTGACAAAATTCATCGTGATCGAGCTGCTTTCTTGACCGTTTTGATGAAGTTCAATATTCAATTCTTTTGCTAGATTTGGCCAAAGAGCATCCGACCATTTCTCGTAATCTCCTTCAAAATCGTCGCTTGCATCACCATGACCGGTTTTTGACAGGCGATGAGCCCCTTTTTGTTCCATCTGCTCATCAATGAAGGTAGGGATGCGTTGGTACGTAGTCGCCCAGTTGTGATCGCCACATCCGAATACCGCATAGCGAACATCGTTCAGTGTTCCTTCCGCCGTTTCTTTTAGCCAAGAAACGAATGCGTCCGCATTGTCCGGCGGATTTCCGTTATAGGAAGCAGAGACAATGAGAACCGCTCCTTCTGTCGGAAGCCCACCCGTATAATCATTTAAAGGAGCAACCTCGGTTATAAAGCCTTGTTGACGACCTGTTTCAGCAAGATCACGGGCGATTCCTTCAGCTGTTCCCATGTTTGATCCATACAGAATAAGCAATGGTGTACCATGAGACGACTTGACAGAAGCTTGTGTTTCTATTTTTTTAGATTTCACTTCTTCCGAAGGTGCAGCGGTAAAGGATATGACCGGTTTCCTGGGTGAAACGCGCATCGTTAAACCATTTGGCTTGAGGGTCAAGGTTTCTTTTACATCCAATTGATATTCTTTATGATCAATCAGGTCAAAGTGTTGCAAAACCATTCCGAGAACAAGGGTCGCTTCGTGAAGAGCAAACTGCTGTCCGATGCAGGCGCGCTGCCCGTTTCCGAAAGGTTTGTAAGCATGATATGGAATCGAAGACGGGTCCTCAAAACGCTCTGGTATAAACGATTCCACGTCATTTCCCCAAACAGATGGATCACGGTGAAGCTCTGGAATAATAAGGGTGAAAACATCATCTTTATTAACATTGTATTGCCCGTTTAGCGTCGTGTCTTCTTTCGCATAAACAGAAAATGCCGGTGCGGTGGGCCATAGACGAAGAGCTTCATTAAGCACCATGCGGATATATTTCAATTTCTTCACTTGTTTATAGTCTGGAACGTCGTCACCCAGCACTTCATCCACTTCTTGCTGCGCTTTCTTCAATTTTTCCGGATTATTCATGAGAAAGTAAATGGCAAACGATAGAAGTCCACTCGTTGTTTCGTGTCCTGCAATTAAAAACGTGATGATTTGATAACGGATGTTTTCATCATCCAGCACTTCACCCGTTTCCGGATCGGTCCCTTTTAACATATGAGAGAGTAGATCATCCTCACCCTGATCACCATTTTGTTTCCGTTCCGTAATCAATTCATCAACCAGAGTGAACATGTATTGAATGTCTTCCTTGAATTGTTTTTTAGATTTAACCATCAATTTATCTTGAACACCAAGCCGCTGCGTTTGACTCATGGCTTCGTCCATTGCCCGAACCATACTGTCGACAAATGGGTGGCCGTTTTCCCGGTAAAAGCTGTTAAAGCGGTAATTAAACCCGCAGAGACCGATCGTATCCAAGGTTAAGCGAGTCATATCTTCAGGAACATCGATTTCATCAGCCGGATTTAAGCGAGCCCACTTCTGAATAAGTTGGGTGGCGAGATCGACCATTTTAGCATGATAGCCTTTCATTGCCTGCTGGCTGAAGCTTGTAAGCAGGATATTATGCGCCTTTTTCCAATTACTTTCCGTCGTTTCACTTGTGAAAAGGCCGTCGCCGCCAAATGCTCTTACTTTTTGCAGGGCGGGGCCGACTTTCTTATCAAATCGTGTTTCGTCGCAAATTTCTTCAGCAAGGGAGGCACTCGATACAAACGTACTGATACGTCCTGGAAATTGAAACTGAAAGATTGGGCCGAGCTCCCTTGCAAGCTTCATATAGGATTGAAGAGGTTTGTCTTTATCGATGACCGGCAAACTGCCGAGGGGCCCATACGTCTTTGGCTGCGGAAGTTGGTTTGAATTTGTCATTAAATAGCACCTCTTTTAAAAGATTTATAACGGAATGAACGTTCATTCCGTTTGGTGTATGAGAAACAATTCATTTCTCATACATGTAACCGTACAGCGTCCCACATACTTTCTTCTACATGTTCTAATAGTTTTGCTTCCGGTTCTAGCTCCCCAATACGTACCAATCGTTGAAGCTCAAGAAACGCTCCGTAAACGATTGCAATCAAAGCGGAGGAAGGAAGCTCCTTAATTTCTTTTTTCTCTTTTCCTGAATCAAAGAAATTCTTTAGGATATCCAGGAGTCCTTGAAAGCTATCATGACTTGCGTTGTCTAAAAAATGGGCACTGCTATGTGTTTTAATAAAATAAAGTGCATGGCTTTGCTTTGTTGTAAATAGAATCATGGCTTGAAATATATGACGAAATTGATCGCGAATGGTTTCATCATAAGGGAATTCATTTTCAAGAGTTTCTGTAAATATCCTTACATACTCTTGAAAAAGCTTGTTGCCAAGCACTTCTTTATTTTCAAAGTAACGATAGATGGTACCAGCTCCAACTCCTGCCGATGTCGCAATCATTGGAATCGTAGTCGCGTCATATCCACGCTCAGCAAAAAGAACCAAAGCGCTTGATATAATGCTGTCTCGTTTATTTACTGCAGTTGCCATAAGGATTCAGCCTTTCATGGGTTAATACGGAATGAATATTCATTCCTACTCATTGTATACCCAGTAAAATGCCATCTCAATCACACAATGTACCCAATATTTGTGAAGGTTTTGTTAACGGATGTGGAGAAGGTTTTAGTAAGTGTCACTTTAGGATAGGAGTTGGATAGGTGTCATGAGAAGTGTTATTTGCAATATGAAGGGTGTTACACGACGAAAAAAAGCAAACCCATCTTAACGGGTTTGCTTTACATTCTAACGATTCTCCTTCACTGAGCGCCTCACTATTAATTCAGTCGTCAACTTATAATAAGGATCGACTTCCTCTTTAGCCAGCTTCTGAAAAATTAGATGAACAGCGAGTGCGCCGGCTTCGTATTTCGGCTGTCTCATTGTTGTCAAAGGGGGGATACGTACTCTGCCAGTTGGATATCATCGAATCCGATAATCGAAATATCTTCTGGAACGCTGATTTTCTTTTCAGATAGAGCTTGTAATCCTCCAATGGCCATTTCATTATTGGCGTAAAAGATCGCTTGAGGAATATCTTGTTGGGCAATGAGCATTTTAGTTGCTTTATATCCGCCTTCACGTGTAAATCCACCTGATGTCTTCCATTTAGAACGATAGTTGATGCCGTGTTTTTCAAGGGCATGCTTAAATCCTTGGAAACGAAGTTCATTATCGTGGGAGTTATATGGACCGCTGATATAAGCAATATCACGGTGACCATTCTCTATCAGATGTTCCGTTGCTTGAAAAGCACCCTCGACATTGTCGACTTCCACCTGGAGAACATAGTCATGTTTAATATCTCGGTCTAACACGACGATAGGGAATCCTTCTCGAGTGGATTCCAATATCGTTTCATCTGTGATGTTATGGGCTAAGATAATCACACCGTCGACTCGCTTTTCTCTCAAAAATTTAATAGCTGTGGACTGGGCACCGCCAATTGAGCGGCAGGCTATGAGATCATACCCATTAGTAGACGTCACATCCTGGACACCTTTAATTAATCAGAATAATAAGAGCCTGATAAATCACTCAGGATCAAGGCGATGGTATTCGTGTTTGTTCGTTTTAAATCGGATGCGAGTCCGTTCTTTTGATAGTTCAATTGCTTTGCTGCATCCAATACTTTCTTTCTTGTTTCCTTTAAAATAAAATTTTGCAAATCCATAGCCAGCCATGGCATTAAAGAATAATCCTAAAAAAGAAAATAAGACGATCACAAGGGTATTTCTCAAATATACACCCAAGTTCATGCTTTCAAACAGGTTAAGATAGTTTTCCAATGTAGGATTCTCTGGGAACAAGGTAGGTGGAATTTGCAAAACTTCACTTTCAGGTTTAAATGGCTTGAAATCATCCAAATGAGAATTAAAGTATTTATGTAAGATGAAATAGTAGAGGAGCAAGCGCATATGGCGTTTGCTCCTTTTTTAATAGGAAAAAAAGTGAATTTAGGATCTTTCGGTTTCTTTTTTATGATAAATCAGCCGAGCAATTTGAATTACTTCGGGGAAAGCCCCTAATCCCTTTCCAAGGTCTTTTCTTTGTTCCGGGAAAGCTTTCGATAGAAAAACTTAATCAGTAGAGTAATGGCTGCGAATCCAATGTAAATGAGGAAAAAAACAATGTATCCCCACAAACCAACGATGGCATCAATGAACTCCATTTGCCCCCGGTTTGTGATCGCCTGCTGGATTTCAATCGCAAAGACCAACACAAACATGAAGGTCAAGGTATAGAAGAAAGCCAGTGCGGTGATTCCGAACTTAAGCTTCGATAGAATCTTAGACGCAATATATACAAAAAAGAACACGGAGATTCCGATGATGCCCATAATCCAAAAATGCAGATCTTTATCCGTAAGGGTGAAACCGAGATCACTCGCCAACACAATAAACATGTCGTGGAGGTTATTGATGATCTCCACTATTGAGGTAATGCCTTCTTTCATTATATCCACTCACTTTTTTATGAAGATAAGTACTTTAAGAGTATATCAGGAATGTAGATTTTGTGTTAAGTGGTAAATAAGCGAAATTCTGGACCTTGTCATTATATCAGCGAAATCAACTGGTTTATCAGCCGACTTCAATATATCAGCGAAATCCGAATTTTATCAGCGGAATTTCAAATATTTCAGCGAACGATGGCATTCAGGGGTAATATCGAACCAGCACTTTGTGGCTTGTCATCTCCTGTTGAGTTGAGGAGAAATCCATTTAACGGCGAAATCTCAAACCGTGAAGTTATGTGCCGTAATCAGCTACGAATTCAATCAAATGTACCAGACACCACCAACTAAAAAATATTTTTTAAAAAACTGTAGGGATTCATCATTTTCTTTCGTCTATTAATATGAGACCACAAGAAAGGGGGAGAGAGGTTGGTGGATCCGCTAATTGAAAAGGCGAAGAATGGCAGTGAGCATGCGTTTCGGATGTTGATCGAAATGCATAAACAGTATGTTTTTAAATGCATTTACGGTGTTCTGAGAAACCGGAAAGATGCTGAAGATGCATCACAGGAAGTGTGGATGAAGATTTATACCTCTCTCCCTCAGTACGAGCATCAAGGGTTCAGGACATGGATGACGAGAATTGCGGTAAACCATGCCATTGATTGTAAACGAAGGCAGGCAAGACAGAAGGAAGAGCTGGTCGACGAGCTCCCTGTGAAAGAGTCACAGGATGCTGTAGAAAGACGATTACTAAGAAAAGAACAAAAGCAGCTCGTGTTGAGTCATTTAGAAGATATTCCCGAAACGTACAGAGAAGTGATTGAAGGATTCTACATAAAAGAAAAGTCCTATCAGGAGCTTGCAAATGAACAGCATGTGCAGGTGAAAACGATTGAAACAAAGCTGTACCGGGCAAGGCTTTGGATGCGGAAGCATTGGAAGGAGGAAGATTTCATATGAGTCATATTGCGTTGGAAGAATGGAAGAATTACGTCAGAGATGAAATGGATGATAATAAGCGAACCGAGTACGAGGAGCATCTATACTGTTGTGATCAATGCATGAGTCTTTATATGGAAGCAATCGAGACGGTTCAAGATGAGCTTCCTTCCATTGAAGGTCCGTCCCTCTTTACAGATGAGGTGATGGAGCGAATTCCGGTTGAAAGGAATCCCGTGATGAAGCCAGTCAAGAAACAGTGGTATGAGGGAAAGGTGTTTCATTATGTGCTGGCTACGGCGATGACCCTGATTTTGATGGCATCTGGTATTTTTGGTGAACTATCGAAGATCACGACTGAATTTGAAAGAAATCAGCAACCTTCCTTTACAAAAAATATTTTAAATAAAACAACGGCTTTACTGGATAGTGTTGAAAAAATAGAAGAACAGGAGGCAGAGTAAGATGGATAAAAAGAAGAATCCAATCATAGCGTTTTTGTTGGCTTTTATACCCGGTGTGGGATTGATGTATTTAGGGAAGGTTTTTAGAGGGGTTTTGTTTTTACTGGTATTGCTTGCGTCATTTCCCGTTGCATTCGTGGGAGCGGAAGTGTTGAACTGGGATGGTTTTGCTTTTATCACCATTGGGTTTGCGTTCCTATTATATCTCATCAGTATCGTTAATACGGCACTTGTAGCATCAAGAATGTTGAAAGCGAATGAAGCATCACGAGAACCGGTGGTAGAAAGTGATTCAGGGCAGCTGAGCACCGAACGCTTCTATACCATCATCCTATCCATGGTACCAGGGCTCGGTCATTTCCAATTGGGACTGATGAACCGTGGTGTCACATTTCTGGCAACGTTCCTCGGAGTAGCTGCGATGATTCTGTTTGTAACAGCGATGACGGGTAGAGGGGAGTTTATGGTATTCTTGATCGTTCTCCCGGTGGTTTGGGTATACAACTTCTTCGACACCATGCAATTATTGAATAAAAAGCAGGCAGGTGAAGTGCTGACGGATCGGTCTGTATTGGAAGACTTGGAAGCCCAGCATGAAGGTGGGAGAAAGAGTAAGGCATTCGCCACATTTTTATCGATGTTTCCTGGAGCGGGACATCTGTACCTTGGTTATCAGCGACGGGGAATTCAGCTTATGGCAGTGTTCTTGTTCTCCATATATATATTAGACGTACTTCGGTTAGGGATTTTTCTATTCTTAATTCCGATCATCTGGTTCTACAGCTTTTTTGATGGATTGCAACGGGCATCTAAGCACGGAAAGGAACCTTTAGAAGATACGCCGATCGTGTCTTACTTAATCAATCAGCAGAAGTGGGTGGGAATCGGATTGATGCTGCTTGGTGTGTATTACTTGGCTACGAACATCCTTATGCCCCTATCATTACCGTTTTTAGAGACTTATGGAATTGATCTTTATCATGTGATGTATAGCTATATCCAGCCGGGAATGGTTTGCCTTCTTCTTATAGGGGGAGGAATCAAATTGGTGGCCGGAAGTAAAAAAGCCCATTCAAAAGAGGAGGTATCAGAATGAGAACTTGGAGAGTCGGATCCATTTCAATGGGGGCATCCCTGCTGTTCCTGGGAATTTTCCTACTGTTTTCACAGCTGTTAAAATGGAATTCAGCCTATGTGCTGGCAGGTTGGTGGCCAGTGCTGTTGATCGTATTGGGTTCAGAAATCTTAGTATACTTGTATCTATCCAAGCAGGAAAAACCGGTACTGAAATATGATTTTTTAAGTATTATATTTGTGGCTGTCATTGGGACGATGGGAATCGGATTTACCGTTCTGCATGCAACGGGATTGATCGGACAAATGCAAATGTTTTTTGATTCTGAAGTGAAGACAGCGGACCTTCCTGCTTATAGCCATCAGGTTGGTGATGAAGTGAAGCGGATCGTCGTTGATTCCAGTCATTATCCAATAACAGTTGAAACTGTTAAGGATAAAGAAGTAAGTGTGTTTGGTACGTATCGTTCTTCCTTTACAAAAGGGAAATCATCACTTTCAAATCCAGGAGATTATCTGATGACAGCACAAAAAGGAGACACACTGTATATCACATTGAAAAGGCTTCCCGACTCCAATGGCTGGATGCAATCAGGGAGAGAGTTGGATGCTACACTCGTCATCCCGGGAACCAAGTCCCTTGAAATCTCGAGTGACTACAATGAAGTTACATTAAAGCCGAGAACCATTTCAAGCTCATGGGAAGTATCAAGCTCAGCGGGGGTTAATCTGGTTCTCGCTTCATCGGAGGACCTGACCATCAATGCCGAAAACGTAGGGGACATTCAAGGGGAGTACGTTAAATGGCAATATACAGAACAAACCGCTGTATCCAACACTGACGTAAATAACGAAGGAATCCCAAACAAATCCGCCACCCTCAAACTAGGAAGCGGACAACACACCATCACCATCTCCCATTCCGATCAAGTAAATGTATCTATCAAGAACTGAGGGACGGACCTCCAAATCTTCCATCATTCCGCTTGTAAATCAATTGGAATAAAGCTAATTTGGAGGTTTTTTCTTTAGTTGGCTAACGTGATGAGGGACGGACCTCATCACTTATCTTCCGCCAATTTCTTTCGATCGGCAGACTGTGGTGGCTCTTCCAGCCAACCGTTATCGATCAGAATGTCCGCACCACTTTTGCCTAATTCCGCCACCTCGAGTATAAGTCTAAAATAATTCGTTACCAGGTCAGCTCTCATACTTGCCGCAGCAGCAGTACCATAGTTCCCCATCCCGGCGTTGCTTATCAGGGTGATATGGAACATCATCAGTTTATCTGAGAAAGCAGGGCTAGTTGAAGCTTTAACATTGGTATCCCAAGACATGGGAGCCTGCATATCGTTATTGAGGAGAGCATCACTGAAGATATTGAGGTGCTTTTGAGCAATTTCCTGTGTCCTGGTCATGAATTTTCTTACTTCTTTTGATTGAGCCATTTGAGCGAAACTTGTGGCAACCATGCTCCCGAGCAAAGTGGTTTCCGTGTTAAGGAATAGATGTGATATTTCAACGGCATTCAGTGGCCGTCTATTGACAAATGGATTCAGGCTGGAACTCATATAAGATTTTTCCTTAATAAACTCAACTTTTTCAGGATAGTCAATATATGGAGGCCTGACTAAAATGCCTTTTTCTTTTCCAGTCTCCGTTGTTTTTTTGTAGAGGTCACTAGAAAATTGAAGGGCTTGTTGGAAGAACTCAAGAATGTCTTCTCGCACCGTCAGGGAAACGGCTCCGCTATAGGTGATCATCCCAACCTTCGCCATTTGCCGGAGATACATTAAGAAAAAGGTATCTCCATAAATGGCCGGGGCATCCGGGAACACGTCCTTTTCCTTTGAAAATCCAACAGGGATAGGGATTTGTTCCTCTATGAAAATGGATGAAATGAAGTCAATATGCGCTCAGATTTTTCTTGAGCTAAACGAAGAATGGATGCCGTATCGGGGTCCTGATTTTTTGCAAGGAAATATTCAAATACACACAGAGCCAAAGTGTCACTTTGATATGTGGCCCAAAGAGTGGCCATTTCGGCTGAGGTTAAATCTGTTTTCGGATGATGTGACATGGGAACGCCTCCTACTGTTCAGTGAATGTATTCATTAGTATGGATTTGTCTTAAAATAATTATTTATGGTAGGTGTATTAGTGGTTTTTAGAAGAACACTTCCATGATTTAAGTGAAAGAATTTGATCATCAAGGGGATGTATATACTGGGCTGGACACTATTTGCATTAAGTTATGTGTTTGTGGCAGCCCGCTATTCTACCTTTTTTCAATACATTGGCTGGAGATTGATATACTCCGTTCCGATTTATCCTATGTTGTATATGATCTTGTTATATAATTTTCGATTCGTTAATGGTAAATTGCTTGGTGTAAAGAAGAGGTTCCTTCATTTGACGCCTCTGGAATGGTATGGAAGCCTATTCTTTATCTTTTATATGAATTTGTTTATGGATGCCGTATTGAAGGGAAGACTTGAGCTATATTATTATGTTGTAAACGATGTACATCCGGTTGATTTCTTTTATCGGTGGATATTATTGTGTGTTCCACTTTTGCTTTTTCTGAGCAGGCAATCGAATTATCCCACTCTATGGAGATACCTTGTTTGGATAGCAGTCCTGAGCTTGATTCAACAATGCGCAGCAGCACTCAACCTCTTTCACATCAACAACTGGAACTTCTTTCTCTCCATTGCCCAATTTGCGACGATCCTTCTCCTATCTTGGTTGATCCTGCGTATCCGCCGGTATATGAAGCGAGGGACGGACCTCTAAACTAGTTTTAAGTTCGGATTATACTTGTTGAAGGTCCGTCCCTCCATTATGTTTACTATTTCACATAAGGGGAAAAGCTCTCTATGAGAGATTTTAAGGAGGTTTTACCCTATGGGAAGACTGGAAGAGAAGATAGCCGTTATTACAGGTGCAGCAACAGGTATCGGAGCAGCGACTGCCAAGGTTTTTGCCTATGAAGGTGCGACGGTGATTTGTGGAGATGTGAACATAGAGGAAATGAAAAAGACCGTGAAGGATATCAAAAGTGACGGCGGCAAGGCTGAATCTTTTCATCTGGATGTTTCGAGTGAGGAAAGTGTCACGGCATTTTCCCATGAAGTGAAGGAGAAGTTTGGTACGATTGATGTACTCTTTAACAATGCGGGAGTAGATGAACAGGGTGGAAAGGTACATGAATATCCTGTTGAACTGTTTGATCGAATCATTGAAGTAGATCTTAGAGGTACTTTTTTATGTAGTAAGTATTTAATTCCACTGATGCTTGATAAAGGTGGATCTATTATCAATAACGCTTCTATGTCTGGACAAGCAGCAGATCATGACCGTTCAGGTTATAATGCAGCTAAAGGCGGCATTATTAATTTCACAAAAGGAATGGCGATTGATTATGCCAGGCACGGAATTCGTGTTAATTCTCTTTCACCTGGAACAATCGAAACACCACTTATCGATGAGCTTGTTGGAAGTAAACAGGATGAGATAGGAGAAAAATTCAGAGAAGCTAACAAGTGGATTACTCCACTCGGACGACTTGGAAGACCGAAAGAAATGGCAACTGTAGCTCTATTCCTGGCATCGGACGACAGCTCCTATGTGACAGGGGAAGATATTACAGCAGACGGAGGCATCATGGCTTACACATGGCCAGGGAAAATGCTCGTTGAGGAAGAAAAGTGGAAAAAAGGAACGGAATAAAGTGTGAGGGGGGACGGACCTCCAGATATGCCCTTATAGTGGAACAGACATATGGGAGGTCCGTCCCTCAAACCATTTCTTCCCATTCACCTTATGTTGTGATAGAATGGTTATAATTTATGAGAAATGGAGGTTTTCCCTTTGATTTTAATCAGACTACGCATCCGCAATTTGAACGCATAATTGAATATGTTCAAAGGCTCTGCCTGTGTGCAGGGTAAATGGGATCGGTCTGACTATTTTTAAAGGAATTCTTCATTTGACGATGAATGAAGAAAGAGGAGACGGAAATGGCTCCTCTTTCTTCTTTTTAAAAATAGAATTGAATACTTGCCGAGTGTTGCTATAAGGGGTTTTGTAAGAAAAGCCTTGAAGAAAATGCGGTCTTCTTCACCCGTCACCGGTTTATTCAAATCCATTTACAAAAACACAGGCAGAGGCCTGTGTTTTTTTTCTGTACACACTAAAAGATAGGAAGTGACGAAGTAATGGAAGAACGTTTAAAAGCAATCGCCATAGGCGTTAATACAAAGGATAAGAATAATGACTTCGAATATTCGATGCTTGAGTTAAATGGATTGGCAGAAGCGAGGCATATTGATGTTGTCGGTGAACTGACACAAAACCTGCCCCGGCCGAATCATGTTCACTATATTGGTAAGGGGAAGATTGAAGAGCTACTGCCACTTATTGAAGAGTGGGATGCGGAGGTACTCATTTCCAATGATGAGCTGTCTCCTTCGCAAATTCGTGTACTTGAGGAGAAACTTGATATTCGTGTCATGGACCGGACGATGTTGATTCTCGATATCTTCGCAGAACGTGCGAAAACCCGGGAAGCACAACTTCAAGTAGAGGTAGCTCAGCTGCAATATATGCTCCCGCGTTTGATTGGACGCCGTGAGTCATTAGGGCGTCAAGGGGGAGGATCTGGACTTGCGAACCGTGGTGCGGGTGAAACGAAACTTGAGCTTGATCGGCGCCGAATTGAAGAGAAAATCACAGCATTGAATAAAGAGCTTGATTCGCTTGTTGACCTGCGAACTACACAACGTAAGCAGCGTCGAAAGAGTGAAATCCCAGTCGTATCCCTCGTCGGATACACAAATGCAGGGAAGTCCACGACTATGAACGCTTTCGTAGAAAAATTCCATCCAAACGAAAACAAGCAAGTGTTTGAAAAGGATATGCTGTTCGCGACTCTTGAAACATCGGTGAGGAATATCACCTTACCGGACAAAAAGGCATTTCTCCTGACAGATACGGTTGGATTCGTTAACAAACTGCCCCATCAGCTGGTCAAGGCGTTCCGTTCTACTCTTGAAGAAGTGGTCGAAGCAGATCTCATCGTTCATGTGGTGGACTATTCGGATCCCCATTATGAGAAATTGATGAAGGTGACTGACAAAACGCTCGAAGACATTGGAGTAGGCGACATTCCAGTCATCTATGCCTTTAATAAAGCAGAGTTAGTAGAAGGAGAGGTTCCTAGAATCGAAAAGGATCGAATTTATTTATCGGCTAAAAAGAGAATCGGGATGGACGAATTACTGGATGTAGTGAAGAGCTATATTTTTAAAGACTACAAAAAGTGTCAGATGCTTATTCCATACGATAAAGGCCATTTGATTTCTTATTTCAATGAACAAGCGAATGTAGTGGGAACAGAATATGAAGAATCCGGGACGAAAATGATCCTTGAGTGTAAGCTAAGTGACTTTGAAAAATATCAACAGTATGTCATCCATGAATAACTAGGAAAAACAGGACCTTTTCTAATTAAGAGGTCCTGTTTTTATTTTTAAATACTATAGTAAGTAGTTTCCGATAAATCTTTCGGAATTAGGGGAAGACCGATATTTCGATGCATCTCCTGAACCTTTTAGACCTACTTAAGAAAAGTTTATCCCCATACAGGAAAGGGTAGAATGGCTAATAATTTACAAAGGAGGGTCCTGTAACCATGATAGCCAGCTATACAAAGACGTCTTCAACCCGGAATCTATGGTCCGGTATCTTATTTGGGATGGGAATCGTGGCATTTATTGATGAGACAGTATTCCATCAGTTGCTTCATTGGCATCATTTTTATGACAAGTCCACCACAGCGATGGGGCTCGTATCTGATGGTTTTTTTCATGCGTTTAGCTGGTTTGCAACAATCGGCGGGTTATTTATGTTTGCCGATTTACGCCGAAAAAAAGGGTTATGGGTGAAGAGATGGTGGGGAGGCATTTTGCTTGGTGCAGGAGGCTTTCAATTGTATGACGGGACAGTTCAGCATAAGCTGATGGGTATTCATCAGATACGCTATGTAGAGAATGTCCTCGTGTATGATATTGTCTGGAATGTGATTGCGGCTGCTATGATTCTTGCAGGATTCGTAATGATTGTAAATACTAGATATAAAAGGAATGAGACTGTTGTCAATGCACGCTGATCATTCTATCTCACAAGTATCTCAAGGCTTCGGATTGGTTTCTCAGATTCTTCTAGCCATTCCTTATACAGTGGCACTGGTACTGTATCTACTTGCTGTGGTCGTTTCCAATCGTAAACATAAACAATGGCCAATTTCCCGTACAATCTTATGGATCATCGGTGTCTGCTGTGCCTTAGGTGCAGTATCAGGACCATTGGCTCAGCGGGCACATATGGAGTTTACTTCCCATATGCTTGGTCATTTGCTTATTGGAATGTTGGCCCCTCTCCTCATGGTACTCGCTGCACCGGTAACACTTTTACTACGGACCCTGCCTGTCACTCAGGCCAGGAGGCTTTCACGAATACTGAAAAGCCGTATTATAGGGATGATCAGTGACCCCATTGTCGCTGTCATCCTCAATGTTGGAGGTCTTTGGGTTCTTTACACAACCAGTTTGTACGAAGCGATGCATCAATACATTCTCCTTTATTTATTCATACATATCCATGTTTTTCTGGCTGGATATCTATTCACAATTTCCATGATATATATTGATCCTGCTCCACATAGAACCGGCTTTATCTACAGAGGGACTGTATTGATCCTTGCCTTGACCGGTCATGGCATTTTGTCGAAATACATATATGCCTACCCTCCTGCTGATATACCCCGTGATCAGGCACAGAGTGGAGGTATGCTTATGTACTATGGCGGGGATATGATTGATCTGATCCTGATAATTATCTTTTGTTATCAGTGGTATAGGGCTGCCCGGCCGAAAGCCAATACAAGTAAGAATAAGGGCAGTAATAATTTTGTGGGGACGATGGACTTCGAGAAACATAGAGGTTCAAGTACGTTTCGATAAAACTCTACATGTTTATCTGCTTCTGGAGGAGGTAAATGTATAGAATAAGTAGAGAAAGGAGCATGCAGATGCCAACATTAACGGTAGGATTTCAAACCATGCCAAACGGAAAAGACGTGGATACACATGGAGTTATCCCCAAAATGATCGAAGTGGTAAAAGAATCAGGCTTAACATACGAAGTGGGGCCAATGGAAACGGTGGTCGAAGGTGACTATGATAAAATTATGAGCGTCATTAAAGAGACCCAGGAAGTAGGGATACAACACGGAGCAACCGAGGTTTTCACAAATATCAAAGTGCATTATAAATCGGACGGAGTATCTATCGCAGACAAAAAGAAGGATGTTTGAAAACCACTTCCAATTATAAAGAGTATGATCATAAGCACCTATGTTTTAGGTGCTTATTTTTTTATAGTAAAGAATGGATTCTTCTTTCATTAGCTTTGCTTCCAGCAAGCAAGTTTTAAAGGCTATATTTTTCTCTGAAAAGTATAAGAAGAGGTTATTCATTGACAATAATTGTACTTGCTCCTCCACCTGGGCTCCTGCATAAAGTAAATGCAGAGGAGGGATGCAGTATGTTTTTTCCACGACGATACCCTGTGGTACCGTGTGAAATTCAACAAGAATGCTATCCATATTGGCCAGAAGTAAGAAACGATTATGAAGATGGTCTTTTACCACATACTTATCAACAGTTTTATCCAGACTACGAACAACAACGTGAGTTCACGTATTATCCACAACAGCTGAACTACTATGTTCCTTATCAAGAATTCTATGACCAACTTGTCTATGAAAATCCATTTGATTGGCGGGCAAGCTGGAGGGAATGGGAGGATCTTGGTGCACCGCCACGGGGGATGAAGGGTTCACCGGCCGTTGCTTCCTGGCAGGCGAACCGGCTGGATACGTTTGTTCGAAGTGAGAACGATCGAATGTATCACAAATGGTGGAACGGTTCCCGCTGGAGTAATTGGGAGGACCTTGGAGCTCCACGCAGAGGTTTAAGAAGTTCTCCGGCAGCCGTGTCCTGGGGACCTAACCGCATTGATACGTTTGTGAGAGGGAATCGGGATACTCTATGGCATAAGTGGTGGGATGGTTCGAGATGGAATGAATGGGAAGACCTTGGGGGACCACCACGTGGGTTCAAGGGAGATCCTACGGTTGCATCATGGCAAGCAAATCGACTCGATGTTTTCGTCCAAGGAGATGACAACAATCTCTGGCATAAATGGTGGGACGGAAGAAGATGGAGCCAATGGGAAAACCTTGGAGCTCCAAGAGGCGGCTTGAGGGATTCTCCTGGTGCCGTCTCATGGGGTCCGAACCGCATCGATTGCTTTGTTAGAGGGAACAACGACCGTATGTGGCATAAATGGTGGGATGGTTCCCGCTGGAGCAATTGGGAAGACCTCGGTTCCCCACCTAGAGGATTTGAAGGGGCACCGGCTGCCTCCTCGTGGGCACCGAACCGGATTGATACCTTTGTCCGGGGAGACAACAATAACATGTGGCACAAATGGTGGAATGGTTCCCGCTGGAGTAACTGGGAAGACCTTGGAGCACCCAGAGGAGGCGTTCGTTCTTCACCGGGAGCCGTGTCTTGGGGCCGTAACCGGGTGGACACCTTTGCGAGAGGCAGAAACGATCATATGTGGCATAAGTGGTATGCTTGATAGATGGAACCATCCCTTTCTTGTATAAGAATAGGGATGGTTTTTTATTTGAAATATGCACTTATTTTCCAAAGGAGTACTAACGATATGCTTACAATTGATGGAGAGGTTTTTGAAATCAACGCGGCAGAAAGTGAAGATGTAGAAAAAGTTTTGGATTTATTGGTGAATGCAGTTGAATGGCTTCAAGATAAAGAAGTAAAGCAATGGGACTACTATCTGACAAATCTCGAGGGGAATAAAGAAGAAATATTGGAGTCAATAAAAAATCACTACACATATTTTCTGGAAAAAGGGAGGTCGTTGCCAGTTTAACCATCGACCATGAGCCTACTGAATGGGATGTGGAAATATGGGAAGAGGACGCTCTTAAAGAAGAATGTATTATATACCTACATAGATTCGTCATTCATAGAGACTACGCGGGTAGAGGCATTGGAGAAGCTTTCCTTGATTGGGCAGTGTTACTGGTCAAGTTAGCAGCAAATGTGAAATTTCGTTTTGATTGCCCTGCAAATAATGAGGGATTGAATCATTATTACCAAAAGAAATATCCTTTAAAAGAGATTACCCCTATTCATAGCGGACATTGTAAGTATGAAAAGATTCTTTGGGATTGGAAATAGGCGTGATCATAGATCACGCCTATTTCTATTAACTGGCTTTCTTTCTTGGTCGAGCTTCCATCATGGGCATGTACTCATTGAAGTAGTGATTCGTTTCACGAACGATGACCTTATAAAGTAAAATAAGAGCGATCAAGTTTGGAATCATCATCAACGCATTAGACATATCAGCAAATGCCCAAACGAGCTCTAAGTTCGCAACAGCACCAAGGCCGGTTGCTAAAATGTAAATGAGTCGGTAGGAGTTAGCAAAACGATAATTCGTTAAGTACTCGAAGCATTTCTCCCCGTACATATACCATCCGACGATTGTTGAGAAACCGAAGAATATAACCGAAAATGATACGATGTATTCCCCGGCTACCCCAAGGGCATGACCGAATGCGGCACTCGTTAACGCTCCCCCATCAAGGCTCGGCGCGTGCTCAACACCCGAAATCGCTCCGCCTGTAGGGTCCCAGAAACCAGTGATCAGAAGAACCAGTCCAGTCATTGTACAAACAATAATCGTCACAATGAACGTACCCGTCATGGCGACAAGTGCCTGTTTAACCGGATGGTCTGTTTTCGCATTACCTGCAATCAATGCAGCCGTACCAAGTCCGGCCTCATTGGAGAAAATCCCACGTGATACCCCGCTTCGGATCGCTTCACTGATAATGATTCCAGTGAACCCTCCAGCTGCAGCTACAGGATTGAACGCATAATAGAAAATCATTTCAAATGCCGGAATGATCATGTCATAATTCAGTACGATGATGATCAATGAACCACCAATGTACAGGAATGCCATGATCGGTACAAAGAAGGAAGCAACTGTACTGATCCGTTGAATGCCTCCAAATATGATCAAACCTGTCAGGACTGCTAAAACGATTCCTGTTACGAGATTGTTAATTTGAAAGCTTGATGTCATGACATCTGCAATCGTATTGGACTGTACGCTGTTTCCTATTCCAAGGGCAGCAAAAGCACCGAATAAGGCAAATGCAACAGCAAGCCATTTCCACTTGCTGCCGAGACCTTTTTCTACGTAATACATTGGCCCGCCGGAGTATTCACCGTTTTTATTTTTCACACGGTACTTCATCGCAAGCAGGGCTTCGGCGTATTTTGTGGCCATTCCGAGAAGGCCGACAATCCACATCCAGAAGATGGCTCCAGGTCCGCCAATCGTCAATGCCGTCGCAACTCCGGCAATGTTTCCGTTACCGATTGTCGCTGATAAAGCAGTCATCAACGTTTTGAAGTTACTAATATCCCCTTCCGACTTGTCAGCGGAAGAAGATGGTTCTTCTTTTGTAAAAGCAAGTTTAAATGCATACAATAGCTTTCGGAACTGTAGCCCTCTAAGCATAAACGTTAAGAAAAGGCCAGTCCCAAATAACAGTACTAAACTTGGTGTCCCCCATAAAAATGAATTAATCTTGTTCAGCACATCTAACATAGAATCCTCCTTGTCATCTCATGTTGTAAACGTTTTCTTTGTGGGTTTCCATCTACTATTTATATAGTATTCTAAACAATCTGTCCATAATAAAAGTCGAATTTCCAGAGATTGTGCCTTTTTTAGTAGTAGGAGGGACGGACCTCGGATTCAATCACAAGAGAAAGGTGCACTAGTGTTCCTTAAGGGTGGAAATCGCGTAACAAAAGGGTCGGACCCTCTTTAGCTGAACGTTGATGTAACTTTATCGCGGTCCGTTCCTCACCGTTATAAAAGTGTAATGATTACTATCACGAGCAGCGGTCCGACCAGAATGAGGTATCCCATGGGTCTGGCGAAGTTCAGGGTCCAGCCTACTCCGAAGCGTTTTTCTACAAAGATGGAGGGGTCTTCAGGGTTGAAATAGAAGAGCCCCCCTTTCCAGTATTGATCGTCATCTGCATTGATCACTTCGCCAGTGCCTTCATCAATGATTTCTAAGTCCAAGTCTGAATCCTTTTTCCCCACCTTGATGACCATAAGGACCGTCCCTATCAAGACGAGTGCAGAGAAGGCCAGTGGTATGGTGATGATCAGCAGGTCGCTGACGCTATTTTCATAAAGGGTGGTGAATTGCAGGAATGTAAATAGCATGGATATCAGAATGGAGATGAAGAATAGGAGCCAGCTTGTGTACTTGCGCAGACGGAGCTGTCGGACACGTGATGCCTTTATATTTCCTGCACTCAGCTTGATCCCGGAATTCCTCGTCAGCTCGTTTATACCGAGGAACATCGTATTCATCACCAGTAAGACGAGTGGAAGGGTCAAAGCGGAAAGGTACGATTTCGTTGTAAAAGCATCTGGCTTTCCATCAGGTCCCCAGTGGGTAGGAATCTGATCCGGCAGGCTATTGTAATTCACCAATGTAAACACCATTAATCCAACAGTGATCACCATGGGTACTACATACACTATCCAGGGTAGCATTTCATCTTTCGTTCTTAGGCTCAATTCTGAAACCTTTACCTGTTTACGATCCTTGAACCATTGCCTTTCGCGTTTCAGTGTTGTCACTTTCATATGAAAATAGAAATAAAGGGACATCGAAATAAATAGGATGACAAAAGGCAGTAATAAGCCTGCTAAAATGAGGTGATTTTCTATAGGTGTAATGATTGTCGACCAAAAAATATAGATAGCCAAAACGACAATTGAAAAGAAGGAGGTGAGGATTGCGTAGAGTTTTTTATATTGTCGCACCTTTTCGTTCCTTATTTCATCAACGGGTACAGTCACACCAAACACCACCGTCCGTTTGACAATGAAAGGTATGGCGATTTGAAGCGCCACCAGAAACCCGACCGTGACGAAAATGAGCGTCATTTCCATTTGTTACTCCCCCTTAACCTTTATCATAATAGCTGCAACTAATTCTTGAATTTCTTTTTCACTCATGCCGATTACCAATGATTCCACTACAATCGGCCGCAATTCTTCTGATATCTGATCCAATCGGGATAGCGGAATTTCTCCCTCAGATGGTGTACAAATAACAGCCCCAGACTTTGGAACAATGCGGATCACACCCTTGCTTTCCAATTCATGATAGCTTTTATTCACCGTGTGCATGTTTACGCCCAGGTCACCGGCAAGGCTCCGAACGGACGGGAGGATATCACCTGGCACTAATTCCCCGCGGACAATCCCCTCCATAATCCCATTCTTGACCTGAGAATAAATCGGTATATCTGATTGAGGTTCTATTTGGATAAACAAGGATTCACCTCCTAGTTTGTTATATGAATAGTATAACAAAATTGTTCTAGTGTATGTAGAACAAAAAGTAATTTTCCATAAAAAGTTAGATTATTGAAGATTCCCTCCTTATAATTTGATTATATAAAAAAAGAGGATGGGAAAAGATGAGAAGGAAAAAAACTCGCGGTTTAAAAAGAATAGTAGTTTAGATGGATGCATGAATAATAAGGTGAACTAAAGCAATCAACATCCATGCCTTGTCATCACATCTAACAAAAAGATTGCAAAAACTAAATTGGACCACTGTAATAAAGAGGGAAAGATATGCTAAGGAGTGAGATGGCCATGAAGAATCAAGGACTAAAAATCGTAGAACTGACAACGATAGATCAGCACATCGAGGAACTTTCTGATCTATTAATGAACGTAGTGGACGATGGGGCTTCCATTGGTTTTTTAGCCCCAATGGCACGTTCTGCAGCGATGGATTTCTGGCAGCATGTACTGAATCCACATGTAATCCTATATGCAGCCTGGATGGATAATGCAATAGCAGGTACTGTGCAGCTCCACTTATGCACGAAACCAAACGGGACCAACAGAGCCGAAATTGCAAAAATGATGACCCATCCTCAATTTCGTCAAAAAGGAATTGCCAGTAAACTCATGCAAACAGCGGAGGAAAGAGCAATAGAAGAGGGACGGACCTTACTGATACTGGATACGGTCGAAGGGGCGCCTTCTAATCATTTGTATAAGTCACTGGGATTCGTTCAGGGAGGGCGGATTCCCGACTATGCAGCTTCACCATTTGGGGTATTAGAGGCCACCATAATCTATTACAAACAAATTTAGAAGGCTGCTAGAATAAAATAATAAGAGGGACGGACCTCAAATCCTCAAATCACTCTATATTCAGGTGATTTTTAACGTTTAGAGGTCCGTCCCTCCAAAAAATAATAGTAAAATAGAATCAGGAACGAAAATCTGTATAGTTCGTATGAGTAGTAAGCACATTTATTTTAGGAGGAAAACATGCAGAAGAAAAGTCCTTTGTTGATTCTATTCTTGAGTTTGTTAACAAGTTTCTTGTTCCTGACGGCATGCAGTGACTCAAGTGCCAACGGAGAAGAAACGAAGGCGGATAAAAAAGAAGAAGATCAGTATGAAAAAGAAAAGAAGAAAATGAACGATGAAATAGGGGAAATGGAGCCACTTCAATTAACTTCCTATAGCGAGGAAATCGGTGTCAAAATGAATGAACCGTCATACAAGGAATTTGCGGTGAATGGGCAAGTGACAGTCGACGGGGAAATTGAACAGCATTCTGAACTGAAGTCGGACTACGTCTGGATCAAGGTTAGGGCAAGTGAAGAAGGCCCCGTCGGAAAGCAGCTCGAATATTACACTCCCATCAGAGACGGTAAGTTCAAACAGAACATCCACTTTTTCAATGGAAAAGGTGAGTATAGTGTGTCTGTGCAGCTGCCAAGCAAGGATCTGGAGAATTATTACTATGATACTGCTTCCTTCACGGTTCATAATGTGCATCCTGACCTAATGAGGGATGTGACGCTCACACCATTTGGCCAGGAGGCCGAATTGTCCTTGAGTTCTGAATCAAGTTATATCAAAGGGAACGAAATCTTTCCTTTAAAAGGAGAAGCTACAAACCTAACGGATGAAGAAACCATCATGCTCAGGTTAAAGAAGGATTCGCAAAACTGGACACATGTCATTCCCGTGAAAAACGGAGAATTCAACTATGAAGTTCCTTTGTTTTATGGGAAAGGAATACACGAGCTTGAAGTACTGGTACCAGATGAAGACCGTGAAAACTACTACCAGACGGCCACCAATCTTATCATTGATAATGAGTCTGTTCGAGTGATGAGTCCGATTGAGTATGCTGATAAATATCGCGAGCGTGGCGTAACACTGGAATCTCCTCAATTTGGTGGGGAGAAGTCTGATGGTGTTTACTCTATCAAAGGAAGCATCGATCCAAAAGCTCAATTCGGTCCGGAAACGACGCATATTTATATCACCACTAAAAAAGGGGAAGATGAAGCTCTGGATGTAATTCCCGTAAAGGATTTTACCCTTGATGATTCCTTTTATTTGCGGTTTGGACCCGGTACCTATGAGGTGACTCTCAGCGTACCTGAAATTAAGGATGAGAATAGCGACTATTTCAGATTTTTCGGTTTTGCGAAGTTTGAAGTGGAATCGACAGGAGAAGACAAGCGAGACCTTCTGCCATCCCGTGGCGTACAGTCAGACGCGCAGGAAATCAAAGAGCAGGCGAAAACCGTCACAGCTGGAAAAACAAGCGACAGAGACAAGGCGAAAGCAATCTATGATGATGTCGCAAAAAATGTGTCCTATGACGTTGAGAAATATGAAAATGACGACTTTAACTGGGATGACAGTGCATTAAAAACACTGGAAACCAAAACGGGTGTGTGCCAGGACTACGCTTACCTGGCGATTGCCATGCTTCGTGCCAGCGACATCGAGGCGAGATTCGTTGAAGGAAGAGCAGGCGGGATTTCCCCGGGAAGGCATGCTTGGGTGGAAGCGAACCTTGATGGGGAATGGGTCACCTTGGATCCGACATGGGGATCAGGCTATTTAAAGGAAGGTAAGTTTGTGCCTGCCTATAATGAGGATTATTTTGATCCGGATATGGATGAATTTAAGAAGACACATACACGGACGGGTGTCTCATATTAAAAACGAATAAATATGAATCATCAATAGGACCGGCTCCAGTCGATGGAGCTGGTCCTTTTTATATAGTGTTAGAGGCAATAATTAGCTATATTGTGAATGAAAGCCATAAATAGTACACTTGATTAAAGAAAGAATTCTTATATTCGGGAGAGTAATGAATGAATTTTACACAAAATAAGAAAACAATCTTCATGCTATTTATCATAATGTTCTTGTTAGAAATCACAGATTTGTCTTGGAAAACAAATAATCACTCTAATGGGGCAGTATCCCTATTCCTCCATATAGGTATAGTGTTTTGTCTGCTTACTTTACTATTCCTTCTATTCAAAGGAAATTGGAATGCTTCAAAGGAATTAACGAAGAGTAATAAGAATTTAAACAACATTTTTGAGACGCTGGATGTTGCGATTTGGTCTCATGATATGAAATCCGATGTTCTTTTGATTACACCTGGTATTGAAAATCTATATGGATTTCCTTTGAATGAATTTTATCAGGACACACTTTTATGGAGAAAAGTGATACACCCTGAGGATATGCCGGTATTAAATGATAGGGAGGAAACGCTTGGTTCCGGTCAGGCCTGTGTGAGTGTTTACCGTATCATCAAGCCGGATGGTCAGGTTCGATGGATCCAGGATAGAGGCATCCCCACCTTAGATGAAAACGGAGAAATGATTTCTTTTACCAGTGTGTTGTTTGATATCACCAATCGGAAAGAAAGTGAAGATCAATACCGTAGTTTAGTGGAAATGTCTCCAGATATCATTGCGGTTATCAGTAACCAATCATTTGATTATATCAATGAAGCAGGCAGCAGATTGATTGGTGCCAAAAGCCCCGAAGACATTATGAACAAAGATGTTTCCGAATTTACCAGTATTGAAACTATCAAGAAAATAAGGGAGCAGACAAAAGATTCGACCGCAGGGGAACGCTTTGAACTGACCGTTTATCGCCTTAACGGTGATGCAATAGAGTTGGAGATTTCCGCGATGCCCATTTTATATGGAGGAAGGATGGCCATACAGTTGGTTGGACGAGATATTACCAATCGTAAAGAGACTGAGAAAACCATTCGTACCATGGCCTATTATGATTCATTAACAGGGCTTCCAAATCGGAATAAATTTAAGCAATACTTAAATGAGTCAATTCGTGAAGCTCCTGATCAATCGATTGCCATCTTATTTCTGGATCTAGATCGATTTAAAGTCATCAACGATACGAAAGGGCATTCTACTGGAGATATCATACTGGAGAAGGTTGCCTTCCAATTGAAGAATGTGGTGAAAGACAAAGGGATTGTGTTTAGACAAGGGGGAGATGAATTTATTATCTTACTCTCCAATTTGAATGAGAAAGAGGTCGAAGAAACGACGGGTGAAGTATTACAAAGTTTCAACAGTCCAATCGTCATTCATGAACAGGAGTTCTTTGTGACACCCAGTATCGGTATCAGTATGTACCCAAAAGATGGCGAGGACCAGGAAAGTTTAATTAAACATGCCGATACAGCCATGTATTTAGCGAAGGATCGCGGAAAGAACAACTATCAATTCTATTTTCCTGAACTTGAAAAAGCTTCTTCAAGGAATATGGAGCTTGAAAATGGATTAAGAAAGGTATTGGAGCTTGAACAATTAACTCTCCATTATCAGCCAAAGGTGGATTTAGAAACGCTGGACATTATTGGTGTAGAAGCCTTGATCCGCTGGGAGCATCCGGAACTTGGAATGATCTCTCCATGTGAATTTATTCCTCTGGCTGAGGAGACGGGATTGATCATTCCGATTGGGGAGTGGGTTCTTCGAGAGGCTTGTCAACAAAGTAAGGAGTGGGAAAAGAACGGGTTAGGTATCATCCCTCTTGCTGTAAATATATCTGTCAGACAGATAAAAGAGGATGGATTTGTTGACATGGTAAAAGAAACTCTATCAGACCTCCAGTTTCAGCCGGATCGACTTGAGCTTGAAATTACGGAGAGTATTATGCAGGACTTCGAAAAATCAACAAACGTTCTCAATAAGCTGAAAAAGCTGGGCATCATCATTTCCATGGATGACTTTGGAACAGGTTACTCTTCATTGAATAATTTAAGGCACTTACCGATTGATAGTATTAAAATAGATAAATCGTTCGTAGATGATATTATGGAAGATTCACATCAAGTTTCAATCGTAAAAGCGATTATTGATATGAGTCAAAATATGAACTTTACCACTATTGCTGAGGGCATTGAAACAGAAGATCAAGTATTGTTCCTGAAACGGAATGCCTGTCAGGTAGGTCAAGGATACCACTTTAGCCGGCCATTGCCTGGACCTTTATTAGAAATGTTCTTGGTGAAATGGGAAAGGAAACATTCTGAACGTGTTTTAAAGTAGTAATTGGATGTGACGAATGCGCTCCGACTAAATGGATGTACGAAAATGATATATAACTCACAGTGGGTCAGGTATAATGGAATGCGATGTCTTTTAAATTTATCATGAATAAACAATCATTGGAGGAAATGAACACGATGTCAGAATGGCCAAATTGCCCAAAGTGTAAATCAGAATACACGTATGAAGATGGAAGTCTGTTCGTCTGCCCAGAGTGCGCTCATGAATGGACAACGGAAGCAGCAACTGAAACGGTAGAAGAAGAAAAGGTGGCTAGAGACTCAAACGGAAATCTCTTAACCGATGGTGACTCCGTTTCGGTCATTAAAGATCTGAAAGTAAAAGGAAGTTCATCCGTCCTCAAGATGGGAACCAAAGTCAAAAACATCCGACTCGTCGAAGGAGACCACGACATCGACTGCAAAATCGACGGCTTCGGAGCCATGAAACTAAAATCCGAATTTGTGAAAAAGATATAATTCGTGAGTAATCTGAGAGGGACGGACCTTTGATGAGCGATTAACCTGATGGTTCTTGCTCCTCAAAGGTCCGTCCCTCTTCCAAATTTGCTGAAATGATAAACTTATATAGCAAGTAATTAGAGTTTAGGAGGGATGATTGGTGAATGAGAATGCGATGGGGAGTCCCCTTCAGGTTGGTGACCCGATTATAGAGAGAAAGATAGGTTATGACGGAAGAGTGGTGGAACATCACTGCCGGCTTTTGAAGGCGGGAGTTGAAGATGTGGTCCTTTTTCATAAAATAGAAGATGCCTTTACCATGACAACAAACCAATCAAGCTTAACCATCCCTGAGGGAAGCTACACCCTGGCGTACTATTGGAAGGATCGTGCTTATAATGTGTATATTTGGAGAGGTCATAGGGGTGAGTATTTAGGGTCCTATTTTAATATTGTCAGAAATACTAACATAAACAATGAAGTAGTGTCTTTCGAAGATCTCATCATAGATGTCCTCGTATTTGCCGATGGAAAAGCTTCCGTTCTGGATGAGGAGGAGCTACCCGTTTCCAAGGAGGAGTTTGAGAACGGGTATGTGCTGGAGGAATTGCAAATATTAGTTGATAGCCTTGGTAGTTTTCTTCCAAAGCTTATCTCTGGTACAAGGATTCATTTTCCACATGATGATCTTATTATGTGGCTTCGCGATTCAAAAGATAGAAGGGAGGTCTCTGAGCATCAGGATGAAACGTAAAGAAAACGAAGAAATCATCAATCCGGCTTCAGGTGCCATCATTATGGCTCTAGGAATTTTTCTTTATGCTGCCATTGATGCTTTTACATGGGTTAACCACATCACTGGAAGAATACTGACTGTGTCCTTGATTGTGTTGGCTGCCATTATTTATAAATCTCTTTTTAAACAATTGTTAATTAAACCATTTTTATTTGCTTTTATACGGAATCCTGTTCATTCTTTCGTGATTGGATCGTGGGTTGCGGGCATTTCGGTATTGAGTAATGTGATCGTCAAATATTTTCCTGATATGAGCGTGGGTGTACAGGTCATTATGCTTATAAATACTCTTTTGTGGCTCTGCTTTTTGGCAAACTGCTTCTACCATTTTAAAGAGATGATGAAACGACCGACAGCGCATTCTGCTCATGGGGTTGTGCTACTGTCTACCGTTGCTACCCAATCATTGGTGATTTTTTGGGTGAAGATCTTTCCTGCTCTACCGGAGGGATTGCTGATTGGGGTGATGTCACTTGGTATCTTTTTTTATTTAATCGGAATAACATTGATTGTGCTTCGTTATGCGATAGGAAATCCTTGGACCATCATTGATGATTGGTCGAGCACAAACTGTATCATTCACGGTGCTTTATCCATTACTGGTCTGGCAATCGTTTCTTCACAGATGATGTCTGGGATGTTTATAATGGTTTTTTGGCTCCTTGTGTTTGTCCTCCTAATTAGTGTGGAATTGTTGGAAATGGTGAGAGCTGTCAAACGGATTCAGATGCTGGGATGGAAAAAAGGGGTTTTTACCTATCATATAAGTCAATGGTCGCGGAATTTCACCTTCGGAATGTTCTATGCTTTTACCATGACCATGCATGAGAACCCTTATTATTTGAATGCGTTTTATGATTTTCATAGAGGCTTCTTACATTTTTGGGCGTGGATTGTGTTCCTATTTCTAATAACCGAAATTGGTTTATGGGTGGGTTCGAATGGTTATCATTTCGAAAGAATCACCAGGGGGAATGTTTCTTGAGTACGTTTATCTTGTTTATGACTATCATTTTATGTGCATCAATATTGCAAACTAGTACCGGTTTCGGATTTTCCATAATGGCAACACCATTTTTATTGCTCTTGTTTCCAGCTAAAGAAGCGATACAGATTAATTTGATCTTATCCCTTGTGATCTCACTGGCACTACTAGTGAAAATTAGACGGGACATTGATTTTCCTCTTGTGAAAAGGTTTATAATTGGGAGCATTCCTGGTTTACCAATGGGTATATTGGTTTTCATTCTTATTGATATGAGTC
This sequence comes from Rossellomorea sp. GQ25, assembly GCF_059758515.1. NCBI lineage: Bacteria > Bacillati > Bacillota > Bacilli > Caryophanales > Bacillaceae > Rossellomorea > Rossellomorea sp. GQ25. The sequence continues at coordinate 160,104 of NZ_JCAXEQ010000002.1, read as the reverse complement.
TCTTAAAGATCTCAATTAGCTTGATCATCATACTGCTGACGGTTTTACTTATCATGAAATTCCGCATCATGCAGTCAAAAATGCGGGACTTTCTGGCAGGGGGATTGTCTGGAGTACTGACCACAAGTATTGGTATGCCTGGACCGCCCCTGCTTCTATATTTTTCAGGCACTGAGACAAGAAAAGAGAAGCTTCGAGGAACAACCCTTGCCTTTTATTTGTTCATCTATCTCGTCAGTTTAGTGATCCAAGTGAAAGTGGCGGGGACTACTCTTACGGTTTGGAAATCAAGCTTGCAGGCATTACCCGTAGTAGCCGTAGGTCTCGTGTTAGGACAAGCTTTATTCAGCAAAATCAATCAAAAAATCTTTCATATCTTTACCTATCTCCTCCTGCTATTTACGGGAATCTATCTGCTGATAGAAAGCATTTAATTTAAGAGGGACGGACCTCCAATAAGTGATTAACCTAATGGTTTTCTGCTGATTTTAGAGGTCCGTCCCTCTTACAAATCGTCTAATACTTCTTTTAACACAACGGCATGGTTGTGCTGCTCATCTTTTGCACCGTAGAGAAGGACTAAGCGTTCGTTAACAGACATTTCCTTCAGTTCCTGCAGCTTCTTTTGTTTTTTATCATCTTGATTAAGTTCTTCTTTGTAGGCTTTTTTAAATTCCTCGAACTTTTCCTGCTCATGATTAAACCATTTTCTTAAGGGTGGGCTTGGCGTAATTTCCTTCATCCACTCATCCAAGTTGGCATCCTCTTTTGAAATTCCACGTGGCCAAACCCGGTCAATCAAAATGCGATGACCGCCTAATTGGGGAGGTTCATTATAAATTCTCTTTAGAACGATAGACATCGATCTTCCTCCAATCCTTGTTCACTTACTTTAAGGATAAATTGAATCGAAGAATGAAGCAAAGATCTTTTATATGGTTTCTCGGAAAAAGTACATAAAGGATTAGAAACTCCGCATATATTAAATGAATTACTTTATAGCCTGACCAAGGTTTTAAAGGGGAAACCAATTGAAGGTCCGTCCCTCTTCTACAAAAAACAATTTATAATATTATAATTTAATGAAATGGGGTAATCACATGGATGTACACATTTCGCCGGGGAGGATGATTATCTTTTGAAAATACGGAGTAGAAATACAAAGGATCTGGGTCGTGTCATCAGTGATGAAGTTAAGAGCCTGCCGGCAATAACCAGGTCCAAAATGACGATGGTCATGGATTCGTTCATAGTGAGTTCGGCATTACCACTACCACCACACAAGTTTTCTTTAGATTAGCGGCAGGACCATGATCGATCCTATTTTATTTTTAAAGAGTTTCATCATAGGAGTCACCATTGCTGCTCCTGTAGGTCCAGTCGGTATCCTTTGTATTCAGCGGACATTGACATATGGGAGAAGGACAGGTTTTGTATCGGGGTTGGGTGCTGCCACTGCAGATGCACTATACGGAATGGTCGCTGTCATGGGGCTTACGATTGTTTCCGATTTCCTTCTTGATCACCAGTTCTGGATTCAATTATGGGGAGGGGTGTTTCTATTCTTATTAGGATGGAAGACATTCACTTCACAAACGGCACCATTTAAGACTGGTGAATCGCAAACCACTTATTCTTTGAAAGGGTTTCTCTCAGTCTTTCTTTTGACGCTTACGAATCCGTTGACCATCCTTGCATTTATAGCCATATTTGGTGTCTTTCGCGTAACCGGTTCTGATGGCAGCGTAGTATCCGCATTGCTCGTCGTTTGGGGTGTCTTTTGTGGATCCGCTTTATGGTGGGGGACGGTTGCCTTGGTAGGAGGATGGTTAAGCAGTCGGATTGAATCGGACTCGTTAACGATGATCAATCGGGTGGCGGGAATCATCATTACGACATTCAGTTCTTATATTCTCATTGACCTGATATAATTTTCGTTTTGTTAAGAAAGGATCCACATCGGAAGGATCCATGATGGTGTACCATCCGAACACCTCTGTGTAAAATGTATTGGCCTCTTCGGGTTTCGTGCAGATGTCGGTGATGTATTCGGGAATGATGGGGAGAAATTCAGAATTGCTCACCTGGCAACGGTGATAAAATCGGAGTGGTGCTGTTTGAGTTTCCTCACAACGAAAAGCCGGAGAATAACTTCGAGTATTGGAAAACAGGACTATTCCATTTCTGTATCCAGAACCCTGATGTAGAAGGCGTGGTTGAAAAAATCAAACAGCACGGCGGTAAACAGCGCATGCCGATCCGTGAGTATTATCCCGGGGAAAAGCCTTACCGTATGGTGTAAAAAATCCGTTCGGGAATATTTTTGAGATTTACTCACATAGCTACGAATGAACGTATTCAGATGGGGCTTACTGATCAATTAATAAGGGCACGTTCAATGCAGAGCGTGGCTTTTTTATTGAAATAGAGGTTTTCCTTCCTCAATGAAGAATCCTATAAAAATACGTTTATTCAGTAAAGAGAGGAAAGTAACAATGAAAATATTGGAGTTACAAGAGAATTCAAGTATTTTTGAGGAAGCAGTGAAAGCTTTCTGGGAACAGTGGGGAAGTGAAGAGAATTACAGGTTCTATCACGATTGTATGTTCCATTCCTGCCGTACCAAAGAGGACTTACCGCGATTTTGTATCGCTTTAGAGGAAGAACAAATCATAGGAACGTACGCGCTGCTCAGAAACGATCTGAATAGTAGGCAAGACCTGTTTCCATGGTTTGCTTGCCTCTACATTGACCCGGACCACAGAGGGAAAGGACTTGGTTCGAGCCTCCTCGAGCATGCATTACGGGAAGCCTATGAAAAAGGCTACAAACATCTATACCTAACAACAGATCTGGTAGGTTATTATGAAAAATACGGATGGACTCACACGGCAGAAGCCATTGGACTGAGCGGTGGTTCCATGAACGTCTACCAAAAAGCAACAGATCAAACTTCCTGAAAATCAAAAAAGCAGCAAGAAATGCGTGAGAAATTCACCCATTGCCTTGTTGCTTTTTTAGAGGTCCGTCCCTCTCTTGAAATTAAGAGTTAAACTTTGAAGGAAAGGTGATTTTCCTTTGGGCCAGGTCTATGGCATACCCAATCACGACTACCAAGAGGGTAGGAAGGGTCCAGGCCAGGCCGTTTTCACTGAGGGGAAGGAATGCCAAGATAGATTGAATTCCACCCATCTGAATTTTTAGCGTCAGCAGCATTTCGTAAAAGGCAAATAATGTTGCGACCCCTACTCCATACACATACATTCTCTTACTTTCCCCAAAGAAATGCTGGAAGAGAGAGAGGACTACGAGCACAATAGCTACAGGATAAATCAGAACGAGTAACGGTGTAGCCACCTTCAATATCAAATTCAGGCCAAGATTGGTCACGGCCAACCCGATGAGGATGAAAATCATTACATAAGTGTTATATGAATACCTGGGGAAATTTTCATTGAAAAAACGTCCGCAAGCATTGATGAGGCCGATACAGGTAGTTAAACAAGCAATCATCACTATGGCTCCAAATAACACATTCCCGCTGTATCCAAATAATTGATGAGAAGCAAGAACCAATATTTCTGCTCCATTTTGAAGTGGCTCTTCATGCGGAACAACCCGTCCGATCCATCCGAGTGAAAGATACACCATGATTAAGCCGACTACTGCAATCATACCTGAACTGATTGTCCCTCTTATCAGCTCCCTTTTATCCGTCGCTCCTTTATCTTTCAATCCATTGATGATAACAATCCCAAAGGCAAGGGCTGCCACGGCATCCATGGTGAAGTACCCTTCCAGAAACCCTTTGAGAAACGGATCGGACTGGAAATTTTCAGTTGCTTGAGCGTCCGTATAATCAAAGATCATAAAGGCCCGTACACAGAGTATCGCTAATACAATGAGCAAGGCAGGCGTTAAAAACTGCCCGACAAGATCAATCACTTTTTTGGGATTGATACTGAGCAAGTAGGTTAATCCGAAAAAGACAAGAGAGAATAAGAACAAGGGTAATTGTCCATCCACACTAATCACTTGCATAAATCCCAATTCATAGGCAACATTCGACGCCCTTGGAATACCGTATAGTGCTCCAATCGACATATAAATCACGATGGCGAACACAAGTCCAAAGACAGGATGGACCCGTTGGCCAATTGACAATAATCCGTTAGTAGATAACGATACCGAAATGATCGTTAAAAAAGGCAGGAACACTGCTGTTAAAATAAACCCGGCAATTGCTGCGGCAAAGTAAGCTCCTGATTCCATTCCAAGATATGGCGGAAATATTAAATTTCCAGCCCCGAAAAATAGAGAAAAAAGCATAAAACCTGAAACCAGCACATCTTTTTTTCTCATCCAAACCCCTCCTAATCTTCAGCCAAATCATGATTAGCTTCTATTGATTATTCTGATTATTTCACATAAAAAAACCCGCCCCTGATCAGGGACGAGTTAGGACTCGCGTTACCACCCATATTCCGGAAGTTGATCTATAAAGAAACATTCCGGCACCTTATCTATGTACAATCATACATGTCCCTTGATAACGGTGGAATTCCGTCAAAGCCTACTCCAATTCAGCTTTGCATCTCGGAGATGATTTTCGGTAAAGATCTGTCCACCGGCTCCCAGCATACACCGACTCTCTTTAGAACATGTTCCTTCTCGTACTTTTTCTCGTCGTGGAATTTAATTATTAAACACAATCTAGCATAGGAAGAAAGCGCAGTCAATAAGTTTTCCTAATATAATATCAATTTCTATTTTTCTAGATTTGTATGATTATTTCAATCAGTAAAAATTGGTAAGATACAGATTCGTTAGAAAAGGGGAGTTATGAAAATGGATATTCGTTTTTTCTGGTTAACAGCAGGGCTGGCGGCATTAAGATATTTTGAAAAAAGGCACACAACTGAATGCGTGCCTTTAACGTTTACAACCCTACTGAAATATATTTAACTTCTAAATACTCTTCAATGCCATGATGTCCGCCTTCACGGCCAAGACCACTTTGCTTGAATCCGCCAAATGGGGCCTGTGGGGTGGAAGGTGATCCATCGTTCAATCCTACAATTCCATATTCCAGTTGCTCGCTGATTCGTATGCCCTTTGTGATATTTTCGGTAAATACATAAGCAGCAAGACCGTAGATGGAATTATTTGCCCGTTCGATGGCTTCTTCTTCGGTTTTAAACGTAGTGATTGGAGCGACTGGACCGAATGTTTCGTCTTTCATGCAAAGCATGTCATCATGTACGTTGGTGATGACAGTCGGCTCAAAGTATAAACCGTTTTTACCTTTGCCTCCGTAGACAACGGATGCTCCTTTGCTCACAGCGTCCTCCACATGCTTCTGTACTTTTTCTACTGCATTCTCATCGATTAATGGACCAATGTCCACACCTTCTTCAAGTCCGTTACCGACTTTGAGATCCTTCACTTTTTCAACTAGTTTTTCGGTAAATGAATCAACAATGGATTCATGAACATAGATGCGGTTGGAGCAGACACAGGTTTGACCTGCATTTCTGAATTTGGAGGCAATGACTCCCTCGACTGCTTTTTCTAGATCGGAGTCAGCCATCACGATCACTGGTGCGTGACCGCCCAGTTCCAATGATATTTTCTTGACAGTATCAGCCGATCCTTTCATTAAGGTCTTCCCGATCTCCGTTGAACCCGTGAAGGTGAGTTTACGTACACGGGCATCCTCCAACCAGGCTTCTCCGATCGATTTTGAATCGCCTGTCACCACGTTGATTACGCCTTTAGGGATGCCTGCTTCCTCGGCTAGAGCAGCCATTTTTAAAGCGGTCAAGGGTGTTTGTCCCGCTGGTTTGATGACGACTGTACAGCCAGTCGCAAGAGCCGGTGCGACTTTACGGGTGATCATGGCAGCAGGGAAATTCCATGGGGTGATAACAGCTACAACCCCGACAGGCTGCTTATGAACAAATAGACGTTTGTTTCGTTGAGTAGCAGGAATTTGTTCACCGTATACACGCTTTCCTTCCTCAGCGTACCAGGAGATGAAGCCGTTGGCGTACTGGATTTCACCAAGCGCTTCCTTTAATGGTTTCCCTTGCTCCATAGTCATGGTACGGGCAAGATCCTCTTTGTTCTCATCAATTAAATCATACCATTTGCGAATAAGCTCACTTCGTTCGTATGAAGAGTATTGGGACCAGTCCTTGAATGCACTATAAGCCGCGTCAACAGCGCTGGCAGCTTCTTTTTTGCCTCCGTTCGCGATGGTGGCAATGACCTCTGAGGTGGCGGGGTTGGTCACCTCCACCTTCGAAAGATCCGCTCCGATTTTTTCTCCGTTTATAATCATATTGTAATGTTGCATAGTGATCCTCCTTGTAATGTTTTATGAGATTTTCTTGGCATCTTTATTTTCTAGATCTTTTGTAAAAATTTCATCGTTCTCACCGATGAAGAATTTTTTACCGTAAATCAATAAGCATAACAAAATTCCAACTGCGAAGGCCCAAGTAGCACCTTTGGTGGCGAGTACTGCCCCTATAACTCCGGCAATGCCAAGGTCACGGTGACTTCGGGATTCTAATATCCCTACGCGAACGCTTACATAGCCTTGGATCAGCAAAGTTAAGGCAAGGGCGATACCTAGAATCGGTTGTACTAAACTTACAATGGGGAGAAGTAAGAGTCCAGTATTTGTACCCCATCTGAAGGATCCGGAACCTCCAAATATAGAATGCATAGCTTTTTTACCTTCTTTAAACCGTTCAATTACGACAACTTGCATGGCTGCCCATAGTGGACCTGCCATTGTGACATCAGGACCAAGTATACTCATAATGGTGTTACGTCCACCGAAGACCATATGGGCACGATTCGGATTGTAATCGATCTTTTCATCACGGCGCACAAGGTCCGCTTCATCGATAAGCGCTTTACTTTGTAAAACGTCTCCGAATAGGACGATATAAGCGGCTAATACAGTAGGCAAGGCCGTTACAAATAGCATTGCCGGAGGGAAACCGAGCCCAAAGATGGTGTATTCACTCCAAAGTGTACCGAAGTCAGGATTAATGAGCCCCCACTCAATCGTTGGCCAAGGTGCTTCTCCAAAGAGAGGTGCGATGATAACAGCGAGAATAATAATCGGAAAGATTCCCAGTTTTCCAATAAGTCCCCATAGTGCACTTTTGGCTTTCAGTTGATTGAAATGTTGAGAGAATATAATATAAAAGGCAATCCCTACCGCTATGGAAATGGTCCATGGAAAGCTTTCGAAACGTCCACCAACCTGGAAGACAGAAATGATTGCTGCAAATCCTGCTCCTAAGATTACCCCGGATTTAATCGCCGGGGGAACGAATGTAACGACTTTTTTCGCTAATCCTGTCACCCCTAACAGGATGGAAAGTAAGCCGAGTGTAAGCTGGAAGGCGACTAGTGCATGCACACGTTCCGGTCCTTCTGGGAATGCTGATACATAAGCCATGATTAATGGAATCGCTGGTGTGATCCATCCGGGAACGACGGGATCGCCGAGTAAGTGATGAGTTAAATAGAGAATTCCATTCAACAGTACAACGGCTAATGCGACTTCAAAAGGCATGCCCAGAAGTTCAATCATTAATGGAATCGCAGCTAAATCTACTGCACACATTAGCAAACCTTGGACATAATCCGGCCATTCAAATTTGTAGTGAATAAACGGGAGTCTTAATTTAAAAGGTCCTATTGGAATATATGGTGATTCCTCACCATCTTTTCGATTTCTCCACATCCTATATACCCCTTTTCTTAATTTGATAACAATGAACTGAAATCCTTTATATTAATAAGCAGATTGATAGATTTGTTCAATTTCACTTTTGTTTAACTGACGTGGGTTATTGTTTAATAGTCTTTCAATCTTGCTTGCATCTTCAGCCATATCAGAAAGTGCCGTTTCCGGGATATCAAAGGAGCGTAATCCAGTCGGGATATTGACTGCGGTGCATAATCGCTTCATGGAATTCACGGCTTTATCTGCTGCTTCTGCGTCCGATAAGGAGCGAACGTTTTCGCCTAGTGCTGCCGCAATGTCCCTGAAGCGCTCCATACAGGCAATTTTATTCCATTCCATGACATATGGAAGCAAGAGAGCATTACTGACTCCATGAGGAATATGATAGCGGCCGCCTAAAGGATAGGCGAGAGCGTGAACGGCACCGACTCCAGCATTACCAAAAGCCATACCGGCCATTAAGCTTGCAGTCGCCATTTTTTCACGGGCATCCACATGGCTAGGATTGGCGTATGCTTTTGGCAGGTTCTCTGAAATCATTCGTATCGAATAAATGGCCAAGGCATCTGTTATGGGTGAAGCATGAACCGAGATATATGCTTCAATGGCATGTACCAATGCGTCCACACCGCTTGCTGCTGTGACTGAAGGCGGCATGGTCAGCGTCATTTCCGGTGCGACAATCGCCACATCAGGAAGCAGATAGTCACTCACGATTCCTTTTTTGAGCTGAGCTTCTTTGTCAGAAAGGATCGATATATTCGTTACTTCTGAACCTGTTCCTGCAGTTGTCGGGAGTGTAATGATAGGTGCGCCCTTTTGTGGAACAAGGTCTGTACCGATGAGTTCTGACAGGCTGCCATCAAAACCAGCGTATACAGACACACTTTTTGCGATATCAATTGCACTTCCACCGCCTATAGCAATCAAGCCATCATGATTCCCTTCGATGAATACTTTCGTGCAATCTTCCACAATAGAAAGCTCAGGATCAGGTTTAACACCTGTGAATATTCCGTAAGTAAGCCCTTTCAAAAAGGGTATGATTTGATCTACCACCCCGACTTTTTGGAGGATTTCATCTGTGACGATTAGTGGGTTTTGAATTTGAAGGCGCTTGATTTCGTCGGGTAAAACTTCTGTTGCCCCTTTTCCTGTCACCAATTTATTTGCAATTTTAAAAGTTGAGATTGTCATGAAAAGTATCTCCTTTCGATTCTTATATAAAAAAGGATGCAAGTTCTGTGCCAACTTTCTGAAAAGTGGGAATAGAAGGAGGGGCACGTGAGAGGGTGTCAAAAAATAGTCAAATCCGATTAGAAAAATAATCAAAAATGGGAGCTTTGATTCAAGAAGTAATCAAAGCTCCCATTTCTTCATTTTTTGGACAATCGTGGATTGGCTGACTTCGAGAATTTCTGCTGCTTTTCTCGTTGTTTTATATTTTCGTATTGCATTGGTGATCAATTGTTTCTCTACTCGATCCACGGCCTCTTTTAAAGGAAGAATTTCTCCTTCATAAAGTGAGCCTGGTTTCTTGGTGGCTTCACTTAATTCAGGTGGTAGATCTTCACGTCCGATTGTTTCTGAAGGAGTGATAACGACTAAGCGCTCTATCAAATTTTTTAATTCTCTAATATTCCCAGGCCAATCATATTCATGTAAACAATCCAATGCCTCAATGCTCAACACTTTGCTTGATCCATATTCATCATTGAAGCTTTGTAAAAAGTGTTGAGAAAGCGGAATGATTTCTTCGCGACGCTGACGGAGGGAAGGGATTTGAACTGGAACGACGTTTAAACGGTAATATAAGTCTTCGCGAAATTCCCCTATGTCCACTAAGTTCTTAATGTTTTTATGGGAAGCAGCGATAATGCGAACATTAATTTGTTTGAGTTTTGATGAACCAATGGGGATGAACGCTTGATCTTCAATGACCTTTAGTAGTTTTACTTGAAGCTCCAAAGGAAGATCCCCAATTTCATCAAGGAATAACGTGCCATTATCCGCCACTTCCAGCAATCCTTTTTTCCCTTTAGATAAAGCACCGGTGAAAGAACCTGATTCATAGCCGAATAATTCTGCCTCTATTAAACTTGGAGGGAAGGCTCCGCAGTTAAGCTCTAGAAAACTACCGGTCGAACGTTTCGAATGCTCGTGTATGTATTTTGCAATCATCGTTTTCCCAACACCGGTTTCCCCCTGTAAGAGAACTTTTACATCGGTTTTGGCTACTCGATCAATGGTGGTGAAAACCTTCTTCATCCTTTCACTGGAATAGATGGAGGACTTCTCTGCTTCATTAGAAAACGTGGCATTCGAACTTTGGCGGAGATTCTTTAGTTCTTGCAGCTCATCAATTTGTAGCTTTAATTTTAATAGTTCGGTGATATCACGAACACTGTTTACAACATATAAAATTTCATCTTCCTCATTAAAAATCGGTGTACCGGACACGATGATTTTTCTTCCGTTGTGAATGGACTGCATCAATGTTATCGGTCTTTTTTCTTTCAAGACCTGGATGGAGGCAGATTTGGATATATATCCAGCCTTAATGAGCTCTTCCATATGATAGCCGATTAGTTGCTCGGATTTCAGGTCCGCTATTCTTTCATAGGATTTGTTTACCTTGACTGTAATACCATATCCATCTGTAATGAAGACCCCATCATAAAGGGAATTGATTATATCGTTAAAAACATGACTCTCTAGTAAATCACTATATTGGTTTTTCTTCCGTTTTTGTTCTTGAAGAGGAGATGGATGTGACATGCTTTTTTGGAAAATTTCACCGACCATACCACCTAAATGGCCATCATGAAAAATCGTACCTAATTCTTCTAGTGTAAGAATTCCTACAATCTCTTCCTCATGATTCACTACCTCAAGAGCATCCACCTCTGATTGAGAGAATAACTCAATCGCACGTTCCACTTTATCTGTCATATAAAGCCGCATCCTAAACAACCTCCAAGCAAACAAAAATCAATTACTCTAAATTAATTCTATCATACACTAACGCGTTGAGGGACGGACCTATGGCTCTTGATAAGGTATACGAATAATAAAAGATACCAATATTTCACATGATAATGGTTGTTCTAAAAGGGGTTCTTCAACAGGAGTTGGGTATGGAAGTCCTGTAGGTTCAAACTTTTATCCATTCAACCTTATTAATCATTGAATCTTTCATCCATTCTTTAGGTATAGAAACATCCGATATCACACAATCAATCGATGAGAATGATCCGATGTGAAACAGAGCATTTTGATTCAACTTGGATGAATCCGAAACAACAAACACTTTCCTTGTTTTCTTGATCATTATGGAAGATGCAGCAGCTTCATCAATATTAAAATCACATATTCCCTCTTTATTAATTCCACCACAAGATATGAAGGCTTTGTCGAAATAAAAATTCTCTAATAATATATTCGTTAACGAGCCGCTTACTGAACGTTGCAATGGATTCGTTGCTCCACCCAGTACAATGACATTTCCATCAAATAGATGGTTTTCCAATCGTGTGTTCAGAATGTCTGCCGCAGCTAAAGAGTTAGTCACAATCGTTACATTTTGAACATCCTTTATCGAGCTGGCGATATGCAAGGTGGTTGAACCAACATCCAGAGCGATCGTTTCTCCATCAGTAATAAATGTAGAAGCAACTTCCCCGATTCGCTTTTTTTGATCATGAGAGATTCCAATTTTTTTATTGAAATGAGGTTCTTTTATTAAACCATAGTACGGAATCGCTCCCCCGTGAATTCTCCGTAATTTCTTCTTTTGTTCCAGGAGGATTAAATCCTTTCGAATCGTTTCTGGGGTTACCTTTAACTTTTTTGATAAATTTGCCACGCTAACCTTATTTTTTATCTCTAACTCTCGTACGATTGATTTTTGTCTTTCTGTCATCACGGGATATTTCTCCCCTTTCCCCCAATTTCTTCATTGCTTACATTTTAGCCAATTATAAAAAGTGATTATGAAATGTATGCTACGAAATTATTAACTTTTGTAAATTAATCAAAAGTAACAAGGAAAACAAATCAATTTCTTATGCGTTTTTGTCTATTTCTTTTACTAGAGTACGAAGGGGAGTCGAGTAAATAGGGGTTTTTGTCGTTTAAACGGGAATTTTGTTTTCATTTGTTTTCTGTGTTTTGTTTACTTTTTCTCCTAACGTCTTTAATAGTCTTTCAATAATTATGTCTTAGGATGAAGAAGTAGAGCAGGAGGAATGAAAGACTCCCGACTAAAACAAACAATGATCATGGAGGTAGGGTGTTATGAGGCATAAGGATCAGAACGAAGAGTTAGACAGAAGAAGCTTCTTGAAAATCGGTGGAATGAGCACAATTGCTTTATCGCTTGCTACAGCAGGTTTACCGGGGGATTTGCTAACCAACACTGCGGAGGCGAAAAAACATAAGCCAACAAAACTCCAATTTAACTCCGATGGAAAGTTTAAGGTTGTCCAATTTAATGATACTCAGGACGACGAGCGTATCGATCGCAGAACGATTGAGCTCATGGAAAAAGTGCTGGATTCAGAGAAACCAGATTTCGTTGTGATTAATGGTGATTGTATTACTGGAGGCTGTGATACGGAATTAGAAATGAAACAAGCCTTGAATAATGTAGCATCCCCGATGGAAGAAAGAAAAATTAAGTGGGCTGTCACATTCGGAAACCACGATGAAGATTCTTCAGGGAAAAGCGGGATGTATGAAGAGGATATGCTCAAGTTCTATATGAACTATCCATGCAATATGAATGAACCGGGAGAAAAAGGTCTGACGGGAACCGGAAATATGAATCTCCTTATTAAACGTTCCAAGGGAAATAAAGCAGCATTCAACCTTTGGTTACTGGATAGCGGCAGATATGCTCCTTCACAAATCGCCGGACAGAATTTTGATGGATACCCCCATTGGGACTGGCTTCGTTTTAATCAAGTCAATTGGTATTATGAAGAATCAAAAAGTATTGAAAAGAAATACGGGTATAAAGTACCGTCCCTTGTTTTCATTCATATCCCTTTATGGGAACACCGTTTCATGTGGCATGGAAGTGTTGATAGCAGAACATCCTCAAGCCACGAACTTGCAGTGAAAAGACATGGAATTGTAGGGGAAAGAAATGAAGCAGAATGTCCGGGACCAATCAATAGTGGCTTATTTACTGCGATGCTGGATAGAGGAGATGTAAAAGGTGTCTTCTGTGGCCATGATCATATCAACACCTATTGCGGAAACTACTATGGCATCATGCTTGGGTATGCCGGGAATACAGGGTTTGGCACTTATGGATTACCAGGGGCAGATCGAAACAGATTGCGTGGAGCAAGAGTATTTCATTTAGATGAAAACAAAGAGGGAGTTCTTGTTGATACTCATATGGTATTCGCGAAAGATTACGGAATTGATTTGACTGCCAATGATCAGAGCATTGATCCACTTCCACTAAATGAAAAAGAAAAAGTAAAAGCATAATAGACAAATACGTAAAAATGGAGGAAAACATATGTTGCAAAATATAGGGGTTCCCGGTCTGATCCTGATTCTGGTCATCGCTTTGATCATTTTTGGGCCATCCAAGTTACCTGAAATCGGCAGAGCATTTGGTCATACATTAAGAGAGTTTAAAAACTCAGCTAAGGACCTTATGACAGATGAAAAGGAAGAGGAACGTACCAAGTAAGTGATTAGAGGCTGACTCAAGTTAGAAAGCTTTACCTTTCTTGAGTTGGCTTTCTTATTTTTATAAGAAAGAAGGTTGTATCTGTATGAGTACTGGAGGGCAAACACTTGTAAACCATCTGGGAGAGCTGAGAAAGCGTATCATCTTCACATTACTCTCTTTTCTTACTTTTCTTGTTGGTTCCTTTATCTTCATTCAGGACATGTACAAGTGGCTTATTCGAGATCTAGATAAGGAATTGGCTGTATTGGGGCCAAGTGAGATTCTTTGGGTGTATTTCATGATTTCAGGCGTTTGTGCCATGGCGCTGACGATTCCGATTGCGGCCCATCAAACGTGGCTGTTTGTGAAACCGGGACTGACGGATAAAGAAAGAAAAACCACGTTAGCGTATATACCGGGATTGTTTTCATTATTTATCACTGGACTTAGCTTCGGATACTTTGTGGTGTATCCAACCGTCCTCACTTTTTTATTGACCTTATCTAATGGACAATTTGAAACGATGTTCACGGCAGAAAAATATTTTAAATTCATGATCAATCTGACATTGCCATTTGGGTTTTTATTTGAGATCCCACTCATTGTCATGTTTCTGACGTCAATAGGGATCATCAATCCCATGCTGTTGTCCAAAGCGAGAAAGATGTCTTACTTTGTCTTGACGGTTATCGCCATATTCATCACTCCACCGGATCTTATATCCGATATCTTGGTGATCGTGCCGCTTTTGGTCCTATATGAATGCAGCGTGACTTTATCAAAGATCGTGTATAAAAAGAGAAATAAAAGACAATCAGAAGATGACAATGTAATTCGTATGAAGAAAACGTCTTAATAGGTCGTTCATCAGCCGATTATGAAAGGGCTGCGTGTTAATGAATATAGATCCCTACAAGAAAAAGAAGTTAATTGAATAAAAAGTATTACCTAAAACGTACTGGAGGTTTAACCATTGTATTGCGATTACCATGTGCATTTAGAAGAAGGTCCTTATTCATTCAACTGGATGAAAAGGACCTATCTATCCTATGAAATGCTGAAACAAGTCCATGATCAAACTCATTCCAAAGAATGGCTCGAACATACATTGAGGCTTATGCTCAATCGGGTTCAAAAGGGATCGTATGATGAACAATGGCTGGATCTATATTTACAAGCGGCCATTGAGAAAGGTCTTAAAGAAGTGGGAATTGTGGAGCACTTATATCGATTTAAAGAAATGCGAGGATATTTTGAACACCATATCGATCTTGGTTCCTCAGAACTTGGGAAGCTTCAAACAAAGTGGTTAGATCAAGTCATGACAGAGGGAGTAGATGAGTTTCTTTACGCAACTGAAAGAGCGAAGAAGAGATGGGAAGAAAAAGGGGTCAGGCTAAGAGTCGGGATAGAAGCTGACTATTTTGATGGTGGGGAGCAGGAGTTGGCTAGTTTCATTCAGCCAATTGACTGTGATTTTATCAGCGGCTCTGTGCACTTCCTTAATGGCTGGGGTTTTGATAACCCGTCTGCAAATGGGTTATTCCTTCAATATGATCTTAAGACATTGTATTCACAATTCTATCAGACGATTGAGAAAGGGATTAAAACGGGATTGTTTCAATACATGTCACATCTTGATAATTTGAAGGTCTTTGGCCATCGACCGGATGAAGCGGATCTTATTCCTCATTACCAATCAGTAGCGAGAGCCTTAAGGGATCATGATGTAGCGACTGAAATGAATTCCGGATTATACTACCGCTTTCCGGTCAAAGAAAAGTGTCCTAGTCAACCATTCACATCTATTTTAGTAGAGCATGGCGTTCCTTTTACTCTATCATCAGATGCTCACTTTCCAGAGAACATAGGAGCTTATGTTCATGAGAGCATGTCTGATTTGAAGAGTATGGGAGTTAGAAAGATTGCCACGTTTGAGAAAAAGAAGCGAATTATGGCAGATCTACCAAAAGCAATATAAAACAACAACAAATTTACAATAAATTAATATGGTATTTATTTGAGATTAAAAAATAACAAGTAAATTTTAAGTGTGAAGCAAACAAAAACAAATTAAAACAACAAAAACAAAAGCAAGGATCAAACTTTTATCATGAAAGAACGATACCGTAATTTACAGGAATCTACTGAACTATTACAAAGAATCTAAAGGAGAGTGTTCAATATGAAGGTGTATACGAAGAAATTAATTTTTCTAGTGATGGCTGTCTGTTTACTAGCAGCTTGTGGAAAAGAAATGTCAAAAGAAGCGGCAGGGGCCAATGAAGAACTTTCTGGAGAATTAACGGTCTATACAGCAATTGAAGAGGAATTAATCCCTGAATACACAAAATCATTTGAAGAAATGTATCCTAATGTCAAATTAAACATGGTTCGAGATTCAACCGGTATCATCACGGCAAAGCTTCTTTCTGAAGGAAAAAATACAAGTGCAGATGTGGTATGGGGCCTTGCAGCTTCCAGCTTACTCGCCCTGGATCAGAAGGATATGCTGGCAAAATATACGCCAGAGGGCAGTGAGAAGATCCTTGATCCTTACAAAGATTCAAATGAACCAATGAAATGGGTAGGAAATACGGCGTTCATGACAGGCATTGTCATCAACACAGCTGAGCTTGAAAAGCTTGGAATCGAAGCACCTAAGACATATAAAGATCTATTAAAACCTGAATATAAGGAGTTAATCGTTATGCCTCATCCAGCTTCATCCGGTACAGGATTCCTGACATCATCTGCTTGGGTGCAAATGATGGGTGAAGAAAAAGGCTGGAATTATATGAGCAAACTTCATGAAAATGTCGCAACGTACACACATTCCGGTTCCAAGCCTGCAAAGCTTGCAGCAACAGGTGAGTTCCCGATTGGCATCTCCCTAGTTTACAGCGGAGTAACTCAAAAGCAGCAAGGAGCACCTGTTGAAGTGATTCTTCCTGAAGAGGGTCTGGGCTGGGAAGTAGAAGCGAATGCCCTTATTAAGAAAGAAGGCAACAATGAAGAATTAGCAAAAGCATTTTTAGACTGGGCGATTACGGACGAGGTGATGAAGAAATATTATGATGCCAACGGGTTCTCTACAATGGAAAATGATTTTCCAACCCCGGATGGCTTCCCTTCCGGGGTTGAAGAAAAGATGTATAAAGAAAATGACCTGAACTGGGCCGCGGAGAATCGCGACAGCATCTTAGAAAAATGGGATTCCAGCTTTGGAAGTAAGGCTGAACCGAAGGAATAATTGACCCCTATGTCCTCCTGCAGAAGACACCCCTCTTCTACAGGGGGATAGGTTCAAGAAATGGAGAGGAAAAAGTATGGTACAGCCGTTCTTAGAAATCAGGAACATTTCGAAAACATTTGGAGATTTCCAAGCTTTGCGGAATATTTCTTTCGATATTCAAAAAAATGAATTTGTTTGTTTATTAGGTCCCAGTGGGTGCGGCAAAACAACACTTTTACGGATCATTGCAGGACTTGAGGAAGCGGACAAGGGGTCGATCAAAAAACAAGGCGGAGAATTATTACATCTCCCCCCGGCGCGAAGAGAGTTTGGCATCGTGTTTCAATCATACGCCTTATTTCCTAATCTCACAGCCATCCAAAATGTTGAATATGGATTGAAAAATAAAAAGGTTTCTAAAGCCGAACGAAAACAGAAAGCGATTGAAGCACTTCAAATGGTAGATCTTGAACATATAAAAGATAAATATCCTGCTCATTTATCAGGTGGTCAGCAGCAGAGGGTGGCATTAGCAAGAGCGATTGCCTTATCCCCCTCTTTCTTATTATTGGACGAACCTTTATCTGCTTTGGATGCAAAGGTAAGGCAAAAGCTTCGTCATGAAATCAGAGAGATTCAAGATAATCTGGGGATAACCACGATCATGGTGACTCATGACCAGGAGGAAGCGTTAACGATGGCAGACAAAGTGGTCGTGATGAACAATGCAGAAGTCATGCAGGTGGGAACGCCTGAAGAGATCTATTATCGTCCAAAGAATCCTTTTGTAGCGGACTTCATCGGGTCGATCAATATGTGGAATCACTTAGAAGGCGGTTTGACGCAGGCGATTCGCCCTGAACATATTCAGCTTTCCCATATTAAAGGAATCGAAGCAGTCGTTCAAACGATGGAATTCAGGGGCTCGACCTATCGACTCCAGCTGAAGATTACAGATCTTTCTTCCCAACTACACAACCAAATAGTGGAGGCAGATTTATTTGCCTCGTTCATTAAAGAGTTGGACTTACAAATCGGGTCTACCATTTACGTGCAATTTCCTGAGGCCCAAGTTCTATCTTATAAAGAACAGGTGGTTTATTAAATGGAATTGGTGAAAAGATTGGATTTTGTCAGACGTTTGAATAAAAAGAGGACTCGTCAGGGGAAAAATGAGCAGATTCAAACGATTCTCATTGTGTTCGTGATTCTATCATTTGTTGTGACACTTGTTCTACCTTTATCCGCCCTGTTCAGTCAAACCCTATTTGATCGGGAAGGGAATTTTGCTGGATTGAGCAACTTCATCCAGTATTTTAAGACCCCTACTCTTGTTGCATCCCTGCAGAACACAGTCTATGTATCCAGCGTTACGATGGTTCTTTCGGTGGGCTTGGCTTTCGGATATGCCTATGCCTTGACGAGAACGAGAATGATAGGGAAGACGTTTTATCGATACTCAGCATTGCTACCGTTGTTTGCTCCTACGATGATGCATGGAATCGGACTAATGTATCTGTTTGGGAATCAGGGGTTGGTCACGAATGGTTTTTTGGGGGCGATACCTGGATTTCAATTTGAACTGTATGGACCGATTGGAATTATCTTAGCGGAAACAGTTTATACGTTTCCACAAGCGTTCCTTATTTTGTATATTACTTTGCAACACACAGATTATCGATTGTATGAAGCAGCAAATACGTTAGGGAGCAGTAAGCTTAAACAATTTACAACGATAACCCTCCCAAGCGCAAAGTATGGTTTGATCAGTTCGATGTTTGTCGTATTTACATTAAGTTTTACAGACTATGGCGCACCTAAAGTAGTGGGTGGACAGTTCAATGTCCTGGCCACAGACATTTATAAACAAGTGGTCGGTCAACAAAATCTTTCCATGGGAGCAACGGTTGGTGTCATTTTAATGCTTCCCGCCCTGCTTGCTTTCTTTGTGGATCAATTTGTTCAAAAGAAACAATCAACATACGTTACTTCGAAATCAATGGCTTACAAAATAAATCGAAATAAAGGTAGAGATTTCCTTGCATTCGCTTATTGCTTTCTTTTTACAGGATTTATTTTTCTATTATTCTTCGCTGTATTGGTAGCGGCAAGTGTGAAAATCTGGCCATATAATATGGGGGTTACCCTCGATCACTTCAAGTTTACCAGTCTTTCAGGGGATGGATTGGCAGCGTATAAGAATAGTTTACTAGCTGCCGGGTTAACCGCATTCTTTGGGACGATTTTCACTTTTATATTCGCCTATACCATTGAAAAGATACGGAAATTGACTCAGCTTCGTAGACTGGGCTACTTGTTTTCAATCATTCCACTTTCCGTACCCGGACTTGTGGTAGGGATCAGCTACATCTTCTTTTTCAGCAAACCTGAAATCAACCTATTAGGAATCAATTTTTCAAATCCGTTTCACTTTATATATGGAACGATAGCCATCATCGTTCTTGCCAATATTGTGCACTTTTATTCGGTGGCTTTCGTTACGGCTACCACTTCATTGAAGAAATTAGATAAGGAATTCGAGCTTGTATCAGAATCAATGGGAGTCCCGTTTTATAAAACGGTGTTCAGGGTTACGATCCCTATGTGTCTGCCCGCGATTCTTGAGATTGCCATGTTCTATTTTGTTAACAGTATGGTCACCATTTCTGCCGTTGTTTTTCTCTACTCTGCAGACTTTAAACTGGCAGCCATCTCCATTGTGAATATGGACGATGCAGGAAATCTGGCATCAGCAGCAGCCATGAGCGTACTCATCGTTCTGACAAATATAGTGGTAAGAGTGTTATATGAATGGGCTTTAAATGGAATCAGAAAAAGGAATGCCTTATGGCAAAGATAAGAGAAAAGGAGAATGAAAGAATGAGAAAAGTAGACGGAGTTATGTTTGACTGGGCTGGAACAACCATTGATTATGGGTGCTTTGCTCCCCTGCATGTATTTATTAAAATCTTTGAAGAGAGGTAAGAGATTTCAAATTGATAAGTGCCATTCAAGAATATCAACTATAGAGAAGGAGCCATGATCTCATGAAGGTATTTTGTTTAGGAGGAGCCGGGAAGATAGCCCGGGAGGCGATTTTGGATTTAGTGACCCACTTTGATTTTGACCTTATTACAGTCGCCGATTATAACGAGGATGAAGGAAAAAAAGTAGTTGAATGGTTAAATGATCCCCGGGTGAATTTTGTGAAAGTGAATGTTCATGACCATGAGGATACGGTTTCAAAGATGAGAGGCTATGACATTGTCATGGATGGCACCACCATTGCATTAAATGGGAAAACGACGGCTTGTATAGCCGAAGCGGGATGCCACGGAATCAACCTGAATGGCTTCGGAGAAGAGGATGCCTATCACGATCTGTTCAAGGAAAAAGGAAGGACTTGTCTCCCTGGATTTGGAATGACTCCCGGACTGACACAACTTATGGCTATTCATGCTACCAATCAACTAGATAAGGTTGAGAGTGTGCGGGTCAGTCATGGTTCCTATCGCCCGATTGCCTTTTCTAAATCGATTACAGAGACGACAACCTATGAGTACGATCCTAAACTTCCGGGTAGAGTGGTATATGAGAATGGTAAATTCATTCAGGTTCCTCCATTTGCCCGTCCAAGAAAAATTGAGTTACCCGAACCTTATGGAGAAGGAATTCAATATATCATTCCTCATGCTGAGACGAAAACCCTGGCTAAAGCATTAAGATCCAAAGGAGTTCAACTCATTGAAGTCCGTGGAACATGGCCAGAGAAAAACATGAACTTGATTAAGTCCTTATATGAATATGGTATTTTGAGAAACGACAAGGTTGAAATCAACGGAAAGGAGGTCGGGGTCATGGACGTTTTAGCGACATATTTGCATCAATCCAAGGAAGGGAACGAAACGGATCTATACGGGTATGCCTTACACATTGAGGTAGTGGGTGAGAAAAACGATGAAAAAGTAAAGCATACACTCTACCATACGCATCCATTATCAGATGGCTCAGTAATGGGCTGGGAAGGACTTAGAGCGTATACTCGAAATGTAGCCATTCCTTTTGCCATTGCCACTGGGATGATAGCGGAAGGAAAAGTAAAAGACACAGGAATCATCATTCCTGAGGATGCCTTTCAGGATCCGAAAGAATTTTTTGAAGAATTAGAAAAACGGGATATTTTTATACATAAAAAAAGAGAAATAATAGGTAAACCTTATAAAGCTTAAGAGATTTAAGGAGAATTTCAATGTCACTTTTAGCAGAAGAACGTAAAAAGATCATCCAGTCAGACCTGGAAGAATATGGTCAGGTCCGTGTGGCTGAACTAGCAGAAAAATTTGATGTTTCAACAGAAACCATCAGAAGATATTTAGAGGAGTTGGAAAGTGAGCAAAAGCTGAAAAAAGTCTACGGTGGAGCCGTGAAAATAGAGGAAGATACTGGAGAGCCTGCGTTATATGAAAGAGAAATCGTACGGATCAATGAAAAGAAGAAGATAGCTGACAGGGCACTTCAGTTTATTGAAGACAATGACGTCATTATCATAGATGAAGGAAGTACACCGTTACAAATGATAAAAGGGTTATGTGCTAAGCACAATATCACCGTGATTACGAATTCATTTCCAGTAGCATCCGCACTGATTTCTTACTCGAACCATAACCAATTTGATGGGGAAATCGTTTTTATCGGCGGAAGTGTACAGCCCCTTCACTATCGTTCGGGAGGATCCCTGACAGAAAAAATCGCCAAAGAATTTTGGGCAGACAAGGCATTTATTTCTACAGATGGATTATTCCATCCTAAAGGAGTCATGAGCTACGACCTGGAAAAATCCCAATTAGCACAAGTATACCTACGCAATGCCACTCACACATACTTGCTGGCTGACAGCGTGAAAATCGGGGTCAAAGCCACTTATCGAATAGCAGAATTTAACCAATTTGACTTCATCATCAGCGACGTAGATGCTCCCGAAGAATGGGAAGATGCAATACTGAAAAAGAAATGGGTTATCGGGTGAAATAAGAGGAGGGACGGACCTTGAAAAGGTCCGTCCCTCCGTTATTCAGCTGATCGATAGACTTCATATTAAGAATCTCCGCCTTTAGATAAAGCACCTGATTCATACCCGAATAATTCTGCCTCTATTAAACTTGGAGGGAAGGCTCCGCAGTTAAGCTCTAGAAAACTGGCGGTCGAACGATTCGAATGCTCGTGTATGTATTTTGCAATCATCGTTTTCCCGACACCGGTTTCCCCCTGCAAGAGAACTTTTGCATCGGTTTTCGCTACTCGATCAATGATGGTAAATACCTTCTTCATCCTTCACTGGAATAGATGGATGACTTCTCTGCTTCATTAGAAAACGTGGCATTCGAACTTTGGAGGAGGTTCTTTAGTTCTTGCAGCTCATCGATTTGAAGCTTTAATGTTAAGAGTTCGGTGATATCACGAACACTGTTTACAACGTATAAAATTCCGTCCCTCATTTTTTCTCATTTCATTTGAGAATCTTTTACATTCTTCATGCAATAGTTAAAGTCGATTCCATCATAAATAAGTAAAAATAGTATTGCTCCTAAAAGGGCACAAATGGCGACTTCAGGACCAATGAAAGCGAAGACTCCTCCTAAAATAAACCCAAGTAAAATAAATAAAAACCTCAATATATCCACTCCCAATTAAATTGCTATTAAATGGTAACAGGAATTTAGGCTTATTTGGAGGGGGAATAAGAGGTTTCCCTACTTTTTCCTTTCATCTTGATCCTCATCATCCACAATCACTTCTTGCTCCTCATGAAATTCCACTTCCGTCTGTCCAGTCACTTGATCAAACGGTGTGTAAAAGAGGGAGACGCTTTTCTTTTTAACAAACACCTTATAAACACCGATCAGCACCAATATGGTTACGGCTGTTGGGAAACCTAGATCGGATCCATATCACGAATCTCCACCGGCGGTTGTCACGGATACAGCCGAAATGGTTGCAATCATCGTTGCTTGCTGCGCTTGTATGAGTGTCTCAATGGCAGTCGATAAACTCGCTTGCATCATAGTAGAGTTCTCAATCTTATCACTGATCAAAAGGTTCACGGCCATCATCAAATTGATATCTTTGCGCCACTTGAAGTGCTTTTCAGAGTTAAGTTCTTCCCAAACATCCTTTACTTGATTCACTAAGTTCGAGTCGGCATTCACAAAAGATAATAGAGCGATTTGAGGATAGAACATCGCCTTCGTCTTGATGCCTGCTTGCTTCATGGTGTCAAACAAATAGATGCAGCGGCTGACAAGCTTATCTTGAGACGCTTCATCGTGCAGGGAAAGGATGTGACTCATGCTTTGGAGATCATTCCCTTTCCTGAATCCGGCATCGTTCAATTTCGTATAGAAGCCTTCAATCGTATAGATCAACTCACTCTGGTCCTCTTCTCTTTGAGCCAGCAGAGTGGCAAAGGGATAATCACTATGCCCTGTTAAAAAGAAATGCTGCTCTCTCATTTTTTTATACACCTTCATTGCATGATAGGACAGGTCTGTACTGTAATCATCATTCGAAAGCAGGGTCATGGCTGCTATATAGGTGAACGTTCCTCTTGAAAATCCAGCTTCTACTAAAGAATCATATAAGGCAAGGAATTCATGGAACTTTGATTCTGGCGTTTCAAAACGTGTATCAAGCATCGCCGCAAAGGTAAATCGGATTTCATGCTTTAACGTCGAAAATGCACCGACTTCATTTTTAATATAATCACTGACCTCTACAAAACGGTCGAGGTCAAAAGCTCGTTCATTCGTTACGTACAACGAAGCGACCATCATTAAAGAACGGGAATCCGATACCTTCCAGCGCAATCGCTTCTTTAATTGTGAATAAATATCCTTATATTTCTTCACTTTGCTCATCACATCTTCCATCCAGTTCACATCCCTTATTTTGTTAGTTAGTAAGGTATACGATTGAATGGTAAAAAAGTTTCGTTCAAAATATGTAAAGGAACCTTGACGTTAAGTTTCCTTTACATTATGATATGGAAATATAAGGAGGTATCCTTCTTTGAAAAATAAACTAGTAGAATACCGGAAGACGTTGGGATACTCCCAGGAAGGATTGGCAGCTAAATTAGGAGTTTCAAGACAAACTATCATTTCAATTGAAAAAGGGAAGTATGACCCTTCTTTGAAACTTGCATTTCAACTTGCTCAAGTGTTCGAAATGTCAATAGAAGAAATTTTTGTATACGAAGAGAGAATGGAGGAGAAATAGTGCAAACAAAAATTTACCTTATTGCGGGGTGGTTTCTGGCACTTCAGACTGTTTTTATGTTCATAGCAGGCATCATGACAAAAGAGTTTCCTTATTATGCCCTTACACCTATGTCCTTGACTGTTTTAAGCTTTTGCATGCATTATCTTCATCCACAGTTTAAGCAAAAGGATGAGCGGATGAAGATGATACGGGAAAAAGGAATGTTTTACTCCTTCTTTGCCATCATGACAGTTCATGTCGTTCTTATGACAGTCCTGCAGTTCGACCTAATCGGGCTAACGGCAATGAATCTATTAAACATCCTTACTTCCATTTCCATCATGACCGTATTCCTCTCCATGGTGATTGTGGCGAAAGTGTATTAAAGGAGAGGGACGGACCTTGTAAAGGTCCGTCCCTCTTCATGATCAATCTTCGTCAGTCGCAACCACTTTGATTTGAGGTTCACTATCATTATCCTCTACGATATGTCTCAGCTTGGACAACTTATTGGTCCAGAACCGCTCATAATACGATAGCCAGTCCTGTAATTTTGCCAATGGCTCCGGCTGCAGATGATAGATTTTTTCCCTTCCGACCTTTTCTCCCTTTACCAATTCAGCTTCAGAAAGAATGGTTAGATGCTTCGCAATGGCGGTCCGGCTCATAGGGAAGTGAGAGGTCAGGGCGGAGATGGGCATCTCTTTTTCGGAAAGTAGTCGAAGCACTTCCCGGCGGGTCGGGTCTGCAATAGCTTGAAACACATCATGTTTAACAGCAGACATTTAACCTTCTACAACCTTTCTCAGCTTCTCATCCACGATGCCAACCCAACCATTGGCCATTCTGTCGCGAATGACAGAGCTTTTTTCATGAGCTTTGGAAACAATCGCATCATCATGCTTCCAGCCGCCATGGATAAGCGTAAATTCTGTTTGATCTCCTACCTCTTTTAAAAGAAAAGAAACCACCCAGCCATCTGTATCCCATGAAAAAGATAACTTATGAGGAGGATCTAGCTCCAATACCTTGCAAGGAGAAGGGCCAAAAGGGGATTGAATATGAAATTCATGACCGACCTCCGGTTCAAAATCATTGGGCATGAACCAAGAGGAAATCCCGTCTGACGTGGAAACCGCGTCCCATACCTTTTGGATGGGAGCGTTGAATAAAACGGTTTGTTTAATATCTTCTAATTGATTTGATTTCATGAATGTCGCCTGCTTTCTTTGGGAATAAGTGACACCAATTGGTTTCGTTTTTTTATAATATAACACCATATGGTTTCGAGTCAATAGGTTGAAATGAAAAAAGAAGGATATAGATGGACGTTGTAGAAGTAGAGTCTCGTCGTATAAAATTAGACGTAGTTTGTAGTATATGTTTGGCAGGTGAAATTTAATCGGTGAACACGGTTGGCATAACCTTATAAAACCACCGGTCACACAAAAGCACAGAATGACAGGATGACTCAAATTCAGAATGATACATTTAGATAGCGGGAAGGAGAAAACGTAATGGAAATGCTGCACAGGATGAATGATTGCATTCAGTATATAGAGGACAATCTGGATGGGGAAGTCGGGATGGAAGAACTTGCCCGGTTGTCACTCTGTTCAAAGTTTCACTTTCAAAGGCTGTTTTCTCTTGTAACAGGCTATACAGTGGCTGATTATGTCCGGAAGAGAAGACTCACACTAGCCGCCAAGGAACTGGTCAACACGAATGCAAAGGTCATTGACGTTGCTTTCAAGTACGGATATGAAACACCGGAATCCTTCTCGAAAGCCTTTCGGAAGGCCCATGGAGTTTCGCCATCCCAAGTTAGGGAAGCCGGAACCACCTTGAAGGCATTTCCGCGAATATCCTTCCAAATACAACTTAAAGGAGAAGTCGAAATGGATTATAAAATTGTGGATAAAGAAGCATTTCAAGTGATTGGAAAAGGAAAAAGAGTTTCTACCTGTAACAGTGAGAATTTGAAAGTCATTCCTGCATTTTGGGATGAAGTGAACACGACTGATTTAGACAGGAAGATTTGTGAAGCAGCAGGAAATAACGAGATGCTCGGGATTTGTATGGAGTTTGACCATCCTAATGAAGAGTTCACATATTTTATCGGGGCGGAGAAAAAGAGTGAAGAAGATCGTTCATTGGAGGTAAAAGAGATTCCGGCTGCGACCTGGGCTGTCTTTGAATCTGTCGGTCCAATGCCACATGCAATCCAAGGCGTATGGAAGCGAATCTACTCTGAATGGTTTCCTTCGACTGGGTATGAACATGGCGGAGGTCCCGAGTTTGAATTGTACCCGCCAGGAAACCCGAATGGTGAGAATTATCGTTGTGAGATTTGGATTCCGATAATGAAGAAATAAGGATGGTTGGCCTCCAGTTCATTTCATGAATGGGGGCTTTTTTTTCTGCCATATAACATCGAGTTCGATTCTTTTTAAATAAACATTATCTTTTCCCACTCCTGAAAAAATCTCATCATCCTTCCCACATTTGGTTCCTACTATAATTATCAACCCAGCAGAGCTAACCAGCCTTACTCTCAATCAATAACAGCTACCTTCATTATTGTCCCCCTACGCATAATACTATAGAATCATATATACATACATATTGGGGTGAGAACGATTGAATTATAAACGAATTAAACCACGAAAAATATACGAAGAAGTGGCTGAGGTTTTAATCGATATGATTAAATCGGGTCAGTTAAAGTCAGGGGACAAGCTGGATTCCGTTCAGCAGCTGGCTGAGAATTTTCAAGTGGGCCGCTCGGCTGTCCGTGAAGCATTGAGTGCGTTACGAGCGATGGGATTAGTTGAAATGCATCAGGGAGAAGGTACCTATGTAAGGGAGTTCGATTCAAGTATGCTTTCTCTGCCTATTTATATTGCAGCCTTAATGAAAAAGGATGACGTGAAACAATTGCTGGAAGTGCGGAGAATACTGGAGGTAGGAGCCGTTGAAGCAGCAGCGTCGAGAAGAACCGACGAGCAGCTTAAAGAAATAAAAACTGCTTTAGATCAGATGCAATCAGCCAGTGATGAAGAGCTGGGAGAAGAAGCAGATTTCCGTTTCCACATGGCGATTGCCAAAGCTTCACAAAATGAGCTGCTGACGGGCCTCATGAACAATGTGTCGGAAATGATGGTCACCACCATGAGAGAAACACGCCGTCTCTGGCTGTATTCAAAAAAGTCGAGCTTGGATCGCTTATACCAAGAACACCAAAACATCTATGAAGCAATCGAAGCAAAAGACGGTCAAAAAGCACAGCAACTCATGCTCAACCATCTACATAACGTCGAAGAAGTCCTCATGAAATACTTCGAGGACATCCAAGAATAAGAGGGACGGACCTCCCAAAAAGACCAAACCTTGATTTAACAGGGATTGCGTTCTGATGGAGGTCCGTCCCTCTTGATTTTTTATAAAATTACAAAAATAAGGTTGTGGTATGTAAGCGTTTTAATTATACTGTTAAATATATTAGTCATCTGATGACCTGTTAACATGATTAGTTGGGGAGTTTGTGGGAGGAAATTAAATTTACTTTTAGAGGGGGTAGTTAGGATGAGTGTTGGTGTGTTAGCTTTATTGGCGGCCATGCCTATTTTTTCGGTTTTCTTGTTTTTAGTTGTATTGAGATGGCCGGCAAAGAGAGCGATGCCTGTTTCGCTGATTGTGACCGTGTTGATGGCCATGCTTGTGTGGGAAGTACCGGGGAATCAGGTTGCAGCCGCAAGTGTGAAAGGGGTTGTAACCGCACTGGAGGTAGCCGTCATCGTATTCGGTGCGATTTTGTTATTAAATACGTTAAAGGAAAGTGGAGCTGTTTTCACGATCCGCAAAGGATTTACGAGTATTTCACCTGACCGGCGCGTGCAGACGATCATCGTTTGTTGGTTGTTCGGAGCTTTCCTAGAAGGAGCGGCAGGATGGGGAGCACCAGCAACAATTGTTGCTCCACTCCTCGTTGCAATCGGTTTTCCGGCCATGGGAGCCGTCATGGTCGCTCTTATCCTGCAATCGACTCCCGTTTCCTTTGGGGCGGTCGGGACTCCCATTCTCATCGGAGTGAATACAGGGTTAAAGGATTCACCATTAGTTCAGCGATACGTGACAGAACAAGGCACGACAATGGATGCCTACATAAATGGAATTGGTGGTCAGGTTGCCATCATTCATGGGATCATCGGTATCTTCATTCCGCTCTTTATGGTCACCATGCTTACGTACTTTTTCGGAAAAAATAGATCCATCAAAGAAGGATTGGCCGTTTGGAAGTTTGCTATTTTTGCGGGATTGGCGTTTACGATTCCTTATGCTCTTGTCGCAAATTTTCTAGGACCGGAATTTCCTTCCTTGATCGGAGGTTTAGTCGGCCTGGCCATCGTGGTGCCGGCGGCTAAAAAAGGATTATTCGTTCCTAAGCGAACATGGGACTTTGACAAAGCATCTAATTGGGAACCGGCGTGGAATGGTTCACTTACTATTGACGAAACAGAAAAACCAAAGAAAAACATTTCTTTTCTTGCAGCTTGGATGCCCTATATTTTAGTAGCAATCCTATTAGTTCTTACGAGGTTAAAATCGTTGCCATTCACAGATTGGATCCAAGCCTGGGTTTTATCTGCAGACAATGTATTTGGTACGGCAATCTCGGTGGCATCAAAACCATTGAACATACCGGGAACGATTTTTATCTTCGTTTCACTGATCAGCATTTTCATCTATAAAATGAATATGAAGGATTACGGACGCGCCGTAAAAGATTCATTTAAGACCATCGTCAGCGCAATGGCGGCTTTAATCTTCGCCGTTCCAATGGTTCAAGTATTCATCAATTCAGGTGTCAATGCTGCAGAGTATGCAAGTATGCCACTGGTGTTAGCCGAAGGGATTTCACATGTGTTCGGAAGCTATTGGCCACTGGCAGCTCCTACGATCGGGGCCATAGGTGCCTTTGCTGCGGGAAGTAACACTGTGAGTAATATGATGTTTTCCCTTTTCCAATTTGGAGTAGCGGATAATATCCTGGCAACACCTGTCGTGATTGTTGCTCTGCAAGCTGTGGGAGGGGCCGCAGGAAACATGATTTGCGTTCATAATGTCGTTGCTGCTTCATCTGCTGCAGGATTAATTGGAAAGGAAGGAAATCTGATTAGAAAGACGCTCATTCCAATGGGCTTTTACGTAGTATTTGCCGGGGGGATTGGATACGTCTTAATTAACGGAATCGGCTTTAACATTGGCACGTTCATCTTGGCTGGAATTGTAGTGGTGATTGTCAACCTTATTATAAAAGGACAAAAACAAAGCAAGAAAGATATGAAACAAATCGGGAGAACAGCATAAGGAATGCCATGTAGCAGGCTCCCATCCTTGGTGAGCTTGCTTTGTTCAGCTGCTGAAAAAACAGGATTAACCAGCAGGTGAATTCAGTACAATAATCAGCAGTCAAAATTAATTCGAAATTCAACAGTTGGATTCAAATACCAATATTCATTTAAAAGAGGAATTACAAACTAATGCATCGAATTTCCATACTAAAAGATAATTTACACCAAGTCATCTGATGACCTGTTGACTTAAGGCGATCTACATTTTACACTAGTACTATTAGTCAACTAGCAGAGGATTCCAATGAAAGAATTCTCCGGAAAGTAAAGGTGAGACTCTATGAAAGTATCATTATTTGTGACTTGTTTAATAGACATGTTTCAGACCGATGTAGGAATGGATACGGTTGAACTACTTGAAAGACTCGGTTGTGAGGTTGATTTTCCAGAGAAGCAGACGTGCTGCGGACAGCCTGCTTATAACAGTGGATATGTAGAGAAGGCAAAAGAATCAATGAAGCATATGATATCCGTTTTTGAAAACTCGGATTATGTGATTACTCCGTCCGGATCGTGCGGAACCATGTTCAAGGAGTATCCTCATCTTTTTAAAGGGGATCCGGAATGGGGGCAGCGTGCTGAAAGATTAGCGGATAAAACGTATGAGCTTACTCAATTTATTGTTGATGTGCTGGGAGTTGAGGATGTAGGTGCGAAGCTCAATGGGAAGGCCACCTATCATACTTCCTGTCATATGACGCGACTGTTGGGGGTGAAGGAAGCTCCTATGAAACTCTTAAGTCATGTGGAAGGCTTAGAAATGAAACCGCTGCCACACAGTCATGATTGCTGTGGATTTGGAGGGACATTTTCGGTGAAAATGACCCCGATCTCAGAGCAAATGGTAGATGAAAAGGTGCAGCATGTAGAAGAAACGGAAGCTGATATTTTAATAGGTGCCGATTGCGGATGCCTGATGAATATTGGTGGACGCATTGAGAGACAAGGTAAGCCAGTAAAGGTGATGCATATCGCTTCGGTATTAAATAGCTGATAAGGAAGGAGGAGTAAAGATGGCGATGAAAATAGGGAATCAATCCTTTAACGACCGAGTATCAAGCGGGATTGCCGACACGTTTATGAGGGGAGCTGTTTCCTCTGCTCAAGGGCGTTTCCGGAATGGCCGGTTAAACGCGGCGGAAGAATTAGGGAATTGGGAAGATTGGCGTAAGCTTGGGGAAGAGATTCGTTCCCATACCATTGAAAACCTTGATTACTACCTTGAGCAATTGAGTGAAAATGTAGCCAAACGTGGCGGACATGTATTTTTTGCCGAAACCGCAGAAGAAGCCAACGAATACATTACAAATGTTGTGAAAAAGAAGGACGGTAAGAAAGTCGTTAAATCGAAGTCCATGGTGACAGAAGAAATCAATATGAATGAAGCCTTAGAGAAAGCGGGCTGCGAGGTTGTGGAAAGTGACCTGGGGGAATGGATTCTTCAAGTCGATGATCACGATCCACCTTCGCATATCGTGACTCCTGCCCTTCATAAAAATAAGGAACAAATCCGGGAAGTGTTTCGAAATAAACTCGGGTATGACAAGACAGAAAAACCGGAAGAACTGGCTTTATTCGCACGAGAAAAGTTAAGGGAAGAATTCCTTCAGGCTGATATCGGAATTACGGGGTGTAATTTTGCCATTGCTGAGTCAGGAACCATTTCTCTAGTGACTAATGAGGGAAATGCCCGTATGGTGACGGCCGTGCCGAAAACACAGATCACCGTGATGGGAATGGAGCGAATTGTTCCGACTTGGGAAGAGATGGAAGTCCTCGTCAGCCTTTTGACTCGTGCTGCTGTTGGACAAAAGCTGACCAGTTATATCACCGCTTTGACGGGTCCTAAACAAGAAGGGGAAGTGGATGGTCCAGAAGAATTTCACCTTGTCATCGTTGACAATGGCCGTTCGAAAATCTTGGGAACCGCCTTCCAATCGATTCTACATTGTATTCGTTGTGCAGCGTGCATCAATGTGTGTCCTGTATATCGACATGTTGGCGGCCACTCGTACGGATCGATTTACCCTGGGCCTGTGGGAGCCGTGTTGTCTCCGCTTCTTGGTGGATATGAAGACTACAAAGAGCTGCCATATGCATCCACATTATGCGGAGCTTGTACGGAAGCGTGCCCGGTGAAAATTCCACTTCACGAACATTTACTCCGTCATCGTCAGGAAATCGTTGAGAAGGAAGGAAAGGCTCCTATTTTTGAAAATTTATCGATGAAGGCCTTCAGTCTTGGAACAGCTTCACCAGCCATGTACAATATCGGGTCCAGACTCGCACCAACAACACTTGCTGCTTTTACAAAAGACGGGAAGATCTCAAACGGCCCGGGACCATTGAAAAACTGGACTGATATCCGGGAATTTCCAGCGCCGAAGAAAGATCGATTCAGAGATTGGTATAAAAAGAGACAGAAGGAGGGAAAAGCGGATGAGCATCGGTAACATCAAGAATCGTGATTCGTTTTTGAATAACCTGGCTGGTCATCTGGGAAGAGAGCGTAAATATCATGTAGATAAGCCTCAATGGAATCACAACCCCCAATGGGAAGTGTACAAAGATTACTCTCAGGATCAACTCGTTGACATATTAAAGAAGCAGTGTCAGTTTATTCATACCGACGTACATGAAACCGTTGCTTCTGAGCTATCCACTCTGATCCCCCATCTTATAAGGGGTTACGGTGGGAAAACAGTTGTGACCTGGGATGACCCACGATTTGCCGAGTTTGGTCTATCTGATTTTGGAGATGACGAGATAGATGTCCGCGTATGGGATCGGAATGGCGGAGAAGAGAATCTAGCTTATTCAGCGACTGCTGATATCGGTATAACCTTTAGCGATGCCACACTTGCCGAGTCGGGGACGGTTGTTTTATATAGTGGTGAGGGCAAGGGACGGGCAGTCAGCTTGCTTCCTGCTGTCTACATTGCCATCATCCCTAAGAGTACAATCGTCCCAAGGATGACCCAAGTGGCCAGAGACATTCACAATAAAATTGAAAGCGGTGAACGTGTCGTATCCTGCGTGAACTTCATATCAGGTCCAAGCAACAGCGCGGATATTGAAATGAATTTGATTGTAGGTGTGCATGGTCCTGTTAAGGCTACGTATATTATTGTGGATGATCATTAAATAGATTTGGGCCTGATTGCTGGTTTAATGCTTTGCGGTCAGGTTTTTTTTCATTACTGAAAAGCTTCAACGTTTTTCACTTTTCAATTATGGCAATCATGTAAATATCATCATGTTCCACTCCCTTCGGACGCTCTTGACTCACCTTTATCAATCATGTTGCTATTAAGTCACATATTACATGTGACCAATCATTCACATGTTAATCACAATGAAAGGATCGTTAATATGAAAGACGAACTTTCCACTTTATTTAAGGCACTGGGGCACCCGATACGAAGGGAAATCCTGGACCTATTGAAACAGTCAGCAAGAACAACCGGTGAACTGAATGAGCATTTTCCCGAAGTGACAAGATACGCGATTATGAAGCATCTGACGATTTTGGAGGAGGGAAATTTAGTAGTGGTGAAGCGGGAAGGGAAGTACCGACGAAATTACCTTAACGCGGTTCCACTGCTGGAAATGCACAATCGGTGGGTAGGGAAATACATGGAATCTACCGCCAATTCGCTATTAAAGTTACGAGCATTAGCAGAAAACAAAGGAGGAGAAGAAGTAATAGAACAAAGTAAAGTGTTTCATATTGAACAAGAAGTGATGATAGATGCACCAAGGGAGCAGGTATTTAAAGCGTTAACCGAACAAGCGGGGGATTAAATTGGCTCCTGAGGGAGTAAGTTCACAATTTACATTCGATCCTGTACCTGGCGGGCAATTTATTGAGAAATGGCGTGAAAGTGAAGGGGCTCTGTGGGGGACGGTGTATTACGTTAACGCTCCGGAAGAAATCCGTCTTCACGGGCACCTTGGCATGCAGGGGGCAGTAAATAGTGCTTATACGTATCTACTAATCGAAAAAGGTGATTCAACGTTACTTCAATTATCCCATGCAGCAACCGGAGTAATTGAATACGATTGGGAAGAGAAACATTCTGAAGGGTGGACCTATCTACTTGGGACGCTGTTAAAAAATTATGTTGAACAGAAATAATCAAACAAGTATTTATCGTTTCGTTCAAGGAGAAATATGATGGTAGATGTATATACAACAATCACTATAAAATGTCCAATTAAAAAGGTTTCAGAGTATACTGCCAATCCCGATCACGCACCCGATTGGTATGTTAATATCGATTCGGCGGAGTGGTTTACGGAAAAATCCTTCTCCAACCACTCTCGGATCGCTTTCAAAGCTAGATTTTTAGGACGTGATCTCTCTTATACATATGAGATTGTAGAATATGTTCCCAATAGAAGACTAGTGATGAAAACGGCCAAAGGTCCGTTCCCAATGGAGACTACGTATTTATGGGAGGCTTTGGACGGAAAGACCACAGGGATGACCCTCCGAAACAAAGGGAATCCCAAAGGCCTATCTAAATGGTTGACCCCTTTGATATCAATTATGATGAAAAAAGCGAATAGAAAGGATTTAATAAGAGTCAAGGAAATATTAGAAAACTAGGCTAGGATGAAAAACGTTTTTCTTAGCCTGACCCTTTAATTGGTCAGTCATCTTTTCGGAAACCAATCGCCTTAGATCAAGTTGAGAATAGAAAGAGCTACCTGATCAGGTAGCTCTATAAACTAGTAGCATCTTCCATGAAGAGGTTGAATTTGCCCCCGGATTTCTCCGCCAGGATTCTGTTCAGTGTGGACATTTACATACGTAAGCCCCTTTTCCATTAGCCTGACCAATTCTTTTACGTTTTTGACCCCTACATTATTCCTTACAATATCCTCATCTGTTATGACTCCCTGAACAATGCCTTTTCTTGTTGAGATTCCATTCTGCTCTGATAACGTATCCAGATCGGCTCCGAAAAGGAAAACAAGTACAGGTCCATTTTCGTTTCGACGGCCAAAATGGATATGGGCTTGGACGAAGTTACGGATGTTTTCGACTTTTAAAATGAACTTTATCTTCGTACATTGCTTATTCACAACAAATTTTGCAATACCGAATGCTTCTGAATTGACAGGTGGTACCTCGTTTCTTCCTTTCAATCTGGCAATAAAGTATTCTTCCATTTAATCACCCCCTTTAATTTGTATAATGTATCTTATTCATCAAATGAAGGTCTGTATAGTCAGTGGACCAGCTTTTCCCAAAAACCCTGTAACCATAAGCAAACGACCTATGGGTAGAATGGAGAAGTTCCAATTCAAGGTTCCCCACATCCCCTGACGTGAAGTCTCGAGATGGCCTCACGAAAAGGGATAAATTAACTTTTTACTAGGGAATCTAAAAATGGGGCTCCTTGACCTGAGTCAGGCTGAATTCTCCATTTTCTGACGGGAATTTGTTAAACTGGTTAGGTTGCCCATTGCATTCACTCTTCAGCTGAGGAGTGTTGATGCACTCTATCTTTGATATAAGCGGAGGAAGATATGTCAAATCGAAATAAAGGAATACTCCTATTACTTCTATCAGCGTTTGGTTTTTCCCTGATGGCGGCATTTGTGAAGCTGTCAGGAGATGTGCCGACGATACAAAAAACATTTTTCAGGAACATTGTTTCTGCATTCATCGCATTCGGTTTTGTCCGGTATCATAAGGAACGGTTATTCGGGAAGAAAGAAAATCAGAAGCTGTTGTTGCTGCGCTCCAGTTTAGGTGCTGTTGGGATCGTCTTGTTCTTCTATGCGATTGATCATCTGGTGTTATCCGATGCCGATATGTTGAACAAGCTCAGTCCTTTTCTGACCATCATCTTCTCGGCTATTTTCTTGAGGGAGAGGACCCGGGTGTTCCAGGTGGTGGCCATCATCATTGCGTTTATCGGCACACTGTTCATCATCAAGCCTGCATTTTCCTTCGATACCATCCCTTATCTCGCAGGGGTTTTCTCGGCTATTTTCGCAGCAGGGGCATACACGGTCCTTCGTGTGTTAGGGAGCAGGGAGAAATTTTATACGGTCGTCTTTTACTTTTCTTTCTTTACGACCGTTGTGCTTCTCCCGTTCGTAATTGGTTTTTATGAACCGATGAGCGTGAAACAGTGGATCTATCTGTTATCCGCAGGCGTATTTGCGACGGTTGGTCAGTTCGGAATTACGATTGCCTACAAGTTTGCACCGGCAAGAGAAATATCAATCTTTTTTTATTCAACCGTCGTGTATTCCGCCATGATCAGCATCTTCTTATTCGGGCAGATACCGGATGTGTTGAGTGTCATCGGGTACATCATCATCTTTGCTGCTTCGTTTTATATGTTTTTGAAAAATAATCAAGCAGGTAAAAAACTAGAAGCATGATTCCATACCTCATCCCTTTACTGGATGGGGATTTTTTTTGTTAAGGAAAAAGAGAATGGTAGCTTATTGAAAATCAATATTTCCAAAAAAGCTGGAAGAGTTATAATGTAAGTATATGGAATTGATGTTGGGAGAGGGGAGTTTTCATGTACTGCGTGAAACAAAATTAGCCAAGTGGGCGATCGCCCTGTTAGGGGTCGTTCTCTTTAGTAATCTTTTATTGTATCAACCCGTAGTTCAACGATTTCTTTCGATTGAATTGGAAAGTGGGGTAGTCATAGGATCTCTACTGGATTTGATGATTATTTCCCCGGCCCTTGCCTATGCCGCGCTTAAACTGTCGAAGAAACAAGCCGTTGGATTGATGGTATTCGGGCTTGTGTTAGCCAGATTTATCATTCCTGAAGAATTATTTGCACCGTTTACCATCCTGCTATATTCCGGGATAGGAGTAGAAGTATTATTCTTGGCAGCAGAGTTGGGACTTATCTTCCTCCCCGTTCAACAAATTCCCGAAATTCGATCTGCCATGAGATCATCTGAAGTAGGACCGATCTTTTCTTTCCTACCTGCAGTAGAGAAGAAAGTGGCCAGACACATTCTGATTCGGATTCTTTCCTCAGAAGTGTTAATGGTTTACTATGCTCTATTCAGCTGGCGCCGCAAACCACTTGTCCATGATGGTGCTTCGATCACGAAAGTCCTCTCCGTAGAATGTTCCGGAAACTTCACCATCGGTTACATAAAATTGATATCTGAGCTTTGCCGTTTGATGAAAAAAAGCAGGTGCATCCATTGAAGAAGCACTATATAAGTCAACGATGTCTTTCGCGATTTCAGTATTCTTTTCGTCGTTGGCAGGCTTTAAAATGGCTGATAGTAAAGATTCGAACCGATGAAAGCAATGACACTGCTCGTAAACATGATAAGAAGGGTGACGAAGACAATCCGGACATAAAGCGAACGCATTCAGGTTACCTCCAATTTATAGCCTACTCCACGAACAGTAGCAATCAAGAAATCATCGGAATGGCGGAACCGTTCACGGAGCCTCTTAATATGGACATCAATCGTTCGGTCATCCCCTTCAAAATCCATTCCCCATACTTGTTGAATGATCTCTTCCCGTGAAAAGGTTCTGTTTGGGAAGTTTGCTAAATAATATAATAATTCAAATTCCTTAAGAGGAGAAATGATTGTTTTGGATCAATCCTTCACTTCGTACGACCGTTTATCTAGGATCATATCATTGAGACGGATTTTCTGGGAAGCGGCACGATGAAAACTCCTCAGGATCGCTTGTACACGAAAGAGAAGCTCTTCTTTTTCAAAGGGTTTGACCATATAATCATCGGTCCCGGCTTCATAGCCTTTTGCTTTATCCATAAGACTATCCTTGGCGGTCAAAATAATAATCGGGATATCGTAGTACTCCCTGATTTCCTTCGCTAATTGAAATCCATCTTTATTAGGTATCATTAAATCGACAATCGCCAAATCGATCGACTGTGCTTCGAGAATGACAGAAGCTGCGTCTCCATCTTGTGCTTCGGTAACCAAGTAGCCATTCTGCTCTAAATGAACACGTATAAGCCTACGTAAATGGGGATCGTCATCCACGACAAGTATTGAAATCATTGCTAATCCTCTTTTCCGTCACCTGTTTTTATGACTCAACTTTAGCACAATTCACGCTGCATAAACCAATTTTTTCCCCAATCCAGTACGGTTGGATATAATATAGATAAAAATACTTTTCACCCATATCTTTTTCACCTATTCATCCGTTATAAGCATGAGAGGATTCAAAGGAGTGAGGACGATGCAAACGAGGTCTAGCTTAAATAAGAATGAACGAAAGCAAAATGATGAAGTCATGGAAGAGCTTGTGCCCAAGCTCTATCGATACTGCTATTTTCTGACGAAGAGCAAATGGGACGGTGAAGATTTGGCCCAAGAGTCCATCTGTAAGGCACTGAGTCATTACCCTACTCAACAGAATTGGAGTTCATCTTTACTCAATAAAATCGCTTATCATCTATGGGTGGATAAAGTTCGCAAACAGAGTAAGGAATCGATTGGCGGAGTCCCGGAAGTGAAGAGTGAAGACATTCCTAAAGAGGGGATCAGTCTTGAAACCATTGAAAAGCTTTCAAGAAAGATGACCCCCAAACAGTTAGTCACCTTTGTTTTAAAAGAAGCGTTTCAATACAAGATTTCTGAAGTGGCAGATGTTCTGGGGATGACGGAAACCGCTGTGAAAGCCTTGCTGAATCGATCGAGGGCAAGGCTGAAGAAAATCTCCGATGATGAAGGCGGGAGCGGCGTTCAAACTTACTGGAATGAAGTTCTTCAGGAAGAGTTGAACGCGATTTTATACCGCTGCCTGATTGCCCAGGATCCAAGCCTTCTTTTGACATACATTCCAATCTTGCTTGCACAAGCTCCTGCCCAAGGCCGAATTGCACGAACGTCTGACTCTCCTTCAAGCGTCCTCTCATTAGTTGCATAACGAATGAAGGAGGAAGTATAGATGAACACCATACCTTATGTCATTGAACAGTCCAGTAAAGGGGAACGATCCTACGATATTTACTCACGATTGTTAAAGGACCGGATCATCATGGTGAGTGATGAGGTGAATGACCATATGGCCAACAGTATCGTCGCTCAGTTATTATTCCTTGCCGCAGACGATCCAGAGAAAGACATATCCTTATATATCAATAGCCCGGGTGGCTCAACTTCGGCGGGATTTGCCATCTTTGATACCATGCAATACATCCATCCGGATGTACGAACGATTTGTACAGGGATGGCGGCTTCCTTTGGGGCGATGCTCCTCCTTGCAGGAACAAAAGGGAAGCGATTTGCCCTTCCAAACAGTGAAATCATGATTCATCAGCCGTTAGGTGGTGCCCGGGGGCAGGCGACAGACCTGGAGATTTCTGCGAAACGGATTCTGAAGCTAAGACAGCACATCAACGAAATCATAGCTGAAAAAACGGGCCAGCCCGTTGAAAAAGTTGCGCTTGATACCGATCGTGATTATTTCATGAGTGCCTACGAGGCCAAGGAATATGGGATTATCGATGAGATTATCGAGAAGAAGAAATGATGGAAGAGGGAACGGGTGTTGTGACCGTTCCTTTTTGTATTTATTAGTGGGTTCGGTTCCTGGCACGAAACGTTTGATTTGTGGCCGGAACCGAATGGCAAAATGGTGACAAGTACAACTTTATATCCACGTGATGATTCTCCCTCAATGCGGTTGAATTTCAGCAACTGAACGCGTAATTGCGTGTACCAGGTACAAATTCCCTCAAGTGTACCTGGTACAATGAGAATCACTCAGCTAACACTACTGGAATCTCAATTCTCAATCTTTATTTTTCCCAATGGTTCTATTATCCTTAAAAAAGAAACTTCAAACAGAAAATGAGGGCGAACATGAAAAAAATACATAGCGATGTGATTCAGTTCCGTGGATCTCATTATGATTTTGGCTATAAGCAGGGGGAAAAGATAAAGGATTCGATCACAGTGAGAAATCGTGAGAATCAGTGGAAGGTAAGAAAGCCCCGTTTCTCCATTAACATTGAGGAAGCGAAGCAGGCGATCATTAAATTTGCTCCGGGGGTATGGAATGAGCTTATCGGATTACAGGAAGCGCTCGGGTGGCCGATGGAGAAGGTACTGAAGGAGTTTGGCGGATACCGTGTTGAATATACGAAGTCGGGCTGCTCGATTGTGACGGGTGAAAATTATTTGATTCGAAATTATGATTATCATCCGAAGACGTATGAGGGAAGGTATACGTTTTACCAGCCGACGGACGGCGGGTATAGTATTATCGGACCGAGTCAGCGGGTAACGGGACGGATGGATGGTATGAATGAGAAAGGATTGGCGATCGGATATAACTTCATGCATCGGAAAAATCCAGGGGATGGTTTCATTTGCTGTATGATCGGAAGATTGATCCTGGAATCATGTGCAAATGTAACGGAAGCAGTTGAAATGTTGAAAGAAATTCCACATCGTCATTCGTTTAGTTATGTAGTGTACGATAAAAGTGGAGAAACATTTATTGTAGAAACATCACCACGTGGGGTAGAAGTTCGGCAGTCCAATGCGTGTACAAATCATTTTGAAGTGATGACTCATGAAAATCGAAATCATCTGGTCGATTCGAAACGCCGATTGAGTATTATTCGAGAAAAGCAGACTACAGATGCCCATTTAGCATTCCGCTTAATGAATGATACGGATAAAGGCGTTTTCTCCGATTTATACGGAAGCTGGGCCGGCACCATCCATACATCGGCATATTTTCCGAAAGAAATGAAAGCATGGTTTGCCCTGGGGGGAGATCGGGAACCGGTTGTCTTTGATTTTGCCAAGTGGCTTGAAGGGGAAGATGTTGTCCTTGAAAAGATCTTGGGTGAGGTGAATACGGATATTCCCTTTGTGCACATGGATGAAGGAGCCGATTGGTTTAAACAGTAGAATTTTATGAAAAATGCCCCCGGTTCTGTAACCGGGGGCATTTTAAGATTAAACGAACTTCACGATATCTTCATAAGGTCGACGCGTTTTCGGTGCTGGATCCTTCACCCGGTAACCGAATGCCACCATGACGGAAATGCTGAAACGGCCATCTTCCAACAATCCTTCCTCATCTAAAAGCGTATTCATCTTTCCGATGTCAAAGCCTTCGATCGGACACGAGTCTACACCGATTTGAGCGGCTGCTGTCATCATATTTCCAAGGGCTAAATAGGTTTGCTTTCCGGCCCAGTCGTATAGGGGACGATCACCTTCCAATAAATCGAAATCAACCTTTTGGAACTGCTCGATTTTTTCTAAGTATTTTGCCATATGATCTTCTGGCAGGTTTTTCACGTTTTTAAAATGATCCTGTAAGTATTGTGAATCGTATTTCGTATCTTTTTTCGTTCTAGCGAGGATTACGACGAAATGACTGGCTTCTGGCAATTTTCCGTATGCTCCCCAAGCCGTGTTCTTGATCTTTTCTCTCAGTTCAGGGTTTTGAATCACGACAAATCTCCAAGGCTCGAATCCAAAGGAACTTGGTGACAGACGGCCAGTTTCCATGATGAATCGTAAATCGTCATCGGATACTTTCTTGTTTGGATCGAATTCCTTTGTTGCATGCCTGAAATGGTAGGCATCTAAAATGTCTTGCTTTACTAGTTCTTTATCAGCCATCGAACATTCACTCCTTATCCATTGATTCAATCATGTTAAATTTACCATAAGTGAAGAGGTGAATCATGTGATGTGCCTGAACAACTTTATTTTGATTGGAA
Source organism: Rossellomorea sp. GQ25 (assembly GCF_059758515.1). Taxonomy (NCBI): domain Bacteria; kingdom Bacillati; phylum Bacillota; class Bacilli; order Caryophanales; family Bacillaceae; genus Rossellomorea; species Rossellomorea sp. GQ25. The sequence goes on along the minus strand of NZ_JCAXEQ010000002.1, from coordinate 118,997 downwards.
TTTTGGGAAAATTGAAACATAAGGCCTATCTGCTTCGTATATAAGGTAAGAGAACGATAGAGAGGGGATGAGAATGGATGGGATTTATATGAATTGTACTAGCAGTCATCGCTCTGCTCTTCTTGTTCAATTGGCTGATGGGCTACCGAAAAGGATACATCCAAATCGACTTTGAAGAACGATTTTTCAAGGAAGAAGAGTACATTGAGGCAATCAGAAAAGAGCTTGAGCAACAAGGGAATGATGTGAAATACAAGGGAAATCGAACGTTTATTGTGGATGGTCGTACCTATTTGTTTATTGAACGGAATGTATCAATGGGCGGGGTTCCGTTGCAGCGGACAATTTTGAAGCCTATTTAAAAGTAAAGGCGTGCCTGGCACGCCTTTTGGTGTTTAAAATAATACATACGATACGACAATATACAAAACGGTAATAATAAAGGAAGGAGCCATGTATCGCCACTTATTCATGACATTGGCTGGTCGTAGAAGCAAGTATACGATGACGAGTGTCATGAATAGGCCCAGGACTGCGATAAAGGTATGAGACGTATCGACTGCTTCAAGGATGGCACCTTTTCGGTAAAGGACATCGGTCAGGACGAGCAGTTGAATGTTAAACAGATTGCTTCCGAGAATAGAGCCGATCGCCATATTATAGTTTGCCAGTTTAAAAGCAGCAAGAACCGTCACGAGTTCGGGCAGGGAAGTCGAAGCAGCGATGAGAAAGCTCCCGACAAAGCTTGAGTTCATGCCGGTTGCCTTTGCCAATTGGTCCCCTGCAATCGATAACACACTACCTGATGCAAACACAACCAGTGCAGCAATGATAAAACCGATAACTGCCGTTTTGAGGGAATAATCCTTTGTAGGTACGGATTCTCCTTCAGCATCATCGCTGGAAACGAATTTCATCGCAACGAAGTATAGAAACACGATGATAAACATTTCGATCCCCACGCCAAACACTTCAATGGAACCCGGCATGAAAAGGGCGAAAATGATGATCATGAGAAACAGGAATCCAAATAGCGCAGAAGGGATATTTGCCTTCCTGTTCACCTTTTGGAACAATCTTTTTTTACGATAAATAAGATCGACCACTGCCAGGATGAAAAGATTGAACACATTACTACCGAGCATGTTTCCTACGGCAATATCAGGGTTATCGATATAAACCGCCGTTAAGCTCGTTGTTAATTCAGGGAGTGACGTTGCCCCTGCAATGAGGAATGTCCCTACGACAGCCCCACTTAATGAAGACTTCTTACTGATGACATCTCCGAACTGATTCAGGTAAATAGCGGCCGCAACCACGATGGCTGCAGCGAGTAAAAAAACAATGTAAACCATATAATCTCCTCCAAGCCAGCGCATACAAAAAAGACCCCGGCACAAATTTTTGTACCAAGGTCTTGCGTGCTGAAGAATGAGCCCAGCCTGATGAACCAGGTATTTTCATACCGGGATGACGATTCATCAGCCGTTTACCGGTCGCTACTCCCCTTGTTATTATTAATGTATTAGGATTTTGAGGGTTTGTCAATGAAAGTGCTTATATATGGAGGGAGTTTAAGGAAGGAAATGAGCTAAAGTAGACAGGGGATTTCAAGTGAAACAAGCTTTTGAATACGATATGAATAAAGAAATGAAGGAGTATGTATGAAGGAAGAGAATTATGATGAATTATTAGGTGTTCGGACGAGTGAGTTGCAGATGGGGTTTCACCGGTCTTTTCATTATCATCGGTATGAACCGACTCCGTATCAAGCACTGGATGAATTATTCAGACATTATAGATTGAATGGCAGCGATCGCGTGGTTGATTTTGGATGTGGAAAAGGGAGATTGAATTTCTTTATACACCATCTATTTCAATCTACCGTTGTTGGCATTGAAATGAATGAAGGGTTTTATGAAGAAGCCGTGGCGAACCGGGAAAGCTATTTAAAAAAGGCAAAAACCAAACATGATAATCTTTACTTTTATCACTGCCTTGCAGAAGAGTATACTATCCATCCAAAGGATAACCGATTTTATTTTTTTAATCCGTTTTCCGTTCAAATTTTCATGAGGATCATCAATAACATCCTCTTTTCAGTGGAACAATCACCACGTGATATCGAGATCGTGTTGTACTATAGCTCGGATGATTATGTGCATTATTTAGAAGATCACCCCCTTTTCGTCTTGCGGAAAGAGGTGAATTTGTCAGGGGATTATGAAAAGAATGAGTATGAGCGATTTTTGGTGTACGGGTTGATGTTTTGAATGTGGTGTCTCCTGACTATTTTGGGAGGGCACCTTATTTTTCTGCAAAGTCAATATTTTTGATTTATCCGCTTTCATATCGGAGAATAGTGACATGGCATTGAAAAGTAAAAGGAGGCGGATGGAATGAGAATACTAGTGGTTGGTGCAGGTGCCGTTGGGGGCTACTTCGGTGGTAGATTGGTAGAGAAAGGCGAGGATGTTACGTTTCTCGTCCGTGAGCGAAGAGAGCAGCAGCTGAAAGAACGTGGACTGCAAATTGAAAGTGTACATGGTGATTTTCACTGCAAGCCGAAAACGATGAGATCAGAAGAAAAAGCAGAGCCCTTTGACGCCATCATCCTTTCAACCAAGGCCTATCATCTCAAGGGAGCAATCGAGAGCCTTCACTCCTTCGTGGGTGAAAATACGATGATTCTACCACTTTTAAACGGAATGTCTCACGTAGACAATCTTATAAAAGCATTCGGGAAAGAAAGAGTGATAGGCGGTTTATGCTTTGTGGAGTCAACGCTTGATGAAACAGGGAAGGTCATTCAATCAAGTCCCATACATGACCTTGTTTTTGGGGAGAGAAGCGGTGAAAGAACCGAAAGAATTGCACATCTTGAAGAGGCATTATCAGGGACGAAAGCAAACTTTCGATTAACCGACACCATCGAGCAGGAAATGTGGCATAAGTATTTATTTATTTCCACTCTTTCAGGTGTCACATCCTTATACCGGGCACCGATTGGCCCGATTCGGGAAATAGCAGAGGGAGCTGGTAGGATCAAAGGGGTCCTTTATGAAGCCGCGGCGATTATGAGAAGCTTAAAAGCGCCACTTGCTGAAAAGATAGAAGAAGCTCAATACGATAAGATCAATCAAATGGGTTATAGCATGAAGTCATCCTTACAGCGGGATATGGAAAAAAATCTCTCCGTGGAAGCGGAGCATTTATACGGATATTTATTGAAGGCTGCAGAAGCCCAGGGGATTGAAGCGCGTGAGTTGCGTTTGATTTATGGGAATTTGAAGATTTATGAAACAGCAAGTAAATAAAGATGAGAGACATCCGATACCTGTTATAAGGTGTTGGGTGTCTTTTTGTGGAATGGAGTTGGTTTTATGGGTGATTCAGTTGTTAAATAAATGCTGAAAATCAGGCGGAAATCAGCAGCTGAATCCAATCCCTCAGCTGCCAATCCATAAAAATTCTCTGTACCGTCCCCTTATTTATGAAAAGAAGGACTCATATTCCTCGACGGAACCACCTTATACAATCGCTGAAGAACTACCATGGAAACAGCCGTGACTGCTACGTCCAGTGGCAGATACGCAACCATCCATCCCCAGGCAACCGTGTAACTGAATCCGCCCGGTGCTTCCGCCCAAAATGTTAGGGCCAGGTACATGAAATTCGTTCCAATGATGTAATTTAACAATAAACCCAGAATTCCTGCAGTGAGGTATCCTCCAAATGTACGCTTCCTTTCCAAAACGATTCCCACGGCGAACGCAACCGAGATAAAGGATAGAATAAATCCAAAGGTAGGACTGAGTAAACTTGAAGGTCCTCCTTTAAATTGTGCAAAGACCGGTGCCCCTACTAATCCCAGAGCTAAATAAACCGTCATCGCCTTCGCTCCCACCCGGCTCCCAAGCATTCCTCCTGCGATGATGGCAAACATCAACTGAAGGGTGACCGGGACGCCTCCAATCATTAAAAAAGGAGACACATTGGCTCCTACCGCCATTAATGCAGCAAAAAGACCACATAAGACCAATTCTCTCGTTTTTCCCATTTTCATTTTCTCCTCACCAAAACTGTGGTATGATTGATATTATCTTAAATGTTAACCAATTTGTAAATAAGGTTAACATAAAAAGGAGGGAAAATATGAAAGGATTTTTCATCACCGGCACAGATACGGATATAGGCAAAACCTTAACTACTGGATTGTTAACTAAGTACTTCTTGGAAAAGGGCATTGATGTATTCCCGTATAAGCCCGTGCAAAGTGGAGCTTTTTTGAAGAAAGATAGACTAGTAGCTCCCGATACTGAATTTTATGAAGAGGTCACTAATCGTTCTTTTGGAAAAGATGGGAATACATATTTATTAAAAACGCCAAGCTCTCCTCATCTTGCAGCTTCAATTGACGGGGTGAAGATTGAACTTAAGCCAATTTTAGAACAAGTGGAGAAGTTACAAAGCAATCACGAACTTTTATTGGTTGAAGGAGCGGGAGGGCTGATTGTCCCGTTAAACGAAGAAGAGACCATTCTTGACTTAATAGAACGAATGTCACTGCCTGTCATTCTTGTCGCGCGAGCGGGACTTGGCACAATTAATCATACGGTCTTGTCTGTGATGGCATTGAAACAACGAAGTATTGAAATTGCAGGCATCATCCTGAATCAGACATCCATAGATGAGATGCCTGAGATTGAGCGGGACAACAAACGAATGATCGAAACATTAACCGGTGTAAAGGTAATCGGTGTACTGCCATACATAACACAGGATTCTTTTGAAAAAGTCGATGTACATGAGTTATTTAAAAATTGGAAACTTGAAGAGTTAGAGGAGGATGTACAGAGTGAACCAACAGCAGCTAATTGAAAAAAGCAGTCAGTATATGTGGCTTCCGTTTACACAGATGAAGGATTATGATGAGCATCCGTTAGTGATTGAAAGCGGGGAAGGCGTTTATCTTCGAGACATCTACGGCAACCTATATCTTGATGGATATTCTTCTCTTTGGCTAAATGTTCATGGCCATCGTAATGAGGAAATCAATCAAGCGATTAAGGATCAGCTCGATAAAATCGCACATTCTACTTTGCTCGGTGCCACCAATGTTCCATCTATTTTGTTAGCCGAGAAGCTGGTTGAATTTTCTCCGGCGATATTAGCGAGAGTCTTTTATTCAGACAGCGGTGCAACCTCTGTTGAAATTGCCATTAAAATGGCCTATCAATATTGGCAAAATAAAGGAAAGCCGGAAAAGCATAAGTTTATCACTCTTCAAAATGCCTATCACGGTGATACGGTCGGTGCGATCAGTGTAGGGAAAGTGGACATTTTTCATAGAGTCTACAAATCTCTTATGTTCGAATCACTCGTTGCCCCGTTCCCTGATGTAGTACATCACCCAGATTTAGAGGATGAAGAAGAGATTCGAGATCGTGCACTTGAGGAACTGGAATGGATTTTGAAAGAGCATCATCATGAGATTGCCGGGATGACAGTGGAGTCGTTGATACAGGGTGCTGGCGGCATGAATATTATGCCAAAGGGCTACTTTAAAGGGGTCGAAAAGCTTTGCCGAAAATATGAGGTGCTTCTGATTGTCGATGAAGTGGCAACAGGCTTCGGCCGTACAGGCAAAATGTTCGCAGTCGAGCACGAACAAGTCCAGCCTGACATCATGACAGTGGCAAAAGGGATCACCGGAGGATACCTCCCTATTGCAGCAACCTTAACCTCCGAAGAAGTCTATGAAGCTTTCTATGATGATTACACATCACTGAAAACCTTCTTCCACGGCCACTCCTATACAGGAAACCAGCTTGGGTGTGCTGCGGCATTGGCGAATCTGGAGATCTATGAAAGAGAAAATCTGATTGGGAAAGTTCAAGAGAAAGCGAGAATCATTGAATCCTTGTTAGCTCCATTAAAGGATCATCCACATGTAAGCAGCATTAGACAGCTTGGAATGATTTGCGGCATTGAGTTGGTGCAGGATAAAGCCAGTAATAAGCCGTTCCTATGGGAAGACAGAGTCGGCTACTGGACCACCATCAAGATGCGTGAACTGGGTATGCTAACCCGTCCGATAGGAGACACCATCGTCTTCATGCCGCCACTCGCCACAACCGAAGAAGAGCTTGAGAAAATGGTAGGGATTATGGTGGAAGCTATAGAAATCACAACGAAGGGAGCGGTTGGGGTTTAGGGAGAGGGACGGACCTCCAACCCCCCCACGCCCCTAATCAAAACGTTAGAGTGAGGGACGGACCTTGGGTGGGGTTCGTCTCTTTTTGTGTAGTGATTGTTGGTTTGAATTTGTGGTAGTTTAACAGGTGAAAAAACGCTGGGAATCAGGTGGCAAAATTAGATGAGTTTCAACAGGAGAATAATAGCGTTTATTCTCCTGTTGAAATATCAAAGAAATTCACCTGTTGAATATTCCAGGAAAATCAGCAGCTGAATAAGTGACGATTTTAAGCTGCTGATTTATCTATTATCCCGATGGAAGTCCCCAATATGTTGATTTGCAAGGATGCGAATAAGCGAGAATGAACCAGTTACAAACCCTTAGAATGTACCAGGCTCCAAACACCTGAATTGTACCAGGTACACACCGAAATCAACCACCTCTCAACAATAAAAAAGGAAACCATTCCACAGCCCAAACGTATATATCAATATCAATTACTTAGTACCAAAAGGAGGTCCAAAAATGAACAAAACAATCTGGATAAGCGCACCAATAGTCCTCATCGCAGCCATGTCCATCTGGCTTACATCAAACGCCACTAATTCTCTTACTCTACTAGCAGCCTATGGAATCATCCTTTCCTTTCTCGTCTACTTTTCATTTTTAAAAATCAAAAAGTAAAAAAAAGGAGGGACGGACCTCCAATCACCCCATCCGAAACCAAAACGTTGATTTAACGGGACTTGAGTAAATGAAGAGGTCCGTCCCTCTCACTGAATTGCTTCCAATAAAAAGTCTACGATGTGGATTGCACGCATTTTGTTAGATAGGCCTTCCCGTTCGATGCCGAGTTTCATTTGGAGGAGGCAGCCTGGGTTTGATGTGATGATGGTGGTTGCTTGGGTTTGTTCGACGTTGTCCATTTTGTGATCGAGGATCTTCATGGACATTTCTGATTCGACGATGTTGTAGATCCCGGCTGATCCGCAACAGTGATCGGCTTGTTTCATCTCGACGTAATCAGCACCTTCCACTGATCGAAGGAGGAGCCTTGGTTCCGCAAATGTACGCTGCACGTTTCGCAAGTGACACGAATCCTGATACGTGATCCGTTGAGAGGAAATGTTCAATTTCTTTTTATGAAACTCTAATTCTACAAGAATGGAAGAGATGTCTTTGATTTTATTTATAAATTGAACCGCACGTTCTTTCCAATCTGGATCATCTTTCAGTAAGTGATCATAGTCGACGAGAAAGGCTCCGCATCCCCCGGCATTGGTGATGATGTAATCGACTCCTGATTCTTCAAAAGCAGCGATGTTTCGCTTTGCCAAATCCTTCGCTGCATTTTTTTCACCGCTATGACCATGTAAGGCTCCGCAGCAGGTTTGCATCTTTGGGATCACAATGTCACAGCCTGCCAACTGCAATAGTTTCGTAGTGGCATTATTTGTTTCCAGAAACATCGTATCCATTAAACAGCCAGAGAAGAAAGCGACTTTTTTACGGACGTCACCAATCGAGGAAAGAGACGTTGGGCGTTCCTTCATGTCTTTCAACTTTGGAACTTGAGGAAGTACGCGTTCCATTGTCGCCATGCTTTCCGGTAATAGTTTTATCACACCCGTCCTGTGGACCGCCTTCTGCAATCCTGAGCGTTGGTAGATTCCAAGAAGGTTCGTGACCATTCTCATTCTGTCCTGGTGTGGGAATAATCCTTCAAAAACGGTTTTTCGAAGGACCCGTACAGGAAGGGAATGTTTTTTATTTTGATTGATGATATCGCGTGCGTCTTCTAATAGGTGACCGTAGTTCACACCGGAAGGACAAACGGGTTCACAGGCTCTGCAGCCTAAGCACAAATCCAATGTTCGTTCGACTTCTTCATCGGGTTCTATGACACCATCCACCACTGCCTTCATTAAGGCAATTCGACCGCGAGGGGAGTGGGATTCTTTAAATCCTGACTCAATATACGTAGGGCAGGAAGGGAGACAGAAACCGCATCTCATACAATTCAATAATTCATCTTCATCCATGCGGTCTTTAAATTCCTGTTGTATCTTTTGTTTTTCTAGAAGGGTTGTCATCTTGAAATCACCACACGTTTTCTTGATTCTTTAGCGAATACTTTATTCGGATTCATAATGTTGTTCGAATCGAATGATTGCTTGATTATTTTCATGGCTGCAATGCCTTCGGGTCCCAGTTTCCATTCGAGGTAAGGGGCTTTCATCATGCCGACACCGTGTTCTCCAGTGATGGTTCCGCCCAATTCAATGGCATGAGCAAAGATTTCTTCGAATGCCGCTTCGACACGTTCTATTTCATCATGGTCCCTGGCATCTGTCGCAACCGTCGGGTGAAGGTTTCCGTCCCCGGCATGACCAAAGGTACAAATCTTCAACTCATAGCGATCGGAAATATCATTGATCGCTTTCACCATCTTGGCGATTTCCGAGCGTGGAACCGTCGCGTCCTCTAAAATCGTCGTCGGTTTGAGACGGGCCAGTGCCGATAGGGCAGAGCGGCGGGCGGTACGAAGGGCATCTGCTTCTATCTCCGTTTTGGCTAATTGAACGGATACGGCGTTGTTCTGTAAACACACTTCTTCCATTCGTTTCATATCACGTGCAACCACTTCCGGAGGACCGTCCTGTTCGATCAAGAGTACTGCTTTTACATCGGTTGGTAACCCGATTTTGGCAAAATCCTCAACCACCTCAAGTGTAGGCTGATCTAAAAATTCAAGGGTAGTCGGAATAATACGATTGGCGATGATACTTGAAACGCTTTGGGCAGCTGCTTCAATATCCTGATAGAGGGCCAGCATCGTTTGCTTCGTTTCAGGCATGGGAACGAGCTTTAATGTCGCTTCGGTGATGACGCATAGGGTTCCTTCAGATCCAACGAAAAGGCGGGTTAAATCATAGCCAGCAACGTCTTTTGCGAGTTTTCCCCCGGTACGGATGATGTCTCCGTTAGGGAGCACAGCTTCTAAAGCCAGTACATAATCCCGTGTAACTCCATATTTCAATCCTCTCAATCCACCGGAGTTCTCATTGATATTTCCACCGATCGTTGAGATTTTCATGGAGCTTGGGTCAGGAGGATAGAAGAGACCTTTTGCTTCAACTGTATGAATGAGATCCAGGGTCACCACACCAGGCTGGGCGGTAACCGTCAGATTCTCTTCGTCCACTTCCAGAATCTTGTTCATATGGGTGAATAAGAGAACAAGTCCGCCTTCTGTAGGGCAGGTGCCTGCGCAGAGATTCGTTCCGGATCCTCTTGGGACGATTGGAATGCCATGCTCGTTGCAGATTTTCACGATTTCTGATACTTCCTCTGTCGAGCGGGGAACGATGACCGCGTCAGGCATGGATTGGTAATTAGGAGTTGCGTCATAGGAATAGACAAGCTTTTTCGCGGGAGTATCCCTGTAATTTTCTTTGCCAACGATTTCGATGAACTGTTTTTTGATGTTAGGAGTGATCATACTAATTTCCACCTTTTTTAACATGTTTTTCAAATCGGATATAAAAAGAGTAAAGAGACGATACCTGACGTTTAGTCAAGGTCCGTCCCTCATAAAAGGTTATTTCATTGCGGCTTTCAGGGCTGAGCGCAGGTGGCCTTTGTGAAGGGTGAGAAGGTCGTAGACTTCTTTTTCTTCGAGGCCTGTCAGAAGCGATAGGATGGCAGGTTTGACGCTGCCGTATGTTTCAAGGGCTTCGGTTGCTTCTTGTTCAGAGACGTCCGCTGCTTCCATGATGATGTTGCGCGCTCTGACTTTCAGTTTTTCGTTTGAAGGCATCACGTCGACCATGAGATTGCTGTATACTTTGCCAAGTTTGATCATGGATGCGGTTGTGAGCATATTAAGGATCAGTTTTTGGGCTGTTCCGGCTTTCATGCGTGTCGAGCCTGTGACGACTTCCGGACCGACTTCTGCGACGATCGAATGATCGGCCACATCACACATTAGGGATTGAGGTGAGCACACAACAGACGCGGTTACAGCACCTCTTGATTTTGCTTCCTTTAAGGCCCCTATCGTATAAGGCGTTCGTCCGCTTGCAGCAATACCAACCACGACATCATTTGCGCCAACTTCACGAATCGCGATATCGTTGCGGCCGCCTTCTTCATCATCCTCTGCGCCTTCCAGGGGAAACTGGATGGCTCTTTCACCACCCGCGATGATTCCGATCACCTTGCCGGGATCTGTGCTAAAGGTAGGCGGGCACTCTGATGCGTCAAGGATGCCTAGGCGTCCGCTTGTGCCTGCACCTACATAAAGAAGACGGCCGCCTTTTTCTAAACCTGCGACGATGGAATCGACCACACCTGCCACGACAGGGATGGTTTTTTCCACGGCGTATGCAACAGTTTGATCTTCTCCATTGATTTTTTCCAAAATATTCTCCGTGCTTAATGTATCTATGTTTAATGTATGAGGATTTCTCGTTTCAGTCAGGATCTTATGAAGGTCCACTCTACAGTACCTGCCTTTCAATTTGTAAATACGGGACGGGGAGTGATGGACCCCAGTATGACGGGTTTACCTGCTCCTGTTGCTCCTGGGACGTTGCCCGGATTTCCGTGAAGCGTTTCGTTTGCCAGGAGGGCAAAGGCGATCGCTTCTTTGGCATCGGAAGAATAGCCGAAATCTTCCTGAATGTGAATGGCTAACTGAGGAAGAAGCTCCCTCATCATACGGAGAAGTGTCCCATTGTAGCTTCCGCCGCCGCCAATGATGACTTCGTTAATAGGGTGCTCTGGAAGAATGAATTTCTCATAAGAAACCGAAATCGTCAGAGCAGTGAAGTAGGTTGCCGTCGCAATCAGGTCTTCTTTCGAAAGATCACCAAACTCTTCGAGGATCCGATTCACGAATACTTCTCCAAACAGCTCGCGACCCGTTGATTTTGGAGGTTCTTTAAGGAAGAAATCCTTCTCCCATTCCATCCATTTCTGTGCGACGTCTTTGCGGACCGTTCCTTTCGCAGCAATCGCTCCATCCTCATCAAAAGATAGACCGAATAGTCGCTCGCATAATCCATCTATAACCATATTTCCGGGACCAGTATCAAACGCGAATACTTCTTGAAGAGCGCAATCTTTAGGAAGTACGGTCACATTTCCAATGCCGCCAATATTCTGAAGAAGTCTTCCCTGATCTTTTTTTCGATAGAGAAGGAATTCAGTATAAGGTACAAGTGGTGCCCCTTCACCGCCGGCAACCATATCCATGGAGCGGAAATTGGAGACGACTTGAGTGTTTGTTCGATACGCAATCACGCTCGGCTCACCAATTTGTAGAGTAGAAGGAACCGAATCTTCCGTATGAAAGGGCTGGTGATAGACCGTTTGCCCGTGAGATCCGATAAAGTCTAACGCCTCTACTGAAACGTCAGCCTCTGTACACACCTTCAAAACAGCCTCGGCATAAACGTCTCCAAGCTCAAAATGCAAGCTGGAAAGGAGGGGAGTGGACGATTCTGTGACACTCATAACGTCGAAGATCTTCTTTTTTACGTGTGGAGGGAAGGGAGTCGTCGAATAATGAACGAGCTCCACTTTTGTATCCGTGCCGCTGCCTTCAATTGAAACAAGGGCAGCATCCACCCCATCCACAGACGTACCGGACATTAACCCAACAGCTAAACGCTTACTCATATGACAACCTTCCTTCCCTGATGGCTTCTGTCACATCGACTGCCCCGGTGGCAGGGGAGGTTGAGTCGACGATATAGGCAGCGTCTGGAAAACGCTCTGAAATCATTTCTTTAAAATTGGATTGCACCACCACATTATGTTCAAGGACACTTCCTTTTAAGGCGATAACCGGATTCACATCGATCTGTAGTTTCTCCAATAAGGCAATCGTCTGACGGGCAAGCTGCTCCCCGGCTATTTTAAATAATAGAAAGGCCGCTTCATTACCAGCCTCAGCTTGCTTGTGAATCACTTTCGCAAGCTTTGCCATTTCACCTTTGGTAGAAGAATAGATAAACCCTTTTAACCCTTTCCCATCACTCGCTCCGATTTCGTTTAAAATGTTATGGGAAAGAGGGGAAAGTGGTTTACCTGAATCCATCTCCATCGAAATCTGTTTACATGCTTCAATTGCAATATGATAAGCACTGCCTTCGTCACCAAGAAGATGTCCCCAGCCGCCGGTAGTTCCTTCCTGTTTCCCGTTTCGTCCATAACAAATCGAACCCGTTCCCGCAATGGTCATCACACCGTTCTGATTCCCGATTAAACTGAAATAGGCGAGGGTGGCATCATTCAAAAGGATAATAGGCAGGGAAGTTATCCTTTGTAACTCCATCTTGATTCGATGAGCCAGATTACCGGACTCGGCACCTGCCATCCCGATCACAATATGGGAAACCTCTTCAGAAGAAGTGTAATCCAAGCATTGTTGAATCACGGAAGAGAGATTGGTTAATGCCTCTTCAAAGGAAACCGTTGGATTGCCGTGTCCGGATAAGCTTTGAAACAGGATGTTCTTCTCTAAATCAAGAACGAGTCCTTGAATTTTCGTCCCGCCTGCATCGATTCCTATTACTCTAGTCATCTAAAGAAACCTCCACATTACTTAGTTAGAAAGGCAAATTTACCCCAAGGCTTCAGGTAATCCACTAAGAAGATTTCTTCTTCACGGATACGTCCCACCACATTGGTTTTGCCTGAGTTCTCCATATCTTGAAGCGCAATTTGAAGTTCTCCTGCATACTGGGCATATAGGTCGTTTTCAATTACGATGTCTCCGCGCTTTATGTCAACCGTATTGTGGGGAGCAAATTCTCTTCCACGATATTTCACGCGGCTTTGAGTCGAGCGGATCAGATAATCAGATACATCACCACGATAGAAGTGCGGTTCTTCAAATATAATCGTCTTTTCTAAGTCTGTTGTCGTTTCGTGGGTTTCGACTGTAAAGGTCAGCTTCGATGTGTTCAGTTCGCTAAGCAGTTGCATTTCACTTTCTGATGCATAAGCGTTACTAATAATGACATCATCAATTAACCCTGTGGCAAAAAGATGCTTAGCCTGGACATCAATAGGAAGAGTACGGTGCATTTCTAATGTAGGCAATCCTTCCGTGACCGGCCAGGGACCGAGTGTTGCATCGGAAGAAGAAACAAACGCTGCCGTTCTCATCCCGAAGTCTTTAAACTTTTTACTGCATTCAATAAAGAATGGATAGGATAAACCGGAGTAGCGGTGCGGATAGAAGTTATGACATCCAAGCAATTGATCCTTATTCGGTTGATACGTTATGATGTTATCGATGTATTTCGTTGCATTACTCATATTGAGTTCAATTTTCAAATCATATGGGTTGTACGACATCATCGATTCTTCATGCCCTGTATACCCGAGATCAAGGCGGATACCGTGAGCACCCAGATCGGCAAAAAAGGATAAATCATCATACGAGATGTTCAGTTCTTTGAAAATACGGGGACTGATATCAGCGATGACTTCCATATTTTTTTCACGGGCAAATTTAATCGTTTCTTTAAAGTTCGAGATGATTCCATCCTTATCCCCCTCCACTGATAGTAAGCAGGTGAACACTCGCTTAAATCCGTAAGATGAGGCCAGAGCAAGATATTCTTTATCCTTTTCAGTCGTGGAATGGTTTGGGTAAATTGAAACTCCCAGTCTTTTACTCATTGGTATGCCTCCTTAAAATTATTTGTTTTCCAGTGCATCTATTCTTTTTAACAGGGGAATCATTTGTTCAATTAAAGAAATTTCACTGATGGAGGTCATCAAGTGGTCTTGAGCATGAATCATCAGAAGTGATTTTTCAAAATCTTCTCCATTGATTTCAGCCTGAATGAGACTCGTTTGCGTTTTGTGAGCTTTGTTCAGTTCTGCATGGGCTGTTTTCAGCATCTCTTCAGCTTCTTCAAACTTACCTTCATGTGCCTTTGTCAGGGCCACATATGCGATGCTTTTTGCATTCCCGCCGTTTGATATAATTTCAAAAATCTCCATTTCTACGTTGCGTACCTCTGCCATTGTGTATTCCTCCTCATTCCTGTTTAGAATCATTTTCTACTAGAATAGTAAAATAAAAGTTTAAATATTTTAAAATAATATTGAAATTTAATTTCATTATCGCATATAATCATATTAAACTGAAAGCCTTTTCAAGACAATCATTTTTTTGGAGGTGACTATGACGGAATTTCAAGTATTAAAACACATCAAAAGTCAGATGGAGAACTACACCCCGTCTGAAATTGCGGTTGCTCAATATGTGTTGGAGTTTCCTGAGAAAGTAATGGAAATGACGACAAAGCAACTCTCACAATCATGTGGCAGCAGTGAAGCAGCCATCATCCGGTTCTGCAAACGAATCGGAATCAATAGTTTCAGCGGTTTGAAGATCGAATTGGCCAAAAGCTCGAATATTGAAGAAACAAAGAGTCATGACATCAATACACTTCTGCACTTTGAAGACAATCTTGAAACCGTATTCAACAAAGTACTGGTGAACACCTATCAAGCGATCAAGAACACGGAAAAGCTTTTTTCCATAAATGAACTGGATCGGGCTGTGAACGCGTTCCATAAAGCTGGACGGGTATACCTGTATGGAGTAGGCGGTTCAGCTGTAGTAGCGGAAGACTTTACGCAAAAGCTATTACGACTGAACTATCTGGCATTTCAAGCGAGTGATATCCATGTGCAAATGATGATGGCCGCAAACTTAACCGAAAGAGACGTTCTCTTCGTCGTCTCCACATCAGGTCAGACAAAGGAAATACTGAAGCTCATGAACGTCGCTCAAGAAAAAGGGGCCACAATCGTTCTATTGACACAGCATGGGAAATCCCCCGCAAGGAAGCTCGCTGATATCGTCTTAACGATTTCCGAGGAAGAACACAATATCAGAATCGGAACCATGACAGCAAGAATTGCTCAACTCGTCGTGATTGACGCTTTATTCGTCGCTTTATGCATGAAAAAAGGACATGGCGTTTACGAGCAAATTATTCATACACATGAAGTAGTTCAAAGAATGAAAGAGGAGGAAGAGTAAAGATGAGAGTATTATTCGTATGTTCCGGTGGAATGTCTAGCGCAATTGTCGTGAATGCACTGAAAAAAGAAGGGGACAAAGCCGGGATTGAGATGGAAGTACATGCAATTGGAACCGGTGAAGTATCGGAGGAGATCTCCAAGGGATGGGATGTTTGTATGGTAGCACCGCAGATCAGACACCGCTTTGATCAAGTGAAGAAAGCCGCTGATGAAGCGAATGTTCCTTGTGGTCCGATTCCTCCACAAGCGTACACTCCACTTGGCGGTCCTACTTTACTGAAAACAGTAAAAGAATTAACCAACTAATTTAAATAGGAAACAAGGGGGTACAAACATGCAAAAGTTTGTGAATTTTCTAGAGAACAACTTGTCAGGTCCAATGGCCCGGCTCTCTGAACAAAGGCACTTGCAAGCAATCCGGGATGGGGTTATTTCAGCACTGCCATTTATTATCGTTGGTTCATTTTTCCTGATCTTAGCTTTTCCACCGCTTCCTGATGGCGGAATATTCGGAGACATCAAACAGTGGGCCGCTGACAACATCGTTGAAATCCTGATTCCTTACCGACTGACCATGTTTATCATGTCACTCTATATAGCCTTCGGGATAGGATACAACCTCTCGAAAAGCTATAACCTGGATCCATTATCCGGTGCACAAATTTCAGTAGCTGCACTTCTATTAACGATTACACCAAAAGTAATGGATGGAGAAGGATGGGTCCTGCCAATGACCAACCTCGGTGGTCATGGATTATTCGTCGCCATGATCGTCTCGATTCTGGCAGTTGAAATTTTGAGGTTTTGTAAAACGAAAAACATTACGATCAAAATGCCGGAGCAAGTACCGGCATCTGTATCACGAAGCTTTGAAGCACTTATTCCTGTAGCGATTGTTATTCTATTGGTTTCTGCTGTAACCGTAGTAGCCGGAGTAGATTTACATCATCTAATTGGCGTAGCGGTTGCTCCATTAGTTACCGCTGGTGACAGTATTTTCGGCGTATTGATTCCGGTATTCTTAATTACGTTCTTCTGGTCATTCGGTATCCATGGGGTGTCTGTAGTAGGAACGGTTGCCCGTCCACTATGGGAAGTGTTCCTTGTAAACAATGCAGATGCGGTTGCAAATGGAGAAGCAATTCCACACATCGCACCCGAAACATTCTACCAATGGTTCATCTGGATAGGTGGATCAGGAGCAACTCTTGGATTAGTTCTGGCAATGGTCTTCTTCTCCCGCTCAAAATACTTAAAAGCGTTAGGAAGAACAAGTATTGTACCGGGTATTTTCAATATCAATGAGCCTATCATCTTCGGTGCTCCTATTGTATTGAATCCGATTTTGATCATTCCATTTGTAACAATCCCGCTGATCACTGGTACTCTGGCATATGTAGCAACAACTATAGGGCTGGTATCACCAACTTATATCATGCCCCCTTGGACACTGCCCGCACCAATCGGAGCGTACCTGGCAACGGGTGGTGACTGGAGAGCCATTGTCATGGTTCTTATCAATATCGCAATCTCTTTCGCTATCTATTTCCCATTCTTCAAGATGTACGACAAGAAGATGATGAAGATGGAAGAAAGCGATCAACAAGCGGCATAATAGAAAGGCGGAGGCGGCTCGATCAGCCCCGACAAGCATAAGGCAAGTCCACCGGAAAGGTGTTCTTTGCCTTTTTGGTGGGCTGGACTTATGACCTCGAGGGGCTAGCCGCCGGAGCTGGACAAATAGAAAAGCGGAAGGGCTTTGCCCAGAGGCGACAAGCATAAGCTAAGCCGGCATGAAGGTTGCTCTTTAACCTTCTTAGCGGATTAGCTTATGACCTCTAGCCTCTAAGCCCCGTAGCTGGACAAAAAGAAAGGTGGAGGGGCTTATCCCTCTCCACATAAGCATTCATATCAAAAAGCTGAAGTGGGGGTCCTAGGATTCCCACTTCTTCATTAGCATTAGGAGTGATTCAAATGACAGAAACGGTTGTCCCAAAGCGGATCGGTTTTAGGAGTGTGTTTGTTCTTCTAATCTCCGTATCTATTGGACTTTTACTTCTTTCCAATCCTTTGATGAGTGCGGGACTCGCAAAGGATTGGAGTGTATTTTTAGCAACGGGGATATCGGCTTCGGCCGGACTCTCATTTGTTCTTTTAAAAATGGAAGGGCCCGTTGAAGATGCTTCTGTTAAAAAGAAGCGAGTTTTATTAGCAGTGGTTGTCAGTTTCTTAATAAGTTTTATATTGGCCTTTGTTGCCAAGTAATCATAGGAGGGAGGCTTACACAATGAAAAACGGAATCAAGGTCGTTACGATTGGCGGAGGATCAAGCTATACTCCTGAGTTTGTTGAAGGATTGATCAAGCGTTATGATGAGCTTCCGGTGAGTGAACTATGGCTGGTGGATGTTGAAGCAGGGAAAGAAAAACTCACTATAGTAGGAAATTTAGCGAAGAGAATGGTAGAAAAAGCAAAGGTTCCGATGGAAATTCACCTTACCCTGGATCGGAAAGAGGCGCTCGCAGATGCTGATTTTGTTACGACTCAAATGAGAGTCGGACAACTAAAAGCGAGAATTCAAGATGAGAGGCTTCCGATAAAGTATGGGATGATCGGTCAGGAAACGAATGGGGCCGGTGGATTGTTCAAGGGAATGAGGACGATCCCGGTTCTACTTGAAATCGCTGATGAAATGCAGGAGCTTTGCCCAGACGCCTGGTTGATCAATTTTACCAATCCGGCAGGCATGGTGACAGAAGCTTTGCTGCGCTACGGGTCACATCCTAAGGTCGTTGGCGTATGTAATCTTCCCATTAATACGAGAATGACATTGGCCAAGCTTCTTGATGTGGAGGTAGAACGACTGCATATCGACTTCGCCGGATTGAATCATATGGTGTACGGATTGGACGTTTTGGTGGACGGTGAGTCAGTTTTAGGGGACGTTCTGGAAATCATGAGTAACCCTGACAAGCAGGTCAGCATGAGGAATATTGCGCCGCTTCCATGGGAACCGGAGTTCATCAAGAGTCTAGGAATCATTCCATGTCCTTATCATCGCTATTTTTATAAAACGAGTGATATTTTAGAGAAGCAGCTGGAGGAATTCAAGACGGGGACCACCAGGGCCGAAGTAGTCCAGCAATTAGAAAATGAACTTTTCGAACTTTACAAAGATGAAAACCTTGATATTAAGCCTCCACAGCTTGAACAAAGGGGAGGAGCTTATTACAGCGATGCGGCTTGTAATCTCATCTCATCCATTTATAATGATCGCGGAGACATTCAAACGCTGAATGTCCGCAATGATGGAGCGATCAGTGATCTACCAAGGGGATCTGCTGTGGAAGTGAACTGCGTCGTTACGAAGTCTGGTCCTAAGCCGATTGCAGTTGGTGAGCTGCCGGTGGCTGTGAGTGGACTTGTTCATCAAATTAAATCTTTTGAACGGGTTGCTGCGGAAGCATCGGTTACAGGGTCCTATGAGAAAGCATTGCTTGCCATGACGATCAATCTGTTGGTGACGAGTGATGTAAAGGCGAAGCAGCTGCTGGATGAAATGTTTGAGGTGCATAAAGAGTATTTACCGCAGTTTCGTGAGCGAATTACACATAGTTAAGGAAGGAGAGTGTCTCAAATGGCTATTTGGGGCACTTTTTTGCGTGAAGTTGGCGAGGAGAGGGGGTATCGGAATAGGTTTTTGTGGGTATATGATCGAGTTTGGTGTGTTTATAATCGACTTTCCTGATATATGATCGAGTTTGGCATGATTATTATCGACTTTTCAAATATATTATCGACTTTGACCAGTTTATTATCGACCTTAGATGGATAAGCGATGCCTGAGCAGGACCTGATTCTAGTTTATTTTCAAAATTAAGCAACTTATTTTCAAATTCTCAGAATTATTTTCAAATCCACCCAACTTATTTTCAAATTTCCAGATTTATTTTCAAATCCGCCTAACCCTTATCCCATCCCCACATCAAATTCCACCTCAATCCCCACATCTTTCCGCCGGACGAGCATAGCATGATACAAAGACCTTTTTCCGAAAGGATACATCGCCCATGATTCCAGTTAAAACAAAGGTTGCCGCCTCTTTATATGCCACGATGTCAATCAGCTTCTGGGGCCTATCATTTGTATCAACGAAAGCAGTGTTAGACACCCTTGACCCGTATACGCTGCTCGTTCTTCGGTTTGTGATCGGAGCTCTGTTTCTGCTCATGCTCTTACTTTTAAAAAGATATCGACTCACCATTCCACTCAAATATATCCCTCATCTGATTGTGCTTGGGGTCCTTGGGGTCTTCATTCACCAAGTGATCCAGGCGACGGCCCTCCTTACAATTGATGCATCATCAGCAGGTTGGATGATTTCATTTTCTCCCGTATTCACCATCATCCTTTCCATGATTTTTTTACATGAAAAAATGACGGTTCCAAAAGCGCTTGGCATGATTATAGCTATTACAGGTGTGCTGATGGTAACGACAGCGAGGAGCGGGCAGTCTATCGGTTTTGCTGTCAACATCGGTTATATCCTGATGATTCTCAGTACATTAAATTGGGCCATCTACTCAGTGTTGCTGAAAAAACTCCGTATTGAGCTGCCATCTCTCGTCATCACCTTTTATATGAGTCTACTGGGTTTTAGCTTAACCATCCCTTTTCTAATCCGAAACCGCGGCTGGGAAGGCATTTCTCTTTTAACAAATGTTGGATGGGCCCACTTGGTGTTCCTCGGTGTATTTGTATCAGGTGTTGCGTACTGGTATTGGGGAAAGGCACTTGAGGTATTGGATGCGTCAAAGGTGTCGATGTTTCTGTATTTAGAGCCTGTTACTACACTCATTGCGGCGATCTTTCTCCTGCACGAGAAAATTTTCTTCATAAGCATCCTGGGTGGAGTCATAATTATAATAGGAGTTGTGATTGTAAATGGCCAGATGATTTCTGTTTTCCATCGGTTTCTATGGAGGAAACGATAACACAGGGAGGAATCGCGGTGACCTTAAGGGAACGGATAAAGGATAGATTGGATGAATTGACCAACCCTTCAACGAAAGAACTTAAAGAAGTCTTGCAGTCTCTACAACTGAGTCTCGATGATTTACAGCCATACTTACAGTCTCCGGAAGGAAAGCCATATTATCGAACGCTCCTTTATCAAAATGAAGTAGCAGAGCTCCTCGTGATGAATTGGTCCGACATGGAATGTGCTCCACATGATCATGGGAACTCAAAGGGATGGATCCAAGTCATGAACGGGACTTCAGTCAATACAATCTTTGAAGTAATAGAAAAACAGGTTCCACAGGAGATAGTTGATCGCGAATATAGGGAAGGTTCTTTCTTTTTTGCACCGAAAAAGGGTGTTCACAAAATGAAGAAGGGGAGTGGGGAGGACCTGGTGACCCTCCATCTCTATTCTCCGCCCATTCAGGGTATGATGGTGTACGACTTGGAAAAATGTGCTGCCTGTGTTGTTTCTGAAGAATGCGGGGCATGGTGGCCGGATCATATCAGGCAAAAGGTAAAGGAAATGCAATTAAAATAGAAAGAGCGTTTCTCCATTGCGGAGAAACGCTCTTTCTATCATTATCGTACTCTTACTGTATTTGCATCCTTACTTTCTACCCCTGTCGGAGAAACAGACGTAACACCATAAGTGTACATTCCACCTTCTAGAGCTGAAGCATCTTCATACGTTGTAAGCCCTTCTTGAGAATACACGACATCCACAATATTAGCCGGATTCTCGTAATCTCCTTCTTTCACGCCATCAAAGCGATAGATGACATATTTTCTGGCATCGGTATGCTTTTTATTATCTATCTTTATCGTGATACCTTCTTTATGTTTATCTGCTTTCACCGTGTTCGGTTTCTTTGGAAGCTCAGCATTGTTCCAAGGAGTGGCAGGGGTTAAAGAAGGCTCGGTGTAAACCTCGTTCCGTATAATATCGGCGTAACCAAGTGGGTTTTCAAATATTTGTTTGAGTGAGAAATGCATTTGCCCAAGTGCCGTTCCATTTTCACGGTTGTCCATTATTTGTTCAGGCAGTTCGTAAGGATTGAACCATTCCTGGTCAAAATTGTCTCCCACTTTATAGTCAGCCATCCCTATATAAAGATTAACGGGGTGATTGTACGCATACTCATTCACTTCCTGACTCCACCAATCTAATAGAACGGAGTAGTTAGCAACAGCCAGATTTCTAGACCAATAGATTTGAGGGGTAATATAGTCAATGCTTCCATCCTTGATCCATTGACGTGTGTCTGCATACAGATCGTCATAATTCGTTTGTCCCGCTTGTGTATCGCTTCCTGTCGGATCATCAGCGATGTTTCTCCATACACCAAATGGGGAGATACCAAACTGGACCCATTCTTTCATTTCTTTGATGGCTGAATTGATGTCAGCTACAAGAACATCGACGTTATTTCGTCTCCAATCTTCAATATCGTCAAAAGAGTTGCCATATTTCTTGTATGTATCTTGATCTGGGAAGGTTTCTCCTGAAATTCGGTAAGGATAGAAGTAATCGTCCATGTGAACGGCTTCGATATTATAATTATTCACCAATTCTTCGACGGTATCAATCAAGTATTCTTGTACTTCAGGTATACCCGGGTCCAAATAATATTGCTTGCCATATTTCACGACCCATTCAGGGTGAAGCTTGGCTACATTATCATCTGCAAGCGAGTCAATCGTTTGATTTGGCATCGTTATTCGATACGGGTTCACCCATGCATGAACCTCGATTCCGCGCTTATGAGATTCATCAATCATGATCGCAAGTGGATCATATCCCGGATCGGTCCCTTGTTTGTCACCTGTAATGTACTGGGACCAGGGAGCCAGTTCAGAAGGATAGAAGGCATCTACAGTAGGTTTCACCTGATAAATGATGGTATTAAACTTCAACTCTTTTAGCTCATCAAGGGTCTCTTCCACCCAATCAGTATACTCCTGCTTGTCCATTCCAGCTTTCACATCAATGTTTTGAACCGTGGCAATCCATGCTGCACGCATTTCATGTTTAGGCGTGTGAGTTTCCGCCGCTTTTGCTTTTCCTGTAGAAAAAGGTAGGGCAAGCGAGAACAACAAGACGGCCATGATCATGTACTTTACTGCTTTCATCAACAAATCCCCCGCTTCATTAACTGATTTCCTCTAAAGAAACCGTTTTCATTTTATTGAAATAATACTTCACGAAATAAAATAAAAACATGAAATATTATTTCTATTTTCATTATAAGGTGTTACGTTTCTATGGTATATAGTACCAACGAGGTAAAAAAACTGAATATTCTATCGATAGGAGGGATGATTTGACTAGATAAATAGTTCTAAAAAGAAAAGAAAGGGAAAGAATGAATACAGAATGTTGCGAACAATCGGGTCGAGGTGGTGGTAAAATAGAAGTTAGAGTTGAAGAGGAGAGTTGATGAAATGTTCAAGGATATAACGATAAATCAATGTGATGTAAATAACTATACATTCGTAGATGTCAGATCTCCTTCTGAATACAGGGAAATGACGATTCCGGGCAGTATGAATATACCCGTCTTCAATGATGAAGAGAGAGCAGAAGTCGGGACTCTATATAAGCAAGTGAGCAAAGAGAGGGCAACGGAACGGGGGCTGGAAATCTTCTCAGGAAAGCTCCCAAATTTTATAAAAGAGTTTAAGAAACTGGATGGTGAGATTGTGGTTTTCTGCTGGCGGGGTGGGATGCGAAGCAAAGCGGCTGCCACCTTCCTGGATTTAATGGGTGTGAAAACTTCCCGTGTTCAAGGAGGAGTCAGGGCATATCGTCATTGGGTATTGAGTGAAATGGAGACATTCGAAGTAAAGCCTCAAGCCTTTGTGTTAAACGGTGGAACTGGTATTGGCAAAACAGCCATCCTGAAACAGCTTCAAAAGGAAGGGTATCCGATCCTGGATATCGAAGGGGTAGCCAATCATCGAGGCTCCATTTTTGGACAAATCGGGTTGACACCCAGCAACCAGAAAACCTTTGATTCTCTTCTGCTTCAAGAGCTGATGGAGCTGCAGGAAACTCCCTTTATTTTATTTGAAGCAGAAAGCAAACGGATCGGAAAGCTGCTTCCCCCTGACTTTTTAGTAGAGAAAAAGGAGAGCGGTTTTCATATCATTATTGAGATGCCAATGAAAGAGAGAGTCAAACACTGCATAAAGCAATCCTGTCAATAGATGACCAAGAATGGCACAGAGAAATAACCATCGGCAAAAGCAAAATAACAATCCATGACTATTTTAATAACTTAGCCAAACATGATGAACACCATATGAATCAAATAAATGAGTGTTAATGAAGAGGGACGGACCTCCGAAATCTCGGAGGTCCGTCCCTCTTCATTTGGTTTGAATTTGGTATCGGAGGGAAAAGAAGAAGAGTTTCAGCAGCTTAATTTCAGGGTGTAAAAAAATTTTTTTAATTGAAATTTTGCATGAAAATTCATGTTGGATTTTGATGAAAAATGTTCCGGGGAGCGATTTTTTGAAAGCGATTTCTTTATGATTGCATCAAGCTTTTAAAGATTCTGAATATTAAGTGAAAATAAACATTTATATATCAACGTTCATTCGTTATATTACATATATATTTGGAAAAACAACTTTTTTTCCATCAACTTAATTTTTCGTTTTTTCTAAATTTCATGATATACTAACGAAAATTAAGAAAATTTAATTAACCGGTTAATTATTCAAAAAATATACAAGTTTAGTAGAGGAGGACATTGGATGAAAACGAATCTTCCTGTAGCGCAAGGCATGTATGATCCTGCGCAAGAACATGAAGCATGTGGAATTGGAATGATTGCAAATATTGATGGGACGAAGAGTCATAACATCGTTCAAAATGCCATTAATATTCTATGTAACTTAGAGCACCGCGGAGGACAATCTGCAGATACAAGTACTGGGGACGGTGCAGGTATTCTTACCCAAATCCCTCATCATTTCTTCAAAAAGCAATGTGAGAAAGAAGACATCATCCTTCCGAGAAAAGGTGAATATGGGATCGGAATGGTATTCCTTCCTGAAAATTATGAGCAGCGCATGAAGAGTAAAGAAATTTTCGAGCGCATCATTGAGGAAGAAGGTCAGAAGACTCTCGGATGGAGACCTGTTCCCCTAAACGATTCATTTGTCGGAAAAGTGGCATCCAAGTCGAAACCGTTCATCCGCCAGGTATTCATCGGCGTATCGAATGACATACAGTCCCGGATGGATTTCGAGCGCAAGTTATATGTGATCCGTAAACGAATTGAAAAAGAAGTGGCAACTGTTGAGGGACAAGAAGATGTCTATCTATGTAGCTTGTCGTCCACGACCATCGTTTACAAAGGGATGCTCATCCCGGAACAGCTCGATTCCTTTTATATTGACCTCAACCACCCTGAGTTCCGATCAGCTTTAGCCCTTGTACATTCCCGCTTTAGTACAAACACTTTCCCAAGCTGGCAGCGATCTCATCCAAACCGATATACGATTCATAATGGAGAATTCAATACATTACGAGGTAATGTGAACTGGATGCGCGCACGTGAGAAGCTGTGCCATTCAAGTGCTTTTAAAGAAGAAGATCTGGAAAAAATCCTTCCTGTTATTGATGAGACAGGCAGTGATTCCTCTATGTTCGATAACTGCTTTGAATTCCTTCATCTATCAGGAAGATCCCTTGCCCACACAGCCATGATGATGGTTCCGGAGCCTTGGGAAAATGATGACACGATTCATCCGAAGAAAAAGGACTTCTATGAATACCATAGCTGTTTGATGGAGCCATGGGATGGACCGGCAGCCCTTGTGTTTACTGATGGAAAACAGATTGGTGCTTGCCTGGACCGAAATGGACTCCGCCCGGCTCGTTACTATGTGACAAAGGGAGGCATGATCGTTCTTGGTTCTGAAGTAGGGGCCCTGGATATTTTTGCCGATGACATTGTGTACAAAGACCGATTACAGCCAGGGAAAATGCTGCTTGTTGATCTCGAAAAAGGAAGAATTGTCCCGGATGAAGAAATCAAGCTGCGCGTTGCTTCTGAGTATCCGTACAGACATTGGCTGGATAATAATAAATTTGAACTTGAGGAATTACCTGAAACGACACATGAACCAGTTCAACTGGCTTCAGAAGAAGTGCTCTTGCAGCAGCAGGCTTTTGGCTACACAAATGAGGAGTTGAACAAAATCATTAAGCCGATGGTGACGGACGGGAAAGATCCGGTTGGTTCCATGGGATATGATTCACCTCTTGCGGTTTTATCCAAAAAGCCACAGCTTCTTTATAACTACTTCAAACAGCTATTTGCTCAAGTGACAAACCCACCTATCGATGCGATTCGAGAGCAGATCATTACATCTGTAGGAACAACGATTGGAGCAGAAGGAAATCTTGTTGATCCGGGTCCTGAAAGCTGCAGGCATATCCATTTAAAGTCACCGATTTTAACGGGTGAAGAGCTTGAGAAGCTTCGTCATCAAAACGAAAAGGGCTTCAAAGCCGTTACTTTATCGATTTTATTTGATGTAAAGGATGATGAAAATCAGCTTGAAAGCACGCTGGAGGCTCTTTATGAAAAAGCTGACCTGGCCGTTGAAGACGGTGCGACACTCCTTATTTTATCTGACCGTGGAGTTGTGAAGGAGAAAGCGGCCATTCCAGCACTCCTTGCCGTTTCGGGACTGCATCATCACTTAATTCGCCAAGGAACGCGCACGACTGTCAGCATCCTTTTAGAATCAGGGGAGCCAAGGGAAGTGCACCATTTCGCAACCTTGCTTGGATATGGTGCAGAAGCAATCAATCCGTACTTAGCCTATGAAACACTGCGGGATCTGATCGATAAGGGCGAGCTGCAGGACACCACTTACGAACAAGCGGTGCAAAGCTTTGTGAAATCAGGGACAGACGGTGTCATCAAGGTTTTATCTAAAATGGGAATTTCGACGATTCAAAGTTACCGTGGAGCACAAATATTCGAAGCAGTAGGCATTCATAAAGATGTGATTGATAAATATTTCACCCGTACAGCGTCGAGACTCGGCGGAATCGGGATGGATATCATTGAAAAAGAAGTGCTCTTAAGGCACCGAAAAGCGTTTAATGACCGAAAAGACAATCAACGCACATTGGATTCCGGAGATGAATTCCAATATCGAAAAAATGGAGAGGATCATGCGTACAATCCAAGTACGATTCACACTCTTCAACATGCATGCCGTACGAATAATTATGAGTTATTCAAAAAATATTCCAACATGCTCACAGACGAAAAGCAGAATCTGCAATCTCTGCGCGGACTTCTTTCGTTTAAAGAAACGAAGCCTATCCCGATTGAAGAGGTAGAGTCAGTGGAAGAAATCTGTCGCCGATTCAAGACTGGTGCCATGTCATTCGGATCCATCAGTCAGGAAGCCCATGAAGCATTAGCGATTGCCATGAATAAAATTGGCGGACGGAGCAACTCAGGTGAAGGTGGGGAACATCCCAGCCGCTTCACCCCCGATGAAAATGGGGATTCAAGGCGCAGCTCGATCAAACAAGTAGCGTCAGGACGCTTCGGTGTAACAAGCCATTACTTGGTAAATGCGGACGAAATTCAAATCAAAGTTGCACAAGGAGCGAAACCTGGGGAAGGTGGACATCTCCCTGGCAAAAAAGTATATCCTTGGGTTGCTGAAGTACGGGGATCTACTCCTGGAGTGGAATTGATTTCACCCCCGCCTCATCATGATATCTATTCGATTGAAGACCTTGCCGAGCTGATTTATAACCTGAAGAATGCAAACCCGCAAGCCCGCATCAGCGTAAAGCTGGTATCAGCTGTAGGGGTTGGAACGATCGCTGCAGGTGTGGCAAAAGGCCGAGCGGATGTTGTGTTAATCAGTGGATATGACGGAGGAACGGGTGCCGCACCGAGAACAAGTCTGAAACATACAGGATTGCCATGGGAGATCGGTCTTGCCGAAGCTCATCAGACCCTGTTACTGAATCGTCTTCGTGACCGGATTGTCGTCGAGACTGATGGGAAAATGATGACTGGCCGCGATGTTGTTGTTGCATCGCTTCTAGGAGCGGAAGAGTATGGCTTCTCCACTGCACCACTTGTTGTTCTTGGATGTGTCATGATGCGTGTATGTCATCTGAATACATGTCCGGTCGGAATTGCGACACAAGACCCTGAGTTACGTAAAAAATACACGGGTGACCCTGAACATGTAGCGAACTTCATGCGCTTTGTTGCCCAGGAAACAAGAGAGCTTATGGCTCAACTCGGTTTCAGAACAATCAATGAAATGATCGGCAGAACCGATATCCTTGAAGCAAACGTAGCAATTGATCACTGGAAAGGGAAAGGAATCGACCTCTCTGCTCTTCTGCATCAGCCGGATGTGCCTGAAAAGGTGGGCCGCTATGCGACAAGAAAACAGGATCACGAACTTGAGAAAACACTCGATTATCAAGAGCTGATTCCCCGCTGCCGCCAAGCGATTGAAACGGGAGAGCCGGTGGAATGGACAACAGCGATTCGAAACATTCACCGCGTAACCGGCACGATGCTTGGAAGCGAAATTACAAATCGTTACGGGGCAGAAGGCTTACCGGAAGATACAATCCGATTGACGTTTAAAGGATCTGCAGGACAAAGCTTTGGTGCCTTTATTCCAAAAGGACTGACGCTGAGACTTGTCGGGGATTCAAATGACTTCGTAGGAAAAGGTTTATCAGGCGGGAAAATCATTGTTCATCCTGATCCAACCGCTACGTTCATTCCTGAACGAAACACGATCATCGGTAACGTTTCTTTCTACGGGGCGTCTGGTGGAGAAGCATATATTTACGGAGTGGCCGGCGAGCGCTTCTGTGTCCGCAACAGTGGAGCGCAGGTAGTCGTTGAAAGGGTCGGGGATCACGGATGTGAATATATGACAGGTGGAAAAGTGGTTGTACTCGGACTTACAGGACGAAACTTTGCAGCAGGTATGTCAGGTGGAGTCGCCTATGTACTGGATGAGGATGAAAACTTCCGATCAAGATGTAATCAGGAGCTTGTTCTTGTTCAACCATTATTTGATCCGGACGAAATGAAAGATGTATACGACATGATAGAGAAATACGTTCATTATACAAACAGCAACAATGGGAAGAAAATATTAGCGAACTGGGATTCCTACGTGTCAAAATTTGTACGCGTGATTCCGAAATCGTACCTCAAGATGAGAGAACGAATCAGTGAGCTTGAGAATAGCGGATTAGAGAAATTCGATGCTGAAATGGCAGCATTTGAAGAAGGTACAAAAGAAGAGAAAAAAGTGTTAGAACCAATGAAGTAAAGAGGGAGGGGGATATTATGGGAAAACCAACAGGATTCATGGAATATAACAGACAAACATTAGATGAACGGCATCCAGCTGAACGTACGAAGGATTGGAAAGACTACACCTCTCCTCTTTCGGAAGAAGAAATCAAGAAACAGGGGGCGCGCTGTATGGATTGCGGCGTTCCTACCTGCCAGTCTGGAATGGAAATCAACGGTTCGACAACAGGTTGTCCCGTTTATCACTTAATACCGGAATGGAACGACTTGGTGTATCAAGACCAATGGAAAGAAGCTCTTAAGCGCGAGCATCAGATGAACAACTTCCCAGAATTCACCGGTTTTGCTTGTCCGGCACCATGTGAAGGAGCATGCGTACTCGGAATCAATGAGCCGCCTGTTGCGATTAGAACCGTGGAACGCTCGATCATCGAAAAAGGGTTTGAAGAAGGCTGGGTCATTCCGGAACCACCCGAACACCGCACCGGCAAACGAGTGGCGGTCGTAGGATCTGGTCCGGCAGGATTAGCCTCTGCTGCTCAATTGAATAAAGCAGGTCATCTTGTGACTGTTTTTGAAAAAAATGATCGTGTAGGCGGATTATTAACGTATGGCATTCCGGAAATGAAATTGCCTTATTCAGTCGTTAAGCGCCGCGTCGATATTTTAGAGAAAGAGGGCATTGAATTTGTAACGAATACGGAAGTAGGAAAAGACTACACAGTCGAAAACCTGCGTGAAAACTTTGATGCTGTCATCCTGTGCGGAGGAGCGGCCGTTCATCGTGACATCCAAGTAGATGGACGAGGTTTGAAAGGCGTTCACTACGCAATGGATTTTCTTCAATCCAATACAAAAAGCTTATTGGATTCCAACCTGGAAGACGGAAATTATATTTCTGCTGAAGGAAAAAACGTCATCGTCATCGGTGGGGGAGATACAGGTACAGACTGTTTAGCCACTTCGGTAAGACATAACTGTAAAAGCCTCACTCAGTTTGATATCTATGATAAAAAGGGCGCCATGCGGGATGAAGTAGGCAATCCATGGCCGCAATACCCAGTCATTCACCGGGTAGAGTACGGTCAAAAAGAAGCAGCTGAAGTACTTGGAGAAGATCCACGTGCGTACGCTGTCATGACGAAGAAGTTTGTCGGTGACGAGCATGGTCATATCAAAGAAGTTCATACGGTTAATGTAAAGCTTCGTTATGACGAAGATGGAAACAAGATCCGCGATGAAATTCCTGGATCGGAAAAAGTATGGCCAGCGGATCTTGTCCTTCTGGCAATCGGATTCAGTGGTCCGGAACAAGACCTGATCAAAGAGCTTGAAGTCGAAACAAACAGCAATTCCACCGTTAAAGCAGAGTACGGTAAATACCTGACTAACGTCGATGGAGTCTTCGCCGCAGGAGACATGCGCCGAGGCCAAAGCCTCATCGTCTGGGCAATCAACGAAGGCCGTGAAGCAGCACGCGAATGCGACCGCTACCTCATGGGTGGAACTGAATTACCTTAATAGAGGGACGGACCTCCGTAGGGCATGATGCCTGACGGGGGTTTTTCTTTGTTTTTTTGATTGTATGTGTGAATTAAGATAGGGGATGGTTGTTGGCTGAATATTCATCCCTATTCACTTCTAAACAGGTTGGAACCAGAATATTTTTTATGGGAGAGGTTTTGTCCTATTTACTAGACAAAGCATTTTGAAGTGAAAAATAGGCTGATAGGGGGAAAACAAAATGATGAAATATCTTCAGCGCATTGGTCGTTCGTTGATGCTTCCAGTTGCCGTTTTGCCGGCTGCTGCGATTCTGATGGGGATTGGGTATTGGATCGATCCGACTGGCTGGGGCGCGGATAGTCCGATTGCCGCTTTCTTAATTAAGGCAGGCGCTTCGATCATTGATAATATGTCGATTCTGTTTGCGGTCGGTGTAGCACTGGGTATGGCCAAAACGAAGGATGGTTCTGCAGCACTGAGCGGGTTGGTCGCTTATCTCGTGATTACGACACTCCTTTCAACGGACTCAGTTGCACTGCTTCAAGGTGTGGATGCCGCAGCGGTCAATCCGGCATTTGAGAAAATCGGTAATCAGTTTGTCGGAATTCTGTCAGGGATCGTTGCGGCAGCTATGTACAATCGCTTCAGTCATGTGAAGCTTCCGGATGCACTTGCCTTTTTTAGCGGAAAACGATTGGTTCCGATCATGTCGGCGGTTGCCATGCTGGTTGTATCAGGTGTGATGCTGTTCGTTTGGCCGGTCATCTACACTGCTCTAGTTTCATTCGGGAAGGAAATCAGTGGATTAAGCTTCACGGGTGCGGGTTTATATGGATTCTTTAATCGATTATTAATTCCTACTGGACTGCATCATGCCTTGAATTCCGTGTTCTGGTTCGACGTTGCCGGTATTAATGATATCGGGAACTTCTGGTCAGGTAAAGGTGAAAAAGGTGTGACGGGTATGTATCAGGCTGGGTTCTTCCCGGTTATGATGTTTGGTCTTCCTGCAGCGGGGCTTGCCATCTATCATGCTGCAAAGCCAAGTAAGAAGAAGCAGGTGGCGTCACTTATGCTGGCAGCTGGTTTTGCTTCCTTTTTTACAGGAGTAACGGAACCTCTGGAGTTTGCCTTCATGTTCGTGGCACCTGCCCTTTATGTAGCACATGCTGTGTTGACAGGATTATCCCTGGCCATTGCCTCTTTCTTTCAATGGACGGCTGGGTTCGGATTCAGTGCAGGGTTCGTCGATTTTGTCCTAAGCTCAAGACTTCCGTTAGCGAATCTTCCGTACATGCTGCTCATACAAGGTGTCGTATTTGCCCTACTATACTATTTCTTGTTCCGTTTCATGATCGCGAAATTCAATCTAATGACTCCGGGCCGTGAAGAGGATAATGAAGAATCAGTAGTGGAAAGCGCAACAGTGCATACTCAAAGCGAAAAGTTTGCTGTGATGGCAGCGGAGATCTATGCAGGACTCGGCGGAGATGAAAATGTAACATCCGTTGATAACTGTATAACAAGATTGAGAGTGGAAGTGAAGGACATGGATGCGGTGGATCAGGAGCGGATCAAAGCGACAGGGGTTCCGGGCATTCATGTGGTTGGGGAAAATAGCATTCAAGTGATTGTCGGGACGTCGGTGCAGTTTGTGGCTGATGAGATTGAGAGGATTCGAAGGTAGGGGGTGTAGATAGTTCAAGAGAAAGGATGGCAAAATGTGTTGGATTTTGCAGAATGGCAGATATATCGTAAATATGGCAGCAAAAATGAAAAAGTGGCAGATAAAAGATGATTTCGGCAGATATATTTCTCAAATGGCAAATAAATGAATGCCACCACCTTTCCCCAACTCCCACGCCATGAGTTGGGGTCTCTTTTTCTCCCAAACTGCAAAAACTTCTCGAATAGTCTATACTTTACCCTATAGAATTCTTTCCCAGAAAGGTTTTTACCATGAAGAAACTAAAAGAAATGGATCTCTATCAACCGATCCAAAAACATTTTCATAAACAGGGTTACCAGGTGAACGGTGAAGTGAACGATTGTGATGTGACTGCCTTTAAAGAAGATGAACTTGTGATTGTAGAATTGAAGCTTTCATTGAATGTCGAGCTTCTTATTCAAGCGACAAAGCGGCAGAGACTCACAGACCTTGTGTACATTGCGATCCCGAAACCAAAGCGTCCCCGGTCAAAGCGGTGGAATGATGTCTGCCACTTGGTTCGCAGATTAGAACTCGGTCTGATTACCATTTCGTTTACAACGAAAACACCAAAGCTTGATTTTGTCATACATCCGGAAACCTTTGACCGGAAAAAGAGTATGAAGAACAGTAAGCGAAAAAGGGCGGCTCTTGTAAAAGAAATCGAAGGGCGCAGTGCAGATTACAATGTAGGCGGCAGCAATAAAACGAAAATCATGACGGCCTACAAGGAAAACTGCATTCAGATTGCTTGTTACCTGGAAAAACATGGTCCCATGTCACCTAGGAATTTAGCCAAGTTGGGCACTGGTGCGAAAACTCCATCGATTCTTCAGAAAAATTATTACTGCTGGTTTGAGCGGGTAAAAAGGGGAGTTTACCAGATAACGGAGCAAGGAAAAAAAGAGCTTGGGAAGTATCCCGAACTTGTAAGCTATTACTCAAAGAAAATAGAAGAACAATAGAAAGAGCCTGCCCCCGCAACCGGAGAGCAGGCTCTTCTTTGCATCTGACTACTAGTACCCGCATTCTTCACATATACATTAAATCAGAGCAGATATCGGGAGGATAAATGTATGAAAAAGAAGATTGAGAGCACGATTCATAAAATGGTGAGTGATCTTCAGCATAAACAGAATGCGGACGGAAGCTGGTCCTTCTGCTTTGAAAATAGCGTGATGACTGATGCGTATATGATCATTCTCCTACGTTCCCTTGAGACGGGGGATGAAGAGCTAGTGGGACGGCTGGTGAACCGCCTTTGGAATTTGCAAACAAGGGAAGGGACATGGAAGCTTTTTGAGGATGAGAAGGAAGGAAATCTGTCTTCAACGATTGAAGCCTACTTTGCCCTGATGTATAGCGGCATGGTGAAGGACGATGATAAGAGACTTGAGAAAGCGAAACATTTTATAGAGAAAAATGGCTTTCACGAGGCGCACTCGATTACTAAATTTATGCTTGCCATTCATGGACAATATGATTGGAAGCATTTGCTTCCGATTCCCATTGAGTTTTTAATGATTCCAAAGCATTTCCCCCTGAATTTTTGGGATTTCAGCAGCTATGCACGAGCTCATTTGGCACCACTGTTGCTACTGAAAGATCAGCGATTCTCGTTAAAAACAAATAGCATTCCTCAAATCAAACATATGTCCCGTACCCCCCATGAAGTACGATACAACGATCGGGAACTGAAATTATTTTCGAAAATCAACCAAGGCCTACAGTCCTTAATAAGTATTCCATCCCATCTTCACCAACATGCCCGGCAGTTTGTCCAGCAGTACATGCTGCAACGGATCGAATCAGATGGAACGTATCTTAGTTACTTCAGCACGACGTTTTATATGATTTATGCCCTGTTGAGCTTGGGCTATAAAAAGAATGATCCTACCATTGTTAAGGCAATGGATGGATTAAAAGAGATGGCATGTGAAACAAAGAAAGGTATACATGTTCAAAACTCTCCCTCTACCGTTTGGGATACTGCTCTGATCAGCTATGCCCTTCAGGAAGCGGGGGTGGATGCACATGACCATTCCATAGGGAAAGCGATGGAGTACCTTGGTAGAAAACAACATTTTCGGTATGGAGATTGGGCGATGGAGAGCGGAGTGAAGCCCGGGGGATGGGGCTTTTCAGGAAGCAACAGCATTCACCCTGATGTGGATGATACGACAGCGGCTCTTAGGGCCATTACGTATTCAGCTGCAGAGAATCCACTTGTCCGGCAATCATGGGATCGTGGGATTGATTGGGTTATCGGTATGCAAAACCGTGATGGAGGCTGGCCGGCATTTGAAAAAAACAAGACGAAAGGCATCCTTACTTCTTTTCCAATGGACGGGGCTGAGGCAGCGGCGATCGATCCATCAACTCCTGATCTAACAGGAAGAACACTGGAATTTCTAGGAAGACGGGCAGGTCTGACCAAAGACCATCCCCAGGTGAATAGGGGGGTTCAATGGTTGAAGCTAATGCAAAAGGACGATGGATCCTGGTACGGACGATGGGGAGTCTGCTATATCTATGGAACGTGGGCGGCCATCACGGGAATGAAAGCAACGGGAGTGCCTTCTTCTAATAAGAATATCCAAAGAGCTAAAGCATGGTTAGAGAGCATTCAACACAAGGACGGGGGCTGGGGAGAATCCTGTTATAGCGATCAGGAGAAGACATACGTGCCTCTTTCCTTCAGTACCCCATCACAAACAGCATGGGCACTGGAATCTCTCATCTGTATCGAAGACAAACCAACCCCTGCAATTGACCTGGGCATCATGGCGCTTCTCGAATTAATGAACGGAGAAGCAGATGACTCATCCAAAACGTACCCAACAGGAGTCGGTCTTCCAGGAAACTTCTATATACACTACCATAGCTACCGGTGGATATGGCCCCTGATCACACTCAGCAGGTACAAAGAGAAATACGGGTGAGGGACAGACCTCTTGAAGTCCGTCCCTCCATGCGATAAAATAAAAAAAAGAATTTTCGGATAAAAGTGTGGTTGTATGGTGAAAGTGGATTCGTTTCCTTATCCCTTTAAGGGGGAAGTGTATCGGTATTCCACTAATTCGGTTCCTTTGGATGAGCCGAGTAGTGTGGAGGTTTTTCTGAAGAGGAAGCGCAATTTATGGTCAAGGTATCAGAGTGATCGATGTGTTCTGTTGCGAAAGTCATCAGAAAACAAAGATTGATAGCGGAAATTTGGGTAAACTCCAGACGACCTGTTCCCATTTCACTTAAAGCTGTCCGTTTCCGATCATTACTCTCCATTACGAGGATCATACCTCGGTTACGCTACCTTAGAAACGGGGAGTGATCATAGGTGAATCTACATAAAACCATCCCCGTCCAAGTCAGGTCCATTCATCAGGAAACGCCTCACGTTAAGAGGTTTCCGCTTGTTCATAAACATAACGAGCCCCTTCCTTATTGTAGCGGGGGATCCCATATCACTACATATGTGGAGTTGGATGGACAAACCATTGCCAGATCGTATTCCTTAACGAATCCACCTGGTCAAACAGCCGCCTATCAAATCGCCATCCGTCTAATTGAAACGTCCCAGGGAGGATCTCTGTATTGGCATGAACGGATGAAGGAGGGGGACATGTGTATCGCGTGCTCAGTCTGGGAAGTTGCAAATTCAGTTGTGACAGTGGCATACAAGGTGTTTTTCCTATAGAGTAAATAAATAACAAAGAGATACACCATAATGTAGTATGACACTAAAGAAATGGAGGGGTCAACATCACCGATCTAAATACATTATTTCGCAAAAGAATACATTATCCAACCACCGCGAAAATAACCTTTCAACAACTAGATACCATTTTAGAAGAAACAGCTAAAAGCATCCCATTCGAAAATCTATGCGTTATTGGAAATACTTTCACCAATCTTACCAAAGAAAATCTAATGAATAAAATGCTCGTGAAGAATGAAGGTGGTCTATGTTATGAATTGAATTCATTGTTTTATTTATTTTTGATCGAAAATAAATTTGATGCGGTTCTTGTTCGTGGAGTCGTTTACGATCATGATAAAGAGCAGTACCAGACGTTAGGAAGAACTCATGTGGTCATTTTAGTCACTCATCAAGATGCCAAATATGTGATTGATACGGGTTTTGGAGGGAATCTCCCGTTAAAACCAGTACCATTATCGGGAGAAACGGTCGTCTCTTCAAATGGCGAGTTTAGAGTTAAAGAGGTCGACAGTCTCCATGGAGATTATATCTTTGAAATGAAATTAAAGCATAAGCATTCGGAATGGAGAACCGGATATGCTTTTGATTCGGGTGATCCCATAAAGGATGTCACTCAGTTGAATGACATTCAAACAATTATTGCCAACCATTCAGATTCCCCTTTTAACAAGCATCCATTGCTGACAAAACGGACGAATGACGGGAATGTGACCTTAACAGACACGTCCTTTACCCACTGGAAGGCCGGAGGATTAACGAAAAAGGAGATAGACCTTGAAAGTTATAAAGAACTGCTGAATTCCTGGTTTGGTTTCCAGCATACTAAAAAAAACCCGGAATAAATCCGGGTCTGATTATTCACTTCCCTAGTATGGACATGATGCCTTTATAGATAAGGAATAGTGAGAATATGAGAATAGCTAAAACGCCTATGATGTCCGTTACTGGGGATACACTTGCTAAGAACGTACCTGCTAAAGGAACCTTCAACAATGCGAAACCGGATAGAATACCCGCTACTAACAAAAGAATAAAACGATCCATTCTGTTCCCCCTCCTTTCGAGGTATTATATGTTCAAGGTGATAGGAAGTTGAACCCATTCTTATGTCAAAATTCATAAAGAAAAAAGGAATGAGCCTATTCGATAGGTTCATTCCTTTTGTTTCATCAATGAATTATAATCCCAGTTCTTCCAAAATAGAATCAAGTGTTTTTCCATCTGCTGACTCTACTGGAGTAGGTGCGTCCTCAACTTGTTCATTCTGTAATAAATAGTTTTTCTGAACAAACTTGATATCATTCGCATCCACCACCTCATCGAAATTGATGTCGGCAGCACGATTATTTGTATTCCAGGCATCCTGAATGGCGATGGCATCATGGATGTCGATGACGTTATCCTGGTTGACATCTCCCCCGACAGGCTTCAGGTTCGTAGCTCTATGATACTTTCCATAAAGCTCCCCATTGTACTCATAACCGATTCTTTCTGTGTTTTTGGTCAAGAAGTGGCCAGGCACTTGAACTTTTACTTCATATGGATCTTTGCTTAATGGAAGTTTCCCGATGGAGTACTCCCCATTTTCCGTGATGGAAGATGGATTATAGACGTCTCCGGATGAATTCTTGAATTCGATGGTGGCACCAGCTTTGTTCCAATCTTTCTTGACATTGAAGCCAGATCCACTATCAAATCCTTCCGGGCTCACAAACCCTGTTATTGAGTTAAAGTCCGGATTGACAGCGAGTTCAGCACCAGCATGTAATAGATCCATTGCTTCATTGTTAGAATTCGTTACGGTAACAGTTGGATCCAAGGCGTCTAATTTAGTGAACAGTTCATCTTGAACCTTCACTTGCACATCAACAATTGCGCTATGATCAAATGATTGAATAGGTTCATTGAACGTAACCTTGATCTGGTTTCCATCAAGGGTCAGCGAAGCTTTATCGGAAAATTCCCCGGATAACTTGGCATCGACCACTTCTGGTTGAAATCCGTAATAATCTTCAAATGTCCAAGTGGCTTCCTTTGCATCTTGAACATTATCCAGTGCTAAAGTTGCGTGTACGGTTTCACCAGTTGTAACGGTTTTCGCATCGGTTTTCAGATACGAATTTGGTGTACCTTCTTTAATGAAGAAATAGTTCTTCATCCCACTATTGTTTCCAGCCATATCATAGCCCTTCATTCTAAAGTTAAGAGCTTCCACGTTCTCATTCATCGCAATTTCTTCGACAAACTTACCGTTTTCATCCATATAAAGCGGGGATGATGGGAACGGTGAATTCCAATAATAAATCATAAAGTTTTTGGATTGATCTGTGTCAATTCCTGCTTCTTGCATGTCTTCAATAAGTGGATCTGTAATTTCAATCTCAAATGGATAGGTTTCCTGACCTGGTTGATATTCAAGGAACGGGGATTCACCATCCAATGAACTTTTGAAGGTTGGTCCTTCTATATCGATGAAGAAAGGTTCTGTTTTCGTTTTCACTTTCCCTTTGGGGTCGGTTGTCACATATTTTAAATTGTAATGTCCAGGCTTGGCGATGGTCACATCATCAGCAACAGGATGTTTTTTATCCCCTGTAAATGCATGGTAGCCACCCTGGAATGCACGTAATAAGTAATTGTTATCAAGTAAAGCACCCTGCAAGTTAAGTGTACCGATCAATCCTAAATCTTCACCTGATTCTCCATCCTGAAGGATCAAATCCATGCTTTCCATCGTTGAACTCAGATTGAATTCAAGAAGTGCAGATGGATAGCGATATGGATCAAAACCATGTGTGTACTGAGGAGGTGCAAAAGCAGGGGACAATAATTGAAGTGTATTAAAGCCCTCTTCTGATCTTTTTACACTAAATGGAACACGGTAACTTTCTGAACGGTCGTTTTGGTTCGTTACGACCAGATACCCTTCATATATCCCCTTCGCAGCGGTTTTCGGCATCGTCATGAATAGGTTTGAGGTCTTTTTCTTACCTCCATTTACCTTGATGGACTTATCAGTCGTTACTTGAACTCCATTTTCTTTAAGGCTAAGGGTGCCTTCCTGTATATTTTCTTCAACACGAATGTCGAATGTTTTCTTTTCACCACTATTATTGGTAATTTCAAAACTTTTTTGTACGCGGAGGTGAGTTCCTTCAGCCACTACTTGATTCCCAAAGCTCAGTCCTCCTGTCGGATTGTCGATCGGGATCAGTTCTTCACCGCTAGGAAGCAACGTCTCATCTTTGATTTGGATCTTCGTCTGACTGTGAAGGGCTTGGTACGGATCCACTCTTCCAGCACCAACCTCAAATACGCTGTAATCTCCATTCAATGGATCAGCAGAGTTCATGAGTAGGGTTTTAATATCAGCAGGCTCAAGATCGGGATTTTCTCCTAAAAGTAAAGCTGCAACCCCCGCAGTGAAAGGGGAAGCCATAGAGGTACCTGATAATCTAGAGTAAGCATACTGATAGTCATCCGTTTTTTCTGGATCGATCATATATGAAGGGAAGGTCGACAGAACGCTGACTCCCGGTGCTACGACTTCCGGTTTCATATCATAGCTTTTGTTAACAGGACCCCGTGAACTGAAATCCGCTAATTGATCACCTTTCGTAAAACTTTCTTCTAAATGAGTGAAGGTGAAACTGGTCGACCCACTGGTGATCGCTGCTTTCAATTCTTCTCCTGCAGCTTTCGTCATGGAGAAGGCAGGAACATAGTTTACAGATTCCCCAAGATTATAACCTATATGACCCTCTACATTGTTATACATAATGACAGCATTGGCACCATGTTCTTTTGCGAATTTCACTTTGTCATTCAGAGCAAAATCACCACGCTGAACGAAAGCGATCTTTCCTTCCACGTTTTTATTCTCATAATCTTCCGGATATCCTAACCCGACATCCACCAGCTCCAGTGTTTGCTCTTCTAAACTTGTAAACTTGTGGGCGAAGCCTCTGGCCATACTCACAATATCGGTGGTCCAACCATTGGAACCTTGTCCTGTAAATGTAGTTTGTGAGACAGGGACATCACTTGCCCCTACGGTTAAAGCCAAAGCTGCTGTACCAGGTGAGCCGAGCGTAAAGTCATTTGGACCTGAATTCCCTGCAGAAACAACGGCAGTGACTCCATTTAAAACCGCATAATTAAGGGCTGTACTGGTTGGATAGTAAGGGTCGTTAATAGCGGCACCCAATGAGAGGTTGATGACATCCATTCCATCTTGAATCGACTTCTCTATACCGGCGAGGACGTCTTCGGTGTAGCCGCTTCCGTATGGACCGAGAACCCGATACACATATAGGTCAGCATCAGGGGCAACCCCTTCAACAGATACTTCACTATCATTCTCATTTTGTCCTACAATCGTTCCCGATACATGGGTACCGTGAGAGGTGTAATACGAACTTCCTGTATAACTGAACTCAGGCTCACTCGTATTCTTCCAATCTTCATAGGTGGCTTCCATGGGATCAGAATCATCGTCAACAAAATCATAACCGCCTTTGTAGGCATCCTTCAGATCAGGGTGGTTATAGTCGACTCCCGTGTCGATTACCCCGACTTTAATCCCATCTCCCGTTATTCCTTCCTTATGTAACTGATCTACCTTTAAAAATGGAATGCTTTCCACAGACGTTGTGATTTCCCTCTCAACATCTTTTGGGAGATCTTGT
Organism: Rossellomorea sp. GQ25; assembly: GCF_059758515.1. NCBI lineage: Bacteria > Bacillati > Bacillota > Bacilli > Caryophanales > Bacillaceae > Rossellomorea > Rossellomorea sp. GQ25. The sequence goes on along the minus strand of NZ_JCAXEQ010000002.1, from coordinate 78,733 downwards.
TGAACGGGATCTACCGTAAATGCCTGATTTTTATACACCGCTTTGACAGCTTTGGAGTTAAGCAGTAGCTCTACTTGATTGGCTGGAAGTGTCATCGCCACCCCGTTATACGCGTCTTTATAGATTTGGGTAATTTTCGGCGCTACCTTTTTTCCTTTTACATTACTAGTAAATAGATGCTTTGTTACATCTTCCTTAAAAATCTTATGTTCTTTCTCTACCTTTGCCTCAGCATCCGCTTTCTTGAGTTTTTTTCCTTTTACGGCCGCTTCTAAAACAGCTACATTGCTCGGTTTAGATTGAAATTGGACGATAACCGAAATCTCTTCACCGGATGCTAAATCACTCTGTTGAAATCCTTGAAGGCCCATTGTATTAGTTAATTCCAATTGATGTAAGGCTTGTCTCTGCTCATCAGTCAAAGAAGATAAAATTGTTTCTGCTTCCCAATCAGCAGCTGTGGCTGTTGGAATGGAATAGGTCGATATTGGAGATAACATTAATCCTGTGGATAATGCAATCACAGCTGATTTCTTTGCAATGGAAGATCCATTCATCATTTCTACCTCTTTTCTGTAATATTAGATGGTGATTTATCGAAATATTGGTTCAATTCATATTTTAAAGGAGTTTGAACTTGTTTGTATGGGGGTTTACTTCGAGACTAATGAACTACATAATTGGTGGGATTTTTAACCTATAACTGATTTTCCGTGGTTTCTGCAGGATAAAAGTTGTGAAATAATGAATTGGTATTGGGGTTGCAAAGGGCTTGTTTGGATGAATATTATGCAAAGAGGACGATTAACTTATAATATAGTGGTAAAATGAATTGATTTTCTAGTGTTCCATCTACTATCTTTCAAAAAAAGAATGATAAAAAGAGACAAGTCATCCTTTTATCATTCGGAAGGAGCATTATTCTAATTCATAATAACTTATTTCGCTGGACATCTTATCGGATGCAAGCCGGAAACCCTTTTCTGTTTGCCCGGTTTTAACATAATATAAAAATAGTTGTCTTTCATAATGCTGATACATCAATTGACTTCCCGTTTTTTTGAAATGGGGGAGAGCTGTATTTTCAATATACTCATAAAGTTCTTTTTCATTTCCCTTTAGGGTGAGTAAGTAAATCTCAAAGAATACGTAAGTGGGATCCTGATGCTGAGTTGCCATTTTTAGTCCTTTTGTCGCTAAATGATTGAGCTCTTCGGAAGTAAGTAAATTTCCTTTCATACAAGCAAGTATATAGCCGCTAAGTGTTACCAAATAATGTGACGCAGGGGTTTCCTCATTAATAAGTTTTAATGCTTTTTCATAGGATTCTTTTGATTCAGAATATCGTTTTCTCCTAAAATATTCGAATCCAAGATTGTTATGGATCTTATGTTCCCTTTCCTTGGAATTAACGGATTCACAGACTCTGAGGAGCTTATCATACTGTTGTTTGGTTTCTTCCATATCAAAGGGTTCTTTGGCATTCAATTGGATTAAAATTAAGGTTTCAGAATCGATAACCCTCAGGATATTTAATGTTTTTTGGAAAAAATGCAAAGCTCTTTGCCCATAATAATAGGCAAAGGTGTTTGAATGAATGGAATGATACGCTAATGCCAAATGAAAATAATATTCGGAGTTCGGATATTCATCGTCAATCTGTTTTAATACTTTAATGCAAGAGTTAAACTGCCTTGTTGAATGATGATAGATTCCCTTGACATGCAACAATAAATTTTGTTCAAAAGGAGAAAGAGAGTAGTTTTTATGTTCGAACATGTCCATTATTTCTTTTGCTTTTCCATGTTTATTCAAAAATAGATAATACCTTGCCAGGAAAAGATTGTATTGAACAATGAAGTCTGATAGAAACCGTAAAGGTTCTTTTTCAATTTCCCCTTTTAATTGATGGATTTCATTGGTTCGAATCATAATAATCGCATCGTTCCATTCTGATAACTTAACCTGTAAGGAATGATAGCGAGAACGTTCAACATCCATATTGATTCCAAGCTTTCTTGCAAGTAAATCAGTAATTTCACTGGAATACTCTGTGATTCCTCTTTCAATTTTACTTAGATGCGTGGGGGAGCATATCCCCTGTGCAAGCTGCTCTTGAGTCAAACCCGAATCTTCGCGATGAAACTTAATTAATTTACCTTCAATCATACTACACCCCAAATGAACTATTTTATTATTCATTATAGGGAAAATTTTCTCGGTATTCTATAGGTTTAGAACAAGACGGAGGTCTGAAGGCAATAACATCCAAATAGCATCTCTATAGTGTTTTTCTCTTTTCTTCCTGAAGTTCATCCTGTACTTCTTTCACCAGAGGAGGGGAATCCTGAATGACTTCCCGCTATATAACCAACCCCGTTTTCATTCCAATTAGGATCCAATAGACTAGCCCTTTTAAACACTCAAAGCCTAGATAAGCTCTGAGTGTTTTTGTTTTTAGGATAGTCAGCAATCAGCGACTGTTTACAAAATAAGCGCACGATTTTTTCTATGCTCTTTTCTTAAAGGAGCCGTTTTGAAAAGCCTCGATTCTTCTTCTGTCTTTGGAATGACCTTTGGCACCGGCTTTGGTTTTCCATTTTCATCAACGGCGACCATCGTCAGGAATGATTCAGTCGTCAGGGTTTTGACACTCGTTACGAGATTCGTAGAAAACACCTTTACATAAACCTCCATTGATGTTCTGCCTGTAGAAGTGACGTATGCCTCGAGGCTTAACGCATCACCGACTGTTGCAGACGACAAAAAGTCGACGGAGTCAATCGATGCCGTAACGACGACTGAGCTGGAGTGCTTCATTGCTGATAGTGCCGCAATTTCATCAATATAGGAAAGGACTTTTCCTCCGAAGATCGTTTGCATATGATTGGTGTCCGGTGGCAGCACCAATTTTGTTTGTATGGTTCGTGAACGTTCTACCGAATAAGCTTGTTCCATTTTCTCATCTCCCAGTTTAATTTCCGAAATAAAAAAAGCATCTCCTTTTAAAAAGAAGATGCGGCTATTTCAAGCGAACGTCCAGAATCATGTGATTCCTCATGTGGCTCAATTAGCGCAACACCCTCCTATCTCCCGTAGGAACTTCTGTGTTCTTCCCATTTGGCAGGTCTCCTGGCTCAGCGTCAACGATTTCGCATTCCTTCCCATTTCAATTCGAAACAGTGGATCCATACGAATTCTCAGCCTTACAGTGGCGGGACCGCGTTGGACTTTCACCAACTTCCCTTTTAAGAAAATGAACTTAAATCATCTTCACCAATGAGCAATGATTAAATTGTGAACGCATTTATTTTATCATAACCCTTAGTGAGTGAGGAGAATGATTAGGGTAAAATTTATAAACAAGTGCTTTTCAAAAAGGTAGTGAGATCTGAAAAATGCCACAAGACAAATTGGTAAAGTAGTAGAGTATATCGATCAACATCTAAGCGAAGATTTATTCTTAGAACAATTAGCCAAAGTATCAACCTATTCCCCCTTATCACTTTCAGCGGATGTTTAAAGGGCTGATTGGTGAAACACCAGCAGGTTATGTGAAAAGAACGCGCTTGGAAAATGCAGCGCATATGCTCATTTACGACCCGCAGCTTCCAATCACACAAATTACGTTCATATCATATTTAATCGGTTCCGTACTGTCCTGTTCTTTCTTCCTTATCGCGATTGGAGATCATCTCATCATATTTACCCTGTTAGGGGCGATACACGGCTGGTTTTTATAGTATGAAAGCTCGAACTTTTTAAAGGTTCGAGCTTTTTTATATAAAATTAGGAGATTCACCTAAATTATTGAAACTTTTCTATCACTCTTCCGTAGATAGTATTGCAGCTAGCAATTTTATTAAATATTAAATCAGTTGCTCGACTGATTTATAGAAAATGTTGAGAGGGGTTGTCAGAATGCTAGAATCATTAAGTATTATCGGATTTTTTATGTTCTTGATTCCTGTTCTGGTTATTGCTGCTATTGCAGGAATTGCCTATTATTTCTGGATGAGGTTTCGTTATCGTACAGCCAGATCCAACCAGGCACTGATCATTACAGGACCTAAACTGGGGGATCCTGAGAAGGAAACAAATATTTTCACCGACCAGGAAGGACGTTCCATGAAAATCATCAGGGGTGGAGGGTACAGATTAAGACGTTTCCAAACTTCCACACCTGTTAATCTTACATCCTTCCAGTTAAAGCTATCGACACCGAGAGTATACACAAATGGCGGAGTACCAATCGTTGCGGACGCAGTGGCGATGGTGAAGGTGGCAGACACATTAAATGGGATTGCGAACTATGCTGAGCAGTTCCTTGGTAAGGATCAAAAAGAAATTGAAGATGAAATCATCGAGGTACTGGGAAGTAATCTTCGTGCGATTCTTTCCAAAATGACTGTTGAAGACATTAACAGCAACCGTGAAAAATTTAACGCTGACGTATCAGAAATTGCCCAGAAGCAGCTGGATCTTATGGGCTTCAAAATTACGTCACTCGGGTTAACTGACATAAGAGATGCAGACGAAGAAAATGGATACTTAAAAAACCTTGGTCGTCCACGTATCGCCGAGGTCCGCAAGCAAGCTGAAATTGCAGAAGCAAACACCGAGCGTGAAACCCGTATTCACCGTGCCCAAACCGATCAGGAAGCGAAAGAGGAAGAATACAAGCGTCAAATTACCATTGCCCAATCGAAAAAAGAGAAGGACATCAAAGACGCAGCTTTCAAAGAAGAAACAGAGCGGGCAAGAGCAAAATCGGAACAGTCCTATGAGTTGGAAAAAGCCAAACTTACCAAAGAAGTGAAAGAAGAAGAGTTAACGCTTCAATTCCTTGAACGTGAACGTGCCGTGAAGCTTGAAGCAGAAGAATCAAAAGTTCGTAAAACAAAAGCCGATGCCGAATACTACGAAACGACTCGTAAAGCAGAAGCGGAAGCGCGCAAGGCTGAAATTGACGGGGAAGCGAAAGCTAAGATCCGCAGAGAAGAAGGTTCTGCAGAAGCCGATGTTATCAGAGAACGAGGTAAAGCGGAAGCCGAATCCCGTAAACTGCTTGCAGAAGCGATGGAGAAGCATGGCGATGTCATCATTACAGAGAAACTAATCGAAATGCTGCCAGTTTTCGCAGAGAAAATTGCCCAGCCTCTTAACAATATTGATTCTGTTAAAATCATTGATTCCGGTAATGGCCAGGGAGTTCCTTCATTTGGGAAAAGCATCACCAGAACGATGCTTGACATGCAGGAACCGTTACGCGAAATGACAGGCATCGATGTAGGTGAATTACTGAAGTCGTATGCAAACAGAACCCATGAAAGACCTTATCAGCCAGCAATTTCAGAGTTAGCTGACAAGGAAGTTGCTGTGACGACCGAAGAAAAAGAGTCAAAAGAAGAAGGTCAAAGTAAATAACGAGAATGGAGATGTCTCAACAAAGGAGACATTTTTTTTCTTATGGAAAATCGCTTTCTTTGAAGTGCCTAATCTATTCCAATAAAAAGAGCCAGGCACGAAATCATTTGTGCTTGGCACCTATTATGATGAAATAACTGTACCTGGTACAACTCGGATGAATTGTACCAGGTACAGTTATTTATTTAGGTTCAACTGCTGATAAATCATGAAAAATCAGCAGCTGAATATAGAAAGATATTTAACAGGTGAAACCAACGGAAAATTTGCCTGTTAAAAATATTCGAAGAAATTCAACAGTTGAATGAACAGCAATATTCAACTGTCAAAAAAACATTAAAATTCAACAGTCCAACAAACCTATCAACCTTGTATCCCAACCTCAATATGCCGGGAACTTTTAACATCAATCAATCCTAAATCTGTCAGCTTCAACTCAGGGATCACAGGCAAAGTGAGAAAAGAGAGAGTCAGAAATGGATTAAAGTCTCCGGAGAATCCTAATTCTACAAACGCATTTTTCAAATCGCTGAGCCCTGATACCACTTCTTCAAATCCCTGGTCGGACATCAACCCTGCAATCGGTAATGGGAGAGAGGCTATGACATTTCCGTCTCTTACCATCACCAGGCCGCCATTCATTTCGTTAAGCGCCTCGATAGCTTGCAGGATATCACGATCATTTGTACCAGTTGTGACAATATTTTGGGAATCATGAGCAATGGTGGTAGCGATGGCTCCTTTTTTCAATCCGAATCCTTTTACAATGCCCAAGCCAATGTTTCCTGTCCCTTTATGTCTTTCAACGACAGCCATCTTAAGTTGATCCTGTTGAATAGAAGGGATAAAGAATCCATTTTCTACTTGAACCTTTTCAATCTGTTTATTGGTTCTAAGGTGGTTAGGGATGATTTCAATAATATGTGCTTCTTTTGTAACGCCCATTTCAATTTGGAGATGTTTTTCAGTTAGTTCAGGAATATGAACAGTTGAAGTCAGAGATGGTTTTGGCTCCGGTTTTACAATTGATTCTCCGACAAACTGTCCATGTGCAGCTACTTGTTTCCCTTTTTTGTACACCTCTGATATAGAGATCGTTTTAAGATCTTCCAGTAATACAAGATCCGCATCGTATCCAGGTGCAATTGCGCCTTTAGTGTGTAATCCATAACATTCAGCAGCATTCAAAGAGGCGATGCCAATCGCCAAGAGAGGATCGAGACCTTCCTGAATTGCTAATCGAATATTGTGATCGATACTGCCTTCCTCGATTAAATCATCCAAGTGCTTATCATCTGTACAGAATAGACAGCGACGGGCATTTCTTTCGTTAACAACTCCAATAAGCGATTTCAAATCTTTAGCCACGGATCCTTCGCGAATGAGAAGGTACATCCCTCGTCGTATTCGTTCCAATGCTTCAGAGACGGTGGTGCATTCATGATCGGTTCGAATACCTGCGGATTTATAAACATTGATCGCATTTGTATCAAGCCCCGCTAAATGTCCGTCCATATTTTGACTATACTCCGAGGTGATAGTGATTTTATCAACAATGGAATCATCGCCTTTTTGGAGGGAAGGGTAGTCCATTACCTCTGCCAGTCCAAGGACCCGCTCATGTGTATAGAAAGGTTTCAGCTCTTTGGCTGTCAGCGTTGCTCCTGTATTTTCAAATGGGGTTGCCGGTACGCAGGAAGGAAGCATGGTTAACACATCTAATGGAATGTTCTCAGAATCGTCGAGCATGAATCCAATGCCTTTTTCTCCAGATACATTCCCGATTTCATGGGGATCTGTAATCACGGTCGTGACCCCATGAGGAAGAACGACTTTTGCAAATTCAGATGGTGTGACCATGGAAGATTCAATATGAACATGTGCATCGATAAAAGAGGGGCTTATATATCTGCCCTTAGCATCGATGACCTGTTTTCCTTGGAAATTTCCAATCCCAATGATCATCCCATCCATAATCGCTACATCTTCTTCAATGATTTCAAGATTAAACACATCTATTATTTTCCCATTTTTTATAACCATGTCTGCGAGGCTTTCTTTATTCGCAGCTGCAATTCTTTTTTTCAGTATAGCTTTATTTGTACCCATGAAATCCTCTCCTATTCTAAATAAAAAACCCCGGGATGCACCCGGGGTTTGACATAGAGAGAGAAGAGAAGGGACTCCTGCCCCTGCTCCTCTCGTAGTCAAACCATTTACGGTAGTTTGGTAGAAACTTTTGGACCATATTTCCAATATTATACGAGTATGTGGATGATATTATTTGTTGAAAATGATTATTTCACATTTTATAGGCACCAAATGGAATGTGTCAATAATTGATATCTTTTTCTACTCATTCTACATTTATGTACAGGTAAAATAGGTAGACCGATTAGTTGTCTTTACAGATCTGGTCGAAGAAAATAATACTTGAAGAGCTTATCTTCTGTTACATGGAAGATAAGCTCTCTTTTTTCCATAAAGATCCTTTACATCATCCTAATTTCCTATACTATTAATAGAGAGAGTTTTCTGAAATCAATTCCGGAGGTTATGATGAAATTAAAAATTATCCACACAAATGATCTACATAGCCATTTTGAGTCATTCAAAAGAGCAGCTTCCTTAATAAAAGAGCTTAAAGATGAGGACACACTCATTCTCGATGGAGGGGATTTTGCCGATTTCAAAAGCATCGAGCTTCAAGGAACGAGGGGAATGGCTGCTGTTGAACTGCTGCAATCTGTTGGGTATGATGCGTTAACAATTGGAAACAATGAAATGTTCAATGGATTCGATACTTTGGAACATATGGCCAGCAATAGTCCCGTACCGTTCATTAGTAATAATCTTCTTAGGAAAGACAAAGTGGCCGTAAACGGGGTGAAACCAAGCGTCATATTAGAAAAGAATGGTTTGCGGATCTTCATTACAGGTGCGTCCCCTGACTTACAGGACTTCAACGAAGGGCTGGGTGTACATATTACCGATTATAAGAAAGCGATTACAGAGGAGGTAGCACGAAATCGAGGAAAGTATGACTTGTGTATTCTTCTCAATCATGTAGGGACACTGGCAGATGATGAACTTGTGAATGAAATCGAAGGGGTTGATCTCATTCTATCGGCTCACGACCATAAGCTTTATCCACAAGCCAAAGTTGTAAACGGGACCATTATGAACAGTGCAGGCTGCTACGGGGAATACATTGGGGTGGTTGAAGTAAATGTTACAAGGAACGGCATAGAATTACTCCGTGGAGAAACGATTTCTACAAAGTTTTCTTCTAATGATGAAGAGGTCGTCAGCATCTTAAAAGAAAACAAAGAGAAAGCGGTTGATGTGTTAAGTCGGCCACTATATAAACTCAACCAGCCTCTATGGCATGATGTGATAGAAGAGAATCCATTAACAAATTTAATTGCCGATGGTCTGCGGGACATGATGAAATGTGATCTGGGACTAATGAATGGTGGAATTGTGAACGCTGGGGCTTTTGATTTTATTAGTAATAAAAAGCTCATTGAGATCTGCCCGTCACCTTTGAACCCAACCTCTTTCGATATACAAGGAAAGTACATTCGGACAGCTATAGAACAATCTCTGGATGTACAGGTATGTTTAGCTGATGGAAGAGGTCCAGGATTCCGGGGGAAATTCGTTGGAAGGCTTCACGTTTCAGGAGCTGAAATTATATATGATGGTAAACGAGTGTCGGAAATCCTGATTGGGAATCTTCCGTTAGAAGAGGAGAAGTGGTATTCCGTTGCTTCCTCTGATTATTTGCAAAGAGGCTCCGGCTATGAATCCCTCGCCCATAACCGAAATGAAAAGTATCTTGCCGAGGAAATCCGCGATGTGATCCGGATGTATGGATCTCGGAAGGATTTTATCGAGAAAGCCCACGTGAACAGGTGGAAGGAAAGTAGTGACATCATGGTTTAGAATTCAACACACGAGACGCAAAGAGTGTCTCGGCGCTTTTGAATGTGGAAAAGCTACAGCGAAATAGCGCATTTGAAATTGCCTTTTTCTATGAAACTCACACCGGCTTCAAGTATAAAATAGACTTAACTACTTGTACGACTTGTTCCAACTGAAATGGCCAATCGCCTGTACGAAGCAACGTATAGCATGAAAGAATTATGAATTGTACAAGACGCCGGTCACACAGAAGGTATTACGGTAGAAGAAGAGGAGTACAAGAAACGAGTGAAGGGGTTCATTGAAGAAGTGATGAACTCATAAAAAGGAGCAAAACAATGGGAGAAAAGACTTTATTTGAAGTGTATAAACAAACTGCTTATCAACTTCAGGGACATGGGAGACGAAATCTGGATGTTCTTAAAGATGCTTTAGTAGATGTAGATGATGACTTGGAAAGTGATATTTACGGATCGGGTAGAATAATAGAGGACTTCCAAAAGAAGATGGCAAACTTTCTGGGAAAAGAAAGTGCTGTTTTTTTTCCGAGCGGAACGATGGCTCAGCAGATTGCCCTGCGTATTTGGTGTGATCAAAAAGATTTGCACAGAGTGGCGTATCATCCTTTATGTCATTTAGAGATTCATGAAGAAGATGGGCTGAAGAAATTACATGGTATTGAACCGATTCTATTAGCTGACAAGAATCGTGTGATTGGACTGGAAGACGTGATTGGTCTTAAAGCGGACATTGCATGCTTACTGTTAGAGCTGCCTCAAAGGGAAATCGGCGGTCAATTACCAGACTACGAGACTCTTGAAGCCATCTCTGAATACTGCCGGGGAAAAGGAATCAAGCTTCATTTAGACGGTGCCAGGCTTTATGAAATTCTGCCCCATTATGCGAAATCAGCAGAAGAAATCTGTGCCCTTTTCGATAGTGTCTATATTTCATTCTATAAAGGAATCGGAGGAATTGCAGGTGCGATCCTGGCAGGAAGCGAGGAGTTCACCAAAGAATCAAAGGTATGGAAAAGACGTCATGGCGGTGATCTCATCAGCCTCTATCCCTACATCCTGAGTGCAGATTACTATTTTGACCAACGAATCAATAAAATGGATCAGTATTATGAAGGAGCAAAAGAACTTGCTGGTCTTTTTAACGGCTGCCAGGGTGTATCTACTCTTCCTGAAAAGCCTGTTTCCAATATGTTTCATGTCTTCTTTCACTACCCACAAAAAGAAATGGAATCTATTTTGGTGGATGTTTATGACGAGACAGGTATCGGTTTAACTGGTTACGTAAAAGAAGTGACTGAAAATGAGTGTGCGTATGAAGTAAGTGTAGGGGATCAATACGAGAACGTTTCGAAACAAAAATTGAGTAAGTTATTTGTGGTGTTGGATGAGAAATTGAAGAGATTGAAAGAGAAATAAATAATCATAAAGTGGTACCGGATGATTCCGGTGCCACTTTTTTAATGGAGAAGGAGGGACGGACCTCCACCAATAGACAATCCGTGCCATTACAGCATTCTTCTCATAAATCACTATTTTGGAGGTCCGTCCCTCAATTTAACTCAAAATAATCCGCGATTTCTATTGAAATATTCTGATTATTAGGTATAATTCGATACATTATACATTTTTTAGAAGGGGAGAAGGCATATGAGTGTAAAGAATAGTGGTTTGTTCGATGAGTTAAGTGAAATCTTAAGCAGTCACCAAGTGACAGTGAATGAAACGGTTTTGGAGCAGCATGGAAGGGATGAATCCTATCATATTCCCAACTCTCCAGATATGGTTGTGTTCCCTGAGAGTGCTGAGGAAGTGAGTGCGATTGTGAAGGTGGCTGCTGCTTACCACACACCCATTATCCCGTTTGGCCTCGGCACCAGTCTTGAAGGGCATGTGATTCCATATGATAAGGGAATCACCATTGATTTTTCTGGGATGATTAAAGTACTTGAGGTGAGGGAGAAGGATTTTCTGGTGAAGGTTCAACCTGGTGTTACACGTTCTCAGTTGAATAAAGAATTGAAGAAATATGGTCTCTTCTTTTCAGTTGATCCTGGTGCTGATGCGACCCTTGGAGGTATGGCTGCCACAAACGCAAGTGGGACAACTTCTGTAAAATATGGAGTCATGCGAGATCAAGTCCGGGATTTAGAAGTGGTGCTTCCCGATGGAGAAGTGATTCACACAGGAAATCTGGCACAGAAATCGTCGTCCGGTTATAACTTGAACAGTCTATTCGTTGGTTCAGAAGGGACGTTAGGCTGTATTACAGAGTTAACCCTACGCGTATATGGTATTCCTGAACATATCGTAGCAGCACGGGCTTCCTTCCCACATATCAATGATGCTGTAGAAGCGGTTGTATCGATTTTACAGGCGGGGATTCCAATCGCGAGAGTAGAGCTTGTTGATGAACCGTCGATGGTACAAGTGAATCTTTTCAGTGATACGGACTACAAAGAAAAACCTACTCTTTTTCTAGAATTTCACGGCAATGAAGCAGGTCTGAATCATGATGTTGAGTTTACAAAAGAAATTGTCAAAGACCACCATTGTGAAGAGATTATTTTTGAAGAAGACAATGCAGCCAGGAACAGATTATGGGAAGCGCGGCATAATCTTGCGTATGCTTATGTTCATGGAAACCCAGGAAAGAAGCTGATGGTGACAGACGTATGTGTGCCTATTTCGGAATTATCAGGTGCGATCCAGTATGCACGTAAAAAGCTTGGGGAATTAGAACTGACCGGAGGCATCCTCGGTCATGTTGGGGATGGAAATTACCACGCATTGCTAATGATTGATTTGAATAATCCGAAAGAAGTCGAGAAGGCAGAAGCCTTTAATGAACAAATCGTGGAGTATGCTTTAGAACGAAACGGGACATGCACGGGTGAGCACGGTGTAGGTGTAGGAAAGATGAAGTATCAGGAAAGAGAACACGGTGGTGCCCTTCAGGTAATGGAAAAAATCAAGCTGGCACTTGATCCAAATGAACTTTTTAATCCTCATAAACTAGTACATAAAAAGAAGGAGGAACAGAAATGAAACTACTCGAAACGATCAGCAATCTAGCAGGTAAGTATTTTGCTATTTGGGTCATCCTCGTAGCGGCGGTAGCCTATTTTGCTCCTGCTCCATTCCTGCCTTTGGGCGGCTATATAACGATTCTATTAGGTGTCGTGATGTTCGGTATGGGACTTACTTTAAAGCCCGTTGACTTTCAGCTGGTTCTTAAGAAGCCGTTGCCTGTCATCACTGGAGTATTAGCCCAATTTATCATCATGCCTTTAGGTGCCCTATTGATAGCGTATATACTGAATCTACCGAATGAATTAGCGGCTGGATTAGTATTACTGGGGTCGGTTCCTGGTGGGACAGCATCCAATGTCATGGTGTATCTGGCAAAAGGGAATCTGGCATTATCCGTTGCCATGACATCACTGTCAACATTATTGGCACCTATTGCGACTCCACTGATTTTATTGGCTTTGGCAGGTCAGTGGCTGCCTGTCGATCCGATTGCCATGTTTCTTTCCATCGTTCAAGTGATCATTGTACCCATCACTTTGGGGTTAGTCATTCGAAAACTATTCCCAAGCACAGTGGAAAAAAGTTTAAATGTCATTCCATTGATTTCAGTATTGGCTATCATTATTATCGTATCGGCAGTCGTTTCAGCAAATGTTGAAAATATTGCAACCTCAGGAGCGATCATTTTTACCGCTGTGATTCTGCATAATCTATTTGGACTTGGACTGGGGTATGGAACAGGAGTCCTTATGAAATTAGATGAAAGTAAGCGAAGAGCGATTTCGATTGAAGTCGGGATGCAAAACTCCGGACTTGGAGTGGCGTTGGCAACTGCTCACTTTGGACCACTGGCTGCTTTACCAAGTGTTATTGCGGCCGTTTGGCATAATATTTCAGGACCGATTCTTGCGACGTTCTGGAGTAAGAAACCTGTGAAGGAAGAGAATGAGGAGGAATTTGTGCCTCGGGCAGCTAGTCCGAACGCAAGGTAATGAAACGGAGAGGACTTGATATGGTTGAAATGAAAAAACAATGGGAATCACATTTTTTATAAGATTGAGGCAGTAAGGGAAAAGGACTGATCCACTTTGAGTGGACCAGTCCTTTTTAATGAAAATATTCCCAACTGTTTTATGAGCATCAAGTATTAAAAAGCTCCTTAATACAAGAATAGCAACAGGATGGTTGTAATAACTCCAACCCAGATAGCTAGTAAGAAGCAGTAACCCATGATGTGTCTAATATGAAGTCCAACAATACTCAAAATTGGAAGCGCCCAGAATGGTTGAATCAGATTCGTCCATGCATCTCCCCAGCCAACGGCCATTGCAATCGTTGAAGGGTCAACCCCTAACTTCATGCCTGCTGGAACCTGTAAAGGACCTTGTAATGCCCATTGCCCTCCACCAGAAGGAGCTAATATATTTACAACCCCTGCCGACCAGTAAGTAAAGACATCAAAGGTTTCTTTATTTGCAATGGAAGTCATACCATCAATAATGGTTTGACCAAGCCCGGAACTTGAAAGAACGGCTATGATCCCGGCGTAAAATGGAAATTGCAAGATAATTGGAGAAGTTGAACCAACAGCTTCTTTAAAAGCATTCCCAAACTGTCCAAGTGAACGATGAAGAATGAGGCCCAGTGAAAAAAATAAGATATTAATGATATTCAAGTCCAAATCTCTTCCAATCACGAATTCATTTATCACATAAATCAATCCAACTACACCTGTTACAATCCCTAATACGGGCGTTTGTTCCAATTTAAGGGCAGGTGTATTCGCTTCTTGTGATACGGTTTCTCTTTTCAAAGAAACTTCTTTTTCCAGATAAGGTTTAATATTTGTTTTAGGAGCCATGAGGCAAATGACGATAGGCATAGTAACAAATAAGACAGCAAAAATAATGAGAGTGGAAGGATTGAATATGGTCTCTGAAGTAGGGATGACACCCATCACATCTGCTAAGAAATGATCTTTTGAAGCGACAGTTAAACCGATTGAACTTGATAAACCAGCGGTGTAAAGGACAGTTGGTGAATAGGCTGCTGCAACAAGGAGAGGAAAGTGGGCATTCTGATTTCGTTTCCCAACCTCACGTACAAAAATAGCTCCAACGACAACCGCAAGTCCCCAGTTAATATAATAGGCGAAAGCAGATACCACAAACGTAAGAACATAAGCTTTAGTAGGAGTATTTGCGAGTCCGGCTACTGATTCCAGTCCTTTTTTTACAACGGGTACAGCTGCTAATACCATCCCGGTTAGTAAAAGGAGAACCATCTGCATGGTAAACGTAAGGTAAACCCAAAATCCATCTCCAAATGATTTAACGAGGGTAATGGGTTCTTCAGGGTTCGTAATAAATCCAACTATGAAAACAAATAAAGTAAGGAGAACTGCAATGACAAATGCATCTGGCAAGTAACGCTGGACAACTTTAGAGACTCGATCTGCAATAGAAGATAACATCATAACAACTCCTTTCGGTGGTTGTTACATTATATTAAATGTAAAATAAATACATGTCCTTAATTCAAAATAATAGAAACGTACAGGTTCGCACATAATAATGGTTAACTTCGTTTGAGGGGAATGAAATAGGATAAATGACAATAATATATGAAGCTTGGTGGATATAAGGCGAGTGTTGAAAAGGAATAAATGATTACGTTTTTCACCTTTATTTAGGGTATTCTCATTAAAATATGACAAATTAAGTATATGAGACATCGGGCTCTATTCAAATGGAACAGGAATAGGAGTAAGTAGCCTTTCATAATAGGGCATTGAAAGGCTTTATTATCGATTTTGCCTCATTTTTTATCGACTTTGCCCTATTTATTATCGAATTTGAAAATGGCAGAGAGGGACGGACCTCTACGCATCCCCTCCAACACACAAAGCCTGTTCCTATCACATTCTTCTATAAAATAACATGCGCCAAGGTCCGTCCCTCAACTCCTAAACCCAACCTATTTCTTCAACAATAAATACATAAAGTACGGAGCTCCGATCAGAGCGATCATGATCCCTGCTGGAATGCCATCGGGTTCCAGGATATTCCGGCCGACTGTGTCTGCGAGCAATAAGAGCCAGCCTCCCAGCAGAATGGCAATCGGGATAAACATTTGATTGCGTGGTCCAACCAATGCTTTGGCGATATGGGGGGCCATTAATCCGATAAAGGCGATTCCACCTGTGACGGAAACAGCTGATGCGGCTAAGGCAACAGCTACCATTAGCATGATGAAACGTTCACGATTGATGGAAACTCCTACGCCAACAGAGACAGGTTCACTTAATCCCAGAAGATTCAACATCTGGGATTTATAGATTGCAAACGGAATCAGAATCACCAACCAGGGGAGAAGCGCCCAGATAAACGGCCAATCTGACCCCCAGATATTCCCTGCCAGCCACATGGCAATGAAATCCACTTTTGCCCGTTCAGCACTTGAGATGAGAATGATCATGAGCCCGGACAATGCCATGGAGAATCCGACCCCTACTAAGACTAATCTCACAGGCTGAATCCCATTCCGCTTACTATACGAAAACATATAGATGAGGCAGGCTGTAAGAAGAGCACCTGCGAAAGCCACAACCGGCAGCAGATAGGCAAATGAACCCGCATCGATTGGGAAAAATAAAAAGAAGATGGCAATAGAAACCCCTGCCCCGGAATTAATTCCGATAATACCTGGATCAGCTAAGTCATTCCGTGTGATACTTTGTAAAATGGAACCGGAAAGTGCCAAGGCCATCCCTGCCAAAATCGTAATGATGATTCTTGGTAAACGAATAGAAAATAGTATGAATTCTTCTTTAAATGACCCTTCACCTAAAATAGTAGGGAGTAGACGCTCATAAGAAACAGAAGAATAACCTAGTCCAATACTAATAAATGTTGTTGCTGCGATAAGGATTAGTAGTCCAATAAAAAGTAATCGTTGTTTTTTGATCAAATCTGGATGTATCATCAGAAGCCTTTCCCTCCTTTATGTACGATAAATAGGAAGAAAGGTAAGCCCATCATCGCGACAATCGCTGCCACTGGTGTTTCGTAAGGGGCGTTGATTGTTCGGCCAAGCGTATCTGCGAGCAGCATAAAGGATGCTCCAAACAGTGTGGAGATGGGGATGATGAAGCGGTAATCTGTCCCAACCACAGCCCGGACAATATGGGGGATCATCAAGCCGATAAATACCATATTACCAACAAGGGCAACGGCAGCGCCTGCAAGTAGAACAATCACGATAAACAGGATGGTTTTTACAAAAGCCGTACGTTGACCCAATCCGACGGCAACTTCCTCATTCAAACTTAATATGGTTAGTTGTCTGGATAAAAAGATTGAAACCACAATACCGATTAAAATAAATGGAACAATCACTTGAAGCTGGTTCCACGTTGTCCCGATCATTCCACCGGCCGTCCACATCGACACATCTTTGGAAAGCTTAAAGTAAAGGCCGATACCTTCAGAAATGGCAAATAAAAAGGCGGAAACGGCAGCACCGGCTAATACAATTCTAAAGGGAGAGAAGCCGCCACGTTTCATGGAGCTGATGCCGAATACCAACGATGCCCCTACAGCAGAGCCGATGAAGCAAGCAATCATAATGCCATAGTAGCTGATGGAAGGAGAAAAGGCGAGAGCAACGGCTAATGCAGCGTTTGCTCCTGCTGTCAATCCAAGTAAGCCCGGGTCTGCAAGGGGATTTCTCGTCATCCCCTGCATGATGGCTCCTGAGACGGCTAAAGAAGCTCCAACAACAATGGCGGCAACTTCTCTAGGGAAGCGGATCTCCCGCAGGATGGTCACCTTATCTCCGTCACCGACAGGGGTCAATGCGAGCCAAACGTCCTTCACCGTTGTCTCCGCAGCCCCATACACCACAGATACAAGAAAAGCAGCAGCAAATAGGAAGGTTGCCCCCATTAATTTATAAATAAATGGAATTCGCTGATTTTGAGTTTTCATATTCAATCATCTTTTCTTTAGTAGAGTGGAAAGAAAGGGAATTCTTGTGATAAGAATCCCCTTTACGAATTAGTTGCCTAGAAATTTCTCTTTGAAGAAACCCAACTGGTAATCCAGTGTTAATGGATCATTAAAGTAGAATTCCATCATGTTCACTTCAAATACTTGGTTGTTCTTAACAGCAGGAATGTTTTTATATGTTTCTGTTTCCATAAATGAGTTATCTGCTTTTGGATCTTTACTTATAATCAGATAATCCCCGGCATACTCAGGCATAACCTCTGTTGAAAGAGCGAAATATCCAGGTTCCAACGCTTGTTCTTTTACTTTTTCAGGCATCTTCAGGTCCATTTCCTGATAAAGGATCTCTGTACCGCGACCCCAGTTGTTTCCATATACGTATAATTGCTTATTGAAGCTTTCAATAACGGAGACGGTTGTATCTTGCCCAATCTTTGCTTTGATGTCATCTCCGGCAGTCTGGGCACGCTTCTTGAAGTCATCCACCCATTCTTTCGCTTCTTTTTCTTTATTTAGTAGTTTACCAATTTCGATGTGTTGTGTTAAATAGTCTACTTTTCCATACGTGTAGGTAACAGTAGGGGCAATTTCATTTAACTTATCGACATTTTTAATATTGGATAGACCGATGATCAAATCAGGGTCAAGCTCAATGATTTTTTCCAAGCTTTCGTCGGTTACTTCTTCCACATCTTTTAATTCCTTATCCCAACGAGGATTCATTTTAGACCATGAGTCCACACCTACAACATTAACATCCAACGCCATGACGTTACCGGCAAATGAAGATAGGACGACTACACGCTGTGGATCTGCCGGTACTTCAACCGGTCCATTTTCTGATTGATAGGTGATGGTATCAGAAGATTTGCTTTCCTTTTCTTTTGAATCCGAACCTTCTTCTTTCGTAGAACTGTTACCGCAGGCACTAACGAGCAACACTAACAGCAGAGTAAACGGGATGAGCCATTTTTTCATGTTGATTTTCTCCTTTAAGTAAATTGTATGTGTAACACATTGGCTTGTTTGTTCGAGGATCTCTACCGATCTCAGCATCGATTTGAAATACCTTTTTCAGGACCTCATGTGTGATGACTTCCTCACAATTTCCAGCTTTCACGATTTCTCCTTCTTTTAGAGCAACGATATAGTCGGCAAATCGTGCGGCTTGATTTAAATCGTGTAGGACCATGACTATGGTACGTTCCTGTTCTCTATTCAGCTTTTGTAAAAGCTCTAAAACTTCCAGCTGGTGGGCCATATCTAAGTATGTAGTCGGTTCATCGAGGAAGATGATATCTGTTTCCTGGGCGAGAGCCATGGCAATCCAGACGCGTTGTCGTTGACCTCCTGATAAGGCATCGACTTCCCTGTACTTAAATTCCAGGGTCCCTGTCACTTCAAGAGCCCAGTTGATAACGTCATAATCTTTCTTCGATAGACGGCCCATTCCTTTTTGATGAGGGAAACGACCATAGGAAACCAATTCCCCAACCGTCAGTCCACTGGCACTCTCGGGGGTTTGCGGAAGAATCGCCATCTTCTTCGCTAATTCCTTTGTGTTTCCTTTAGAAATGTTTTCACCATCTAACAGGACGTTACCAGAGTGATGGGGAATGATACGGGTAATCGCTTTCAGTAAAGTCGATTTTCCACAACCATTCGAACCTATGATGGTTGTGATTTTTTTATCAGGGATGTCTACGCTTAAGTTTTTCACGATGAGGCGTTCACCGTAGCCAATGTTTAATTCGTTTGTATAGAGGCGAACCATTTTAAGACCTCCGTTTATAGATTAGTAAAATGATAATGATTCTCAATCTCGAACAATTTAAATACTATAATCCTTTTTTACTAATGTCAATAGAAATTTCTATTGTCAAAGGATAAAAAAAGAGGTAGGATGTAATTGAGAATGATAATCAATTATATTTTGGTTACTCAAGGAGTGGACGGAAATGAATAATCACGAACTATTTGATGTGACAGTCATTGGGGGAGGTCCAGCGGGACTTTACTCAGCCTTCTATAGTGGACTTAGAGAAATGAAAACAAAAATCATCGAGTTTCAACCATCATTAGGTGGAAAGATACATGTGTATCCTGAGAAAATGATTTGGGATGTAGGGGGACTCACTCCAATTCCCGGGGCGAAATTAATAGAGCAGCTTGTTCAACAAGGATTGACTTTCGATCCGTCTGTCGTCTTAAACGAAAAAGTTGACGCCATTACTCGTAATGAAGAAGGTATCTTTGTATTAGAGGGTTCATCCGGAGAAAAGCACTACTCAAAAACGGTCATCATTGCAGTCGGAAGCGGAATCATCAACCCTCAAAAGCTTGATATTGAAGGGGCGGAACGATTTGAAGTCTCTAATTTAAACTACACAGTCAAGTCATTAAAAAGGTTTAAAGATAAGACTGTCATCATATCAGGTGGGGGAAACTCAGCCATTGATTGGGCAAATGAATTAGAATCCGTAGCGAAGAAAGTATATGTTGCCTATCGAAAGGAAGCATTGAACGGACACGAAGCTCAATGTGCCCAGCTCATGAATAGCTCGGCCTCCTGCCTGCTTAACACATCGATTACTAAGTTAATTGCGGCCGCCAATCACGAATCCATTGAAAAGGTGCAACTGACCAATCATCAGACAGGAGAGGTATCCTATTTACCTATTGATGAAGTAATTATTAATCATGGGTATGAAATAGATACTTCCCTACTTAAAAATAGTTCATTGAATATCGACATGATCGATCAGTATTACATAGCCGGTACGACAACCAGCGAATCATCGATCGAAGGTCTTTACGCAGCGGGTGATATATTGAAACACGACGGAAAAGTAAACTTGATTGCAGGAGCATTCCAGGACGCTGCCAATGCAGTCAATAAAGCGAAGCAATTCATTCAACCTGAAGCAAATAAAGTCGCCATGGTCTCTTCCCATAACGAAGTATTCAAGAAGAGAAATAAAGAACTGGTCAGGCAGATGATGAAATAATATTAAAGCTCTCTCCACATGCGGAGAGAGCTTTATTTATACAAATAGATCTTAATGTGCTCTTGTTTATCGATTGTAGCGAGCAATACATCATGCACGGTTACATTGTATGCGGTTTTTAGTTGGTCATGTAGCCAGTGTTCTTCCTTTTCTAGTTTCATTAATAAAGATTGATTGATTTTCCGATCTTCAATAATAGGCATGGGGAGATCGAACCCCTTTGGAGACAGGGATAGGTCCTTTTGAGTCACAGGCTGGTATTGTGGTTTGAGAAATATGGAGATTTCTCCGCCAGTTTCCCACAGGGCCAACGCCACATTCTCAACTTCTTCGGTCTGCTGCTTTCTTAATTCAGACAAAAGGCTGTCTAAGGGTACTCGTGCTTTCTTGAGATTTTGATATAGGATTTCCCCATTATCGATCAATGGGATAGGGGAGGGGTCGAGTATTTTTCGAATGAAGGTTGAATGCAGACTGAGGTATACCCCGATCAGGTAAAGAGCCACCAATGTACCCATGGTGAGCATGGAGCCTTTCAATCCCAGTCCTTCGTCAGATAATGGGTGAGCCATGATGTTCCCTATTAAGAGGGCCATAACAAAATCAAGGAATCTTAACTGTGAAATCGATCGTTGCCCCATTAATTTAGCAATGACAATTAGAAAGATAAAGCCAAAAATAGCGCGTAAAATCCATTCCAGGGAAGTCAACGATTCCTGATTCATAAAGAAATCCAAACGAACACGTCCTCACTTCTATCAACTGCCATTTAGTATCTCCAAAAGATTCCTCCAAGATTCCTCCACAAAACAAAAAAGATGCCTACAAATGTAAGCATCTTTTGGAATTAAGCATTATATTGTTCAACGTTTTTATTGTGGGGTGAAACAGATTTTTTATTTACTAAGTATCCAATGAGTAAAACCCCAACCGTAAGACCGATTGTGATCAAATACGTAATAGGACCATGATGGATATTAAGGAAGTTTAAGAATTTCTCGTCTCTAACAATCATTTCACCTGCTGTAAATGCTAAAATTCCTGCACCTAGATAGGCAATCCATCGATATTTTTCAAGTACTCTAACAATCGCCTTTGATCCAAATATCATAATCGGAATCGAGATGAATACGCCCAGGGCGATCATACCGATATGTCCATGTGCTGCACCCGCAACGGCCACCACATTATCAAGGCTCATGACGGCATCTGCAATAATGATGGTCGTAATCGCTTGTCTAAGGCCGGTGTGAGATTTAATATTGGCTTCTTCTTCACCCTCGACCAGTACTTTGTAGGCGATCCATAAAAGAAGGACCCCGCCGATCAGATGAACATAAGGAATTTTTAGTAAGTAAACAATAATGGCAGCAAAGAAAATGCGCAGGATGACAGCTCCTGCTGTTCCCCAGAAAATCGCTCTATTTTGATGTTCTTTCGGTAACCCTCTCGTTGCCATAGCGATGACAATCGCGTTATCCCCGGATAGTATGATATCAATAGCAATGATTTTTAATAGTGCAATGATGGCTCCGGATGAGATGGCAAGTCCAAGCGGAAATAAGAAATCCATATACAGTTCCTCCTTGATTCTACTAAACTATGAACGAAACACTAACTAATCTATATTACCACAATGAATAGAATATTGAACTGCTATTATTTCTAAGATAATTTTCCAATTTATATTATATAATCAATGAAGGATAAGTACACCTATAATGAAAGAAAAAGCCCCATCTCTCTTTTACTTGGAGATGGGGCTTTCGTTTTTGATATAGCTGGTAAATAAGACATGAGTCAATTCCGTGAACTTTATAAACAATATACCCACAAAGTTTCTTTTGCCGTTTATTTACGATTTATTTTATTAAGTTTCTGAATTTTCTATAATGAAAGCGTTATCAATAATATTCAGAGGGGGAAATGATTAATGAAAATGAAAACTGGTATCATGGCTATTATTTTATCAAGTGTACTAGTTGTCACCACTGCATGCGGGGGATCGAACTCTGCAAGTAATACTGAAAGTGATGGGGAATGGAGCCCGTCTAAACCAATTGAAGTCGTTGCTCCAGCAGGTGCCGGCGGAGGTTGGGATACGACGGCCAGGACTGTTTCAAAGGTAATGGAAGAACAGAAGATCATTGAAGAGCGTATGGCTGTAGTCAATAAACCAGGTGGCGGGGGCTCTGTCGGCTGGTCATATATTGATAGTAAAAAAGGAGATAACCACACGATGTTCGTCACGTCTCCACCAATGTTCTTTGTTCCCCTTAATGGACAGTCGACATTGTCTCACAAAGACTTCACACCTATAGCCGGGGTGATCGCTGACTATGGAGCCTTTGTTGTAGACGCGGATTCACCTTACGATACGATGAATGATCTTGTCGATGCATTAAAAAAGGATCCGACATCAGTATCCATTGTAGGGGTTTCTTCACCGGGAAGCATGGATCATATGCAGTTCGTAAAAGCGGTTAAGGCAGCAGGGGTAGATGTTAAAAAGCTGAAATATGTATCCGCTCAAGACGGATCTGGAATGAGCATGCTTCTTGGGGGAAAAGTGGATGTGTACTCGACTGGCCTTGCGGAAGCTTCTGAACAAGCCCGTGCAGGCAAGGTGAAGGTTCTGGCGATTACAGCTCCCGAACGATTGGAAGGAGATACGGTTTCAGAGTTCCCGACTTTAAAAGAACAAGGGATTGATGATGAATTTGTTGTGTGGCGTGGATTTTTAGGTCCAAAGGATATGGATCCGGATGCCGTTGCTTATTATGAGAAAGCGTTTAAAGACATGATTGAAACGGATCAGTGGAAGGAAATGCGGGACAAGTTTGGCTGGACCGACAACTATATGTCTTCAGAAGAGTTCAGTACCTTCCTGGATGAAGAGTACAAAGAAATTGAAGTATTAATGGAGGAAATCGGCTTGAAAAAATAATGGGGCCTGGAGCAGAGACATCTGCTCCTTCCTTTTCATGATTAGGAGTGAATCACATGAAAACAAAACCAGATCGGATCATCTCAATACTTTTACTAGTTTTTGCTGGAATCTATTTAGCTCTCAGCTTTCAGCTACCTGCATTTCCATACGCCATTATCGATAGTGACGTCCTTCCGAAGGGGCTTGGATTCCTGCTCATTATTTTAGCGGTTGTTTTGTTCTTCCAGGCGAAGGATGATACGGAAGAAGATAAGAAAAGACGTTATGTAAAAAAAGAAGATGTCATCATTCTATTATCGGTATTAGGAGCACTGCTCGTATATATTTTTTTACTGGAACCGATAGGGTTTTTATTATCTACTATTCTATTTTTGTTAGTTATCCCGTTTGTATTAGGATTCAAAAAGAAACTCACTACGGTATTAGTGGCCTTTCTATTTTCAGGCAGCATGTATTATTCATTTAACTATTTACTCAACATTACTTTACCACAGGGGATTCTACCCTTTTAGGAGGTGACGGGCATGATTGAAAGTATATTATATGGATTTCAAGTAGCTTTTACCCCGGAAAACTTATTTTTCGCATTTATTGGGGTATTGGCTGGTACGATTATTGGGATGCTGCCTGGATTGGGTCCGATCAGCGCCATTGCGATCATGATTCCCCTTAGTTATGGGATGTCTCCTGCTTCCGCCTTGATCCTGATGGCAGGGGTTTATTATGGTGCCGTGTTTGGCGGCTCGACTTCTTCGATTCTATTAAATGCCCCTGGTATTTCAGGGACAGTGGCAACAGCATTTGACGGATATCCCATGGCAAAGCAGGGGAAGGCAGGCAAAGCACTCGCCATAGCCGCCATATCGTCTTTTGCGGGTGGAACAATAAGTGTGGTGGCACTTATGTTAGTCGCTCCTTATATGGCTAAGCTTGCCATTACGTTTGGCCCTACTGAGTATTTCGCTCTAATGCTTATGGGACTGACAGCGATATCTAGTTTATCTGAAGGGTCCACCAATAAAGCACTGATCTCGGCGACGATTGGATTGATAATCGCAACTGTCGGGATTGATCAACAAACAGGTACACAGCGTTTCACATTCGGAAACCCCGGTTTATTAGAGGGGATCGACTTTCTGATCATTGCTTTAGGATTATTTGCACTATCCGAGGTTTGTCAGTTAATTATCTCACGGAATGAAAATACGTTGAAAGGGAAGAAAGCTGTTGGCAGTTTAAAGCTTGAGAAGAAGGAATTAAAGGAGATGGCAGGACCGATTGGCCGTCATTCCGTCCTTGGTTTTATTTTGGGAGTCCTACCTGGAGCAGGGGCAACGATCGCTTCATTCCTCTCCTATATTTCAGAGAAACGTTTATCCAAAGATCCATCTTCTTTTGGAAAAGGGAATATCAAGGGACTTGCCGCTCCTGAAACTTCCAATAATGCTGCGACAAGTGGTGCGTTCGTTCCCTTATTAACTTTAGGTATCCCTGGGTCTGGAACCACTGCTGTATTACTTGGTGCCTTACTTGTTGTAGGGGTGCAGCCGGGGCCATTGATGCTTCAGGATCACCCCGACGTTTTCTGGGGAGTCATCGC
This sequence comes from Rossellomorea sp. GQ25, assembly GCF_059758515.1. Classification (NCBI taxonomy): domain Bacteria; kingdom Bacillati; phylum Bacillota; class Bacilli; order Caryophanales; family Bacillaceae; genus Rossellomorea; species Rossellomorea sp. GQ25. Next base: position 53,762 of record NZ_JCAXEQ010000002.1, on the reverse strand, counting down.
AAGTATGTATATCGGGAATCTTTTTCTCTTAATACTTAATTTACCTCTCATCCCAGTACTGGCAAAAATCTTATATATTCCGAAGCAACTGTTGATCGCATTGATTATTGTGTTCTGTTTAATAGGAGTATACGCAGTCAGCTTCAACACGTTCCATCTGTACTTGCTTGTAGGATTTGGAGTGTTAGGCTATTTGTTGAAAATGTTTAAATTCCCTGCGCCGCCATTTATTCTTGCGTTTATATTGGGGGGGATGATGGAGCAATCTTTCAGACAGGCGATGACGATCTCAAACGGATCTTACAGTGTGTTTTTTCAAAGTAATATCACCATCGGATTATTGATCGTTTCATTTCTTTCACTTGTTCTCCCTACCATTTTAGGATTTATGAGAAGAGGGAAGGCCACGGAAATTCAGGATCAGAAAAAAGAAGCATAATCAATAGAAAAGCAGTGAAGCCCTGATTGCCTCACTGCTTTTCTCTTATTCTTGAAAGAAATATTTTCTCTGAGGTCTCCCGACACCTCCATAAGTAAGCTCCACCTTGATTTTCTTTTGTGAAACAAGATACTCTAAATAGCGCCTGGCCGTTGTACGGGTCACGCCGACTTCCCCTGCCATTTCCTCAGCCGTATAGCCCCGTTTGTGATCGGTTCCTATCCTTTTGAGTATGGAATCCAATGTAATCGTATCGATTCCTTTCGGGGGTTGTTGGGCAGTTTGAATGTTACTCGTGCTTTTTTTTCTATTAAACAAGGTGTCCACTTCATGTTGGTTTTCTACTTGAGAATCATTCATTCTCTCTTTATAGTGTTGGTATTTTAGTAAAGTATCCTGAAATCGGTTAAAGATAATGGGTTTCAGGATATAATCGAATGCCCCACCGCGGATGGCATTGGAAATATGTTCGGTTTCCTTTGCTGCTGTGACGAGGATGACATCTGTGCTGCGATAATGCTTTCTGATCTCCCATAGAAATTCACTGCCGGTTCCATCAGGAAAGTAGACGTCAAGTAAGATTAAATCAGGATTAACAACCGGTAAGACTTTTTTGGCTTCTGCAATGGTAGTGGCGATTCCGCCTACCTGAAATCTTTCCATTTGAGCGATGTACTGACTGTTGATTTCAGCTGTTTGAATATCATCTTCTATAATGAATACGTTCCACTTACGCAATACTTTCTCCCCCTAATGTTGCTTTGGAATACTAATCGTAAACCACGCGCCCCCAAGCTCACTATCTTCTACTGTCATGTACCCGTTCAGATGCTCCACACTTCTTTGCACCAGGTGAAGACCGATGCCCCTGTCTTTACCGGCTTTTGTAGAATAGCCCCTTTCAAATATTGAGTCTATATCCTGGATTCCCGCACCGCTGTCTTCTATTTCAAAAATAAAATCATCACCTAAATCAGTCATAAACAATTGAACCCGTCTGTTGTGTAATGGCTGGGATAAGACTTCTTCAAAGGCATTATCAAGAATGTTCCCAATGATGGTAATCAATTTTTCCTGCTGCACATCTATAAGTGGCGTTGTAATTGAGCTATCAGGATGAATCGAGAACGAGACCTTCAACTCTTGAGACCGATTATATTTTCCAATGATCAGGCCTGCCAGGACAGGATCAGGAACCGCTTTCAATAGAAATTGAATTAAGTCTTCATATCCAGAGGATTCCTCCTGTATGAGGGCTAATGCCTCTTCATGATGATGAAGTTGAATGAGACCTGCAATCGTATTCAGTTTGTTTCTGTATTCATGTGTCTGTGAGCGCAATATACCTGCATACTCTTGAACCTGAGACAGTTCTTTAGTAAGCTGATCGATTTCATCCTTCCTTCTGAAACTGGCAACCACTCCTACGATCTTTTCTTCTTCAAAAATAGGGAGCCTGTTGACGATGAGATCATGATGATTTAATGAAATTTCATCATCCAGCTGGCTTTCTCGCGTTTCCAGAACATCCATCATTTTCGTATCGGGAATGACTTCTAGAATATGTCTTCCCCTATTGGAGGACTGATGATCGAGAGCCAGGATACTGTGGGCTTTAGCATTTATTTCCGTAATCGATCCATGTTGATCGATTGCAATGATTCCTTCCCGGACCGATTCGATGATGGCCCGCTTTTCCTTGAACTGCATGGCGATTTCAGAAGGTTCCAAACCGAAAATCGCTTTTTTGATTCCTTTCCCTATAAAAAAGGAGCCGATGATTCCGATTAATAGGATGACAGTGACGAGTATCAGAACCTTAGTACGATAGGGAATGACGATGTCGTGGATACTGTCTTCAAGAAATCCGACTGACACTACCCCAATGATTTCGTTTTGGGAGTTTCTTATGGGAACCTTTCCTCTAACAGATGGTCCTAATGATCCCCTTGCATGAGAAACATAAGATTCACCCCTTATTAAGGCTCTTTCATTGTCTCCACCGACCATCTTTTTCCCGAGCCGTTCAGGCATGGGGTGAGAGTAGCGAACAGAGTCTCTATTGCCGACAACGATGAAGGTGGCCCCTGTTTCTTTTCGAATATCTTCTACCAGAGGCTGGATGATGTCTTCCGGCTGATTTGCATTAAAGGCCTCGATGACAGCCGGCATCTTGGATACAGATTGTGCCACCGCCAGTGCTTGTTTCCCTTTCAAGTCCGTAAATGTATCGGACAACATTCTAAAAAAGATGATGGATAGGGATAAAATCAATAATGAAAGTAGTGCTAATACAATAACGATAATCTTGGATTGAAGTGTGAACTTTTTCATTACAGGTTCCTTCTTTTCGGAAAATTCTATTATTACTAGAATAAAAGAGTTGATGGATTTGTACAAGGGGAGATGAGAATCTACTATAGATGAGTTTTAAACATACAACACGTGGTATATGAAACATAGTACATTAAAGAGGAGGATTCAAACGTTTTGGCAAGCATCGTTACAATCGGAGCCATCATTTTCATCCTGGTAAACTTAATCTATTTCTTTAAGGATAAACATTTCAAATACAGTTATTTTAGTACAACGCTTTTTTATAAGCTGTTTTTCGTACTTCTCAGTATCATGATTGCCTTTGCTGTACTCTATTACGTCCTGTCATTTGAGAATCCGATGCTGCGCGTTAGTTCACAAAGTGGCAAGCCTGTAGAGCATACGTTTCTCAATTATCTCTATTATAGCGGGGTGACGATCCTGTCGGTCGGGTACGGAGATTATATCCCGACAGGCCATATCCGATTTTTTGCACTGCTTGAGGCAGCCATTGGATTGCTGCTTCCGACGGCCTATTTTATGAAGGTTTTGGAGTCGAAGGGAAAAGAAAATAGAGAGAATGAATAGAAGAGAAGGTCTGATTTTGGTGTCCAGTGTGCTGCATCAAGTCAGGTTCTTTTTTTGTTTCTTGCCAGCTTCTTTCATCATGAATAGAATAGAGAGGGAATGAAGGGTTAAAAGGAGTGGCCGTAATAGAGAAAATAAAGAAAGTAATCTATCTTTTATTGGGATTAATATTTATGGGATTAGGAATGGTCGGTATCGTGCTGCCACTAATACCAACGACACCTTTACTATTGTTAGCATCCTTTTTCTTTGTAAGAGGATCCGAACGGTTTGAGGTCTGGTTTAAAGGAACCAGTGTATATAAGAAGCATTTAGAAGGCTTTATTCGTCATCGGTCCATGACACTGCGCCAGAAGGTTACGCTGTTAATTTTTTCAGACATCATGATTCTCATACCGTTGATTTTATCGGATCGTATGATTGTGAAGATGATCCTGAGTTTGATCATTGTCTATAAGTATTACTATTTTATTTTTAAGATAAGGACTGTAGCAGTTCACGGGGATTGATGGTGATATGGTCTTTTTGGGGGAGTGGTCCTCGAGCCTTAATAAGGGTATTTTGGTACCAAAACTGTGGCTTGTTCACAATTTGGCACAAGTTTTGCCAAAAGTGGCACAACAAGTTATGGGAAAGAGATATATTACGAGGTGGGGTAATCAAGTCCTTGACCGTCAGATAAGGTATTCCTGCCCCAACACGATGCCGGATTTATATTTCCGCACAAATTCCATTAAAATAAACACAAGAAGACCAAACTATCATTTCAAACAACATTCAGTTCATCTTCAAAAATAGCGTGTACCAGGTACAAATAACATCCATTGTACCCGGTACACGCTATGAGTCAACCCCGTTACATCCAAAGACTCGGCTTCACGACCATAAACCACAGCATAGCCAGTAGAAGGATTAGATAAATCCAAACGGTCCGATTCAATTTCCCAACCAGCCATTCCCGGTCGGCGTCCTTCTTTGCAAACTTCCGAAGTGTCGGTGAGAACGCTCTTGCGAGAAAGAACAGGGAGCAGAACATTATGACAAGGGTCATGATGATCCACGGTGTACTCCACGTCCAAGGTCCGAGTAGAACCAGGAGAATTCCTGATCCGACGAGCACGTGTCCTGCATGCTTGGAAAGTTGGACCGTGAAGCGGAATGTGTCCAAGTATGAAGGAAGCACGGAATCAGAAGCGGTCCGTAATTTTTTCATCATCGGCAATAGTATGAAAAATGGCCCGATGGAGGCCACGACACTAATCACATGAAGGTAAATCATTGTCCTGTATAGTAAATGTTCCATATGATGTACTCTATTCGGTCACTAAACTAAATTCGTGAACCCATACTCTCATGCTCGGGTGCCAAGGCATGCCGGGGTGATAGGAGAGGATGGCTTCTTTATATTCCTCTACCGATTGAAACCCTTCTTGCTTGGCATGATCATCTGTCAGCTCACCAAGTGATTGGGCGTAGACTCTTTCTACTATGTATTTCTTTCCTTGAAGCTCCATGATTTCTCCAATATCAGCGTATCTTCCGTTTCTTCGGGTTGCCGTTTTCTCACCTTTAATCACTTTTTCAACGTCCTCAGCTTTAGTAACTAGACGGTCGATAGTACACGTTTTTGGTGGTAGTTGTTGATTTGTCATTTGAAAAACCCCTTTCGACCTTTACTATAGCATAGTCTGGAGAGGACAGAGTAAATGTATCGTTATAATTTTGTCTCATCATTGAATCTTTTTTTCTAGCAAGGAACGTCACCTGGTGCTATGATGGGGGAATACTAAATACAGAAAGAAGGCCTCAGGGAGAATTGAAAAAGTGGCAAACGTATCTGATACTTGTGTTCATCATGTTGATTTGGGGCTTTAATGTTCCTGCATTAAAGGTTTTGGTGAGTGAATTTACTCCAGTAACGATTACATCTCTTCGCATCTTTACGGCAGGGATTACGGTATTTATTGTTCTTGGATTTATGAGGAAGATAAGAAAGCCAACTGCTAAGGAATTTTTGTTCATTATCGTCGGTGGCTTACTGAATGTCGTCAGTCATCATTATTTCTTATCAGTTGGGCTGACCGGAACGTCGTCGACAAACGGTGGACTGATCCTGGGAACGGGACCACTGTTGACGGCTTTAATGGCGACGATCATCCTTCGAAACCGACCGACAGTGATTAAAATCATTGGTTTTCTTTCAGGTAGTGTCGGGGTGACCATTATTGTATTGTCAGGGGGAGAAGGGATAGGCGGACTAAAAATGGGCGATCTGTTCATTTTTATCTCCATCTTTTCTCAGGCCTTAAGTTTCATTATCATCAGCCGGGCAGCCAAAACTCTGGACCCCCGTTTACTCACGGGTTATATGATGGTGTTCGGTTCCATTGTCTTATTTGCTATTAGCCTGGTAACCGAGCCGGGAGCAATGAAAGAGTTAGGAAATGCCTCAAGCTCAATTTGGCTTCTATTCTTTGCTTCTGCCATTTTAGCAACGGCAGTTGGGCACATGGTTTACAACCATTCGATTGGAAAAATTGGAGCCGCCGAAACATCGATTTTCCTGAATCTCAATACCTTTTTCTCCCTCGTAGGAGCAGCCATTTTTCTTAATGAAACCGTGGCGTTCTATCACTTGATAGGATTGGTGTTCATCGTTCTTGGAGTAGTATGTGGATCCGGTACGCTTGAAGAGATCGTCATCAGAAGAAAACAAAAGAGATTCCTAAAAGAAAAACAGAGGCATCAGATGTAGATGCCTCTGTTTTTTTATTTTCTACTAACGGGATGATCTTACGGTAGACACAGGGGAATATAAAAAATACCTGCAAATGGCATTGGGGATAGTCCTCTTTCTTTCTGCCCATACTGAAAAAGAAAAGTAATCTCCGATAGGGTGGTTCAATGATTTACATTTACAATGACTTTGGAGGGACTCATACAACGTCTCTTGCAGCAGCATATCACCTGCACATACTCCAGCCAACAATCAGCCCATTATCTAAGAACGACATCCTCAATATTCCTTACTTTAACCAGCTGACGAAAAAAGAGGCCGGACAAATCCTTTTTCGCGGGATAGACGAAGAGAATAACCCCGTGTATACGATAGGAAGGAGATCTTCAAAGTATGTCGTTCCTGCACTAACTGATTTGAGTACCATCCTGCTTAGAAGATATGGAGAAAGGGAGAAAATCATCCTTTCCAACACCTCGCCGACTGTTCCTCCCCTCATGACAGCTGGGGGGTTCTTATCAAGGGAGCTGGGAATCGATTCGATAGGCGTTCCTCTTCTCGTGAAAGGGGCGCAGCAATGCCACGATCTCATCTATCATCTCGTTGAGGAAACGAAACAAGTTTCCAAAGATTCCTATGAGCAGGTAGTTGTGTTGGAAAATAAAAAGTATCAATATAAAATTGGAAAAAAAATATCTTCTGGAAGAAATAAATATTATAACAAGTAAATGCTACTAGGTAAAATGTCTGTCTCGGTGAAGTTCAGAACGAACTGGAAAGAACCATAAATAAAGGTAATACTACAGTAAAAACGGAGGTGTCGACATTGGAAGGTAAACCATTTCACTAAGATGGCAGTCACCCTTTCGCAACAGGGGAAGCACAAGGGAACACTCCATTGAACTAACAGACGAAATAAGAAAGAATATCGGGGGAAACCCTTTTGAAGCTTCCGTAGAGGAAGAGTAAGTAACGGCTAAAACCTATGAACATTCGGATGTTGTCTATCAGACAGCATTCTTTTTTTAAAGATAAACCAAACCTTGGATAATTCCATCTTTTTTCTCACAGAATAATACAGCGGAAAATATGAGTAAAGGATGGATGAAGAATGGCACAAGTACTATACATTACGGCACATCCCCATGATGATACTCAATCGTATAGCATGGCGGTGGCGAAAGCATTTATGGATACGTATAAAGAAGTGAACCCTGACGATGAAGTGGTTCACATTGATTTGTACCGTGAACATATCCCCCATATTGACGCTGATGTTTTTAGTGGATGGGGGAAGCTTCAAACGGGGAAAGGGTTTGAAGAGCTTTCATCAGAAGAAAAGACGAAAGTAAATCGTCTCAATGAGTTATCAGAACAGTTTATTTCTGCTGATAAATATGTGTTCGTTACACCATTGTGGAATTTCTCCTTCCCGCCGGTGATGAAAGCGTATATTGACTCTGTAGCAGTTGCTGGTAAATCGTTTAAGTATACAGAGCAGGGACCAGTCGGTTTACTGACAGACAAGAAAGCTATTCATATCCAGGCAAGAGGCGGGATTTACTCAGAAGGACCTGCAGCCGGCATGGAAATGGGGCATCGGTATCTGAACATCATCATGCAATTTTTCGGTGTGCCTTCCTTCGAGGGTGTATTTGTGGAGGGGCATGCGGCGATGCCTGATAAAGCCTTAGAGATTAAAGAAAATGCCATTGCAAGAGCGAAGGATGCTGCTCATACATTTTAAACAACCAAGAAGAGCCTGAACATATGCGTTCAGGCTCACTTTTTATAGAATGGCAGGCTTCTCAATCTCATTTCCTTTCGGCTCAGGGACGAAGGCAAGAATGACAAGTCCGATAATAAAGAGGACTACGAGACTGAAAACGCCGCTATTGGATTCACCTGTCACTTGGGCGGTGACGGCCACTAACAAAGGTCCGAGGATCGAGGCGAATTTACCGAAAATATTGTAAAATCCGAAGAATTCATTAGCGTTCTTCTTCGGAATTAATTTTGCAAAGTAAGCCCGACTCAATGCCTGGATGCCCCCTTGGGAAGAAGCAACGAGCATAGCAAGAATCCAGAAGTCCATTGTGGTCTCCAGGAAGTAAGCGTAAATGCAAACGATGATATAAACGCAAATTCCTACATACAGCATCTTTTTTCCCGTGAATTTCTCCGCCAATCTTCCGTATAGAATAGCAAATGGTCCAGCCACTACCTGAGTCACAAACAGAATAATCAAGAGGTTAGTGGAGGTGATCCCGAGATCCGATCCGTAAGCCGTGGACATCGTAATGATGGTGCCGACTCCATCAATATAAAAGAAGTAAGCAAGCAGAAACAAAAATAATGCACGGTATTTCCTGATTTCTTTCATCGTTTTACCAAGGCGCTTAAAGCTATTGGCAACGGGGTTTTTCTCACGCTCGATAAAGTAGCGCTGATGGACATTTTTCACTAATGGGATGGCAAAGAGCCCCCACCATAAAGCGGTAATGACGAACGCGATTTTACTTGCGATGGTAACAGAGAAGGGGAGTATCCCGTTTTGGGACAAAATGATGATCGCGATGCTGATAATAAACGGGATTGTACTTCCTATATACCCAAATCCGTATCCCCGTGATGATACTCTGTTCATTCGCTCTTCGGTCGTTACGTCGGTTAAAAAGGCATCGTAGAAAACGTTAGCACCCGCTGAACCGACTGCTGCCACTGTATAAAAAATTAATAAGAGCAGCCACTGATCACTGGGAACGAAAGCGAGGAGGGCAGTGAATGTAACACCGAGGGCAAAGAAGAAAGTAAAGAATTTCTTCTTGTAGCCTTCATAATCGGCAATCGTTCCGAGAATCGGACCAATCATAGCCAGGATAAAGGTGGCAATCGCAATGGTATACCCTAAATAAGCAGTGGAATTAGCGGCACTGACTCCTGCGTTAGTAGCGGCAGCCTTATAAAATAGCGGAAATACTGCGGTCGAAATAATAATGGAATACGCTGAGTTTGCCCAATCATAAAAGATCCAGCTGTTTTCTTCTTTTGAAAAACGCTTCATTGGATTTCCCCCTAAGGAAACAAAATCTTTATTTATAATTCCAGTAGTTCTTCGATTGTTTTTCCATCTGTATCTCCCAGGTTAAGGCCGAGGAGACGCGCAAACGTGGGTCCTTCATCTGCGAGATGCATAGTGGGTATTTCGACATTTGAACGGATCCCTTTTCCTTTTGCCATGAAGAGGGTGGAGTAGTCTTCTTTTTCAGGAGAATATCCGTGAGATCCATACGTATAACGCTTTTCCTTTACATCTTCCGGGGTGATTGTATGGATGAAGGATCCTTTAAGAGTATCTTTAAAATAAAAGCCGATTCGTGCTTCGAGCATAAAGGTACAGTATTCATCGGCACCTTTTCTTCCGGCTTCTTCACCAGTGAGTATCTCTTCAATTCCATTAGACGGATCCATCTGTAATTGCTCCAATAGGGTTTGAACTGGTTGTTTCGTTTCAGAATCCTTCACGTATATATAGGCCGAGCCATCACATCCTTTGCAGTATGCTTTCCAGTCGATGACCTTTCCATGGTCATTCACTGTGATCAATCCATTTTCCTTTAAAAGAACGTTTAGCTGAATAGCCTTTGATTCATCCAATAGACTATGATCCCCAAGAGCGACAATAGTAGACTTTTCGTAGATGCCGTTACCCTTCAAGGCTTTAATGATTCTTCCCAACCGGGCATCATGTCGGCGTATGGCCGCATGTGCTTCTTCTGAAGAGAACCCATGGGAATGGCGCTGTGTATCAAGATCCGTAAAGTGCACAAGCAATAGGTTTGGTTTCTTTTTGATCGTTTCAACGGTGGATTCCAGAACGAAATCATCAAGTTCAGGTTGATCCAGACCTTTCCGTATGTGACCAAAGAGACGATTCATGTGTAATTGGTAGAGAGGACTTCCATTGAAAAGGGAAACAAGGATTTGATTATGCCAAGTCCGATTCGCGAAGATCTCTGGCATGTTGTAATCAATGTCCGCTTTCGCAGTCACAGGCCAGAGTAGAGCGGCTGTGGTCATATTTGCTTTCTTGGCTTCGTCATACAAAGTAGTACTCTTGATATGTCGTCGATGCCAATACCAATCTGGAGAAACCCGGCCAGGCTGAATGAATGTATTATTCACAACACCGTGACGATTAGGAAGCTTACCGGTGACAATGGTGGCGTGACAAGGATATGTCACAGAAGGGTAAATGGTCTCAACATTTTTGCAAAAGGACCCATGGGCGAGTAGTTCTTGAAAGTGAGGAAGACCTTTTAGAATGGGGTAATCCAAAGCAGATAAACAATCGAAAGATATGACAATCAGGTGATCCGTAATTCGAGTCATTATGGCCTCCAGCTTTCGCATAGGATTGTACTATATACCTATTAATATAGCAGAACATTCAGAATAAAAATATGAAATTTCGATTATGCTGACGTTAAGGGACCGTAAAGACGGAAGAGACATATAAAAAAAGAGATGGTAAATACCATCCCTGCCCTTTGTTGAGCTATATATTAAATCTTCACTTTTTCCCCGATTCGACTATCTTGCTTCACATCCAGGCTGCCTGAATATTCAACTGTATCAATGTCACAATTCTCGCCGATCACAACATTTTTACCACGGACCAGTTTCGCCCTCGTGTTCTCAAGGTACACTTCATCACCTTCAATCAGTTCTGAAAATAAGTAGTCTTCCTTTTGGAGAAAGAAGTTGACCACTTGTTTGATCAGTCTGTTCGAGTTGTGGTGTTTTACTGCAATCGTTTCGCCACCGATTTCTTTAATGGAGGATTCATGATTGATTTCAATTTGAATCCGGTCCGCGTTCAGCAGCCCCTCGATATGGACGGAGCCGGAAGATGAGAAGGTTTCGACTTCACAATCCTTTTCTACTTTTAAAGAGCCGCTTGCTTTAATCGATCCCCCTTGAATCTTTCCTCCAACCTTACATGACCCGCTCACCTTGAATGTCTTAAAGATAAGGTCTTTCGAAACAATGCTTGAACCACTTGTGTTCATTTCAGCAGCCATCACAGAGCCTTCATATTTGGAGCTTCCGCTTGTTGCAATCGTTTCTGCTTTTGTATCACCTTTAATGGTTGAAGAACCGCTCGTTTTAATGTATCCCGCTTTTACGTCACCTGAAATCGTACCGGAACCTGAAATTTTAAGCTCGTGGCAGTCGATGTCGCCATCGATTTTTCCGCTTCCACTGATCTTTACTGCATCAAATTTTCCTCCGCCAGACGTTCCGGATCCACTGATCTTCAAGTCATGAAGTTCTTTCTTTTCCACTGTATTCATTCTTCTTCTCCTCCAATTCAGGGAAGTTAGATCCCTTTTGTATTCGTTAACGTGATTTTTAATTCTTCCATCATCTGTTGTAAATCGAATTTCAATACGGTCTGTGCTAAATGGTCAACAAGCAATTCGGAATGAAGAGGAAGGAGCATCCATATATATTCCTCTTCTTTACGAAGACCAACAAGTTCAAGGGAAGAATCTTTCAGTGGAGTGAACTTCTCATGAAGAAATAGAAATAAGTTTTGCAGTTCTTCTCTTGGGACTTGTATCCTTTTCGCCTTCTCAATAATCAACATATTTAATAAATCAGGAAACTCAACTACCTTTCTTACCGGTAGAAGTGATGTACAGAAGGATAAGGTATGTTCCGATAGGATGTTGTGCGAAGGTAATTCATCTGCATGGACTTCAATCTTAGTTGGATTTTGTGAAAAAAAATCGGATAGTTCATCCAGTGAATAATCATCCTTCATCTCTTTAATTGTATCGATACGTGAGAGCACTTTTTCCCTGGGAAAGAACGTTTCCTGACCCGTGAAGCTGGATTTCTTAATAAACCAACTTTCCGGAATAATGTTCTTTCGTTTCCAACGGTAGAGCTGGCCATACGAAATCCCGGTCAGTTCTAATACTTCCTTCTTAGAAATAAGATCTGTTTCCAATGAGGGGGTCACCTCTTATCTGTAACAAAACATTGTTACGTTAATTTAAGGTTAGTTTAACAGAACAATCTTACGTTAGTAAAGTGATTATTGGAAAAATATTTAAAAATAAAAATGGCCCATTCAAACTGTCCAAAAATGTTTAAGGCCGGGGATCAAGGGTACTAAAGAAACAGAATGTTTTACATAGTAACATTAAAAACCGTAGAGAGGGATGAAAGAATGGGAGACGATCGTCGTACGAACGTGAATGAGAATAGCAAGGATGAACAGCTTGAGCAGTATCGCGTGGAGGACGAAGGAAAGTATCTTACAACCAATCAAGGGTTGAAGGTATCAGAAGACGAGTTTTCGTTGAAAGCCGGAGAGCGCGGACCTACCTTAATGGAGGATTTCCACTTCCGTGAGAAGATGACTCACTTTGACCATGAGCGTATACCAGAGAGGATTGTTCATGCTAGAGGTTTTGCGGCACATGGAGAGTTCGAACTCTATGATTCCATGAAAGAATATACCCGGGCTAAATTTCTTCAGGATACATCAACGAAAACCCCTGTCTTTGTACGTTTTTCTACTGTGGCTGGATCCAAGGGTTCTGCTGAGGCCGTGCGTGATGCACGCGGATTTGCTACGAAATTTTATACGGAAGAAGGCAATTATGATCTTGTAGGAAACAATATTCCTGTGTTCTTCATTCAAGATTCGATCAAATTCCCGGATCTTGTTCATGCGCTCAAACCAGAACCACATAATGAAATGCCCCAAGCAGCTTCTGCACACGATACGTTCTGGGATTTTGTAGCGAATAACCAGGAGTCCGCTCATATGGTCATGTGGGCCATGTCCGATCGGGCCATTCCACGCAGTTTCCGTATGATGGAAGGCTTCGGTGTTCATACATTCCGCCTGGTGAATGAAGAAGGGGTGGCCCATTTTGTGAAGTTCCACTGGAAGCCGGTACTGGGAACTCACTCTCTCGTTTGGGATGAGGCCCAGAAGATCAACGGGAAAGACCCGGATTTCCACCGCCGTGATTTGTATGAATCCATCGAAAATGGCGATTATCCAGAGTACGAGCTGGGAGTTCAGCTCATTAAAGAAGAAGATGAGTTTAACTTTGACTTTGATGTTCTTGATCCTACCAAGCTATGGCCTGAAGAAGAAGTTCCTGTGAAAATAGTTGGAAAAATGACCCTGAATCGCAATGTTGACAATGTGTTTGCAGAAACAGAGCAAGCGGCTTTCCATCCTGGATCCGTTGTTCCCGGGATTGATTTCTCAAATGATCCGTTATTACAAGGACGCTTATTCTCCTATACTGATACACAATTGATCCGCCTTGGTGGACCTAACTTTCATGAGCTTCCGATTAACCGACCGGTGTGCCCATTCCACAATAATCAGCGTGATGGATACGGCCGTCAAACGATTAACAAGGGCCAGGTGAGCTACCATAACAACTCACTTGCTAAAAATACACCAGCCCCTGCGAGTCAGGAAGAAGGAGGCTACACTCATTTTCAGGAGAAAATGGAAGGGCGTAAAGTACGTGCAAGAAGTGAAAGCTTCAAAGATCATTTCTCACAAGCGACTCTTTTCTGGAACAGCATGAGTGAGCCTGAGAAAGAACATATCGTTCAAGCCTTCAGTTTCGAGCTTGGAAAAGTGAAGAGCAAATCGGTTCAGAAGCAAGTCGTAGATATGTTTGCAAACGTAAGCATGGAACTGGCAAAAGGATTTGCCGAAGCAATTAATGTAGAAGTCCCTAGTGGTGAAGGATCGAAGGTAACCAAATCATCCCCAGCCTTAAGCCAGGAAAATACGATTAAGAAACCCGCTACTCGTAAAGTAGGGGTCATCGTAGGAAACGGCTTTAAAGGGGAAGAAGTGAAAATGGTTCTATCGGCTCTTAAAGAAGATGGCATCCAGCCGGAAATCATTAGTGACAAGCTGGGGATAAGAAAAGGGGATGACGGTACGGAGCTTGAAGTAGACCATACCTTCTTAACAGGGGAATCTGTATTATTTGATAGCCTTTACGTAGTAGGCGGAGAGAATGTAAATAAAAAGTTCTCTCAAGATACAACCTACTTTGTCAAAGAAGCGTATTCTCACTTCAAACCAATCGGTGCCACTCATGAAGGGACACACTGGCTGGAAGAAGCAGGTGTCAGCGGCTCTGGTGTGGTAACTGGGGAAGACATGAAGTCATTTGCAAATGAATTTACAAAAGCTATCGCAGCACATCGTCACTGGGATCGCGAATTAGAATAAGATTTTAATAGGAAGTCAGGGGAGGAATACTTTCTCTTCTATTTGAGAAGTGCTAGATCTGATCATTCAGGTCTGGCACTTTTTCAATAATTGAATCCCAAGCCGGTGGAACCTCAAGTGAAATTCCACTTTTACATCGTTCAAATCAATCGCTTGATTCACATCGTTGCACCTACTATACTCTTCAATCAACAGGTCAATCAGCCATTGGAAATGAAAAAATTCCCATAAGCAAAAATCTTGAAAGTCAGAAAAGGTCAAATTATACTATGTATATAAGGTCAAATAAAGTCAAAGTCAAACTTAGTTAAACGAATACTAAACAGTCTGACTTTATCCAAAATGCAATCTACAAAAATATTTATATAAAAACTCTGCTACAGGAGGTAATGTTTAATGAAATGCCAAGTATGTCAACACAACCAAGCAACGGTTGAAGTGTATAAGCAAGAGAATGGTCATAAGTCCAGTATAAAGATGTGTTCAGCTTGCTTTCAAAAGCAGCAAATGCCTTCTGGAATACATGGAGGATTTCCATTTGATGAGTTGTTTAAAGGGTTGAGCATGGGAGAAAACCCAAATCATGGCTTCAACAATCAGAATTCATCTCCTCAAACCCAAGGCGGAAATGGAGGAAATGGCGTTCTCGATCAGTTTGGACGCAATGTGACAGGAGCAGCCAAAGCTGGATTGATTGATCCTGTTATTGGAAGGGACAAAGAAGTGAATCGCGTCATTGAAATTTTAAATCGCCGTACTAAGAATAACCCGGTACTCATCGGTGAGCCCGGCGTGGGTAAAACGGCTATCGCTGAAGGGTTGGCCCGTAAAATTATAGCAGGTGATGTTCCATCCAAGTTATTAAATAAAGAAGTGTATGTAATAGATGTTGCTTCACTAACTGCCGGTACAGGAGTTCGCGGTTCTTTTGAAGAACGTTTAAAAGCCATCATCAGCGAACTTCAGAATCGCCAAAACGTGATGTTATTTATTGATGAAATCCATCAATTAGTTGGTGCCGGTTCCGCAGAAGGCTCCATGGACGCAGGAAACATCCTAAAACCTGCTTTAGCCCGGGGTGAACTGCAAGTAATCGGGGCTACCACATTGAAAGAGTACCGCCAAATTGAAAAAGACGCAGCACTTGAGCGTCGTTTCCAGCAGGTTTTGGTCAATGAGCCGACACCTGAAGAAGCCATTGAGAACCTTAAAGGATTAAAAGATAAATATGAAGACTATCACGGAGTCGAGTTTAGCGCCGAGGCCATTGAGGCTTGTGTGAAACTATCCCATCGATATATTCAGGATCGATTCTTACCGGATAAAGCCATTGATTTAATGGATGAAGCAGGTTCTAAAGTCAATCTTCAGTCAGAGGGTAAAGACAAGTCGGCTCTACTTAAAAAGTTGAACGATGTAAGAGAGAAGAAGGATCTGGCAACAAAAAAAGAGAACTATGAACAAGCTGCAATCCTTCGCGATCAAGAAGTAGAATTAGATAGACAAATGGGCGAAGGTAGGTCAGACTCTAAAGCACTTGTAGAAAAAGAACTGATCCAGACGATCGTTGAATCGAAAACGGGTATTCCTGTTGGGAAGCTGCAAAGCGATGATCGTAAACGAATGAAAGCACTGGAAGAAAACCTGGCAGGTAAAGTAATCGGACAGGAAGAAGCAGTGAGAAAAGTAACGAAAGCTATTCGCCGCAGCCGTGCAGGATTGAAGGCGAAGCATCGTCCAATCGGTACATTCCTCTTTGTAGGACCAACAGGTGTAGGCAAGACAGAATTAGCGAAAACACTGGCAGAAGAGTTGTTCGGGTCTAAAGATTCGATGCTTCGATTAGACATGAGTGAGTATATGGAAAAACACTCAGTATCTAAACTGATCGGTTCGCCTCCAGGCTATGTAGGTCATGAGGAATCCGGTCAATTGACTGAAAAGGTAAGAAGGAACCCTTACTCAATCATTCTCTTGGATGAAATTGAGAAAGCCCATCCGGATGTTCAGCACATGTTCCTGCAAATTCTGGAAGATGGACGTCTCACTGATAGTCAGGGAAGAACGGTCAGCTTTAAAGAAACTGTGATCATCATGACAAGTAACGCAGGGGTGACAGACAAGAAGGAAGCAGTGGTCGGTTTTAATACAGGCGGCACAGATGCGATTAAAGAAACGAATATTCTTCAATCACTCGGCGCCTACTTTAAACCAGAGTTCCTGAACCGTTTTGACAGCATCATTGAATTTGAATCTCTTGAAAAAGAAGAGCTTCTTCAAATTCTTGACCTTATGCTGGTCGAATTGCAAGTTGAACTTAAAGAGCAGGGGATTACTGTAACCATCGACGAAGATGCGAAGCGTAAACTCGTTGATCTGGGATATCATCCTGAATTCGGTGCACGCCCATTACGTCGTGTGATCCAGGAAAGAGTGGAAGATAAAATCGCTGATTTACTTCTTGATGAAGATGGCGTAACTGACGTAGTCATTTCACTCAAAAACGACGAAATCATCGTCAAATAAGAAAAGAAGCATCCTTAGAGGGTGCTTCTTTTTTATTCTTTCCTCTTCAAAAAAGTGATATATACTGCCATAGCTAAATAAACTCCTACAACTAAGGCAATAAATACAGAGGTAGAAAAGGAAGTCATAAAAACACCCTCACTTTAGATCTTGTAAAGATGGATGGAAAATGAATAATAGGATCGCAATGATAGGTAAGGAAATAATGATGGCGAGTAATGGCTTTTTGTGATGCAAGCATAAGATTGAGAACATGATGACATTAAACACAGCGGACCAGCCCAAATTCCAGCCATTTTCGTAAAGGAAAAGTCCTTTTTTATGGAACAGGTATTCCAATAACGTAAAATAGGCAATCCAACAGGTAAGATATAGCCATTTCTTTTTTCGATATGGAAAATAACGAAGAAAAATCATGATGACAACCGGAATGATGAAAAAAGTGAAGACGAGGTCAATAAGGGTATGATTGAGCCAGTCTACCGTTACAGCCCTGTACTTCCATAACGTATGGTTATAAAAAATCAAATTATATGTGAGATTACAAATAATATAATATTGAACGGTTGGATAATAATCTTTCCAGCGTTTCCAATCAATAAAAAGCCTGGCGAAAATCAGATAAACAACCACTACCAGTATCAGATACATATGGGTACAATCCTTGTTTTTGTTACTCAGTATGGACGGAATGGAAAAAGAATAGACATTCTATACAGATAAAGTGCCTGATTCTCATTGAATCAGGCACTTTAATTGGAGGATCTATTCCATTTCTGACAGCACTTTATTAATCGCTTGGGCAACCCCATGATCTGTATTGATGCCAGTGACCCAGTCAGCGGCTTCCTTCACGGCTTCCTGGGCGTTCTCCATCGCCACTCCGAAGCCGGCTTCACGAATCATGGCAATATCGTTCATACTGTCTCCGACCGCCATGACTTGTTCCATGGACAGGTCCAGCCATTTGCAAACCTTCACTAAAGCTGCCGCCTTATTGACCCCTGCAGGATTAATTTCAATATTCGTCGGCGAAGAATTTGTGATTTCCAAAGCTTCATTTTTTACCAGTTCGTCCATCATGACTTTGCGAACGTCATCATCCTGAATATCGAAACCAAATTTCAACCAGTTATAGGTACCGATATCTTGATCAAAAGGCTTATTCGTATTGAAGAGTCCTTGGGAAGTAGAAGACCAGAAGTAGACATCATGCTCTTCTTTTAATTTCCAAAGCTGTTTCACAAGGTCAAGATCAAGTGGGATGCTGTCTACTAGATTGTATTCATGATCGTAAATTTCCCCGCCATTCACGGTCACCAGATAAGATGAACGTCCAAGCTCATCTGAAATGTCCCGGCATGTGAAAAGGGAGCGGCCAGTACTTAACACCACATGAATTCCTTTCTCCTTCGCACGCTGTATGGCTTGTGCGTTTTCAGGAGATACATCTCCTTCGTGATTGACTAGTGTTCCATCCATATCCAGGGCAATTAATTTAATATCCATTCTACCTATCACGTCCTTCTATTAATTCATATCCAGTGTAATATAATTGGAGAAAATCTTCTAGGAAGCCGACTTATAAAGGGTATTATTTCCTAAGTACTGAACTTCATATTACAATAGAATGAGTATATATTTGAGAGGAAGAGATCAATGGAGTCTGCATATGAAAAAGGGAAGTGGAAGCAGCTTATTACTTTGATTAAGGAAACCGATCCACCGAAAATCCTGTTTGGCATTTCTTTATTCTTGAGCCTGCTCACAACGATTGCGGGGCTTGCTATACCATTATTAACAAGTAAGTTGATAGATGACTTCAGTTTAGATTCGTTAAGCAAAGAGGTCATCATCGGGATGATCGCTGCCTTTTTTGTACAAGCGATAGCGGGAGGTGTGTCTGTTTACATATTAGCCCGGGTAGGGCAGCATGTGATTGCCTCTTTGAGAGAGAAGCTTTGGAGAAAGTTGCTGGTTCTGCCTGTTCCTTATTATGATACGCATGAAACGGGTGACTCCGTCAGCCGTATGACCAGTGATACTAGTGTGATCAAAAACTTGATTACCGAGCACCTGACAGGCTTTATTACAGGGATCATTTCTGTAATAGGTGCCATCATCGTGCTGTTTTATTTAGATTGGCCCCTTACACTGGTGATGTTTTCAATCATTCCACTGTCACTATTGTTTCTTATCCCGATTGGCAAAAAGATGGCTGACATCTCACGGGGATTGCAAACGGAGACTGCAAGCTTCTCAGCTATTTTAACGAGAGTCCTTTCGGAAATCCGTCTTGTGAAGTCATCCAATGCGGAGGAGATTGAATTTCAAAAAGGACAAACAGGAATCAAGAAGCTATATGCCCTCGGATTAAAGGAAGGGATCATTCAAGCGTTAATGTCGCCGGTCGTTTCTTCTTTAATTATCATCGTTCTTGTGCTAATCATTGGGTTCGGGGGTATTCGAGTGACCTCTGGAGCCATGACGGCCGGGGAACTTGTTGCTTTCTTCATCTACCTGTTTCAGATTATCATGCCGATCACCCAGATTATCGTGTTTGTGACTCAGTTCCAGAAAACGGTGGGAGCAACAGAGAAAGTGTTATCGATTCTCACTTTAGAGGGAGAAAACCTTGAGGATGGAAGGTCCGTCCCTCAAACGGATCGTGCCTTGGTCCTTGATGGGGTGACGTTTGGATATGAAGGGGGGGAGAAGGTGTTAAAGGATGTGGCGATAAGGGCCGAAAAAGGGAAAGTGACGGCCATCGTTGGTCCAAGTGGGAGTGGGAAAACGACACTTTTTTCATTGATAGAGCAGTTCTATAAGCCACAGCAAGGAGACATTCTCTTGGGAGAAGATACGATCAGCTCATACTCTCTAAAATCATGGCGGGAACTTCTTGGCTATGTCTCCCAGGATAGTCCGATATATTCAGGAACGATCGGGGACAATATCTCTTACGGGCTCGATGGGGATATATCAGAAGAAAAGATGATTGCCGCTTCAAGAATGGCCTATGCCCATGAATTTATTAAGGGCCTCCCTAACGGTTATCAAACAGAAGTAGGAGAAAGAGGAATCAAGCTTTCAGGAGGACAGCGACAACGACTTGCCATTGCAAGAGCACTATTGAGGGACCCTGATATCCTCATGCTGGATGAAGCCACTTCAAGCCTCGATAGTCAATCAGAAATTGTCGTTCAGGAAGCGCTAAAGAACTTAATGAAGGGACGGACTACCCTGGTGATTGCCCATCGCTTATCCACCATCGTGGATGCCGATCAGATCGTCTTTTTAGAAAAAGGAAGGGTGACTGGGGCAGGGACGCATGAGGAATTGTTTACATCACATGCTTTATACCGCGACTTTGCGAGACAGCAGTTAAGAATAGGTGAACAGCCTAATGCGGGAAGTGAATTAGCATGAAACCTTTTACTGAACGAGTGGTGAAGATCATACAGAGCATTCCTCCTGGAAAAGTAATGACGTACGGTCAAATCGCTGCACTGGCAGGCAGTCCGAGAGCTGCCAGGCAGGTCGTACGGATTCTTCATTCCATGAGTGAAAAGTATAAACTTCCCTGGCATCGGGTTTTGAATAGCAAAGGAGAAATTGGCTTCGGGGATGAAGAGCAAGCGATGACCCAAATGCTATCTTTGGAAGCTGAAGGGATTCATTTTATAGGGAAGAATCGGATCAAGTTAGAGGAGTATCGGTATTTACCCGAATCGAAGTGGGGCATCTAATGATAAGGGAGTGTAATTCCAATAATATCAAAATGACGCATAACCATAGTGATACGACGCATAAATCTTGAAAATGACGCAAAAAAGAAAAAAACGACGCATAAATTACTCCTCACCTCAATTTTAAATAGCTAAAAGTTGATTTTAATTGGTTCAGGCCAACGGTACCAGCGAATATTTCATTGAGGGCTCTCTTAGTCAAAGAATCTTGCAAAAATCTTATCTTTTCACCAGGTTTCAATCAAGAAAGCCCAAAATAATGACACATAAAGACGTAATGGCTGTGAATCCAATGATCACGTACCCGATGATCCGGATTCCCAATGGCAGACTGCCCATTTCGGGTTTAGTCATGGGTGCCCCTTCGATTTTTGACATATGGTCAGTAACATCATTAAACGGTTTTTCAGGATTTGTCACGGTATCCCTCCTTTCTATATTTTACCATAAAAAAGGTAACCCTTATCCAAGGTTACCTTTTTTCATTTAATTCAGTTGCCCATTCTTTAGTCTCTTCAGCCATCTTCTTTGCCTAGTGGCAGTAACCAAATATCCCACTAATCCGAATCCAGCAAGTCCACAACTACCTTGCCAAATGAAATCCACGTCGAATCCTAATCCTGTGAAGGCGCCGACGACACTGAAGAGTAGAAGGGTGAAAGCCTGCTTCTTTTGGTTTTCAAATACCACAAACTGAAATTCATTTTGCTGATGATGATCCTTTTGCTCGAGTGCTTTTTCCGGTATATCCAGGAGCTGACGGACTTTTTGCACTGTTTGAAACAGGGGCTGAGCGCTTATCCATTTCAAAAGAAGCTCCCACTTGTTTGTGTTACTATCCTTTACCCAATCCATGAAGGCTGGTTTGACGACATCGAGGGTTTCCTCATCGGGACTCAATGTATGAACAAGGCCTTCTATGGTTGCAAAAGACCGACCTAAAAAGATGAAGCGTGTAGGCACTTGTACAGGCAATGATTTCACCATGTCATTTATTTCTTTCTTCACTGATATCAGATCCATCTGTTTGAACTGCTCCATATCGAGTGTGACAAATTCCTTCAGCACGGGTTCTATCGTTTTCGGACTTGCATCAGGAAGCAAGAACCCTAATTGAGCCAGAGCTTCTGCTGCTTTCCGGAAGTTTTTTAAGAGGATTCCTTCCAGAAGGTCTTGAAAGTAAGTGGAATCTCTCTTTGAAATTTCCCCGATCATACCGTAATCCAAGAGAACAAAGGTACCATCCGGCTGAAGCAGTATATTCCCTGCATGTGGGTCGGCATGGAAGATTCCCGGCTCGAGCCATTGGGGAAGGAAGAGGCAAAACAAATCCTGAGCTAACTTCTGCCCGTCCAACCCATAAGACTCAAACGCTTTTCGGTCATTCAATCGAACGCCATCTACCCACTCCATTACCAATACTTTATCTGTACAAAGTTCAGGGTACATAGCAGGAATTTTCACATTAGGATGGTCCTTGAAACGTTGTTTGAATGAAATAGCGGTGTTCATTTCTTTTGAAAAGTCGAGCTCTTGTTCAATGACTTGCTTTAATTCCTTATAAAGCATCTTGAAATCAATAAACCCTGTTGGAACAGGTGCAAAATTTCTGGCGAACCAAATAATGATGGCAAGGGAGCGGAAATCCGTCTTCACAAGGTCAGGGATCTCAGGGCGCTGGACCTTGATAGCCGCTTGCGTACCATCTAACAGCGTCGCTTTGTATACTTCTCCTATAGAAGCTGAAGCTACAGCTTCCTGGTCGATAGCCTGTACCTTTGTAGTCAGCGAGCTGTCCCATTCACGTTCCAGAACCTTTTCAATTTCCTCCCATGGTGAAGGAGGAACGTGATCGACCAGATCCTGTATTTGATTAATAAATCCTTTCGGCAGCAAATCCTCACGTATACTGAGGAGCTGGCCAACCTTGATCAAAACACCATTTAATTCAAATAAGGTTTCTTTAAACTCTTTTCCTATGCGCTCCCAAAGCTTATCTTTCTCCCATTGGGACTTACTGCGGAGACGGTACCAATAGACTCTTACCACGATGGAAAGAGCCAGTGATAGTACCTTCCACATTCTCCAAAACTTCTTCTCTGATTTCATCGTTTCATCCCCCGTAACTGGACTATCTATATCTATTATGTAGTACGGATAAAAAAGAAGAAAGTTTCTCTACCTTATTATCAAAATATTTCATTATGAATTGTATTTTTATAGTAATATATACACCATTCACTAATTTGAATAAATTAGTGAAAGAAATATAACGAAACCAAAGGATGTGGAGCATAGAATGAGCGGGATATAAAAAAATTCATCGTGAAAGAGATAACCGGTTAGTAGTGGAGCGACAAAAGTTAAGAGATTCTATTAAACAGGATTTACTAAAAGATGAGAATGTCGTGGCTTACTTTTACGGAGGTTCCATGGCAAAGGGGAATCATGATCGTTATTCGGACCTGGATCTTCGAATTGTAGTGAAGGATAGCATTTTTGGAGAATATCGAAAGAGGAAAAAAGAGCGTGCAGGTAATTGGGGAAACGTCCTGTTCTATGAAGACTTTCCATGGGCAGTGCATACAGTCGCTCACTATTCTTGCTTCGTTAAGGTGGATGCATTTTATTACAAAAGAAGGGACTTGAAGCCTTCACTGTATATGAAGGAAGCAGATATCATTTTCGACCCTCATCGGATCGTACAGGAAACGGTCAATGCTTCCCAAGCATTGAATTACCATGTGACTTTGGAAGAATTCAAGCTTTGGAGAAGTAAATTCTTCGCCCACACTCATGAAGTGTACCGAAGAACTAACCGGGGAGAACTGTACTATGCTCTTCATTCACTTGATATGATGAGATGGTCGGTTGCTGCCGGGTGGGACATGGAGAATGGCAGAGTTCCGAATGCACCCGGGGACTGGTCGAGATATGAAGGGGAACGCTCACCTTTTACAGAGGAGCAAAAAGAATTACTGGAGAGTTGGGGATGCAGTCGGAATCCTGATGAGATATATTCTGTGATGAAGGCGATTGTTCCGGAATTTAAGCTTTTACATCGTTCACTGTGTAGAAACCTTGGTGTGGAAGAGAATGGTGCGTGGGTGGATGAGATTTTGGGAATGGTTCTATAAAAATATGAAACTGAGATGGAGTATATGAAACTGGCTTTTCAATGTCATCCGGTTAAAGATTTAACGGAATCTCTCAATTATTATCGTGATACTTTAGGGTTTGAAGAAGCCTGTCGCGAGGGAGGTCACACGATTGCTCTCAAGTTACCAGGCACCGACGTACAATTAATGATCGAAAATGACGAGCCTGATTTAGCACCCGGTGGAATTTTCATCGTAGATAGTGTAGATGGATATTATGAACCAACATCAAGATCAACTTCATTTCATTAAAACTCCATGTGATATTCCTCCAGGCAGATATGCCATATATCAAGATGATAGTGATAACTTTATCCGGATTATTGATTTGAGTCGTGAGCATTGAGGAATTTGGTTTGGAAATGAACAGCTAAAAATCGGTGGATATTCAACAGTTGATTATTCGCTGATTTTTAACTGTTGAATTTTACCTGAAAATCAGTAGCTGAATCTCCGAAAATTCATCTCCAAAAACGAAATCACAAAGAAGTAAATGACATAATAAATCTATTTTTTTCCGATTTTGACACCTTTGTGAACTGCTCAAAAGCCTATTGTATTACTCTTAAAGAAGAGATATAGTATAAGTGTGAAGGGCATGTGAAATATTTCACAAATTAAACAGCAGACATATCAAATATCAGCTAAGTCCACTGTTTTTTTGATTGTAATTGTGAAATATTTCACAATAAACATCTAAAAGGAGATGACCATCATGAAATGGTGGGAAAACCAAAAGGTGAGCATGGTTTGGACAGTGATTAGAATTTGGTTGGGCGTTCAATGGCTGGAAGCGGGTTGGCATAAGGTGAATGATGGTTTTGATGCGAGTGGCTTCTTGCAAGGAGCATTGGCTAATGCGACGGGAGATCATCCAGCCGTTCAAGGGTGGTATGCAGAATTTCTAAAAGGGTTCGCAATACCGAATGTCGATTTATTCAATATTTTGATCCTTTGGGGGGAAGTGCTGGTGGGAGTTGGCTTGATTGTCGGATTCATGACAATACCTGCGTTAGTCGCAGGAGCTTTCATGAACTTAAACTTCTTATTAGCGGGAACGGTGAGCACGAATCCAGTTCTCTACACAGTGGCCATCATCCTTCTTTTTGCAGGCAGAGGGGCTTTCTATTGGGGAGCTGACCGCTGGGTGATACCTTACTTGAAACATATCGTCCTTCCTAAAGGCAGACAGCAAAAAAAGCCGATCGTGGTGTGATAGAACGTTTAATTAAAACCACCCATGCTGTCATTGCATGGGTGGTTTCTTAGTGAATTCCTCAGGACCTATCTTTTTTACCTACCGGGATTGCTCTATTGGTTTTTCTTCACTCGTACACGCTGGTTGGCAGCATTGGCGCGAGCTTGTGCTTCCATATCAGCCTGGTCGGCAAGTTCACGTGAGAACTCTTCGTCAACACCGTCAGATTTGAGCTGAGCGGGTGTTTGAGGCAAGCTATTTTTGTTTCCTCGTTTACTATTTCCGCGTGATCTGCCCAATATGAACATCCCCTTTTCAGTTGGTTAAAAAAATAAAAGTACAGACTCGAAGTCTGTACCTTTATTCTTCTTCAAAGTAGGGGTTTTTAGTTAGGTAATAATTGTCTATCTATGGGCTTTGGAGCTGAAGCCGCCTGCGCGATCAGCTGCTTTGAATTCTCGTGAATACGTTACTTCCTGTGCACTGGATAGAACTGATTTGTTTTTGTCTTTCTTTTTCTTATTATCCATTCGTATGTACATCCCTTCTTTTCAAGATTAATTCTATTTTTGCCTTGAAAAGAAGGGGGCATACCTGTGATTTAATGATAAATGTCAATGAGTGCACTTTTTAATTCAGGGTATTCGAACTGGAATCCATGCTCTGAAAGGACGCTTGGCAATACTTTTTGACCTTCCAACACGAGAGCGCTCATTTCACCCATCGCTGCTTTTAACGCGAGCGATGGGACAGGGATCCAATGTGGCCTGCCAAGAACGGCACCAAGTGTTCTTCCGAATTCTTTCATGGAGACTGGAGAGGGTGCAGTCACATTGACTGGTCCTGAAATGGCTTCTGTCTCAGCGATAAAATGGACAGCCCTTGCGCTATCTTTTATATGAACCCATGACATCCACTGATCCCCCGTGCCAACTGTCCCCCCCACAAACATTTTATAAGGAAGAGCGATTCGAGGGAGAGCGCCTTCGTCTTTCCCCAGAATAATTCCGAAACGTGCATATGCAACCCGGATGCCCAGCGTGTTCGCCTTGCTCGATTCTTTTTCCCATATTTGAACGGTTTCTCCTAAAAAGTTGTCTGCCGTTTCCGTTGATGCTTCCGTATACGTATTTGTTTTTGAAGAAGGATAGTAGCCGATTGCACTTGCATTAATAAGACACGCTGGTTTCTCTTTCAGTGCCTTTATAATGTTCATTACCTCTTGAGTTGAGTTGATCCGGCTATTGATGATTTGTTTCTTACGCTCATCCGTCCAGCGTCCACTGTTGATGGATTCTCCTGCAAGGTTAATGAAGGCGTGAATACCTTCGAGCTCCTTTTCGGGCTTTGCGCCGTCTGATAGCCATTTTACGTAGGTAACACCTGAACGATTGTCGTATTTATCTGGATTTCGGCTAAGTATCATGACTTCGTGATGGTGTTTGAGAAGTTCCTCTGTCATAGCCTGACCGACAAAACCAGTACCACCTGTTATAGCGATCTTCATCATCATCCCTCCAATATACTTATTATTTTACCTATCTACAGAATAAAAAACATATGCTGAATGTGTTAGGATTACTATGAGGTGGAAAAAATGGGTAAGATTACGAAAATAACGAAGCAAGTGAAGAACGATGAGCGTTACAATTTATTTATAGATGGAAAATATGCTTTCAGTGTCGATGAAGCAGTATTGGCAAAGTTCCAGCTCCGAAAAGGTCTGGAAGTGGATGAGCTTGAGATTTCAGAACTTCAGTATGAAGACGATGTAAAAAAAGCATTCAATAAAGCCATTCAATATTTAGCCTTTCGAATGCGCACGGAAAAAGAAATCCGGGACCATTTACAAGAAGGAGATCCGGAAGAAGGAGTCATCCAGGAAGTGATTCATAAATTAAATGATATTAAATACATCAATGATTTAGAATTCGCACACGCTTTTGTCGGGACACACATGAATACCTCTGATAAGGGGCCAACCTGGATTAGGGGGGAATTAAGAAGAAAAGGGGTGGATGACCCTTATATCGAAGAGGCTCTTGCTACATTTACCGAAGAGAAGCAGGTTGATAAAGCGGTCGGTCTGACCGAAAAACTTCTTCAAAAATACCGGAAAGATTCAAAGATGATCGCGAGGCAAAAAATTGAACAGAATCTGATGCGAAAAGGGTATCCGGGTTCTGTCATGAAAATTGTTTGGGAGACAGTAGAATCTGATCGGGATGATGATGAAAAATGGGATGCCGTCTATCACCAAGGGTTAAAGGCTCATAGAAAGCTGAGTTCAAAATATGATGGATACGAGTATGTCCAGAAAATGAAACAGACCTTGTATCGAAAAGGTTTCTCTATGGAGGACATCGAAAGACTTTTAGAAGAGATAAAAGAAAATGAAGAATGATTTGTTGTTTTCAAGATAGATTGAAGGGGTATGACAAGGGGGAGTTCATTTGGAGATTTTCACGCTTCTGTTTGCTGGTTTAACACTTCTGCTGCTCATCGGTACGACTAAAAAATTCAAGCTATACACAGGTGGAGTAGTGGTGGGGGCAGCCGCACTATTTATCATTGGTGAAATTATCATAAAAGTCCAAACCGGATTCTATTCACTAGGGAAGCAAGAATGGTATAACCAAGGGTATGCCGAAACCATGGGGAAATGGGTGATGCCATTTTTCCTCTTAGGGGTGGCGATTTTCCTCATCCTCGTGAACATCCGGATGATCCAGCAATTTCTAAAAAGAAAAGACGGTGTCCGCTGGGTTTGGATGGCTTTTGTCGTGGTTATTGATGCCTTCGCTGTATTTTTAGTGCCTGTGTTATTATTTATTGTGGCCTTTATATTCTTCCCTTTTGCTCCATAAATGAGAAAGCAGTCTTCGTTTAAGGAAGGCTGCCTATTGAGGTTTATTTTTTTGATTCAATGACGATTTCGTCTTTTTCTTTGTATTCATTCACAATCACTTCCGCAACTTCTTTAGGAGAGCGAAGCCTTGATGGATCACTTATATGATCACTTTTCTCCCAGAATGGAGTACTCATACCACCCATATACGCATTCACAATGCGAAGATTCGAATCCTCGTACTCCTTCTGTAAACTTTCACCAAATCCTCTGAGGGCAAACTTGCTTGCTACATACAATGCTTCATTTTTCTTGCCTCTAAGGCCAGCTGTGGAAATGATGTTAATGATTGTGCTGCTCCCTGGATCAAGTTGATTCAGAAGTGCCTTAGTCAATCGAATGGGACCGAGTGCATTCGTTTCAAACATGCTTACTAATTCATCATCGTCCGTATCCTTGAAGGGGCCGAAATAGCCTATCCCTGCGTTATGTATGAGTAATTTAATATTACGATCCTTAAGATGATTCTTACCTAATTGATGAATGTCATGAGTTGAACGAATATCCAACGTGGCAAATGAAACCTGTCCGCCTATGCTTTCAATTTCTGCTGCAGCTTCTTTTAAGCGGTCTTCCGTTCGACTAAGAAGGAAGATATGATATCCTTGCTGGCTAAGAAGTTTTCCTAATTCTTTTCCAAGGCCGGAGCCTCCGCCTGTGATGATGGCTGTTTTCATGATGTTGTCATCCTTTCTGGTGTATGTGGTTAGATAATTATCTTGGAATAAGGACCCGTCTTATGCTTGTCGGGGCTGACCAGCCGCTTCCGCTTTTTATTGTCCAGCTACAGCGGCTAGCCCCTCGAGGTCATAAGCCGTGATTGCCAAAAAGGCAAAGAACGCCTTTTAAGCAATCCCGTCTTATGCTTGTCGGGGCTGACCAAGCCGCTTCCGCTTTTCTTATTGTATCATTTTCTCTATACTACTATTAGTAGAGGTGATGAAGAATGGAACAAGAGAGAAGATATAGTGAGATGACGGAGCATGAGTTGAAGCAGGAGATCGCTTCGTTGAAGGAGAAGGCAAGAAAAGCTGAACAGCTGGGGATTGTGAACGAGTATGCCGTTTTGGAGCGCAAGGCACTTATGGCACAGGCTTATTTAATGAATCCTGACGCCTACAAGCCTGGCGGGATATACGCGATCGAAGGAGATCCGGGTACATATTTCAAAGTCGACTATTTAAATGGGGTATTTGCCTGGGGATATCGCCTGGGTGGAGACGGAAAAGAAGAAGCACTGCCGATTTCGCTTTTAGCAGGAGAAAAGAAGTAATGAAGAGGTCCGTCATAGGGACGGACCTCGGAAGTAGTCTAGGAACGCTTGCGTGTCTGGTTCTCTAGAATGATTAAGTCTTGAGTTTGTGTGGTTTGTCCATTAGCTTGGGAATGGGCATGCTTCGGATTGTAGAATGCCTTGTTAAATGGACTGCTGTACTTATTTCGGTAGAAGTTGTTTTTGTTTGCCATCGTAACTACCCCCTAAACAAATTTTCACTTCTTTAAAGTGAGTCGTGATCTCTTTCTCCAGAAGCTTTCATACGTTCTTGAGGATGGGTATTGATGGTGCCGTTAGCCCTTTTAGATGCAAATTCCGCTTTAGCTCTCGGTTCGCCTTCGAATTTATTGTTGTTCATGTTGGGGAACCCTGTCGTTTTATTTCGCATAAAGTGCCTCCTAAAAGGTGAATTTTCTGACTCATACCGTGAAGAAGCAAAGGCACAACTAAGCTTAACCACGTACTAATAGTATGGGTGAAATGGTGTACATTATCATAAAAGCTGGAACTAAATATATGGAAAAGGAGGAGACAAAATGGAGTCAACATTCCACGAATTAACACAATTGTTAATTGAAAAAAATAATAAGCTTTCGTATGAAAAAGCGAGAACTTGGATCGAACTTGTTTGGGAAGATTTCGAAGCCACATACGCAAAAGCTGGTTACGATTATAAAGGGAAGGCAGTAACGGAAAAAGTCGTTCGCCAATGGGTCAATACGTACGGAGAACAAATCCACGAATTTGCTGCACAAAACCCTAAATACAAACACCTGATCGACGATAAAGAAGATGATGATTTAGTGCATTAAAGTGATGAGGGACGGACCTTGAAAAGGTCCGTCCCTCACTGCTTTAATCGATTAAAATGTCGATGTCGACTTTTGAGCGGAGTTTTTCTTCGCTGAAGACCCATCCTGTGTAGGAGCTGACGATGTTCAGGTCTTTGTCGAGCTGTACCAGGGCGACAAAGGGATAGTGTCCATTATTTCTGTAGCGAAGATCGATGAAGCGTACTTCAAAGTGATCATCGTATTCGTCCAATTCCCAGCGGAAAACCGGGGAAAAAGAAAGAAAGGCTGCGAGATTTTTATCTTTCTTAGCAGTGTGGATTACTGGATTTTCAGGTATCGGTACACGTTCAAATTTATCAAAAATCGTAATCGAGCGTCTGAATGCCCGTGCGACATAATAATGTTCCTTAGTCACGATCGCAAGGCGCCATTGGAAAAACCGAATCGTCGGTGAAACGATGATTTTTTCCGCTTTCGGGATTCTTCTCTTCACCGCATTTTTTACGGCTTTTTGAACCTGGAACCTCAATACATAATAAGCAAAGATCACAATGTACATGACCAAAAAGGTTTTCCCAGGTGGTAATCCTATGCCCCACAGAATCAATCCGCCGATATGAATACCAAAGATAATCGGATCAAACGTGTTAATAACCCCTAATGCGACCCATCTAGACGAAATCGGCCTGATCGCCTGGGTCCCATAGGCGTTGAAAATGTCGACAAATACATGGAGGAATACGGCCACAAATGTCCAAATCCATAAGTGAAGCAAATCTGCCCCCGGGAAAAATGGAAAAAGACAAGCGACAATTAAAAGTGGCCAGAGAGCAACGGCCGGAATGCTATGGGTGATGCCTCGGTGATGACGTATATAAACGGCATTATTGCGTAATTTCAAAACGGTATCAATGTCGGGTATTTGAGAGCCGATGACTGCTGCAACTAACACACTTTGAGAAGTGGCTGTACTTTCAGCAACAACGGGATCTAGGGTAGCTAAGCCACCAATAGCAAAGCCCATGACAATATGAGTGCCTGTATCCAAAAAAAGTCCTCCCTTGGCTCATTTTCATCTGTATTTTTTATGACTTGTATTCATTTTTGAACATGATATGGTTAAAAGGAGTTTATTGCAATGAAAAACACTTTACACTTTTACTTAGAATATGAAATAAAACAAAATTTCCAACCTCAATACGATCAGATTATGAACAATATCGTAGCGACATTACCACAATACGACGCCTTTAATATCCAGTGGGAAAAGTCTGAAGTCGACTCTAATCGATACATCGAACGGTTTGTTGTGCCCACGGAATCCCATTTCCATGTTTTGAAACGTTTACGTACTTCCCGTCGTCATTTATTATTTGGATTATTGGACGAATGTATTTGTGGAGGGTTAAAAGAAATAAACCTTGTTGGCTTAAAAACACAGCTTTAATTATTTATTCCCTATTCAACGTAACATTTAACATCCTGGAGGTACAAAATTGATAGAAGAACCATTGAAACATTTACAGACCATTAACCGTGAGGAATTTCAGAATGATTTAATTTCATGGTTTTCAAGAGAACAGCGCGATCTTCCATGGAGGAAAGATCAAGATCCATACAAGGTGTGGGTATCTGAAATCATGCTTCAGCAAACAAGGGTGGATACGGTCATACCCTATTTTAACCGATTCATTGAGAAATTTCCTAGCATAGATGCTCTTGCAACAGCCGACGAAGAGGATG
The DNA here is from genome assembly GCF_059758515.1 of Rossellomorea sp. GQ25. Classification (NCBI taxonomy): domain Bacteria; kingdom Bacillati; phylum Bacillota; class Bacilli; order Caryophanales; family Bacillaceae; genus Rossellomorea; species Rossellomorea sp. GQ25. The sequence goes on along the minus strand of NZ_JCAXEQ010000002.1, from coordinate 22,037 downwards.
TCCTGAAAGCATGGGAAGGACTCGGCTATTACTCGAGAGTCAGGAATCTTCAATCTGCTGTAAAAGAAGTGGGGGAAAAGTATGAAGGAATCGTTCCAGATACACCGAGAGAAATATCATCATTAAAAGGTGTGGGACCATACACTGCGGGGGCGATTTTGAGTATTGCTTACAGCAAACCGGAGCCTGCTGTCGACGGAAATGTCATGAGGGTATTTTCACGGATCCTCTCCATCTGGCTCGATATTGCCAAACCTTCATCCAGAAAAGTATTTGAAGAAGCAGTGAGAGCCCTGATTTCTGAAGAGAATCCATCCTATTTCAATCAAGCACTGATGGAGCTTGGGGCACTGATTTGCAAACCGACATCTCCATCCTGCTTACTGTGCCCTGTTCGAGAACACTGTCAGGCATTTGAAGAAGGAGTGCAAACAGAACTTCCAATAAAATCGAAAAAGAAATCTGCACGTAAAATGAATATGGCGGCAGCTGTTCTGTTTACGGAAGATGATCGAGTCGTTATCCACAAACGCCCGAGTAAAGGACTGCTCGCTAATTTATGGGAATTCCCTAATTTTGAAGTGGGAAGTTCAAGCAGTGGCAGGAGGCAATTGCTTGATCGAATGGACGAAGAATATAAGGTAGGTTGCTCTTTGAAAGCAGGGGTTGTCACGAAAATCCAGCATATATTTTCTCACATAGTTTGGGATATTGAAGTATATGTTGGTTCTATCGACAGCACTACTCTTGATGCCAGCGTCCTGATTGCCGTAACGACTGAAGAATTGGAGAAATATGCCTTTCCCGTTTCCCATCAGAAAATCTGGAGGGAAACAGGAGCAGGAATCCTACAGAAATAAAAAAAGAGCAGCCGTGCTGGTTGCTCTTTGTATATGATCATCTCAATCGTAACTAACCTTCGTGCCGTGAGTATAATCGGCTTCGCCACGCTTCAATCCACCGCGTTTTTCAATTTCTTCGACAATTTCTCTGTGAATCGATTGTCCTTCTGCGTTCAAATAGGGTACTATTTGTTGTAGTGAATGATGAAAGAAAGCGAGCTCGCTTTTTTGCCATTCATCTTTTGGAATCATTGAAAGCTCTGTCATATCTCTGCCTACATACATAACTCATTCCTCCATTTAACTGACATGCTCTTTGTTAGTGTGCATATTCAAGGCTTGATTATGCTTTAAACCAAATGGAAAATGAAATTGAAAGGATGATCAACATGAGTCAAAAAGTAGCATTAGTCACAGGAAGCAGCCGCGGACTTGGACGAGAAATCGCGATTCAACTAGCAGAAAAAGGATACGATATCGTCGTCAATTATGCACGGAGTAAAAAAGGTGCACTTGAAACGGCTGAACAGGTCGAAAAGTTGGGACGAAAAGCATTTGTCGTACGGGCAAATGTAGGAGACGTCGATAAAATTAAATCAATGTTCGAACAGATTAAAGAAGAGTTCGGCCATTTGGATGTATTGGTAAGTAACGCAGCATCCGGGGTTCTGCGTCCAGTCATGGAACTTGAAGAATCTCATTGGGATTGGACGATGAACATTAACAGTAAGGCATTACTATTCTGTGCCCAGGAAGCCGCAAAATTAATGGATAAGGGCGGACGCATCGTAAGCATAAGCTCATTGGGATCCATCCGTTATTTAGACAATTATACAACTGTGGGAGTTTCAAAAGCTGCAGTTGAAGCATTAACGCGTTATCTTGCAGTTGAGCTTGCACCGCGTGACATAATCGTAAATGCAGTTTCCGGTGGTGCGATCGATACAGATGCACTCAAGCATTTCCCTAATCGTGAAGAACTTCTGGAAGATGCCCGCAGTAAAACACCTGCAGGACGAATGGTGGAAATTGATGATCTTGTGAAGTCAGTGATGTTCCTCGTTTCAGATGATTCTTCCATGATCAGAGGTCAAACCATCATTGTGGATGGCGGTCGCTCACTACTCGTTTAGTGGAATTTTTTTCCTGAAAAATATCGAATAGTGAAATCCATGCTTGGTTATCTTAATAAGCGTGGAGGTGATTACAATGGCAAAACAACCAAACAAAACTCAAGCTGGTACAAACGTTCAACATGTTAAGCAACAAAACGCTCAAGCTGGTGCAACTCAGCAACAACAATTCGGTACTGAGTTCGCTTCAGAAACAACAGCAGCACAACAGGTGAAGCAACAAAACCAACAAGCAGAAGCTAACAAAGCGAAAGCTTCTGGTAAATACGGTCAACAACAACAATAATTGAAATGTTCTTGACGGAAAAGCACCCATTAGGTTGGGTGCTTTTTTGTTTTCTAGTGGATTTTCAATTTATGTGCATTTTAACATATAATGGAAGTGTGAGAACCCGCCACACACTCAGATCTACATCGACAAAACTGGTGGGATTGTGACAGAAGTTGTCAAAGGGTTTGGGGGTGGAAAGGAGAATGTTTAGGAGAGCTTGTTTAGAGGAGTGGTGGAAGTGATGCAACAACGGTTTAATGAGTTGGTAACAGAGCAGTTAGAGACGATGGATAAGTTGTTATATCTTCAGTCTGAGATCGAACGTTGTCAAGAGCTTGAAGAGGAGCTGCTTCAGCTTCAAGAGATGACGAAGGTTGAATCTATAAAGAGAGAGATTGCTTCAAAAAAGAGGGAACTTAAAGTGATTCAAACAATGTTTCAAAAACAAACCGATGAAGTGATTCGCTCCTATCAAAAGGAACAAAACAGCGTTACAACATAAAAAGGTTTTAATGATAAATCCCATTTTCGAACAGAAACCGGGCGATTCTTAAAGGAATTTTTCTTTAAGGATAGCCCTTTTGTTTTAAATTTTCTGAGGAAACGTTATAATGATAGAATAGATAAGTATATATAAGGGTAATTTTGAAATGAAAGAAGGGGATACGATGGCGGTTCCCACTGAAGGAAAATCAGTACAAATACATAGCTTTAAGCATGATGGCAACATTCACCGGATATGGAATGAGACGACGGTTCTGAAAGGAACAAGCAATCAGATAATCGGTGGAAATGATCGAACGATGGTGACGGAATCAGACGGAAGAACGTGGATGACCCGTGAACCGGCAATATGCTATTTTCATTCAGAGCTATGGTTTAACATTATTTGTATGATTCGTGAGGACGGTATTTATTATTATTGTAATTTAAGTTCACCATTTGTATATGATCATGAAGCGATCAAGTATATTGATTACGACTTGGATATTAAAGTGTTTCCTGATATGACATATACATTGCTGGATGAGGATGAGTACGAAGCTCATCGTAAATTGTACGGTTACCCGGACGTGATTGATCACATCCTGAAGCGAAATGTAGACAAGCTTGTTCGCTGGATCCGACAAAGAAAAGGGCCTTTTGCTCCTGACTTTATTGATATTTGGTACGAGCGTTATTTGACTCACAGGGGGTAACACAGCTGGAAAACTGTATAGGCATTAAAGGGCTGACCCAGTAAGGAGCAACCCTTTTCATTTCCTGAAAGGACTTGAAGAGGAACAGTGCTGCGTTCCATACAGGGTCATCCCTTTTTATTGGGGCAAAATAAATACTCACATCTTAGAAAGGAGTAATCACTTGGATAGTATCAAACGCTACCTTCAATTTGTAAAACCTTATCGGTGGCAAATTATTGGTACATTAATCATAGGTATTATTAAATTTACCATCCCCTTATTAATTCCAATTTTAATTAAATATGTCATTGATGATATAGTAGGCGCTTCGGGCTTATCCTCGGAAGAAAAGACCAATCAATTACTCATGATCATGGGGATCATGCTTGGCCTTTTCTTACTGGTAAGACCGCCTGTAGAGTATTATCGACAGTACTTTGCTCAGTGGACGGGAAACAAGATCTTGTATGATTTAAGGGATCATTTGTTTTCACATATTCAGCGACTCAGCTTTAAGTATTATTCGAATACAAGAGCAGGGGAAGTCATTTCCAGGGTCATCAATGACGTTGAGCAAACGAAGAATTTCGTGATCACCGGTCTGATGAACCTATGGCTGGATGCAGCTACCATTGTCATTGCTCTGTCCATCATGTTTACGATGGATGTTTCGTTAACACTTGTTTCTCTTATAGCATTTCCTTTCTATGCTTTCTCTGTCCGTTATTTCTTTGGAAGACTTAGAGGGTTGACGAGAGACCGGTCTCAGGCACTGGCAGAGGTTCAAAGTCATTTACACGAGCGGGTCCAGGGAATGGCTGTCATCAAGAGTTTTGCTGTTGAAGACTATGAACAAAAACAGTTTCAGGATCAGAATAGCAATTTCTTAACGAAGGCCTTAAAGCAAACAAGCTGGAATGCGAAAGCGTTCGCGGTTGTGAATACCATTACGGATATTTCTCCGTTAATCATCATTGGATATGCGGGGCTGCAAGTTATTAATGGAGATTTGACCATTGGTACAATGGCTGCCTTTATCGCATATATCGATCGTCTCTATGGTCCGCTTAGACGCCTGGTGAATTCTTCTACAACCTTGACTCAATCGATCGCCTCCATGGACCGTGTATTTGAGTTCATGGATGAGAAGTATGATATTGATGATGAACCAGGGGCGACTCCTTGTAAAAATGTACGCGGCGATATTCATTTTAAGAATGTTTCCTTCCGCTATGAATCTGAAGAGGAAGAGGTACTGCGTAATCTCAACCTTGATATTAAAACAGGTGAAACCGTCGCTCTGGTCGGCATGAGCGGCGGAGGAAAATCATCCCTCGTCAGTCTTATTCCCCGTTTTTATGATGTCACAGATGGTGAAATTCTTTTAGATGGAACAGACATCAGAAGATTTCAGGTGAGGTCATTGCGGGACAATATTGGAATGGTGCTTCAGGACAATATTCTCTTTAGTGAATCGGTCAAGATGAATATTAAATTCGGTAATCCTGATGCGACGGATGAAGAGGCAATAGAAGCTGCCAAGGCGGCAAATGCACATGATTTCATCATGAAATTACCTCAAGGCTATGACACGAAAGTAGGGGAACGAGGTGTGAAACTATCTGGGGGACAGAGGCAACGTGTCGCGATTGCCAGGGTATTCCTTAAAAATCCACCGATTCTCATACTTGATGAAGCAACGTCAGCCCTTGATCTGGAAAGCGAACACCTTATACAGGAATCTCTTGAAATCCTGGCAAAAGATCGAACAACCTTCATAGTCGCTCATCGATTATCAACAATCACCCATGCTGACAGAATCATTCATATGGAGCACGGTGAAGTTGTCGAAATGGGAACCCATGAAGAGTTGATGGCAAAACAGGGCCATTACTATAAACTCTTCCAAGTACAACAGCTCGATCAGTAAAATGGAAAGTCATGACTTATCACGATTCGCGTGATAAAAGTCATGACTTTTTTTGTTTTTTTTTTTAAAATATCAAACTTATTTCAGGTGTACCGTGAAGGAAATAGGTCTAAATAACTTCATCTGGAAGGAATGAAAAGAATAATTGGACATATATTGAATTGAATTAGGAATGAAAGAGTATGTGGATTTTGTGTAGAAAAATTCTGAAAATAGATTGCAACATTTGTAACATCTTGTATAATAAGAAACATATAAAATTTAGAAAATAAGCACTATTAAGAAAAGAGAGATAGTTTCAAGAGGAGGATTTGAATGAGCGAAGCGCGTCCTTTACTAAAAGTGGAAGATTTGAGGACCTCCTTTTTTACTGATGACGGAGAAGTTCCTGCAGTCGATGGAGTTAGCTTTCATGTGAATGAAGGGGAGGTGCTCGGGATCGTTGGGGAAAGTGGATGTGGTAAAAGTGTTACATCCCTATCCATCATGGGCCTGGTACCGAAACCACCGGGGAAAATAGTAGGTGGAAAGATTCTGTATAAAGATGAAGATCTGACACAAGCATCTGAAAAGAGAATGAGAGATATTCGGGGCAATGATATAGCGATGATCTTCCAAGAGCCAATGACATCTTTAAACCCTGTTTTTACTATAGGTGACCAATTAACGGAAGCCATACGCATACATACGAAGGTTGGAAAGAAACAAGCAAGAGATAAAGCAATTGAAATTATGAAGATGGTTGGTTTACCGAGATCTGAAGAGCTTATCAAGGAATACCCACATCAGCTATCAGGCGGTATGAGACAAAGGGTCATGATTGCCATGGCAATGGTTTGTGATCCACGTGTGTTGATAGCAGACGAGCCGACAACCGCTCTTGACGTGACGATTCAGGCCCAAATTTTAAAATTGATGAAACGATTGAATAAAGAACTGAATACAGCGGTCCTCTTGATTACTCATGATTTAGGTGTTGTAGCTGAAACATGTGAACGAGTGGTCGTTATGTACTCAGGGAAAGTGGTGGAAGAGGGGAAAGTAGAAGAAATTTTTAAAAACCCTCAGCATCCTTACACAAAAGGCCTGATTCAATCCGTACCGGATATGAGAATCAAGCAGCAGCGACTGCACTCGATTCAGGGGAATGTTCCGAAACCGGGATCCATTAAGACCGGATGCCGGTTTGCAGCACGCTGTGAATATGCCTTCGATCGCTGTTTAGTCGAAACACCGGAATTATATGAAACATCACAAGGACATTGCACACGATGCTTCCTGTTCGATGAAGTGGAGGAGGGAGTTTATGACGGAACCGTTGCTAAAGGTTGAGAATCTTAAGAAACATTTTCCGATTACAGGAGGAATTCTCGGACGACCTGTCAGTTCGGTAAAAGCAGTAGACGGGGTATCTTTTATCGTGAATAAAGGAGAGACTCTTGGAATCGTAGGAGAAAGTGGTTGTGGAAAGTCGACGACGGGCAGGATGCTTATGAGACTCATCGATCCATCCGAAGGGAAAGTGACATTCGAAGATCGAGAGCTTACCAGTCTATCAAACTCAGAAATGAGAAAGATTCGCCGGGAAATGCAAATGGTCTTTCAGGACCCTTTTGCTTCCTTGAATCCAAGACATACAGTTGAAAAAATTCTCGAAGAACCATTAAAGGTCCATGGAATGGGTTCAGCGAAAGAAAGAAAAAAGAGGGTTCATGAACTACTCAATATTGTCGGGTTAAGCAGTTATCATGCGAAACGTTATCCACATCAATTCAGCGGTGGACAAAGACAGCGAATTGGTATAGCGAGGGCTCTAATGACGAAACCCAAGCTCATTATTGCTGATGAACCTGTGTCAGCTCTTGACGTGTCCATTCAGTCACAGGTCCTGAACCTGATGCAGGATTTGCAAAAAGAGTTCGGGCTCACTTATATCTTCATTGCGCATGATTTAGGTGTAGTGAGACATATAAGTGACCGGGTAGGCGTGATGTACCTTGGAAAAATGGTAGAGCTGAGTAATAGTGAAACACTCTATGAAAACCCGCTTCACCCATACACTCAGGCACTACTATCAGCGGTACCGGTTCCAGATCCGGATTTCAAAAGAGAAACGATTCTCTTACAGGGGGATATTCCGAGCCCGTCCAATCCACCGAGTGGGTGTACATTCCACACCCGGTGTCCACATGCAACGGAGATCTGCAAACAGAAAGTACCAGAATTCAAGGAACACCAACCAGGGCATTATGTAGCTTGTCATCTTTACTAGAAGACAAGTCTCATAAGTATATAAACATTATTCAGGAGGGGATTTAGTTGAGAAAAAAAAGCTGGTCAATTTTAATGCTGCTCATCCTACTCGTATCATCTGTTCTTTACGGATGTGGAGGAAATGAAAGCTCTTCAGGCGAAGGCAGCGATAGTAAAGATAGTGGCGACCCTAAAGTATTGATCTTTGGTCGCGGGGGGGACTCAGTAGCACTTGATCCTGCTGCGGTTACAGATGGAGAATCATTTAAAGTAACAAAGAATATCTTCGAAACTTTAGTTGAATTTGGTGAGCAGGATACAGAACCAAATCCGGGATTAGCGGAAGAGTGGAAGGTATCTGATGATGGTTTGACGTATACGTTCACACTCCGCGAAGGGGTTAAATTCCAAGACGGTACAGATTTCAATGCGGACGCAGTCGTGAAAAACTTCGAGCGTTGGATGAATGGTAATGAAGAAGCATTCTACTACTATAAATCTATGTTTGGTGGATTTAAAGGTGATGAAGGTCACGTTATCAATGAAGTAAAAGCGGTTGATGAAAAAACTGTTGAATTTGTTCTAAAACGTCCTCAGGCTCCGTTCTTAAAGAACATTGCGATGAGCCCGTTTGCGATTGTAAGTCCTAAAGCTCTTGATGAGTTAGGGAACAAGTTAGGCGAAGCACCAACGGATGCCGGAACAGGTCCTTTCAAGTTCAAAGAGTGGAAGCGTAATGACAAAATCGTCCTAGTGAAAAATGAGAATTATTGGAAAGAAGGTCTGCCTAAGCTGGACCAGGTTGTCTTTAAATCAATTCCGGAAAACTCTGCACGTCTAAACGCGCTTGTTTCTGGAGAAATCGATCTAGCCGATGGTGTCAACCCAAGTGATGCTGCTCAAGTTGAAGGTAACGACCAATTACAATTATTTGAACGTCCTTCTATGAACGTTGGATATTTAGGGTTAACAACGACTCGTAAACCTTTTGATAATCCAAAAGTACGTCAAGCAATTAACTATGCAATCAACAAGCAGGAAATCATTGACGCATTCTTCGAAGGAAGAGCAGAGGTAGCGAAAAACCCAATGCCTCCAGTTATTGGCGGATACAATGACGCACTTGAAGGATATGAATACAATCCTGAAAAAGCAAAAGAACTTCTTGCTGAAGCAGGACTCGAAAATGGATTTGAAATGGAATTATGGGCTATGCCTGTCCCACGTCCATACATGCCGGATGGCCAAAAAGTAGCTGAAGCGATTCAGGCTGATCTTGAAGAAGTAGGAGTGAAAGCGAAAATCGTTTCTTATGAGTGGGCGACATACTTAGAAAAAGCCCGTAACGGAGAAGCGGATGCGTTCTTACTTGGATGGACTGGTGACAACGGCGATGCAGATAACTTCCTATATGTATTACTTGATAAAGACAATATCGGAAGCAATAACTACACTTACTACAGCAATGATGAGCTTCATGAATTATTGATTGCTGCTCAATCTGAAACGGATCAAGCAAAACGTGAAGAGATGTACAAACAGGCTCAGGAAATCATCCATGAAGATGCGCCTTGGGTACCTCTAGCTCACTCTACACCATTATTAGCTGGTAGTGCGGCTGTGAAGAATTTCCAACCGCATCCAACTGGATCTGACTACTTAGGTGCAGTAGACATGGAATAGTCCTAATAAGATTCAACCTAGGGGAGATGACGTTGAGTCTCCCCTTTGTACATAGAAAAGCGGAGGCGGCTTGGTCAGAGGCGACAAGCATTTCTGGTCGATCAGAAGAAGACGTACTTTGCCTTCAGCTGATCGACTGGAAATGACCTCGAGCCTCTAGCCGCCGGAGCTGGACAAGAAGAAAAGCGGAGGCGGCTTGGTCAGCCCCGACAAGCATGTAATATGAAAACGATTTAAGCAAGCTTCCAAGAATACTAGAATCTCCTTTCAGAGAGGTGAACAAAATGTTTCAATACACCATACGAAGATTATTTCAATTAATACCCGTATTATTAGGGATGACCTTTATTGTATTCTTTATCATTCGGGCGATTCCTGGAGACCCTGCCCAAGTGATCCTGGGTCAACAAGCTTCAAAAGAAGCCATTGAACAGCTAAGAACACAGTTAGGTCTTGATAATGCCTGGTACGTTCAATATTTTGAGTATCTAAAAGGCCTTCTAACAGGTGATTTAGGTAGCTCTATTCGAACAAAAACAGAAGTTTCAAGTGAAATATGGCCATACTTGGCTGCAACAGCGGAATTGGCGATTGTAGCGATCATCATTGCCGTGGTCATTGGGGTGAATGCGGGTATCATCAGTGCCTGGTTCCAGAACTCATGGTTTGATTATACAGCTATGATCCTGGCTTTGGTCGGGGTGTCTATGCCGATCTTCTGGCTTGGTTTGATGGAACAGTGGATCTTTGGTATTCAACTTGACTGGCTTCCAACCACAGGAAGGGAAAACATTCGTAATCCGATCGATGCCATTACGAATCTCTATATTATAGACACCATCATACAAGGACGTTTCGATCAATTAGGTGATGTGCTGAGGCATCTAATCCTTCCGGGTATTGCACTTGCCACGATTCCTATGGCGATCATTGCCCGTATGACCCGTTCAAGTATGCTGGAGGTTATGCGTTCAGATTACATACGAACAGCTCGTGCCAAGGGTCTGAAAATGTTCTGGGTGGTGTACAAGCATTCTCTTAAAAATGCAATCATTCCAGTACTGACGGTAATCGGTCTGCAAATGGGGCTCCTGTTAGGTGGAGCGATATTGACTGAGACGATCTTTGGGTGGCCTGGAATTGGTCGCTATATTTATGAAGCGATCGGCTTCCGTGATTATCCTGTTGTACAGTCCGGCATTCTCGTAGTGGCCACGATCTTTGTCACAATCAACTTAATTGTCGATTTACTATATGCTGCTGTCGATCCGCGCATTAAATACAACTAACATCAATAGAAGAAAGAGGTGAACTCTCATGGCAGAATTAGCAGAACCGCAAAAGGAGCTTCATCCTTCCCTGCAGGAGGAAACGGTTTCTCCCTGGAAGGAAGCGTGGAAAAGCTTTCGAAAAAACAAAATCGCTTTAGTCGGATTTTTTATCGTGCTTTTCTTTGTCGTCTTAGCCATTGCTGCACCAGTCATTGCCCCACAAGGCATCAATGAACAAGATTTATCGAAAAGACTGCAGGCTCCATCTTCAGAACACTGGCTCGGAACCGATGACTTTGGACGGGATATATTGTCCAGAATTATTTTTGGGGCACGAATTTCATTATGGGTAGGTTTCTTTGCAGTAATCGGTTCCGCAGTAGTAGGAAGCCTACTGGGAATCGTGGCAGGTTATTATGGAAGATGGGTGGATACGATTATCTCACGAATCTTTGATATTATGCTTGCATTTCCGAGTATCCTGTTAGCGATAGCTGTTGTAGCTGCTCTTGGGCCTTCCCTGAGAAATGCTTTAATTGCCATTGCGATTATCAATATCCCTAACTTTGGGCGACTCATTCGGTCACGGGTGTTGAGTGTAAAGCAGGAAGAGTATGTAATGGCTGCGAAAGCCATTGGGATGAAAGATAGCCGTATTCTATTGAGTCATATCCTTCCTAACAGTATGGCGCCAATCATTGTACAGGGGACCCTTGCCATTGCAACTGCTATCATCGAAGCCGCAGCACTTGGCTTCCTTGGTCTAGGAGCACAAGCCCCGCAACCCGAATGGGGGAAAATGCTGGCTGATGCACGTACGTTCATGCTGCAAGCTCCATGGACAATGATCTTCCCGGGACTTGCCATCATGCTGACGGTATTGGGATTCAACTTGATGGGGGACGGACTTCGGGATGCCCTTGATCCTAAAATGAAAAACTAAATAGAACAAAAAAACGGAGCCAAGGTTATCACATCCTTTGCTCCGTTTTTTATCCATTTATTCTTCTTCTTCCCCGATCATCACTTCATTTTCTTCTTTATGATACGATTGGAAGCTTGTGATGAGTTTTTCCAGGTGCTCTAAATGCTCATCGTATTCAAAGATAGCCGAGAAAATATGAAGCAGATGGAAGTTATGAATATTTTCATCTTTACTATGCTGTTTTACTTCCTGGATCATGATATTCATCAGTTCTTTTCGATGCATGCACACATCCTGCTGGGCTTCTGACTCAGCATGCGGATGCATTTTCCCAAGGAACTTTAAAAGAAGCTGTTCATGGTAGGTGAGGAGACAATCAAGCTGTCCCTTGATCACTCCACGTAATTCATCCGGCAACTGAAAAATTTCATTTTCATACCGGTTCAATCGCTTCAAGATGTCAAAGCTTCGATTCGTTGATGAAATCATCTGACGGAAAATGACAAGCTTACGACTTTTGACAATCGAATTTTTCTTAAAATAATCCCGTTCTTCTTTATAGAGAAGATACAATTGATCGACCTTTATAAGCTTTTCTTTAATGCGCTCCAAGTCTTTTTTCAAGAGGTGGAACTCTGTTGCGTGTCTTGAACTTAATCGAATCCACTTTAAGATTTCCTCTGTAGAATCAGATATTTTATGGTAAAGCTTCGTTTCGTATTTTGGCGGCAGGAAGATTAAGTTAATAATGAACGATGAAAATACCCCGATCATGATGGTTGAGAAACGGATAAATGCAAATTGAATAAAATCCTGATCCGTCACTTCCATAATCGCGATCAACGTTACCAGGGCCAGGCCGATCGTGTTTTGCAGCTTTAATTTAAGAATGATGGCAATGGCTATGACAGCAGCGAGACCTACAATAAGAGGATTGCTGCCGAATAAGAGAACAAAAATAACGGCAATCCCAGCACCGATCAGGTTCGCTTGAATCTGTTCGATAATCGATAGATAAGAGCGATAAATGGTGGGCTGGACGGCAAACACTGCCGCGATTCCAGCAAACACTGGAGACGGTATATTCAATAGCTGAGATACAAGTAAAGCTAATACAATCGCAATTCCCGTTTTAAGGATGCGAGCACCAAGTTTCATGGAATTAGGATCCTTTCTTGTGTAACTTTTTAATAAACAATACTGTACTATACATGTACTTACAAGCAATATCAATAGGAAAATTTAAATAAGTTTCCACAAAATACGTACCCTTTTTGAGGAAGGGAATAAACAAAACAAATCACAGCAACGGAATTCTTCTACCGAATGAATAGATATGCCAGGAAGGGAAGAGTTATTCTACAAAATCAATAATAAAGACTGCCCCACGCATGTGGAGCAGTCTTTAGGTTCTTCTATTATAATTGTGCGAATGCACGATCGACGGCTTCGATCGTTTCCATGATATCTTCTTTTGTGTGAGCGGTCGTAATGAACCATGCTTCATATTTTGAAGGAGCCAGATTGATTCCCTGATTAAGCATAAGTTTAAAGAACTTCGCAAACATTTCCCCATCTGTTGCTTCAGCTTGCTCATAGTTCTCCACTTTTTCAGTAGTAAAGTAAAGTGTGAGAGCTCCTTTCAATCTGTTAATGGAGATTGGTGTGTTATGTTTTTCAGCTGCAGTAAGGATTCCATTTTCAAGCAGTTCTCCAAGCTGATCTAATTTCTCATATACGCCTTCTTCTTTTAACACTTCAAGGCAGGCAATTCCTGAAAGGATGGATGCGGGGTTACCAGCCATTGTACCTGCTTGATAGGCAGGTCCTAACGGGGCGACCTGTTCCATGATTTCTTTTTTTCCGCCGTAAGCCCCGATTGGAAGACCACCGCCGATGATTTTCCCCAGCGCCGTTAAGTCAGGCTTCACCTTTAACATATCCTGAGCTCCGCCGTACATGAAGCGGAATGCCGTGATCACTTCATCATAAATGACAAGGGAACTGGCATTATGAGCAATGTCATTCACTTGCTCAAGGAAGCCTTCTTTCGGTTCTACAATTCCGAAGTTCCCTACGATGGGTTCCACAAGGACTGCTGCAATTTGATCTCCCCATTTTTCCATTGCTGCTTTAAATGGTTCGATGTCGTTGAATGGAACTGTGATGACTTCCTGAGCGATACTCTTAGGAACACCGGCTGAATCAGGAGTTCCCAAAGTGGATGGTCCAGATCCAGCTGCAACTAGTACTAGATCTGAGTGACCGTGATAGCAGCCTGCGAATTTAATGACTTTGTCTTTCCCCGTGTATGCTCTTGCAACACGAATCGTTGTCATAACCGCTTCAGTCCCGGAGTTCACAAATCGAACCTTGTCCATATAAGGCATTGCTTCTTTGATCATTTTGGCAAACTTCACTTCATGACGGGTGGGGGTTCCGTAAAGGACTCCGTTTTCCGCCGCTGTTTTGATCGCTTCTGTAATATGTGGGTGAGCGTGACCGGTAATGATAGGTCCGTATGCTGCCAGATAATCGATGTATTTATTTCCGTCTACATCCCAGAAATATGCGCCTTGACCTCTTTCCATTGCAACCGGGGAGCCTCCGCCAACTGCTTTATATGAGCGTGACGGGCTATTCACTCCTCCTACGATATGTTCCAATGCTTCTGTATGTAAAGTTTCTGATTCAGTATATTTCATGTTTTCCTCCTAAATTTGAGTATTTAGCTATCTATTACTCTTCTATTGTAGTACGGTCTTTTCCACTTTAGCAAATAGGGAATCCGGGCACACTAATTTTCAAGCAGACTGTTCTAAGGGAAACAGTTCTCTGTGGTACACTATTCTTTGTTTGTAAAAGAGGGACCGATACTTTTTTTGAAATTAGGAGGACGCAATATGAATGCAATCGAAGTATATCACTTGCGTAAGGAATTCAAGGCTTTTTCCAGTCGTTCCGGACTTAAAGGAGCCTTTCGGGATTTATTTACGCGTAATTATAAGATCGTTAATGCGGTGAACGATATCTCATTCAATGTGAAGCAGGGTGAGATGGTCGGATACATCGGGGAAAATGGAGCTGGAAAATCCACTACCATCAAGATGCTGACGGGGATCTTGACACCGACCGGGGGAGATTTGAACGTCAATGGAATGAATCCTCATCGTGATCGGGAAAAATTCGTTCAGACGATCGGGGTCGTGTTTGGGCAGCGTTCCCAGCTCTGGTGGGATATTGCGGTTCAGGAATCCTTCCAGCTCTTAAAGAAAGTGTACAAAGTCCCTGATCAACAATATAAAGCACATATGGATCATGTGATTGAAACGCTGGATATCGCGCCGCTACTGGACAAGCCGGTCCGTAAATTATCACTGGGGCAGCGAATGAGATGTGAATTGGCAGCGGCTCTTGTCCATAATCCACCTTTACTTTTCTTGGATGAACCTACAATTGGATTGGATGTTCTGGTGAAACTGAAAATCCGCCAATTCTTGAAAGAAATCAACGAGAAGTACAATACTACGATTCTTTTAACCACCCATGATTTAACCGACATCGAAGCTCTTTGTGAACGGGTCGTGATGTTGGATGAAGGGAAAATCATTTATGACGGGGCTCTGGGTCAGCTCAAAGAAAATTGGGGAGACCAAAAGGAAGTCGTGTTTCAATTTCTGGACGATACATCTCTGTCCGCTTTATCCGGTCTTACAAAGAATCAAAACATCTCCTGGTCTTTTGATGAGAAAAAACAGAGCTATTCAGCATTAATTGAAGCGGATGATGAAGTCATTTCACAACTGATCACGAAAATCGTTGCGAGTTTCAAAGTGAAAGACATGAAGATAGAAGAAACGACAACGGAGGAGATTATACGGAACATCTATGAAAAAGGGGCTGTGACGAGATGAGTTTGGAATTAGAAGCTATCGGTTCAGCTCCAGTGTCTGGGAGGGTATCATGGCTAAGTATATCGAAATGATTCGCATCCGCTTTCTCATGATGCTGGCGTACCGAACTAATTATTATAGTGGAATATTAATATACAGTATCAATATTGGAGCTTACTATTTCTTATGGCAGGCCATCTACGGAGGAAAAAGTGATATTGAAGGATTATCGATCATTCAAATGACGACCTATGTGGCCGTTTCATGGATGGCGAGGGCCTTTTATTTTAATAATATTGACCGTGAAATCGCTCAGGAAATTAAGGAGGGGAAAGTGGCGGTTGAATTTATCAGACCCTATAACTATCTGGGGATGAAGACGATGCAGGGACTCGGAGAGGGAGTCTTTAGACTGTTGTTTTTCTCGTTCCCGGGAATGATTATTGTCAGCCTCATCTTCCCGCTACAATTCGGTACAGGGTTTGATACATTGGGGTTATTTGCGATTTCAATCCTGTTTAGCTTCATTATCAATACACAAATCAATTTACTGACGGGTATCACGACCTTTTTCTTATTTAATAATGATGGTCTTATCCGGGCGAAACGAGTGGTCATTGATTTGTTTTCCGGCTTATTGCTGCCGATTCATTTTTTCCCCCTTTGGGCGCAAAATGTGATGGGATACTTACCGTTCCAGAGTATAAGTTATGTTCCCAGCATGATTTTCACCAATGGCTTTACGACTTCTGAATCATTCAATGCGATTCTTATGCAGGGCGTATGGTCGTTGATTCTTCTCATACCAATCAAGATACTCTGGGTCATGGCAAAAAAACAAATGATTATTCAAGGAGGGTGACCGATGTTTTATGTAAGGATGTTTTTTCAATATGTCGCCCAATATATGAAGATCAGGCTGCAATACAGGGCCGACCTGGTTGTCGAGATTCTTTCTGATTTACTGTTTCAGGCAGTTAACCTCGTATTTATCTTGGTCGTGTTTGGCCATACTCAGCTTCTGAGTGGATGGACAAGAGACGAAATTATTTTCATATATGGTTTCTTCCTGGTCCCGTTTGCACTATTCAGTTCGTTCTTCAACATTTGGGACTTTAACGACCGGTATGTGGTGAAGGGAGAGTTCGACCGGATCCTGACCCGTCCCATCCACAGCTTATTTCAAATCATCTTAGAGCGGATGGAACTGGAGTCGCTTTTCGGAGTGATAACAGGACTGGCGGTTATGTTCTACGCCGGGGGAAGACTAGATATTACCTTTGAATGGTACGAACCCGTTTTATTTATCCTCTTTGTAATGGGGGGAGCTCTTGTGTATGCAGGAATCTTCATTGCCCTTGCAAGCATCGGGTTCTGGTCGGATGCGAAAACGTCGATTATGCCGATGATGTACAATATCGGTAACTATGGAAGATACCCCGTTGATATCTATAATAAAGTGATTCGTTTCGTGTTAACGTGGATTCTTCCATTCGCGTTTGTTGGAGTCTATCCATCTGCCTTTTTCCTGGAAAAGACAGAATGGTATCCATATTCGTTTCTGACTCCATTTGTGGGCATCGGATTTTTCATCTTCTCGATCGTGTTATGGAATGAAGGAGTGAAACGATACAGAGGTGCAGGTAACTAGAATGAATCTGAAGTTTTAAGCGTACATATAGGAAGACAAGCAGAAAAAAGAGGGTATGTACATGCTTTATATCATTGGGTTTTTCATTCTGTTCTGCATGGTGATGAGTTTACGGGCCTTATTTTATCCTTCAAGGTGGAAAGAGCATCACGTTTCACTTCATCATTTTCTCTTTTTAGGAATGAGTTATATTACGATTATGGTTGGATTCGGTCTTCTGTTTGCTCTCCTGGAGCTTGAAGGGGTTCCGATTCTCGTTGAAGAAGGAAAACCATTAACGGGAGACTTCCTCGATCATTTTTTTACCACGATGTATTTCAGTGGCATCACCCTTTTCTCAGTAGGATACGGGGATGTAACCCCTGTTGGTATCGGGAGAGGAATTGCCCTCATTGAGTCATGGCTCGGTTACACCATACCTGCCGCCTTTGTCGTGAAATCATTTTTAAACTACGAAAACAAGTAGCATATGGTTTGAGTTTTTCCCTCCTATTGGGTACGCTAAAGTTAGAAATTATTCAATGGAGGCGAAGATACATGACAGTGGGTCAAAAAGCACCGGAATTTGAATTACTTGCAAGTAATGGAGAAAAGGTGAAGCTTTCTGATTACCAGGGAAAAAACGTGGTTCTTTATTTCTATCCAAAGGACATGACCCCAGGTTGTACGACAGAAGCATGTGATTTCAGGGATCAGCATGAAAACTTTGAGAATCTGGATGCTGTTATCTTAGGAGTGAGCCCGGATCCTGTTGAGAAGCATGAAAAGTTTGTAGACAAGCATGGACTCCCGTTCCTTCTGCTTGTGGATGAAGATCATAAGGTGGCAGAAGAATACGGCGTGTGGAAGCTGAAGAAGAACTTTGGAAAAGAATATATGGGCATTGAACGTTCTACCTTTATTATCGATAAAGAAGGAAACCTTTCAAAGGAATGGAGAAAGGTGAAAGTGAAGGGACATGTGGAGGAAGCTCTTCATTACATTCAAGAGAACCTTTCCTGAACCTATTTTTCAGCCTATTTTAAGAAGTTTGAGGCTTTTGTCCATTCACAAGAGAGGTAAAGACATATAGTAAGAGTAGGGCAACCTCCTCAAATAAGTCAGTCTCATCCGTGTAAGGATCGACCAGGTCGATCCTCTTTTTTTATGCTTTTAAGGATGCTGGAAATAGGGTGATACGGTACAAATATGGTAAAATAATGGGCAATAGGGATGGGAGGCAGCTACATGAAAATTATCTTTACATTTCAACCTAAGGAAGAGTTTGTCTCAGACTTAAAGAATAGCTTCCATGAGGTTGAGTTTCTTTTTTATAAAAAAATCAAAGAAGCGGAGAATGAACTTCCAGAAGCAGAAGTGATTGTCACCATGGGGGAAGATTTGACCGACTTTCACATTGAAAAGAGTGAGAAATGCAAATGGATCATGGTCACCTCAGCAGGCCTTGAGAAGATGCCATTTAAAGCCATCAAAAAAAGAGACATCCTAGTGACCAATGCAAGGGGAATTCATAGAATTCCTATGGCTGAGTTTACAATCGGATTGATACTTCAGCATGCAAAACAGCTTCAAACAGTTTGGAAGCAGGAAAAGGATAGCGTGTGGAGTAGAAGACTTCCAACCTCAGAACTTCATGAAGCCTCTCTCCTTATTCTGGGAGCAGGAGCAATTGGAGGAGAAATCGCACGGTTGGCAAAAGCGTTTCACATGAAAGTGAGGGGTGTGAATTCTTCAGGCTCACCTGTAGAACACTTTGACAGTATGTTCACGCTTAAGACATATCAGAAGGAGCTGGTAAATGCCGATTACGTTCTATCCGTTCTGCCAAGTACTGAGAAAACGAAGCATCTCCTGCAGATTGAGCACTTTGAACAAATGAAGGACACGGCTGTTTTTATCAATATAGGTCGTGGTGACCTAGTGGAGGAATCCGTTCTCCTTGAAGTAAGTGAAAAGAAGTTAATACATCATATGTACCTTGATGTATTTGACAAGGAACCATTACCCAAGGATCACCCGTTCTGGCAGAATGAGGGCATAACGGTGACACCTCATCTTTCCAGCACCACAAAGAAATACATGCCAAGGGCACTTGAAATATTTAAAAAGAATTTAACTACATATCGTAAGAATGGTGAAAACTATATTAACGTGATCGATGTAGAGAGGGGATATTAGGATGAAAATTTATACGAAAACCGGAGATAAGGGAACGACGTCATTGGTATATGGAACCAGAGTGTCAAAAAAAGATCAGCGGGTTGAGGCATACGGGACATGCGATGAAGCGAATTCCATGATTGGTTTAGGTCTAAGCTACCTTAAAGCTGAATACTTTGATGGAAAAGAAAAGTTTGAGGAGTTCTTTCATAAGGTACAAACCATTCTCTTTCATGTTGGAGCGGAACTGGCTACTCCTGCAGGAAAAGATGTGAAATGGAAGCTTGAAGAATCACATATTAAAGAACTGGAAGAGCAAATCGACTTTCTTGATGGTGCCCTTACGCCCCTAAGCAATTTCATCCTTCCAGGAGGTCAGCCTGCTGGAGCTGCATTTCATACAGCTAGAACAATTGTGAGAAGAGCCGAAAGAGAAGCGGTTGGAATTGATGAAGATATTAATCCGTTGGTCCTTTCTTATCTGAACAGACTTTCAGACTATCTATTCGTTGCAGGTCGCTACATAAACCAGCAGCTCGGGGAACAAGAGAAAAACTTACATGAGTAACTAGGGAGAAAGATTGACAAAAGGGACCGATGATTAGTACACTATTTATAAAGATTATAAAATAATAATTCTTATGAAAAGAGGTGCATGACGATGTCTGAAGAAGGACAATTAAAAGAAGCGATTTCGACATTGAAGGAAACGGGAGTCCGTATCACTCCTCAACGTCATGCGATATTAGAGTATCTCATTGATTCAATGGCTCATCCAACTGCTGATGACATATATAAAGCACTCGAAGGCAAGTTTCCGAACATGAGTGTCGCTACTGTTTACAATAACTTACGCGTTTTCCGTGAAGTAGGCTTAGTGAAAGAGTTGACCTATGGGGATGCTTCCAGCCGCTTCGATTTTGTGACAACCGATCATTATCATGTCATCTGTGATGGTTGCGGGAAAATCGTTGACTTCCATTATCCTGGACTGGATGAAGTTGAACAATTGGCTTCCCATGTGACAGGTTTCAAGGTGAATAACCACCGAATGGAAATCTACGGAACATGTTCTGACTGCTCTACAAAGGAAACCCACTAGGTAAGAATGGCCCTGATATCAGGGCCATTCTTTTTTTGGATACTAAAAAAAGACCTTCAGTAGAAGGTCTTTTCTCATTCGGGTTTATCTTTTCTTTTTATTATAGTCCTCATCAAACTCTTCGCCTTCCAAGTTTGGATCAAGAGTTAACGGTTCATTACAATACATACACATGTCTACTCGCCCAAGGACCTTTGTGACCTTCCCGCAATTAGGACATGTGACTTGAACAGCCTTAGTGGATAGCATCCCGATCCAGAAATAGACAACCGTGCTTCCGATGATTGCCAGAAAACCCAGCAGCATGAATGTTGTCATAACCCATGGATGTTCTCTAAAATATATACCTACGTACATAATGATAAATCCGATGAAAACCAAACTTAAGGCAAACGTACGGATTTTATTAATTTTACTCGAATACTTAGCCATTTGTTTGTCCCTCCTAAAAAAATACTATACCATAATTGTTGTAAGAAGAGGGATACGAAACCGTTTTGTCGAAAAATGACTATATTCAGAGAAGGAAATCGCCTTTGAATGTCGAAATAGTAACCAACCAATGAGTGATGTGGAGGAGTATGAAATGGAAGACATTTTACGACCGTTATACCAAGAGCGTACAAGTCACCCCAATACTTTAGGAGCGCTTTTAATAGAACAAAGCAAGAAATCAAGTCCGTTGACGGATACTTTTGATATTGTCCTTTTTCTAGTGGTGAAAGAAGCTGAAGAGCCAGTATTCATTAAACACTATTCTTACAAAGAACAAAAGGCAGCTTTACATATCGTAACGGAAGCTAAGCTGAATGAGTGGATTTTACTCGGGTCCAACCGCAAAGTGATCGATTGGCTATTTAATGGTAAGATACTGTTCGATCGCAACGAATATATTCATAATCTTAAAACAGAGTTAAGAGATTTCCCCTTTTATGGTAGAAAGATAAAGATGGGTATGGAATTTGCCAAGTTGATTCGTCGTTATATGGACGGCAAAGAATTCTTTGAAAGTAAGCATTATTTAGATGCCTATAATCACATCGTCCATTCCTTACACCATCTAGCCAGGCTCGCAGTTATCGAGAACGGGTTTCATCCGGAGGTAACAGTCTGGAACCAGGTAAAACAAATAGAGCCTGAAATCTACAAGTTGTATGAAGAACTCGTAACAAGCGATGAAGAGATCGATAAACGACTTGAACTACTGTTTCTGGCAAGCGAGTTTCTCATTCACTCAAGAACGAAGGTTTCAACGGAACATCTATTAAGCATCCTGGACCAAAAAGAACATTGGACGTTTCAGGACCTTCTCAATCATTCTGAGGCCAAACATTATTCAGTAGATTTAAGCATGCTCATTGAATATTTGACAGATAAAGGATTCGTTGAAATTGTTAATGTAGAGACAAAGGGACAGGGTATTTATCACCGCTATTATCGAGCAGTAAAATAATTATAGTAAAATATTGATTTTTCGTTGACTTCAATATGAAACCTTGTTATATTAGTAAATGTCGCTGCTGAACGACGACAACGAGCGGTCAGTGGCGACTTAAAAATCTTAAAAAGTTGTTGACATCAACTCCACAACTTGGTAAGATAAAAAAGTCGCTTAAACGAAGTGAATGCACATTGAACCTTGAAAACTGAACAAAACAAGACAATACGTCAACGTTAATTCAAGATTTATTTTTAAAGAGCTATTCAAACTTTTATCGGAGAGTTTGATCCTGGCTCAGGAC
>NZ_JCAXEQ010000019.1:0-15278 GCF_059758515.1 Rossellomorea sp. GQ25 | reverse complement strand
TTTTTGGTGGTCTTGACTTATGACCTCGAGGGACTAGCCGCCGGAGCTGGACATACCAAAAAGCGGAGGCGGCTTGGGCAGGTCCGACAAGCATAAGTTAAGAATGAACCGTTCAATGTAACGCACTCGTAAAATTTGTCGAATTTTAGAGAACGGTCGATATATTGAAAAAACGGTTGATTAAATGAAAATTAGGTTGATAAATTCCAATAACGGTTGATAAATATTAATAAGAGTTGATAAATCAATATCCCTCAGCCACCACATTCCCTCTCCATAACAAAAAACACTTCCAGGAATCACCCTAAAAGTGCAAAATGATGTCTATATCTTTCTTATAAATCATAGTAAAACATATATCTAAAGGGGGGTGAAGATTCGGTACCACATACTACGATCAAAAATCAAAAATAAAACAAAATTTTTTCAATGGAATCATTTATTAAAACAGCATGGCCATACTCCATCAGGATATGTTTCGTAATCTTTGATTTCTGACCGTATTCAGCGCAAATAGCCTCCATGACTAAGCTATCGGATTCCAATAGATTTTCTATAAGTAAGTAATAGTTTTTTTCATAATAATAAATGCTTAAATGTATAAGGCGATTGTTCACTTTGTTCAATTCGTTGATGCGTTTAAGGAGGTCCAGTACATCCTCGAAATCATCAAAGTAAACGAGCACATCATGATCATTCATGGACTTCATGATTCCACTTTCGTCTTCCCAATCTGAAAAGTCATCTTCTGACTCCAATGTGAGGATCATGCAGATTTCATGATCATCAAATGACTCAATCTCCACGGTGATTTCCATTTGTGTTTCAATGCCGAACTTCCCCTGAACTTCATCTAACATGTCTTCAAAAAGATCATGCCACATATAGGAATCTTTCCATTGGTCTTGTTCAAATAAGCCTTTTTGCTCCAATTCTTCCACACTAATGGAAAATTTTATTTTGTTGTCAGAAATTCTTTCAAGCTTCATCTTCGTACCCCCTAGAGTGTGACGATTTATCACCATACTATGTAAGGGGCAGAAAACAGTGCATAATCCAATTATAATTTACTTTTCAGCCATAGTCCCCAATCAGATTTGGATTGTCCGACAATGTGTTCCTGAAATTCCTCTTTCTTTTCTTTTGGGAGATGGTCTACAGCAAAACCGCCAATTCCAATTTCCAGGCCTTCCCGCTCCCTCCTTAATGAAGCAACGAGTGACAGCAGGTTGTCTACATTTTCCCTTAAGGTGCAGGAGAAGAATAGAAACTTAGGATCGACTTCGTCAAGAACGATGTCGATATCATTTTCTTTTATACTGGAGCCTAAATATATTACTTCAAATCCCTTTCTTCTTACATAGAGAGTAAAGATTAACAGTCCCAATTCATGCCATTCTTCCGGGCCGCAAACTGCTACTACTTTAGGTAAGATTCCGTTGTGTGGAAAAGAGTGCATGATGATACCAATACGGGATCTAAGTATCGATGTTGCAAAATGCTCGTGGGCCGTCGTGATTTTCCCGTTCTCCCAAAGGTCTCCGATTTTAACCAGCAAGCTGCCCAGGATATCAATCACCACTTTATCAATCGTGTAAACAGCAAAAGACTGGTTGATTAATTCATGAGCTTTTGTTTCATCAAAGCTTAAGAGTGCTTTTAACAAATCATCCGAGATGCTCTGAGTACGGTCCTTTCGTTCAGAGGAAGTGATCTCATTTTCTTCCAGCTCTTGTTTATCAAGTAACGCAACAGCCTGACTAATGGTAAATCCCTGATTGACCTTTTCAACCAGCCATCTTAATATATTTAAATGTTGTTCTGTGTATAAACGGTGACCTGAATCATTACGGACAGGAGCAATTATCTGATATCTTCTCTCCCATGCCCTTAATGTACCTGGTTGTATTCCTATGATTGTGGACACAGCTTTTATATTGTATTTACCTTCTAATTTCTTGTCATTGCTCATAAATAGTCCCCCAAAGTAATTCTCTTCTCTCTAAAATTATAATCGAGAAACCACACTGTGTAAAATTTGTACAGGTAATGAACAACAAATGTTCATTTCTTTTCGATTGTCAGTAGATGGGTCTCTGCCGGAGCTCCCAAGCGTAATGGGAGCGCAGTAGTCCCATAGCCGTTACTTACTAATAGGGTGGTCTGTGGGAGTTTTTCAAGTCTTCCTTTTTTATACAGTCCCCATCCAAACAATCGAATTTGTCCACCGTGTGTATGGCCACTCAACATCAAGTCAATCCCCTCTTCTCTTCGTACCTGCCTCACAAGCCTCGGGTCATGACTGATTAAAATGTTAAATTCATACGGTATTGTTTTTTTTAGGGCAGATGAGTAAGAAGCTCGTTGCGTACTCGCATCGTCAACTCCGATCATGTTAATCGTCCCGTTATGAATAGGCACCTTTACTGAATCATTTACAATTTCAATGATTCCCTTTTGTTTGAATATCTCCTTCAGCCTGTTCATATTCACTTCATGATCATTATTGCCCCAAACAAAATAAACCGGACCAAGTGTCAATAGTTTATCTAAATTTTGTTCAACTCTTGAAAATGGCACTCCTTTTTCCAGAAGATCTCCGCCAATGATGACAAAATCGACTTTCCCTTTCACTTCA
Organism: Rossellomorea sp. GQ25; assembly: GCF_059758515.1. NCBI lineage: Bacteria > Bacillati > Bacillota > Bacilli > Caryophanales > Bacillaceae > Rossellomorea > Rossellomorea sp. GQ25. The sequence continues at coordinate 12,640 of NZ_JCAXEQ010000019.1, read as the reverse complement.
TCAATAATACCGTCCGACACTTCCCGCTTATGTATATCAGATATAAAAAAGATGGAAATCGAGCTCATATTATGAGGAAGGCAGGGTAGCTTTACCTTTTCCATTCTCACAACATTTCTACGTGCTTCATATAACATAAAAAAGAGGAGACCGACTCCCCCTACTAATAAAAACATACTAAATTCAAGCATTGTGGCCTCCTTGTCGGTGGAAATCTATAGAAATAATACCATAAAAGATGGATAAGAAGGAAAAAGTCATTGTTTGCCACATCCCAAAACAGCTCAACAAATAGATGATACCTATATGAAATGGGATGAAGACTAACTCTTTATGTAGTTTTCCATTCATTAATCTTAGAATAGAATATAATTCGAATTTCAATAAACTCCCTTGAACCATTAACCCCACCATAAAGGCCATCATTGCCGCAAAAAATGGCACTGGATTTAAGACTAACTCAACAATGAATTCAGAGCTGTTCAGCATTTCCGCCGCTGGAAACCATTTAATGAATAGATACCCTAATAGAAACGTGATAAGCAGCTTAACAGTATGATTGATCAAAAAAATCCCTCCCATAAATCTTATGAGAGGGATTTTTTTTCATACAGGGTTTCCGTCATTTATTCATCTTCTTGAATATCCAGGATACGAAATCCTGATTTCTCTAACTTATGAAGGAATTTTTCCATATTGTCCTTCTTTTCGACCTTTAGAACGATACGTCGTAATAATTTATCGGTTTCATCAAAGGTAACCAGGGAAATGACTGATTCCGAGTACTGCTGGATGATATCTCCAAGTCGGGCAATCCGTCCTTCTGTTTCCACAGAAGAAAAGGCGATTCGCACTCCTTTTTGATCCATCCCAAATGCACTTCTGAATTGATCAAGTACATCAAAGCGGGTAATCAATCCAAGGAACTTTTTATCTGGTCCTACGACTGGAAGAATCGGAGAATCCTTCAATTCGACCAATGCATTTTCGAAAACATCTTTGTCGGTTATATATTTGTCGGTATCGGCAATAATATCACGAACCTTTTTCTCCTTGAGAAAGGCTTCTTTATCCATTCCTGAAAGGAAGAAGCTCTGATAAATATTGTAGCGTGTTGCCACCCCTTTATATTCTTCTTTCGAGAGTACCGGCACTCCATCAATTTTATGGTGTTCCAGTACTGTAAGGGTCTTTTCAATCGAGTCATTTTCATCTACCACATAGCATTTGTGTTTCGGTATCATGGCACTTTTTACAAACATTTGACCACCTCATCATTAATATCCTACATCTTTAGTATTCAACATTTTCACAAAGTTCCCTTCATATTTATGAATTTAAATTAATTAACATGTTCTATTTATCTATTTCATATGTTGTTACGAAGGATTTTCTTTAAAGGAGGGATTATCGTGCACGAATTTTACAAAGCTTATTACCCATATGTAAGCCCATTCGATCCGTGTAAGCCTATTACCCGGAAAGTCTATTCAACGCCCCCTAATCTTTACTTAGGGTTTCAACCTCCCAACCTGGAACAATATTCACCAAAAGAAGCGTTACAAAAAGGTACTCTGTGGAAAGTGTTTTATGATCCCTATTATAGCCCGTATGAAAAGATGAAGGGAGAATAGACTGACATGAAACAGCTTCCCCCCCATTATTATGAAGTGCTGGAAGAGTTACAAGCCGTAGATTTCGTGATCCTTGACCTTACCCTTTACCTTGATACACACCCTGAAGATTATGATGCAATCTCTCAATATAATATGTATATCAAAACTCGAAAACAAATTAAGAAGAAATTCGAAAAGGAATTTGGTCCTTTGACCAACTATGGATATAGCTACTCCAATTACCCGTGGGATTGGAAGGATGCTCCGTGGCCATGGCAAGTTTAAAGAAATTAGGAGGTGCATGACAATGTGGGTGTACGAGAAGAAACTTCAATATCCGGTCAGAGTAAGTACATGCAATCCTAAACTGGCAAAATTTCTGATTGAACAATACGGCGGTGCTGATGGAGAACTTGCCGCTGCCCTAAGGTATCTCAATCAACGCTATACCATCCCTGACAAAGTCATCGGATTGTTAACGGATATTGGCACGGAGGAATTTGCTCACTTGGAAATGATCGCGACAATGGTTTATAAATTAATTAAAGATGCAACTCCCCAGCAGATGAAGGACGCTGGGCTTGACCCTCATTATGTTAATCATGATGGAGCGATCTTCTATCACAATGCTGCGGGTGTGCCGTTTACTACAGCGTATATAGCCGCTAAAGGTGATCCGATTGCTGATTTATATGAGGATATTGCAGCTGAAGAGAAAGCAAGGGCTACCTATCAGTGGATCATCAATATGAGTGACGATCCTGATCTGAATGATGGTTTGCGGTTTTTAAGGGAGCGTGAAATCGTCCACTCCCAACGCTTCCGTGAAGCAGTCGAAATTCTTAAGGATGAAAGAGATAAAAAGGTATTCTTTTAATGCATGGAAACTTGGCTCATTTCTTCGAAAAAAAGGAATGGGCCTATTCTTTTTTATTATTGTCTCTTTTCGCAAAGATTGTTGTTTTTGAACATATGGTCTGCCTGGGCTCTGTCAATTCAGTGTGTGCAGAACGGCTCCGCTTGCAGCTAGCGTTCGTCCGAGACTCCTCAGCTTAGCCGAACGGGGCCTCGGCACGACCAAAATCCGCCGGAGTCTCCCCAGTTCCCCTCACCATCTTTAAGAGATTTTCATGACAGAACTAAAAGGTGTCAAAGAATTTCTAACTAGATAACAGCATTCTTTTTTCCTCAAAAGGAAATCAACCTCTACTCACCTTAAAAGAAGTTGTTTGCTATAAGTTTTTGTTTTTATTTATTTCTTTTAGAGAAACATGCTCAGAAAGTTGATTCTCGCTGCAGGTGCTCGACTCGTGTGGGAATAGCTGGACAGTACGAAAAGCGGAGGGGCTTTGCACAGGGGCGACAAGCATAAGTCGAGTCTGCTGAAAAGGCGCTTTTTGCCTTTTTGGCAGACTTGGCTTATGACCTCGAGCCCCTAAGCCCCGTAGCTGGACAGGTGAGACCCCGGAGGTGAAGCCGAGGAGGCTCACCGCCAGCCCCGCGGAAAGCGAGCATCCTATAGCGGAAATTAACTACTACTTTCTTTAAGATAGCAACAAACTTTACGAAAAGAGCCTTATTATTTTTTAGATAAGCATTATATAACGAGACCATCATGGTCTCGTTATATAGTGCTTCAGTTTACTCTCACTTACTTCCATGAAATAAATTAATATCCCATTCTTTTTTCATTTTTTCATACACATGATGCCTTTTTTTCCACGCATCCTCTTTCCATAAATCTTTACTTCGATCTATGATCTCACACCTTAATTCATGATATTCTTTTTCCTTTTTCTCCTTTTTCTCATATAAGATTCTTGTAGCACCGAAAAGTCCGACAAGAAGCATTGTGATAAATAGATGAAAAGAGCTGGATACAAATACAGAAAACATCGCTGCAAATGAATAAGAATATGGGCCTAGCACAAATTTCGTCACATAATAAAGAAAAAAGAAGGAAGCAAACATTGTTGCACATAAGGTATAAAGGTGTACCGCTTTGGCTTTATCAAATTTTTGTTTTTTGTCTATTAAATTATGTAACATCTGTCCAGTGGCTTGATCTGTCCATTCTCCAAAATCCATTCCCACCTCTCCTTTCCTTCCCTTATAGTTTATGAACTTGTCCATAAAATTAGAATAGTAGAATAAAAAGGACCTCTTTCAGGCCCTTTACACAAACATCTATCAGGAAGGGGGGGAAGGTTTCTTCACCCTGACATCTGATTCTCATTACGAAAAAAGCTAACTTCATGAAATTCCGTTATGAGTTGATCAAAGATGCAATCCCAGGATTGTTTTTCAGCCATTTGAAGAGCATTTCTTTTCATTTCATTTAGGAGATTTTCATTTAATATCTCTTCAATATGATGAATAAACGAAGGATATTGATGAGCTTTCGCCATTCTTCCGGTTTGGTTATGCTCTACGATGTTCGTCACACCGCCTTTATCAGCCACTACTGCTGGCAAACCGGAGGCAAATGCTTCTAATACTACATTTCCAAACGTTTCTGAAGCAGAAGGGAAGACGAATAAGTCAGAGGATGCATACACTTCAGCTAATTTGGTGCCTGTTACATAACCCGTAAAGAGTACATCTTCTTGTTTGGTTTTATCCATAAGCTCATTCCTCATCGGTCCATCGCCTACGATAACCCATTGAACTTGATCTTTTAATGTTTGAGGAAGGTATTTAATCGTCTTTTCGAGTGTGTCCAAGTCCTTTTCAGGAGCTAAACGCCCCACATAAAGAAGAGTGTATTTCTTGTTTTTATTAAATTTCCTCCTTAGTTTAGGACTGCGCTTTTCCGGAGAATAGGTTTGACAATCCACTCCTCTGCTCCATATGGATAAATTGGTAAAACCCTGGTTTTCTAAGTGAAGTTTCGTTTCAATTGAGGGGACAAAAATCCGATCTGCCTGTGAATAAAACCATTTCATGTATTTCCATAATAATGGTGCCACCCACATCATTTTGTAATAGTTCAAATACAGATCAAAATGGGTGTGGTAAGAGGCAACCAAGGGGATATTCATTTTCTTTGCACCGCGGATCCCATAAAGTCCCATTGTAAGAGGTGTGGTTACATGAATCAGTGTAGGTGAAAAATCTTTCAACTGCTTTACAATCGTTTTGGGGTTGGCAATAGCGGTTCTGCATTCAGGATAAAAGAAAAAAGGAAAACTTGTGAAGGAATGTACATTTGGATAGGATTCTTTCTTCTCTTGAATATCAGGAACAAAGACCTTATACTCAATCCCCCTTTTCTCATAGTGATTCGTCAATCTTTTTAACGTTCTTGCGACCCCGTTCACTTGAGGATAGTAAGTATCCGAAAACAATGCCACTCGCATGTACTCTTCCCCCTTTATGATTACCTTACAATTCGTAAATTCTATACGTTTATCTGATAAACAAAAGGACCATTAAAGTCGTAGCAAATGCAAGAAATGCCCCGGCCAATACATCTGAAGGATAATGGACTCCAAGAACCACTCTGGAGTATCCCACTAACCAACTTAAAGGTAGGAGGATAAGCATTGTGGTTGGATACTGAAGCATAAAAGGAAATGATATGGAAAAAATAGCGGTTGAATGACCAGACGGAAATGAATGATCGTTAAATTCATAGCCGTGTATCCTTGCATCAGGTAATGTTAGATAAGGTCGGATACGTTTAACCAATTTCTTGGTGATCGACATAATAATATGACTGATACATAACGTTATCATGGCGGCCATTACCGTTCTTTTCATCTGTGGATAATATTGACTCAAGAAAAACAGGATCAGGACGGAGGCTACAGTAAACCTCGCTCCACCCAAATGAGTAACATAGCCGAAGAATAAACGATACAACCGTTTGCTTCCATTGATTCTGTAAAATAACAAGTCATCTACTTTTCGAAAGCGCGTAAGCATTCTGTCCATGAAACCAACCCCTTCTCTTTTAGTGCTGTCACCTCCATTATATTTTCGATTTGTAATGCTTCTTATAAATGAATGTAAATTTTATCGCGAATTTTTGTAAAAAAAAAATAGCACCCACCCAAAATTGCTTTGGGGGAGTGCCTTTTATTGATCTAATGGGATTTCCAGTACTTGTCCTGTCTGAATTTCACTATTTTGAATACTATTCCATTCCTTAATTCGTTCAACCCCTGATTGGGAATTGTAGTATTTCATAGCAATCCTGTAAAGGGTTTCCTTGGGTGCGACCGTGTGATACACGATCTTGTTTGTTGGCTGTTCTTCCTCAGGTTCTTCTTTTACCTCTTCTTTCGGCTTTTCCTCAGTTGTTTCTTGTTTAGCAGGTGGAGAAGCAGATTCAGTGTTTGCTGGTTGTTCCTTTCCAGTCATAGAGGGAGCACCTTCATTCAAGGATTCTTCTTTTTTGTCATTCACAGCTGCCTCTTCTTCTTTGGAATCAGCCTCTACAAAGCTCTCCTCATTTTCATTATCGGATTGGTCGTAGCGAACTTCTTCCACATCGTCCACATCTTCAGACATGACCACCAGGGGACCGTTCCTGCTATCAAAATAAGAATAAATGCTAAAAACCGTCAAGGGCAAAAGAATAAAAAATAAGAGCAGCATACTAATCAATGGATATTTCATTCTCCATTTGTTTTTCTTCTTTTTCTCTCTATGTACCTCACTTCTGGCTGGGAGAGGTTCTCTTTTTTTGATAGGTGCTTCCTCTGGGACGCGTTCAATCTTTTGTTTTAATTTCGCTGCTTGATCTCGATATGGGTCTTTACTCATGAGACATCCCTTCTTTACTTCCTTGTCTTCCTTTCTTACGCATATGTATACCTAGTAAGAAATCGATGACAAAGTGCATGATGATTGTTACCAATAAATTCTCTGTTTGTTCATAAATGAAACCGATCCAAAAGCTAAGCAGTACAATATTGACAATTAAAAACCAGTGAGCCCAGTATCTGAAATGTGTTAGCGCAAATATAATACTTGAGATGATTATGCCAAAATGAAATTGCAACACACCTCTAAATAATATTTCTTCACTGATGCTAATGAAAAATGCAAGCAATGCAATTTCTCCAATGCTTCTATCCGTAAATATCCGTGCATTCACCCCACCATCGTCATAGTATTTACTGGGTAAATGCTTCATCAACACGATGTCGATGATTACGATCATCAGACCGCTTGTTAATCCAATGGTCAAAATAGTCGGAGAAAAGTAAAACTGTTTCCAAAAACCGGACCATGTGCCAAATAAAAATATACCTAATCCTAAGGCAATCGTTAATAGTAAAAATTGAGTGAAATACAAATGAAATGTTAACTGCTTCTTAGAGAGCTGTTGTATGACTTCCCCTTGTTTCTGCATGAATACCACTTATCCTAATAATAATAATTTTTCCAATCTTTTTTCCCATCTTGTTTCCATTGGATTTTGATTGTCAGTAGTCAAAGGCTGACAGTTGAAATCCTTAAGGGAATAACCGCATTGATCACAACAGAAGCTATTCTCCTTTTGAAGAACTTCATCAAAATAATGAAGGAGCTTCTCTCTTCTACAGGAATCAACCTGTAACCACTCGATCATGGAGAGCAGTTTGTCCTTCTTGTATTGTAAACGATTGTTTCGAATTTGTTTCATTTTTTCTATTAATCTATCATGACTAAGTGTCTGCCCTTGAGTCAGCTCCTCTGAATAATACGTAAGAAATCGATATTGAATTTCCGACAATTGCAACAGATCGATTATCTCCTTCGCCTGACCCTGTCTGCTTTCCTTTACATACCTCTGCATTTGTACATCATCAGGCAATTCACTTTGAATAAGCTGCAGAGGGATCGAAAGGTCTTGTTCAGAGTATAACACGACAGACACACTGCTTTCCCCATCTCGTCCCGCTCTTCCGATTTCCTGTGAAAACGCTTCTATGTTTGAAGAGAAATGAAAATGAATAACAAATCGAATATTTTCTTTGTTTACACCCATACCAAAAGCAGAAGTGGCACATATGATTCTTAGCTTATTGGATAGAAATTGTTGTTGGATCAATATCCGATCCTCCTGTTCCATTCCCCCATGATAGTGAGCAACACCTGATACACCATTTTCCCCAAGCCATAAAGAAACGTCTTCTGCCATGCGTTTACTTGAGAAATAGATAATGCCTGGCCCAACCCATGTTGTCACATAGTCTAAAAGCTTATCAAGTTTTTCACTATGATTCGTGACTTTATCAACAAACAGACCGATATTTTCCCGATCAATTGAATAGACTTTTTCCACAGCGCCTTCCATTTGGAGCACTCGTTTAATGTCTTTCCTTACTTCATCAGTGGCAGTCGCCGTTAATGCCAAGGTAGTCGGATTGCCAATCGTCTCTTTAAGCTCCCCCAGTTTTAAGTAATCAGGTCTGAAGTCAGGACCCCACTGAGATATACAATGTGCTTCATCAATGACGAATAAAGAAATGTTTAAAGATTGTAGTAAAGGAATAAGAGTCGAACTCATTAACATTTCCGGTGATATGAATATAAATTTATAAACGTGTAATTGCTCAAGGGCCGCTCTTCTTTCCATATAAGGTAAAAACGAATTCAGTGCGATCACCCGTTTTTCACCCATTACTTTCATCTGCTCTACTTGATCCTGCATTAAAGAGAGAAGTGGAGAAACGATTAACACTTGTCCTTTCTTTAGATACCCGGGTAATTGATAGCACAGCGACTTACCGGTTCCTGTCGGAAGCATCGCCACCGTATCCCGTTGATTTAAAACGGATTGAATGATTTCCTCCTGCCCTTCTCTGAAGGAAGAATAGCCAAACCTCTCTTTAAGCTCTTGTTGCAAATTCACGGTTCTCACCTGCCTTCGCAATCGCTACTCTAATTTGAAAATAAGATAAATGGGGAAGCTTCTCTTTTATCGGCTTTAGCCTTTTAGTTCGAGCGTCTTTCATAACTAAAAGCACATTCTCATATTCCACCTGAGAAATGAACGGATCTATTGCCAATTCTTTCTGAGTTAAGATTAGTTCAATTACATGATCTTCAATGGTATTTATCTTTAAATCACGTATACGCGCAATTTCTTCGATTGAATGCCCCCTTTGATACAACTCATATGTTTTGCTTGTTGAAATGGTCAGATTTTGCTGCTGATCACTTTTTAAGCTAATTGAATATAATAAGGGATAAGTTGAAGGCTTCCTTTCTAATTCAGATAATATACCGTGAATTAGATTAAGAAACTGAAAGCGGAATTCTTCTTCATGCATATTCAATTTTTCAGCAACTTGCAATTCTGTCCATCCATAATCCTTGTATCCCGTTAAGCGTGATACGAGAATGTCTGGATTTAAGTTTTGAGATAGACTGGTCAACAGGCTATACAGCTCCTTGTACAAATCGGAAGACAATTTTTCAATATTAGGGTTCGCCCGTAAACAGCTCTTTACCCACTCTTGTATGTTTTTGTTACGTTGTACAGGAAAGTAGAGCGTTTCCTGCTGTTTCCCGTTCGATAGAACCTGAACAAGGAGGCTTAATCTTTTCCAAAACAGAAACGTTTGATCACCGTAGACAAGACCATTCATATTTGATGGAAAAGAGTCACCTTGAAAATCTTTTTTAACAGAATCAGTTCCATCAGTGGTCACAATCGCTTTCCCACTTTCATCGACATTGACATATCCTTCTTTCTCTAATTCCTTTACCTTCTGATTAAAGTACGGTCGTGTAAGCTTAGGTAAAGAGAGGAAAAACGGCTGCAAATAAAAGATATGAGCATCCTGAATCGACTGGGAAGATTTTTTTCCTTTTAAGATATGAAAAACAGAGTAAATGGATCGCTCTCCATTTATTTGCATGAAACAATATAAAATCACATAATTAAGATAGGTCAATTCTCTACTCCTTAACATGTAGGTTATTGTCAAATATTGTACCACGAATTTGTTGTTTAACTATGTTTTGTTTTTCATATATAGGATAAAAATAAAAAGAAACCACCTAACTATTGAAAAGTTATACAATCCTCTATAAAATAAACATTAAGTAATTTTTCACAAACTTACATTGTGTATAATGATGAATTATATAGAATTATTCGGGAGGTTTTTTCTTTGCCAAAATATACGATCGTCGACAAAGATACATGCATTGCATGTGGAGCGTGTGGGGCTGCTGCTCCAGATATTTACGACTATGATGATGAAGGTATTGCATTTGTAACATTAGACGATAACCAGGGGACGGTTGAAGTTCCTGACGTATTAGAAGATGATATGATTGATGCATTCGAAGGTTGTCCTACAGATTCCATTAAAGTAGCTGACGAGCCATTCGATGGTGATTCACTTAAATTTGAATAGTTGTTACCGAAGCTAAGGGGAATTCCCCCTTAGCTTTTTCTTTTTGGGCTGAATGACATTAGAAAACCCCTCAAATGTAATTGAGGGGTTTATCATTTATATTTGCACTATGCCGCTCTGTTCAGGGCAGTCTGTCTTGCTAACCAGCCTTGAAGACGAACAAATAGTAAGATGAAGACTGATGTTACAAGGATTCCTTTTAAAATGTTGAAAGGAACAATTCCTGTAATGATAATCTCAGCAGGAAGCTCAAAATTCATGAAGTATTTATACGCAGGAAGGAACACAAAATAATTAAGAATTCCCATACTGATACTCATGACCACAGTTCCTGTGATAAGTCCGATCAACAAACCTTTTTTAGATTGAAAACGTGTATAAATATAATATGTCGGAAGAATCAAAAGCACTCCCGCCATAAAATTTGCAACATGACCAATCGGAACGCCGGTATCGCTTCCTGTCATGATGTAGTCAATAACGTTCTTGAATAATTCAACTAATATTCCTGCCAGAGGACCTAAAGTTACTGTCGCAATCAATGCAGGCACATCACTGAAATCTACCATTAAAAACTTTGGAAATGGTGGAATCGGGAAGTTAAAAAGCATTAACACATAGGATATGGCACTTAACATACCAACCGTTACAAACGTGCGTGTATTCATTTTTCTCATAAACCTCTCTCCTTTAGGAGATTCATCTCATATCGAAGATAGCTCAAGCCAAAGTTAGCATTAAAAAACCCCTAGATACGTGTATCTAGGAGAATGATAAGGCATACCCGAATAAACGTTCAGCTTCCCTTTTTCTAAACGTTCTGGCATAAACCTTCATCTTCTCCCATCCAGACTATACTGTCGGCTTTGGAATCGCACCAAATCCTGCCCCTGAAGGCTCGCGGGCTTAGAGACAAATGTCTCATCACCGCCGGTAGGGAATTTCACCCTGCCCCGAAGACGAATCTTTATTTTTTTATATATTTTCATTATACATAATGATGGGAGTTATGTGAAGGAAAACAGTTCGAATTCGAAATATTTTTGTTTACACATGGTACTTTTTAGGTTTACACTTCCCTTATTGGATGTTTAAAACTTGTTGAGGATATATTGGTGTCTTAAGATCCAGGCCATTCCAAGCCACCAAGTCATTCACATCAACTCCTTGTGCGACTGAAATGGAGTATAAGGTGTCCCCTTGTTTCACTACATACCCACTCACAGCTGATTGAGGAATGGCTAACGATTGATTAACCACCAAATTAGTTTCGTTTAACCCATTGGCACTCTTAATATCCTCTACAGATATATTGTATTTCTGAGAAATCCCCCAAAGGGTTTCTCCTTTATGTACGACATGATTTACCAGGTTTTCATTATTATGAACTTCTTTCGTGCTTACATCATGATTGATTTCAGCTGTTCCAGAAACACCCACTGCCTGGTAGGGATCCTTCTCCTGAGCAAACACAAGCTGCCCGACCTCACCTTGTCCAAATACCATATAGGGATCGATTGCATTCTCCTTATCAATCGTCCATTCACCCCTGTGCACCTCAAAATGCAGGTGAGCTCCTGTCGATCTGCCTGTATTTCCTAAATTTCCAAGCTGTTGACCTTGACCCACTTCTTGATTCTCTTCAACAAGCCGGCTTTCAAGATGAGCATAAACGGTTTCATATCCATTTTCATGCCTAATGAATACCACATGTCCATAACTTGGAGATAGATATGATCTAATCACCTTTCCTTTTGCAACAGAATAAACAGGAGAGCCGATGTCTCCTCCTATGTCCATTCCTTTATGATTACCAGACCTTGTCCCATACGAATCCGTTATCATCCCTTCAACAGGAAATGTCCAGGATACCGTTTCCTCCGTGATCTTATTCGTCTCTGCTTTCGCTATCTTTCCTGTAAAAAACATAATACTCACACATATCGCTAACAGAAATACGATTAAAAGCCTTCTTACATAATCCAAAATCATGCTTGTCCTCCTTACCCATTTAACGCAATACCTAATTTCTTCCCTACTGAATCTTCACGTCCGCTACCTTTCATGTATTAACCCATTCTAACCTTCTCACCATCAATTCATGCACTCCCCACTATATGTAGACCCTCCTTTCATTATTCACAAGTGAATGAGATAATTTTCCTTTGAGTAGTTTGTCTAAGTTTGAGATAAATATACACGGAAATGTGGAGCCGACTGGTCAGGTCCGACAAGCACTTTGGGAAAATGGCAAAAGGCGAACTTTGCCTTATGCCATTTTTCCAAAGTGACCTCGAGGGACTAGGAGGCGCAGCTAGACATCACAAAAGCGGAGGCGGCTTGGTCAGAGGCGACAAGCATAAGACGAGCATACCGGAAAGGCGTCCTTTGCCTTTGTGGTATGCTCATCTTATGACCTCGAGCCTCTAGCCGCCAGAGCTGGATGATAACAAATGCGGAGGCGGCTTGGTCAGAGGCGACAAGCATAAGACGAACATGCCGGAAAGGCGTCCTTTGCCTTTTTGGCATGTTTGACTTATGACCTCGAGCCTCTAGCCGCCGGAGCTGGATAATGACAAAAGCGGAGGCGGCTTGGTCAGAGGCGACAAGCATAAGATGAGCATACCGGAAAGGCGTCCTTTGCCTTTGTGGTATGCTCAT
>NZ_JCAXEQ010000018.1:0-20616 GCF_059758515.1 Rossellomorea sp. GQ25 | reverse complement strand
TTATTGTTTGAATTTATGAAATCGCAGATTGAACATAAATCCTCTATACAGCTGAGCGGATAATCTAATTCAGCGGGTAATCACTCTGAGTATTTAGGTGATAATTGGTAAACGACGCATAAAACGAAAAAAAGACGCAATAATGGCCGAAAACAACGCATAAAATAAAAAAATGACGCAATAACAGCTGAAAACGTCGCATAAAAATAAAAAACGAAGCAAAAAAGATGAATCTCCACACTTTCACATCTATTATTCTAAGAAAATATTAGTATTTACTACTAAAAACATAGATTCGCTAATAAAAGAGACAGCTTAAGGTGAAAATAGCACATTTTTTAGTCCTTTTTGCAGATGCATCTTCATTTTAAAGTGCAAAATAGTCTTTTTAAGATAAGCAAGTGAGCTTTTGATTATATTGCATAAAAACTTTATCTATCTAAATCGTTCGCGTTCAAAGACTGGGCAATATTTAAATAGTAGCCTCTAAATTGCAATGCCTATCTGACCTCATACGACCAACATCACAACGCATCTCAACACAATCCAAAATCCACATCTCCACATGCTCAAAATTGCTATCCACCAACTCTCTAAAGTATTATTTAAATAAGAGTATATACAAGGAGAGAAGAACATGACGACAATTTATGATTTCACCGTAAAAAGATCGAATGGATCTGTGACGTCTCTAGAGGGGTACCAAGGGAAAGTGATGCTTATCGTGAACACAGCCAGTAAGTGTGGCTTTACGCCTCAATTTGAGGAGCTGCAGGGCCTGTATGAAGAGTATAAGGAAGAAGGACTTGTTGTACTTGGATTTCCATGTGATCAGTTCATGAACCAGGAATTTGATGATCAGGATGAGATCATGGAGTTTTGTCAGGTGAATTACGGGGTGTCTTTTCCGATGTTTGCGAAAGTCGATGTGAAGGGGAAGGAAGCTCATCCTCTGTTCACGTTTTTAACGAAAGAGAAAAAGGGTGTCCTTCTTTCGAACATTAAGTGGAACTTCACTAAATTTTTAGTTGGGAAAAATGGAGAGGTGTACGATCGTTATTCTCCGCAAACTAATCCCCGCAAAATTGAGGACGATATTAAGAGGTTACTTCAAGCAGAATAGGGAAAGAGAAGAGGGAGTCCTTCAACCTTCCACCTTCCCCTACATTTTATCCTGAAGTAATTTTAGTAAAAGATACGGTGCTTTTTCTGTCGTGACATTGATGAACGTATGGATGATGGGATAGTCTTCATTGGTCCGGTTTTTTAACAGTTCCACCCACCATTCTGTTTCATATCGGGCAATCATGCTTAAATTGTATAATATGGCATAATGGATGAGTACTTCAGGTATAGTAGTGGCTTCATTCTGAATACCAGGCAGGGCTAATTTGTTTTTGTTCAAGTGCCATCTAACGGGAAGTTGCTCTTGAACAAGTAGTGATTGTAACGTATTGTCCGAAATCCAAGTAAAATTTCCTGTTACCTTTTCACTCAGATATTGTTTGAACAAACGTTCTGACATATGAAAATGGGAAAGTAGTGACTCATCAATGATCAGCTCATGTTGATGATTAAACCAGAACATGGTTTTCTTTTTGAGCAAAATATGAAATGCTCCTTCAAGCTCAGGGATTTGTACGAGTAAATCTTCCATCTTGTATTTTTCCCCCACGATATGTTTCACGTGAAACAAGAGGTTGGAAAAGTGTGAAAACAGACCATTTTTCTGTACCTTTACTTCATCCTGTAAAAAGCGATACTGCTGCTTTTTTCTTTTTCTAGAGGTAATCCCATGGGCAAGGACCGAGGTTGTTTCTGGATATAGGGGGTCCTCTGTTAAAACAATGGCTTTAATAAAATGAATAAATCCATAGAAAAGCAAAATGGGCTTGAGTGAAATAGGAGATTGCATGGCTTGTCTGTAGTAAAGTTCTCCTTGCTCCAAGTAGTACATGAATGGATAACAGTTATCATAGCTTTTCATTTCAGCTTGGGAAGACTCCAAATTTTCATAGCATTTTTTTAGAAACTTCTGGGAGTATTCTGCGGACTGAAAATAGTGGATGAAGTCCCATTGTTGATGTATTTCGTTCAAATGATCACCTTCTAATTATTCTGAAAAATTAAATTAATCCTATTCTTCTTGACAGTATTTTAACCAATTGATAACCTACTAATAATATTTTGGGACTAGGGAGGCCGAAAACATGTGGGATTCTAAATTTGCTAAAGAAGGTTTAACGTTTGATGATGTCTTATTATTACCAGCCAAATCAGAGGTATTACCAAAGGATGTAAACATCTCTGTTGAGTTAACAGATTCAATTAAATTGAATGTTCCTGTGATCAGTGCAGGAATGGATACTGTAACGGAAGCTGAAATGGCCATAGCAATGGCTCGACAAGGTGGATTGGGTATCATCCACAAGAATATGAGTATTGAACAGCAGGCTGAACAGGTCGATAAAGTAAAACGTTCCGAAAGTGGAGTTATCTCTGACCCATTCTTTTTAACTCCGGATCATCAAGTCTTTTCTGCAGAACACTTGATGGGCAAATATAGAATTTCCGGTGTTCCGATTGTGAACAACGAACAAGAGCAAAAGCTGGTAGGGATTTTAACAAATCGTGACCTTCGTTTCATCCAGGATTACTCCATTCAAATCTCGGATGTCATGACGAAGGAAAATCTCGTGACAGCTCCTGTTGGCACTACCCTAGAAGAAGCGGAAAAAATTCTTCAGCAGTACAAAATTGAGAAGCTTCCTCTGATTGATCAAGAAGGTACACTTAAGGGATTAATTACGATTAAAGATATTGAAAAAGTCATTGAGTTCCCTAACTCAGCCAAAGATGATCAAGGGCGCTTATTAGTTGGAGCAGCTGTCGGTATCTCGAAAGATACGTTGACTCGTGTTGAACATTTAGTGAAATCACATGTAGATGTGATTGTAATCGATACGGCTCACGGCCATTCAGCTGGAGTTCTTTCTATTGTTCGTGAAATCCGTGGAGCTTATCCAACGTTAAATATCGTAGCAGGAAATGTGGCAACGGCAGGAGCGACAAGGGAATTAATTGAAGCGGGTGCTGATGTTGTCAAGGTGGGGATTGGACCTGGTTCAATCTGTACGACTCGTGTTGTTGCAGGTGTCGGTGTTCCACAAATTACCGCTGTATATGATTGTGCGACGGAAGCAAGAAAGCATGGAAAGAGTATCATCGCTGATGGAGGCATCAAGTATTCAGGTGATATCGTAAAAGCCTTAGCAGCTGGTGGACATGCTGTTATGTTAGGAAGCTTACTTGCAGGTACATCTGAAAGCCCTGGAGAAACGGAAATCTTCCAGGGACGCCGTTTCAAAGTATATAGAGGAATGGGATCCGTCAGTTCCATGGAAAAAGGATCGAAAGACCGCTATTTCCAAGAAGAAGCGAAAAAGTTCGTTCCAGAAGGCATTGAAGGACGCATTCCTTACAAAGGACCTTTAGCTGATACACTGTATCAATTAATCGGAGGCTTACGTTCAGGCATGGGATACTGTGGAACGAAGGATTTATACGAGTTGAGAGAGCAGGCACAGTTTATTAAAATGACGGGTGCCGGACTTCGTGAAAGTCATCCTCATGATGTGCAAATTACGAAAGAAGCACCAAATTATTCATTATAAGAAAATAATTCCAAATGCTGATCGGATACTCCTGATCAGCATTTTTTTATTTAGATTAAAAGGATATTTACCGCCTTTTATCAGAGGTCGCAAGTCCCTTGACCCATGCCAAAACTAGTCATATTCTCTGTCTATTCTTACCTTTCGAACTATGATAAAATAACGAAGGTGTACATAAAATCTTGGAGGGCTAAAAGTGAAAAGAAGTTGGATTCAAAAATCTTTTGTTTGTATGATGGTTTTTATGATGGCAATGGGTATTGTAGAGAGACCTGCAAATGCTCAAGGAGACTTGGACGTTAACGCAAAAGCTGCGATTCTAGTAGAAGCAAGCACGGGTAAAATTCTTTATGAAAAGAACTCAGAAAATGCTCAAGGCATTGCAAGTATGACGAAAATGATGACAGAGTACTTGTTACTGGAAGCAATTGAAGAAGGTAAAGTGAAATGGGACCAGAAGTATACGGTACCGACGAAAGTATCAAATATGTCCCATAATGATGGTTTAAGTAATGTTCCATTAAGAGAAGAAGGAACATACGTACTAAAAGATTTATATGAAGCAATGGCGATTGAATCTGCTAACGCAGCAACTATGGCAATAGCTGAAATTGTAGCTGGGTCAGAAGCAAACTTCGTGAAGAAAATGAACGCAAAGGCCAAAGAACTTGGATTAAAAAACTATAAATTTGTCAATTCTTCAGGTTTGAATAATCGGGACTTAGCTCCTTATGTTGATCAGGTAGTGGGTGGCCCGGAAGAAGAAAACGTGATGTCAGCTAAAGATACCGCTATATTAGCTTATCGTATGTTGAAAGACTTTCCTGAAGTATTAGAAACTTCCAGCATTCCCAAAAAGGTGTTTGCAGAAGGTACTGAAGACGAAGTACAAATGGAAAACTGGAACTATATGCTGCCGAGTCTCATTCGTGAATATGAGGGTATGGACGGACTTAAAACAGGCACAACTGATTTTGCAGGAGCATGTTTCACAGGTACTGCCGAAAGAGATGGCATGAGATACATCACAGTAGTGATGAATGTAGATGTCGCACCAGGTGAAAACTCCTACGATGCCCGCTTTAGTGAAACAAGAAAAATGATGGATTATGCATTCAACAATTATACAATAGAGGAAGTACTCCCTGCTGATTATCAAGTGAAAGGTCAAAAGACACTTCCAGTTGATAAAGGGAAGGAAAAAGAAATTCAAATCAAAACCGATGCCCCATTAAGCATGGTGATTAAAAACGGCGAAGAAGATCAATACAAACCGAAATTTGTGTTGGATAAGAAAAAGCTGAACGATGAGGACGAACTGACGGCTCCTGTTAAAAAAGGAGAAAAAGTTGGGTATGTCACGTTAGAATCAAAGGATAAAAAAGATTTAGGGTACCTTACAGAGAAAGGGACAAATGCATCGAAAGCATCTGTTGTAGCTGTAGATGGTGTTGAAAAAGCAAACTGGTTTGTCCTTTCAATGAGAGCTGTAGGTGGTTTCTTCGGGGACATCTGGAACTCGGTTACATCAACGGTTAAAGGCTGGTTCTAATAAGCCCTTAGGTAATATGATTAAATCAGCACCAAGACTTTTATTTTAGGACAAGTCTTGGTGTTTTTTTTAGGTAGAGTGATAAAGAGGTATCTTAGAAAGAAAGCTTGGAGAAATTCCCAAGAAATACATGTCGGGCCAGACAAAGCCACTTCCGCTTTTCGAGATGTCCAGCTCCAGCGGCTAGGCCCTCGAGGTCATAAGCTAAATCGACCAAAAAGGCAAAGGGCGCCTTTCCGGTCGATTCAGCTTATGCTTGTCGGGCCTGATCAAGCCGCTTCCGCTTTTTGAGATGTCCAGCTACAGGGCTTAGAGGCTCGAGGTCATAAGCCAAACATGCCAAAAAGGCAAAGAGCGCCTTTTGGGATTTTCCAAAAGTGCTTGTCGGAGCTAAACAGTCGGCTCCGTTTTTCGTCTCTTGACATAAGTCTTTTTTTATTGTTTATTTAGCAGTAGGGTTACATAATCATTCCGATTGTTTTAGTCACGTTTTCTTCCTTTTTTGGGTGGAAATGGGACAGGCATGGGATAAATATAAGGGGGATATAGATATGAATACTGGTACAGATCGTGTTAAAAGAGGTATGGCTGAAATGCAAAAAGGCGGCGTTATCATGGACGTTGTCAATGCAGAGCAGGCAAAAGTTGCTGAAGCTGCGGGTGCAGTGGCAGTAATGGCTTTAGAACGAGTTCCAGCAGACATCCGTGCTGCAGGTGGGGTAGCAAGAATGGCAGATCCCCGTATTATTGAAGAAGTAATGGGGGCTGTGTCGATTCCTGTAATGGCAAAAGCTCGTATCGGTCATATTGTAGAGGCAAGAGTCCTTGAATCAATGGGTGTTGATTACCTTGATGAGAGTGAAGTATTAACGCCTGCTGATGAAGAGTACCATTTAAATAAAAGAGATTTCACTGTACCATTCGTATGTGGTTGCCGTGATTTAGGTGAAGCTGCCCGCCGTATTGGTGAAGGTGCATCTATGTTACGTACAAAAGGTGAGCCGGGAACAGGTAACATCGTTGAAGCAGTTCGTCATATGCGTAAAGTAAATGCTCAGGTTCGCAAGCTTGTAAGCATGAACGAAGATGAAATCATGACAGAAGCTAAACTTTTGGGAGCTCCATATGAATTATTGTTAGAAATTAAAGAAAACGGGCGTTTACCTGTTGTAAACTTTGCTGCAGGCGGAATTGCAACACCAGCTGATGCGGCTCTTATGATGGAATTAGGGGCTGACGGAGTATTTGTAGGCTCTGGTATCTTCAAATCAGAAAACCCTGAGAAATTTGCAAGAGCGATCGTAGAAGCGACAACTCACTATCAAGATTACAAATTGATCGCAGAGCTATCAAAAGAGCTTGGTGTAGCAATGAAGGGAGTAGAAATTTCTTCTATTTTACCTGAAAACCGTATGCAAGATCGTGGATGGTAAGGTGTGATTCTATGTTGAACATCGGTGTATTAGGACTTCAAGGTGCCGTCAGAGAGCATGTACGTTCCATCGAAGCCTCTGGTGCCAAGGCCATCGTCATTAAGCGTGTGGAGCAACTGGAAGAGATTCAAGGGCTGATCATGCCAGGTGGGGAAAGTACCACCATGAGAAGGCTGATCAATCGATATGGCTTTATGGAGCCGTTAAGACAATTTGCGGCAGATGGGAAGCCGATCTTTGGAACATGTGCAGGATTGATTCTCTTAGCGAAGCACATTGTCGGATACGACGAACCTCATCTTGGTGTGATGGACGTAACAGTGGAACGTAATTCCTTTGGGCGTCAGAAAGAAAGTTTTGAAGCGGATCTTTCGATTGCTCATATTGGAGAAGGGTTCAATGCCGTCTTCATCCGTGCTCCCCATATCGTGGAAGCTGGAGAAGATGTTGAAATCCTGGCTAAGCATAATGAACGGATTGTTCTTGCACGCCACGGGCAATTCCTCGGTTGCTCTTTCCATCCTGAATTAACGGATGATCACCGCTTGACTTCTTTCTTCGTTGAGATGGTGAAAGAAAGCATGGAAAAAACAATCGCATAATTCTATTGCAAAATGGAAAACATTGTAGTAGATTATGAAATAACCAATAACTATTTAAATCGTTGATAGGAAATAGTAGTAAAGAAGGCTTGCTTAAGAGAGTCGATGGCTGGTGAGAATCGACGCAAGAGCTTTATGAATCCATCCTTGAGTGAAGTACTGAATGAAGTAGGTATTTTCGGTGATTCCGTTACCATCTCTTAAGAGGAAGATGCGCGAGTAGTGTCTTCAATTAGGGTGGCAACGCGGAAACCTCCGTCCCTTTTACCAGGGATGGGGGTTTTTTATTTTTTTATAAAAAAGGAGAGAATCTCATGTTAGACATTAAGTATTTACGTAATAATCTGGAAGATGTGAAGGCACGTCTTCAACACCGTGGTGAGAATCTGGAGGATTTCGGCAAATTCGAAGAGCTTGATAAGAGAAGAAGAGAACTTCTTGTGGAAAGTGAAGAATTAAAGGGCAAGCGTAATGAAGTATCCCAGCAGATTGCAGAGCTGAAGAAAGAGAAAAAGGATGCACAGAACCTGATCGTTGAGATGCGTGAAGTTGGGGCCATGGTGAAAAAACTGGATGATGAATTACGAGGAATTGAAGAGGAGTTAGAGCGCATCCTGCTTTCCATTCCTAACATTCCCCATGAAACTGTACCGGTTGGTGAAACTGAGGATGATAATGTAGAGGCCCGCAAATGGGGAGAGATCCGCGAGTTTGATTTCGAGGCACAACCTCACTGGGACATTGCAACGGGACTCGGGATCCTGGATTTCGAACGGGCAGGTAAAGTGACCGGTAGCCGTTTTGTTTTCTATAAAGGGTTAGGAGCAAGACTTGAAAGAGCCCTGATTAACTTCATGATGGATCTGCACATGGATGAGCATGGGTATACAGAAATGATCCCTCCATTCCTGGTGAATAGAGCGAGTATGACGGGAACAGGTCAACTTCCTAAGTTCGAGGAAGATGCGTTTAGAATCGAAAGCGAGGATTATTTCCTGGTTCCTACAGCAGAAGTGCCTGTAACCAATTATCACCGTGATGAAATCATGAAGGGTGAAGAGTTACCTGTGAGCTATGTGGCTTACAGTGCCAACTTCCGTTCTGAAGCTGGATCTGCTGGCCGTGATACACGGGGTTTGATCCGTCAGCATCAGTTCAACAAAGTAGAGCTTGTTCGCTTTGTGAAGCCTGAAGATTCTTATGATGAGCTTGAGAAGCTGACTGGCCATGCTGAGAAAGTTCTTCAGTTACTAGGCTTACCATACCGTGTGTTATCTATGTGTACAGCGGATTTAGGTTTCACCGCTGCCAAGAAATATGACATTGAAGTCTGGATCCCAAGCTACGGAACATACCGTGAGATTTCTTCTTGCAGTAACTTTGAAAGCTTCCAGGCAAGACGTGCGAACATTCGTTTCAGAAGAGAAGCTAAGGGAAAACCTGAGCATGTGCATACGCTAAATGGATCTGGTTTAGCAATCGGACGTACGGTTGCCGCCATCTTAGAAAACTACCAGCAAGAAGATGGATCTGTTATTGTTCCGGAAGCTCTTCGTCCGTATATGGGTGGAGCGGAAGTCATTAAATAATATCAGCAAACGATTCAATCGACATTGAAAAGGTGCCTCACGAATTCAGCGTGAAGCACCTTTTTATTTTTTTTAGAAATATGCTTGACTCCATTAGGACACCATGTTATTATAATTCTTGTCGATACGGAGGAATACCCAAGTCCGGCTGAAGGGATCGGTCTTGAAAACCGACAGGGGTGTAACAGCCCGCGGGGGTTCGAATCCCCCTTCCTCCTCCATTGATTTTTTTATAACCATAGCGCATAAACATTGGAGATAGAATTCGTTACATATTATATGTAACGAATTTTTTTTCTTTATACATAAGACCATTGACTCAGGGAGAATTTACTTAAGGTTTTCGATATCCTCCCTTAATTGAGGGTCAGAAGTATGTCCAAGTACGCCTATTTCTGTAATATGTCTCCGTGCTTCTTCGTCACCAAGCTTATAGATCATAAAGTAAATGGTTTTCATCGATTGATCATATCGATCGTCTTCTGGTGAATTGTGATATTGACGGAAAGGAATCTGAGCCCGCCTCATAGTCGACATGTCATCATCATAGTTATCATTGAACAACATTTTCAGTTCGTTTACTTCTGTTGGGGTAGCAAATATGCGGAAGCTTGGACTGGCATTTTGATTAGGGTCTTGCAGAATATCTCCACTGCTTATATCTATAAAATAGGTTCGTTTCGATTCCATGATTATTTCAACTCCTTATATTTCGGTTTGTATGTACATATACCTCTTTCGGGATGGAATTAAACGGATGGATTGGTTGTGTGAAGATCCAAAATGCAAAAAAGACTACTCAGCATTGGCGCTGAGTAGTCTTTTTAATAATA
Source organism: Rossellomorea sp. GQ25 (assembly GCF_059758515.1). Classification (NCBI taxonomy): domain Bacteria; kingdom Bacillati; phylum Bacillota; class Bacilli; order Caryophanales; family Bacillaceae; genus Rossellomorea; species Rossellomorea sp. GQ25. Next base: position 10,933 of record NZ_JCAXEQ010000018.1, on the reverse strand, counting down.
TTTTATCCGGCTCCTAGTCCCTCTAGGTCAGCTTTTCAACATTCTCGTCTGTTCAATGAAATACCCGATTCTTTCAACGATTGGTTCGATTGAGTTTTGATCGTTCACCAGGTCGTATTCGCTGATGTCCAGTCTAAGTACGGGACAAGCGTTAAAAGAGTTGATCCAGTTTTCATAACGCTCGTGCATTTCTTCCCAGTAGGCAACAGGTGTCTGTTGTTCCATCGGGCGGCCGCGCTCACGGATACGATCAACGACATTATCAATGGATCCTTCAAGGTAAATCAGAAGATCGGGGTGTGGGAAGTATGGTGTCATGACCATAGCATCGAAAAGACTCGTATACGTTTCATAATCGATTTCGCTCATATTCCCTTTTTCATAATGCATGCGGGCGAAGATACCTGTATCTTCATAGATGGACCGATCTTGAATGAAGCCGCCGCCGTATTCAAAGATTTTCTTTTGTTCTTTGAAGCGTTCCGCTAAGAAGTATACTTGAAGGTGGAAGCTCCAGCTCTTAAAGTCCTGATAAAATTTATCGAGATACGGATTGGTATCAACTTTTTCAAATGACGTGCGGAAGCCCAATGCGTTGGCCAAGCCGTTTGTCATGGTAGATTTCCCGACACCGACTGTTCCGGCAATGGTGATCACGGCATTGTTCGGGATCCCGTATTTAGTGCGAAGATTCATGATAGTGAACTCCTTTTTTTAGTGTAGTCTCTAACTGTGTAAGAATGTGTTCCAGGTCCTCTTTATTTTGAACGAAGTCTACGTGGTCGCCATTGTAGCGAAGAACAGGGATGTCCGGGTGAGTTTTTTCAAATGTATTCATATATTCCTCATAGTCCAGTGATAGCTGCTTAAGGTAAAGAGGGCTGATTTTCTTTTCAAAGTCTCTTCCTCTTTTTTCAATACGCTTTAATAGCGTATCGAGGCTTGCGTTCAGGTAGATCACGACATTGGGCCTCGGCATATCCGACGTTAGAATGTCATAGATAGTAAGATACTTTTTGAACTGTTGTTCATCTTTCAATGTACGTTTAGCAAAGATGATATTTTTAAGAATATGATAATCTGCTACAACAGATTTGTTTTGAGATAGGTAGTGTTTTTCAATATCCTCTAGCTGTTTATAACGATTGCATAAGAAAAACATCTCTGTTTGAAAGCTCCACTCTTCAATGTCATCATAAAATTTGTCTAAGAACGGATTTTCATCTACGATTTCTTTGAGTAAGTGAAAATGGAAATGCTCTGAAATCGCTTTTGCCAGAGAGGTTTTTCCTATTCCAATCGGGCCTTCAACGGTAATGAAAGGAATGCGCCCCATTAATTGTCCTCCTCATATCACGGCAATCTTTTCTCTTATAAAAATGTAAAAATAAAAAAATACGACAGGAGTTATTGTAACACAATATATGGATGGATTGTTCAGGTTATTTCCCGGGTTCAGAAAATACTCTACGTTCACTATATCGACTGTCACCTGACAATTCTTTATGGAAACGCAAATAAAAAGCTGGTGGATAGGTGTTTATAGATTTACCTAACCATCAGCTTCTATTTATTATCTTTTTACGACATTGAAATTGTCAGAAAGTAACAACCAGTTTTGCGGGAAGGATAGACCCAGTTTCCAGTAGCTCATCCCCCTTAGTTTCAGCTCTTTCATGAGGTCGAATTTTGCCTGGATGCTCCGTGCATCTTCAAACCATACTTCATGGTCTTTTCCGGTGCTGGCATCTTGGTATTTAAAGAAAGGGGCCTGTGCTTCTTGATCATACAGAATCGGTGCGTTGTTATCCGCGGCTATCTTAATTGCCTGTTGAGGACTGATGGCTTTTGCTGTACTTCCTTGGACAAATGGGAGGGTCCAGTCATATCCATATAAATTTTGCCCCATGAGAATCTTGGATGGAGGCATTTCTGAAATGGCGTATTCAAGGACTTCACGAACAGGTCCGATAGGGGAAACGGCCATGGCGGGACCTCCACTATATCCCCATTCATAGGTCATGATCACGACAAAATCGACAATTTCACCGTGAGCTTTATAATCATGGGCTTCATACCATTTTCCTTTTTGATCAGCACTGGTCTTTGGAGCCAAAGCGGTTGAAAGCAACCACCCTTCTTGACTAAAACGCTGTTTTGCTTTTCGTAAAAATTGGTTGTATGCTTCTTTGTCCTGTGGACGTAAATATTCAAAGTCGAAATGAATGTCTCTGAACCCATATTTTTTCGCTGTTTGGACCACATTATTGAGGAATTTATCCTGGATTGCCTGGTCGGTCAGCAGGATTCGTCCAAGTTCATCGCTAAATGTTCCTTCCTCTTGATTGGTGATGGCCATCATCATTACATTTCTATTGTCTTTCCCTGTTTGAATCAGATTCCCGAGAGGTGGTTCTTGCAGGGTGCCATCACGTTTCGCTTGAAAGCTGAATGGAGCCAGATAGGTAAGATAAGGTGCTGCTTCCTTGGCACTATCTTCAAGGTTTTGGGACACTTCTTTTCCGTAAGGCTCTACATATCCGTTAAACTCCGCTTTTCCTTTAGGCTTCTGGGGAACGTATAAACGAGCTCCCACCTGTAAAGGTTGATTGGGAGATATTCCGTTCACTCTTGCCAATTCCTGATAGGGGACTCCTGTCTTCTGACTAATTGCCCAAAGGCTATCTCCAGGTTGAACAAAATAAAAGCTTCCTATAATAGGGATAACTAATGATTGGCCGACCACCAGGTTATCAGGATTTGGCAGTTCATTGGCATCTACTATATCCTTAACTGTTGATCCATACGCTTGGGCGATACCAAATAACGATTGGTTCGGTTGGACAACATGAATTTGCATACACAGACCCTCCTATATTTCATTCACTATAATCAACTTATGAAATAGGAGGGTTGGATATGTTTTGAAGAACAAATTTATACTATCTCACCAGTGGAATCTATCTTCGCTTTTAATACATTTTTCATCATCGTTAACGCATAGTGATTATCTTCGTCACTGACTGACGCAATGGCATCACGGGGCACAATAAGGTTAAACTCTCTCATATAGGCATCGTTTGCTGTAAAGAGTACACAGATGTTTCCTGCGATACCCGTGATGATAAGATTTTTTACAGACAGATGATGCAATAGTGTATTCAACGCAGTACCATAAAAAGCGGAATGTTTTGGTTTAATGAGAAAAAAATCCTTATCCGTCGGTTGGAGTGGAGTCATGATGCAATCGCTGACTTCATTATGGCATTTCTTATAAATCTCTTTGAAATCTGCTTTCCAAAGCTCATAATGGTCGTTAATATAAATGACAGGATGCTGATGTTTGGTACAATAGTGACGTAATGTGTTTATAGGTTCAACAATGTTGCGGGTATGGCGAGCCAGTGTGTTTCCATGCTCAAAGTCGAACGGATTCATGATGTCGATAACAAGAAGAGCTGTTTCGTTAGGTATCATATTGTATGCCCCTTTCTTTTATAGTTTGGTGTGAATGGGGATATTTTATAAAAGATCGAGAAATAAATTGGTAGGAGTACATAATGGGTATAAGAGAAGAACGATTTATGTTGGAAGCATTAAAGGAAGCGGAAAAAGCAGAAGCGATTCAAGAAGTTCCGATTGGAGCTGTCATTGTCATGGATGATGAAATCATTGCCCGCGCTCATAATCTGAGAGAAACAAGTCAAAATGCCATCACCCATGCCGAGACATTAGCCATTCAAGAGGCATGTGAGAAGCTTGGCACATGGCGACTTGAAGGGGCGGAGCTTTATGTTACCCTTGAACCGTGTCCGATGTGCAGTGGAGCCATCATCTTATCTAGGATTGAGAAAGTCATTTATGGGGCAAAAGATCCTAAAGCGGGTTGTGCGGGAACGTTAATGAATCTACTGGAAGATGATCGATTTAATCACCAATGTGAAGTAGTACCTGGAGTACTTTCAGAAGAGTGTGGTGGAATCCTTTCCCGTTTTTTTAAAGACTTGCGAGAGCGGAAGAAGCTCGAGAAGAAGAATAGGACTTCCGGCCTGTAAATAACTTACAGTATTCCATCATTGCTTTTTACCGTAAATCCTAGTATACTTAATCTTGCGTCGTACTAATGGCGCAACTAAATATGGTATCAATTTTGCCGTGCTAGGTGGGGAGGTAGCGGTGCCCTGTACTCGCAATCCGCTCTAGCGAGACCGAATTCCTTTCCGAGGCTGGCACTCTGTAGGGCTGCCTCAAGTAAGTGGTGTTGACGCCTGGGTCCTGCGCAATGGGAATCCATGAACCATGTCAGGTCCGGAAGGAAGCAGCATTAAGTGGAAGCTCCCATGTGCCGCAGGGTTGCCTGGGCCGAGCTAACTGCTTGAGTAACGCCTATGGATGCTTGTCGACGAAAGGTGCACGGCAGTTTAATTTATATACAACAACTCATCCTTCATTGGGTGAGTTTTTTGTTTGTAAAAGGATTTATCGACAAGAGAGTTTCATCCTAAATTGATCTCCGGTTTTCTTTGTAAAAGGGATTTAGATTACGTTATAATAGATACTATAGTACATAAATAAGAGGGGGGAGTATTTTGGCATATCAAGCTTTATATCGTGTGTGGCGTCCTCAGTCATTTATTGATGTAGTTGGACAGCAGCATGTAACGAAAACGTTGCAAAATGCCCTCCTTCATCAGAAGATTTCACATGCCTATTTATTCTCGGGACCAAGGGGAACAGGGAAAACGAGTGCAGCGAAGATCTTGGCGAAAGCAGTTAACTGTGAGCGGTCTCCTGTAGCGGAGCCCTGTAATGAGTGTGATGCATGCAAAGGGATTACTGATGGTTCGATTCCAGATGTCATCGAAATCGATGCTGCTTCCAATAACGGAGTGGAAGAGATCCGGGACATCCGGGATAAAGTCAAATATTCTCCAAACGTAGTCGAGTATAAAGTCTACATCATAGATGAAGTTCATATGCTGTCTATCGGAGCATTTAATGCGTTACTGAAAACTTTAGAGGAACCACCTAAGCACGTCATCTTTATTCTTGCGACTACAGAGCCTCACAAGATTCCTCTTACGATCATCTCACGCTGTCAGCGCTTTGACTTCAAACGGATTACAGCCAGGGATATTGTGGGGCGAATGAGTCATATTGCCACAGAATCAGGTGTGAACTTTGAAGAAAATGCCCTTACGATTATTGCACGGGCAGCTGAAGGTGGGATGCGAGATGCCCTTAGTCTTCTCGATCAGGCCATCTCCTTTAGTCAGGACCGGGTAACCGTAGACGATGCCTTGACTGTAACAGGCGCTGTTTCTCAAGGCTATTTAAATACATTGGCGAAAGCAATTTTGGAAAGAGATGTCACAAGTGGATTATGCGCACTGGAAGAATTGCTTTTTCAAGGGAAGGACCCGGCAAGGTTCGCAGAGGACTTTATTCTTTATTTCCGGGATATGCTGTTATACCAGACGGCTCCAAATCTTGAAGAATCACTGGAACGAGTCATGCTCGACGATGATTTTAAAGAATTAGCCGGTCAAACTCAGCCTCAGCAGATTTACCAATATATCGATGTCTTGAATCAGGCCGGTCAGGAAATGAAGTTCACGAATCATGCCCGCATCTACCTGGAGGTTTCCATTGTGAAGCTTTGTCAAATGGAAGCGCACGCATCTGCTTCTTCTCCGGAAGTGAGCGAGATGATGAAAAAGATCAAACTTCTTGAAAAAGAGGTCGAACAACTGAAGGCGAATGGAGTCAAGGTTCAAGCAGAGCCGGCTTCACAACCAGCGAAAAAACCGATCAGGGCAAAGAAGGGCTTCCGGGCTCCTACCGGGAAGATTCAGGAAGTACTCCGAACGGCCACGAAAGAAGATCTTAATCTGATCAAGAGCCGCTGGGGAGATATGGTCGAAACATTAAACCAGCGTCAAATGCGTTCACAATCAGCATTGTTAAATGATGCTGAACCTGTAGCAGCTACAAACGGCTCATTTGTGTTAAAATTTAAATACGATATTCATTGTCAGATGGCAATGGAGAATCAAGCTTTCATTTCAGCGATTGCTTCCATACTGGAAGAGCTTACGGGAAACAGCTATGCAGCGATTGGAATTCCTGAAGATCAGTGGATGTCCATAAGAGAAGATTTTATCCGAAACTCTAAAACAGAAGATGGTGAATCAACTGGCGAGGATCAAGGTGAAGACTCCTTATTGAAGGAAGCTGAAAAGCTTGTCGGTATGGATTTAATAGAACTAAACGATTAATATTTTCAAAAAATAAACTGGAGGTAATGATTATGATGCGTGGAAATGGTAATATGCAAAATATGATGAAGCAAATGCAAAAGATGCAAAAGAAAATGGCGGAAGCTCAAGAAGAACTAGGTGAAAAGCAAATCGAAGGAACGGCAGGCGGCGGAATGGTGACCGTTATCGTTTCCGGTCACAAACAAGTTATTGATGTAAAGATCAACGAAGAAGCTGTTGATCCGGATGACGTAGAAATGCTACAAGATTTAGTCCTTGCAGCTACAAACGATGCACTGAAGAAAGCGGACGAATTAACGAACTCAACTATGGGTCAATTCACTAAAGGAATGAACCTACCGGGAATGTTCTAGGAGGCAATACGATGCATTATCCTGAGCCTATATCAAAGCTGATCGACAGCTTTATGAAATTGCCGGGAATCGGGCCGAAAACTGCGGCCCGACTGGCTTTTTTTGTTCTTAGCATGAAAGAAGATACTGTATTGGATTTTGCGAAAGCATTGGTCAATGCGAAACGTAATCTAAGTTACTGTTCTGTTTGCGGCCATATTACAGATCAGGATCCATGCTATATCTGTGAGGATCAAAGACGGGATCGCAGCATCATCTGTGTGGTTCAAGACCCTAAGGATGTCATTGCGATGGAGAAGATGAAAGAGTATAACGGACAATATCATGTGCTCCACGGAGCCATCTCCCCTATGGACGGGATTGGACCCGAGGACATTAATGTTCCGGATCTGATAAAGCGTCTTCACGGTGACGAGGTCCAGGAAGTCATCCTCGCTACCAACCCGAACATAGAAGGGGAAGCGACAGCGATGTACATTTCACGGCTAGTCAAACCATCCGGCATCCGAATCACAAGGATTGCCCATGGACTTCCTGTCGGTGGAGATCTTGAGTATGCAGATGAAGTAACGTTATCGAAAGCTCTAGAGGGAAGAAGAGACGTTTAACGAAGGAGAGGATACCTATGTTTTTCCGGAAAAAAGGAAAGCTGAAAAAAGAGTATGACCAATCCTTACTTCACGTGTTAGACGAAACCAAGGATCATTGGAATCAGCAACGTTCCATCGATGAGATGAGTGTGGATTACAATCTGAACATCCACTGTCACTCGAAAATAGCAGAAGCTAAATATTTTTTTCTCTTTAGAGAAGCAAAACATAGAAAGATCGTCATAAAAAGGTAGACAACCCTCATATCCTTTCAATAAGAGACTATTTATGTTCTATGTTGAGAGGAGAGAAGGGTATGAGCCCAGTTATCGTCATTGCGGTGATCAGCGGACTGATTGTACTTTTATTAGCCACCGGCACACCAATCAAGCCACTTCGGTTTGTGGGACAGGTTGCCATGAAGGTCATGATCGGAGCACTCTTTTTATTTTTCCTGAACGCCTTTGGCAGTCAGTACGGAATCCACGTTCCTATTAATCTGGCAACCTCATCTATTTCTGGAATATTAGGTATTCCGGGAGTGGTGGGATTGACCGTCATCCAGATGTGGATCCTATAACAATCAATACTATAGCAAGAAGAAAGGCAGTCGAAGCATCAAGTGGGATTTTTTTCTTACTTGGATCTTGGCTGCTTTTTTATATAGAATACAAAAGAGGTGGGAGAACATGAAAATTGTCATTGCACCCGATTCCTTTAAAGGTTCCATGACAAGTATAGCAGCGGCTGAAGCAATTCGAAAAGGGATCCATCAGATTAATCCTTTGTGTGAAACAGTCATCATCCCAGTGGCTGATGGTGGGGAAGGCACGGTCGATGCCATGGTGAGCATCTTGAATGGGGAAACACGATCGACTCAAGTGAGAGATCCCCTGAGTCGTGAAGTTTCAGTATCTTTTGGCTGGGTACCGGAAACAAGGACAGCCGTTATTGAAACGGCAGCTGCTTCCGGGCTTACTTTGTTAAAAGAAAGTGAGTTGAACCCGGGAGTAGCCTCTACATTCGGGACCGGTGAGCTTGTAAAATCCGCTTTAGACCTTGGAGCAGAGCACATTATCCTTGGGTTAGGAGGTAGTGCAACCGTTGATGGAGGAGCAGGTTTTCTTCAGGCGTTAGGCATCCGTTTCTTCAATAAACAGGGCGAGGTGCTTGAAGCGGGAGGAAACATGCTTGGAAAAATCCAATCCATTGATTCTACTCAGTTTGATCAACGGCTTAAGCAAGTTAAGTGGACAGTCGCTTCAGACGTAACGAACCCTCTGTTAGGGAATGAAGGAGCTGTGACCGTATTTGGACCTCAAAAAGGTGTCATTCAAGAGAAGCTTGCGGCCTTTGAAGGAGGGATGAGGCACTTTGCTGAAAAGGTAGTTGAACATACGGGACTGGATTGCAGGCTTGATCAAGGAAGTGGAGCTGCCGGCGGGCTGGGCTTTTCCCTTCTTTCCTTTTTTCAACCAGTATTTGAGAGTGGTTTTAGTATAATCGCAACAGAGAGCAGCCTGGAGGATCACTTAAAAGACGCGGCACTCGTTTTGACTGGAGAAGGGAAGGTCGATGCTCAATCCCTTTATGGAAAGGTACCTGTAGGCATCGGGAGAATAGCTGCAAAGTATGGGGTTCCAGTGGCGGTGTTTGCAGGGAAAATAGAAGGTGACTTGGAACTTCTCTATGCTGAAGGTATACAGTTACTTCTTCCGATTGTTAATGAACCTATGACATTAACGGAGGCCATGGAAAACGGAAGTGCTTTGTTGGAAGAAGCGGCTACAAGGTTGATGAGGACATATGAGTTATTTGGCGAGACGGGAAACAAACCAGTTTAATTTTGTATATTTGTAGTGACCTTCCTTCCGGGATGAAGGAAGGTCACTTGCAGATCTTCTACTATTCACTTAAAAACGTTTTTGGCATCACCACCGCTATTACTTCACCCCGTGCACACAGATTTCCTTCTGCAAACACTTCTGTTTCCACTCTGAATTTCTTAGGATGAACTTCATGAACTGTGCCCACCGCTTTTAACGGAACGTGGTGAGGCGTGGGTTTCATAAAATCCACTTGTAAGGAAGCGGTGACAAAACGTGGTGGCTCTTGACCACAACCAATTACTCCCCCGTTCTTTCTATGAAGAGCAATCGCAGCTGAACCAGTGCCGTGGCAATCGATTAAGGAAGCAATCAACCCGCCATAGACGAAGCCTGGCAAAGCAGTGTGTTCCGGTTTAGGTGTGTAAATCGTGACCGTGTGACCATCTTCCACTCCGGTACGAAAATGATGCCCATCCTTATTGAGTCGGCCGCAGCCATAACACCACGCAAAATCATCTGGGTAATCATCCTGAATGGCGCGAGTGATTTCGTTCATTTTTATATTCTCCCTTCTTCACAAACTCTTTCTCTAGTACTCTTCTATTAACGTTCTGAAATTCCTTTATTGGTTTGATTTATGTACTATATTTTTACAAATATAAAGTTAAAAATACTTTGCATTACTAGTAAGAGTTGGTATAATATGGATAATTCCTCCCCTCCCTTCCTGTTTCATTTTCCAATTTGAAAAAAATCTAGAAAGCTGGTGGTTTTAATAGTGAAAAGTAGACTAATTCAAGACAGTCCTCAAATTAGAGTATGGTTACAGGAATTCAATCATCCGGACGATCACCTTGAAATGTTGGAAAAATTCGAGATTGGCAGAGAATTCAATCTGAGATCACGTGGTTTAATAGAGTACTACGGTATTGACCTCATAGATTATAAACGTGAACAAATGGCCAATAATAAACGTAATGAATTCCTCACCACATTTGCCCACTACATGACAGATCATTTAGAAGATGAGTGTCCCCGTTCGTGGAAAGAGTGTCCACCATCCTTTTGGGAAGAACTAATCTTTGCTTATCTCCCTCATACCATGAAAGTCGTCCCTAAGAAAAACTAGACAGAACAATTCCTCCTGCAGCTGAGAAAGTTTGTCCGGTGGCTCGACAAAAGAAACGATACAACGTTTCTGGAAGTAGTAGATCCATACATTTCCCAAGCTTCACCGACCTTAAAGAAATATGAAGCCCTATTCTCAGAGCTATTCTTAAAAAATTATCCCGGGTTACATCGCCCTGACTTGGATTATATGAATGAAATAGAGCGTTTGGATAAAAGGATGGAAGAGTTTAATGAAACCACTTATGGAGTATTCGAAGTGACCAAGATCATGAATGACGGCGTCGTACTCTTAGACTTACATTCGCATTACTCGTATTTCACAAAAAGCATCCCCCATGAAAAAGTAGATCTGGAGATGATTATCACAGGGTGCTTTGGAAAAAAAGAGCATGCATTCTTATGGGACCTAGCCTTCATTGACGGCATCTATCCTAAAAGAGCATTCAACTATATACAATTGTCGGAGTAACATATGTGAAGACAGTACCTGTTCCTAAGTATAGGAAAGGTACTGTTTCTTTCTATATATTGTAGTAATCACCTTTCAAAAAAAGAAAAATGGATGAAGCAGAAAATCCTTCAGAAATAAAATTGTAAAAGGTGAAAAATAGTATTGACTCTTTATAGTAGGAGATGCTATTATATTCCTTGTCGCCAAAACGACACGAAAAACAAATTTCAAAAAAAGCTTGACGCTTTATGACGGAAAATGTTATATTTAAGAGGTGCTCAAGAGAGCTCAACGTAAT
>NZ_JCAXEQ010000017.1:0-21138 GCF_059758515.1 Rossellomorea sp. GQ25 | reverse complement strand
CCAGAGGCGACAAGCATAAGACGAATCCTCACAAAAGGCGCTCTTTGCCTTTTTTGTGGATTTGGCTTATGACCTCGAGCCTCTAAGCCCCGGAGCTGGACATGTAGAAAAGCGGAGGGGCTTTGCCCAGAGGCGACAAGCATACTTTTATTAAAAGCATTGTTTAGGTTAATGATAGTGATTGTAGTTATTCACATTTTGCCGCAACAAAAGCCGAAAGTGCCGCAAGTTTGCTCAAAATTGCTGCAACAAAGTTGATAATCCAGCTTAGAAAGTGCTTTCTCCAATGCAAAACAACTATTTAGGTAGCTATTTCATAAAATAATCGTCACCCGCATATATTTGAGAGCCTATTTTCGTTCCGCTTTATCCAGTTTCATTCCATATCCCGGTTTTTCAGGGGTTTTCATATAATTAAACATCTATGTCGAATTTTCTTTTCCATAGAATACAAAAAAAATAATAACTAGAGGTTTCAACTCTCTAAACATCGGGGTATATAAAAAACGTGTGAACTGCCACTTTTAAACGACCGGCTCTACAGACAAAAAAAAGAGCCTTACAAAAGTAGGCTCTTGATGCTATAGATCCTATTAGGAAGCCCCAGCTTCTTCTAACTCAACTTCTTCTAGCTCACCTAGACGGTGGTACTCAGCTAAGACGGCATCCTGGATCTTGCCGCGAGTACCTGAATTAATTGGGTGAGCAATATCACGAAATTCCCCATCTGGAGTTCGCTTGCTTGGCATCGCTACAAATAAGCCATTGTTCCCATCAATAACGCGAATGTCATGAACAACAAATTCATTATCCAGCGTAATAGATGCGATAGCTCTCATGCGACCATCGGTGTTTACTCGGCGTAATCTTACGTCTGTTACTTCCATTCTGTTCACCACCTTTTTCCCTAGATGAAATCTACTCTATGTATTCAACGAATTATTTAGATATTCCTTCTTAAATTGTAAAATTTTTTGAAAAGTTTTATTTTTTATATCCTGTCATCTATTTCATTTGAACTACACTTGCTTTTTAAAACAAAAAAACACCCGTGCATTTTACTTCACGAGTGCGATTACTTCGATTTCAACTAAGGCATCTTTAGGTAAGCGGGCTACCTCTACACAAGAACGAGCCGGCTTGTGGTTACTAAAATATTCCCCATACACTTCATTAATCGTACCAAAGTCATTCATATCCTTAATGAATACAGTGGCTTTTACCACGGTTTCCAATGACGCTCCTGCTTCTGATAGTACGGCTTGAAGATTACGGAACACCTGATGCGTTTGTTCCGCTACATCCCCTTCCACCATAGTACCTTCTGCCGTCAGAGGAATTTGACCTGAACTGTAAAATAAATTATTTACGACAATCCCCTGAGAGTATGGACCAATTGCTGCTGGTGCTTGCTTAGTAGAAACTACACGCATATTAAATGCCTCCCCTTATGGTAGAAATGTTAAATTTGATTGAAAATAATTTCCTTCCGTCAATGAAATCTGTTTATCTTTTTCATTCACATCAGACAATTTTAGCAACGAAACATAATCATCCACTAGTCGACCATCGAGACTATTGGATTCAACTAAAACACCAATTCCGGATAAAGTAGACGAGAACTCTTCAAGTAAATTCTTCATACCGTTGATGGTTCCCCCTGCCTTCATGAAATCATCGACAACCAATACTTTAGACCCTTCCTTCAAACTTCTCTTGGAAAGGACCATGGATTGGATTCTCTTCGATGAGCCGGACACATAATTAATGCTCACAGTCGATCCCTCTGTTACACGACTATCCCGTCTAACGATGACCACTGGAACATTTAAGTATGAGGCAATTGCATTTGCAATCGGTATCCCTTTTGTCGCAACTGTCATGATGACATCAATATCTTTCTCAGCAAAAGCAGACGCCAGTAATTTCCCGACACTTTTCATAAGCTGAGGGTTCCCCAGCAGGTCAGTCATGTATAAGTAGCCGCCTGGTAATAAACGATCTGAGCTTTCCAGATGAACACAAAGCTCATCTATCATTTCTTTCGCTTCCTGACTGTTTACCTTTGGAACATATTTCACTCCACCAGCTGCTCCGGGAACTGTTTGAACAGTCCCCACGCCCCGTCCTTCAAATGTTTCCTTTACTATCGTCAAATCTTCACTGATGGAAGACTTTGCCGAACCATATCGTTCAGAGAAAAAAGTTAAAGGAACAAGTTGGTGGGGCCGTTCTAATAAATAATGCGTCATATCAATTAATCGTTCACTACGCTTAAACTTCACCAAAGAAACCTCCTAAATCCGAATATTATAATGTAAATATATCATTAATATACGGATTTCGGCAAGAGTTCTTAATCTCCCAGCATGCGCACAGCGAACACTTGATCACAAAAACCCCTTAAACCATTATAGATTCGATGAAGTCTTGATTCATATTGCACTAATCCATATACCGTCGGTCCGCTTCCGCTCATTAGAACAGCATCGGCACCAAAACGCTCCATTTGGTCCTTGATTTGAGCCACTTCAGGGTGCATATCCAATGTGACCGATTCAAGTACATTCCCAAGATTGGAGCATATATCATGATAATTTCCATGTTCTAAAGCTGAAACCATGGCGTTTGTATTCGGATGCGTAATGTTTTTCAGGTCCAAATTTTTATAAACATCTGCTGTTGAAACCCCTATTGTTGGTTTTGCTAAAATAACCCAGCAATTTGGTGGAGCAGGAAGGTGTTTGATCTTCTCACCTCTGCCTGATGCTAAAGCTGTACCCCCGTAAACACAGAAAGATACATCTGAACCAATTTCGGAACCAAGCTCTGCCAACTCATCCATACTGAGACCTAAATCCCATAATCGATTTAAACCTTTTAAGGTTGCTGCTGCGTCACTGCTCCCGCCTGCTAATCCTGCTGCTACAGGTATCACTTTATCAATGGAGATTGCTACCCCTTTTTTGATATTCAACCTGGTCTTTAATAGCTGTGCAGCCTGGTAGGCAAGATTTCTTCCATCGTCCGGTACAAATCGATTATGCGAGAGAATCTTAATCGTATCATCAGAAAGATTCGTCAGCTCAATTCTATCTGCTAAATCAATTGTAGTCATAACCATCTCAACTTCATGGTAACCATCTGAACGTTTATGTAAAACATCAAGTGATAGGTTAATTTTTGCCGGCGCTTTCACTAATAACCTCATATCATCACCTTCTTACCAATACTCTTTGTTATATTGTATCATACACTTAATATTGAGAGTGTTAACTTCTAAACATACTCACATAAGTATGTTATTTTATCACGTAAAGTACTGATAGGAAAGATTGTCTTGTCTTTATTAAACAAGGGCCACCTGAAAAGCACTACACTTTTAAGGTGACCCCCTGTATATGGTACTGATAAAAGACGTAATCCTGTATGCGTGAAAAGAGTTAGTGAGGACGATTTTCAGATAATTGCTGACTTGCGCGCTCAACTGCGCGCTTCACCATATTACCTGCATCTCGTGACGTGATTCCACCCCAACCATCCTTCTGAACAACATCATAGAATCCCAATTCCTGAGCGATTTCTTCTTTTAATTGATCAGACATGATTCCTCTTCTTCTGCTCATCGTCTACCTCCTTTAGATGTACCACACGTTTAGTATGTGTACAAAAGGAAAAAACATAACAAAAGGAGAAAGCTCTATCTATGTACTTCATGAAAATAGGACAAATAAAAAAGCAGCAAACTATTGTCTACTGCTGGCTAAAGATGAGATTTCCTGTTGCTTCATCATAAAATGTTAATTGAACTGTCTCAGTGAGAACATCTGCATAGCTGTAAGAAACTCGTTCGAACGCATTCTCTTCTTGATCCAGTTGAACCACGAATACAGAAGGATACGTTTCGGCTAGAACACCTGAACGCTCAATTGTTTTTCGACGTCCACCGTTTGCTTTAAGCATTAAACGTTTCCCAAGATTAGAATCAAGGGATCTTTTAATGTCGGCTAATGTTTTTGGCATTTCGCTTCCACCTCACTATAATCAAATATAACACATTATGTAATTTCAGTCAAATAAATTTATTATTTTAACAAGAATAAGGAACACCTGTCAATATATTTTATTCAACAAAAAGTACGTTTTTTCTACACACCTAACATTCCCCAACCCTTGAAAAATTATGTAAACAATAAAAGCGGAAGGGCTTTGCCCAGAGGCGACAAGCATAAGACGAGCATGCCGGAAAGGCGTTTTTTGCCTTTTTGGCATGGTTGGCTTATGACCTTGAGCCTCTAAGCCCTGGAGCTGGATAATCGAAAAGCGGAGGGGCTGGGGCAGGCCCGACAAGCATAAAAACCATTAAAAACCCCACCTTACTAATCTATACATCTAAACACCAAATAGACCTTACAATTCACGCAGTAAATTGTAAGGTCTATTTGATATTTGTCGAACAATCTCTATTCTTCTTCTGTAATTTTATATGGCATCCCTGTACGAAGGACACCCTTCGTCTCGATTCCGCCAAGCCCTTTGTCCCCTGTTAACGTATTGCGGATGACGTCCCACACATTTACAGAATCCTTAAACCCCGTAAAACAAATCTTAGCCACAATATACACGGGGTCCAATGCATGAATATTGACTCTGGACGGGGAGCTGGCAAAATTGGCTCCAGCATGGATTAGTGATTCAAAGTGGGATTGACAAGCACCTGCAAAGATCACTAACTGATCCAGGTGTGGAGATTTGCTACGTGCTTCCCGCACTGCCTGAACAAAATATTTAGAATGTCGATAGGCGTTAATATCAGCTTTGGTCCCTTTCGACTTAGAATAGGCATCGTGACCGGTCAAAACTATAATATTCGGTCTATATTTATCGATAAGCGACCCAATCTGTTCAGGCATCTCTGTCTCACTACAGTGAACACCTTTTACCGGGACACCAATTTTTTCATAAAGATCTAGACACTTTCTTAAATAGCTGGGATCTCCATCAAGATGAAGCACTTTCCCTGGAACCTGGAAATAGTTATAGTCGTCTCGATAAGCATTCGTTACCCTATATTCCTGCTTATACTTCAGAAGCTCTATATCCTGACGAAATAGGTCAAGAGATTGTTCCTCCTTTGAACGAAACTCCTGCGTAATACGATCCTGCTCTCTAGGGTCCATCTTCTTCAAATCATGAAAAGGAGCATCCGCTATTAATCGAAAATCTTCACCATACAGAACTGCCGTTTTTTGGCCATCTATCATGCGGATATCTATTACTCTGAATAAAATATCACATTTATATGAAAGGCGACCTACGACATCATTGATTTCGATATTCACATCAGTCACTCCCGTGGGCTAAACATTCGTTAAATCAAAAAAGGAAATAAATAAGCCGAGGAGGATCAACGTTTGTCATATCCTTCTCCACACGTTCCTTATTCTTAATTAAGTAAATATTCCCTGTGATAACCTATGCAACCCTCTAATATTCGGTGTCAATAAAATGGGAGTCCCCTGCTCAATACACGGGAATATAAAAAATGGCTAAACGCACTTTCACGTTTAGCCATCTATCCAAGCTTTAATTAAAGTTCGGGTATAACGCATCACTCAACCGGCCGAATTCCTGTATCGACAGTGTCTCTCCACGGCGTGTGGGTTCAATCTCAGCTGCAGATAAGGCCTCAAGGATCATGTCTTTCTTTTCCTTTCCTTGAGGAAGCTGACTGCTTAAATTGTTCAGGATAGTCTTTCTTCTTTGAGCAAAAGACGAGCGTGTAACAATAAAGAAGAAGTCTTCACTGATCACCTCGACAGGAGGCTTCTCCCGCTTCGTTAAACGGATGACGGCTGAGTCCACATTTGGCTGCGGCATAAAGACCGTTTTCGGGACAGTCATGACCATCTCGGCCTCTGTATAGTACTGTATAGCAATCGAAAGAGATCCGTACGCTTTTGTTCCGGGCTGAGCTGAAATACGGTCCCCTACTTCTTTTTGAAGCATGACACAGATTCCTCTGATCGGGAGACGCTCCATCAACAGCTTAAGAATGATAGGTGTTGTGACGTAATAAGGAAGATTGGCCACCACCATAATATCCTCGAACCCTCCAAACTCTTTGTTAATTATGGATTCAACATCCGCCTCTAGTATATCTTCATTGATGATTCTCACGTTTTTGTAAGGAGATAGTGTATCGTTAAGAATAGGAATCAGTCGCTGATCGATTTCAAATGCGACGACCTTCCCTGAGGTACGTGCCAGATGTTCTGTTAACGCACCGATTCCAGGCCCAATCTCAATGGCTGCGGTTTTCTCAGATAACCCTGCGTATTCTGTTATGTTCCTGAGGATATTGGGGTCAATCAAAAAGTTTTGACCTAGACTCTTTTTAAACGAGAAACCATACTTACTTAATATCTCTTTTGTGCGTATCGGGGTGGCAATATCTTTATGCATTTTCTTCCTCCTGAATAATTTCCATTAAAGCTTGCTTAAACTCTTCTTTTTGAATATTGAACATCCTTAATCGTTTGTGCAACTGTTTTCCATTAGTGTATCCGATTCTAAGCTTCTCACCAAGAGCAATTCTTCGGTCCTTCGACTGAGCACTCCCGATTAAGCCTGCATCGATTAAATCCTCTTTTGAGATGACTTCTTCCTGTTCAACATCCAAAAGATGAGCCTCTCTTAAGGATTCTCTTATAATCGCAGGGGTTGCATGTTCTACACCTATCCCTCTACCTGACTTTGGCAGCGCATCCTTCTTATGTACAAAGGCGTGCTTACAACCCGGTACCGCATCACTCACAATCTTCCGGATACGTTCACCCGGGTAGTCCGGATCGGTAAAGATGATTACGCCTCTTTTTTCCTGGGCGTGTTTTATTTTTTCTATAGTAGCCGGAGACACAGCAGAACCATTCGTTTCAATCGTATCTGCATTGACAGCACGTTGAATGGCTACCGTATCATCCTTTCCTTCCACTACGATGATTTCTTTAATTTTCATAATTCCTCCAAAAAAGTTGAAACATTTCTGCTTTCATTTTCGTCTAATCATTGAAGACCTAAAGCTATTATAACGGTTTTCTCCGATAAATAAAAAAAAGCAGGAGAACACCCCTGCTCTTAGTTTAATATTTTTACTTTTATTGTTTTTCTTCCCCAACGATAGGCATCTGATTTAGACGGGAAGAATACATCAATTTTGTTCCCTTTGATTGCTCCACCCGTATCTGCAGCTACGGCATAGCCATAGCCTTCTACATATACCTTTGTTCCTAAAGGAATGACAGAAGGGTCTACTGCAATCACTTTAACATTCGGATTTGATTTCAGGTTGATTCCTGTAGCTGTATAGCCAGAGCATCCGTTACATGATGCAGTGTAAGCTGTAGAGCTCACATAAAACTCTCTTCCACCACTTGGAGCAGCTGAGGCTGTTGCAGATGAATTAGATGATGAACTTCCACGTGAAACTTGAGCCACTAAAACCTTTGTTCCAACATTAATGATTTTATCCTGGCTTTCTTTCACTACTTTTTCACTAACTAATTTTCTGGAAACCTCTTTGCCGTTTTCTTTCACAACTTCAAATTTCTTTTCAACCAAGCCGTTTTTACCTTCTTGAACGACCTTCTCTTTTCCTTTTGAAAGATCGGAATCCTTCTTGGAAATAACGGTGAAATCCTTTGTCTCTTCCACTACATCGGTGACTTTTTCAACTCGAACGACATTTACGACATCATTTGCTTTAACAACTTTGTCTAAACTTGGTTCAACACGGTCTGCATCTTTTAGTGTAATTCCTTGTTGCTTTAAAAAGTCAGCGACCGTAGTCGAAGTAGACCATACCTTTTGTTCTTTTCCGCCGTTCACAAGCTTAAGTGAAAATGCGGTATCAATCTTCACGTTCATGTCCCCTGTTACTTTTTCTGATAAGCCGGGTTTGACCTTATCATGTTCTCCTACTTTAATTTCATTTTCAGAGAGTAACTCTTTTACTGTATCAGCAGTCGTCCAGACCTTTTTCGTCTGATCCCCTACTACTACTTCTACCTGTTTTGCCGGTTCCCAAACAATGTTCATGTTATTTGAGACCTTCGTATTCCCCGAAGGGTACAAATAGTCTTGTGAGCGGGTTGAAATCTCTAATTCTTTTAATATATCTTGAATTGTATTCGCATGCGTCCTAATCTCTTTTTGCTCGCCGTCTAAGGTCAATGCCACAGTGTTTTTAGATCCTTCATAAAAAAGAATTCCAAATACAGCTGCAGATGTTACCAATATTCCGATTGTAACAATCCATTTCCTTCGACTCAAAGACTTGGAAAACAGGCTTTTCATGGTTTTAAACTTCATGAAAAACGCCTCCTTTTCTCGGAGTGATTATATAGAGTAATCCAGTGACTGTCAACCCTTACTACTTTTAACTTAATCTAGCAAAATATTGAAACCCAGGGAACATAAAACATATTATGCATAAAAGAAGAGAAAAAGAAAAGAGAGAGTTATCGACATGTTTATCCTATGAAACAAGAATCCTATGTAGAACTTTTTGTTTTTATTATCTATTTGGACAAGCTCTCTCAATTCTCGACAATATCTGATGTCAGTTTATGTTGAATAATTTTTTTGCATTTTCGGTTGTTATGTTCTCTACTTCTTCAAATGAAACTTCCTTAAGGTCCGCAATCTGTTCTGCTACCAGCTTCACATATGCAGGTTCATTTCGCTTCCCTCTGTTCGGGTGAGGTGCTAAATAAGGACAGTCTGTTTCGATCAGAAGCTTTTCCAACGGAATTTCTTTTGCTACTTCTTTTGGCTTTTTCGCATTTTTAAAGGTTACGGGACCTCCCAGAGAAATGTAGAAATTCATATCCACACATTCTTGAGCAATTTCAGGACTTCCGCTGAAGCAATGCATAATCCCTCCAACTTCCTCTGCTCCTTCTTCCCTGAGGATATCCACTATATCTTGTGTGGCATCACGATTGTGTATAATAATTGGGAGTTTTACCTTTTTAGCTAAATGAATTTGTTTTCGAAACACTTCTTTTTGAACATCTTTCGGTGATTTATCCCAGTGATAATCAAGTCCCATTTCCCCTATTGCAACTACTTTAGGGTGGTTTGAGAGCTCTTCTATCCAAGCTAAATCTTCATCCTTCATATCAATTGCATCCACTGGGTGCCAACCAATGCTGGCATATAAAAATTCATACTGCTCAATGAGTTCCATCGCCCGGTTAATCGTTGGACGATCAAAGCCGACGACCACCATTTTTTCAACTCCAGCTTCTCTTGCTCTTGAAATTACCTCCTCCAGATCTTCGTTAAATTGTTCAGCATTCAAATGAACATGTGTATCAAATAGCATGTAAGACACTCCTTGTAATAAAGATAAGTTTAATATAAAAAAGCATGACAAGCATCACATTCATGTAACATTCATATTACATATTATGGTTTCTATGGGTATTTTTTATTAATACTGTTTCATTCACAGTTACTCTTCATTCTATCTATTTTAGTCACAGAACCAAAACAATCTGTTTCTTTCTCTATTACTGTTTTCTAAATATAGTAATGAGTTAAAAAAATACCTAACATGATGATTGTCATTCCTAATATTCTTTATTTCAATATAACAAAGGGATGTTCCACGTGGAACATCCCTTTGTCTACAAAAGCATAAAAACCTTACTTATTTTACTTTCGTTCCATTTGGTAAAGACTGGTCGATGGAAGCAAGAGATAGCGTTCCATTTTCTTCACCAGCGAGAATCATTCCTTGTGAAAGTTCTCCACGCAGTTTTACCGGCTTCAAGTTTGTCACACAGATTACTTTTTTCCCAACCAGTTCGTCCGGCTGATAGAATTTAGCAATTCCTGACACAACTTGTCGTTTTTCAAAGCCAAGATCCAATTGCAGCTTTAGTAGTTTATCCGCTTTTTTAACCGGCTCAGCTCCAATAACCTCCGCTACTCGAAGCTCAACTTTCATGAAATCATCGATTCCGATTTCCTCTGATTCTTCTTTAGCAAGCTCCTTCTTTTCTTCAACAGCAGGAGCAGATCCTTGCATTTTCTCTTTGATGAAGTTTACCTCTTCCTGAAGTTCAAGTCGCGGGAAAATCGGTTCTCCTTTTTTCACCACTTCAGTTCCTGCTGGAATAGCTCCGAAACTTTCCAAGCTTTCCCATGTGTGCATTCTTTCATCATGAAGATTCAATTGTTCAAAAATCTTCTTAGGAGTTCTTGTTAAGAACGGTTGTAAAAGAACAGCGACTCTTCGTAATGATTCAGATAAATGACTCATCACACTGCCGAGCTCTTCTTTTTTGCTTTCGTCTTTAGCCAGGGCCCAAGGCTGAGTTTCATCAATGTATTTATTCGTGCGGCTGATTAACTGCCATAGACTGGACAATGCTACAGAAAACTCCATGTTTTCCATTGCTTCTTCATATTTATTCACTGTTTGTTTGTTTATTTCAAGGAGGGCAGTATCGAATTCACCGTTAGAATCAACATAGGTTGGAATGACTCCATCAAAATATTTATTGATCATAGCCACTGTACGATTTAACAGGTTTCCTAAGTCATTTGCTAAGTCGAAGTTGATGCGTTCAACAAATCCTTCAGGCGTAAAGACTCCATCAGAACCGAAAGGCACTTCTCTTAACAGGTAGTAACGAAGAGAATCCAGGCCGTAACGGTCAATAAGGGTAACAGGATCGACTACATTCCCTTTTGATTTAGACATTTTCCCGTCTTTCATCAGAAGCCAGCCATGAGCGAATACCTTCTTAGGAAGCGGGAGATCTAGAGCCATTAACATGATCGGCCAATAGATCGTATGGAAACGAACAATTTCCTTCCCGACCAAGTGAACATCCGCGGGCCAGTACTTTAAGTAATTTGTATCTTTTTCACTGCCGTAGCCCAGAGCTGTAATATAGTTTGAAAGGGCATCGATCCACACGTAAATGACATGCTTGGGATCTCCCGGTACTTTCACTCCCCAGTCGAAGGTTGTTCTTGAAACAGCCAAGTCTTCTAAGCCAGGCTTGATGAAGTTATTCACCATCTCATTCTTTCGGGACTCAGGCTGAATGAACTCAGGGTTTTCTTCATAGTAAGCAAGGAGCCGGTCAGCGTATTTGCTCATTTTGAAGAAGTACGATTCTTCCTTCACTTTTTCAACGGGTCTGCCACAATCAGGACAGTTTCCGTTTTCTAATTGACGCTCAGTAAAGAAGGATTCACATGGAGTGCAATACCAGCCTTCATACTGGTCCAAGTAAATATCACCTTGTTCGACAAGCTGATGAAAGATCTTTTCCACGATATCCTTATGACGCTTTTCTGTCGTACGGATAAAGTCATCATATGAAATATCCAATTTCCCCCATAGATTTTTAATTCCACTAACAATTCCGTCTACATATTGCTGTGGAGTAATTCCTTCTTCCTGAGCTTTACGTTGAATTTTCTGTCCATGCTCGTCCGTTCCTGTCAGGTACATGACATCGAATCCACGCATTCTCTTATAACGGGCCATTGCATCACCAGCAACCGTGGTGTAAGCATGTCCAATATGTAAATTTCCACTAGGATAATAAATCGGTGTTGTAATATAGAAGGTATTCAACTTTTCTTCCACTTTCTGTTCCTCCTCTTTTTTTATCTACCCTCATAAAGCCATATGGGCCTCCGTATGGTTTATAGTGGCATAATTGTTTCGTACATCCATTATCTGCGCCTTACCTATCATCTTAACCTCTTATCTCATCAAAATATACCTAAAATACAGGGTTTCTGCAACTAAACAATGTTGAATCTTAAAACTGTCGAAATAAGTGAAGTATTTTGTCGAAAAATGTATTTATTAAAGAAAATTCGACATTTCTCTCACTTTTTACTTTCGTTACAATAATATTTAATTGGTAATACATTTTTTTACAACAAAGCGTAAAGCTTATTAAAACAACACTTTTTTATCCATTTTTTCTTAATAATTTACAGATTTAATTATTGACGATATTCCTAATCGTTGGTATGATAGAAACAACAAAAGAAATTTGTCGAATATTGACGAACTAGAGAGATATAAATAATATTTATTTGGAGGAGATTTTCAAATGAAGTCTACAGGTATTGTAAGAAAAGTTGATGAATTAGGTCGTGTTGTTATTCCTATCGAATTACGTCGTACATTAGGTATTGCTGAGAAAGATGCTTTAGAAATCTATGTTGATGATGAAAGAATCATCTTAAAGAAATATAAGCCAAGCATGACTTGCCAAATCACGGGTGAAGTTTCGGATGATAACATTAAGCTCGCTAATGGTAAATTGGTTCTTAGCCGTGAAGGAGCAGATCAATTACTAAAAGAAATCCAGGATTCACTACAAACAAAATAATTTGTTGTTAATATATCAAAGGCCTGAGTGACTAGACTCAGGCCTTTTTTTATCGGCTGTTTTCATAAACATCGTTATTTAAAGTAGAAAGTAGTAGTTGATTTCCGCTGCAGGTTGCTCGCTTTCCGCGGGGCGGGCGGTAAGCCTCCTCGGCACGCCAGCGGGGTCTCACCTGTCCCGCTTCTCCCGCAGGAGTCGAGCACCTTCAGCTCCAATCAATTTTCTATGCATGAGTTTTTTATAAAATCAAAATAAAAACAACAAGCCTAGAAAGAGTCTTTCGTAAACAGCATTTTGTACAATATGGTTACTTTCACAGAACCTTTTTATTCTACATGATAAGCTTGATAAACTTCCCGTTTTGGAAGGGAGCGTTCTTTTGAGACTTGTTTGATGGCTTCTTTGGAGGTCATGCTTTTTTCGTTCATGTAGTGCTGCACATGGTCCAGAAGGGAGTAGTTGCTCCACCAGGCGTCTTCCTCTTCTTTTTCCAACGGACCCGCTCCTTCAATTAATAAGCAGAATTCGCCTCGTACTTCCCCATCGTTTGCCCATTCCATTACTTCTTCCAGGGATCCACGGATGAATTCCTCGAACTTCTTCGTGAGCTCACGACAAATGACGATTTGTCTATTTCCCAGAGCCCCATATAATTCTTTTAATGTTTCTTTTAATCTGTGTGGTGATTCATACAGGATAAATGTATCTTCCAACGTTTTAAGTGTCGCAAGCTCCGCTCTTTTGTCTTTTTTCCCTCTATGTAAAAACCCATAGAAATAAAATGGTTGCGGAGCCAATCCTGAAGCGATTAAAGCAGTAAGAGCTGCATTAGCTCCCGGTAATGGAATGACAGCAATCTCGTGATCGATTGCTTCTTTCACCAGTTCGTAACCCGGATCTGAAATGGATGGCATTCCTGCATCACTTACAAGGGCAACGAGCTCGCCTCTTTGCATACGTTCGATCAGCTTCTGTCCGCTTGTTTCTTTATTGTGCTCATGATAGCTGATGATCGGCGTATCAATTTCAAAGTAGTTACATAATTTTTTTGTATTTCTTGTATCTTCAGCAGCAATCACTGCCGCTTCCTTCATCATGCGGATTGCTCGAAACGTCATATCCTCTAAATTCCCGATCGGTGTAGGGACAAGATACAAACTTCCTTTTTCACTATCTTGAAAGCTTTTCTGTTGGTTCATTGAATAGCTCACCTCCTTATTTCTTTAGTCCTTATCTTCATTCTTTCCAAACAGCATATCATATACTTCCCTTGAATATTTGTTCTGTTCATCGTACACATAAAGGGGTGGAAGGATTTTTAGGTCCGGTTTCCCATCTTTTATTCCTTCTATTAAGATGGTGTTGGCTTCTCTTCCTGACTTCGGATATACAAAGCGCAATCGTTTCGGCTCGAGACGATGCTTCCTCATTAACGAGAGGATGTCCATCAATCGACCTGGACGATGGACGAAGGAAGCCTTTCCTCCTTGCTTCAGGAGATAGCTTGAAGCTTTAATGGTATCCTCAAGGGAACAAAGGATTTCATGACGGGCGATCGCATAGTGTTCGTTTACGTTTCTTTTATCACCGGGTGGAGTATTAAAGTATGGAGGATTACATGTTACGACATCATAGTGTGAATGATGAAGGAGCTGATCGATCTCCTTCACATCCCCCAGCTTCATGGATATTTGATTTTGACGACCATTATACTCGACACTTCTCTGTGCCATATCAAATAATCTTTCTTGAATCTCCACCCCGGTAATATCAACTTTGGTTCTCGCACTTAGTAATAAGGGGATGATGCCGTTTCCCGAACATAGATCAACCACTTTCCCTTTGTGAATCGGTAAATAGCTGAAATGGGCCAATAGGACAGCATCTGTTGAAAAGGAGAAAACAGATGGACTTTGAATGATCCTCATATTTTCAGCCAATAAATAATCTAAACGCTCATCTTCTTTTAACTCGACCATGCCTTTCCTCCATTTTTTCTTCTATTATATATAGTTTCTAAAGTTTTTAAATAGGGTGGTGAGAGAAGCCTCTCCGCTTTTCGATTTGTCCAGCTCCGGGGCTTAGGGCTCGAGGTCATAAGCCCATTCTGCCAAAAAGGCAAAATACGCCTTTCCGCCAGACTCGTCTTATGCTTGTCGCCCCTGGGCAAAGCCCCTCCGCTTTTCGATTAAAAAGGACCAATCCCTTTTTGTATGGATCAGTCCTTTTTAATCTGTATATTATTCTATGGCATGAAGGGTAAAAGATGTATTTACTCTTTCCTTATTTCTTGTTTAAGAATGAGAGGCAGAATAAACAATCTTCATCCTTCCGTGGACTTCCGAAATGTATATTACAAATATGAAATCCTTCCTGGTATAATCGAGCAAGGTTGTCATACCCTTCTCCTATATCCAGTGTTTTATCTTCTAAGTCTGACTCACTCGTTGTACCCGCATCGCTGTTTGTTTGTACCTTTTTTGGTGAGTTCTCTGTTTGTTCCAGTCTACGGCGCAAATGCTCATTTTCCAGCTTTAGAGAATTATTCTCTTCTAACATTTCAGCTAGACATTGTTTGAGCTCACCTAATTGATGATATAAATGACCAATTTGTTGTTCCATGTTACTGACTGAATCAAAGAACTCTTTTTTATCCACGACACTACACCCCGTTACTCTGTGGCTTGGAATGATACGGCACCCACGTTCATGATTTCATCTAATGTGAATTCCAGAACCCGCTCTTCTTCTTTAATTTCCACTTGAAGAATACGTTCCAGAATATTAAGACCTACCACTTTACCTTTTCCATGAGGTGTCTTAATCACTTCTCCAATATCAGGTAATTCCTCTTTCGCTGCTTCATACTCGTCGTTCTCGTATTTCAGACAGCACATTAAACGTCCGCATAAACCTGAAATCTTCGTTGGATTAAGGGATAGATTTTGATCCTTCGCCATCTTGATGGATACCGGCTCAAAATCACCTAAAAAGGTAGAACAACATAGCATGCGGCCACAAGGACCAATACCACCCAGCATTTTTGCTTCGTCTCGAACGCCAATCTGACGAAGTTCTATGCGGGTACGGAAAATGGAAGCTAGATCTTTTACTAGCTCTCGGAAATCAACTCGTCCATCAGCCGTAAAATAGAATATGACTTTATTACGATCGAATGTATACTCTACATCTACCAGTTTCATATCTAATTGATGCTGATTAATTTTATCACAACATACATTGTAGGCTTCCGTCGCAGATGATTTATTCTCATCTACGATTAATCGATCTTTTTGATCAGCGATACGAATCACTTTTTTCAATGGAAGCACTACATCATTTTCTCCGACTTGCTTTCTCTCTACGACTACTTTTCCAAATTCGACCCCGCGAACGGTTTCAACGATTACATAAGAATCTTTCTGAATATCCAATTCACCCGGATCGAAATAATAAATTTTACCCGCTTTTTTAAAGCGAACACCTACAACATCGTACAAAGGACCATCACCCCTGCAGTTTTAGCATAAGCTGTTCTACTAGCAGCTGCGAATTCATATTGGCGTTTAACTTGCGTTTTGCTTCAAGTATCGCCGTCATATTAGTAGAAAGACGATTGGTAGATACTTGAAGTGCGTTTGATTTCCAGTTTTCCTTTTGGTCCGGGTACACGAGCTGTTCTTCTTTTCCTAACTGGATATGAAGTAAGTCTTTATATATTAGAAGTAAAAGATCTAATGCTCGATCGACTTGATCTTTTTCTTTGAAGTGCTGTACAAAATCCTCTTGTATTTTGACCATTGCTTGGAATGGACTTTTCTGGAGGACTTCATATAATTTTAACACTATTATTCTTGCTTGTGCAAACCACTCATTTTGACATATTTCTACAGCTTCCTCATAATGGTTCGTCAAGTTGGCTGCTAGCGTTGCAAAATGAGGTGGGATTCCCTCTTCCAATAACTGTTTTGTCAGCTGTTCTTTCGGTAACGGCTTAAACGAAATCGTCTGGCACCGTGAAAGAATAGTAGGCAATATGCGATGAATATTTTCTGTGATAAGAATCGCTGTGGTATCAGCTAACGGCTCTTCAAGAAACTTAAGTAGGCTATTAGCCGCATTCGCTGTCATCTTATCTCCATGAACAATAATGTAAATCTTCTTCTTGGATTCTACACCTGTTTTCGAAAATTCTTCTTGCAAACTTTTAATCTGATCCTTCTTGATCGAAAGACCGTCCGGCTCTACCAGGTGCAAATCCGGGTGATTCCCATGATTGATCCTTTTGCAATTGGAGCAGCTTTCACATGCCTTTCCATCTACCCGGTTTACACATAGCAATGCCTTCGCAAACAGGATGCTCATTTCTTTCTTTCGTGTCCCTTTTTCACCCTCGAATAAATAAGCATGAGCGACACGATCCTTCACAATACTATTCTGAAGCATCTGAAGGACGACGGGCTGAAATGGTTGTATCTCTTCAAACTTCATGTCCTAACATCACTCTCTTACATATAAAGATTAATAAGCAATCCCTTTATTTCTCCAATTTTCCCTAGTATATCAATGGACTTCTTTTCTTTATCTAATACATCTTCCGTGAGTTCAATAAGCTGTTGATCGATGGTTTCTACTATATTGAGCTTTCTGCCTTCACCATACTGATTCCACGTATGAGATTGCTTCAAATCCATCCCAAAATCTACGGCCTCACGCACAAATTTTTTGACCAATGTTTTATATTTAGCAAGATCTTTAAATGATCTTGATTTGGCTAAACGACTGCCGGCATCTTCTATTGTGACGAGCAATTTACTAAGCTGTTCCATCTGCATTTTCTGATCGTGCTTATGAACAAGCTGCCCGAATTTAACTTGACCTGTTCCATTAGATTTCTGGTCTTTCATTACTTTATCTAAGGAAACCCGATGGTCCTGGTTAATTTTCATAGGTTAAACCTCACTTTAAAACTGATGGAATTGCTCTACAGGAAGAACGAATACGGTCGCTCCACCAACGGCTACTTCAACAGGGTAAGGCACGTATGAATCTGCATTCCCACCCATGGGAGAAACAGGAGCCACCATCTGATCTCGTGACTGACAGTTTTCTTTAATAACCTGTAACGCTTTATCTACACGAATATCTTCTGTACCAATAATGAACGTAGTATTTCCGGACTTCAAAAACCCGCCTGTACTCGCTAATTTTGTTGAACGAAAATTATGTTCCATCAGGGCATTAGACAAACGGTTGCTATCTTTATCCTGTACAACTGCCATAATTACCTTCATTAATCAATTCCTCCGTTTTAAAGCCATTTACTTCCTTCTATTATATCATTGAACAGGATCTACATACATGTTTCATCTAAAAAAGAGACGGACTTCTTAGCACCAATTTTTGCTTAGAAGTCCGCCTTTTTCTTTTAACAAAACTTACTTGTTTAAGTAATCGGTCACGATACCATATGCATCACCAAATACAGCTTCTTTGCTCTGGCTGGCATCGATGACTTGAATACGATCAGGAAATTGTTTCATTAATTTCTGATACCCTTCTCGAACGCGCGTATGGAAATCAACCGATTCCAGATCTAACCGGTTCACTTCTCTTCCATTATGTTTCGCAATTCTCTTTAACCCTTCTTCGGGATCGATATCAAAATATAACGTTAGATCCGGCATCTTATCCTCAATTGCAAATTGATTGATATTCATGACCTCTTCCATTCCGATTCCACGGGCATTTCCTTGATAAGCAAGAGAACTATCAATAAAACGATCACAAATCACAATCTTCCCTTCTTCAAGTGCGGGAATCACTTTTTCCACCAAATGCTGTCGTCTCGCTGCAGCATATAATAGAGCTTCCGTCCGTTTATCCATTTCCGTGTTCTTTGTATTTAATATCACTTCTCTAATCTGTTCAGCAATCGAAATGCCTCCAGGCTCCCTCGTCTGAATGACATCGAAGCCTTCCTGTAATAATCGGTTATATAATTCCGTTAGTATCGTTGATTTACCGGCTCCCTCAGGACCTTCAACTGTAATAAACAATCCTTTTGACATGTCTTTCCCTCCACTTGCTTATCGGTACACAAACACACGATTTTCATCTAAGCGGTGATGACCTTGAATGTTTGCCTTATTCTTTACATACTCTGTTAAACGCTCAATGGCGTGAGAGGTGATTCGTTCTCCAGGAATCAACAGAGGAATTCCTGGTGGATAAGGAGTGACCATTCCTGCTGAAATTTCTCCTTCTGCTTCATCAATGGGAATGAGTGCTTCACCTTTCTCTTCCATATCCTCAAAGCTTAATGCCAAAGTAGTAAAAAACTCTTGGCTATTTGGACGATTTGTTTCATGATTCTTTATCTTTTCTATTATCGGTTCATTCCCTAATGCCTTTCGTATTCGGCTGATCGCTTCTTTATAAGGAAAAGAACGATCTTTCTTCAGTAACGGGAGGATCAGTAGTACATAATCGGGGTCAGCAAGCTCCGGGTAAATTCCCTCTGACTCTAATAACTGTTGAAGAATATATCCTGACCTTCCCTCCAGCTTAATGACAAGCTTTAGTGGATCATCCGTCCCCTTTACAATGAGTTGAGGATGAACCTCCTCTAATGCTTGTACAAACTTATTAATCTCTTTCAGATTCTGATCCTTATCTTCTTGTGTAAAAGTCCCAATATAGGACCTGGCATAATCAAGTGATGCCATAATCGGATACGATGGACTACTTGATTGTAGCATAGTTAAATATTCTTTCACCTTACGCTCACTCACTCTGGAGCTAATGATGTGTAAAAACGACCCCATCGTCATGGCCGGGAGCATCTTGTGTGCCGAATGGACAACAATATCCGCTCCACATTCAATTGCAGACTCCGGAAAAGGGCTGCCCAATGTAAAATGAGCACCATGTGCCTCATCAACAATAGACGTTACATCATGTTTATGTAATTCCTCGATTATTTTATCGATATTGTATGTGAACCCATAATAAGTCGGATAGGTCAGAACACACGCCTTCACCCGGGGAAATGCCTTCAATGCTACCTTCAAAGCGTCGAGACGAATACCAAGGGCGGTCCCCTCGTCGTTCCACTCTGTTTCTATTAATATAGGAATAGCCTTAGCAAGCTTGATTCCATTTAATACCGACTTATGACAATTCCTCTGAACGAAAATGGGATCTCCCGGTGAGCATGAAGCAAGAATGGCAGCAATATTTCCAACCGTACTTCCGTTCACTAATAAATAACTCTTCCTCGTCCCATATACATCCGTCAGCAAGTCCTCCCCTTCACGTATTGCCTCGTGAGGATCATGTAAATCATCCAATCCGCTTAACTCTGTAACATCAGATTGATAAAATGGTTGATCATCCATCAATAAACCGTTTTTATGACCCGGCACATGAAAAGAGATAGGCCTGGCAGACCGATGCTTCTCTATCGCCTCAATAAGAGGGGTTCTCCTCTGATCTCGTTTCATACTCTGAATCTCCTCAAAATAAATATCCACTCATATCGTATCACAACCATGCTGTTCGATGCTCAAGGGAACTAGGAAAACTTTTTAAAGGACAACGCTCTGCTAGTTAGCTACTAATATCAAAAAAAATCATAACCAATTGTACTTCCTGGTTATGAATAGATTTGAGGAGTATTCACTTTTTTTAATCTTTGAACGAATGTTTTATACAAAGGATCATTTGTTTCTGTCTGAACCAGTTCTTTCTCACACTCTGTGCAGATAAACGATGTGTATAGATGGATTCCAATCTTCTTTTCAACGTGACAAACGATACACTCTTCCCCAACCGCCTTACTCTCCGGATTTAACATAGGGCTCTCCACCTCCATACAACCTATTCTGCCTCAAAACCACCAATTGTATACATTTTTTCAAACTTTTAAACTGACAGAATAATCAAGTGTAATTTATCTTATGTTACAATCGCCCTGTCTGTGTATGTCTCTATAAAAAAGATTGTGGAAAAAAGATATTGGGTGAGAATTGGGGCTAAATTCATTAAAAAGAATAGTAGATATTGGTGGACTATGGATTAGTAATGATCATTTTTGGTATTGGAAAGATAATCATTATATGTGGTTGGGTAATGGATGTGGTATGTGCGGTATGTGCGGATAGAAAGCTATGAAGCTTGAAAAATCGTATAAAATAGGTTGTTTTTGTTTGAAAATGTGACCCAACTTGAAAGTTTCCCTGTTTTATCGGTGCTCATACCGCTTGTTTAGGTATAGCTTTGTCTTGATTTGTGATTATTGCGTCGTTATTTTTTTATTTTATGCGTCGTTTTAGAACTTTATTGCGTCATTTCTTCATTTTATGCGTCGCTTTTACCCTTTTTTGCGTCATTTTTTTATTTTATGCGTCTTTTGCCATTTTTCTTATAGTAAGACTCTGTCAGAATTGCATACAAAAACGGATCTTCATCTAAGATTAACTGTATAGAAGATAGGTGCCTGATTCTCTGTCCAACAACATTCTTTGATAAAAAAACAAAAAAAGAGCAACCCCTAAGAGCTACTCTTTTTCATATTGCCTGGCGACGTCCTACTCTCACAGGGGGAGATCCCCCAACTACCATCGGCGCTGAAGAGCTTAACTTCCGTGTTCGGCATGGGAACGGGTGTGACCTCTTCGCCATTATCACCAGACAATATTCA
>NZ_JCAXEQ010000016.1:0-27347 GCF_059758515.1 Rossellomorea sp. GQ25 | reverse complement strand
CGGCGCCCTTTGCCTTTTTGGTGTACTTGACTTATGACCTCGAGCCTCTAGCCGCCGGAGCTGGACAATCGAAAAGCAGATTGCTTGATCCATAGGTGATAGTCATTTTCCAAATGAAAGAAGAAGCCTTGATCCGAATTTCCTGGAACAAGGCTTCTTCCCGTTTCATCCCTTCACATCAAGGACATGTCCTTTATCGGGATGCGGCGCAAGCTGACTGACCTGCATTTCTTTCATCATTACGGTCGCTTGAGCCGTTTGAGTCGCCATCTGACTTTTCAATAAGTTCATACTGAGTGTTCGTTGAAGCTCAGCGACTTGCTTCCCCATCATTGAAGAAACCTCCATGGTAACATCCTCCTCGTTTCGACGATCAAAGCTGGTACATTCTAATAAAAAGTCATTTGCACTATTTAGTATACCAAATTTTTCTATAGGCAAATTGAAATTTCTGAGTATTCACGTCATAAAAATGTTGATATTTATCCACGACCAACTCATTCTTCTATGGTAAAATAGTGAAAAAAAGGGGGTTGCATAATGTCAGTAACTCTTGTCCTGATCATTGCTGTTGCTATATGTATCTTAGTGATATTCGTAAGTGCCCTTACGACTTCCAAAGCATATACAGCGGTTAAACATACAGTAGATCCACTTGAAGATAATCCTCACTTGGAGAAGATGAAGCAAGAAGAGGAAAAGCAAGACAAATAAAATAAAAGCCCCCGTTCTAATTTAGAACGGGGGCTTTTTAATGTTCTTATGCAAAAACCTGCTTTAGCTCTTCATTACTTTGGCTGAGCCAGAAACGCATCAATTTCTTTGCCCCTTCTAAATCATGGAGCTTCGCTTGACCACATTGCTTTTCATTCGCTGCTGGAATCTCTTCGATTTCTACAGCTTCTTCCATGGTTGCATTTAAGAGGTCGATGATTTCTTCGACTTTTGGCTCTCCGCTAACGACTAGATAGTAGCCGGTCTGGCATCCCATCGGGGAGATATCAATAATATCGAAATGAGCATATGGCTCTGCGTATTTACGGATGGTAAAGGCTAACAAATGCTCAAGAGTATGAATGGAATCAGGCTTCATCGCTTGTTTGTTTGGCTGACAGAAACGAATATCAAACTTGTTGACAAGTCCGTCGCTCCCTACCTTATGGACCCCGCAATGTCTCACAAAAGGTGCTTTTACTGCATTATGATCTAATTCAAAGCTTTCTACTGAAGGCATTAAAATCACTCCCATTTAGTTTCTAGTTATAAGTATAACGTAAATTCATAGTTATTTCATCAACTTAATCTGAATTAGGGTGAAAACCTATTTTAAAAACATACGTTCAGAGGAAAAACGGAATTCCATTCGAATATCCCGATTTTGTGAAACTTGGACTAACAATAAGTTAAAAACATTTTAATCCCCTATACAGTTTTGATATAGTAAAAGAAAATCAATCAGGAGACGTGTTATGAAAAGGTTATTGTTATTTGTATTTAAGGTGTACCAACGGGTCATCTCTCCCCTCAAGCCTCCCACTTGCCGGTTTTATCCAACCTGTTCTCATTATGGCGTGCAGGCAGTGAGTCGGTTCGGTGCATTACGCGGAGGATGGTTAACAGTAAA
Source organism: Rossellomorea sp. GQ25 (assembly GCF_059758515.1). Lineage (NCBI taxonomy): Bacteria > Bacillati > Bacillota > Bacilli > Caryophanales > Bacillaceae > Rossellomorea > Rossellomorea sp. GQ25. The sequence goes on along the minus strand of NZ_JCAXEQ010000016.1, from coordinate 25,723 downwards.
ACGGATTTTGAAATGCCACCCTTTTCATCCTGGTGGAATTGATCACGTGCCTGAAGAATGGCCTTCAAAAAATACGAATCATTCCGACTAGCTCCTATCCGGAGGTAGTGATTCTTTTCTTTTCAAGATAAAAATTTTAAAATCCATCCATTTATCTTGCTTATTCCCCATAACGGTAGTAAAATAACCTTTGTGCTAAATCGTAATCATTACAGTTATTAAACTATTACCCTTAAAGGAGGATTCCTCTTGAACTATATTCGTATGAGTTTACTTTTATTATTGATTTTAGTATTGTCCGCTTGCGGAGCCTCTTCTGAGCAGGAAGAGGCTGAAAAGAAAGATAAATTAGAAGTGTATACTACCGTGTATCCACTGGAGGATTTCACGAAAAAAATCGGCGGGGAACATGTAGATGTGGAAAGTATTTACCCTCCAGGTGCCGATGAGCATACGTTTGAGCCTTCTCAAAAAGATATGATTAAAATGGCTGATGGAGATGTTTTCTTCTACATCGGAATGGGACTTGAAGGATTCGTTGAGGGATCGAAATCGATTTTAGAAAACGAAGAAGTAGTCGTTGTGCCGACGAGTGAACATGTTGAATTGAACCATGAAGAAGGTCATGGCGAAGAAAGTGCTGAAGAGCATGAAGAACATGGAGACTCTCACGAGGACGATCACGGCGATAAGCACAACCATGACGTTGATCCTCATCTCTGGTTAGACCCAATGTACTCTAAAGAAATGGCGAAAACCATTGCAGATACACTTTCAGAAGAAATGCCGGAACATAAGGAAGATTTCCAAGCAAACCTCGATGCATTAACGAAAGAATTAGATGCACTGGACGCTGAATTTAAGGACATGGCAGAAAATGCGCCAAAGAAAACCTTCTACGTTTCTCATGCTGCTTATAGCTATTGGGAAGAACGCTACGGACTGCATCAAGAAGCCATCGCCGGATTGAATACGGCTGATGAGCCATCTCAGCAAGAGCTTAAGAAGATCATTGAAAAAGGGAAAGAAGACAATGTTCAATACATCCTCTTTGAACAAAACGTTTCTTCCCGTCTAACAGAAGTCGTACAAAACGAACTGGGTGCAAAAGCCCTGCACCTCCATAATCTATCTGTCCTTACCGAAGATGACAGAAACAATGATGAAGATTATTTTTCACTCATGAAGAAGAACATCGAGACGTTGAAACAGGTATTACAATAGAACATGTTGAAAGAGAGCAGCTGGCGAGCTGCTCTTTTTTAGATTTTACGATTAAAAATCTTTATAAATAGGTAATTTTCAAGATTAATCGTTAAATTACCAAGTAAATTATCAACTTTCGACGGGTTTGCGACTCGGGGAGTGGACCGATTTCCAGTTTATTTTCAAAATCGGTCCACTTCTTTTCAAATTTTCGGATTTATTTTCAAAATCGAGCCATTTATTTTCAAATTTTCAATTTTATTTTCAAATCACATCTATCTGCTTCCTTTGCATATAGATTCTCGATTCCCCCCAGGGCGCTAAGCCAATTTTCAATTAAATTTTCTGTTATATTGTCGACTTTCCGAATATATTATCGACTTTCACCCTTATATTATCGACTCTGCCTATTATATTACCAACTTACAAAAATCGACATTCCTCTTCAGTATTTTTAGATCCCCTCAATTTCCCCCTACTAACAATCATGAATATTATTTTCCATTAAGTGGACAATAAGGAAATGTTAAAGACTAGTAAGGGAGACATGAGAATGGATGAATTAGTAATTGCTCGTTCCTTGTTTGGTACTACCATGGCCTTTCATATCATTTTTGCCACACTCGGAGTCGGTATTCCGTTAATGATTCTCGTTGCAGAAATTATGTATCAGCGGACGAATGATCTGGACTATTCCGTGATGGCAAAACGCTGGACGAAGGCGTTCGCTGTGCTGCTGGGGGTAGGTATTCCGACAGGGACGATTGCAGGTGTTCAATTGTCGCTCCTGTGGCCTGGATTCATGGAGGTTATCGGACGGGTGATGGCACTGCCGTTCCAAATCGAAATCTATGCGTTTTTTGTGGAAGCCTTATTTATGTCTATTTATGTGTATGCGGCGAATCGGATCGCTCCATGGATGAGAATCGTGAGTCTTATTCTGGTCGCCATCGGTGGACTCGCTTCAGCTGTATTAATTACGAATGTGCATGCGTTTGAAGGGACACCTGCTGGATTTGAAATGGTGAACGGAGAAATCACCAACGTGGATCCTTGGAAAGCCTTCTTCAATCCAAGCTTTTTCGTAACGGCGGGGCATGTAGCCTTATCTGCTTATGTAGTGGGGTCGTTTACGATTGCTACAGTTTCTGCATTTAAGATGCTCCGAACTTCATTTGGGTCAAGAATTTATAAATTTCATCAAAAATCCCTTATGATTTGTTTATTAGTCGGGGGCATCTTCTCCTTCTTCACAGCGATTAATGGTCATGAATCGGCTCAAATGCTTCATGAATATCAGCCTGAGAAACTGGCCGCGGCTGAGGGATTGTTTGAGACCCAAACCCATGCTCCGCTTGCGATTGGAGGATTCACAGATCCTGCTCGGCAGGAAGTGAAATGGGGTATCGAAATTCCTTGGGCCCTTAGTTTCCTTGCTGGAAACAGCTTCGATACGGAGGTTATCGGCTTAAACGACTTCCCTAAAGAGTATTGGCCGCCTCTCTTCGTTCATACGTTATTCAACGCGATGGTGGGAATTGGATCTCTGCTCATTTTACTTTCCCTCATTGCCTACGTATGGAACAAATTATTGAAAAAAGACCGGTTCCCTAAATGGTTGATGTGGTCGTTTGTAGCCGGTGGTCCCCTATCGATCTTAGCCATCGAATTCGGATGGATTTTCGCTTGTACAGGCCGTCAGCCTTGGACGATTTACCGTATTCTCAGTACAGAGGACTCGGTTACCACGACAGGAAACTTAGCCGTTCTGTTCGTTCTGTTCGTTTCGGTTTATGCGATTTTAGCTGTGTCCGTGGTTCTTGTTCTCTTGTATTACTTCAAACGGAATCCGCCTGAAAAAGACATCAACAAAGCGGAAGGAAAGAATAAGGATATTCCTCTATCCACATAACCAGCAAGAACGGGAGGTGAAGTTATGACACAAGCATTGATTGCCATCACGATACTATGGGGATTCGTCTTTATTTATGCCGTCATGGCAACGATGGATTTCGGGGCCGGCTTTTGGTCGATGATCTACATTAATCATGATCAAACAAAAGCAACCAATATCGCCAACCGGTATCTGTCTCCAACCTGGGAGGTGACGAATACATTTATTGTTGCCCTGGTAGTGGCAGTGTATAGTATGTTTCCCGGTGCAGCTTATTCATTAGGAACGGTGCTGCTCGTCCCGGGAAGCTTAATCCTGCTGCTTCTGGCTCTTCGAAGTGCATTTCTGGTATTCTCTCACGTGGCAGATGATTACCGAAAGCCATTGACCTATGTAACAGGGATTACAGGCTTACTGATTCCAGGTCTGCTCATCAGCGTACTTCCCATCTCTCACGGACCTTACATCGATTTTGAAGACGGACAAACGCTTCTTCTAGGGAAACTGTTTACGAGTCCACATGAATATGCCTTCTTCGGATTTGCCGTTGCCAGCACGTTATTTCTTTCATCCTTACTTCTTGCTGACTACTCCAAAGCTTCCAAGGAATTTGAAGCTTTTAAAGTGTATCGGCGAGATGCCTTGATCATCGGTCCAATCTCAGTAGTTATGGCGTTCTTCATTATGTTCACCATGAAAAATGAAGCGTCATGGATATATGAAAGAATGATGGAAGACCAGATTTTGTTATGGGTCTCCTTAATTGGGTTCCTGGTTGCCGGGGGAGCATTATTTCTACCCACCAATAAAGAGGGCATGAAGGGAATGCCCCGTGTGGCTGTCATAGCCGTGACATTTCAATATGTACTGGCAAGCTATGTATACGGTAAAGCCCACCTGCCCTATATCATCTACCCGGAAGTCACGATTCAGTCCGGGTTCACGGATCCCAACTCGTTTAAGGCCGTATTTATCACCTATATTGTCGGATTCATCATCCTGTTTCCCGGGTTTGTGTACTTTTGGAGCTTGTTTATGAATGATAAACGATATTTGAGGCAAAAAAGTGAATGACTGCACCATAGCTCCGATACTCTCGGAGCTATTTTTCTACCTTCCATATAGATCAATCATTTGCTTATCCACTCCCCCAGCCTTACACTAACGGTATTAGATTTGAAAGGATGATCCATAGTGGCACAATCGATTAAAGGTAAAATCGCTTATATTACGGGGGCTGCCCGGGGAATCGGAAAGGCAACAACATTGGAGCTTGCACGAGAAGGAGTTCATGTCGGGTTGATCGCACGTACACAAAGCACCCTGGAACAAGTGGCAGAGGAAGCGAGATCTCTGGGTGTGAAAGCCAGTATGGCTGTAGCTGATATCTCAGATATGGAGCAGGTGGAAAAAGCCATTTCGAAACTGAAAAATGAACTCGGTCCAGCCGATATCCTGATCAATAATGCAGGCATCGGAACGTACGGATCATTTCTGGATATCGATCCGGCAGATTGGAAGAGAACCTTTGAAGTGAACGTATTCGGCACATATCATGTGACGCGAGCCGTTCTGCCTCAGCTTATCGAGAAAAACCGCGGAGACATCATCACTATTTCATCCAGCAGCGGATTGAAAGGGACGGCAAAAAGCACGGCTTACAGTGGATCGAAATTTGCCGTTCAAGGGATGACCGAGGCGTTGATGCAGGAAGTTCGTCAACATAATATCCGTGTCATGACTCTGAATCCCAGCCTGGTGGCAACGGATCTTACCTTTGGGGATAAGCTCGATGAAGCGGACATAGAAAAATACATGCAGGCGGAGGATTTAGCGGAACACATGGTTTCTCAGCTGAAATTACACCCTCGCATCTTTATCAAGCAGTCTCTTCAGTGGGCAACGAATCCTTTTTAATAAACACGTGAAAGAAGAAAAGCTCAGATTCAGCTCTGAGCTTTTCTTCTAACCTCTAATTCACCTGTGTTGATCAACAAGAATCGGATTGCCATCAGGATCTTCAATCGTGAAACTTGCAGGGCCTTCGCTTGATTCATCTGCTTCAGACAATATTTTTACCCCTTGTTCTTTCAGCTGCTTTTGAAGGTCCCGAATGTCCGTAAATGAATCAAGGTTTTCGGCATTTTGATTCCATCCTGGATTAAAGGTCAGAATGTTCTTTTCAAACATGCCTTCGAACAGACCAATTACAGTACTTTCATTCTTCATAATAAGCCAATTTTGGGCAATGTCCCCTCCTAAAGTTTGAAATCCAAGTCTTTCGTAAAATGCTTTTGATTTATTAATATCTTTAACACTTAAGCTTACAGAGAATGCACCTAGTTTCATATTCCCTCCTTATAAAAAAATATTAATTAGAATTTTATTCATAGTTAAAGTATAGTTTTGGATTTGGAAAGATACAACATTCACCATTCTTGTTCTTCAATCAGGGTTTTCTGATGTGTTAATCTTCTATATATTTTTCTTTAAGAATATCCGTACCGATCCCGCCACCTATCATTAAAATCAACGGTCCAAAGTTCCAAATAAACGCATCTCCAATCAAAGGTACATCAAAAGCAGTAAATTTATTAAGAAGAAAAATTCCTATTTTGGCCAACAAGAAAACAACACCTATTAAAAATAGTAATTCAAACATCGATTTTAGTTTTGGATGCGCCAATTGCTTACTATCCTTGATTACTTTCTCTGTCAATTCCTCATCACTCCTCAACAATTCATCGATTGTCACTCCAAAAAGATCACTTACTTTAATGATGATTTCAATGCTGGGATAATTCTGACCAGTCTCCCACTTTGAAACCGATTGCCTACTGACAAAAAGCCTTTCTGCTAATTCTTCCTGGGACCAGCCTCTACCCTTTCTCTCACTTTTTAATTTCTCTCCAAAGATCATTCTACTAATCACCTTTCATTCATCTATCATTTATTATTGCCAATCACTCTATAAAAAGTAAAGATAACCGTGGTTGCACTGCACTGCAACTACTGGTTGCCACCTGAAATAACGGTACAATAATCATTAAATTGAACAAATAAGCAGGCTCCCAGACGGAACCTGCTTATTTGTTCAATTTAATGATTGGGGGTATTTACTGGTTAAACATTTCTTTACCTATTGTCACATTACCTAACCGTTTTCTATTCAACTCCACTCCTATCCCCGGACCAACCAAACGATCCGCCACACCATTTTTTACGACGATAGGAGAAGCAATGATATCTTCTTCCCAATATTTCGAGGAGGAGGAAATATCCCCGGGAATCGAGAATCCCTCGAGAGTGGCAAGGGCAAGATTATGAGCCCGGGAAACCCCAAACTCGATCATGCCTCCGCACCATACTTTGATGTGATTCTCCTGGCACAACCGGTAGATTTCCAAAGCACTTGTGTACCCTCCGACTCTGCCAAGCTTGATATTGACAACTCCGCAGCTATTTAAATAGATGGCACTCTTCATATCATGAGGGGTTACGATGCTTTCATCCAAACAAATCGGAGTCGACAGCTCCTTTTGCAAAAGAGAGTGTTCTACTAAGTCTTCAACTCCCAAAGGCTGTTCGATCATCACCAACCCATACTCATCCAATGCCTGTAGTTGGGCTTTGTCTTCAAGGGAGTATGCTGAATTGGCATCTGCCAATAGAGAAAGAGAAGGAAAATGGTCCCTCAACTCTTTCACAATCTCCCCATCTGCTCCAGGAGAGATTTTCAGTTTTATGCGCTGATACCCTTCTTGCACAAGTTCTCCAGCCTGCTGGATCATTTCGTTCAAGGAGTTGGCACCTACGACTGCACCGGCAAGAATTTCACGACGCGTCCCACCTATCATCTCCCAGAGAGGAACGTTCTGCTCCCTTGCATAGAGATCCCATAAAGCCATTTCAAGTGCAGCCTTTGCCATTGAATTTCCCCGAACGGCTGCGAATCTGTTTCCGATTTCTTCAGGGTGTTGAAATGGGTTGCTGTACACTAGAGGAATGAGTACATCCTTTAGCATATGATAGGATGTTTTCACGGTTTCTTCTGTATACCACGGTGTGGAAAAAGCAACCCCCTCTCCCAGTCCAATCAATCCGTCGGCATCTTGAACCTCAACGATGATCCCTTCCCTTTTTTCAACGGTTTGCAGATGGGTCACAAATGGCTTTTTCAATGGCATCGATATGAGGTGAAGCGTAATGGATTTAATCTTCATCGACATACAGTCCTTTTTCCCACTGATCCCTCAACACTCTTCTCAACAGTTTATTCGAGGCATTTCGTGGTACCTCATCTACAAAGATAATTTTCTTCGGCTGTTTATATGACGCTAGATTATCACTGCAGTAGTTTAAGATCTCTTCTATTGTAAGACGCTCTTTCTTAACGATAAACGCACAGGGAATTTGCCCCCATGTGTCGTTTGGAATTCCTACCACCCCGGCATCCTCTACCCCGTCACAGCCTAAAAGTACACTTTCAATTTCCGCAGGGTACACATTTTCTCCCCCGGAAATAATGAGGTCTGATCGCCGGTCCAATACAAATAAGAATCCCTCTTCATCTACATAACCGATATCCCCTGTATGGAACCAGTCACCTTCAAAGCTTTTCGCATTGGCTTCCTCTCTTCGGTAATACCCGTTCGTTACATTCGGGCCTTTTACCAGAATTTCACCCTCTTGATTTGCTAGAGCTGCACCGTCTTTATTCTTGATTCTTAATTCGGCAGGAAAAAGGGGCTTCCCGGCGGAACCCAGCTTCGTCATACTGTATTCAGGTGATAACGTCACGATTTGAGAAGCCGTTTCAGTCATTCCATACGTTTGAAATACGGGTACTCCCTTATCCTTACAAGCTTGAAATAATGGAAGTGGTGCTGGCCCGCCGCCTAACAGCATACAGCGGAAATTAGGGTGATACGTCCGGTTCCCGGTATCTTTCATCAATCGCTGAAGCATATTGCTTACAACCGACATGATCGTGACTCTTCCACTTTCAAGCTCCTGATTAATCCCTTTCACGTCAAAAGTTTCAAACAGTCGTACCTTCATTCCATAAATCACACTTCTCATAAGAATCGAATATCCGCTTATATGAAAGAGAGGAACCGAGCAAAGCCAGGCATCATTTTCACTTATTCCGAGATTCAAAGAAGATCCAATAGCACTCCACCAATGGTTACCATACGATTGAAGAACTCCTTTTGGCGCTCCGGTCGTACCTGATGTGTACATAACCGAGCATGCTTGGTCTAACTGAAAATAATCCTTTACTTTAAAGCTTGTATGGGCTGTTTGCAGCAATTGAGAGAATGGGATTCCATCAACGTGTTCCCCTAAAAAAGACAGCTTGTGCTCAAACTCATCGTCATAAAGGACCGTCGATAACTCCATATCCTGTATTTGAAAAGATAATTCCTTCGAACTTAGTTTGTTATTTAATAGTACAGTCGTGAATCCGAGCTGTTGAATGGCATGAACGACCAACACAGATTCCACTTTATTTTTAATCATAAGTCCCACAAAAGGATGTGCAGAAGATTTCACTATGGTATGAAGCTGCTCACCGATGTGAATTGCTTTTTCCCAGAGCTCTCCGAAGGTATATTCCACATCACCATTACTTATTGCCACCCGATCAGGGGTTAAAAATGCTCTTTGTTTAAGCCAGTTAGGCAATTGCTGTGTTGTCATCCTGTCATTCTCCATTCCTTTCTTATTGGTTCTCTTTACCGTCTTTAGTTGCAGAGCTTTACTGGATCTTTTGGTCTTTGTTGCGGACTTTCGGTCATTGTTGCGGCACTTTCGGTCGTTGTTGCAGCACTTTTGAACTTTGTTGCGGCACTTTTGAAGAAACATGTGCCACTTTCGAAGAAACTTGTGCCACTTTTTAAGTTTGTTGTGCCACTTCCCACAAAACTTGTGCCAAATTGTGAACAACAAGAATAACCAAGATCATGATTTGTATCCAGCAACTCTTCATTTAAAAAAGCCCGACGAATCTATAAAGATTCATCAGGCCACCCTAGATCAAGGGAAACGAGGGAATTGTCCAAAGTCCGGTTTACGCTTTTCTTTAAATGCGTCTCTACCTTCCTTAGCTTCATCCGTTGTGTAGTAAAGAAGTGTAGCGTCACCTGCAAGCTGTTGCAGACCCGCCAATCCATCTGTATCCGCGTTGAATGATGCCTTTAAGAAACGGAGGGCAGTAGGACTGTTCTCCAGCATTTCTGAAGCCCATTGAACCGTTTCTGCTTCAAGCTGCTCATAAGGAACAACTGTATTGACTAGGCCCATTTCAAGCGCTTCTTGTGCATTGTACTGACGGCACAGATACCAGATTTCTTTCGCTTTCTTATGACCGATGATACGAGCAAGGTATCCTGCCCCGTATCCAGCGTCAAAGCTTCCTACCTTAGGACCTGTTTGTCCGAAAATTGCATTGTCAGCAGCAATCGTCAGGTCACACACAACGTGAAGAACATGTCCGCCCCCGATTGCGTATCCCGCTACCATCGCAATAACCGGTTTAGGAATAACACGGATTAAACGTTGTAAGTCCAGTACATTCAGACGTGGAATTTCGTCTTCCCCTACATATCCGCCATGTCCGCGAACTCTTTGGTCTCCACCAGAACAGAATGCTTTCTCACCTGCACCTGTTAAGATGATCACACCAACCTTAGAATCATCACGAGCATAAGCAAATGCATCGATTAATTCCATTACAGTTTTAGGACGAAAAGCGTTGCGAACTTCTGGTCGATTGATCGTGATTTTTGCGATTCCGTTATATGTTTCGTATAAAATATCTTCGTAGTTTCTTTCTGAAATCCATTCAAAAGCCATTGGTTTCTTCCTCCTTTATGTAGTAAACAATAGATCCTCTATTATTGTACCAAACTTTCGCGGTTCTTCCACATGAATTGCATGACCTGTGTTAGAAATTGTTATGATTTGAAAGTCAGGATTGAGTCTTTTCATTTCTTCTGCAATATGAACAAACTTCTGATCCAACTCACCGACAAGTAAATGGACTGGAAGAGAGAGCTCGCAAAGCTGGTCCCACCATGAGGCTTGAGCCCCTGTCCCCATTCCTTTTAAGCTATTGGATAACCCCAAAGGAGACTGACCCAGACGCTGCTTCCGAATCTCGGCACGCTCATCAAGAGTTAGTCTTTTTTGAGAAGCAAACAAAGGAATCTCTTCCCAAAAGTCGACAAAGGCTTCCATTCCTTCTCTCATGATCCTGTCGGCTAACGCATGGTCTTTTTTCCGCCGTTCCACTCTTTCTTCACTCGTTTTCAATCCGGGAGAGGCACTTTCAAGAATCAAGGCCTTCACCTTTTGAGGATACCTCATGGCGAAGTGAAGAGCCGTCCGACCTCCCATGGAATAGCCGATCAAGATCGCCTGGTCTACTTCAAGTGCAGACAAAATAAAAACAAGATCATTTGATACATGATCCATTGTATATCTTGATGGATCTTCAGGAGATTCCGTGCCGCCATGACCAATCAAATCAATGCTTACACACCTATAGGTGGAAGATAATTGATCGGTGATTCGTGACCATGTCGTCGTATCCCCCGTAAAACCATGAAGAAAAACCAAAGGCTCTCCTTCTCCTTTAACTTCTACAAAATAACGAATATCATTCACTTGAAGAATCAATGAGCTCCACCCTTAAATTTCTTCACCATTTCCCGGGAAACAAAATCCCACAAATTACGATGATTTGCTACATTTTCTTCACGGTTCGTCATTACTTCAATGATTTTCAAGCCATTTCTGTCCTGTGCTTCCGTTACAGCAAGAGCGAATTCTTCTTCTGATTCCACTCGGAAATAACCGGCATCGTAAAGCTTGGCAGCATGAGAAAAATCCAGATCCATCGGCGTGCCGAACAGATCTTCAAAGTATTCACCTTCACTCGCTTGCGGAAGGTAAGAAAAGATTCCCCCACCATTATTATTAAGTACCACTATGGTCAGATTCAGCTTATATTTTTTCCCAACGAGGAGGCCGTTTAAATCGTGGAAGAAAGCAAGATCCCCAATCAAAAGGTACATGGAATCTGAGCAGGTGCTCATTCCAAGTGCTGTCGACACCACGCCATCAATTCCGTTCGCTCCTCGGTTGGCATAGATACCGATTGACTGATTATTACTAAAGAAAAACGTATCCATATCCCGTATCGGCATGCTGTTGCTGACAAAGACATTCGACTTTTCAGACAGGTGTTGAATAAGTTCACTTACTGCCCTTCCTTCATCCCACGACTGATGACCTTTTAAAAGCAGTTCCTTTGTGGAATGATTCACATTCTTCCAGTGATTGATCCATTCATTAGAACCATCGCGACTTGCTTCATTGATCATGCTTTGACAGAATAGGCCCTCATCACAATAGATGTATTCCGTCCCTTTGGCAATGGGATCCTGCCACTCTTCACCCGGACTCACGATCCAGTATGGAATTTCCGAAAGACTTTTCAGAAACAACATGAGAGGCTTTGAAACAGGCATGGCTCCGAAACGAATCACAATTTCAGGATGCAGGCTCTCCTTTATTTCATCAATCTTCAAGAACGTATCATAGGTATCGATAATATGTGCCTTCGAATGAGAACCGCTCCTCATCTGGGAGAGGGGGTCCGCTGCGATTGGAAAACCGAATTGCTCACTAAATTCAACGATTGAGTCAGTCGAATCACTATTCAACCCAGGTCCGCAAATGATCAGACCTCTCTCTTTATTTCCGAGTATCCCTAGAAGCTCTTGAGAGACAGAGGCAGACAGACTCCTTTCTCCGTGAAGGACCCTTTTCACCTGTGAACCTGTTGAATAAGAAACGTCCTTTAAATCAGGAATTAACGGTTCTCTAAATGGAAAGTTAAAGTGAACGGGTCCTTTCGGTTCTCCTATTGAAAGTCCTATTCCTCTAGACGCTGAAGATCTTGCATATTCAAGCATGGACGGACTATTTTCTGGCAGTGCCATATCCACTGTCCATTTTACATGTTTTCCATATAGATCCAGCTGATCAATCGCTTGCGGGGCACCTACCTCCCGCAACTCATGGGGACGATCAGCCGTCAGCACGATCAATGGCACTTTCGCGTAGCGTGCTTCAATAATCGCTGGATAATAATTGGCTGCTGCCGTTCCCGATGTACAGAGGATGGCGACCGGCTTTTTCTTTGCCTTCGCAACCCCTAAAGCAAAGAAAGCAGCCGAACGTTCATCTACATTAATATATGTTTTCACTTCAGGATGATGGGCGAATAACAACGCCAAAGGAGTAGAGCGAGAGCCAGGGCTGATGACTACTTCGTCTACTCCATTTCCAACTAATTCTTCAATAAATGTCGCTAAATAATGAGTTAACTTCTGCTGATGTTCATCAATCATGGACGTTTCCCCCTAATGCTCTTAGCATCGGTCGAAATTTCATTTGTGTTTCTTTAAATTCACTTTCAGGTTCGGAATCTGCCACAATTCCGCACCCTGCATATAAATAAGCCTTATCTCCCTGAAGGAGACCTGAGCGAAGGGCAACGGCATACTCTCCATTTCCATAGGCATCGATCCAGCCTACAGGACCTGCATATAATCCCCGATCCATCTCTTCCTCTTCCCTGATTACGTGCAATGCTTTATCCCTCGGAACTCCACCTAATGCAGGAGTCGGGTGTAATTTTCCCACAAGTTCCAAAAGGGATGTATGTTCAAATGCCTGTCCAGTGACAGGAGTATATAAATGCTGAATGTCTTTCAGCTTCATCAATTGAGGCGATGGTGGTATCGTCAATGACTCACAGTAAGGTGCAAGAGCCTCATGGATGCTCTCAACAACAAGCTGATGCTCGTAACGGTTCTTCTCATCCTGGAGGAGCTCACCTCCCAGTTTCTCGTCGTTTTCCAGCGTATCCCCGCGAGCGATGGACCCTGCTAGACAGGTGGAAAGAACATCATCTCCTGTTTTCTTTACAAGTCGTTCAGGCGTGGCTCCAATAAAACAGCTTTCTTCCCTTTCAAAACTGAATACAAAGCTATCCGGCTGCTGCTTCCACAAATTATCCAATACAAAGTCAGATGACACCTGGGTATCAAACAACACTTCACATTTTCTGGCAAGCACTACCTTATCCATCTCACCCTGTTTTAAACGATTCACCACATTTTGAACAGAATCCTTCCACTCTTGAGGCTTCATATCCCGATTTCGCAGCCATCGGGGCTGTTCAGGTATAATTGGCATCACCGCGTTTTCAAGAAGCTCTTCTTTGATCCTTAAAAAGTCATGGAATAAGCTTTCTTCCGATTCTTCCGGATGACAAATGAAATTCATCGTTAAATAATTGGATTTCCCCGGTTTTGTCAGCATAAACATCGGTAATTGAAACGTACCGCTCGAGAATTGCTCCCACTCTTCTCCGATATCATTAAGCGGATCAAAGCTAAAGCCCCCAAATAGCAAAGGTCCTGTGCCTGCAATTTCTTCCCCGGTCACAACTACAGACTCCTCAATTAAGCGCTTCCACTCTTTCTCAACCGTAAAAAATCGGTCATTTATATCATTTGCAGACATGATATGAGCTGCTCCAAGACCTACCAGCGTGATGGTGTGATCACGATCCTTCCATAAAAAACGCTCTCCGATAAAAGAACTTCCTCCATAATAAAAAGAAAGAGGATCCACTGCATCTACTTCCTCCACTATGCTGAGAAGGACGGGGTGATGTATTTGTTTAGCCTTCATCCTGGCTGTATCATATGCTTTTTCAATTTTGGTTTTATGAATGGTAACCAATTGAATTCCCCCAAACAAAATCACGTACGATATTCAAACTTATTTTAAGATACACCTGTCTTTAAGGTGTGTCAACGAAGTATAAGGCATGTTTACAATTTTTATCCTTATTATATATAATAAACCCTTTTTCCCCTTTTGAGAAACCAAAAGCGTTGTAAAAGTACTCAATTACTGGAAAATAGCACCTTCACGGATTTTGAAAAAATGATTGACAGTCCTCTTCCCTTTACCTACACTTTAATCTGTAAAGGAATTGTAATGTTTTCTGAAAATTCCTTATTGCGTAAGGGAGAGAATATGATGGAACAACAAGCATCCAATGTTTTGGAATCAGATAAAGGGTGGAAAATCTGGTGGCAGCTTACAAGGCCCCACACTCTAACAGCAGCATTCGTACCTGTTTTACTAGGCACTGTTCTTGCACTTCAATTTACTACGGTAAGCGTATCATTATTTGCAGCCATGCTCATTGCCTGCTTGCTCATCCAGGCTGCTACCAATATGTTTAATGAGTATTATGACTATAAGCGAGGCCTGGATACAGAGCATTCTGTCGGTATCGGGGGAGCAATTGTCCGGAACGGGGTCAAACCCTCCACGGTCATAAACCTCGCCTTTTCACTGTACGGAATTGCACTTTTATTAGGAATTTATATTTGTCTTAATAGCACATGGTGGCTGGCACTCATAGGTATAGTGTGCATGGCAGTGGGGTACTTTTATACTGGCGGACCTATGCCAATTGCTTACACGCCTTTTGGAGAAATCGTCGCTGGGTTCTTTATGGGACTTGTGATCATTCTCATATCGTTTTACATTCAAACTGGATATATCAATGGGGACAGCATCCTATTATCCGTTCCTATATCTATTTTAGTCGGCTCCATACTGCTGGCTAACAACATCCGCGACCTGGACGGGGATAAGGAAAACGGCCGTAAAACCATCGCCATTCTTTTAGGAAGAAAAGGAGCGATCGTCCTTTTGGGCGGCATGTTTGTTGTATCCTATGGCTGGATTATCGGGCTGGTCCTTACAGGCGTTTCATCACCTTGGCTATTCGTTGCCTTTCTTAGTATTCCGAAAGCAGTCAAGGCCACCACAGGATTCATCGGTAAAACACAGCCGATCGAAATGATGCCCGCTATGAAAGCCACCGCACAAACGAACACCATCTTTGGATTCCTTTTATCCATTGGACTATTACTCGCATATATGCTATAAAAAAACGTGAGTCGACCCTTCATTTCGGGACGACTCTTTTTTTTATGTTTTAACAACCCCACTTTCGGATAAAGTATGGTTAGTACATTATTTAAGCGAACATAATGAAGGATGTGAAGAAATTGCTAACAGACAGCCAAAAACAGACACTAAAACAAGAATTGGTTCAACAGGAAAAACAGTTACAAGAACATTTACATCAGGATTTAGATAATCTTCACCATACAAATGAACGTGATAACTCAGGTGAACTCTCCCTTTACGATAATCATCCTGCCGACATGGGAACAGAGTTATATGAACGAGAGAAGGATTTCGCCATAGATGATCACGCCAAACTTGAACTAAATAAAATCCACAACGCCCTGCAGGCGATCGAACAAGGAACATATGGCCAATGTAAAGAATGTGGTCAGGAGATTCCTTATGACCGTTTGGAAGTCATTCCAACGACACTTTATTGTAAAGATCATTCACCGGAACAATCGACACCTCAGGATAGACCCGTAGAGGAAGATGTACTGCAGCCGCCTGTTGATAATGAATTCAGGCATGAAACAGACGGAAATGTCCGTGATGATCAAGACAGCTTTCAGGAAGTAGGACGCTTCGGTACATCCGAAACACCTTCTGACTTCGAAGGTGATCATGAAGACTATTCGGAATTGTATCAGGATGAGGACACATCAGAAGGATTTACCGAGAATTTCGAATCCTTTGTCGGAACCGACATGGAAGGCTCCAACCGCAGGACATATCCTTCGAAAACCCATGAAGAATATGAGGATATGCTGGATGAAAATAATATGGAGTCTGCATTAGGTGATATTCCGTATAAAGATGGCGACAGTTATATTTCTGATAAGAAGAAGAAATAATTGAAAAAGCTTGGGGAAACTTTTCCCCAAGCTTTTTCCTACTTTATTAAACTGCCCTGTGCAATGCCCCATATGTCCTTCGCATACTGCTCAATCGTCCGGTCACTCGAGAAATAGCCGGAGTTGGCAATATTCTGCAAGCACATTCGTGACCAATGCTCTTTATTTTCATACGCTTTTCCTGCTTGTTCATGAGCCCTGACATAGGAGTCGAAATCCCTCAGAACAAAGAATTGATCGTTCTCGGTTAATAAGGAGTCATAAATAGTTTCAAAATGGTCACCTGCATCAGGAAGTGTATCGTCAATCAATTGATTCAACACCCTCTTAATGCGGGTATCATAGTGAAAATACTCCATTGCATAATATCCACCGTGA
The DNA here is from genome assembly GCF_059758515.1 of Rossellomorea sp. GQ25. Classification (NCBI taxonomy): domain Bacteria; kingdom Bacillati; phylum Bacillota; class Bacilli; order Caryophanales; family Bacillaceae; genus Rossellomorea; species Rossellomorea sp. GQ25. The sequence goes on along the minus strand of NZ_JCAXEQ010000016.1, from coordinate 9,316 downwards.
TGCTGATATTTCATCACTTCATCAGCCGTTAAACCAAATATAAAGATATTCTCTTTTCCTACTTGCTCAAGAATCTCAATATTAGCCCCATCTAATGTTCCAATGGTCAAGGCTCCGTTCATCATGAACTTCATATTTCCTGTACCAGAGGCTTCTTTGCTGGCTGTTGAAATCTGTTCTGACAAATCAGCTGCGGGAATGATTTCTTCAGCTAATGATACCCGGTAATTTTCCAGGAATACGACTTTAATTCTCCCTTTTACAAGTGGGTGGTCATTCACCAGATCCGCTACAGAGTGAATCAGCTTAATGATTTTCTTCGCATAGTAGTAACCAGGGGATGCTTTTGCTCCAAAAATGAACGTTCGTGGATGAAAATCAAAGCTTGGATCTTCCACACAACGATTATAAAGGTGAAGAATGTGTAAAACATTCATCAACTGGCGTTTATACGCATGTAGCCGCTTCACTTGAATATCAAATATCGAAGTAGGATCCACTACGATTCCATTACTTTCAAATATTCGATCTGCGAGCTTCTGTTTATTTTCCTGTTTAACATCATACAGGTCCTTTAGAAACGCCGTATCATGATGGTACCCTTTCAAGTCCGCTAATTTACCGGGATCCTTAATCCACCCATCCCCGATGGAAGACGATATCAGATTCGACAGGGACGGATTGCTATTCAGCAGCCATCTTCTATGTGTAATGCCATTCGTTTTACTATTAAATTTATCAGGATAGTATTGATAGAATAAGTTCATTTCTCGTAACTTTAAGATCTCAGTATGAATCTTCGCTACACCATTCACACTAAAGCTTCCTACAATCGCAAGATGAGCCATTTTCACCTCATCATGAGAGATGATCGCCATATCTTCTATCCGCTTCCAATCACCGGGATACTCCTTCCACAACTCCTGACAGAATCGCTCATTGATTTCATTCACGATCATATGGATGCGGGGGAGCAGGGGTTGGAAAATACGGATCGGCCATCTCTCCAATGCTTCTGAAAGAGTCGTATGATTTGTATAGGCAAATGTATTCGTCGTGATTTCCCACGCTTCTTCCCATTCAAAGGAATACTCGTCAAGAAGGACCCTCATCAGTTCTGGAATCGCGAGAACCGGATGAGTATCATTGATATGGATTGATATATTCTCATGCAGTTCCTTCAGGTCACCATTTCGATACAGGTAGGAATCAAGAATCGAACGGATACTTGCTGATACCAAGAAGTATTGCTGTTTAAGCCGGAGGATTTTTCCTTCTTCATGGGTATCGTCAGGATAAAGAAATTCGGTGATCGCTTCAGTATCACGCTTGTATTTCATCATATCTTTCCCGGCTTTATAGGCAGCGGGCTCGGCACTCCATAAACGAAGAGTATTGACCGTCGACGTTTCATACCCTACTACAGGCATATCATAAGGAACGGCCGCTACAACTTCTGCATCCACATGACGAAACTTCAATACATCATTATCCGTATAAGATTCCACCTTACCCCAGAAAGGCACTTCGACGGTAAGATCTGACTTTCGAACCTCCCATACATGTCCATGACGCAGCCACTGCTCCGGAAGCTCCATCTGAAAACCGTTGACAATCTTTTGTTCAAACAATCCATGCTTGTAACGGATCCCATAGCCATGGCCAGGTAAATTAAGGGAAGCCAATGAGTCCAGGAAACATGCAGCCAAGCGACCCAGACCGCCGTTTCCGAGCCCGGCATCGTGCTCAACCTCTTCCATTTCAGCAAGGTCTATTCCCAGGTCCTTCAATCCCTTATCCACAATATCGTAGATTCCTAAATTCATCAGGTTCTGGCGAAGCAGGCGTCCCAAGAGAAATTCAATCGATAAGTAATACACCTGCTTTTGTTTACTGAACCGGTACTGCTCATTTGTATGAATCCAGTTCATCGAGATGTATTCCCTTATCAGATGACCTAATGTAAAAAACTGATCCTGACTGGTGGATTCAGGAAACGTCTTTCCATACATCATTTCAAGCTTCTTCAGAAACATTTCTTTAAATTCAATTGGATCAGAAAACATGGCTTTCACTCCTTGATACCAGGTCAGCATATAGTTGATTATACTTAAAGGCCGATTGGGCCCAACTATAATCTTTATTCATTGCAGTTCGTACAATATGATTCCATGTTTCCCGATCTTCGTAGAAATACGATAGAGCTCTTTGATAGGTGTAGAGCATATCGTGAGCATTAAAGTTCTTAAACGAAAAACCGTTCCCTGTCTTCGTTTCATCATTATAGGATTCAACCGTATCGTTCAATCCGCCGGTCTCCCGGACAAGTGGAAGGGCACCATATCTCATGGCAATTAATTGACCCAGTCCGCACGGCTCGAACTTAGAAGGCATCAGGAACAAATCACTGGCAGAGTAAATCTGTTTTGCCAGTTCCTCATTAAATCCGATTTGCACTCTGACCTTTTCCGGATACGTCCATTCCATCTCCCTGAAGAACTGTTCAAACTCCCAATCCCCTGTTCCCAACAGGACAAACTGAACATTTTCCCGGATCATTTCATGAAAGACGCCCCTGACCAGTTCAAGCCCTTTTTGGTTCGTTAACCTTGAAATGATGGATACAAGAGGGATTCCTTCATTCTCCTCCAGTCCGAGGCTTTTTTGCAGATGGCGCTTCGCCTGCTTCTTCCCATGAAGGTTGCCGCTGAAATAAGGAAACTCTCCCTCATCAGGATTGTATACTTCATCGTCGATCCCATTGAGGATACCCAATAATTGGTTGTATCGTTGACCCAGGATATTATGAAGCTTTTCTCCATAGTAAGGCGTGAGGATTTCCTCTTTATATGTAGGACTCACCGTTGTAACAAAATCCGAAGAAATGAGCGCCCCTTTCATGAAATTGATATTTCCATAAAACTCGAGGTATTCATGATGAAAGTACCTCTCGGGGATGCCTAACAAGTCAGTCATCACCTGTTTAGGGTAAATCCCTTGAAATTGCAGATTATGAATGGTGAACACGCTACGGATAAAAGAATAGCCGGGTCTCTCCTGATACTCGCTTCTCAACAAGAATGGAACCATGCCTGTGTGCCAATCATGACAGTGAATCACATCAGGATAAAAATCGAGGACAGCGATACTTTCCAATACGGCTCTTGTAAAGTACGCGAATCGCTCCCCATCATCAAAATATCCGTATAGTCGATCCCGATTAAAATAGTATTCATTGTCGACAAAATAATACGTTACTCCACTTTCAGTGTACTCTTCAATCCCACAATACTGATTTCGCCAGCCAACCGACACGAAAAACTCTTTCTTTCGTTTCATTTTCGAACGAAACTCATGAGGGATTCCACCGTATTTAGGCAGAATCACCCTGACATCCGTCCCTAAATTTCTTAATTCCTTAGGCAGGGCACCTGCAACGTCCGCTAAGCCTCCAGATTTAATAAAAGGGACACACTCGGATACTACAAATAACACTTTCACGAATTCATCAGCGCTCCTTGAATCATCCCTTTGCGAATGACTATTGGGTTGTTTGAATCTCCGATAAGCTTTACTCCATCCTCGATTTTCACATCTTTATCTAAGATCACATTCTCTAGTACACAGTTATCTCCAATTTGGCTCTTCTGCATAATGATGCTGCCCGAAATCGTTGTATTTTTTCCAACCTTCACCGCTCTGAACATCGTAGAATTCTTCACTTGGCCTTCAATGAAGCATCCATTGGCGATGATGCTATTTTTCACACTTGCAGCTGATGTGTAGCGTGTAGGCGGCTCATCCTTCACCTTTGTATAGATTGGCATATCTTTCTTGAACAGCTCTTTCCAATAAGATAAGTTCAGTAGCTTCATGCTGGCATCATAGTATTCTTCAATGCAATCAATCGTTTGAACAAATCCATCATGCTCATAGCCGCACACTTTAAAACCGCTATCCATGTCCTCGACGACATCCTGCATACATGTATAGCCTGTTTCACGTCGTTTCTCAATCAAATCAATGAGTGTATTCGTTTTCACCAAGTACATGTCTAAAGAGTTTCCGTTATGACGCATTTCAGTTATATCACAGCCGATTCGTATATGGCGTTCCAGGACCGGTTGGTAGTCAATATTACATAACGTAAAGCAATTGCTGATCAACGCGTATTCCTGTGTACTTCGATTAAAATAGTCCAGATGATGAGCGAAGTGATTAAATGATCCCACACCCTCTTCACTTGCTTCCAAGCCTGGTGCCGGGAAGAAAAACAACCCATCACGCTTTCGGTTCAGATCCCAGTTCTTCCCCGAGCCAAGATGATCCATAAGGGAACGGTATTGAAACTTAGGGAAGATCGCAACGGAACCAATATCTGAATTCACCATATTGGAGAGTACAAAGTCGATCAAGCGGTATCTGCCCGCAATCGGAAGGGCCGCTAATGAACGATGTAACAGTAAATCCTCTAACGAATCATAGTAACTAGTAGCATCAATAACTCCAAGCATTGTATTTTTCAAAACACTTCCTCCTCTTATGTTGTAATGTGGTCTTCAACCTTACACTTTTTCTTGTTCCAGTAGTGTTTCAATGAATGATTCCGTAACCAAAATGATTTCATCCGATCCTTCTTCCGGCATGATGCATAGGCCGCTCGGAACCTTGACATTCGACGGCACGATCGCCTGCTCGATATAGGCGTTTTCCCCAATGACAGCTTCCGGCATAATGACTGAGCGACTGACATACGCTCCCTTTTTCACTGTGGTTCCTTGAAACAGGACGGATTTCCGAATGGTACCTTCAATCGTACATCCTTCGTTCACAAGAGATCCCTCAACAGAAGCTTCTTCAGAAATATATTGAGGCGGCTCATTTGGATTAACCGAATACACTCTCCAGTCGTGATCGAACAGATTCAGTTCATTTTCCTCATCAATCAAGTCCATATTGGCTTCCCATAGGCTCTTAACCGTTCCGACATCTTTCCAGTACCCTTTAAACGGATAAGCCATCAGCTTTTTCTTCTCATCAAGCAGCAAAGGGATAACATCCTTCCCAAAGTCATGGCTGGAATCGGGATTACGCTCATCCATCTCCAAGTAATCCTTAAGCACTGAATAATTGAAAATATAGATACCCATTGAAGCTAGATTACTCTTAGGAAAAGCCGGTTTTTCCTCGAACTCCGTGATTCTCATTTCCTCATTCGTGTTCATAAGGCCGAACCTGCTTGCCTCATCCCAGCCTACATCAATTACAGAAATCGAGACATCTGCTTTCTTCTCAATGTGATAATCCAGCATCTTGCTGTAATCCATCTTGTAAATGTGATCTCCTGATAGAATCAATACATATTCAGGATCATACTGATCAAGATAATTCATATTTTGATAGATTGCACTCGCCGTTCCTGTATACCAGCGCATCTCAGATGATTCCGCATAAGGCGGCAGTACGGTCACTCCGCCATTTTTACGATCAAGATCCCATGCACTTCCAATCCCGATATAAGAATTCAGTACTAATGGTTGGTACTGAGTAAGGACACCCACCGTATCAATCCCGGAGTTTGTACAATTGCTCAAAGTGAAATCAATAATGCGGTATTTCCCTCCAAAAGGTACGGCTGGTTTTGCCAGGCTCTTTGTCAATGAGCTTAACCGGCTCCCTTTTCCACCTGCTAATAACATTGCTACACATCTACCTTTTCCCATCCTTTTCTCTCCCCTTTCAATCTATTGGTTTTAAATAAACGGCTGCGTATGGTGGAATCGTCATTTCCACATATCCATCTCTTCCATGGTACGACTCTATGTGCACATTAAGAGGCAATGGATTCACCTGATGAGAACCACCAAATCGTTCATCATCGCTATTCCAAATTTCTTCATAAGAAGAAACCTTATTCACACCCACCTTATACTGGTGAAACACATGAGGGCTGAAATTACAGATCACTACAAGATGATCCCCCTTCTCTTTCCCATTTCTGATAAAAGAGAAAATCTGTTGCTCTGCATTATCCACATCCACCCATTCAAATCCTTCTGAACGATGATCCATTTGGAATAATGGTTCAGCACCTTTATATAAATGCATAAGCTCTTTAAAATATGAATTGAATTTGTGATGAAAATCGTAATCCAATAAATGCCAATCTAATTCCTCTAAATCCTTCCACTCTGAAAACGGGGCAAGTTCACTTCCCATAAACAGAAGCTTCTTCCCTGGATGAGCCATCATATAGCTCAGGAGCAGCCGGTATTGAGCGAATTTCTGCCAGTAATCACCGGGCATTTTATTCAATAATGACTTCTTCCCATGTACCACCTCGTCATGGGAAAACGGAAGCACATAATTCTCTGAATACGCATATAACAAGGAAAATGTTATAAGAGAATGTACATGCCTTCTTTCAGACGTATCTGTTTCCATATATTTAAGGACGTCATTCATCCATCCCATATTCCACTTATAATTAAAGCCAAGTCCTCCATAATGAACAGGGGACGTCACCTGAGGCCAGTCTGTAGAATCCTCTGCTATCATCAAAATGGAAGAGTCATACTCAAAAACGGCCTTATTCAAATTTTTCAAAAACTGTAAGGCTCCCTCATTAGGAGCGAGCTCTCCCTGGTTTGCCCAGTAAATAATATTGGCCACTGCATCAATCCGGAAGCCATCAATATGGTACAGATCCATCCAGAAACGTGCATTCGAAATCAGGAAGCTTCTCACTTCCCCCTTACCTAAATCAAAATTTGCCGTTCCCCACGTATAATTCTCACGGTCCCGTTCCTCTCCATATTCATAAGCAAACGAACCATCAAATTCATATAACCCGTGGGCATCTTTACAAAAATGACCCGGGACCCAATCCAGAATCACGCCGATATTATGTAAATGACATTCATTCACGAACGCCATCAATTCATGAGGTGAGCCGTAGCGACTAGTCGGAGAATAATAACCAGTACCCTGATACCCCCAAGAACGATCAAATGGATGCTCCGTGACAGGCAGCAACTCAATATGTGTAAATCCTTGTTCTTTCACATGAGGAATTAATTGCTGTGCTAATTCCTTATAAGAAAGAAACTTCCCCGCTTTCTTTTTCCATGTGCCTAAATGTACTTCGTAAATTGCCATAGGCTTGTCATAGACCGTCGAACTGGCTCGATGCTCCAGCCATTCCTCATCCTCCCATGAAAACCCCTGCAGCTCATATACTACGCTTGCAGTATTTGGACGCTTCTCAGAAGCAAAACCATAGGGGTCTGCCTTCAGCTTCTTTGAACCTGAGGGAGTCGTAATCTCGTACTTATACGTTTCTCCCGATAGATCCTCATCAATGCGAATCGTCCATAAACCTTCATTATTCCGCCTTGTAAGTTCATACCCGATTCCATTCCAATGATTAAAAGATCCAACCAATGAAACATGTCTTGCTTTCGGTGCCCAAACGCAAAATTCTGTATAGGTCCCAGTAGAATCTCTTCTCACATGTGAACCCATAAACTGATAGGCCTGCTGCAAATTTCCCTCATGAAACAAAAAAACATCATAATCTGATATGGTCATTGCGTTCATCATCTCACCTACATTTTTCAATCTACTTACTACTTTCTTTCAACTTCATCAAAATCCTCTTTATAATCGTCGCTCAATTACGACAATTTCCTACATACATATGATAAAACGGTTCACTTTTGGAAAGTCTTACTAAATGGTAGGGTTTACATTGGAAGAACATAGGGGAAACGTGTTGAATTCATAGCGGAATTTGTCGAAAGTTTTTTAATTTAGAAAAGTGAAATATTCGGTAAATGTAGAAGGATTCCGGTATTTTGTATGGTTTTTGACTGGAAGGGTGATGGATATGTGGTGTCGAATGGAGGAGGGATTGGCTAGGAGTGATAAATCAGGCAGTTGCATATTTATGTTGAATAGTTGGCTAAATTTAATTATGTATAACTATATGTACAACAAAAAAAGACTATCAAAAATGATAGTCTTTTTTTAAATGACCCATACGGGATTCGAACCCGTGTTACCGCCGTGAAAGGGCGGTGTCTTAACCGCTTGACCAATGGGCCGGAATATGGCGGAGAAGGAGGGATTTGAACCCTCGCGCCGGTTGCCCGACCTACACCCTTAGCAGGGGCGCCTCTTCAGCCACTTGAGTACTTCCCCATATTGGCTCCGCAGGCAAGATTCGAACTTGCGACCGATCGGTTAACAGCCGATAGCTCTACCACTGAGCTACTGCGGAATAATGAAATGGTGGGCCTAAGTGGACTCGAACCACCGACCTCACGCTTATCAGGCGTGCGCTCTAACCAGCTGAGCTATAGGCCCATTGAGAATTGGAGCGGGTGAAGGGAATCGAACCCTCATCATCAGCTTGGAAGGCTGAGGTTTTACCACTAAACTACACCCGCACTATTTATATAAGAAATATGGGGCGACTGATGGGAATCGAACCCACGAATGCCTGAACCACAATCAGGTGCGTTAACCACTTCGCCACAATCGCCATAATGTCTTCAAATAGAAAATGGTGGCTCAGGACGGAATCGAACCGCCGACACATGGATTTTCAGTCCATTGCTCTACCAACTGAGCTACTGAGCCTTACTTAGAGTAAAATATTTAATTATGACCCATAATCTTATTAAAAGAAAATGGCGGTCCGGACGGGACTCGAACCCGCGACCTCCTGCGTGACAGGCAGGCATTCTAACCAACTGAACTACCGGACCAAAGTTTTTTCGCGATAGCGAAAATAACTATCCATGCGTGACTCCTAAAAGATTAATGATAACCTCTTATAAAATTAAGTCATAAATGGTATTGCGGGGACAGGATTTGAACCTGCGACCTTCGGGTTATGAGCCCGACGAGCTACCGAACTGCTCCACCCCGCGACGATATAAGTATGGAATTTACCATAAAAGAAAATATGGAGGAGGAAGGGGGATTCGAACCCCCGCGGGCTATGACACCCCTGTCGGTTTTCAAGACCGATCCCTTCAGCCGGACTTGGGTATTCCTCCGTAATGAAAATGGTACTTGGTGGACCTTGTAGGACTCGAACCTACGACCGGACGGTTATGAGCCGTCTGCTCTAACCAACTGAGCTAAAGGTCCCTTTTGGTAGCGGCGGAGGGGATCGAACCCCCGACCTCACGGGTATGAACCGTACGCTCTAGCCAGCTGAGCTACACCGCCAAGATACATTTATTATTCATTTGATTTTTACTTAAGCGAAAATCAATGAGGTTTATTTTACTTTCGTAAAAAAACT
>NZ_JCAXEQ010000015.1:0-30602 GCF_059758515.1 Rossellomorea sp. GQ25 | reverse complement strand
CTTTATAATATATCATTTACTGTCGTTACCGTCAAGGTATTTTTATTATTTTAGAAAAGTTTTTTCTCTGAAACAGTTATGTAATGCCTTTCGGACAACAAATAATATTATACATACTATTGGGCAGTTTTGCAAGAGGTAAATCTAAATAAATAAACCAAAGATTAGTTACCTAACCTAAGGTTTACTTAATACGCTGGTATGACTAATTTTAAGCATATTCATAATGAACACGTTTGATTTCTAAAAGAAAACTTCTGATATATAAATCTCTTTTTGCTGAGACAGGTCTACGAGTTCTTCCGTTTTGTTTATTTTCAAGATGGGCTTTGTATAAGCGTTTGGCTTAGTATACATGACTTCTCCGTACTGGCCGGTTGATAGTCTTACTGAGGTGCCTGTCCTTAGATCTCCCAGTAGTTGAAGAAGACCATTAACAACTTTAATATCGAATTCACCAAAAAAATCTTCACTGATCATATCCAGTACCTTGAAGACAGGCTGCTTGCTTCTATATATTCTTTCCGATGTCATGGCATGAAAAACATCAGCGATTCCAACAATCTGAGAGTAAAGATGAATACGATTATTTTTCTCGGATGCCGGGTAGCCGGTACCATCAAATCGTTCATGATGTTGAAAGATTGCCAGTTTTGTTTCCGTTTTTAACAATGGAGTGTCTTTAACCATTTTATATCCGTTGGCTGTATGAAGCTTTACTTCTTTAAATTCACTTTCTGTTAAAGGCTGTTCTTTTGTTAATATGTGTGGACTGACCTTTGCCATCCCACAGTCTGCCAGGACACCCGCTAAAGCCAGCTGGTTCACCTGACCAGGATTCAAGCCTAACTTCTTTCCTAGCATGGCACTTATGATACCCACTGAAATGGCATGGTGAAAAAGATAATCTTTTTTCATACAATATTGATGAAGAGAATACACATATGTATGGTTCTGTTCAACCGTTTGAATCACCGGTAGCATTAACTCTCTCACCCTTGCAACATTAACAGACGTTCCTGATTGCCAGTTCATGAATTCTTTCTTAAATTCCTTGATCGTCATTAAATAGAGATCGATGAATCCGACTGGCTCATTGATTTCTTCCTCCACTATCTCTTTATCATTAGCGACTGGTGTTCTAAATGGACGTCCATCCGCTTTTGTTTTCTCTATTATGAGCTCTGTTATATGGAAAGCTTGAAGAATATTTAGATGTTCTTCTTCTATTACTGTATTCTTCGGAATAATCGGACTGGCTGCCATTCCCATAATATCTTCTGCTACGATGCATCCTAATTGTATCTCTCCACGATGTACCTTCAACTATGAACACCTCACATTTCACCTTATTTCTAGTTTATTTTACCAAATTTAACAGGTTATAGTTATTTTTTCACAAAAAAATAAGCTATTCCCAGTATGAGAGTTTCATTACTGGAAACAGCTTACCCGTAAATTTATTCTTCTGTATCTTCACTTACTTCTTCAGAAGATGTTTGATCTTCACTTTCTGGTTGTTCCATTCCTTCAGAAGTTTCCACTGGTGCTTCCGTTTCTTCTTCATCTTCTTTTTCAACCTTGGCGACGGTTGAAACAAATTCGCTTTCTTGAAGACGGATCAGTTTAACTCCTTGAGTGTTACGACCTGTAGTGGAAATATCCTTCACATCCATACGGATAAGGACACCATGTGCCGTGATAATCATTAAGTCTTCTTCACCTGTAACGGCTTTAACAGAGACCAGCTCTCCGTTACGTTCCGTTACATTACATGTTTTTAAGCCTTTACCGCCACGTGTTTGAACTCTATATTCACTGGCAGGAGTACGTTTACCGTAACCATTTACCGTTACAACTAAGACATCGCTCTTCTCTTCCAGAATTTCCATTCCAACAACAATATCATCATCACTCAGGTTAATCCCTTTCACCCCGGTTGCTGTTCTTCCCATTGAACGAACATCCGTTTCAGGAAAACGAATGAGCATACCTTTTTTCGTACCGATGATCATATCTTTCTCTCCATCAGTCAGTTTGACGGAAATGAGCTCATCGTTTTCTCGAAGGTTAATGGCGATCAGACCGTTCGTACGAATATTAGCGAAATCTGATACCGGCGTACGTTTTGAGATTCCTTGCTTCGTAGTAAAGAATAAGTACCAGTCGTCCACGAATTCTTCCACTCGAATCATGGCGTTGATCCACTCATCTTTTTCTACCCCAAGCAGGTTGATGATCGGAAGTCCTTTAGCTGTACGGCTGAATTCAGGAATTTCATACCCTTTCGCACGGTATGCTTTTCCTTTGTTTGTAAAGAAAAGAATCGTATCATGAGTTGACGTTGTCAGTAAATGTTCAACAAAGTCTTCATCATTGGTACCCATTCCCTGGATTCCTCTTCCTCCACGCTTTTGACTGCGGTAGGTTGAGACAGGCAGGCGCTTGATGTATCCGTTATGAGTAAGAGATACGACAATGTTTTCTCTTGGAATTAAGTCTTCATCTTCAATATTCTCAATTCCACCCGCTACGATTTCTGATCTTCTTTCATCATTGAAGCGTTCTTTGATTTCGATAAGCTCTTCACGAATGATTTCGAGAACTTTTTCATCATCTGCTAAGATTGCTTTCAATTCTGCAATCTGCTTCAAAAGTTCTTGATACTCGTCTTCAATTTTTTCTCGTTCTAAACCGGTTAAACGTTGAAGACGCATATCCAGGATCGCTTGAGCTTGTTTGTCAGAAAGGGAGAAGTTCTCCATCAAGCCTTGTTTCGCAAGTTCCGTAGTTTGAGAGCCACGGATAAGGGCAATGATTTCATCAATATGATCTAAGGCGATACGCAGTCCTTCTAAAATATGAGCTCTTGCTTCAGCTTTGCGTAATTCGAATTCCGTTCTACGACGAATGACGACGCGTTGATGTTGTAGGTAATGATATAGGCATTCTTTTAAATTCAATACCTTTGGCTGGCCATCAACAAGTGCCAAAAGGTTAATACCAAAGCTTGTTTGAAGGGCCGTTTGCTTATAGAGATTATTAAGCAAGACGTTCGCATTCGCATCTTTTCTTACTTCGATCACGATACGCATACCATTACGGTCCGATTCATCACGTAAATCTGTGATGCCATCAATCTTCTTATCACGAACAAGATCGGCAATTTTCTCGATTAGTCTCGCTTTATTTACTTGATAAGGAATTTGATGAACGATAATCGTTTCTTTTCCGTTGCTTTTTTGTTCAATTTCTACACGGGCACGCATGGTGATGGAACCTTTACCTGTTTCATAGGCACGACGGATCCCGCTTCTTCCCACAATTAGCCCGGCAGTAGGGAAATCAGGTCCGTAGATGAATTCCATCAGCTCTTGAATCGTAATGTCGGGATCTTTGCTTAACGCAAGGATTCCATCGATGACTTCTCCAAGATTATGAGGTGGAATGTTCGTTGCCATTCCTACTGCGATACCTGAAGAACCGTTTACTAATAGGTTAGGGAAACGGGCAGGTAACACTTCCGGTTCTCTCTCGGTACCATCATAGTTATCTTTATAATCAATTGTATCTTTATTAATATCACGAATGAGTTCCATAGAGATTTTGGACATACGTGCTTCTGTGTAACGCATGGCCGCAGCTGCGTCTCCATCAACGGAACCGAAGTTACCATGACCGTCCACAAGCATATATCGATAGTTGAAATCCTGTGCCATACGTACCATTGTGTCATAAACAGCTGAGTCACCATGGGGGTGATACTTACCGATTACTTCACCGACGATACGGGCTGATTTCTTATATGCTTTTTCAGCAGTCATCCCCAGGTCATTCATCGCATACAAAATACGACGATGGACAGGTTTCAGGCCGTCCCGTGCATCCGGTAGTGCACGGGAAACGATAACACTCATCGCATAATCCAGAAAAGACGAGCGCATTTCACTACTTATATTAATTTCTTTAACATTCGATCTTGGTATTTCTGCCATAGTAAAAGGGACCTCCTTTTAAAGAAAGATTTATACCTTTCTCATTCTTTACCTTGTCCGCTATGTAAAAGACAGGATAGCAAATGGTCTATCCTGTACTATTTTATTAAAGGCTCTTTTCGTAAACTACTTTGTTTTTATTGAAGATAGCAGTAATTGATTTCCGCTGCAGGATGCTTGCCTTCCGCGGGGCGGGCGGTGAGCCTCCTCAGCTCCGCCTACGGGGTTTCACCTGTCCCGCTTCTCCCGCAGGAGTCGAGCACCTGCAGCGAGAATCAACTTTCATAGTATCAGTTTCTTTAATAAAACCTGTATATAATCCACAATCTATAAAAACCTGCTTATTTGTAAAGGTGTTTGTTAGATATCCAGGTTCTTAACGTACGCTGCGTTTTCTTCGATGAAGTTACGTCTTGGCTCTACTTTGTCACCCATCAGGATATCAAAGGTTTCGTCAGCTTCGATCGCATCTTGAAGACTCACTTGCAGCAGGGTTCTTGATTCCGGATCCATTGTTGTTTCCCATAGTTGTTCAGGGTTCATCTCTCCAAGACCTTTGTAACGCTGGATTCCAGGTTTAGGCGTCGGGGAGATTTCTCCAAGTATGCGATCCAGTTCTTTATCATTGTAGGCGTACTCGATTTTCTTCCCTTGTTGTATTTTATACAAAGGTGGTTGAGCGATGTAGATATAGCCTGCTTCAATGATGTTTCTCATGTAGCGATAGAAGAAAGTTAATAATAGCGTACGAATATGGGCGCCATCGACGTCGGCATCGGTCATGATCACGATTTTATGGTATCTCGCTTTAGCCAGATTGAAGTCTTCACCAATCCCTGTCCCAAGAGCTGTAATAATTGCACGAACCTCGTTATTTGAAAGGATCTTGTCCAGACGTGCCTTTTCTACGTTGATGATTTTACCACGTAGAGGAAGGATGGCTTGGAAGTGACGATCACGGCCTTGTTTAGCAGATCCGCCGGCTGAGTCACCCTCAACCACGTAGATTTCACTGATGCTTGGGTCTTTAGAAGAACAGTCTGCTAATTTACCAGGTAAACTGGAGATTTCCAGGGCACTCTTACGACGGGTAAGCTCCCTTGCCTTTTTCGCAGCCAGTCGGGCACGTGCAGCCATTAGTCCTTTTTCTACCACTTTTCGAGCGACAACCGGGTTTTCAAGTAAGAATGTTTCTAAATGCTCGGAGAAAAGGGAATCGGTAATCGTTCTTGCTTCTGAGTTTCCGAGCTTTGTTTTTGTCTGACCTTCGAATTGGGGATCAGGATGTTTAATCGAGATAATCGCTGTTAATCCTTCACGAACATCTTCCCCTGAAAGATTCGCATCGCTCTCTTTAAACACGTTATTTTTTCGGGCATAGTCGTTGATGACTCTCGTTAAAGCCGTTTTAAATCCGGACTCATGGGTTCCACCTTCATGAGTATGGATGTTATTGGCGAAGGAATAAAGATTACTTGCGAAACCATCGTTATATTGAAGGGCGATTTCAATCGTAATCTCGTCTTTCTCGCCTTCAATGTAGATTGGTTCTTCATGGATGACTTCTTTAGAACGATTAAGATGTTCAACGTAGGACTTAATTCCACCTTCATAATGGTAATCTCTTCGTTTCCCTTCTCCGCGCTTATCTTCAATGCTGATTTGGATCCCTCTGTTTAAGAAAGCCAGTTCGCGAATACGGTTTGCAAGTATGTCATATTCGTATTCCGTCGTTTCAGTAAAGATTTCAGGATCTGGAGTGAAGTGAATGATCGTTCCCGTTTTATCCGTTTCTCCGATCACCTTAAGATCGAAGCTCGGAACACCTTTTTCGAATTTTTGATAATAGATGTTTCCATCACGATGAACATGGACTTCAAGTTCTGTGGAAAGAGCATTTACTACTGAAGCCCCAACTCCGTGGAGACCTCCTGATACTTTATATCCACCGCCGCCGAACTTACCACCAGCGTGAAGGACCGTCATGATTACCTCAACGGCAGGACGTCCCATTTTCTCGTGAATACCGACAGGGATACCACGTCCATTATCTGTAACAGTAATACTGTTATCCTCTTCGATAATGACTTCGATTTCATTACAGTAACCGGCTAACGCTTCATCGATACTGTTATCAACAATTTCCCACACCAAATGATGCAAGCCTCTTCCGCTTGTTGATCCAATATACATACCAGGTCTTTTTCGAACGGCCTCTAATCCTTCTAAAACCTGAATCTGATTTTCATCATAGGATTGACCTTGTTTTTGTTCCATAGCCATACTGATTCACCTACACTTTCTAACCTTCAGGGCTTTATATTTCTATAATAAATTCTCATAGTTTGAGTATTTCTTTGATCGCTTCTTTAACGTGCTTGATGCCAGTGGTGAAAGATACAACTGATTAGACGTGATAACAAGAGATTTATATGAACCCTTTGCAAGATTACAAAGGTTTTTATCTTTCGTTTTTAAAAAGTGTTGAATTTCTTCTGAAAATTGAACGGTGTCTCGATCAATAATAGCGATGATTTCATCTGTACGTACCATGACATCTTCTCCAACATGTATGTACAAGGTAACACCTCATTTCAATCTTTTCATTGATCCGGCTTCCACTTCAAAAGTAGTCGCTTCGTTTAAGGTTTGATGATCAATCCCATCCACGTTTGTCGTCGTGACAAAGGTTTGAACTTTTCCCTGGATGGTATTTAATAAATGTGACTGTCGATAATCATCTAATTCTGACAAGACATCATCAAGAAGTAAGATGGGGTATTCTTTAATTTCAGAATGAATCAGCTCAATTTCTGCAAGCTTCACAGAGAGGGCCGTTGTCCGTTGCTGCCCCTGCGATCCGAATGTTTGAACATCTCGTCCATTCACAATAAATTGAAGATCGTCCCGATGTGGACCGATCAGGGTCACACCGCGATCAATTTCCCGCTCGCGGATACCATCAAATTTCTGCTCATATATATCTACCATTTTTGACCATTCTTGATTATCTGATACATCTAAAGACGGTTTATATACGATTTCTAAGGTTTCTAAGTTCCTTGAAATCCCGGAATGGATCGGTTTTGCCCAACTTTCTAATAGCTGAACGAACTCAAAGCGCTTTTTCGTAATTTTTACAGCAATCTCTATGAACTGTTCCGTCAAGACATCCAGCATGGTCTGGTCTTTTTGTTTTCTCGTTTGCAATTGTTTCAGATAATGGTTCCGTTGCTGTAATATTTTTTGATAAAGGCTGATATCATGTAAATAAACAGGAGAAACCTGACCGATTTCCATATCAATAAAACGACGCCTTACTTGAGGGCTCCCTTTTACTAAATGGAGATCTTCAGGCGCAAACATGACTACATTCATATTGCCGACATATTGACTTAATTTAGATTGCTCAAGGTGATTACTTTTCGCTTTTTTTCCCTTTTTCGAGAGGATAAGCTCCAATGGTAACGCACCGTTATATTTCTGAATCCTACCTTTTATTTTAGCATATTCCTCGTCCCAACGGATTAAATCTTTATCATTTGAGGTCCGGTGGGATTTAGCCATTGCCAGTACATAGATAGACTCCATAATATTTGTCTTGCCTTGAGCATTCTCTCCAAGAATTACGTTCACCTTATTTTCGAAACTCACGTCGATTGATTCGTAATTTCGATAGTTTCTTAATTCTAATTGTTCAATGTACATGGAAATAACACCCTTTATTATTCTCCAGCAACCACAAATACTCCTATTTCGGGAATTTCAATTGTGTCACCAATTGTGAGTTTTCTGCCTCTTCGTTGGTCTTGTTCGCCATTTATGTATACTTCATATTCACTTAAGAACCACTTCGCCATCCCGCCGGACTGAATTACTTCAGCTAGCTTCAGGAATTGTCCCAATGTGATGATTTCCGTCTCAATGGTGATCTCTTTCGCCACTAAAATCACTACTTTCCGTATAAAGTCTCTAATATCTTATTTTACTCTAAATGGAGTTAAGTCACAACTAACGAAAAATCAGCAAGGACTCGTAGAGCAATACGTCCTTGTTATCATTGGATTCTTCATTGAATCGACGAGAGGAATTCCTTCAATTACCAGACAAGGTGTAGAAAAAGAGCCAATACCTCATGTGAATGGCATCGGCTCTTGTATATTCATTAGTACGTTCTTACTGGAAGAATCAATTGAAGAATTGAATCATCATGAAGTGGTTTCAATACGAAAGGTCTCATAGCCCCGGTGAAGTTTACATAGATTTCTGTACCTTCAATGGCTTTTAACGCGTCCATCATATATTTTGCACTAAAGGAAATCTTCAGTTCTTCCCCTTCAATGGATTGACTTTTCACCTGTTCGATTACTTTTCCGATCTCCGGTGTGTTAGACGAAATCTCAATCATGCCGCCATCCAGAGTTGAAAGTTTCACTACGTTGTTTCTTCCTTCTCTGGCAAGTAGCGACGCACGGTCTATCGCTTGTAAAAATTCTTTCGTATTCAGCGTTAGTTCTGTCTTTGTATCAGAAGGAATCAATCGACTAGTATCAGGATAATTCCCTTCTAATAATCTTGAGAAGAATAGTAGGTGTTTCGCTTTGAACAGCACTTGATTTTCAGTGATCACGATTTCAACAGGCTCTTCTGTATCATCAAGGATTTTATTCAGCTCGTTTAAGCTTTTCCCTGGAATCACAATATTGTAAGAAGCATCATGATTGGTTTCAATCGGTGCCTTTCTCATCGCAAGTCGGTGACTATCTGTTGCAATACAGCTCAGTTCCCCATTTTCAATCTGACAGTTTACACCTGTCAAGATGGGGCGTGTTTCTGAAGTGGACACTGCGAATACAGTTTGTCTGATCATCGTTTTCAGGAGATCAGTCGAAACTTTGATCCCGTTCCCTTCTTCAATCTGAGGAAGATGCGGGTATTCTTCTGGATCTAAACCGTTTAAATTAAATTCTGCCTGCCCTGAACGAATAACGGTTTGGAAATGATTTTGAACTTCAATTTCCACCGTATCTTTAGGCAATTTCTTTACGATCTCACTGAAGAACTTAGCCTGAAGAACAATTCCTCCAGTTTCCATGATTTCAACAATGTCTGAACCTTCTTCTTCATTTGGAATAAATGACTCGATTGAAATATCTGAATCACTGCCTGTTAATGTTACGCCATCTTCAGTGGCGATGATTTTTATTCCTGTAAGAATGGGAATCGTTGTTCTTGACGTTACAGCTTTCATGACATCTTGAACACTTTGGACAAGATAGTCCCTTTGAATAACAAATTTCATGATTTATTCCTCCAATATGCACATAATTTTATGGACTGAATCATATACTAATAATTTATTTAAAAATAGTAATAGAAGTAGTAGGGCCTGTTGATATGTGGATAAGTGTGTGAATTCAACGTAAACACAGCCTATCCACATGTGGACAGACTGTGTGCTAGTTTGTCTTAGTTATTCACATTATCTAGTTTTTTTGTGTGTAAGATCAACTCTTTAAAGACTCACGAATTTCTTTCAATTGCTGCTGAAGAAGCGCATCCGCTCCAAGTAATGTACTGATCTTCTCATGAGCATGAATGACAGTCGTGTGATCACGGCCGCCGAACTCTTCTCCGATCTTTGGAAGTGAAGAATCCGTCATTTCCCTGGATAGATACATAGCGATCTGTCGTGGAAACGCGATGGATTTTGTTCGTTTCTTCGCTTTAAAGTCTTCCAGCTTCACGTTGAAGTGTTCACCAACGACACGTTGAATTTCCTGGATGGTAATAACCCGTGGTTTTGAGCTGGGAATGATATCTTTCAAAGCTTCAGCTGCCAGATCAGCATTAATATCTTTATTTATAAGAGAAGAGTACGCCACAACCCTGATTAAAGCACCCTCTAACTCACGAATGTTTGAATCGATTTGATTAGCTATATAAAGCATGGCTTCATTTGGAATGTCCAATCCCTCAGCCTTGGCTTTTTTTCGTAAAATGGCAATTCTCGTCTCGAGATCTGGAGGAGTTATGTCTGTAATAAGTCCCCATTCAAATCGAGAACGAAGTCTGTCTTCAAGTGTCGGAATTTCTTTCGGTGGCCGATCACTGGAAATGACAATCTGCTTGCTTTCTTCATGTAAGGTATTAAAAGTATGGAAAAATTCCTCTTGCGTTTGTTCTTTTCCAGCTAAAAATTGAATGTCATCTATTAATAAAACATCAACGCTGCGGTATTTATTGCGAAAATCGACTGCTTTATTGTCACGAATGGAGTTAATGAATTCGTTTGTGAATTTCTCAGAGGATAGGTAAACCACTTTAGCAGCAGGATTATGCTCCAGTACATAATGTCCGATCGCATGCATTAAGTGAGTTTTTCCCAGTCCTACTCCACCATAAATAAACAAGGGATTATAGGCTTTTGCAGGTGCTTCAGCCACGGCTAAAGATGCGGCATGGGCGAAACGGTTGCCCGAACCGATAACAAAGGTGTCGAATGTGTATTTTGCGTTCAGCATATTTTGATTGATATCCTGTTGCTCGTCGTCTTTCATCGACTTCTTTGGCGGTAATTGAATATCAAATTCTTCCGGCTCCTGATTTTGAGGAATGATAAATTTCACGACCAACTCTTCGCCCGTAATATCATACAAAACCCCGGAGATTAATTGAGAGTAGCGTCCTTCCAGCCAATCTCTTGCAAATTCATTTGGAGCTGTAATGACAAGTGTGTCACCTTGAATGGAATGCGCCTTAGTCGATTTTAACCAAGTATCAAAGCTCGGTTTACTTATCTTTTTTTCGATGCTTTCTAAGGCTTTGCTCCAAAGATCCCCGATATTCTCCAATCCTGATCCCTCCTTTTCTCAGTTTGTATAACTTCTGTACAACAATTACATGCTATAAAAATCCGTTAACTCTCGCTATTTTATAAAAATACAAAACAATGAATGTGGAAAATATATATAATAAGGAAAGAAAATGGTTTTTCGACAATATCCACCACTTGTGGACAACGTTTTACAAACCCTCTGAATAAGTTACCCACATGATATCCACATTTTGTGGATAACCCTTTTTGGAAACAGAGTTATTAAGAGTGAAAACACAATAATCATATCAAAATATCCTTAGGGGTGCAATGCTTTTTAAATTTTATCCACAACCCCCCACACCTTGTGGAATGAAATTGTCCACAACCCAAGAACTTGTGAAAAAGTTGTCAGTATGTGTTGTGGATAATTTAAAACCGTGTCGAATCCTATCCACAGGCAGGCTGGATAAAGAAATGGAATAAGATTTGTAGAAGGAAAATAATCATGGGGAAAGTAGTAGTTCATTTCCGCTCCAGGTGCTCGCTTTCCGCGGGGCGGGCGGTGAGCCTCCTCGGCTTCGCCTGTGGGGTCTCACCTGTCCAGCTCCGACAGCTAGCCCCTCGAGGTCATAAGCTAAATGGTCCAAGAAGGCAAAGTACGCCTTCCCGGTCCATTCATCTTATGCTTGTCGGGGCTGAGCAAGCGCCTCCGCTTTTCGGACTGTCCCGCTTCTCCCGCAGGAGTCGAGCACCTGCAGCGAGAATCAACTTTCTGAGCATGATAATTGCTAAAAGCAAAATCAAAATCAATAAACTTTTTAAAGTAAGCAGAGGTAGATTTTTGATGGGGTTCTAGAATTTTTCATGTCACGTTTTAGCCTATACTGGTTGGCGGAAATTATCGAAGATCATGTTGTAAAACAACAAACTTTGCAAAAAGAGCATGTAGATATATTTATCTAAATCTTTTATAGATAGCTTTTGGTTAATAAATTTTATTGCTCTGTTCATTGATAATTCATCAAGATTGGAAGGGAGCGGATTCCCTTCCAATCAAGCAGTATGCTAATAGAACAGAGCAGTGCACTCAACAATACGAAAAAAATTCAATAAACATTTGTGAAATGACTGAACCAAAAGAAAAATAATATGAGTGTTGACTTTTTATGGGTACCGTCTTTATAATAGTGAGGAATGTCTTTAACTTTTATAAAGATATCCTTCAGGGAGGTGTCATAGATGAAAAGAACGTTTCAACCAAATAATCGTAAAAGAAAAAAGAACCACGGTTTCCGTGCACGTATGAGCTCTAAAAACGGACGTAATGTTTTAGCTCGTCGTCGTAGCAAAGGAAGAAAAGTACTATCTGCCTAGACCACTGAACTGACTCAGTGGTCTTTTTTTTCCTTTATCCCAAGTGAAAAGACGATTTGGCTCGTTCGTATTTTGTTTTAAGAGAATAATTACTTATAATTTCAAATGAATGAGCCAATAATGTCGAGGATACATCAAGACAAAAATGAAAATTAGGTGTGGTCAATGCGGAAAGATCAGAGAGTGAAGAAAAATAAAGAGTTCCAGGAGATATTCAAAAAAGGAACATCCTTTGCAAATCGGCAATTCGTCTTGTATCTATTGAAGAAAGAAGAACCTCAACCATTTCGAATTGGAATCTCCGTTAGTAAGAAGATTGGAAACGCTGTTTGTCGAAACCAAATTAAACGGTATGTCAGACAGGCTTTTTTAGAACTACAAGAAGATGTAAAAGATCAGCACGATTATTTAATCATCGCCAGAAAACCGGCGGCCGAAATGAATTTCCATGAGGTGAAGGGCAGTCTCACCCATGTGTTGAAAAGAGGAAAAGTGTTGAAAAGATCCTCTAATGGAAAACATGTTAAAAAGAAGTCATAACATTTTACGATATTGACAGGTTTCGTCATCACAAGCCTATGAAAAGATGTTACAATACGAGAGATTGTACTTTTTAAGTACGGAAGTCCTGTTTTACATTTAACTTGAGAGATATTAGTAGGGAGGAAATTAAGGGTGAAAAAGAGAATTATAGCCCTGATGGGAATCATTGGGCTAATGGCTATACTATCAGGTTGTACGGAATACAATCAGCCTATAACACCTGAGAGTAGCGGAATATGGAATGAATATATTGTCTATCCTTTATCACAATTAATTACAATGGTAGCTGAGTTCATGAGCGGTTCTTATGGATTGGCCATTGTCATTGTTACATTGATTATTCGTTTAGCGATTCTGCCATTAATGATTAAACAAACGAAAAATTCAAAAGCCATGCAGGCTTTACAACCTGAAATGAAAAAGCTGCGTGAAAAATATAGCTCAAAAGATGCACAAACTCAACAAAAGCTTCAACAAGAAACGATGGCTTTATTCCAAAGTCACGGGGTTAATCCGCTGGCGGGTTGTTTCCCATTGATCGTTCAAATGCCGATCTTAATTGGTTTCTACCATGCGATCGTGAGAACAGAAGAAATTAAAGCTCATAATTTCCTGTGGTTTGATCTTGGTAACCCGGATCCATACTATATTTTACCTTTAGTAGCAGGTATAACGACGTTTATCCAACAGAAATTAATGATGGCGGGTACAGCGAATCAAAATCCGCAAATGGCGATGATGCTTTATATTATGCCGGTCATGATTATCATTTTTGCGATTAACTTCCCTGCAGCTCTATCCCTTTACTGGGTAGTCGGAAATCTATTTATGATTGTTCAAACGTATTTCATTAAAGGACCTGAAATCAAAGAAGCGCAAACCGCTAAAGCTGGTGGGAATTCGGGAGGAAAGAAAAAGTGAGAGAAGTAGAAGCGACTGGTCAAACGGTGGAAGAAGCCATTGAATCAGCCTTGTCTCAACTGAATATCACCAAAGAAGAAGCAGAGATTGACGTCATTGATCAAGGTAAAAAAGGCTTGTTCGGATTGTTTGGTGGAAGACCTGCTGTCGTTCAAGTCAAAAAAGCGATTGATCCGGTAAATGAAGCGAAAGATTTTCTTCTATCTGTTGCCCGTGAAATGGGAGTTAACGCTTCCATAGAAGTGAAAAAAGATGGAAGAGATGTTGAGTTCAACATTTGCGGTGAAAAAATGGCTCTATTAATAGGAAAAAGAGGACAAACGTTGAATGCCCTTCAACACTTAACACAGCTGATTGCAAATCGGGTATCTGATCAGTTCATCACCATTCTTTTGGATGCGGAGAATTATCGTGAAAGACGAGAGCAAACATTAACAAACCTTGCTGAACGTTTAGCAGAGAAAGCATTGCGCACAAATCGTTCCGTTTCATTAGAACCAATGCCTTCCTATGAACGAAAGGTGATTCATACAGCATTAGTTGATTCGACTACTGTTGATACCCATTCAGAAGGCAGAGAACCAAATCGTTATATTGTGATTGCTCCAAAATAAATAAGAGACGATTCCTTTCGGGGGATCGTTTTTTGTTTTGCTATTTTTGCAAACATTCGATGGATCTATCGCTTACATAAATAAAGAAAATTCGACACAGATGCTTAATGAGTAGAAAACGGATCAAAAACCCAATCTGAACCAAAATCAATAACCTTCTACTTCACTCAGTCTTCCTATGTCCAGGCAACCCCGTTAAATTTCTTCCCATGTCGCCGCGTAGCAACTTTGTGAATTCTTATTTTCATCCCGGTTTATTGTTATTCACATGTGGATAAGTTAAAATAATAGAGATGAAGTGTTATCTGTGTGGATAACATTATTTGGTGACGAATAGAGGGTTTCCTTTCTTTAGTATTAAATAGGATTGTGATATTCTAATAATTTGGGGAAACTTTGCTCTCTACTATAATTCAATTATAAATAGATCAACTAAGAAATAAGAGAGGTGAATACAATGGAGTTTGATACAATTGCTGCTATTTCTACTCCGATGGGCGAAGGGGCGATTGCGATCGTGCGTTTAAGCGGTGATCAAGCCTTCGATATCGGTGATAAGGTCTTTAAGGGAATGAAAGGAAACTCTATGAAAGAATTTGCTTCTCATACCATTCATTATGGACATATTATCGATCCCGACACAGAGCAAGTGGTGGAAGAAGTCATGGTTTCTGTGATGAGAGGGCCAAAAACATTCACCCGTGAAGATATTATAGAAATTAACTGCCACGGAGGACTTGTGTCGGTCAATAAAGTACTGCAGCTTGTATTGAAAAATGGAGCCCGCCTTGCAGAGCCGGGTGAATTTACGAAACGGGCATTCTTGAACGGACGAATTGACCTTTCCCAGGCAGAAGCGGTGATGGATCTTATTCGGGCAAAAACCGATCGGGCGATGAATGTGGCCCTTAATCAAATGGAAGGCCGACTTTCCAATTTGATTCGAAAGCTTCGTCAGGAAATTCTTGAAACACTGGCTCATGTAGAAGTGAATATTGATTATCCGGAGTATGATGATGTAGAAGAAATGACGCATAACGTACTGTTGGAGAAATCCAAACACGTCCGTGACGAAATTGACAAGTTGGTCCAAACATCAGAGCAGGGGAAAATTCTGAGAGAAGGTCTTTCTACCGTAATCATCGGACGGCCAAATGTAGGGAAGTCATCTCTATTGAACAGTCTTGTTCATGAAAATAAGGCGATCGTAACCGATATCCCTGGAACAACACGGGATGTGATTGAAGAATACGTCAATGTACGCGGTGTACCGTTACGTCTGGTTGATACAGCCGGGATTCGTGAAACAGAGGATATTGTTGAGCGAATCGGTGTGGAACGTTCACGACAAGTATTGAAAGAAGCGGATTTAATTTTACTCGTACTCAACTATGCGGACGAATTGACTCCTGAGGATGAACAGCTTTTCGAAGCGGTAAGAGGAATGGACGTTATTGTCATCGTGAACAAAACGGATCTGCCTCAGAAGATTGATATAGATAAAGTAAGAAAACTAGCGGAAAATCATCAGCTGGTCACAACAGCTTTACTTGAAGAGCAAGGGATCGATGAGCTGGAAGAAGCCATTTCATCTTTATTCTTTGCGGGTTCCATTGAAGCAGGGGATATGACATATGTGTCCAACAGCCGTCATATTGCTCTACTCAATCAAGCTTCCATTGCGATTAATGAAGCAATCAGTAGCGTAGAAATGGGAACTCCCATCGATATCGCTCAAATTGACTTAACCAGAACATGGGAGCTTTTAGGTGAAATTATTGGAGATAGCGTTCATGAAAGTCTGATTGACCAGCTGTTTTCTCAATTCTGCTTAGGGAAATAAATACTATTATAATGTGGACTCTAAATTCAAGGTCCTACAAGGAGGAAAAAACAAACCATGCAATATGACGCAGGGCAATATGATGTCATTGTCATTGGTGCTGGCCATGCCGGAGTAGAAGCAGGACTTGCTTCCGCCCGTATGGGAGCTAAAACGTTAATGGTCACCATTAACTTGGATATGGTCGCCTTTATGCCATGTAATCCATCTGTTGGTGGACCGGCAAAAGGGATCGTTGTAAGAGAGATTGACGCTCTGGGTGGAGAAATGGGGCGTAATATAGATAAAACACATATTCAAATGAGAATGTTGAATACAGGAAAAGGTCCAGCTGTTCGGGCATTACGAGCTCAGGCGGATAAATTCCTTTATCAACATGAAATGAAACGCACGATCGAAAATGAACCGAACATGACCTTGCTTCAAGGAATGGTAGAGGAATTGATTGTTGAAGATGATGAATGTAAAGGTGTCGTAACGATGACGGGTGCTGCATACCGTGCGAAAACAGTCGTCATTACAACGGGTACATTCCTGCGTGGTGAAATCATATTAGGAGATCTGAAATATTCAAGCGGTCCTAATAATCAACAACCTTCTATCAGACTTTCTGATCATTTACATGAATTGGGGTTTGATACTGTTCGTTTTAAAACGGGTACGCCACCGCGAGTGAATAGTTCTACAATCGATTATTCGAAAACAGAAATTCAACCAGGTGATGATGTTCCCCGAGCATTCAGCTATGAAACGACGAAATATATTACCGATCAACTTCCATGTTGGTTAACGTATACGAACGAACACACTCATCAATTGATTGATGACAACTTGCATCGTTCTCCAATGTATTCTGGAATGATTAAAGGAACCGGACCACGTTACTGTCCTTCCATTGAGGATAAAGTCGTACGTTTCCATGATAAACCGCGTCACCAGATTTTCTTGGAGCCGGAAGGACGAAACACACAAGAAGTCTATGTACAAGGATTATCAACGAGTTTACCTGAAGACGTACAACAAAAGATTCTTCAAACCATCCCGGGTCTTGAGAAGGTACAGATGATGCGTGCCGGGTATGCCATTGAGTATGATTCCATCGTACCGACTCAATTATGGCCGACCCTTGAAACGAAAAAAATAAAAAATCTTTATACAGCGGGACAAATCAACGGAACGTCCGGTTATGAAGAAGCAGCTGGACAAGGTCTGATGGCGGGAATCAATGCTGCCTGCCGTGCCCTGGATAAAGAAGAGGTTATCTTAAGCCGTTCTGATGCGTATATCGGGGTTTTAATCGATGACCTTGTGACAAAAGGGACGAACGAACCGTATCGTCTATTGACTTCCCGTGCTGAATATCGCCTGTTGCTTCGTCATGACAATGCCGATCTTCGCCTGACTGATATTGGTCGTAACATAGGATTAATCTCCGATGATCGATACGAACGGTTTACAGCGAAAAAAGAAGCAATCTCTGCAGAGAAAAAACGCCTGGAAGGAATTCGCATCAAGCCTACTGACGAAACACAGGCCGTTATCCGTGAAGCGGGCGGTAGTGAGTTGAAAGACGGCATATTAGCAGCGGATCTTCTGAAGCGTCCTGAAATGAACTATAGTCATATTAAATCACTCGTTCCAAGTGAAATCGAACTTGATTCCGATGTAGAGGAACAGGTTGAAATCCAAGTGAAATATGAAGGCTATATTGAAAAATCCCTTCAACAGGTCGATAAAATGAAGAAGATGGAAAACAAAAGAATTCCTGAAAACATTGATTACAGTGCAATTAGCGGTTTAGCATCTGAAGCAAGACAGAAATTAATCGAGGTCCAGCCCCTTTCTCTTGCACAGGCTTCCCGGATTTCAGGAGTGAATCCTGCAGACATCTCTATTTTACTCGTCTATATCGAGCAAGGGAAAATTGCAAAAGTATCAGGTGATCAATAGAGGTAAAGGAAGGATAATTTCATGAATGTTAATGAATTTCAATCAATGCTTGAGGAGAAGGGGGTCTCCCTTTCTCCACAGCAATTAAATCAGTTTAAGCGTTATTATGAATTGTTGGTTGAATGGAATGAAAAAATGAACCTGACGGCCATCACTGAAAAGGAAGATGTTTATTTAAAGCATTTTTACGATTCGATCAGTGCAGCTTTTTATGTTGATTTTTCACAGATTACAACTCTTTGTGACGTTGGGGCAGGAGCGGGTTTTCCGAGTATCCCTCTTAAAATATGCTTCCCGCACTTACATATCTCAATTGTTGATTCCTTGAACAAGCGGATTACGTTCTTAAACCATTTATCCGATGAGCTAGGGCTTGAAAACACGAATTTCTATCATGATCGTGCTGAGACTTTTGGTAAAAACAAGGCTCATCGTGAAAAGTATGATATGGTTACAGCAAGAGCCGTAGCCAGAATGTCTGTTTTAAGTGAATTATGTTTGCCACTTGTTAAAAAGGGCGGCTTATTTGTAGCGATGAAGGCTTCAAACGTGAAAGAGGAGCTATCCAATGCGAAGAAAGCAATTGGCATGCTGGGTGGACAAACAGATAAAATGTATTCGTTCGTCTTACCGGAAGAGGAAAGTGAACGAAATATTGTGAAGATCGACAAAGTGAAAGAAACGCCTAACAAATATCCCAGAAAACCTGGGACACCCAATAAATTACCGTTAGAATAATATGAAAAGCTCTCCTGCCGTGACTGTATCAATGTTCACGCTTTGAAAATCTCAGCATAGGCAGGAACTTGTCATATTTTAGAGAATATTAATAAAGGGAGTTTCTTAAAGGTGGTGTAGGAAGATGAAGCATCCTTTCTCTCGTTTTTTTGGCCTAGGTGAAAAGGAGCAAGATGTTGAATCTGAAGAATCAAATGTAGTGGAAGAAGATCGAGATGAAGTGAAAAAGATACCCGTCTCACAAATCATCCCTAATCGCTTTCAACCAAGAACAGTGTTCAATGATGAAAAGATAGAAGAGTTATCCAGAACGATTCATACTCATGGTATTATCCAACCGATTGTGGTTAGACAATACGATGGTGAGCAGTTTGAAATCATTGCAGGTGAACGTCGATACAGAGCCGTTCAAAAACTTGGCTGGGAAACTGTACCGGCCATTGTAAAGAATCTTAATGATACAGAAACAGCATCTGTTGCATTAATTGAAAACTTACAAAGGGAAGAGCTCTCTCCTATAGAAGAAGCCATTGCGTATGGAAAACTGTTGGAGTTACATGATTTAACTCAAGAAGCCCTTGCTCAACGCTTAGGAAAAGGACAATCGACTGTGGCGAACAAGCTTCGTCTCCTAAAGCTTCCAGAAGAAATTCAATCAGCCTTATTAGATAAACAGATTACAGAACGTCACGCCAGGGCTTTAATTCCATTGAAGAATTCTGAAAAGCAAATTCAGCTTCTTCAAGAAATCGTTGAAAAAAGCTTAAATGTCAAACAAACCGAAGACCGGGTTGTGAAAATGCAAGAAGGAACTACTCAAAAGCCAAAACCGAAACGAAAAGCCTTCAGTAAGGATATGAGAATAGCTGTGAATACGATTCGTCAATCGCTTTCCATGGTATCAGACAGCGGAATCAATCTGGACTCTGAAGAAGAAGAGCATGAGGAATTCTATCAGTTCACCATCCGAATTCCTAAAAAAAAATAGATTCGTAGTCTAAAAGTGAGAAACATATCGGATTGGTTTCTCACTTTTTTTGTTTGGTTCTTTTTGCAAAGATATTTTAAACATGGAATCTGCCAGGGGCTCTGTCAACCAGTGTGTGCTTGATGGTGAGGGGAACTGCTCCGCTTTCCGCGGACGTACGGCCGAGCCTCCTCAGCTTCGCTTCCGGGGTCTCTGCACGCCCGTTTTTCCGCAGGAGTCTACGCAGTTCCCCTCACCATCTATATTAAGTTTATCGTGACAGAGTTATAGAACTTAATAGAAAAAAATCTAATAGATAAAAGCAATTCTAGTATGCAAGCAGTATTCGACCACTTTCTTCTTTAAAATCTGTTACTAGAAAGTTTTTGTATGTCTACTAGATTTTTAAAAACTCATGCTTTGAAAGTTGATTGTAGCGGAAGGTGCTCGACTCCTGCGGGAATAGCGGGAAAGTTGAGACCCCACAGGGCAAAGCCCGAGGAGGCTCAACTCACGCTCCGCGGAAAACGAGCATCCTGTAGCGGAAATCAACTACCACTGTCTCTAGTTCTGTCGATTCAGAGCAAATACTGTCGATTCGTGAGCTATGAACTAATTACGATTTCCTATTTCTAGAAATAGGGTTCTTTTTTAAAAAATTGACAGACAATTAATGAAGAATTTTGATAGAATAGAAGAATACTGTAAAAAATGTAGTGAATCTTAGGAAGTCAAAAGGTAGGTGACAACCTTGGGCAGAATAGTAGCCGTTACAAACCAAAAAGGTGGAGTGGGAAAGACCACAACATCCGTCAATTTGGGGGCTTGTTTAGCTTATATAGGGAAAAAGGTTTTACTGGTAGACATTGATCCTCAAGGAAACGCCACTAGTGGTGTAGGTGTGGAAAAAGGGGATGTCCAGCAGTGCATATATGATGTGCTGGTAGATGATGTCGATGTCAGAGAAACCATTAAACAATCAAAAGTTGAGAATTTATCCATTGTACCTGCAACGATTTCATTGGCGGGAGCAGAGATTGAACTTGTTCCAACCATCTCCCGTGAAGTACGTTTAAAGAAAGCGTTAGAGAAAGTAAAAGACGAATTTGATTATATTATCATTGATTGTCCACCGTCATTAGGCTTATTGACAATCAATGCGTTAACAGCCTCAGATGCTGTCGTCATACCGGTTCAATGCGAATATTACGCTCTGGAAGGATTAAGTCAGCTATTAAGTACCGTTCGTTTAGTTCAGAAGCATCTGAATCATGATCTTATGATTGATGGTGTGCTGCTTACGATGCTTGATGCGAGAACCAATCTGGGAATCCAGGTCATTGAAGAAGTTAAAAAATATTTTCAAGATAAAGTGTATCGCACAATTATTCCACGTAACGTTCGTTTAAGTGAAGCGCCCAGTCATGGTGAACCGATTATCATCTATGATGCGAAGTCCAGGGGAGCAGAAGTTTATTTAGAACTAGCAAAGGAAGTGGCGGCGAATGGCTAAAGGTTTAGGAAAGGGCATCAATGCACTCTTTACCAATATCCAAACAACTCAAAATGAAGAGTCCGTGCAAGAAGTGAGCCTGAAAGAAATACGGCCGAATCCATATCAACCACGAAAGATCTTTGAGCCGCAAGCAATTGAAGAATTAAAAGATTCAATCTTAGAACACGGTATCCTGCAACCGATCATTGTGCGTAAAACAATCAAAGGGTATGAAATTGTCGTAGGGGAACGCCGTTATCGTGCAGCAAAAGCGGCTAAATTAGAATCCGCTCCTGTCGTGGTCCGGGAATTGAATGATCAACAAATGATGGAGCTTGCCGTTTTAGAAAACCTACAACGCGAAGATCTGACACCGATCGAAGAGGGCGCTGCTTATCAAATGCTGATGGATAGGCTGAAGCTCACTCAGGAGGAATTAGCGAAGAGGTTAGGTAAGAGCAGACCTCATATTGCCAATCATATTCGCTTGCTATCCCTCCCTGCCCCTATTCAAGAACTTATTTCAGAAGGTAAGTTAACGATGGGACATGGGCGTGCACTCCTTGGGTTGAAAAATAAGAAGAATCTATCAACGGTTGTAAATCGTATCCTTAAAGAATCATTAAACGTTCGCCAATTAGAAAAAATCATTCAAGAACTGAATGAGAATGTTCCACGTGAAACAAAAAAGACAGAGCGTAAAGATGTCTTCATCCAGGAACAGGAATCCCTTCTACGCGAACGCTTCGGGACAACGGTCACGATTAAACAATCAAAGAAAAAAGGAAAAATCGAGCTCGAATTTTTTTCGAAGGAAGATCTCGATCGCATTTTGGAATTATTGCAGTAACCATTTGGGGAAAGGACTGGCTTAAAAGGTATACTTATACCACTTAAGCCAGTCCTCTTCCATATGGTACATAGAAGATACACTATTCTTTGGGAAATAATCATCAAAAGCATGAGAAGAATTTTTCAAACAGATAAGGAGAACGTCATGGTACTATTAGGAACGCTTGTAAATGGAGTATGTATTATCATCGGAACTCTCCTGGGGAAGGTCCTTCATCGCATCCCGGAAGATATGAAGGGAACTGTCATGAAAGCGATTGGTTTAGCCGTAATCGTCCTTGGGTTACAGATGGGATTGAAAAGTGAAAACTTTCTCATTGTCATCATCAGCCTGGCTCTGGGTGCTGCATGGGGAGAGTGGATGAACCTGGAGGACAAGCTTAACTCATTGGGTAACTGGTTGGAAAAGAAGCTGGGCAGTAATAAAGAAACATCCATATCTCAAGGGTTTGTCACGGCTACCCTTATTTTTGTTATTGGAGCAATGGCTGTAATAGGTGCGTTGGATAGTGGCATCAGGGGCGATCATGATGTTCTGTTGACGAAGTCAATCATAGATGGCTTTACATCGCTGATCCTAACGACGACTTTAGGAATTGGTGTCATGTTTTCGGCGATCCCTGTCGTCCTTTATCAAGGATTCATTGCTTTGTTTGCGACTCAAATTCATCAGTGGGTTCCTCAAGAGCTGATGGATGCCTATATTGTAGAGATGACCTCAACGGGAGGAATCATGATTTTTGCGATTGGACTCAATCTCCTCGGTGTAACGAAGATCAGAGTCGCCAATTTACTTCCCGGGATCATCGTAGTGGGATTGGTCGTAGGAATCATATACGCATACCAGCTGTATATGTAGTAAGTGAATAGGGAGATGTCCCAGAACGTATCTCTGGATCATCTCCCTTTTATTGCTGTAATTCTTCCCGCCATTTTTCAATACTGACGGCGTTACGGCGTTCCACTGAATCGCCTGCCAGCACAATGGCTTGAGCAATCGTCTTTGCCATTTTCATCACAAGATTCAAACGTGTATTTTGTAATACAAAGAACTCCATAAATCCACTGACATTCACGATTCCGGTCAGGTGAATCTCACCAACCTCTGGTAACTCTTTATTTACCCCGGCACCAGGTTTTAATGGCCCCTCACTTAATTGAATGGCGCCGACACTTTTTAAGCGACCGAGACAGGCATCTACACCGATCATAAAAGGATTGATATGTTTAGCGGCAATTTGACTGAGCTTCTCTTCCAGGTTTATTGCGTGGATCGGATCATCTAACGTTCCATATACATGAAATGGTTTGATATCTTGTTCTTCTATTAAGGTTCCAACTAATGGGCCTAATGAATCCCCTGTTGAACGGTCTGTGCCAATACATACGAAGACAATGGGTCTTGTACGATAGTAAGTGGGAAGCATCGACGACAATTGAACGGAAAGATCCTGTGCCGCACGCTCTTCCTGATGAAGGACTCTAAAGGGTTCAGGTCTTCGTTCAAATAGTCCTTTTTTAAGATTCATCGCTTCCACTCCTTTGGATGTGTTTAAGGGGAATTTTATAGGGATCATACTTTGTCGGACTTGACTACCATAATCATATTTTCTAAGTATTATCAGTATACGGACGATTTCTTTTTTTCATACATAATATGGTTGGATTTTTCATAAAATAAAAATTTTCTTAAACTTATAGTAATATGAGGTTATATCTACACAAGGAGAGGGAAAGTTGATAAAATAAGGAATACTTCTTATTGAACGATAAGTGGAGGTTCGGTATATGAAAGAGAAAGATTCTAATGCTGGTGTCGCTGATGCCGTGGAAAAACTAAAAGATAGCGAAGCTGTAGATAAACTTATTGATAATGATTTATGGATTGCCCTGGGTTCAGGTGCTTTGAAAATTGTGGCGATTATGGTGATTACCTATATTGCTTTAAGGTTGGGAAGGTCGGCGATTCGAAACGTGTTTAAGGTTCGGTCACGTTCACCCCTTAAGTTCACCGAACGCCGTGAAGCCACTCTTTTGAAGCTACTGGAGAATGTATTGACCTATGTGATTTATTTCATCAGTTTGATGACGATCTTGTCGACTCTTGAAATTGACGTGAAAGGACTCATCGCTGGTGCCGGAATCGTCGGTCTTGCCGTTGGTTTTGGAGCGCAAAATCTGGTTCGTGATATCATCACCGGTTTCTTTATTATTTTCGAAGACCAGTTTTCAGTCGGTGACTATGTTCGAATTGGTTCTGCTGAAGGTACCGTTGAAGAAATCGGCCTTCGTACCACAAAGATCAAAAGCTGGACCGGGGAATTACATATTTTCCCCAATGGTAATATTACGGAAGTAACGAACTTCTCCATTCACAACAGCATTGCGGTCGTAGATGTCAGTATTGCTTATGAAGAAAATATAGAAGAAGCAGAGAAAGTGATGCAGGAGCTTCTCCTTGCTTTACCGCAAAAATATGAAGATCTGGTGAATCCACCTGAACTGTTGGGTGTTCAAACCTTGGGAGCATCAGATGTGGTCATACGAATCGTGGCTGAAACGGTTCCGATGAGACATTGGTATATGGCAAGAATGATACGTAAAGAGGTTAAACTATGCCTGGATGAGCATGGTATTGAAATTCCGTTCCCTCGTATGGTGATGTATTCACGTCAGGATCAGGAAGATATCCAACCCCGTGAAGAAAAACAAAGAAAACTTGAAAGCGAATAAGGAGGAAAAATCCAGTGGAGCCCAAGACATTCACTTTAAATGATATTGTAGAAATGAAAAAGCCGCATCCATGTGGTACAAACCGCTGGAAAGTGATCCGTATGGGAATGGATATTCGCATCAAATGTGTAGGATGCGGCCATAGTGTCATGATTCCCAGAAAAGATTTTGCGAAAAAAATGAAAAAAGTCATCAGTAGCGGCGTAGAAGAATAAGTATTCTTTTTTTACCCATATTTCTTTTGACCTAATCCATCCTATGGTTATTTTGCCAAGGTTAAGAGCATTCAGTCGGTTTCAGTCGATTGAATGCTCTTTTTAGCAAGCCATGCCTAAAGAAAAAATATCCTCACTTCCCTTAACGATGCCTGAAGCTTCACTTGTCTTTTCCCTCTATTATCTCTATAATTGTGAAAGGTTCGACCGTTTACTTATTTTCGATCTTACAGGATTTTTAATAGATAAGAATATAGATGAGGAGTGACCATAATGGCTTTAACAGCTGGTATTGTTGGATTACCTAACGTAGGGAAGTCCACTCTATTTAACGCAATTACAAAAGCAGGTGCAGAATCTGCCAACTATCCTTTCTGTACAATTGATCCGAACGTAGGAATTGTAGAAGTTCCCGATCACCGTTTAGATAAATTAACAGAGCTTGTAGAACCGAAGAAGACGGTTCCCACTGCCTTTGAATTCACGGATATCGCCGGGATTGTAAAAGGAGCGAGTAAAGGAGAAGGATTAGGGAATAAATTCTTATCTCACATTCGCCAAGTGGATGCAATCTGTCAGGTTGTCCGTTGTTTCGCGGATGATAATATCACACACGTTTCAGGTAAAGTAGATCCGATTGCGGATATTGAAGTCATCAATCTGGAATTGATCTTAGCTGACCTTGAGACAGTGGATAAGCGTCTTGCCAGAGTTCAGAAAATGGCCAAGCAAAAAGATAAAGAAGCGGTATTTGAACATGATATCCTTGTGAAAATCAAAGAAGCTCTTGAAGCAGAGCAGCCGGCACGTACGGTTGAGTTCTCTGATGAACAAATGAAGCTTGTGAAACAGCTTCACCTTCTGACTTCAAAGCCTGTATTATATGTAGCAAACGTAAGTGAAGATGAAATTGCCGATTCTTCTGACAACGAATATGTTCAGAAAGTACGTGAATTTGCTAAAGAAGACAATGCAGAAGTGATTGTTGTCTGTGCGAAAATCGAATCTGAAATTGCTGAGCTTGATGATGAAGAAAAAGCGATGTTCTTGGAAGAGCTAGGGATTGAAGAGTCCGGTTTAGATCAGCTGATTCGCGCTACCTATACTTTATTAGGACTGGCTACGTACTTCACAGCCGGCGTTCAAGAGGTCCGCGCCTGGACGTTCCGTGAAGGGATGAAAGCTCCACAATGTGCCGGAGTCATCCATACTGACTTCGAAAGAGGCTTCATCCGTGCCGAAACGGTTTCCTATGACGATCTGGTCACAGCAGGAACAATGGGAGCAGCCCGCGAAGCCGGAAAAGTACGTTTGGAAGGTAAAGAATACCTCGTAAAAGACGGAGACATCATTCACTTCCGTTTTAATGTGTAGGTTTTGAGAAAAAACTAGGTGAGACCCCACAGGCGCTTGCGCCGAGGAGGATCACCGCCCACCCCGCGGAAAGCGAGTGCCTGGAGCGGAAATCAACC
Organism: Rossellomorea sp. GQ25; assembly: GCF_059758515.1. Taxonomy (NCBI): domain Bacteria; kingdom Bacillati; phylum Bacillota; class Bacilli; order Caryophanales; family Bacillaceae; genus Rossellomorea; species Rossellomorea sp. GQ25. The sequence continues at coordinate 4,070 of NZ_JCAXEQ010000015.1, read as the reverse complement.
ACTGCAGACTAGTACAAGATATGAAAGACTAGAGTTTCGATTCTAGTCTTTTTTTTACGTCATATTGCAATAATAGATAACCTATGCTATAATTTTATTTCGTGAGTAATGAACGCATTGCTCCTTGTTCTTTCACAAAGAAAGGACCGCATAGACCACGAGGAGGTGACATTCAGATGAGAAAGTACGAAGTTATGTACATTGTCCGCCCAAACATTGACGACGAGTCAAAGAAAGCAGTAGTTGAGCGTTTCGATAACGTTTTAACAACTAACGGCGCGGAAATCATCGAGTCAAAAGATTGGGGTAAACGTCGTTTAGCGTATGAAATCAACGATTTTCGCGATGGTTTCTATCAACTAGTTAAGATGAGCGCTACTTCTGATGCAGTTAACGAATTCGATCGTTTAGCTAAAATCAGCGATGATATTATCCGTCATATCGTTGTTAAAGAAGAAGAATAATCCGTACGTTTTTTAAGATATACACTTCTATCATCTGTTTCACATGAAACAGTAAATTAGAAGGAAGGGGTTGATTCTGATGATGAACCGAGTTGTATTAGTAGGGCGTTTAACCAAAGACCCTGAATTAAAATATACTCCAAGTGGAGTGGCTGTTGCTTCGTTTACACTGGCTGTCAATCGTAGTTTTACGAATCAATCAGGAGAACGGGAAGCAGATTTTATTAACTGCGTTGTATGGCGTCGCCCTGCAGAGAATGTAGCAAACTTTCTTAAAAAAGGCAGCTTAGCTGGCGTTGACGGTCGTATTCAAACACGTAATTTCGAAGGACAAGATGGGCGCCGGGTGTTTATGACGGAAGTTGTAGCAGAAAGCGTTCAGTTCTTAGAGCCGCGTAGTGCGAATCAAGGCGATCGTGGAGGAAGTCCGGGCTATTCGGGTGGAGGTCAACGCGACCAAGGAAGTCCGTATAGTCAGAATCAGAATCAACAACGCAATAACAATAATAACAACAACTATACACGTGTAGATGAAGATCCATTTGCAAATGACGGTCAGCCGATCGACATTTCCGATGATGATCTGCCATTCTAAACGAACGATAATGAATCTAAACAAGATAGGAGGCGAAACAAATGGCAGGAGGACGTAGAGGTGGACGTAGACGTCGTAAGGTGTGCTACTTCACAGCAAACGGAATTACACATATCGATTTCAAAGATGTAGATCTTCTTAAGAAATTCGTATCTGAACGTGGAAAAATTCTTCCACGTCGTGTAACTGGAACTAACGCTAAGTACCAACGTAAGTTGACTCGTGCGATCAAACGCGCTCGTACAATGGCATTACTTCCATACGTTACTGGTGAATAATATCATCGACTAAAAAAGCAGCAGAGACTTGTCTCTGCTGCTTTTTTTATGCCATTTTTTAATTGGTGAGTATGAAATCTCTTCCTCCTCTGCAAAGCACCCTTGGATTATCCTATCCAGCATCACTTTGTTCTTGTAAATTCCCATATACCTATAAAGAAATGGCGAAAAATGTCGATGAATAAGTGTATATATAGATAGTTTTGGGTAGTAAGAGGGGGAATTAATGTGAAAAAGAAAAACACAAGGAAACAGGTGGAACGAAAGAAGGGTTTTCTTCTATCATCCATTAGAATGAAGCTTATTGTAATCATATCCATTTTATTTATGGTATCGTTAGCCGTTATCATTGCGATTACAAGCTTACAGACGAGAATGAAAACAGAGAAAGAGGTCATTGATCAAACTCAAGGGATCGTAGGAGAACTAAATAATTCAGTGCAACTTTTTCTTGGGCAATACGAAAAAAGTATTGATCAATATTCAATCTCGAACTCGTTAAAAGATTATGCAAATGCACAGTTGCAAACAGAATCTGGTGGCGAAAATACAGAGCTGTTTGCCAATATTCAATCTGATTTTGATAATTACTTAAGTCTTTATCAGGAAGCCACTTCTATTTACTTCGCATCACCAAATAAGAAATTAAAAATCGTTCCATCCGTCTCTCTGCCTAGTGACTTTGATCCGACAAGCAGGGATTGGTATAAAAGCGCTGAGGAATTAAGGACTGGCGTGGTTTGGAGCGATCCGTACGTAGATACTGCAACGGAAGAATATATCATTACAGCCTCCAGAGCGATTGTTTCAGATAATAAAGTAGTAGGCGTTATAGGTGTCGATATTAACTTGACGAAACTTACTGACCGAGTCTCAGAAATGGACATTGGATATAATGGCTATCCGTTCTTAATCGGGCTGGATGGAACAGCCATCGTCCACCCGACTAAGCGAGGTGAAGATCTCTCCACTCTACCTTTCATCAGCAAAATGCTCGGTTCTGATAAAGATTCCGACACGATCCGGTATGAACTGGACGGAGATGAAAAAGTGTTAGTGTATAGTACGGTACCTAAGACGAATTGGAAAGTGGGATCTGCTTACAGTATGAAGGATCTGATTCAGTCATCGAAAGAAATTGAACGGTTACTGATCGTGACAGCACTCATCACCCTAGCTGTCATGTTGGTGTTAGTTGTGTTCATTTCTAATAAAATCACTAAACCAATTAAACAGCTTCAAAAAACGGTAACCGAGGTCTCTACTGGAGATTTATCCATTCAGTCTGAAATTAATTCAAAAGATGAGACAGGATTACTAGCGTCCGATTTAAACAAAATGATCGTAAATATGAAAGATACAATACAAGTCGTCCAAGAATCGATCTATAATGTGAGGGAATCGGCTGAAGGATTAAGTGCGGTTTCTGAGGAGACAAATGCCTCAAGTGAAGAGATGGCAAAGGCTGTTTCCGAAATTGCGACAGGGGCTTCTCAATCAGCAGCCGACTCTGATCGGGCTCATCATCAAACAGAGCAATTAGGAACTAGAATTAATGGAGTCTATGAAAAGTCGAAAGCTATGTCTGAGATGGCTGGACAAGCAGATGTCATAAACCAGTCCGGGTTCAAACAGGTAAAAGAATTAGAAAATGCCTACCATTCTTCCAGTGAATACATCTCCTCCATGGAGAAAGTCATCTTTAGTCTGGAAGCAAAGGTGAAGACGATTGAATCGGTCATGGGCACAATAACGGATATTTCTTCTCAAACGAACCTTCTTGCTTTAAATGCGAGCATTGAGGCGGCTAGAGCAGGTGAACACGGAAAAGGCTTTGCTGTCGTGGCGGAAGAAGTACGAAAGCTTGCCGATCAGTCAGTAAAGGCAACCGAAGAAGTAAAACGCACCATTATAGAAATTCAACAAGGCTCTCATCAAGCAGTTGACGAAATGGTGAAAACGAAAGAAACCTTTGAGGTGCAAAATGAAGTGATCCAAAGAACCAATCACGTTTTTGACCAAACCTCACAGTTAATGAAATCCATGCAGGATGAAATAGAAAGAATGTATGAGGAAGTTGGTCAAATCAATCTTGAAAAAGATGAAGTGGTCAACGTGATCCAAATGATGGCCGCTACAGCAGAACAAACGGCTGCATCCTGCGAGGAAATGAGTGCCTCTACAGAAGAACAAGTAAGGGCCGTCCAATCGGTTACAGAAGCAGCTGAACGCTTAACAGACTTAAGCCAAGAGCTTCAGTCTTCAATCGAACGTTTTAAAATATCATAATTTTCATCAGAGGGTGGTCCTGATACATTGCCATTCTTTATCTATTGCGTATACTCCTTTTTAAAGTGAGTGCATACTAGAGTAGATGAAGAAGAGATGCATGTTGAAGGGACTCCCTCTTTTTATGTGAAAATGAAGTAATATGAACAATAATAGTTATTGATATTCACAATTGGGCACAAGTTTAGTGGAAAGTAGCACAAGTTTTGGTGAAAGTGGCACAACAAACGCGAAAAGTGGCACAAGTTTGGTCAATAGTGGCACAACAAAGTTAAATGGCGGACATTAAAGTATGTTTGTCGGGGCTTCCCAATCCGCCTCTGCCTTTGGTTTCATCCAGAGAGGCTCGAGGTCATAAGCTAAACCTACCAAAAAGGCAAAGAGCGCCTTTCCGGTAGGTTCATCTTATGCTTGTCGCCTCTGAACGAGCCGCCTCCGCTTTTA
>NZ_JCAXEQ010000014.1:0-36582 GCF_059758515.1 Rossellomorea sp. GQ25 | reverse complement strand
GCAAAGCCCCTCCGCTTTTCTACATGTCCAGCTCCGGCGGCTAGTCCCTCGAGGTCATAAGCTAAATTGACCAAAAAGGAAAGGGCGCCTTTCCGGCCAATTCATCTTATGCTTGTCGGACCTGACCAAGCCGCCTCCGCTTTTCTAATGACAAATATATGTACTTTTATATGAATCCTTGAAATGATAAAGTTTTTAGGATATATTCGTTATGGATAAAAAGGTTATTGGAGGACCAAAAATGACAAATCGATATGCCGTTATATTAGCTGCCGGGCAAGGTACGAGAATGAAGTCGAAGCTTTACAAAGTTCTTCATCCTGTGTGTGGCAAGCCGATGGTGGAACATGTGGTCGACCAAATTTCAACACTTCATATAGAAAAGACTGTCACAATCATCGGTCACGGTGCTGAGCTTGTGAAGTCGCATTTAGAAGGCAAGAGTGATTTTGCCCTTCAGGCTGAGCAATTAGGTACCGCTCATGCTGTTATGCAGTCTGAGGATGTGTTAGGTGATTTAGAAGGTACTACTTTAGTTGTATGTGGTGATACACCGCTCATTAAAGGAGAAACGATGGAAGCGTTAGTGAAGCATCATGAAGGACAGGGTGCGAAAGCGACTATCTTGACTGGTCACACTGAATCTCCTGATGGATACGGACGCATCATCCGTAACCAAGAAGGCTTGGTAGAGCGCATTGTTGAACATAAGGATGCAACTGATGAAGAGCGAAGCGTGAAAGAAATCAATACCGGAACATATTGTTTCGATAATAAAGCGTTATTCGATGCCCTGAAAAAGGTTTCGAATGATAACGTACAAGGCGAGTATTATTTACCGGATGTGATTGAGATTCTTCAGTCAGAAGGTGAAATCGTAAGTGCGTACCAAACAAATGACTTTGATGAGACATTGGGTGTGAACGACCGTGTTGCACTTTCTCAAGCAGAGATCACGATGAAAAAGCGCATCAATGAATACCATATGCGCAATGGTGTAACGATAAAGGATCCAAACAATACGTATATTGATGCCGGTATTACGATTGGCAGAGATACGGTTATCCTTCCGGGTACGATTCTTACAGGGAGCACCACAATTGGTGAAGACGCTATGATCGGACCAAGTTCTGAGGTGAAGGATTGTCAGATCGGTGATCGAACAGTTGTTAAGCAATCTGTAGCTCATGACAGCTCGATCGGATCGGATGTTCATATTGGGCCATTTGCTCACATTCGTCCGGCTTCTACCATTGAAGATGAAGTGAAGATTGGTAACTTTGTTGAAATTAAGAAGGCTTCGTTCGGTAAAGCAAGTAAAGCATCCCACTTAAGCTACATTGGAGATGCAGAGGTTGGAAGTGACGTCAACATTGGATGTGGATCGATCACGGTGAACTATGATGGAAAGAATAAGCACCTGACAAAAATTGAAGATGGTGTATTTGTAGGATGTAATTCAAATCTGGTCGCGCCTGTTAAAGTTGGAAAAGGTGCATACATTGCTGCTGGTTCTACGATTACTGAGGATGTTCCAGGAGAATCTCTTTCGATTGCAAGAGCTCGCCAGGTAAATAAAGAAAACTACGTTCAAAATCTAAATCATAAGAAATAATTGGAGGTCCACAATGCCAAACTCTTATATTAATTCCAAATTAAAAATTTTCTCCCTTAATTCAAACTACCATCTTGCAAAGGAAATTGCAGATGAAGTAGGAGTTGAATTAGGGAAATCTTCTGTTAAGCGTTTTAGTGACGGTGAAATCCAGATTAACATTGAAGAAAGTATCCGTGGTTGTGATGTATTCGTCATTCAGTCTACTTGTCAGCCTGTAAACGAAAACCTGATGGAGCTTCTTATTATGGTAGATGCGTTGAAACGTGCATCTGCTAAAACGATTAACATTGTAATGCCTTATTATGGTTATGCCCGTCAGGACCGTAAAGCGAGAGCACGTGAGCCAATCACGGCTAAATTAGTGGCAAACCTGTTAGAAACAGCCGGTGCTACCCGCGTAATCACACTGGACCTGCATGCTCCTCAAATTCAAGGTTTCTTTGATATCCTAATCGATCACCTGATGGGTGTTCCGATTCTTGCTGATTACTTTGAAGAAAGAGGATTCAATAACGAAGACCTTGTAATCGTATCCCCGGACCACGGAGGAGTGACTAGAGCCCGTAAGCTTGCGGAACGCCTGAAAGCGCCGATTGCCATCATTGATAAACGCCGTCCGAAACCGAACGTTGCAGAGGTCATGAACATCGTGGGTAATATTGATGGTAAAATCGCCATCTTAATCGATGATATCATTGATACTGCAGGTACGATCACGCTGGCTGCCAATGCGTTGGTAGAAAACGGTGCGAAAGAAGTATTTGCGTGCTGTACACATCCTGTTCTTTCAGGTCCGGCCATTGAGCGAATCGAGAATTCAAATATTAAAGAGCTGGTTGTGACGAACTCTATTCCATTAGGTGAAGAGAAAATGATTGGTAAAGTGAAGGCGCTGTCAGTTGCTCCACTAATCAGTGAAGCTATCATCCGTGTCTATGAACAACAATCTGTCAGCACGCTTTTTGATTAAGAATTAATATTTGTAGTTTGTGCATATGAAGAAGAGCCTGCCCTTATTTAGGACAGGCTCTTCTGTTTGCTTTTGGCTCTTTTCACAAAGTTTGTTGCTATCTTAAGGAAGAAAGTAGTAGTTGATTTCCGCTACAGGATGCTTCGCTTTCCGCAGGGCTTGCGGTAAGCCTCCTCGGCTTCGCCTCCGGGGTCTCACCTGTCCAGCTACGGGGCTTAGGGGCTCGAGTCATAAGCCAAGTCTGCCCAAAAGGCAAAGAGCGCCTTTCCGGCAGACTCGTGTTATGCTTGTCACCCCTGGGCAAAGCCCCTCCGCTTCAGCTATTTCCGCAGGAGTCGAGCACCTGCAGCGAGAATCAACTTTCTGAGCATGATTCTTTTGAAGAAATAAAAAAATAAATAAACTATTAGCTAAAAACTTCTTTTAAGGTAAGTAGAGATTGAGTTTTTTTAGGATGAAGAATGCATACCATCCAAGCTAATTGACAGAGCTTATATTAAAAAACAACAACCTCTGCGAAATGAGCCTTGCTTTTCTTAAAAACGCCTATCTGACAACATTCTATAAGGACTCTTCCCGTCATAAATTGATTTTTCTATGTTTATTTCAAATCACATTAGGGTAATTACTATATATAGAACTTTAACTAACATAAAAGATTAGGGAAGGTGTTGGATTAGACATGGCAACTGAATTAAAAGCAAATACCAGAAAAGATTTTAAACGCTCTTCATTAACAAAGCTGAGACACGAGGGGAGTATCCCCGGAGTCGTGTACGGCTACAAAGCAGATAATACACCGATTATGGTAGATGCTATTACGTTTATCAAAACGATTCGTGAAGTAGGGAGAAACGGTATTATTTCCTTAAATGTAGATGGCAATAAACAAAATGTCATTTTAAGTGACTATCAGCAGGACCACTTGAAGGATGCCGTTACCCACGTTGATTTCCTTGCTGTTAATATGTCACAAGAAATTGATGCGGATGTTCGTATCGAGCTTGTAGGAGAAGCGGCAGGAGTGAAGGACGGCGGCGTACTACAGCAGCCGTTGCATGAGGTTTCTGTAACAGCTAAACCTAAAGATATACCTGAATCAATTGAAGTCGATATTGCAAATCTTCAAGTTGGAGAAACGGTAACGATTGGAGATATCCGCGACAAATACAGTGTGTCACTTAATGAAGAGGACGACCGTACAATTGCCTCCATTCTGGCTCCTCGACAAGAAGAAGAGATTGACAGCGGTGAAGAGCAGGAAGCTGGTACCCCTGAGAATGAAGAAGGAAGAGAATCAGAGGCCAGTGAAGAAAGTGAATCAAAGGAAGAATAAAAATCAATATTTTTTGGCGTAACCTTTTGCAGGTTGCGCTTTTTACGTTATTCTAGAAGTATAAGGTCAGAAGAGGTGTTAGACATGAAATTAATCGTTGGATTAGGAAACCCGGGATCACAATATGAGAAAACACGTCATAATATCGGGTTTGTTATTATAGATGCTTTAGCAGATCGACTGGAGGTTTCATTGAACCAGTCAAAGTTCAAAGGGGTATATGGGACCTACCATTATAAAGGGGAAAAAATTGTTTTATTAAAGCCGCTTACCTATATGAATTTGTCTGGAGAAAGCATTGTTCCTCTAATGGATTATTTTAATATTGAAGATGAAGATTTGCTGGTCATTTATGATGATTTGGATTTACCTGTAGGAAAGATAAGGTTGAGGCAAAAGGGAAGTGCCGGTGGGCATAATGGCATAAAATCAACCATTGCTCATTTGGGCTCTCAAAACTTCAATCGCCTTAGAATAGGAATCGATCGCCCTGCAAACGGTATGAGTGTCCCGGATTATGTTCTTGGGAGGTTTAGTAAGGAAGATCAAGGAGAGTTGGATAAAGTCATCTCGGCTAGTGTGGAAGCATGTGAAACATGGTTTGATAAACCTTTCCTCGAAGTGATGAATAAATTCAACTAACGAATTCATATACTACATTTCTAGGACTGAAAAATCTTTGGGGCCTTCCATCATTCCTGTGGAGAGTTGAATAACTCCCCTCAAACAGGTTCATACTAAATGTATAAATGTGTATGGAGGGAAATGGTATGGCGATCCATTATCAGTGTCGACACTGTAGTACGAATGTTGGAACACTTTCAAACGTATCTGTCCATTCAGAGCAGCTCGGGATTCATGCGCTGTCAGATGAAGAACGGTTACACATGGTTCAGTATCAGGACAACGGAGATATCCAAGTAAAGACCATCTGTGAAGATTGTCAGGAGAGTCTGGAGAGGAACCCTGACTATCATCAATTAGATCATATCATTCAGTAAGAACGCTTTGGTGGAGAACCAAAGCATTTTTCTGTTTACAGTTGAGATATATAGAAAGATCCAAAGGGGAGGAGCGTACACTTGAAAGGTATTTTAAATCAGGTTCACCAAAGTGAAGAAATTCAATCCATCATCGCTGGAGTGGAGGAGCAATTATCAGAACAACTTGTCGCAGGATTGTCTGGCTCATCCCGAACAGCTTATATAGCGGATGTATACTTACAAACGAATAAATCCACCATAGTGGTTACGCATAATTTGTTTCAAGCCCAGAAAGTCTATGACGATCTCATTCAGTTTTTATCCGAGGATGAAGTATATTTATATTCTGCTAATGAGTTAATCGCAGCGGAATTAAGTGTGGCGAGCCCGGAACTAAGAGCTCAACGTATCGAAGTGTTGAATAAGCTTTCTAAGAATCACTCGGGTGTATATATTGTTCCTGTCGCAGGATTAAGAAAGATCCTTCCTCCTAAATCCATGTGGGAAATGAATCAAATCCGTTTTAAAACGGGTGAAGATATCGATTTGGACGAAGTATTAAATCAATTGGTTCAAATGGGCTATCAAAGGACGGGAATGGTCAGCACACCTGGTGAATTCAGTCTTCGCGGGGGAATCGTTGATGTATTCCCGTTAACGTCTCAGAATCCTGTCCGAATCGAATTATTTGATACTGAAATTGATTCGATTCGCATCTTTTCTGTTGAGGACCAGCGTTCGATTGATAAACTTAATGCTATGGAAATAGGTCCTGCCACAGAGGTCTTATTGAATTATGAGAACATCGAAAGGCTCATCCGCGAAATGGAAGCTGGACTTTCCGCCAGCTTAAAGAAGGTGAAAGCGGCAGCTTTAAAGGAAAAGATGACAGAGTACATAGGGCATGAAGTTGATCAGCTTGAAAACGGACAAGTTCCTGAGCAAATTTTCAAGTACTTGTCCCTGGCGTATGATCATCCTAGTAGTTTGCTAGATTATTTGCCTGAAGACGGAGTCATTTTCTTTGACGAATTCAGTCGCGTACAGGAAATGAGTGAGTCCCTTGAGAAAGAGGAAGCAGAGTGGTATACCTCGTTGTTGCAAGAAGGACAGATCATTCATGAAGTACCTGTATCCCATGCATTTTCCGAGTTGATTAGTAACACAAAGCTGTCAAAGGTGTATTTCTCTCTTTTCCTGCGTCACATTCCAAATACAAGCCCGCAGAATATCTTTAATGTTTCTACAAAGCCCATGCAGAATTTCCATGGGCAGATGAATGTATTAAAGGCTGAATTGGACCGCTTTAAAAAAGGGAAGTATACAGTTGTCTTATTGGGACCGGATGAAGAACGGGTTAAGAAACTTCAAAGGGTACTGGACGATTATAAAATTGAAATCGCCTTTGTGGAAGATGGCGATAAGCTGCTGCCGGGCATGATCCAGATGATCAACGGTAGCCTGACGAACGGTTTTGAACTTCCCCTTCAGAAACTGGCCGTCATTACAGAAGAGGAACTATTCAATAAGAGAACCCAAAAGAAGCCCAGAAGGCAAAAGCTTTCAAACGCTGAGAGAATCAAAAGCTATTCTGAGCTGAAGGTAGGGGACCATGTGGTTCATGTGAATCACGGGATCGGTAAATTCCTTGGGATTGAAACATTGGAGATCAATGGAGTCCACAAAGACTATCTACATGTAAAATACCAGGGAAATGACAAGCTCTATGTTCCGGTCGATCAAATTGAACTCGTCCAAAAATATGTCGCCTCAGAGAACAAGGATCCAAAGCTTTATAAGTTAGGCGGAAGTGAATGGAAGAAGGTCAAGTCGAAGGTTCAGTCTTCTGTTCAGGATATAGCAGATGATCTTATTAAGCTCTATGCTGAACGGGAAGCGGCAAAAGGGTATGCATTTTCTCCCGATGGTGACATGCAAAGAGAGTTTGAAATGGTGTTTCCATACGAAGAAACTGATGACCAGCTGCGATCTGTATGTGAAATTAAGCACGATATGGAAAGAGAACGGCCGATGGATCGCTTATTATGTGGAGACGTAGGTTATGGAAAAACAGAAGTGGCCATTCGGGCAGCCTTCAAAGCTATTGCCGATGGAAAGCAGGTCGCTATTCTCGTACCCACCACCATCCTTGCTCAACAGCATTATGAAACGATCAAGGAACGTTTTCAGGACTTTCCGGTTGAGATTGGATTATTAAGTCGTTTCAGAACACGAAAGCAGCAGCAGGAAACGACGAAGGGTCTTAAGAACGGAACCGTTGATATCGTAGTGGGTACACACCGCCTGCTTTCTAAAGACATTCAATACCGAGACATAGGATTACTGATCATCGATGAAGAACAGCGATTTGGAGTCACACACAAAGAAAAAATCAAACAATTAAAAACGAATATTGACGTGTTGACCCTAACGGCTACTCCGATTCCACGAACACTCCATATGTCGATGCTTGGTGTACGGGATCTATCTGTCATTGAAACACCGCCGGAGAATCGATTCCCGGTTCAGACATATGTAATGGAATACAACGGTGCTTTGATCAAAGAGGCCATTGAAAGAGAAATGGCCCGGAACGGTCAGGTATATTTCCTCTATAACCGAGTGGAGGATATTGAAAGAAAAGCGGATGAAATTTCCATGCTTGTGCCAGATGCGAGAATAGCCTACGCACACGGCCAAATGAGTGAAAACGAGCTCGAAGCCGTAATTTTAAGCTTCCTTGCTGGTGAGTATGATGTACTGGTCACTACGACAATCATTGAAACAGGTGTGGATATCCCGAATGTGAACACATTGATTGTCTTTGATGCCGATCGGATGGGCTTATCTCAGCTCTATCAATTAAGAGGAAGGGTAGGACGTTCTAATAGGGTGGCCTATGCCTATTTCACCTATCGTAAAGATAAGGTGCTGACGGAAGTCGCAGAAAAACGATTGCAAGCGATTAAAGAATTTACTGAGCTCGGTTCAGGATTCAAGATTGCCATGCGTGACCTGACGATCCGTGGAGCAGGAAATCTTCTGGGAGCACAGCAGCACGGCTTTATTGATTCTGTCGGATTTGACTTGTACTCTCAAATGCTGAAAGAAGCCATCGAAGAGAGAAAAGGAGATCTTCCGAAGCAGCCGGAGTCGAGCTTTGAAGTGGATATCGAAATCGATGCCTATATTCCGGATGATTATATTAAAGATGGACATCAAAAGATTGAAATGTATAAACGATTCCGCTCCCTCTCTTCGCTTCCTGAAATCGAAGAGCTGGAAGAAGAAATCCTTGACCGTTTTGGGGAGTATCCAGAGGAAGTCGGCTATTTATTCTTAATCTCTGAAATGAAAATATACGCCAAAAATACAAAGCTTGAGTCCATTAAGCATGATAAGAAATCAGTGAACATTTTTATGTCCCCAGAAGGAACAGCACAGATTGATGGATCCAAGGTCTTTAATTTATGCAACAAACACGGCCGGGCTGTGGGCCTCGGAATGGAAGGATCTAAGCTTAAAATATCCATCAATACCTCACGCTTGGAATCATCTAAGTGGTTTAATATGGCTTATGACATCATTAAGCATTTAGATGAAGCGTTAAAAGTAGAAGAAAACGCGTAATAATGATAAGAACTACATCACATTAATCAGATGAAATACGGAAATTCTTACCTTCGTTATAATACTGTAACCAAAATGTAAACGCGCTGATTGTTTTACTTTACTATGATAAGGGTATTAGTATTTATGCAGCTGCCAACAATGGAAAAATATACCTGCATTAGAATTTTAGTGAAATTACAGAAAAAATAACTGAATGTGTATAGAACTTCTAAGTTGTAAGATACTAAACTCAACAATGGTAAAGTATTCAATAACAAGTTGGTACATTGCCAAATAAAATCATCTGATGAAAGTGAGGCAACTATAGATGAAAGCAACTGGTATTGTTCGTCGTATTGATGATTTAGGGCGTGTCGTCATTCCGAAAGAAATTCGTAGAACATTAAGGATTCGCGAGGGAGATCCCCTGGAAATCTTCGTCGATCGTGACGGAGAAGTCATCTTAAAGAAATACTCCCCAATCAGTGAACTTGGTGACTTTGCTAAGGAATACGGCGAAGCATTATACGACAGCCTTGGAAGCGCTGTGTTAATTTGTGATCGAGATGCTATAATCGCCATCTCCGGCGCTTCAAAGAAAGAATATTTAAATAAGAACATCAGTGAACTGGTTGAGAAAGTAATGGATGACCGTACGTCTTTATTACACACTCAACAAGGACAAGCAGAGCTTGTCGATGGACACGGTGAAGATCTTGCTTCCTATACGATAGCCCCGATAGTCGCAAATGGTGACCCGATTGGTGCCGTTGCGATCTTCTCGAAGGAGCGTACAGTAGGCGAAGTGGAGCAGAAGGCAGTAGAAACGGCAGCTGGCTTTTTAGCAAGACAAATGGAGCAATAATCTAAAAGAGCGGCACTTAGCCGCTCTTCTTTTTTTATTTTTGGCCTGATAAACGATGCTGCTCAGAGAAAACAGGCAGCTCTTTATGGTAAAATGACCAGTATATAAACGATTTTTTCTCTGCCTGATCAGACTCAAAGAGCATTGAAAAAAGTGGTACAGAAAGGCAGGGAAACTGGTTGAGTAAGAAGTACTCTTCCAATCGATTTTTGAAAGGGGCAATGGTATTAACGGTTGCCGCACTAGTGACGAAGATATTAAGTGCAGTATATCGGGTGCCGTTTCAAAATATTGTTGGGGATATTGGTTTTTATATCTATCAGCAGGTGTATCCTTTTTACGGAATTGCCATTGCATTATCCACCTATGGATTCCCTGTGATCATCTCGAAGTTAGTAGCCGAGAAAATAGGAAATGAAGATGAAGAAGGAGCGAAGAATGTAGCCGTCACCTCCTTCATGTTTCTATGTATCGTTGGAATAAGCTGGTTTCTTATCGTGTACTTTGAAGCAGGGGTGATAGCCCGTTGGATGGGGGATCCACTCCTTAAACCCTTGATTCAAGTCATTTCTTTTTCCTTCCTGCTGTTAGCTCCCCTTTCTGTTCTGAGAGGTTATTATCAAGGAAAGGAAGATATGGTGCCCACCGCTGTTTCACAGGTGACAGAGCAAACGGTAAGAGTGGCGACGATTCTTGTATTTTCAATTATTTTGGTTTCTCAAGGATATTCCCTGTATATGGCGGGGAACGGAGCGCTATTCGGTTCGATAACAGGTGGACTGGGAGGATTATTGGTTTTACTTTTCATAGTGACTGCACGCAGGGAAAAGCTGTTTTCACGCAAGTCCCTGAGGTTATCCCCTGATTATTTACACATTTGGTCACGGTTATTAATGAACGGAACAGCCATTTGTGTAAGTGCCATGCTGCTGGTTCTTCTTCAATTTGTTGATTCCTTGAATGTATATTCTCTCCTGACCTCATCAGGTATGGACACAGAGTTAGGGAAAAAGTGGAAGGGGATTTATGACCGGGGTCAGCCCTTTGTCCAGCTCGGGACAGTAGTTGCCACCTCCATTTCCCTCACCATCGTACCATTGGTGACAAGTGCCTACTTGAAAAAGAAAGAAAATTTGATAAGGGAGTACAGTCAGTTATCTCTAAAAATCAGCATTACCATCGGATTTGCAGCTACATTAGGTATCATCAATATCATGGTTCCTACCAATACGATGTTATTCGAAAATGCATTGGGCTCAAAGGTGATCGCCGTTTTCTGTCTATCCATTTTCTTTAGTTGTCTGATTCTTACGTTTGCAGGCATTTTCCAAGGGATCGGTAAGATTTATTACCCGGCATTCTGTATTTTGATAGGCATTCTCTTAAAATATATCGGCAATGCCTATCTCATTCCGGTCATAGGTATTATGGGAGCGTCCATGGCGACGGTCGGTTCTTTAACCGTTATTACCGGTATGATGATCTTGAAGTTAAGGAGATTATTCCCTATCCGGTTCTTTCCCTTTTCATTCTATAAAACCTTATTGCTGAGCGGTGCAGCCATGACCATCGCGTTACAGGTTTTCCTGCAGATTTATGATACACTTTTAGCCAAAGGAATGCCTGAACGAGAGCTTTCTGTCCTTTTTTCTTTAGGAGGAGCTTGTATCGGTGCCATCATCTTTCTGATTGTTTTTTTAAGAGGAAATGTCCTCTCCAGGGAAGAAATGGGTTTCTTGCCGTTTGGTAGTAAATGGGTAAGGCTGATGAATATCATGCAACCAATGAATAAAAAGTAGCGAGGAGATCAATATGCATACAATAACAATTGTTGGTTTAGGTGCAGGAGATATCGAACAGCTCCCATTAGGAGTGTACCGATTAATAAAGAATAGCTCACATCTATACTTACGTACGAAGGAGCATCCAGTCGTAAAGGATTTAATGGCAGAAGGAGTTGAGTTTCACTCCTTCGATGCTGTATATGAAAAGCATGATCAGTTCGACCACGTGTATGAAGAAATTGTATGTGAGCTGGTTTCGAAATCTGAAAAGCATTCAATCGTCTATGCCGTGCCGGGTCATC
This sequence comes from Rossellomorea sp. GQ25, assembly GCF_059758515.1. Classification (NCBI taxonomy): domain Bacteria; kingdom Bacillati; phylum Bacillota; class Bacilli; order Caryophanales; family Bacillaceae; genus Rossellomorea; species Rossellomorea sp. GQ25. The sequence goes on along the minus strand of NZ_JCAXEQ010000014.1, from coordinate 25,112 downwards.
CATTAGTGGCTGAAAAGGCTGTTCAAATGCTTCTGGACCTTCAGGAAGAAGGAAAAATACAAGTGTCGATTGGCGGTGGTCAAAGCTTCATTGATGCTCTGTTTGCTTCTGTCGGAGCGGACCCGATCGATGGCTTTCAGCTATTGGACGGTACGAGCTTAAAGCTTCAAGACATTCATATGAATCAACAGCTTATCATCGGACAGGTCTATGATGCCTTTATCGCTTCTGAGGTGAAGATTACCCTGATGGAGCTCTATCCATATGATTATGAAGTCATGCTTGTCACAGCGGCTGGCAGTAAGGAAGAGAAGGTGGATAGAATCCCGCTGGTTGAACTTGATCGTGTGGCCCACCTCAGTAATTTAACAAGCTTGTATGTCCCGGCTGTGAAAGAAATGGCATCCACTTATAAACAATATGCAACATTAAGAGAGATCATCTCGACACTAAGGGGACCGAATGGGTGTCCTTGGGATAAAGAGCAAACGCATCATTCCCTCAAGAAATACTTACTCGAAGAAACGTACGAGTTACTGGAAGCCATTGAGGAAGATGATATTGATCATATGATTGAAGAGCTGGGGGATGTCCTGCTCCAGGTCATGCTCCATGCCCAAATAGGTGAGGATGAAGGAATGTTCACCATGGAGGAAGTGATTGAAAGTCTTGCTTCCAAAATGGTCCGAAGACACCCTCATGTATTTGGTTCGGTTCAAGTAGAAAATACGGAACAAGTGAAAGCGAACTGGGATGAAATCAAGAAGCAAGAAAAGCCGGTTGAACATGAACCGATGCTTAAGAACGTTGCCAAAGGAATGCCGGCTCTCATGAAGGCATACGAATACCAGAAGAAAGCCGCAAAAGTAGGCTTTGATTGGCCAGACCCACTAGGTGCCTGGGAAAAAGTATGGGAAGAATTAAAGGAATTTGAAAACGAGGTCGAGAATAATAGTGAAAACCATATCAAAAAAGAATTTGGAGATATTTTATTCGCACTTATCAATGTGGCCAGATTCTATAAGATATTTCCAGAGGAAGCCCTGTCTATGACCAATACAAAATTTTACCGCCGCTTTTCTTATGTGGAGGAACAGGTTTTGAAAACGGGGAAGGGCTTTGAGGATTTCACTTTAGAAGAATTAGACCAATATTGGAACGAAGCCAAAAAGATGAATATCGAATAAGGGGAAATGAATAATGGTATCCATGAGATTAGATAAATTTTTAAAAGTATCAAGACTGATTAAAAGAAGAACGATGGCTAAAGAAATTGCCGACCAGGGCCGTATAACAGTGAATGGGCTGCAAGCAAAAGCGAGCTCTAACGTGAAGGTCGGAGACGAATTAAGCGTGAGGTTTGGTCAAAAGATTATGAGGGTAAAGATAGAAAGGCTTCTTGAAACAACCAAAAAAGAAGAAGCGAGTGGACTTTATTCCGTACTTTCAGAAGAAAGAGTTCAAGAAGAAACGGAATAAGGATTACATAGTAAGAGGCTCTATTTTGGTTCTATTTTTCTCCCAAAAACATAAACATAGTTACAAAGCTTGTACTATGGGAATGTGAGGGATGGGTATGAATCAATATTATGATGGAAACAAAGATAAAACGACTTTTCAAGAACATGACGTCATGATGAGGGGCCGCAAGCTTCTTGATATCACGGGTGTTAAACAGGTGGAAAGCTTCGATAATGAAGAGTTTCTACTTGAAACCGTAATGGGCTTTTTGTCTGTCAGAGGTCAAAATCTACAAATGAAAAATTTAGACGTGGACAAAGGCATCGTCTCCATTAAAGGAAAGGTGTTTGATCTCGTTTACCTGGATGAACAAAATGGGGAGAAGGCTAAAGGCTTCTTTAGCAAGCTGTTTCGATGACACTCTCAACCCAGTTCTACACCATGCTTTCCATGATCGGAATGGGAGCTTTATTTGGTGCGACATTAGACACGTACAATCGGTTCTTAAACCGGTCTGAAAGAAAACGGTGGCTAGTATTCTTAAACGATATGATGTTTTGGGTATTACAAGCCCTATCGATTTTTTATATTTTATTTGTCGTCAATTTTGGTGAGATTCGTTTTTATATTTTTATCGCTTTGCTGTGTGGCTTTGCTGGTTATCAGGCCCTCATCAAGCAGCTTTATCTTGCCTTTTTGGAACGGGTGATCTTATTTTTTATCTCCCTTTATAAATTTGGTGTGAAAATGGTGAAAAAATTAATTTATTCACCGATAAAATGGATAATTGTGCTTCTCATTACCATGGTTTTATCTGTAGGAAAGGGGCTCTTATCCGTCATAATATTCCTATTAAAGGTAATCTGGAAGGTGTTACAATGGGCGATTAAACTCGTAACGGCTCCAATATGGTGGATATTAAAGAGTATTTGGAATTTATTGCCGAAAAATCTTACAAAAAGAGTCGAGAAGTTATATAATAAAGTGGCAGGAATTTTTAAAGCATATATCAAAAAAGTATATAGAGTGGTAGAAAAGTTCAAAAAGAAACCTAAAGACAAAGAATAGGGCTTAAGGCTTTGCCACTCCATATTGTAAAGGAGGTTTGGGAATGAGAAAAAACGTGACACCAATGGAAAATGAATATGTTCGTCATCAGGAGCATATGCATCATTCGTCTTCTAAGAGAAAAAAACGTTTGGTCCGTCGATTAGCAGTATTTTTAGTTTTAGTATTGGCAATTAGTGGATTTTTAATTTCGACTCTCATTTCCAGAGCCCAGGTTTTAGAAGATAAACGTACTGAAAAAGCACAATTAGAAAAAAAGTTAGAACATCTAAAAGATAAGCAAACCGCGTTGGAAGAAGAGATTGTAAAGCTTAACGACGACGAATATATAGCCAAACTGGCGCGCCGGGATTACTTTTTATCAGATGAAGGTGAGATTATTTTCAACATACCTGATCCAGATAAAGAGAAAGAAGAAGAGGTGTCTTATTGACACCCTTTTTTTTAATTGGCTATAATATATAATAAGGTTTATCTTTTATCATTTTAAGGAGGAGCATTTCTTTTATGTCAATCGAAGTAGGCAGCAAGTTACAGGGTAAGGTAACAGGTATTACAAATTTTGGAGCGTTCGTGGAATTATCGGAAGGTTCAACTGGTTTAGTACACATTAGTGAAGTTGCAGACAACTATGTTAAGGATATTAACGAACACCTTAAAGTTGGCGACGAAGTAACAGTTAAGGTTATTAATGTTGAGAAAGATGGAAAGATCGGTTTGTCCATCCGTAAAGCGAAAGAGCAACCACAACGCCCGCAGCGCCCTCAGCGTCCTCAACGCCCGCGTAATAATAATAACAAACAGAACGACACACGCACTAAAGAGAGTTTCGAACAAAAGATGGCACGTTTCTTGAAAGACAGTGAGGATCGTTTATCATCTTTAAAGAAAAATACTGAGTCTCGTCGTGGTGGAAAAGGGGCGAAAAAAGGTTAACTTGCTGTCTATTAACTCATATAGCAGGTTGTGAACGGAAAACAGGCATACTCATAAGGATGAGTGTGCCTGTTTTTTTATATAGTGTAGAAAGGAAAACGACCTGCCCCCATCGAATAAAATAGTCTTAACTAATTTTATGGAGGCAGCCATTATGAAAATAGAACAGATAATCGATCATCATGAATCGTTCAAGCTGTGGCTTAATGAATTGAAAAAGATCAATGATAAAGAGTGGTTTCAGCCAATGGAGGAAAGTAAGTGGTCGATTGCTGCAAATGTTTCTCACATGATCAAATGGGACCAATATTCAATAGGAGAGATTCTCCCAAGGGTTTCAGAAGGAGCGCAACTGTCTCCTTTTCCGGATTTTCAACGTTTTAATAGAGAAGCTGAAGAATATGCACATGACGTAGTAAATAAGGAAGCTTTGATTGAAGAAGGGATCAAAACACGCGAATCGATTATAGCTTATGTAAATCGTTTATCTGATGATGATTTACAACATTCGTTCTCAATAGGAGATCAAAACTTTACACTTGAAGAGTTTTTTGAAGACTTTATCGGTCATGATAAACATCACCTGGAGCAAATTGAAGAAGTGGTATCTGCAGAAAAAACGTGATGTGCCTCTTCATGCGAAAAAAGCTGAATATAAAAAAGACTATCGTTTATGATAGTCTTTTTTTTCTATGACCCGTACGGGATTCGAACCCGTGTTACCGCCGTGAAAGGGCGGTGTCTTAACCGCTTGACCAACGGGCCTTGAAATATGGTAGCGGCGGAGGGGATCGAACCCCCGACCTCACGGGTATGAACCGTACGCTCTAGCCAGCTGAGCTACACCGCCATATTTATGCACCTTTTAGGCACAAAATCTATGATACATAGAAAGAATTATCTTGTCAATATAGTCTAATAAAGAATTTGTCAAAATTCCCTTAAGCATAGTCGCATAGGCGTTTAGGACGAAAAAAGTTAAAAAGAAGAATGGATTCGATTAGAATATTCTGAATATTTTACCGGAATCCATAGAAAGTCGTCGAAACTTTCTCGGTATGCATTCCCTCATTTTGACAAAGTTTTAATCTTGTACCATTTATACTTAACAAAAACGAAATGGGGAGTGTTTCATACATGGGGAAAGCCGATCAGTCGATCATAGAACCTGTTCAGAACGTGGACATTGAACACACTAGGGTGGAACTATCCAAAAGAATGAAGTCTATTTATTCGAAACTGGAGTGGCTGTTCGTAGAAAAGGGGATTGCCTTATTCGTTATCGGATTTTTATTAGGAAGAGCGTTAATCCTTTCACATTTAACGCCGTTTGCACTGCCGTTCTTTGCCTCTGTTTACCTTATTCGAAGAGAGAAATCTCCCATTGCACTAATCGGATTGCTTGCAGGAGCTCTCACCTTATCTCTTCCTAGTATCAGTTATACGTTTGTCAGTGCGGTAATATTCCTATTAGCGTTTCGATTGTCTCAGAAATATCACAAGAATAATTTGAGAGTCGTCGCTTTTTATGTCTTCTTCACAGTCATGGCAGCAAAGCTTTCATTCGATTATATCCAGCAAGGACAAGCACTGACGGTGTACAACGGAGTAATGGCGTTAATAGAAGCGAGCCTTGCCTTTCTTTTAACGTATATTTTCATTCAAAGTGTACCTCTTGTAACCGTTCAGCGTAGAAGGAAATCGCTGAAAACAGAAGAAGTGGTCAGTCTGATCATTCTATTAGCATCTATCATGACAGGTACAATTGGATGGTCTGTATACAATCTGTCTGTGGAACATGTGTTATCAAGATACTTAGTGCTGCTGTTTTCCTTTATAGCAGGGGCTACAGTGGGCTCCACAGTAGGGGTTGTTACTGGGCTTGTTTTCAGTTTAGCCAACGTTTCTAGCTTTTATCAAATGAGCTTGCTTGCTTTCTCGGGGCTTCTGGGCGGACTTATGAAAGAAGGAAAGAAATTCGGAGCAGCAATCGGTTTGTTAATCGCTACTTTATTAATGGGAATGTACGGAGAAACAGATACGGTTATAACGAAAACCTTATATGAATCGGGGGTAGCGATTTTACTCTTATTTTTAACCCCTCAAAGTTTAACGTCTAAAATTGCCAAGCATATTCCGGGAACAGCAGAATATCAGCAGGAACAACAGGGATATATGCGCAGAGTGAGAGATGTGACCGCTAATAGGGTCACGCAGTTTTCCTCGGTGTTTCAAGCTTTGTCCAATAGTTTTCAACAAATAGAAGACCGATTTGAAGAGGAGGAAGACAAAGAGTTTGATTATTTCTTAAGCAATGTGACAGAGAAAACATGTCAAACCTGTTTTAAGAAAGATCAGTGCTGGGCCCGGAATTTTGATAAAACTTATAATCTGATGAAAGATGTCATGACCGAGTATGATCAGGGCCGTGTCCCCCTGTCTCCAAAACTTGCTAGAGAAGTAGAGAAGCATTGTACGAGAGAGAAAAAACTGAAAGAAACAATATATCAGGAGCTGACCTTCTATCAAGCGAATCTAAAATTAAAGAAACAGGTCCAGGAAAGCAGGAAACTGGTCGCCGATCAATTACTTGGAGTATCAGAGGTGATGGGGAACTTCGCGAAAGAAATTCAAAGAGAAAGGGAGAATCATCATATTCAGGAAGAACAAATTTTATCGAGTATCGGAGAGTTTGGAATCGAGATTGAAAACATTGAAATCTATAATCTGGAACAAGGAAATGTCGATATAGACATGACCATGCCTTATTGCGGGGGACATGGACAGGGTGAAAAGCTGATTGCCCCGATGCTATCGGATATATTAGGTGAAAATATCATTGTTCAAAAGGAGGAGTGTGCTCAATTTCCGAACGGTCAATGTCATGTGACTTTCCAATCTGCCAAGAAATTTATAGTGGATACCGGAGCTTCTCATGCAGCGAAAGGGGGAGGACTGGTATCAGGAGACAGCTACTCGATGATTGAATTAGGAAGGGGAAAATATGCTGTTGCGATTAGTGACGGGATGGGGAACGGAGAACGGGCTCACTATGAAAGCAATGAAACGCTGAGGCTTTTGAAAAAGATACTGGAATCTGGGATTGAAGAGCAGGTAGCGATCAAATCCATCAACTCGATTCTATCTCTCAGAACGAATGATGAAATTTTCTCCACATTGGATTTAGCCATGATCGATCTACAGAATGCGTCATCGAGATTCTTAAAAATTGGTTCAACCCCAAGCTTCATTAAGCGGGGAGATAAAATCATCAAGGTAGAGGCAAGCAATTTACCCATGGGGATGCTTCAGCAGGATTTCGATGTGGATGTCGTGTCTGAGCAGTTAAAAGCAGGAGATCTTCTCATTATGATGAGTGATGGTGCCTTTGAAGGCCCGAAACATGTAGAAAATTATGATCTCTGGATGAAGAGGAAAATAAAGGAACTGGAAACGGAGGAACCACAAGAAGTGGCCGATATTCTAATGGAGGAAGTGATCAGGTCGAGCTCCGGCTTAATAGAAGATGATATGACCATTGTGGTGTCAAAAATCAAACATAATATACCGAAATGGTCGTCTATCCCTGTGCAAAAATCGAAAACGAAGGATAAAAAGAGAATTTCCTAGGACGTATATTTACCCTATAAAAATAGTTAACTAGAGTATAAATCCCTCCTTATTCGGCGAAGATGGTAACAACTTTAGAATGAGGAGGGGAGTCTGATGAAGCCAGGTACACTTCGTCAAATTCTATTAATTACGGATGGTTGCTCAAATCAAGGTGAAGACCCAATTGCGATGGCGGCTCTTGCGAAGGAGCAGGGAATCTCAGTTAACGTCATTGGGGTCATGGATAATGATGTAATAGATGATAATGGAATGCAGGAAATTGAAGGAATTGCTCTATCGGGGGGTGGAGTAAGTCAGATTGTATATGCCCAACAGCTTTCTCAAACCGTACAAATGGTCACGCGTAAAGCGATGACACAAACCTTGCAGGGGGTTGTAAATAAAGAGCTGAAGCAAATCCTCGGTAAATCCGCATCCATGGAGGAACTTCCTCCCGAACAACGCGGGGAGGTCATGGAGGTTGTCGATGAACTGGGAGAATCCGTTGATATGGAAGTGTTGATTCTTGTCGATACGTCTGCGAGTATGAAGCATAAGCTTCCTACAGTTAAGGAAGCCTTATTAGATCTGTCATTGAGCCTGAATGCAAGAATGGGTGATAATAAATTTTCCGTCTTTGTATTTCCCGGGAAACGACAAGATGTCGAAAAATTGCTGGATTGGACACCAAAACTCGAAACATTGACGAGTATATTCTCGAAGTTGTCTCCAGGTGGAATTACTCCAACAGGTCCCGCGATCTCAGAAGCTATCACCCACTTTAAGAAAAAACGTTCATTAAGGGGATTGCTCTCTCGTGGCGATGATGAACAATACTTCGAAGAAACCATTTAATTTTCCACCTGGAACAGTTATAAGAGGAAAATGGTATAAGCAGATCTACACCATTGTAAAAGAATTAGGGTATGGTGCGAACGGGATCGTCTACCTAGTACAAGATTCGTCTGGATATCAGGCGTTAAAAATGAGTGACAGCAATGTATCCATTACCTCGGAAGTGAATGTATTAAAGTCTTTCTCTAAGGTCCAAGGTGCTCCCCTTGGGCCAAAGCTTCTTGATGTGGATGATTGGGAGTATCGGGGACAGAAAGTACATTTTTACGTGATGGAATATATTCAAGGTACTGACTTGCTGTCGTTTGTTCAATCGAAAGGATTTTCGTGGACTGGTGTACTCATTGCTCAGCTCCTGACAGATCTGGAGCGAATTCATAAGGAAGGATGGGTATTTGGGGATTTAAAACCTGAAAACTTGATCGTCACTGGACCTCCTTACCGAATTCGCTGTATTGATGTTGGGGGAACCACGATCAATGGGCGGGCAATCAAAGAGTTTACGGAGTTTTTTGATAGAGGATACTGGGTGGGGGGATCGCGAAGAGCCGAACCTTCTTATGATCTTTTCTCTGTGGGGATGATCCTCATTAATTTAGCCTATCCAGGGCGTTTCACGAAGGCGGGAAACGGGAATATGCAACAATTAAGGCAGGCGATCGGTTCTAAAGACCAATTGAAAAAGTTTGAAGGGACGATCCTGGATGCCTTAGAAGGGAAGTTTCAATCCGCCAGTGATATGAGGGTCAGCCTCCTGAATGGACTTTCTCACTCTCAGCCAGTACAGCAGCCCAAATCGAAACCTAAAGTCAGTAGACCTGTTTCAACGAGCTCTCATGTAAGTTCATCCGTTACCCATACAAGCAGATATCAAAATCATCGAAATAAGAAATCAAGTCACTTTCTTGAGACTGTGCTCGTAGTAATGATTATTTCGTTATTATATGTTTTGTATATCTATGGAGAATTGATGTAGCGTAAGAGTGTGAGAATTCAGTAGGTATTGATACAATGGGGAAAATGGTTTCAAGGAAGAGGAAGCGTTATGTTAGAGCAAACGATTAAAAGGTTTATTCAAGACCATCGGTTGATTAAAAAAGGAGATCGGATTGTTGTGGCAGTGTCAGGAGGCCCTGATTCCTTAGCACTGCTCCATTTTCTTAATTCGCACAAAGCTGAGTGGGAAGTAGAAGTCATGGCGGCTCATCTTGATCATATGTTCAGAGGAGACGAATCCTATCAGGAACTCTTGTTCGTCAAAGAATACTGCAATAAGCGAAACATCCCTTTTTACGGTGAAAGAGTGGATGTATCAATGGAGATCGAGCGGACGAATGGAAGTTTGCAGGAAATGGCACGTCAAATTCGCTATACGTTTTTAATGGAGATTATGGAAAAGGCATCTGCTACGAAATTAGCTCTTGGTCATCATGGGGATGATCAAGTAGAAACCATCCTGATGAAGATGACAAGAGGAGCATCCGGAGCTAGCAGAGCTGGGATTCCCTTGAAACGATCCATTGCTGCAGGTTTGATCATACGGCCATTTCTCTCTGTTACAAAAGAGCATATAGAGACGTATTGTGAAAGGCACGATCTAAACCCGAGGAGAGACCCCAGTAATCTGAAGGAAGATTATACTAGGAACCGGTTCAGAAAAAAGGTTCTTCCTTTTTTAAAAAAAGAGAATCCTCATGTTCATCTCCAATTTCAACGATTTAGTGAAGAATTGGCAGAAGATGAGGCATATTTAGAGGAATTAACAAGGGATAAGTTGAATAAGGTATGGAATAACTCTGAGGATTTCTCCTCTTTACATATCGATGGTTTTCTTGAAATGCCTCAGCCTTTACAAAGAAGAGGGATTAATCTAATATTAAACTATCTTTACAAACTTAGACCATCTTCCTTATCGTCTATACATATTTACGATGTATTGGGTATATTAAAAGGAAAAACGCCTAATGCCAGCTTGGATTTACCAAAAGGGCTTAAGGTAACAAGGGCGTATCATACATGTTATTTTCATTTTGGGGAATTAGCGTTAACCGAAGCTCCTTATTGTCACGAGATACAGGTTAATGAAACGCTTGAACTCCAAGGTGGATATCAGTTCCTTCTTTATTTTTCTTCCTCGTTAGCAGAGGATCGTACCAGTGATAGGATTTACATTGATCCGGACAAGGTTACCCTGCCTTTATATGTGCGTACGAGAAAGAGCGGAGATCGAATGAAAGTGAAGGGGTTGGAAGGCTCAAAGAAGCTTAAGACACTCTTTATTGACGAAAAAGTTCCTGTTCACCTCCGTGACGAGTGGCCGATTGTAGTGGACGCAGATAACCACATACTTTGGGTTCCGGGAATGAAAAAGTCTAATTACGATTTGGGAGAAGAGCAAGAAAATAGTTTAGTACTACAATTTAAGAGCAATCATCTTCTAGGAGGCAGTTGAACATTGTTAAATCAAGATATTGAAAAAGTGTTAATTTCAGAAGAAGAACTTCAAGAAAAGATTAAAGCATTAGGTGCACAATTAACAGAGGAATATCAAGACCGTTTTCCTTTGGCAATTGGAGTTTTAAAGGGTGCCATGCCATTCATGGCTGACCTTTGTAAACGTATGGATACGCATATGGAAATGGATTTCATGGATGTATCCAGCTACGGGAACTCTACTGTCTCTTCAGGGGAAGTAAAGATTGTGAAAGATTTAGATACAAAAGTGGAAGGTCGGGATATCCTGATCATTGAAGATATCATCGACAGTGGTCTAACATTAAGCTACTTAGTGGAGCTATTCCGTTATCGTAAAGCGAAATCGATCAGCATTGTCACTCTGCTTGACAAGCCGACTGGACGTAAAGCAGATATCAAAGCGGACTACGTGGGCTTTATTGTTCCTGACGAGTTCGTCGTCGGATATGGTCTTGATTACGCTGAAAGATACCGTAATCTGCCGTATATCGGAGTTTTAAAACCAAGAGTGTATACAACAGGAGAATAGGTATAATCTAAAGAGGAATCTTGTAAGTGCAATTTGTTGTAATGCCATGATTTTCTATGATACTATTTTACTTAGTTTGTTTACCGTGGGAGGAGGTAAGGGATGAACCGGATCTTTCGAAACACCATATTCTATTTACTAGTCTTTTTAGTGATTATAGGTGTGGTGAGTTATTTCAGTAACAACAACGAGCCAACCAAAAATATCGAGTACAGTACGTTTATTAATAACCTTGAAGACGGAGACGTTTCTTCTTTTTCAATTCAGCCTGGCAGAGGCGTTTATGAAGTAAAAGGACAGATGGAAGGGGCTAAAGAAGGAGAGTACTTCTTAACCTATGTCCTTACTACAGATGGAAAGTTAATGGAGAAGATCAATACGGCAGCATCAGAGCAAGGAATTGATGTGGAAGTATTACAAGCCAAAGAAACAAGCGGCTGGGTATCTTTCTTTACAACGATCATTCCATTTGTCATTATCTTTATTCTGTTCTTCTTCTTACTTAACCAAGCTCAAGGCGGCGGAAGCCGTGTCATGAACTTTGGGAAAAGTAAAGCAAAGCTATATAGCGAAGAGAAGAAGAAAGTTCGCTTTAATGATGTAGCTGGAGCAGATGAAGAGAAGCAAGAACTTGTAGAGGTAGTGGAATTCTTAAAGGATCCCCGCAAATTCTCTGAAGTGGGTGCCCGTATTCCAAAGGGTGTCCTTCTAGTAGGACCTCCAGGTACAGGTAAAACCTTACTTGCACGAGCAGTGGCTGGAGAAGCAGGAGTTCCTTTCTTCTCAATCAGTGGTTCCGACTTCGTTGAAATGTTTGTCGGTGTCGGTGCATCTCGTGTACGTGATTTATTCGAAAATGCGAAGAAGAATGCACCTTGTATCATTTTCATTGATGAGATTGATGCAGTCGGTCGTCAACGTGGAGCAGGTTTGGGTGGAGGTCACGATGAGCGTGAACAAACCCTTAACCAGTTACTAGTTGAAATGGACGGTTTTGGCGCAAACGAAGGTATTATCATCGTTGCTGCAACAAACCGACCAGACATTCTGGATCCTGCATTGTTACGTCCAGGACGTTTCGACCGTCAAATTACAGTTGATCGTCCTGACCTTAGAGGACGTGAAGCAGTTCTTAAAGTTCATTCGCATAATAAACCGCTTGATGATTCAGTGGATCTAAAAGCGATTGCGATGAGGACACCAGGCTTCTCTGGAGCCGATTTAGAAAACCTTCTGAACGAAGCAGCACTTGTGGCAGCTCGTGAGGATAAGAAGAAAATCGATATGCGTGATATTGATGAAGCAACAGACCGTGTCATTGCAGGTCCTGCGAAGAAGAGCCGCGTCATATCTGAAAAAGAACGTAAGATCGTGGCATTCCACGAAGCGGGTCACACCGTTATTGGATTAGTCCTTGATGAAGCCGATATGGTACATAAGGTGACCATCGTTCCTCGTGGGCAAGCAGGCGGATATGCCGTTATGCTTCCGAAAGAAGATCGTTACTTTATGACGAAGCCTGAGCTCCTTGATAAGATTACCGGTTTACTTGGTGGTCGTGTAGCAGAGGAAATCATCTTCGGTGAAGTATCAACCGGTGCTCACAATGACTTCCAACGTGCAACTGGAATTGCCCGTAAAATGGTCACTGAATATGGTATGAGTGATAAGCTTGGACCACTTCAGTTCGGTCAATCTCAAGGTGGTCAAGTGTTCTTGGGACGCGACATCAATAGTGAGCAAAACTACTCAGATGCTATCGCATACGAAATTGACTTAGAAATGCAGCGTCTAATTAAAGAGAGCTATGAGAGAGCGAAGCGAATTCTTACTGAGAATCGCGACAAGCTTGAACTCATTGCGAAAACATTATTAGACATCGAAACATTAGATGCGGCGCAAATCAAACATTTAATGGATCACGGTAAACTACCGGAACGTATCTATGAATCCGACCAGGAAAATAGTGACGTGAAAGTAAATATCCAAAAGAAAAATGAAGAAACTGTGATCGAAGAAGATACGGCTTCAAAAGAAGACGATTCTGATTCTGATCGCACGTAAATAGAGGGGATGCATCCAGTGATGGGTGCATCCTTTTTGTTTTAGGCAGATGTGGGCTCGCCTTTTGCTCATCGGGTCTGACCAGCCGGTTCCGCTTTTGTACTCATCCAGATCCGGCGGTTAGACCCTCGAGGTCATAAGGCGATCACACCAAAAAGGAAAAGAGCGCCTTTCCGTTGTAATCGCCTTATGCATGTCGGGTCTGACCAAACCGCCTCCGCTTTTGTACCTATTCTAAATAAATTATGGTATGATGTTGGCAGTGTGAAAACAATTGGCTTAGTAGGTGAGGATATTGATTTTTGTAATGGATGTAGGGAATACCAATATTGTGTTTGGTGTGTATGAAAATGACCATTTAAAATATCATTGGAGAGCTGAAACGAATCGACATAAAACGGAAGATGAGTTTGGGATGCTTGTGAAGAATCTGTTCGAGCATGTGAAGCTGACGTTTGCCGAGATTGACGGAATCATCATTTCCTCCGTTGTCCCTCCAATTATGTTTAGTTTGGAACGTATGTGTGAGAAGTATTTTAATATTACTCCGCTCGTCGTTGGGCCTGGTATTAAAACCGGTTTAAATATCAAGTATGAAAATCCAAGGGAAGTCGGAGCGGATCGAATCGTAAATGCTGTCGCTGGTATTCACGAATACGGTGGTCCTCTCATTATTGTCGATTTCGGTACAGCGACGACGTATTGCTATATCAATGAGGAAAGACAATATATGGGTGGAGCGATCGCCCCTGGTATAGGCATTTCAACGGAAGCCCTGTATTCGAAGGCGGCTAAATTGCCAAGAATTGAAATTGCCCGTCCTGAACACATCATTGGAAAGAATACCGTAACCGCTATGCAAGCAGGTATTCTCTATGGATATGTTGGACAAGTAGAAGGTATCGTTCAAAGAATGAAAGCGCAAAGTAAGAAGGAACCAACAGTCATTGCAACAGGAGGATTAGCTACATTGATTTCGAAAGAATCCAACAGCATTGACGTCGTAGATCCTTTCCTGACATTAAAAGGATTAAAATTAATTTACAAGAGAAACATGAACTAAAGTGAAAGGAGCTTCAACCATGAGCGACTATTTAGTAAAAGCGTTAGCCTATAATGGTCAGGTGCGTGCTTATGCAGTAAAAAGCACGGATACGGTAGGAGAAGCACAAAGAAGACATGGAACATGGCCTACTGCATCAGCGGCATTAGGCAGAAGCATTAGTGCCGGAGTGATGATGGGGGCTATGCTAAAAGGAGAAAATAAATTAACGATCAAAGTAGAGGGCGGAGGCCCGATCGGCGCCATTCTTGTAGATAGTAATGCAAAAGGGGAGGTCAGGGGATATGTGACCAACCCGCATGTACACTTCGATTTAAACGAGCAAGGGAAGCTAGATGTCCGTCGTGCAGTTGGTACAACCGGAACGTTATCCATTGTAAAAGATATCGGAATGAGGGATCATTTCTCCGGTCAGGTTCCGATTGTTTCAGGAGAACTTGGAGAAGACTTCACGTATTATTTCGTCACTTCAGAACAGGTACCTTCTTCTGTAGGGGTAGGTGTGCTAGTGAACCCTGACAATTCAATTCTTGCAGCAGGTGGATTTATCCTGCAGCTAATGCCCGGAACGGATGATGAAACGATTACGAAGATTGAGGAGCGCTTAGCTAAAATCCCTCCGATCTCTAAATTAATCGAAAAGGGACTCTCACCTGAGGAGGTATTAGAAGAAGTGCTTGGAGAAGGGGAAGTCAAAGTACTTGAAACGCTTCCGGTGGCATTTAAATGTCAGTGTAGTAAAGATCGTTTTTCAAATGCCATCATCAGCTTAGGGGAGCAGGAAATTCAAGAAATGATTGATGAAGATGGAAGTGCAGAAGCAAGCTGTCACTTCTGTAATGAAACTTATGTATTTTCTAAAGAAGAATTAGAAGAACTGAAAGCAAACGCGAAGCAGTAAATCAATTTCAGGGAGAATGGGAGAAATGAGAATTAAACGGTCTGTACTGATGGTTACGGTTGGGGTACTACTTGTCACAAACATCATTACACTCGTGTGGAATCGATCTTCCGGGGTAAGTGGAGCTCCCGAAGTCGTGGCAACGGTTGGCGGAAAGTCAATTACCCGAGAGGACTGGTTGTATTCCCTTGAGCAAAAACATGGCAAAGAAGAGCTGAAGGCCCTGATCAATCAACAAGTGATTGACCATTTAGCGAAAAAATATGATATCTCCGTTTCAGATAAAGAAGTAGAGCAGGAATATTATTTCATACAATCTGTTTATAATGCGTACGATGAAGAAGATCTTGAAGATGAAGATTCACTAAAGACTCAAATCAGGTCTGAATTGTTATTAGAGGAGCTCCTCACGAAGGATGTCCAAGTACCTGAAAAAGAGTTGAAGAGTTTCTATAATCAAAACGAGCATCTGTACTCTATTTCTAAAATGTATAAGCTGAAGCAGTTGAAGGTGGCTGATCAATCAGAAGCAGCACAAGCATTGGAAGAACTCGAAGCTGGATCGGACTTTGAAGCATTGGCCATGGAGCGTTCAAGTGATGAGCAAAGTGCTCATTTAGGGGGAGATATTGGGTATGTTCCTCTGGATGGAGATTTCCTATCTTCAGAAGCGTCAGAAGAAATAGAGTCTCTATCTCCAGGTGAATGGACAAAACCGATTCAGCAGGATTCAGAGTACGTTATTTATTATGTAGAGGATGTTTTGAAAGAAAGACATTTTTCGTTTAAAGACGTAAAATCTCAAATTCGAAGACAAATTGCTTTAGAGCAAGTAGAGACGCCTCTGCAGCCCGAGTCCTTTTGGAAAGAGGTTGAAGTGGACTGGTTTTACGGAAAACAGAACTAGAGGGGGCTGGCCTATTAAAGGTCAGCTTCTTTTTACATAGAGAGACACTTTTTAACGAAACATAGGATAATTGAAGTATGCAGACATATAACCTAGAGTAGATGCATTTTGGTCACATCCGACAAGCATAAAGAGAGCATGAGGGATGGATGATACTCCTACAACCAGGATCGTTGGGGTGAACATTGTGTATGCTTTTTAATTGACAAATTTATTGAATATTGTTACATTTTTATAAAACCAACAAATTTACTTGGAATTAGGAGTGATGAATGAATGGTGAGAGTAGCCAATTCAATTTCGGAATTAATAGGTCAGACTCCAGTGGTAAAACTGAATCGATTAGTAGATGAAAATAGTGCAGATGTTTACTTGAAATTAGAATATATGAACCCGGGAAGCTCTGTAAAAGATCGTATCGCATTAGCAATGATTGAAGCAGGGGAAGAAGCAGGTACGATTAAACCCGGGGATACGATTGTTGAGCCAACGAGTGGAAATACGGGTATCGGTTTAGCGATGGTAGCTGCCGCAAAAGGATACCGTACGTTACTGGTCATGCCTGACACAATGAGTATGGAGAGACGCAACCTGTTACGTGCATACGGCGCAGAATTAGTATTAACACCAGGAGCAGAAGGAATGGGAGGGGCCATTCGCAAAGCTGAAGAGTTAGCGAATGAAAAAGGCTACTTCATGCCTCAGCAATTCAAAAATGAAGCCAACCCTCAAGTTCATCGAGAATCAACCGGACCTGAGATTATCGAGCAAATGGGTGATCAATTGGATGCCTTCATTGCAGGGATTGGAACAGGCGGGACGATTACAGGCGCGGGGGAAGTGCTGAAGAAACATTACCCATCAATCGAGCTATATGCCGTAGAACCGTCAGATTCACCTGTATTATCAGGAGGAAAGCCTGGTCCTCATAAAATCCAAGGAATCGGTGCCGGATTTATCCCTGATATTTTAGATACAGAGGTATATAACCATGTCATTCAAGTTGAAAAAGATTCGGCCTTCGACTATGCAAGAAGAGCAGCTAAAGAAGAGGGGATCCTGGGCGGGATTTCTTCTGGAGCAGCCATCTATGCAGCCATTGAAGTGGCGAAAAAGTTAGGAAAAGGTAAGAAAGTACTGGCGATTATTCCTAGTAACGGAGAACGCTATTTAAGTACTCCTCTTTACCAATTTGATGAAGAATAATAATAAGTGCCGGATCCTGAAGAATGAACTCTTCAGGATCCGTTTTTTGTTGATCTGTTGAAATTTTCATTGGAAAAGTCCCCTTCAAAATCAATCCATTCTCCACCATCTCCCTCACATAATTTCAAGTTTTTAACGATGAAACCTTCCTGAAGTTCATGTATCATGAAAGTAGATAAAGAATAGGAGTGTGAAGGGTTAGTGCAGCACCTATATTTTCATAAAAACCATTCAACCAAAGAACAATTTTTTGCAGCATACGAACAGCTTAGTCAACATCAGCCACATCATATTTTGTTAGAAAGTGGACGGGGTGGACGATATAGCGTTGCTGGACTTAAACCTGACGTCATTTTACAAAGTGTTCCTGAAGGTTTGTGCATACAAGACTCTTCTGGAGTGGAAACGATAAATGGAGACCCGTTGATTCAAATGGAGAGATGGATGATGCCGCTTAGGAGAGAAAGAAGAGGAGATCTCCCTGATTTTCAAGGGGGCGTAATCGGGTTTCTTAGTTATGATTATGCAAGAAAGATTGAGAGGCTTCCCGCTTTGGGCCAAAATGATCTGGAGATTCCGGACCTTTATTTCTATTACCTGCAGGAATGGGTGGTCTTCGATCATCAGGAAAATAGTTTGTGGACGATGATTCTTTCCGATAAAGAACCAGAAACGGCTGAGAAGAAGCTTGCCAAATGGACATCCACTTGGACAAAAGCCCTCTCCCAGATTAAAGTGGATGTAAAAGATCCTGTACACCATGAGACGGCAAGCATTGAGGTATCCATGGATGAGAGAGAATTCTCAGAGGCCGTAAAACAAATCCAATCCTATATCTCTCAGGGTGATGTGTTTCAGGTGAATTTATCTGTCCGGCAATCTCAAGAATTGAAGGCTGAACCCTACACGGTTTATAAAAAGCTTAGGGAATTAAACCCCTCCCCTTATATGAGTTATATTCAAAG
Source organism: Rossellomorea sp. GQ25 (assembly GCF_059758515.1). Lineage (NCBI taxonomy): Bacteria > Bacillati > Bacillota > Bacilli > Caryophanales > Bacillaceae > Rossellomorea > Rossellomorea sp. GQ25. The sequence continues at coordinate 7,070 of NZ_JCAXEQ010000014.1, read as the reverse complement.
CCCGGACTTTCAAATTGTCTCCGGGTCACCGGAACTGCTGGTAAAGAAAAAAGGAACGGAAGTAAGCACAAGACCGATCGCAGGCACACGCTCCAGGGGGAAAGATGCTGAAGAGGATGAAAAACTTGCTCTTGAGCTGATCAATAATGAAAAAGAAAGAGCCGAGCACGTGATGCTTGTGGATTTGGAACGAAATGACTTAGGCAAGGTTTGCCAATACGGGACAGTTGAAGTGAATGAGTTTATGGTCATTGAAAAATACTCCCACGTCATGCACATTGTTTCAAATGTAAGAGGAACACTAGATGAAACTAAAACGGGAGCGGATCTAATTCGATCTGTTTTTCCTGGTGGAACCATTACCGGAGCCCCTAAGGTGAGAACGATGGAAATCATTGAAGAACTCGAGCCGGTTAGAAGAGGGATTTACACAGGATCCATTGGCTGGATTGGCGTCAATGGAGATATGGAATTGAATATCGTCATTCGAACGATGCTTGTGAAAGAAGGAAAAGCCCATATTCAAGCGGGAGCGGGAGTCGTGATTGATTCCAATCCTAAATACGAATACAAAGAATCCTTAAAGAAAGCGAAAGCCCTTTGGGTAGCGAAAGCCATGGCGGAAGGAGAAACCCTATGATTCTCATGATTGATAACTACGATTCATTCACCTATAATCTTGTGCAATTTTTAGGAGAGCTAGGGGAAGAGCTGGTCGTAAAACGAAATGACGAGATTACCTTAGCTGAAATTGAGGCATTGTCGCCCGACTACTTAATGATCTCCCCAGGACCATGCAGCCCGAATGAAGCGGGTGTGAGCCTGGAGGCGATCCGTACTTTTGCGGGCAAGATACCAATTTTCGGCGTTTGCCTGGGTCACCAATCGATTGCCAAGGTTTTCGGAGGCGATGTTGTTCGTGCTGAACGGTTAATGCACGGAAAGGTCTCACCCATGCTCCATGATGGGAAAACCATTTTCAAAGACATGCCCAATTTTTTCAAAGCAACCAGATACCATTCTCTGATTGTAAAAAGAGAAACCCTTCCTGGATGCTTTGATATTTCTGCCGAAACAAAAGAAGGGGAGATCATGGCGATCCGACATAAACAGCTGCCAATCGAAGGGGTGCAGTTCCATCCTGAATCCATCATGACGGAACAAGGAAAACAGCTGCTCCTTAACTTTTTAGCGACTTATAAAAAAATCGAGATGGTTTTATAAATGTACCTATATCTTAACGGTGAAATCGTTCATGCATCAGAGGCTGTCATTTCCCCATTCGATCACGGATATTTATATGGGTTGGGTGTGTTTGAAACCTTTCGAACGTATGATGGTCATCCGTTTTTACTAAAGGATCACTTGAAGAGGCTTTCTCATGGATTAAAGGCATTGAATATTGCGGCGGACCTGGATGAAGAAAAGATTAGGAATGCAATAACAACACTTTTAGATAAAAATGGCTTGAAGGATGCATATTGCCGGTTCAATGTTTCCGGTGGGCCAGGTGAGATAGGTTTACAAACGACTCCCTATGAGGATGCGACGGTGATTCTTTTTCAAAAAGAATTACCTCCTTCTTTGCCATTAAAAGAAAAAGAAGGTGTGTTGCTTCAGTTAAGAAGAAACACACCGGAAACCGGTGAACGTTTGAAATCCCATCATTACCTGAACAATATGGCGGCTAAACGGGAAATTGGACCATCTCCTTACCGGGAAGGAATATTCCTTACAAAGGAAGGCCATCTCTGTGAAGGAATAACATCCAATCTATTCTGGGTAAAAGACGCAGAATTGTATACACCAGCTGTAGAGACTGGGCTGTTAAACGGGATAACACGTCAGTTCATCCTTGCCCTTGCAAATCGAATGCAAATGCCGGTGCGGATAGGGATGTTCGGGAAAGAGCAATTACTGGATGCTCAAGAAGTTTTCTTTACGAATTCTGTGCAAGAGATCATACCAGTAAACAGATTCGGCACTATGAATTTCCCTGGCCGAAACGGAGAGTATGCAGGGCTGTTTCATGATCAGTACAGGAAGTATACAGGACAGTTGAATTCAATAGAGGAATTATAGCAGGGGGAGTCGTGCAATGAAGTGCGGAAAATACGAACTTAATTTTTCAGATAAAACCCTTATTATGGGGATATTAAATATCACCCCAGATTCATTCTCGGACGGTGGTTCGTTCATTGAATTGGACCGGGCTGTAGAGCGTGCTAAAGAAATGGTTGAGAAGGGGGCAGACATCATTGATATCGGCGGAGAGTCTACTAGACCCGGACACAAGGTTGTGCCTGCTGATGAAGAAATTTCACGAGTCGTGCCCATTATAAAAGCGATATCACAGGAAGTAAACGTACCGATCTCTATAGACACGTATAAGGCAGAGACGGCCCGAAAAGCTCTGGAAGCAGGGGCTAGTATCATTAACGACGTATGGGGTGCGAAAATGGATCCTGACATGGCAGGTGTTGCTGCGGAATCGGGTGCTCCTATCATTCTTATGCATAACCGGGGTGATCAAGAGTACCGCCATTTCGTTAGGGATGCGATACAAGATCTACAAGAAAGCATCTTTCTAGTAAGAGAAGCTGGTGTACGGGATGACCAAATCATCCTCGACCCAGGAATCGGGTTTGCCAAAACAGTACAATTAAACATAGACATGATGAGACATCTGGATGTCATTGTTTCTCTCGGTTATCCGGTCCTCCTGGGAACGTCACGGAAGTCTATAATTGGACATGTCCTCGATCTTCCCGTAGAGGAACGGTTGGAAGGAACGGGTGCCACGGTATGCTACGGAATTCAAAAAGGGTGTCACATCGTACGTGTTCATGATGTAAAGGAAATGGCACGCATGGCGAAAATGATGGATGTCTTAGTTGGAAAGGAGAAATTGTATGGATAAGATTCTATTGAACGAAATGGAGTTTTACGGCTATCATGGTGTATTTCAAGAAGAAAACAAACTTGGACAACGTTTTCGTGTTAGTGTAGAGTTGCATTTAGATTTAAAGAAGTCCGGTCAAAGTGATCAGCTTGAGGACTCCGTAAACTATGCGGAGATCTATTCCATCACCAAATCTGTTGTCGAGGGAGAACCGAAGAATTTAGTGGAGGCGGTCGCTGAAGACATTTCTTCCCGGATCTTAGAAACATTCCAAGTCGTAGAGAGCTGTAAAATTACACTAATCAAGCCTGATCCACCTATTCCTGGACATTACCAATCGGTGGCAGTGGAGATTAATAGGAGTCGATAGGATGAATACTGCATACATTTCCCTTGGTTCCAATATGGGGGACAGGGCGGGTTATTTAGAAAAAGCCATAAACATCTTAGGCAGTCATGGTAAGATAGAGGTAGCGAAACGATCCTCTATGTATGAAACAGATCCAGTAGGATTTACAGAACAAGGTAAATTTTTGAATATGGTCATCGAAATTCGTACCATTCTAAGTCCAGAAACTCTATTACATCAGTGCTTGCAGGTGGAAATCGACCTTGGAAGAGAAAGGGAGTTCAAATGGGGTCCGCGAATAATAGACCTTGACATTTTACTCTATAATCACGAAAATATTGAATCGGATAATCTTCTCATTCCTCACCCAAGGATGCAAGAAAGAGCATTTGTGTTAATCCCGTTATTAGAGGTTGCTCCACATTTAGAGCATCCGTCTTTTAATGCCCCGTTCGTTGAATTTCTGGACGAAATACCTGACAAAGAAGGAGTTCGGTTATGGAAACAGATAAATGGGGAAGACGCATTCGTGCATTCAGAAAGCTGAAAGGGTATACTCAGGAAGGGTTAGCTAAGGAATTAGCCATCTCCGTTTCTGTCCTGGGAGAAGTTGAAAGAGGTAGTCGAATACCGAAAGAAGATTTCTTAGTGAACGTTGCAGAAGTGCTGAACATCCCGCTACAGGATCTCATCCCGCAGGATGATTATGACCGTAGTGAGTGAATGTCCACATAGTCGAGTAATATATAGATAGGAAATGAATAAGGAGGTAAGAGTTTGCTACAAATAGGCAATATCAAAATGGACAATCAGGTTGTCCTTGCCCCGATGGCAGGTGTGTGTAACTCAGCATTCCGTTTAACGGTTAAAGAGTTTGGAGCAGGAATGGTTTGTGCTGAGATGATCAGCGACAAAGGGATCGTCTTACAAAATGAAAAATCATTGAACATGCTTTATATCGATGAAAGAGAGTACCCATTAAGCTTACAAATCTTCGGTGGAGAAAAAGACACCCTTGTGCAGGCAGCACAATTTGTCGATAAAAATTCCAACGCTGATATTATCGATATCAATATGGGTTGTCCGGTACCAAAGATCACGAAATGTGATGCAGGTGCTAAATGGTTACTGGATCCGAACAAGATTTATGAAATGGTAGCGGCTGTGGTTGATAAAGTGGATAAACCTGTAACGGTTAAAATGAGAACAGGCTGGGACGATGATCACATTTATGCAATCGAAAACGCGAGAGCCGTTGAACGTGCCGGCGGACAAGCGGTTTCTTTACACGGTCGTACACGTGTACAAATGTATGAAGGTACGGCTGATTGGGATATCATCCGTCAGGTTAAGCAATTCGTGAACATCCCTGTTATCGGGAACGGTGACGTGAAGACACCGCAAGACGCAGAACGTATGCTGAACGAAACAGGTGTTGATGGAGTCATGATCGGTCGCGCTGCTCTGGGTAACCCGTGGATGATCTACCAAACCGTTAAGTATCTTGAAACAGGTGAACATGTACCAGAACCTGGCGTAAGAGAAAAAATGGACGTATGTAAGCTTCACTTAGATCGTCTAATCGCGCTTAAAAATGAAAACATCGCGGTTAGAGAAATGAGAAAGCACGCTGCATGGTACCTAAAAGGAATCCGTGGAAACGCAAAAGTACGTAACCAAATCAACGAATGCGATACAAGAGCAGAGTTGGTTGGAGTGCTTGATCAACTAGTAGAAGAAGCGGAAGCGAAAGAAAGTCAAGTGAATGCCGGTTAATTCACCCGTGTTTCCTTTTATGTTATCCTAGAAAAGGCTGGAACCAATACGTGACATTGTCACAAAGTTGGATCGGCCTTTTTTAGATTTTTTTATATGTTTTCACGCACCAAAGTACGTTTCTGAAATAACTCATACTTTAGGGGTGTTACAAACATAGATATTGTGTAAAATAGTATGGTATATCATCGTATTAGTCTAGCAAAGCAAGTAGATAGAATAGGAGTGAAACACATGAGTCACGAAGAAATCAATGACCAGCTTCGAGTCAGACGCGAAAAAATGGAGGCTATCCGTGATAAAGGACTGGATCCATTCGGTAAACGCTATGATCGTACACACAGTTCATCCGAGATCAAATCTCAATTCGATGAATTTTCTAAAGAAGAACTAGAAGAGAAAGACATCGCTGTAACCATCGCAGGTCGTATCATGACAAAGCGTGGAAAAGGGAAAGCGGGATTCGCTCACCTGCAGGACTTAGCTGGACAAGTCCAAATCTATGTTCGTAAAGATGCCATTGGTGAAGAAGCATACGAACTATTCAATACAGCAGACCTTGGAGATATCGTAGGGGTTACAGGTACAATATTCAAAACAAAGGTAGGAGAGCTTTCAGTAAAAGCGAAAGAATTCCACCTTCTAACGAAAGCACTGCGCCCGCTGCCTGAAAAGTTCCATGGTTTAAAAGACGTAGAGCAGCGCTACCGTCAACGTTACCTTGACCTCATTACGAGCCAGGAGAGCAAAGAGACGTTCATCGCCCGCAGTCGTATCATCCAGTCCATGAGAAGATACCTGGACAACAACGGGTACTTAGAAGTTGAAACACCGATGATGCATGCCATTGCCGGGGGAGCATCTGCCCGTCCATTCAATACACATCACAACGCTCTTGATATGCCATTATTCATGCGTATCGCAATCGAGCTTCATTTAAAGCGTCTTATCGTCGGTGGACTTGAAAAAGTATACGAAATCGGACGTGTATTCCGTAACGAAGGTGTGTCAACAAGACATAACCCTGAGTTCACGATGATTGAGCTTTACGAAGCATACGCAGATTACCGAGATATCATGGCTCTTACTGAAAATCTTGTAGCTCATATTGCAAAGGAAGTATTCGGCTCTACTACCGTTCAGTATGCAGACTATGAAATTAACCTAGAGCCGGAGTGGACACGTCTTCATATGGTGGACGCGGTTAAAGAACAAACTGGTGTGGATTTCTGGAAAGAAATGTCCGATGAAGAAGCTCGTGCCCTTGCGAAAGAACACGGCATCGAAATCAAAGACAATATGCAATATGGTCACGTGGTAAATGAATTCTTCGAACAAAAAGTAGAAAATAAGCTTATTCAGCCAACATTTATCTATGGTCACCCGGTGGAGATTTCTCCACTTGCTAAGAAAAACGATGAAGATCCACGATTCACAGATCGCTTTGAGTTATTCATCGTAGGCCGTGAACATGCGAATGCCTTCACCGAGCTTAATGATCCAATCGATCAAAGAGAACGTTTTGAAGCGCAATTGAAAGAAAGAGAAGAAGGAAATGACGAAGCCCACATGATGGATAATGATTTCATCGAGGCTCTTGAATATGGTATGCCGCCAACAGGTGGTCTTGGTATCGGTATCGACAGACTTGTGATGCTGTTAACCAACTCTCCATCTATTCGGGACGTTTTACTATTCCCATTAATGCGTCATCGTGATTAATTGTGTGAAGAACAGCAGTGGCATAGTGCCGCTGCTATTTTTTCGAATTATAACTATATGTATGGAAGATAATAATTTGGTGAAACAATGATGTTAATTGCCTTTTAGGTCTAAAGGTACCTTTTGTATTACGGTATAAAGAATGGATTTAATGCCTTTTGCCTTATATTGAATATATAACGAAAAACATTAAAAAATCTCTTGCGCCCAGATATGGAAGGTGGTATAGTATTATCTGTTGCCGCAAAAAGGTGACAAACGCAATAAAAACTTTTAAAAAAGTTATTGACTTAAACGGGTCGATAATGTAATATTTAAAAG
>NZ_JCAXEQ010000013.1:0-54130 GCF_059758515.1 Rossellomorea sp. GQ25 | reverse complement strand
TCCCTCGAGATCATAAGTCAATCTCGCCAAAAAGGCAAAGACCGCCTTTTCAGCGAGCTTGCCTTATGCTTGTCGGGCCAGATCGAGCCACCTGCGCTTTTCTTGTAACCATTACATAAAACCGATACAATCATTCCCAAAGGGTACTTATATGGAATGGTTAGAGTACAAATAGAGTAAAAGAGGAGAAGAATAGATTGGCAAAGAAAAAGACAAAGTTTGTATGTTCATCATGTGGATATGAGTCTGCTAAATGGATGGGGAAATGTCCAGGATGTAACGAGTGGAACACGATGGTGGAAGAGGTTGAGATGACTGGGAAGAAGCCTCGTGGGTCGTTTATGCATTCTGAAAATAGCGGGCCTACTAAAGCAGAAAAGCTTATCTCAATCGAAACAAAGCAAGAACCAAGAGTATTGACCGAGTCGAAAGAGCTGAATCGGGTGTTGGGTGGGGGAGTCGTTCCGGGATCACTTGTGTTGATCGGTGGAGATCCGGGAATCGGAAAATCTACTTTATTGCTCCAAGTTTCTGCCCAGCTGGCTGATCAAAAGCAGAAGGTTTTATATATATCCGGAGAAGAATCCATCAAGCAAACAAAACTTCGGGCAGATCGATTACATGTGAAATCCGATGATCTATATATATTTGCAGAAACAAATCTTGAATTGATTCACCAGACGATTGAACAGATCTCACCTGATTTTGTCATCATCGACTCGATTCAAACGATTTTTCACCCTGAAGTGACATCTGCTCCAGGCAGTGTTTCTCAGGTAAGGGAATGTACAGCCGAATTAATGAGAATAGGGAAAACAAAAGGCATCGCCATCTTTATTGTAGGGCATGTTACAAAAGAAGGATCGATTGCAGGGCCTCGTTTATTGGAGCATATGGTTGATACCGTGCTGTATTTTGAAGGGGAGCGTCATCATTCGTATCGCATTTTAAGAGCCGTGAAGAATCGCTTCGGATCGACGAATGAGATGGGGATTTTTGAAATGAAAGAGCTTGGCTTGGAGGAAGTCGCAAATCCTTCTGAGATTTTCCTGGAGGAGCGCTCCCAAGGCGCGGCAGGCTCAACGGTTGTTGCTTCCATGGAAGGTACAAGACCCGTTCTAGTGGAGATACAAGCCCTTGTCACTCCAACCAGCTTCAACAACCCACGACGAATGGCAACGGGGATTGATCATAGCCGTGTTTCACTCATTATGGCCGTATTGGAGAAACGGGCAGGAATGCTATTGCAGCAGCAGGATGCCTATCTGAAAGTGGCAGGTGGAGTTAAACTGGATGAACCGGCGATTGATTTGGCCGTTGCAGCGAGTATTGCGTCGAGCTTTCGGGATAAAGCGTCAAGGGCCCACGATTGTATCATTGGAGAAGTTGGTTTGACAGGTGAAATAAGAAGGGTTTCGAGGATTGAGCAACGTGTCCAGGAAGCGGCTAAATTAGGTTTTAAACGTGTGATTATTCCCCAAAATAACTTAAGTGGGTGGCAGCCTCCTTCTGATATAGAGGTCACAGGAGTATCAAATATAAACGAAGCGCTGGCTATTATTTTAGGAGGATAGGAAATGGAAGATAAGAAGGCAAGAGAGAAGTCCATGTCGGATATATTACAATTCGTTGCTCCTGGTGCCCCGATCAGGGATGGCATTGATAATGTGCTGAGAGCCAATACAGGAGGGCTCATTGTTGTTGGCTACAATGATAAGGTGAAATCTGTACTGGACGGCGGATTTCATATTAATTGCGCTTTTTCTCCTAGCTATCTATATGAGCTGGCCAAGATGGATGGGGCAATCATCCTGAATGAAGCAGGTACGAAGATAATTTTGGCCAATGCACAGTTGGCTCCCGATGTGTACGTTCCTTCCACTGAAACTGGAATGAGACACCGTACGGCTGAGCGGGTTGCAAGACAAACCAATGCCCTTGTCATCGCCATCTCTCAACGGAGGAACGTCATCACCCTGTATCAAGGTAACTTTCGATATGCATTAAAGGACATCTCTGTCATCTTGACGAAGGCCAACCAGGCGATTCAAACATTGGAGAAGTATAAGGTGGTTCTGGATCAGAGCATTTCTAATTTATCGGTGCTGGAGTTTGAGGAGCTTGTCACACAAAGCGACCTACTGCAAGTTCTTCACAGATTCGAAATGGTTTTAAGGATTAAGAACGAGCTATTGACCTATTTAAGCGAGCTGGGTGTGGAAGGAAGGTTGATCCGCCTGCAGATGAATGAGCTATTGGCGGACATTGAAGATGAGGCGATGCTCATTATAAGGGATTATTCCCAGGAGAGAAATATCAAGCCGTTCGAACTCCTCTATAAATTTCAGGAGCTTGTGCATTCAGAAGTATTAGAGGATAATGTCCTATTAAAGTTATTAGGCTATCATGGGTATGTTCATCATGATGATGCCATCTATCCAAGAGGATATCGCGTGTTGAATAAGATCCCCCGTTTGCCTATTGTGATCATCGAAAACCTTATTACAAGGTTCGAAACCCTTCCTAATGTAGTGAGTGCTTCTGTGGATGATTTGGATGAAGTGGAAGGAATCGGAGAGGTCAGGGCCCGGAAAATCAAAGAGGGGTTAAAACTAATCAAGGAACAAACGTTTGCCGATCGACAGTTATAGGTATGTGGTCCTGCATTTACCAAAAATAGTATAATTGAAGCATTTTCAAAAAATTGACAGTCTTTTAAAGACATGTTAGCCTTCACTTAAGGAAGCTAGTAAAATGCGTTAAGTTTATCAAAATGGTTTCCATTCGATTAAATTTAAAATTTTTAAGGGCTAAGACGTTTCAAAAATAGTAAATTGTTTATAATGAATAGGAGGAGGTGAGGGAATGTTAAAAAGAATCGTTCAAGCGTGCTTCCTTATCGTCGGGGGAACACTGGGGATATTTCTTCTTCCCGAATTATTTACCGTCATAAATTTATCAGACATTCCTTTAATTAATAACCCTTATATGACTGCTATATTTGGTGCCATTATTTTTTATATTCTTACGTTTTGGGCAGTCGAGTATGTCGTCAATTTCGTCAAGTGGTTTGAAGATAGTTTAGTAAAAGCTCCAGTAACGGATCTGTTATTTGGCAGTTTAGGTCTTATTATCGGTCTTTTTGTTGCGTATCTGTTTGGGATTCCTTTCAATCAAATGGAGATTCCGATTGTCAACACAGTGGTTCCGATTCTATTAACGTTGCTTCTTGGATATTTAGGATTTCAAGTTGGCTTTAAGAAAAGGGATGAGCTGGTCGGTCTGTTTGGTACTTCAAATAGGGGTAAGAAAAAAGAGACTGACGAAGATTCTGATGAAGCGGGTGTGAAAACCCTGAAGTTACTGGATACGAGTGTGATTATCGATGGTCGTATCGCAGATATCTGTCAAACTGGATTTTTAGAAGGAATTGTCGTGATTCCACAGTTTGTGCTGGAAGAGCTTCAGCATATTGCGGATTCTTCAGACGTATTAAAACGAAACCGTGGACGACGCGGGCTTGATATCCTGAATCGAATTCAAAAGGAGCTTCCTGTAGAGGTTCAGATTTATGAAGGTGACTTCGAGGAAATTCAGGAAGTTGATTCGAAGCTGGTGAAATTAGCGAAGCTTACGAATGGGATCGTTGTAACAAATGATTTCAACTTGAATAAAGTATGCGATCTTCAAGGTGTACAAGTATTGAATATTAATGATTTAGCAAACGCCGTTAAGCCTGTTGTATTACCTGGAGAAGAATTGAAGGTTCAGGTAATCAAAGATGGGAAAGAACATAACCAAGGGATCGCCTATCTCGATGATGGTACGATGATCGTAGTGGAAGAAGGACGCAATTATATCGGCAAGTACATCGATGTACTCGTAACATCCGTTCTTCAAACCTCTGCAGGCAGGATGATCTTTGCTAAGCCCAAACAATTAGAAAAAGCTTTATAAGTAATCATTGCCCGGACTCTATTGATTCAGTAAGGTATAATAAATAGTATTACTCAAGTGTTAAAGGAGTTATCGTATGGAATATGAAGTTGTCATTCCGGCTGCAGGACAAGGGAAACGAATGAAAGCGGGCAAGAATAAACTGCTCCTCGAGCTAAATAGTTGTCCAGTCATTATTCATACACTGCGCGTTTTTGAACATGACTCCCATTGTCAGGGAATCTATCTAGCGATTCATCCATCGGAGCGGGATGCGTTCAAGAGTTTATTAGAACATTTCGGTATTACGAAGGTCGTTAAGCTTGTAGATGGAGGGGAAGAAAGACAGCATAGTGTATACAATGCATTGCTTGAGGTTGATCATGAAATTGTTCTTGTACACGATGGAGCAAGGCCCTTTATTAAAAAATCCACGATTCACCAGTTAGTAGAAAAAACTCTTTCAACAGGAGCTGCCATTGCTGCTGTTCCTGTTAAAGATACGATTAAAAAAGTACTGGATGGGGAAGTCGAGGAAACGATTGAACGCTCAAGCTTGTGGATGGTTCAAACTCCACAAGCTTTTCGTGTTTCATTGTTGAAAAAAGCGCACGGGGAAGCGGAGCAAGATGGTTTTCTTGCAACAGACGATGCTTCTCTCGTGGAACGAATGGATGTTGAGGTTGCTGTTGTGGAGAGTGATTACGACAATATTAAACTGACGACACCTGAGGACTTATTTTTTGCTGAGGCCATTTTGAAGAAGCAAGAGGAAATGAGTGGAGGAGACAAACATGTTTAGGATCGGACAAGGATTTGATGTTCATCAATTGGTAGAAGAGAGACCTCTGATTATGGGAGGCATAACCCTACCGTATGAAAAAGGGTTATTAGGTCATTCAGATGCAGATGTACTATTACATGCTGTAGCGGATGCATGTTTGGGGGCTATTGCAGCAGGGGATATCGGTAAGCATTTTCCAGATACAGATCCCGAATTCAAAGATGCAGATTCAGCTAAGCTTCTTGAGCATGTATGGGCTCTTGTGAAAGAGGAAGGGTATGAGTTAGGGAATATCGATTGCACGATCATTGCGCAGAAACCGAAGATGGCTCCTTATATTGATGAAATGAGAAAAAGCATCGCAACGTTATTAGAAGCAGATATTGCTCAAGTAAACGTAAAAGCCACAACCTCTGAGCAGCTTGGTTTTACCGGGAGAGGCGAAGGGATTGCAGTGCAAACAACCGTGTTGATCAAAAAGAAGTAAGGGGACAAATTCGCTTTATTCCCTTTGATAACGGTGTTAAAATAGGTCAGAGACTTTAATGCAGGAATACAAAGAGGAGGAAATCAAATGACAAAAGAAGTACGCGTCCGTTATGCTCCAAGTCCAACGGGTCATTTACATATTGGGAATGCAAGAACCGCTTTATTTAATTACTTATACGCTCGCAGTGTAGGTGGAAAGTTCATCATCCGTATTGAAGACACGGATAAGAAACGTAATATTGAAGGCGGAGAAGAAAGTCAGCTTAAATATCTTCAATGGCTTGGAATCGATTGGGACGAAAGCGTAGATAAGCCTGGTGACTATGGCCCTTATCGCCAATCAGAGCGTAATCATATTTATGAGCAGTATCTAAACGAGCTGCTGGAAACAGGACAAGCCTATAAGTGCTACTGTACGGAAGAAGAGCTTGAAGCGGAACGTGAAGCGCAATCAGCATCAGGTCAAATGCCCCGTTACTCCGGGAAATGCCGCAACCTGACGAAAGAAGAGCAAGAACGTTTAGCAGCAGAAGGCCGTCAACCGAGCATTCGTTTCCGCGTTCCTGCAGGGAAGGTCTATTCTTTCAATGATATCGTGAAAGAAGATGTAGCATTCGAGTCAGACGGAATCGGTGATTTTGTCATTGCGAAAAAAGACGGAACGCCAACGTATAACTTTGCCGTTGCGGTAGATGATTATCTGATGAAAATTTCACACGTTCTACGCGGGGAAGATCATATTTCCAATACGCCAAAACAATTAATGATTTTTGAAGCTCTTGGATGGGAAGCACCCGTCTATGGACATATGACATTAATCGTTAATGAAAGCCGTAAAAAGCTAAGTAAGCGTGATGAAAGTATCATTCAGTTCATCGAGCAATACGAAGCATTAGGTTATTTACCGGAAGCTTTATTCAACTTCATTGCGTTACTAGGCTGGTCTCCAAAAGGAGAAGAAGAGCTATTTTCTAAAGAGGAGTTTATAGAAATCTTTGACCCTGAACGTCTATCGACTTCTTCTGCTCTGTTTGATAATCAGAAGCTTACATGGATGAACAATCAGTACATGAAGAATTTGGAGTTAAGTCAAGTTGTGGAGCTATCACTTCCTCACTTAATCAGTGCGGGTAAACTGGATGAGAATATGTCAGACGAGCAGCGTGAATGGGCGAGTCGTGTCATCTCTTTATACCAGGAGCAAATGAGCTTCGGTGCTGAAATCGTAGAGCTGTCTGACATGTTCTTCAAGGAAGATCTTGAATATGATGATGATGCCAAAGCGGTCTTGGAAGAAGAGCAGGTTCCTGAAGTTCTTCAAGCCTTCTTGAATGAAATCGAAGCTCTTGAAAACTATGAAGCCGCAGAAATTAAATCGTCTATCAAAGCGGTGCAAAAGTCGACTAGTCATAAAGGGAAAAAGCTGTTTATGCCGATCCGTGTAGCGGTAACTGGTCAGACGCATGGTCCTGAATTACCGAATGCGATTGAGCTTTTAGGGAAAGATACCGTTAAACATCGTCTGCAAATTCTTTTAGGTTAACATTTTGAAGGAAATGTAATATAGTAAGAGTATCACAATAAATGATATCGCGTTGATGAGGAGAAGTAAGAAAAGGATGCTTAGTAGAGAGAACCATCACCGGCTGAAAGTGGTTTAAGCCCCTCCAATTCTGAAATGCACCTCTGAGCCCGTTACTGAAATATAGTAGGTAAAGGCGGTTTCCTACCGTTAATAGGATTTGAGTTGGGGAAGGTTGTTTTTCTTCTCAATCAGAGTGGAACCGCGCTATCTAAGCGTCTCTGTCAGTTTATTGACAGGGGCGTTTTTTTATTGTCTAACCAAGCCGCCTGCGCTTTTCTGATTGTCCAGCTCCGGCGGCTAGGCCCTCGAGGTCATAAGCCAAACTCACCCAAAAGGCAAAGGACGCCTTTAGGGCAAGTTCGTCTTATGCTTGTCGGACCTAACCAAGCCGCCTGCGCTTTTATTTTTTCGAAGAGAGGGGATCCGAATGTTTAAGTCATTTAAGGAAGATATAGAAGTAGTGTTTGATCAGGATCCGGCTGCGAGGAATTATATCGAGGTCATCCTTACGTATTCGGGTCTTCATGCCATTTGGGCCCATCGCATTGCCCATGCTTTTTTCAAAAGGAAATCCTTTTTTATCGCTCGCGTTATTTCACAGGTAAGCCGCTTTTTCACCGGTGTAGAGATTCACCCGGGGGCAAAGATTGGCCGCCGATTCTTCATTGATCATGGGATGGGAGTCGTGATTGGTGAAACGTGTGAAATCGGAGATAATGTTACGCTCTTTCAAGGGGTTACCCTTGGTGGAACAGGCAAAGAAAAAGGGAAGCGGCATCCTACGATTCAGGATAATGCCCTTATCGCCACAGGAGCGAAAGTATTAGGATCGATTGTAGTTGGGGAAAATTCTAAAGTAGGGGCAGGATCGGTCGTGCTTAAAGATGTTCCACCAAACTCAACCGTCGTTGGTATTCCGGGGAAGGTCGTCATTCAGGATGGCGTCAAGATACAGAAGGATCTGAATCACTGTGATCTCCCGGATCCAATGAATGATCGTATGAAACAACTGGAAATGGAATTGAACGAGGTAAAATCATTATTAAGGGAATATGAAGGAAGGAGTCGATCATATTGACGATTCGTTTATATAACACATTGACAAGAAAAAAAGAGGAATTTAAACCCCTGGAAGAGGGTAAAGTCAAAATGTATGTGTGCGGGCCGACGGTTTATAACTATATTCATATAGGAAATGCACGCCCTGCCATTGTCTTCGATACGGTGAGACGCTATTTGGAATACAGAGGCTATGGTGTTCAATTTGTCTCTAACTTCACAGATGTGGATGATAAATTGATTCGGGCTGCAAAGGATTTGGGAGAGGATGTACCTACGATTGCCCAGCGCTTTATCCAGGCATATTTTGAAGATACCGGAGCACTTGGATGCAAGAAAGCGGATGTTCATCCGACTGTAACAGACAATATTGATACCATCATTGATTTTATCGCTGCTCTTGTTGAAAAAGGGTTTGCTTACGAATCACAAGGCGACGTTTATTATCGTACAAGAAAGTTTGATGGCTACGGTAAGCTTTCTCATCAGCCGATCGATGAGCTTAAAGCAGGTGCCCGCATAGATGTAGGGGATAAAAAAGAAGATGCCCTTGATTTCGTATTATGGAAAGCAGCGAAAGAAGGGGAAATTTCTTGGGAAAGCCCATGGGGTGAAGGGCGTCCTGGCTGGCATATTGAATGCTCTGCCATGGCAAAGCGCTACCTGGGGGATACCATCGATATTCACGCCGGTGGACAAGATCTAACCTTCCCTCATCACGAGAATGAAATCGCACAATCAGAAGCACTTACAGGAAAGCCATTCGCAAAGTACTGGATGCACAATGGATATATTAATATTGATAATGAGAAAATGTCTAAATCACTGGGGAATTTTGTATTGGTTCATGACATCATCAAAGAACAGGATCCACAAGTCCTTCGTTTCTTTATGCTATCTGTTCATTACCGTCATCCAATCAACTACAATTTAGAGCTTCTTCAAAATGCAGGGTCCGCTTTAGATAGAATAAAGACAGCTTATGAGAACTTGAAACACCGTAAGGAATCAAGTACAGACTTAACGGATAACAACCGGGAATGGCTGGACAAAATCGCTGAATTAAAAGCGCAGTTCATCTCTGAAATGGATGATGATTTTAACACAGCCAACGGAATTTCCGTATTATTCGAATTATCCAAGCAAGCCAATTATTATTTGATGGAGAAGAATACAGCTACGGAAGTCATTGATACGTTCTTGTGCCAATTCGAAGATTTCTTCTCTGTCCTGGGACTAAGCCTTCAGGAAGCAGAACTGTTGGATGAAGAAGTGGAAGAACTGATCGAAAAACGCATTCAGGCACGTAAAGATCGTAACTTCCAATTAGCAGATGAAATTCGTGACACGTTAAAAGAGATGAATATCATCCTGGAAGATACTCCTCAAGGCATTCGCTGGAAAAGAGGATCTTAATGCTGCATGAGATAAATGAACAAATCGATGCGAAACAAATCAATGCACTTGCACTGGCTTATATGGGGGATGCTGTATATGAAACGTATGTACGGCAGCTCCTATTAACAAAAGGAAAGATTAAACCAAATCAGCTGCACAGAGCGGCGACGAAGTATGTGTCTGCTAAAGCTCAAGCGGCTATTCTCAGAACGTTGTTCGATCAGGACGTCTTAACGGTAGAAGAGATTTCGATTGTCAAGCGCGGCCGGAATGCGAAATCCGGGACAACGCCAAAAAACACCGATGTACAAACGTATAAACACAGCACTGCTTTTGAGGCACTTATTGGATATTTGTTTTTACTTAATCGGACAGAGCGATTAGAGGAACTGTTGAAGATGATATTTGAACAAGCCCAGGCAGGAAAGGAGGAGTAGAAATGAGTAAAGATTTTATCGGAGGTAGAAATCCGGTTATGGAAGCATTGAAATCAGGAAGGGATATCAATAAGATTTGGATAGCAGAAGGTTCTCAGAAAGGCTCCATCCAGCAAATTGTTGGACTTGCTAAAGAATCGAAAGTGATGGTTCAATACGTTCCGAAGAAGAAGATTGAACAAATGGTATCGGAAAATCATCAAGGGGTCGTGGCTTCTGTAGCTGCTTATCAGTATGCGGAAATCGATGAATTGTTTCATAGAGCCAAACAAAAAGGGGAAGATCCATTTATACTGATCCTGGATGAATTAGAGGATCCACATAACCTGGGTTCGATCATGAGAACAGCGGATGCTGCAGGTGCCCATGGAATCATCATCCCGAAGAGGAGAGCAGTGGGGCTTACGTCAACAGTAGCGAAAGCATCCACGGGCGCCATAGAGCACATTCCGGTTGCACGTGTAACCAACCTGTCGAGGGCGGTTGATGAACTGAAAGAACGTGGTGTATGGGTGGCAGGAACGGATGCGAAAGGAAAGCAGGATTTCCGCCAGTTGGATGGTACGCTGCCTATCGGCTTAATTATCGGAAGCGAAGGTAAAGGGATGAGCAGAATACTCAGAGACAAATGTGATTTCCTTGTTCAGTTGCCAATGATCGGTCATGTAACATCATTAAACGCTTCGGTGGCAGCTAGTATTTTAATGTATGAGGTCTATCGTAAACGCCACCCATTGGGAGAATAGCAGAGATGGATATTCTCCTTGTGGACGGCTATAACATAATCGGTGCCTGGTCAGAGCTGAATGAGTTGAAACATAAAGATTTAGCTGCAGCAAGAGATCGCCTTGTAGAGCAAATGGCAGAATATCAAGGATATACGGGCTACCGAGTCATCGTCGTGTTCGATGCTTATTACGTTCAGGGGATTGCCCGTAAGTATAAAAATTATAAGGTAGAAGTCATTTTCACTAGAGAAAATGAAACAGCGGATGAACGAATTGAAAAATTAGCCATTGAGTTAAGTAATATTAAAACTCAAATTCATGTAGCAACTTCTGATTTTACGGAGCAATGGGCGATTTTTGGTCAGGGAGCCCTCCGTAAATCAGCAAGGGAGCTTCTGACGGAAGTAAAAGTCATCGAAAAAAAAATCGAAAGAAAAGTACGGAACTCAAGTGATAAAAGGCCGGCTTCCAAGATCCAATTATCAGATGAAGTTGCTGAAATTTTCGAAAAATGGCGACGTGGGGAACAATGAGAGGTTGACGATTGAATTTTCTGTAATGTATAATATTTCTATCTATTGTTTTGCGCGGGGGGATGTGTGTGAGCAATATCACCAGGACAGAAGCATTTGATAATCGATTAGAAGGCATGGATGATGAAGAGATAATAGAAGCCGTCCATCAGGGTCACAGCGAAGCGTTAGATTTTTTAATCAGGAAATATCGGAATTTTGTAAGAGCAAAAGCCCGCTCGTATTTTTTAATTGGGGCAGATAAGGAAGATATCGTCCAGGAGGGTATGATTGGATTATACAAAGCGATCCGTGATTATAAAGAGGACAAGCTGACTTCTTTTAAAGCGTTTGCAGAGCTTTGTATAACAAGACAAATCATTACAGCCATTAAGACAGCCACGAGACAGAAGCATATACCGCTGAATTCTTATGTTTCATTGGATAAGCCCATTTATGATGACGAGTCTGACCGAACGCTCTTAGATGTTATTTCAGGTGCGAAAGTAATGGATCCGGAAGCGCTAATTATCAATCGTGAAGAATTCGATAATATGGAAGACAAGATGGCTCAGTTATTAAGTGATCTTGAGAGGAAAGTCCTGGCTCTCTATTTAGACGGGCAATCCTATCAGGAGATATCTGAAGAACTGAACCGCCATGTGAAATCCATCGACAATGCCTTGCAGCGAGTGAAAAGAAAGCTCGAACGATACTTGGAAGTTCGCGAAATAACGATGTAAAGTCATATTGACACAAATTGGTGGTCGTGTTATTTTTGATAGGACTTACTATGGATAGTATAGGTGGAATATATGACTACTAAATTAATACTTGCTTGTACGGTGTGTGGTTCCAGAAATTATAGTGTACCGGGTAATCGTAATCAAGCAGTTCGATTAGAATTAAAGAAATTCTGTAATACATGTAATGCTCACACCCTACACAAAGAAACAAAATAGTGGAGCACCAAGTCTTGCGTATTGATATTAGTTGGAGGTTACAAACGGATGTTTAAATTC
Source organism: Rossellomorea sp. GQ25 (assembly GCF_059758515.1). Lineage (NCBI taxonomy): Bacteria > Bacillati > Bacillota > Bacilli > Caryophanales > Bacillaceae > Rossellomorea > Rossellomorea sp. GQ25. The sequence continues at coordinate 42,180 of NZ_JCAXEQ010000013.1, read as the reverse complement.
TTTCGCAATGTTGCATCAGAAATGAGAAAGGTCAGCTGGCCTAAACGTAAAGAGTTAACACGCTATACGATTACCGTTATCACAACAGTGGTATTTGTTGCCCTTTTCTTTGCTGTCATTGACCTGGGCATCTCAGAACTTATGCGATTGATCATTGGTTCTAAGTAAGAGAAACATAGAATTAGTTGTATATATACCGTGAAAGCATGGTATAATGAATGTTAATAGAGTACATGACCTTAGAGCCCGTTATCTTTTTACGGGTTTTTTCATTTGGAGAAAAAGGCGAAAGAGTATTCTTAAATAGCGAGGAGGGACGGACGTTTAGTCCTATTAAATGGAGAAGAATTGGTATGTAGTTCATACTTATTCAGGATACGAGAATAAGGTTAAAGCAAACCTTGAGAAACGTGTTGAAACGATGGGGATGCAAGACAAAATCTTCCGCGTGATCGTACCTGAAGAAGAAGAAACAGATTTTAAGAACGGTAAGAAGAAAGTCGTTAAGAAGAAAGTATTCCCTGGTTACGTGATTGTTGAAATCGTCATGACGGATGATTCCTGGTATGTTGTACGTAATACACCTGGAGTTACCGGATTTGTCGGTTCATCGGGATCCGGATCAAAGCCTACTCCGTTACTGCCGGAAGAAGTAACAAATCTTCTGAAGCAAATGGGCATGACAGAGAAAAAGGTAGAGATCGACTTCGACTTAGGAGAAACAGTAAAAGTAAACGAAGGTCCGTTTGCAAACTTCACTGGCTCAATCGAAGAGATAGATAATGCGAAAGCAAAAGTGAAAGTTCATGTTAATATGTTTGGCAGAGATACCCCGGTAGAACTGGATTTCTCCCAAATTGATAAATTATAATGGAAAAGAACTTGAAATCATTCTGAAAAAATGGTACTATTTCATAAGTCAGTGCGTCTCCACAAAGAGATACTGAAATTAATAGACGTTCTTTATGTTGATAAAGACATTTTTTACATGAGTGGGAGGGTGAAAAACCCAATAACCACATCACGGACTTAAGGAGGTGTGTCTCGTGGCTAAAAAAGTTATCAAAATGGTTAAATTGCAGATTCCTGCCGGTAAAGCTAATCCAGCTCCACCAGTTGGTCCTGCACTAGGTCAAGCAGGTGTTAACATCATGGGATTCTGTAAGGAATTCAATGCTCGTACAGCAGATCAAGCTGGCTTAATCATTCCTGTTGAAATTACGGTATTTGAAGACCGTTCATTTACATTCATCACAAAAACTCCACCCGCTGCAGTTTTACTTAAAAAAGCAGCTGGTATCGAGTCTGGTTCAGGCGAACCAAACAGCAAGAAAGTGGCAACACTTAAACGCGACAAAGTACGTGAAATTGCTGAAACAAAAATGCCTGACTTAAATGCAGCTAGTGTTGAATCAGCTATGCGCATGGTAGAAGGAACTGCGCGCAGCATGGGTATCGTCATCGAAGACTAATCCCTGCTTCGTTAAAGGTCCTGTTGAACGAGGTTGCGATGATGAAATGTACGTTTCACTCGCAACCTTATTTCGTGGGAGGTTATTCCGCTAAAACCACATATAGGAGGAAATATAAAATGGCAAAAAAAGGTAAAAAGTTTCTTGAAGCTCAAAAGCTTGTAGATCGTACTACAGCTTACTCAGTTGAAGAAGCAATCGAATTAGTTAAGAAAACAAACTTTGCTAAGTTTGACGCAACGATTGAAGTGGCGTTCCGCTTAGGTGTAGATACTCGTAAAAACGACCAGCAGATCCGTGGAGCAGTTGTACTTCCACATGGAACTGGTAAAACTCAAAAGGTTCTTGTATTCGCTAAAGGCGATAAAGCAAAAGAAGCAGAAGCTGCTGGCGCTGATTTCGTAGGTGATGCAGATCTTATCAACAAAATCAACCAAGGTTGGTTCGAGTTCGACGTAATCGTAGCAACTCCGGACATGATGGGTGAAGTTGGTAAACTTGGTCGTGTATTAGGACCTAAAGGTTTAATGCCAAACCCTAAAACTGGAACAGTTACATTCGACGTAACAAAAGCTGTTAATGAAATCAAAGCAGGTAAAGTTGAATACCGTGCTGACAAATCAGGTAACGTTCACGTTCCTGTTGGAAAGATTTCATTCGACAACGAAAAGCTTGTTGAAAACTTTGCTACAATGTATGAAACAATGCTTAAAGTTAAACCTGCTGCTGCAAAAGGAACTTACATGAAAAACGTTTCTGTAACTTCCACTATGGGACCTGGCGTTAAAGTCGATCCTTCATCTTTCGCAGTTAAGGCATAATTTGGTATTGACTTACTAAGAACTAGTGATTATAATTAGTTCTGTTGTTAAAAAACGAATACATTTGTACCGTAGACAGTAGGTGCTCGTTAAGAGCTTAATGCCCTGCCGAGGTAATTGCGATAAAATAACCGCTTATAGCGTGTTTGCAATGCCCTTATGTCTACCTTGATATAAGGGCATTTTTTATTGGATGACGGTATAAATGTTCATCAGTCAATCTACAGGAGGTGTAATGATGAGCAGCATTCTAGAACAAAAGAAACATATCGTTGGAGAAATCTCTGACAAACTAAAAAACAGTGTATCTACAATCGTTGTAGATTACCGTGGTCTGGATGTTTCCGAAGTAACTGAGCTTCGTAAACAACTCCGTGAAGCTGGCATCGACTTCAAAGTGTACAAAAACACTATGGTACGTCGTGCGGCAGAAGAAGCTGGTCTTGAAGGGTTAAACGAATTCTTAACTGGTCCTAACGCAATCGCGTTCAGTAGTGAAGAAGTAGTTGCGCCTGCAAAGATTATTAACAGCTTTGCTAAAGAACACGAAGCGCTTGAAATCAAAGCGGGTGTCATTGAAGGAACAATCACTTCAGTTGAGGATGTTAAAGCAATCGCTGAACTTCCAAGCCGCGAAGGACTTCTTTCTATGCTACTCAGCGTGCTTCAAGCACCAATGCGCAACTTTGCATTGGCAACAAAAGCCGTTGCAGATCAAAAAGAAGAGCAAGGCGCGTAAGTTAAAGCAAGTCGTTTAAATAAAAATTAAGCACACATTACAAGGAGGAAATTTAAAATGAGTAAAGAGCAAATCATTGACGCGATTAAAGAAATGTCAGTTCTTGAATTAAATGATCTAGTTAAAGCAATCGAAGAAGAATTCGGAGTAACTGCTGCTGCACCTGTAGCTGTAGCTGCTGGTGGCGGAGAAGCTGCTGCAGAAAAAACTGAATTCGACGTAATTCTTGAGAGCGCTGGATCTCAAAAAATCAAAGTTATCAAAGTTGTTCGTGAAATCACAGGTCTTGGCCTTAAAGAAGCGAAAGAAGTTGTTGATAACACTCCAAAAGCTCTTAAAGAAGGTATTTCTAAAGAGGAAGCTGAAGAACTTAAAGCTAAACTTGAAGAAGTTGGAGCTGGCGTAGAAGTTAAGTAATGATTGTATAGATGAAAAGCTCGCTATATTTGGCGGGCTTTTTTCTTGTCTGGCTTCTAACAGAATATAAACATGGATGTTTATCGTCCGTTATCTTCAGTCCTTTTGGGAATGATGGTTAATAGACGTGATGTAAGAATGGATGGAGATGATATAATGACCAATCACTATTATTCTCATAACCCTGATGTAGAGAGTAACCCCCAAACGATCACCTTTGAATTAAGAGGACATGCGTTCCGTTTTAAAACGGATCAAGGTGTCTTCTCGAAGAAGGAAGTTGACTTTGGTTCAAGAGCTTTAATAGAAACGTTTGAATTACCTGGCGTAACGGGTCCGTTACTGGATGTCGGTTGTGGGTATGGCCCGATCGGTTTGGCTTTAGCGAAAGACAATGATGATCGTATGGTTCATATGATTGATGTAAACGAGAGAGCGTTGGCTTTAGCGAAAGAAAATGCTAGAGAGAATAAAGTTCAAAACGTGAGCATCTATCAAAGTGACCGATATAGGAATGTCGTTGAAACGGAATTTGCGGCCATTTTAACGAACCCGCCGATAAGAGCAGGGAAAGAAACGGTTCATTCGATTCTTGAAACTAGTTATGACTACCTGAAGGAGAATGGTGAATTATGGGTCGTTATTCAGAAGAAACAAGGTGCTCCATCTGCCATGGAAAAAATGGAAGAATTGTTTTCAAATGTAGAAATTGTCGCTAGAAAAAAGGGATACTACATCTTGAAATCGGTAAAAGAAATCCGTTGACGTAGCTTTACTGCTATGATAACATTATAAAATGCAAAAATATTATTTTCCGGTATTATGTCCATATGTATACATATTGGATAAATTGGAAAAGATTATAAAATAATAGTTCGTCATTTGAAAATGAGGTTTTATCATTAAAACCCTTTTTCTTTTTGTCTTGTGTAGAGTAGCATTCCTACTTGAAGGCATATAGACACAACCAAAACGCTTGATTTGAGGGGTGAATCAGTTGACAGGTCAACTAGTTCAGTATGGACGACACCGCCAACGCAGAAGTTTTGCGCGTATCAGTGAAGTTTTAGAATTACCGAATTTAATCGAAATTCAAACTTCCTCGTATCAATGGTTTCTTGATGAGGGGTTAAGAGAAATGTTCCGTGACATTTCTCCGATTGAGGACTTCACTGGTAATCTCTCTTTGGAATTTATTGACTACAGTCTGGGAGAGCCAAAGTACTCGGTGGAAGAATCAAAGGAAAGAGATGTTACTTACTCTGCACCGCTTAGAGTGAAAGTCCGTCTTGTGAACAAGGAAACAGGAGAAGTAAAAGATCAAGACGTATTTATGGGTGACTTCCCATTAATGACAGACACAGGTACTTTTGTCATTAATGGTGCTGAGCGCGTTATCGTATCTCAGTTAGTACGTTCACCTAGTGTTTACTTTAGCGGAAAAGTAGATAAGAACGGAAAGAAAGGGTTTACTGCTACCGTTATACCAAACCGCGGAGCTTGGCTTGAGTATGAAACAGATGCGAAAGATGTTGTATATGTGCGAATTGATCGAACTCGCAAACTACCGGTAACGGTTCTTTTACGTGCCCTTGGGTTTGGCTCTGATCAAGAAATCATCGATTTAATCGGTGATAATGAGTACATTCGTAACACACTCGAGAAAGACAACACGGAAGGTATCGACAAGGCATTGCTCGAGATTTACGAGCGTCTGCGTCCAGGAGAGCCTCCTACAGTAGAAAATGCTAAAAGTTTACTCGTTTCTCGTTTCTTTGATCCTAAGCGTTATGACTTAGCAAACGTTGGACGTTACAAAATGAACAAAAAGCTTCACATTAAGAACCGTTTATTCGGTCAAACTCTAGCAGAAACTCTAGCAGATCCGGAAACGGGTGAGATTCTGGCGGAGAAAGGCACGGTTCTTGATCGTCGCGCTCTTGATAAGGTTATTCCTTATTTAGAAAATGGCATCGGGTTTAAAAACTACCAACAGTCTGGTGGCGTGTTAGAAGAAGACGTCGTTCTTCAATCTATCAAAATCTATTCTCCTAACGAAGAGGGAGAATTTGAGATTAATGTCATCAGCAATGCGTATGTTGAAGAAGAGGTTAAGTACATTACACCTGCAGATATCATCTCTTCCATTTCGTACTTCTTTAACTTATTACACGGAGTAGGACTAACGGATGATATTGACCACTTAGGTAACCGTCGTTTACGTTCGGTAGGTGAATTGCTTCAAAATCAATTCCGCATCGGTTTATCACGTATGGAGCGTGTAGTTCGTGAAAGAATGTCCATTCAGGACACGAACACGATCACGCCTCAACAACTGATCAACATTCGACCGGTAATCGCATCAATTAAAGAGTTCTTTGGAAGCTCTCAATTGTCTCAATTTATGGATCAAACGAATCCTCTTGCAGAATTAACGCACAAACGTCGTCTTTCTGCTTTAGGACCTGGTGGATTAACGCGTGAACGTGCAGGATTTGAAGTGCGTGACGTACATTACTCCCACTATGGTCGTATGTGTCCGATTGAAACGCCTGAGGGACCAAACATCGGACTGATCAACTCACTTTCTTCATTTGCGAAAGTGAATAAATTCGGCTTTATTGAAACGCCGTATCGTCGTGTTGACCCTGATACAGGGAAAGTAACCGATCGTATCGATTACTTGACAGCAGACGAAGAAGATAACTATGTAGTGGCACAAGCAAACGCACGTCTTGGTGATGACGGAGCATTCCTTGATGAAGAAGTCATCGCTCGTTTCCGTGGTGAAAACACGGTTATCAAGCGTGAACGTCTGGACTACATGGATGTATCTCCTAAACAAGTAGTATCAGCTGCGACAGCATGTATTCCTTTCTTAGAGAACGATGACTCTAACCGTGCTCTTATGGGAGCGAACATGCAGCGACAAGCAGTGCCTTTAATGAATCCGGAATCACCGATCGTCGGAACAGGTATGGAACACGTATCTGCGAAGGACTCTGGTGCAGCAGTGATTTGTAAATATGAAGGTATTGTAGAAAAGGTTGAAGCGAAACAAGTTTGGGTACGTCGTGTGAAAGAAATCGACGGTCAAGAAGTAAAAGGTGACCTCGATAAATATCGTATGCAAAAATTCATCCGTTCTAACCAGGGTACATGTTACAACCAGCGTCCGATCGTAAGTGAAGGCGACCGTGTAGTTAAAGGAGAGATCCTTGCTGATGGTCCTTCAATGGAAAAAGGTGAATTAGCCTTAGGACGTAACGTAATGGTTGGATTCATGACTTGGGACGGTTACAACTATGAAGATGCGATCATCATGAGTGAACGTCTTGTAAAAGACGATGTATATACTTCTATTCATATTGAAGAATATGAGTCTGAATCTCGTGATACGAAATTAGGACCTGAAGAGATCACTCGTGATATTCCAAACGTTGGTGAAGATGCACTTCGCAATCTTGATGAACGTGGAATTATCCGCATCGGTGCGGAAGTAAAAGATGGCGACTTACTTGTCGGTAAAGTAACGCCTAAAGGTGTAACAGAGTTGACTGCTGAAGAACGCTTATTACATGCAATCTTCGGTGAGAAAGCTCGTGAAGTCCGGGATACATCTCTCCGTGTACCACATGGTGGGGGAGGAATCATCCTCGATGTCAAAGTCTTCAATCGTGAAGACGGCGATGAATTACCACCAGGTGTAAACCAGCTTGTACGTGTATACATCGTTCAGAAGCGTAAGATTTCTGAGGGTGACAAAATGGCTGGACGTCACGGTAACAAAGGTGTTATCTCTAGAATCCTTCCTGAAGAAGACATGCCGTTCTTACCAGACGGAACACCGATCGATATTATGTTGAACCCATTAGGGGTACCATCACGTATGAATATCGGACAGGTGCTTGAACTTCACTTAGGTATGGCAGCAAGATATCTTGGTGTACATGTCGCTTCACCGGTATTTGATGGAGCACGTGAGGAAGACGTATGGGCAACCATCGAAGAAGCCGGTATGGCACGTGATGCGAAAACCGTTCTTTATGATGGTAGAACAGGTGAACCGTTTGATAACCGTGTATCAGTGGGGATCATGTATATGATCAAGCTTGCTCACATGGTCGATGACAAACTTCACGCACGTTCAACAGGTCCTTATTCACTTGTTACGCAGCAGCCACTCGGGGGTAAAGCTCAATTCGGTGGCCAGCGTTTCGGTGAGATGGAGGTATGGGCACTTGAAGCTTATGGTGCTGCTTACACTCTACAAGAAATTCTAACGGTTAAGTCTGATGATGTTGTGGGTCGTGTGAAAACATACGAAGCCATTGTCAAAGGTGAAAACGTTCCTGAACCTGGAGTTCCGGAATCCTTCAAGGTTCTGATCAAAGAGCTTCAAAGTTTAGGTATGGATGTTAAGATCCTCTCTAGTAACGAAGAAGAAATTGAAATGCGTGACTTAGAGGACGAAGAAGAAGTACAGCAAGCAGACACGCTAAATATCTCTGAATCTAATGCACAAGAATCCGAGACAGTAGGGTCAAAAGAATAAATTTAGAGCAATTAGGGTTAGAGCCTGTAGATTAAAAGGGAGGTAGGCCCCTTGCTAGATGTAAATAATTTTGAGTATATGAAAATTGGTTTAGCTTCCCCCGATAAGATCCGTTCGTGGTCTTTCGGGGAGGTCAAAAAACCTGAAACGATTAACTATCGTACATTAAAACCTGAAAAAGATGGTTTGTTCTGTGAACGTATCTTCGGTCCTACGAAGGACTGGGAATGTCACTGTGGAAAATACAAGCGTGTACGCTATAAAGGCGTCGTTTGTGACCGCTGTGGTGTTGAAGTAACGAAGGCTAAAGTTCGTCGTGAACGCATGGGTCACATTGAACTGGCTGCCCCTGTATCCCACATCTGGTACTTCAAAGGAATTCCAAGCCGTATGGGACTTGTTTTAGACATGTCTCCCCGTGCTTTGGAAGAAGTTATTTACTTCGCTTCCTATGTTGTAACAGAACCGGGTGACACGGCTCTGGAAAGAAAGCAACTTCTTTCTGAGAAAGAGTACCGTGCGTATCGTGAGAAATACGGAGTAAAATTCCAAGCTGCAATGGGAGCTGAAGCGATTAAAAAGCTTCTTCAAGACATTGACTTGGATAAAGAAGCTGATTTCCTTAAAGAAGAACTGAAGACAGCTCAAGGTCAACGCCGTACCCGTGCAATCAAACGTTTAGAAGTGGTGGAATCTTTCAGAAACTCAGGAAATGATCCGGACTGGATGATTCTTGATGTACTACCTGTCATTCCTCCAGAGCTTCGCCCGATGGTTCAGCTTGACGGTGGACGCTTTGCAACTTCTGACTTAAATGATTTATATCGTCGTGTTATTAACCGTAATAACCGTCTGAAGCGTTTATTGGACCTTGGTGCCCCAAGCATCATCGTTCAAAACGAGAAGCGTATGCTTCAAGAAGCGGTGGACGCTTTAATTGATAATGGTCGCCGTGGCCGTCCAGTTACCGGACCAGGAAACCGTCCATTAAAATCCCTTTCACATATGCTTAAAGGGAAGCAAGGTCGTTTCCGTCAGAACCTTCTTGGTAAACGTGTTGACTATTCAGGTCGTTCTGTAATCGTCGTTGGACCTAACCTTAAGATGTATCAATGTGGTCTTCCTAAAGAAATGGCACTTGAGTTATTCAAACCATTTGTTATGAAAGAACTTGTTGAAAAGGGATTGGCTCACAACATTAAGAGTGCAAAACGCAAGATCGAACGCGTACAACCGGAAGTATGGGATGTATTAGAAGGGGTTATTAAAGAACATCCAGTTCTCTTAAACCGTGCACCTACTCTTCACAGACTTGGTATTCAAGCATTTGAACCAACTCTTGTCGAAGGTAGAGCGATCCGTCTTCACCCACTTGTATGTACTGCATACAACGCGGATTTCGATGGTGACCAAATGGCGGTTCACGTACCTCTATCTTCTGAAGCACAAGCTGAAGCACGCATGCTGATGCTTGCTGCCCAAAACATTCTTAATCCGAAAGACGGTAAGCCAGTTGTTACTCCGTCCCAGGATATGGTATTAGGTAACTATTACCTGACACTTGAGCGTGAAAATGCTGTTGGTGAAGGTATGATCTTTACAGATGCTAATGAAGTTATCCTTGCGTATCAAAATGGATATGTTCACTTGCATACTCGTATTGCGATCCATGCAAGCACCATCAACAACAAAACGTTTACTGAGAAACAAAATCAACAATTATTATTAACTACGGTTGGTAAAGTGATCTTTAACGAGATCTTACCAGATACCTTCCCGTTCATTAACGAACCAACAAGAACGAACTTGGAAGTAGCTACTCCTGAGAACTACTTTGTTGACCCGGCAACGGACGTTAAAGAGGTATTCCAAAATCGTGAGTTAATCAACCCATTCAAAAAAGGTTTCTTAGGGAATATCATTGCGGAAGTATTCAAGAAGTTCGCTATCACAGAAACGTCTCGTATGCTTGATAAAATGAAAGACTTAGGATTCAAATACTCTACTAAAGCCGGTATTACGGTTGGTATCGCAGATATCGTCGTACTAGCGGAAAAAGAAAAAATCTTAATCGAAGCGCAAAGTAAAGTAGACAACGTATTAAAACAATTTAAACGTGGTCTTATTACAGAGGATGAGAGATATGATCGCGTCATCTCAATCTGGAGCGCTGCGAAAGATACCATTCAAGGTAAATTAATGGCGACACTGGATAAGCGCAACCCAATCTTCATGATGAGTGATTCAGGTGCCCGTGGTAACGCATCTAACTTTACTCAGCTTGCTGGTATGCGTGGACTGATGGCCAACCCGGCTGGTCGTATCATTGAATTACCGATCAAATCAAGTTTCCGTGAAGGTTTAACGGTTCTTGAGTACTTTATCTCTACACATGGTGCCCGTAAAGGTCTTGCCGATACAGCACTGAAAACAGCTGACTCAGGTTACCTGACACGTCGTCTTGTTGATGTGGCTCAAGATGTGATTGTTCGTGAAGAAGACTGTGGAACGGACAGAGGCTTACTTGTAGGCTCCATTAAAGAGGGTACCGAAATCATCGAACCTCTTGAAGAACGTTTACTTGGTCGTTATTCACGTAAAACATTACGTCACCCTGAGACAGATGAAATCATCATCACAGAAAATCAGCTGATCACAGAAGACTTAGCTAAGACGATCATTGATGCTGGTGTCGAACATGTTTCGATCCGTTCTGCTTTCACATGTCACACGAGACATGGGGTTTGTGAGAAATGTTACGGAACGAACTTGGCAACAGGTCAAAAAGTCGAAGTAGGGGAAGCTGTTGGGATCATCGCTGCTCAATCCATCGGGGAACCTGGTACACAGTTAACGATGCGTACGTTCCATACTGGTGGGGTTGCAGGAGACGATATCACTCAAGGTTTACCGCGTATCCAAGAGATCTTCGAAGCGCGTAACCCTAAAGGTCAAGCCGTTATTTCTGAAATTGATGGTGTAATTACTTCCATCAGTGAAGGAAAAGATCGACAGTACGAAATTACCGTTCAAGGTGACGTGGAAACGAGAAGTTACACAGCTCCTTACACAGCCCGCTTGAAATTCGCTGTGAACGATAAAGTAGCACGCGGTCAGGAGATCACTGAAGGTTCAATCGATCCTAAAGAACTTCTTAAAGTGCGTGATGTGTCAGCTGTTCAGGAATACTTGCTGCGTGAGGTACAAAAAGTATACCGTATGCAAGGGGTTGAAATCGGCGACAAACACGTTGAGGTCATGGTTCGTCAAATGTTACGCAAGGTTCGTGTTATTGATGCGGGTGAATCTGAGGTACTTCCAGGTACTCTTATGGACATCCATCAATTTAGAGATGCGAACGAAAAAGCACTATTTGGCGGAAAGCTTCCAGCAACAGGACGTCCTGTACTGCTCGGAATCACCAAAGCTTCACTTGAAACGGACTCCTTCTTATCAGCAGCATCGTTCCAGGAAACAACTCGTGTGCTAACGGACGCTGCCATTAAAGGAAAACGTGATGAGTTACTTGGATTGAAAGAAAATGTTATCATCGGTAAATTGGTTCCTGCCGGTACAGGTATGCAACGTTACCGCAAGGCAGAGCCGGTATTAGCAGAAGATACTAGTGAAGAAACAGTAACAGTAGAGTAATCTATTTAGGCTAACTCTTAGGCGCGTTTGATTGCTCAAACATAAGCTCTAAGAGTTAGCTTTTATAAATCTTTTAAATCTTTGTTGACATAGAGATTTTAAGATGATAATATATTCAAGGTTGCTCCTATTAATAACCTGTTACTTTGGAGGATAAGAAATGTCTTATGAAAAAGTAGCGCAGGCTAAAGAAATTATTGTAGGAACAAAGCAAGCAGTGAAAGCTCTAAAAACAGGTCATGTACTAGAAGTTGTTATTGCGGAGGATGCTGATCCCAAAGTTACAGCGAAAGTAGTTCAGGCCGCTATTGATCTTAAAGTATCGGTTAACAAAGTGGATTCTATGAAGAAACTTGGTAAATCGTGCGGAATAGATGTTGGAGCAGCAGCTGTTGCGATTATACAGTAAAATAGTTTTTGTAGAAGCTATCTGCAAAAACTTTACTTTTACCCAAAAAAGAACCACCTGGATGTGTGGGCTTACCAAATAAGAAGGGAGGAAAACAAAATGCCAACTATTAACCAATTAGTTCGCAAGCCTCGTCAGTCTAAATCAACTAAATCAAAGTCACCTGCACTTAACAAAGGTTATAACAGCTTTAAGAAAGTGCACACGAACTTGTCTTCTCCACAAAAACGTGGTGTATGTACTCGTGTTGGTACAATGACTCCAAAGAAACCAAACTCGGCACTACGTAAATATGCTCGTGTTCGTTTAACAAATGGAATCGAGGTTACTGCTTACATTCCTGGTATCGGACATAACCTTCAAGAGCACAGTGTTGTTCTTATCCGTGGAGGACGTGTAAAGGATTTACCAGGGGTACGTTATCACATCGTACGTGGTGCGCTTGATACAGCTGGAGTTGAAGGCCGTATGCAAGGACGTTCTAAATACGGAACTAAGCGCCCTAAAGCAGCTAAAAAATAATAAAAAAATCATAAATTCATTTCTCGTTGAAAGGAGGAAATCACATGCCACGTAAAGGTCCTGTAGCAAAAAGAGACGTTTTACCTGATCCAATGTACAATTCAAAACTAGTTACTCGTTTAATCAACAAAATCATGATTGACGGTAAAAGAGGTAAAGCTCAAAAGAAACTATACGCTGCGTTTGATATCATTAGCGAGCGTTCAGGTAAAGATGCAATGGAAGTTTTCGATGCAGCTCTAAAAAATATCATGCCGGTATTAGAAGTTAAAGCTCGTCGTGTTGGTGGTTCAAACTATCAAGTACCTGTAGAGGTGCGTCCAGAGCGTCGTACTACATTAGGTCTTCGTTGGTTAGTAAACTACTCTCGTCTTCGCGGTGAGAAGACAATGGAAGAGCGTTTAGCTAACGAAATCCTTGATGCAGCTAATAACACTGGAGCTTCTGTTAAGAAGCGTGAAGATACACACAAGATGGCTGAAGCGAACAAAGCGTTTGCTCACTATCGTTGGTAATCTGATCAAAAACATTCAAATCATTCTCATATAAGGAAGGAGAAAGACCGCATGCCTAGAGAGTTCTCCTTAGAAAACACTCGTAATATCGGTATCATGGCTCACATCGATGCTGGTAAAACAACTGCAACTGAGCGTATCCTATTTTATACAGGTCGTATCCATAAAATTGGAGAAACTCACGAAGGTGCTTCTCAAATGGACTGGATGGAGCAAGAGCAAGAACGTGGTATCACTATCACTTCTGCTGCGACAACAGCTCAATGGAAAGGCCATCGTATTAACATCATCGATACACCGGGACACGTAGACTTCACTGTTGAAGTTGAGCGTTCACTCCGTGTACTTGATGGTGCAGTAGCAGTACTTGATGCTCAATCTGGTGTTGAGCCTCAAACTGAAACAGTATGGCGCCAAGCAACAACTTACGGGGTTCCCCGTGTTGTGTTCGTTAACAAAATGGACAAAATCGGTGCTGACTTCCTTTATTCTGTAGGTACACTTCATGAGCGTTTACAAGCGAATGCACATCCAATTCAGCTTCCAATCGGTGCTGAGGATGATTTCGAAGGTATCATCGACTTAGTAGAAATGAAAGCATACTTCTATGAAGATGACCTTGGAACACGTGCAGAAGCTCGTGACATTCCTGAAGAGTACAAAGATCAAGCTGAAGAATACCGCGGAAAGTTAATTGAAGCTGTTTCTGAACTTGATGAAGAGCTAATGATGAAGTACTTAGAAGGTGAAGAGCTTTCTAACGAAGAAATCAAAGCTGCTATCCGTGCGGCAACACTGACTGTTGAGTTCTACCCGGTAGTTTGTGGATCTGCATTCAAAAACAAAGGGGTTCAATTATTAATTGACTCAGTTATCGACTATCTTCCAGCGCCAACAGACGTTGAAGATATCAAAGGTTTTGTACCTGAAACAGAAGAAGAAGTAACTCGTCCATCTACAGACGATGCGCCATTCTCTGCTTTAGCGTTCAAAGTTGCAACTGACCCTTATGTTGGTAAATTAACATTCTTCCGTGTTTACTCTGGTGTTCTTGAGTCAGGATCATACGTAAGAAACTCTTCAAAAGGAAAACGTGAACGTGTAGGTCGTATCCTGCAAATGCATGCTAACTCCCGTGAAGAAATTTCTAAAGTATATGCTGGAGACATTGCAGCAGCAGTTGGTCTGAAAGATACTTCTACTGGAGATACACTATGTGATGAAAAGAGTTTGGTTATTCTTGAATCCATGGTATTCCCAGAGCCGGTAATCTCACTATCTGTTGAGCCTAAATCAAAAGCTGACCAAGATAAAATGACTACTGCTCTACAAAAACTTCAAGAGGAAGATCCAACATTCCGTGCGCATACTGACCAGGAAACAGGTCAAGTTATCATCGCGGGTATGGGTGAGCTTCACTTAGATATCATCGTTGACCGTATGAAACGTGAATTTAAAGTAGAAGCAAACGTAGGTGCTCCTCAAGTATCTTACCGTGAGACTTTCCGTGATACGGCTAAAGTTGAAGGTAAGTTCGCCCGTCAATCTGGTGGACGTGGACAATTCGGACACGTTTGGATCGAATTCTCACCTAACGAAGAAGGTAAAGGATTCGAATTCGAGAACGGTATCGTCGGTGGTGTAGTTCCTCGTGAATACATCCCTGCAGTACAAGCCGGTCTATCTGACGCTTTAGAAAATGGTGTCTTAGCTGGTTTCCCACTTGTTGATGTTAAAGCAAGATTATTCGATGGTTCATACCATGATGTTGACTCCTCTGAAATGGCGTTTAAGATCGCTGCTTCTATGGCACTTAAGAATGCCGCTTCTAAATGTAAGCCGGTAATCTTAGAGCCAATGATGAAGGTTGAGGTTGTTATCCCTGAGGAATACCTTGGAGATATCATGGGTGATGTAACTTCTCGTCGTGGACGTGTAGAAGGTATGGAAGCACGCGGTAACGCTCAAGTCGTTAAAGCGTTCGTACCTCTATCAGAAATGTTTGGATATGCAACTTCCCTTCGTTCTAACACACAAGGACGTGGAACATACTCCATGCACTTCGATCACTATGAAGAAGTACCTAAATCGATTTCTGAAGAGATCATCAAAAAAAATAAAGGTGAATAATTGATTTATTCCCTTATATAAAGTATAAATACTATTGTAAGCATTACTGGTTCAGGGGCGGCAACAAACTGCCTCTGGATTAGCCTAACAAATATACTTATTTTCTTTAAAATTAAAGGAGGATTTTCAAATGGGTAAGGAAAAATTTGATCGTTCCAAGCAACATGCGAATATCGGTACAATCGGTCACGTTGACCATGGTAAAACAACTCTAACAGCTGCAATCACAACTACACTTCACAAGAAGTATGGTCGTGGAACTGCAATGGCATATGACCAAATTGACGGTGCTCCAGAAGAAAGAGAGCGTGGAATCACAATCTCTACTGCACACGTTGAGTATGAAACTGATACTCGTCACTATGCACACGTTGACTGCCCAGGACATGCTGACTATGTTAAAAACATGATCACTGGTGCAGCACAAATGGATGGTGGGATCCTAGTAGTTTCTGCTGCTGATGGCCCAATGCCACAAACTCGTGAGCACATCCTTCTTTCTCGTCAAGTAGGTGTTCCATACCTAGTTGTATTCATGAACAAATGTGACATGGTAGACGACGAAGAGCTACTTGAATTAGTAGAAATGGAAGTACGTGACCTTCTTTCTGAGTACGATTTCCCTGGCGATGACGTACCAGTAATCAAAGGTTCTGCTCTTAAAGCTCTTGAAGGAGAAGCTGAGTGGGAAGAAAAAATCTACGAACTTATGGAAGCTGTAGATAGCTACATCCCAACTCCAGAGCGTGACACTGAAAAGCCATTCATGATGCCTGTTGAGGATGTATTCTCAATCACAGGTCGTGGTACAGTTGCTACTGGTCGTGTTGAGCGTGGACAAGTTAAAGTTGGAGACACTATCGACATCATTGGTCTTTCTGAAGAGCCAAAATCTACAACTGTAACAGGTGTAGAAATGTTCCGTAAGCTTCTTGACTATGCTGAAGCTGGAGACAACATCGGTGCACTACTTCGTGGTGTAGCTCGTGAAGATATCCAACGTGGACAAGTACTTGCTAAGCCAGGTACAATCACTCCACACACAAAGTTCAAAGCAGAAGTTTATGTTCTTTCTAAAGAAGAGGGTGGACGTCACACTCCATTCTTCACTAACTACCGCCCACAGTTCTACTTCCGTACAACTGACGTAACTGGTATCTGTAACCTTCCTGAAGGTGTAGAAATGGTTATGCCTGGCGATAACATCGAAATGACTGTTGAGCTTATCGCTCCAATCGCTATCGAAGAAGGTACTAAGTTCTCTATCCGTGAGGGTGGACGTACTGTAGGTGCTGGAGTAGTAGCTACAATCACTGAGTAATCATTGATATCAAAAACAGATGGACATCATGTCCATCTGTTTTTTTGCGTCTATATAGGCATTCACTTTGGAGATCCTTCCCAACTACATCAATCTTAAATTGAAAGTAGTCGAGTTTCTTCTATATATATTCTATGAATCATTTCTATATTACTGACTGTTGAGAATAAGTATAGTGGTTATATTTAATATTGTGAAAATAATATATAGCCTTGAAAATATTAGGCTTCGTTTGTATAATAGAGAAAGTGTGCAAAACATAAAGAATTTGCAAGAAACAGTTGCATCTTCTAGGTGTTTTAGTTATAATAGACAATGTTGGTCTTTGACTGCGATGAAACAGAAGGTTGCTGACACACACGGCCGCTTTGCCATGGCGAGTGTGTGGGAAATTTCTGTGGAGAATGTCTATTCAAAAATAGGCGATAAAGGAGGGAAAATAATGGCAAAACAAAAGATTCGTATCCGTTTAAAGGCTTATGATCACAGAATTCTTGATCAATCAGCTGAGAAAATTGTTGAAACAGCAAAACGTTCTGGTGCGGCGGTTTCTGGACCGATCCCACTACCAACTGAAAAGTCTGTTTACACAATCTTACGTGCTGTGCACAAATACAAAGATTCTCGTGAGCAATTCGAAATGCGTACTCATAAACGCTTAATCGACATTGTAAACCCAACACCTCAAACAGTTGATGCGCTTATGCGTTTAGACTTACCATCAGGTGTAGATATCGAAATCAAACTTTAATTCATAAAAACCATAATTATTAGGAGGTGTGACTTATGACCAAAGGAATCTTAGGAAGAAAGATTGGTATGACTCAAGTTTTCGCTGAAAACGGTGATCTTATCCCTGTAACTGTTATCGAAGCTGCTCAAAACGTTGTACTTCAAAAGAAATCTATCGATGTTGATGGCTACGAAGCTATCCAAGTAGGTTTTGAAGACAAACGTGAAAAGCTTTCTAACAAACCAGAGAGAGGCCACGTTGCTAAAGCTGAAACTGCTCCTAAGCGCTTCATCCGTGAAATCCGCGGTGTAAACGTAGAAGAGTACGAAGTTGGTCAAGAAGTCAAAGTTGATATTTTCGCGGCAGGCGAAATCGTAGATGTAACAGGAGTTTCAAAAGGTAAAGGATTCCAAGGTGCAATCAAGCGTCATAACCAATCTCGCGGACCTATGTCCCATGGTTCTCGTTACCACCGTCGTCCTGGTTCAATGGGTCCTGTTGATCCAAACCGTGTATTCAAAGGTAAATTACTACCTGGACGTATGGGCGGAGAGCAAATTACAATTCAAAATCTTGAAATTGTAAAAATTGATGCTGATCGTAACCTTATCTTAGTAAAAGGGAATGTACCTGGACCTAAGAAACAACTGATCAAAGTAAAGTCAGCTATTAAAGCAAACTAATAGAACTTTTCAAGAAAGGAGGAAACAAGAATGCCGAAAGTAGCATTATTTAACCAAAGCGGTTCTAAAGTTGGTGATATCGAACTTAATGACACTGTTTTTGGTATCGAACCAAACAAACATGTAATGTTTGAAGCAGTATTGATGCAAAGAGCTTCTTTACGTCAAGGTAATCACAAAGTAAAAAATCGTTCTGAAGTACGTGGCGGTGGGCGTAAGCCTTGGCGTCAAAAAGGAACTGGCCGTGCTCGTCAAGGGTCAATCCGTTCTCCACAATGGCGCGGTGGTGGTACTGTATTTGGACCAGTTCCACGCAGCTACAGCTACAAACTTCCTAAGAAAGTTCGTCGCTTAGCGATCAAATCTGCTCTTTCTTCTAAAGTAGTAGAAGAAAACATTTTAGTATTAGAAGCATTATCATTCGATGCTCCTAAAACAAAAGAATTTGCTAACGTTCTTAAAGGTCTTTCAGTTAACTCTAAAACATTAGTTATCACTGATGGAATCGACGAAAACGTAGCACTTTCAGCTCGTAACATCCCTGGTGTAACTGTTGTTCCTGCTGATGGAATTAGCGTTCTGGATGTATTAGGACACGACAAACTAGTGATCACTAAATCAGCTGTTGAAAAAGTAGAGGAGGTGCTTGCATAATGGATGTACGTGAAATCATTAAGCGCCCCGTAATTACAGAGGCTTCAACTGATCTTATGTCTGAGAAAAAGTATACTTTCGAAGTTGATACTAGAGCGAACAAAACTCAAGTAAAAGACGCTGTTGAAGTAATCTTTGACGTGAAAGTAGATAAAGTTAACATCATGAACTACAAAGGTAAGTTCAAACGTATGGGTAAACACGCTGGTTACACTAACAAGCGTCGTAAAGCAATCGTTAAACTTACTGCTGATAGTAAAGAAATCGAATTCTTTGAAGTATAAAATTCTTTAATTAAGAAGAGGAGGGAAAAACATGGCGATTAAAAAGTATAAACCTACCTCTAATGGTCGTCGCGGCATGACTAGTTCTGATTTCGCTGAAATCACTACAGATTCTCCGGAAAAGTCACTTTTAGCACCCCTACACAAAAAGGGTGGCCGTAACAACCAAGGTAAGTTAACAGTTCGTCATCAAGGTGGCGGTCATAAGCGCCAATACCGTATCATCGATTTCAAACGTGAAAAAGATGGTATACCTGGACGCGTTGCTACGATCGAATACGATCCAAACCGCTCAGCAAACATTGCACTAATTAACTACGCTGATGGGGAAAAACGTTACATTCTTGCACCGAAAACAATCGAAGTAGGTATGGAAGTAATGTCTGGACCTGAAGCAGATATTAAAGTGGGTAATGCATTACCACTTATCAACATCCCAGTTGGTACAATCGTACACAATATCGAACTTAAACCAGGTAAGGGTGGCCAGTTAGTACGTTCAGCTGGAACTTCTGCTCAAGTACTTGGTAAAGAAGGTAAATATGTACTTGTACGTCTTAACTCTGGTGAAACTCGTATGATTCTTTCTGCTTGTCGTGCTACTGTAGGTCAAGTTGGGAATGAACAACACGAACTTATCAACATTGGTAAAGCCGGACGTTCTCGTTGGTTAGGTAAACGCCCAACAGTTCGTGGTTCTGTAATGAACCCTAACGATCACCCACACGGTGGTGGTGAAGGTCGCGCTCCAATCGGACGTAAATCACCAATGTCTCCATGGGGTAAACCTACTCTTGGATACAAGACACGTAAGAAAAACAACAAATCAGATAAATTTATTGTGCGTCGTCGCAAAAAATAACGGGATTGTACTACGGTTCCTGAAAAGAGCCGTAGATCAATCACGAAGGGAGGTTCAAACATGGGTCGTAGCTTAAAAAAAGGACCTTTTGTTGATGATCATTTAATGAGTAAGGTTGAGAAATTGAACGAAACTGAAGGCAAACAAGTTGTTAAAACTTGGTCTCGTCGCTCAACGATCTTCCCAGCATTCATCGGTCACACTATCGCAGTTTACGATGGTCGTAAACATGTACCTGTATACGTCACTGAAGACATGGTAGGACACAAGCTTGGTGAATTCGCACCATCTCGTACTTACAAAGGTCATGCAAGTGATGATAAGAAAACAAGACGCTAATTGAGAGGAGGGTATCCTAATGCAAGCAAAAGCTGTTGCAAGAACAGTACGTGTTGCTCCTCGTAAAGTACGTTTAGTCGTTGATCTAATCCGAGGTAAGCAAGTTGGAGAAGCGGTTGCTATTTTAAAGCATACACCTAAAGCTGCTTCACCAGTAATCGAAAAAGTACTTAAGTCTGCTATTGCGAACGCAGAGCACAACTTTGACATGGATATTAATAGCCTAGTGGTAACTGAGGCTTATGTAAATGAAGGACCAACACTTAAACGTTTCCGTCCTCGTGCGATGGGACGTGCAAGTCAAATTAACAAACGTACAAGTCACATTACACTTGTCGTATCAGAAAAGAAGGAGGGATAAGCTGTGGGTCAAAAAGTACATCCGGTCGGACTTCGTGTCGGTATAATCCGTGATTGGGAATCTAAATGGTACGCAGATAAAGATTACGCTAATCTATTACACGAAGACATTAAAGTACGTGAATATATTGCAAAACGTTTAGTAGACGCTTCCGTTTCTAAAGTAGAAATCGAACGCGCTGCAAATCGTATTAACATTACTGTTCATACAGCTAAGCCTGGTATGGTTATCGGTAAAGGTGGTACAGAAGTTGAAGCTCTTCGTAAGGCTCTTAACGAACTTACTTCAAAACGTGTACACATCAACATCGTTGAAATCAAAAGAGCTGACGTTGATGCTAAACTAGTAGCAGAAAACATCGCTCGTCAATTAGAAAATCGTGTTTCATTCCGTCGTGCTCAAAAGCAATCTATCCAACGTGCTATGCGTGCTGGTGCAAAAGGAATCAAAACACAAGTATCTGGTCGTTTAGGCGGAGCAGATATCGCTCGTGCAGAACATTACAGTGAAGGTACTGTTCCACTTCATACACTACGCGCTGACATTGACTATGCTCATGCAGAAGCTGACACAACTTATGGTAAGCTTGGCGTTAAAGTATGGATCTACCGTGGAGAAGTTCTTCCTACAAGAAAGAAATCTGAGGAAGGAGGCAAATAATTATGTTATTACCTAAACGCGTTAAACATCGTCGCGAACACCGCGGAAAAATGCGTGGACGTGCTAAAGGCGGTCAAGAGGTAGCGTTCGGTGAATACGGTTTACAAGCAGTTGAAGCTTCTTGGATCACAAACCGTCAAATCGAATCAGCTCGTATCGCTATGACTCGTTACATGAAACGTGGCGGTAAAGTATGGATTAAAATCTTCCCTCATAAACCTTACACTGCAAAACCTTTAGAAGTACGTATGGGTTCAGGTAAAGGTGCTCCAGAAGGTTGGGTAGCAGTAGTTAAGCCTGGAAAAATCATGTTTGAAATCGCTGGTGTGTCTGAAGAGGTAGCTCGTGAAGCACTTCGTCTAGCATCACACAAACTTCCAATCAAAACGAAGTTTGTAAAACGTGAGGAAATTGGTGGTGAATCAAATGAAAACTAATGAAATTCGTGACCTAACCACTGCTGAAATTGAACAAAAAGTAAAAACTCTAAAAGAAGAGTTATTTAACCTTCGCTTCCAACTTGCGACTGGGCAATTAGAAAATACAGCTCGCATCCGTGAAGTCCGCAAAGGGATCGCTCGTATGAAAACTGTAATCCGTGAAAGAGAGATCGGGGTTAACAATCGATAAATGAGAGGAGGTTTGCTTAAATGAGTGACCGCAACCAACGTAAGGTATACACTGGCCGTGTTGTTTCCGACAAAATGGATAAAACAGTAACGGTTATGGTAGAAACTTATAAAAAGCATTCTCTATACGGCAAGCGCGTTAAGTACTCTAAGAAGTTTAAAACTCATGATGAGAACAACGAAGCAAAAGTAGGCGATATCGTACGTATCATGGAGACTCGTCCACTATCTGCTACAAAACGTTTCCGTTTAGTAGAAGTTGTTGAAAAAGCAGTTATTATCTAATATATTTGTTCGGATATTTTATATTCCGAAGGGAGGTTACCTACATGATTCAACAAGAATCACGTTTAAAAGTTGCTGACAACTCTGGTGCTCGTGAAGTATTAACTATCAAAGTGCTTGGTGGTTCTGGACGCAAAACAGCTAACATCGGTGATGTTATCGTGTGTACAGTAAAACAAGCAACACCAGGTGGCGTTGTTAAAAAAGGTGACGTAGTAAAAGCGGTTGTTGTACGTACTAAATCTGGTGTACGTCGTCAAGACGGTACTTACATTAAGTTCGACGAGAACGCTTGTGTAATTATCCGTGACGATAAGGGACCACGTGGAACTCGTATCTTCGGACCTGTTGCTCGCGAACTACGTGACAGCAACTTTATGAAAATTGTATCTTTAGCTCCAGAAGTTCTTTAATAGATATTAGCATTGGGCCATTCAAGGAGGTGCGATGAAATGCATGTAAAAAAAGGCGATAAAGTAATGGTCATTACTGGGAAAGATAAAGGCAAAACAGGTGTTGTTCTTGCTTCATTCCCTAAGAAAGACCGAGTGCTAGTTGAAGGAATTAACGTTGTAAAAAAACACGCTAAGCCTTCACAGATGAACCCGCAAGGCGGAATCATCAGCCAAGAAGCATCTATCCATGTATCAAATGTTATGCTTCTAGATCCGAAATCTAACGAGCCAACTCGTGTAGGTTATAAGACAGAAGACGGCAAAAAAGTACGTGTAGCAAAAAAATCAGGTGAAGTTCTAGATAAATAGTACGATTAAGAAGGGAGGTATTCTGAATGAACCGCCTAAAAGAAAAATTTCAACAAGAAATCAGTCCAGCTCTAGTGAGCAAATTCAATTACAAATCAGTAATGGAAGTACCTAAAGTTGAAAAGATCGTTGTCAACATGGGTATCGGTGAAGCTGTTCAAAACTCAAAAGCTCTTGATGTAGCTGTTGATGAGTTGACTCAAATCACTGGTCAAAAGCCAGTTGTAACGAAAGCTAAAAAATCTATCGCAGGCTTCCGTCTTCGTGAAGGTATGCCTATCGGTGCAAAAGTTACTCTTCGCGGAGAGCGTATGTACCAATTCTTAGATAAATTAATTTCTGTTTCACTTCCACGTGTACGTGACTTCCGTGGTGTTTCTAAAAAAGCATTCGACGGTCGCGGTAACTATACATTAGGAGTTAAAGAGCAATTGATTTTCCCTGAGATTGACTATGACAAAGTGTCTAAAGTACGTGGTATGGATATCGTAATCGTAACAACTGCGAACTCAGACGAAGAAGCTCGTGAATTATTGACACAAATCGGAATGCCATTCCAAAAGTAATCGCTATATAAGGGAGGCGAAAATGTGGCTAAAAAATCTATGATTGCGAAACAAAAACGCGCGCCAAAGCATAATGTTCAAGCGTACACTCGTTGCGAACGTTGCGGACGTCCTCATTCAGTAATCCGTAAATTCAAGCTTTGCCGTATTTGTTTCCGTGAACTTGCATACAAGGGTCAGATTCCTGGCGTTAAGAAAGCTAGTTGGTAATACCCTATATTGGGAAGGAGGTAAATTATTATGACAATGACAGATCCAATTGCAGATTTGCTTACTCGCATCCGTAATGCGAACATGGTTCGTCACGAAAGATTAGAAGTTCCTGCTTCTAACATCAAGAAAGAAATTGCAGAAATCCTTAAACGTGAAGGTTTCGTACGTGACGTAGAATATGTAGAAGATAACAAGCAAGGTGTTATCCGCATTTTCTTAAAATATGGAGCAAACAACGAACGTGTAATTACTGGATTAAAGCGTATCTCTAAACCTGGTTTACGTGTATATGCGAAATCTACAGAAGTACCTAGAGTATTAAACGGTTTAGGTATCGCACTAGTTTCTACTTCTACAGGTGTTTTAACTGATAAAGAAGCTCGTGCTCAACAAGTAGGCGGAGAAGTACTAGCTTACGTTTGGTAATATTTTTTATATGAATGGAGGTGCAACAGGATGTCACGTGTAGGAAAACTACCAATCGAAATTCCATCTGACGTTACTCTAACAGTAGGTGAAGATAACACTGTAACTGTAAAAGGACCTAAAGGGGAACTTTCTCGTACATTCAATTCTGATATTAAAGTAGAATTAGAAGGAAACGTAGCAACAGTTACTCGCCCTTCTGATGCAAAAGAACACCGCGCGTTACACGGTACAACTCGTGCCCTAATCGCGAACATGGTTGAAGGTGTATCTAAAGGATTCCAAAGAAATCTTGAGCTAGTCGGTGTAGGTTACCGTGCTCAAAAACAAGGTACTAAGCTTGTACTTAACGTTGGTTACTCTCACCCAGTTGAGATCGAACCAGAACAAGGTATTGAGATCGAAGTACCGGCAAACACAAAGATATCTATCAAAGGTATCGATAAAGAACGTGTTGGAGCACTAGCTGCAAACATTCGTGCTGTACGCTCTCCTGAGCCTTACAAAGGAAAAGGTATTCGCTACGAAGGTGAATATGTTCGTCGTAAAGAAGGTAAAACAGGTAAATAATGCCGCGTAGGCAAAAGAAAGGAGTGACCGTAGGTGATTACTAAGCCAGATAAGAACAAAACACGTAAGAAGAGACATGCTCGTGTCCGTTCAAAAATTACTGGAACTGAAACTCGTCCTCGTTTGAACGTTTTCCGTTCTAACAAAAATATCTACGCTCAACTTATCGATGACGTGAACGGTGTTACTCTAGCAAGTGCATCTTCTCAAGATAAAGATTTCGATCTAGACTCAGCTGCTACTATCGATGCAGCAGCAAAAGTTGGAGAACTAGTTGCGAAACGTGCAGTAGATAAAGGAATGAAATCCGTGGTATTTGACCGTGGTGGATATTTATATCATGGCCGTATCAAAGCTTTAGCTGAAGCAGCTCGTGAAAACGGCTTAGAATTTTAATTAAAAAGGAGGGACAATCCAGATGCGTCGTATTGATCCAAGTAAACTAGAATTTGAAGAACGCGTAGTTACAATCAATCGTGTTGCGAAAGTTGTTAAAGGTGGACGTCGTTTCCGTTTCGCTGCTCTTGTAGTAGTAGGCGACAAAAACGGTCACGTTGGTTTCGGAACGGGTAAAGCTCAAGAGGTACCTGATGCAATCCGTAAAGCGATTGAAGATGCGAAGAAAAATCTAATTGAAGTTCCTATGGTTGATGGTACAACACCTCACCTAGTAACTGGACGATTTGGTGCTGGTCAAATTCTGATCAAACCTGCTTCTGCGGGTACAGGAATTATTGCTGGTGGACCTGTTCGTGCCGTACTTGAATTAGCTGGTGTTCAAGATATCCTATCTAAATCTTTAGGATCTAACACTCCAATTAACATGGTTCGCGCTACTATCGAAGGTTTAAAACAATTAAAGCGTGCTGAAGACGTTGCAAAATTACGTGGTAAATCAGTAGAAGAGATATTAGGATAAGGGAGGGATAACGATGGCTAACAAACTAGAAATTACCCTCACTCGCAGTACAATTGGTCGTCCACAAGATCAACGTAAAACTGTTGAAGCTTTAGGACTTCGCAAAATGCATCAAACAGTTGAACAACAAGATAATGCTGCTATCCGCGGTATGATCAACAAAGTTGCTCACCTTGTAACGGTTACAGAAAAATAATCGATTTCTTTCGAAAAAAAGGAGGTGCCGACATGAAATTACATGAGTTAAAGCCTACAGAAGGTTCACGTAAAGTCCGCAATCGTGTAGGACGTGGTATTGGTTCAGGTAATGGAAAGACTTCTGGTAAAGGTCATAAAGGACAAAACGCTCGTTCAGGTGGCGGAACTCGTCCTGGCTTTGAGGGTGGTCAAACACCATTATTCCAACGTCTACCAAAACGTGGATTCACAAACATCAATCGTAAAGAATATGCAATCGTCAATCTTGACGCATTGAATCGCTTCGAAGATGGTACAGAAGTTACTCCAGCTCTACTTGTAGAAACTGGCGTAGTGAGTAACGAAAAAGCGGGAATTAAGATTCTTGGTAAAGGTTCAATCGAGAAAAAGCTTACAGTAAAAGCACAAAAATTCTCAACCACTGCTAAAGAAGCTATCGAAGCTGCTGGCGGTACATCCGAGGTGATCTAATGTTTCAAACTATCTCCAATTTTATGCGCGTGGGTGATATAAGAAATAAAATTATTTTCACCCTTCTAATGTTAATAGTCTTCCGTCTTGGTACCTTTATTCCGGTACCAAACGTAGACGCTAATGTATTGAAAATGCAAGACCAGGCAGGAATTCTCGGGTTCCTGAATACATTTGGTGGCGGTGCACTGCAAAACTTCTCCATCTTTGCGATGGGAATTATGCCTTACATTACTGCTTCTATCATCGTACAACTCCTGCAAATGGATGTTGTTCCGAAGTTTACAGAGTGGTCTAAGCAAGGTGAAGTCGGACGCCGAAAATTAGCTCAGTTCACACGTTATTTCACCATCGTTCTCGGATTTATCCAAGCTTTAGGTATGTCCTATGGTTTCAATAGAATATATGGTGGAATGCTTATCCAAAGCCCTGGAGTTAGTACGTACCTACTAATAGCGTTAGTTCTAACAGCTGGTACGGCTTTTCTTATGTGGTTAGGTGAACAAATTACGGCTAAAGGTGTGGGGAATGGTATTTCGATCCTGATCTTTGCAGGTATCGTTGCTGCTATCCCTAACACAGTAAACCAAATCTATGCTCAACAAATTGAAGGGGCAGGCGAACAGCTCTTCCTTCGAATTGTGGTTCTTGCACTTCTTGTTTTAGCAGTTATTGCAATCGTGGTTGGTGTCGTGTTTATTCAACAAGCACTTCGTAAAATTCCGATTCAATATGCAAAACGTTTAGTGGGGCGTAGTCCGGTTGGTGGACAATCAACACATCTACCGTTAAAGGTAAATGCTGCGGGTGTTATTCCAGTTATCTTTGCGATATCTTTCATAATTACGCCACAGACCATTTCATCTTTCTTCGGAGAAAATGATGTGACAAGTACTATTCAGTACATCTTTGATTACACTAAACCAGTTGGTATGATCATCTATGTAGCTCTGATCGTTGCCTTTACGTATTTCTATGCTTTCATTCAAGTGAATCCAGAACAAATGGCTGAAAACTTGAAGAAGCAAGGTGGATATATCCCTGGTATTCGTCCAGGTAAAACCACACAAGAGTATCTCACTCGCGTTCTGTATCGTCTAACATTTGTTGGGGCAATCTTCTTAGCTGTCATCTCGATTCTTCCTGTTTTCTTCATTAACTTTGCGGGATTACCTCCTGCAGCTCAAATCGGTGGAACAAGCTTACTCATCGTAGTAGGGGTTGCACTTGAGACAATGAAGCAACTGGAAGCGCAGTTAGTGAAACGTCACTACAAAGGATTTATTAAATAAGAGGGTTTTCGGGAACATATTGTTCCTGAAGCCATTTTATAGACAATTAGGGGGAGTTCGAGAGTGAATATAGTTCTTATGGGCTTACCAGGCGCAGGAAAAGGCACTCAAGCTGAAAAGATCGTAGATAAATATGGTATCCCCCATATATCTACTGGCGATATGTTCCGTGCAGCTATTAAAGGCGGTACTGAACTAGGCTTGAAGGCTAAATCATTCATGGATAATGGCGACCTTGTTCCTGATGAAGTAACAATCGGTATCGTTCGTGAACGTTTAAGCAAAGAGGACTGTGAAAAAGGCTTCTTACTGGATGGGTTTCCAAGAACGGTTGCTCAGGCAGAAGCACTTGAAAACATCCTGGCTGATCTTGGTAAAAAAATGAATTATGTCATTAATATAAATGTAGATAAGGACATCCTGATGGAGCGCTTGACAGGTCGCAGGATCTGTAAAGAGTGCGGCGCTACTTATCATCTTGTCTTTAATCCGCCAACAGAAGAGGGCGTTTGTGATCGCTGCAGCGGCGAGTTATATCAACGCGCAGATGATAACGAAGAAACGGTTCAAAACCGTTTAGACGTAAACATCAAGCAAACTCAACCACTATTGGCTTACTACGAAGATAAAGGCTATCTGAAAAACATTGACGGTCAACAAGACATCCATAGAGTGTTTGATGACATTGATGAACTACTTGGAGGCCTTTCATAATGATCATTTCGAAAACTCCGAGAGAGATTGAGATTATGCGGCAAGCTGGAAAGATTGTGGCATTAACTCATGCGGAATTGCAAAAGCATATTTCTCCGGGAATATCGACGAAGGAATTGGATGCAATTGCTGAAAAATTCATTCGTAAACATGATGCAATTCCATCTTTTAAAGGGTATAATGGGTTTCGTGGCAGCATCTGTGCTTCCGTCAACAATGAGTTGGTTCATGGAATTCCAGGCGATCGGGTATTAAAGGATGGCGATATAATCAGCATCGATATCGGTGCTAAATATAACGGTTATCACGGTGACTCAGCTTGGACATACCCAGTTGGAACAATAGATGATGAAACCCAGAAGCTTCTGGATGTTACGGAAGAATCATTATTTCTGGGACTTAAGGAAGCTAAACCAGGCGAGCGTCTGTCGAATATCTCTCATAGTATACAAACATTTGTTGAGGCTAATGGCTTTTCTATCGTTCGAGAGTATGTGGGACACGGAGTTGGTCAAGACTTACATGAGGACCCGCAAATTCCTCATTATGGACCACCCAACAAAGGTCCTCGTTTAAAGCCTGGCATGGTACTGGCTATTGAACCAATGGTTAATGCAGGAAGTCGATATGTTAGGACGTTATCAGATAACTGGACAGTCGTCACAGTAGATGATAAAATGTGTGCGCACTTTGAACACACCATTGCAATTACTGAAGACGGCTATGAGATATTGACGAAAGCCTAAGTGAAGGTGATTGGATTGATCGAGTCGGATTCGACGATTCCGAGGATTGGCCAGATTGTTCAAACCCTTAAAGGGAGAGAAACTGGAAGCTACTCGGTCGTTGTTCAGCAATTGGATGAACGTTTTGTACTCATAGCAGATGGAGATCGAAGAAAGTTTGATCGCGCCAAGCGAAAGAACATCGCTCATCTTCACTTGTGTGACTATGTTTCTCCAGAAGTTCAAAACAGTATTATAGAAACAGGAAGAGTAACGAACGGTAAACTGCGTTATGCCGTTTCAAAGTTTGTTAACGAAGTGTTAAATGATGAGAAGAAGGGAGACATGTTCGATGGCTAAGGATGATGTAATTGAAGTTGAAGGTAAGGTCGCCGAGACTTTGCCCAATGCGATGTTTAAGGTAGAATTAGAAAATGGTCATACAGTACTGGCACATGTTTCAGGAAAGATCCGTATGCATTTCATTCGTATCCTACCTGGTGACAAGGTAACAGTAGAATTATCACCGTATGACTTAACTCGTGGTAGAATCACTTATCGTTATAAATAATCTATTGCACTCCGTACTATTAAGGAGGTTAGAATAAGATGAAAGTTAGACCATCTGTTAAGCCAATCTGCGAAAAATGTAAAGTTATTCGTAGAAAAGGTAAAGTTATGGTTATCTGTGAAAACCCTAAACACAAACAAAAACAAGGCTAATCTTAAAGGAGGTGCGCTATCACTATGGCACGTATTGCTGGTGTAGACATTCCACGTGACAAACGTGTTGTCATTTCATTAACATACATCTACGGTATTGGTAAAAATACTGCAGCGAAAATCTTATCTGAAGCTGGTGTATCTGAGGATACTCGCGTTCGCGATCTTACAGACGACGAACTAGGAAAGATTCGTGATATCGTTGATAAATTAAAAGTAGAAGGTGATCTTCGTCGTGAAGTATCACTAAACATCAAACGTCTTATGGAAATCGGTTCATACCGCGGTCTTCGTCACCGTCGTGGACTACCTGTTCGTGGACAACATACGAAGAACAATGCTCGTACACGTAAAGGTCCTCGTAAGACTGTAGCTAACAAGAAAAAATAATAGGTAAAGGAGGTTACTTCTTAGTATGGCACGTAAAACAAACACTCGTAAACGTCGTGTGAAAAAGAATATCGAAGCTGGTATTGCACACATTCGTTCTACATTCAATAACACAATCGTAACTATTACTGATGTTCACGGAAATGCTGTTGCTTGGTCAAGTGCAGGTTCACTAGGATTCAGAGGTTCTCGTAAATCCACTCCATTCGCAGCGCAAATGGCAGCTGAAACTGCAGCGAAAGCTTCTCAAGAACATGGTTTAAAAACTCTTGAAGTAACAGTTAAAGGTCCTGGTGCTGGTCGTGAAGCAGCTATCCGTGCTCTTCAAGCAGCAGGTCTAGAAGTTACTGCAATCAGAGACGTTACTCCAGTTCCTCATAATGGATGCCGTCCACCAAAACGTCGCCGCGTTTAATTTTTCTGTATAAATTTTGTATCGTTGTCTATAATGGGATATGATACAAGATACGTTCATTCAGAAAAGTAACCAGTTGTTGGTGCACAATAGGGAACGTAAACATGGGGAATTTCGGACTTTAACTTATTTAGCCCGGAGTTTCGACGTTTTGAAGGAGGGTAAATATTAATGATCGAAATTGAAAAGCCAAAAATTGAAACGGTTGAGATCAGCGATGATGCCACATATGGAAAGTTCGTCGTAGAACCACTTGAGCGTGGATATGGTACAACTTTGGGTAACTCCTTACGTCGTATCCTACTATCGTCACTCCCAGGTGCTGCTGTCACATCTATTCAAATAGATGGAGTACTGCATGAGTTTTCAACAATTGAAGGCGTCGTAGAGGATGTCACATCCATCATTTTGAATATCAAGAAGTTAGCGTTAAAGATCTACTCTGATGAAGAAAAAACGCTAGAAATTGATGTACAGGGCGAAGGAGTTGTAACGGCTGCTGATATTACTCATGATAGTGATGTTGAAGTGTTAAATCCTGATTTACACATCGCAACATTATCTAAGAGTGGACACTTCCGTGTGCGTTTAAGCGCATCCCGTGGACGTGGATATAGACCAGCAGACCAGAACAAACGTGAGGATCTTCCTATTGGCGTGATCCCAATCGATTCTATTTACACTCCAGTTTCACGCGTTAACTATCAAATAGAAAATACTCGTGTTGGTCAAATGACGAACTACGATAAACTTTCTCTTGATGTATGGACTGATGGAAGTATTGGACCAAAAGAAGCTATTTCTTTAGGTGCTAAGATTCTAACAGAACACTTAAATATTTTCGTTGGCCTTACAGATGAAGCGCAGAATGCTGAAATCATGGTAGAAAAAGAAGAAGACCAAAAAGAAAAAGTTCTTGAGATGACGATCGAAGAATTAGATCTTTCTGTTCGTTCTTATAACTGCCTGAAGCGTGCTGGAATCAATACTGTTCAAGAGCTTGCTAACAAGACAGAAGAAGATATGATGAAAGTGCGTAACTTAGGACGTAAATCACTTGAAGAGGTTAAAGTTAAACTTGAAGACCTTGGACTTGGCTTACGTAAAGACGACTGATAACATCTTCTTTCATATATAGATTCAACAAAGGAGGGAACCCTTAATGGCTTACAGAAAGTTAGGACGTACCAGCGCTCAACGTAAAGCAATGCTACGTGATTTAGCTACAGACCTAATCATTAACGAGCGCATCGAAACAACTGAAACTCGTGCGAAAGAGCTTCGTTCAGTTGTGGAAAAAATGATCACTTTAGGTAAACGTGGTGACATTCACGCGCGTCGTCAAGCTGGTGCATTCATTCGTAAAGAAGTTGCAAACGCTGAAAACAACCAAGATGCTCTACAAAAGTTATTCTCTGACATCGCTCCTCGTTACACAGAGCGTCAAGGCGGATATACTCGCATTATGAAGGTTGGTCCTCGCCGTGGTGACGGTGCTCCAATGGCAATCATCGAATTAGTTTAATAATTCGTGACTGCTAACATTAAGGGCAGGACAGTTAATCCTTAACTGCTTCTTTGCCCTTTTTGTATAAGTGCATGTTGATGAAAAGCAGAGCGTTACGATGAGCAGCTCCGGCTGACTCGTCTAGCTCGTGCATCCCTTCCAACTTCTATTTTCATAGAAGCTGTTCAATGGTTGAACAAGAAAAGATCTCTTTTCTTTGGTTGGGGTGCAGGCTTTTTTTTATATGCAGAGATTTTTTTGAGCAGAGCTGAGTATGGAAGAGCGTAGAGGAGGTTACGAAATTGAAGGGAATTATTAAAGTAGACGATGTACATTTCAGTTACCCTGATCAGAATTCCTACGCCCTTAAAGGCATTAGTCTGACTGTCAATCAAGGTGAATGGTTAGCGATTGTGGGTCATAACGGATCCGGTAAGTCGACTCTTGCCAAAATGTTGAATGGACTTCATTTTCCTGAGAAAGGGAGGGTAACGGTGGACGGGATCGTTCTTGAGGAGAGCTCTATTTGGGACATTCGTTCAAAGCTGGGTATGGTCTTTCAGAATCCCGATAATCAGTTTGTTGGTGCTACAGTAGAAGATGATGTGGCTTTTGGGTTAGAAAACCATGGGGTACCTTATGAATCGATGGTACAGCGAGTCAATGATGCTTTAAAAAGTGTCCATATGGAGGATTTTCTTAATCAAGAGCCGCACCATTTATCAGGTGGTCAAAAGCAGCGTGTAGCGATCGCAGGGGTCGTAGCCCTTCAACCATCGATCATCATCTTAGATGAAGCGACATCGATGCTTGATCCCAAAGGAAGAAAAGAAGTTCTTGAAACAGTACGCAAGCTGAAAGAGGAAGAAAACCTGACGGTGATCTCCATCACCCACGACCTCGAGGAAGCGACCAAAGCAGATCGAATGATTGTATTAAATCAAGGGACGGTCTTTAAGGAAGGAACCCCGGAGGAAATTTTCTTATTAGAGGACGAGTTAATCAAGCTGGGCCTGGACTCTCCTTTTACAATCAAGCTTTCTGGAGCCCTTAAAGAGGCAGGTATTCCCTTGTCTAAAACCTATTTTACAGAAGAAGAGTTGGTGAATGAGTTATGCAAATCACATTTCAACAGGTAGAATACCGATATTCATTCAACACTCCATTCGAAAAACTTGCCCTTCAAGATATCAATCTTTCCATCCCGACAGGTCAATTTCTCGCGGTGATCGGTCACACCGGTTCAGGGAAATCAACACTCCTGCAGCATTTAAACGGACTGTTAAAGCCTACGGAGGGCCTTGTCCAAGTAGGAGAGCATCAAATAAAAGCCAATCAAAAGGCAAAAAGCTTAAAGCCGGTCAGACAGAAGGTAGGCATCGTCTTTCAATTTCCTGAGCATCAGTTGTTTGAAGAAACCGTACTTAAAGACATCTGTTACGGACCAATGAACTTTGGAGTATCCGAAGAAGATGCGATAAGAAGAGCCAAGGAACTGATCGTAAAGGTTGGACTTTCAGAAGAAGTACTTAATAAATCCCCTTTTGATTTATCAGGTGGACAAATGAGACGTGTAGCCATTGCAGGTGTACTTGCTATGAATCCGGAGGTCATTGTACTCGATGAACCTACTGCGGGACTCGATCCAAGGGGTCAACGTGAAATCATGGACATGTTCTATGAGCTTCATAAAGAAAAAGGACTGACGACCATTCTCGTCACCCATAGCATGGAAGACGCTGCTCATTATGCAGAAGAGATTGTGATCATGCAGAAAGGCCATCTTAAGAGAAAAGGAAGTCCTGAAGAGATATTCTCTTCAGCGGATGAACTGTTTAAGATGGGATTGGACGTGCCAGACGTCGTTCGTTTTCAATATCAATTTGAACACAGTTCAGGGAAGAAGCTACCGAAGACCTGTTTAACGATAGAGGAATTAGCTTCAGCCATCCGTACAGTCAGGGACGGAGGTGAAGTCCTATGATGGAGAAAATGATCTTTGGTCGCTACGTACCTGCCAAATCCATCCTTCATCAAATGGATCCGAGGGCAAAACTATTATTTATCTTTGGATTTATATGTGTCGTCTTTCTGGCAAATAATTTAGTTACGTATGCACTGCTCGGTCTATTTACGTTTAGCGCACTCATACTTTCTAATCTTTCCTTGCGTTTTATTATCGGCGGATTGAAGCCTATCCTATGGTTGATTCTGTTTACGTTCTTTTTACACGTGTTTTTCACCAAGGAAGGCCCCGTCATCCTGGACTTAGGCGTGTTATCTGTTCATGAAGAGGGGTTAAGGCAGGGGATCTTTATTTCTTTACGATTCTTTTATCTGATTCTCGTCACGTCTTTATTAACGCTGACGACCTCCCCTATCACGATTACGGACGGTCTCGAGACGCTTTTGAACCCATTGAAAAAAGTGAAGTTTCCCGTTCATGAGCTGGCTCTAATGATGTCAATCTCCTTACGATTCATTCCGACTTTGATGGAGGAAACGGATAAAATCATGAAGGCTCAAATTGCAAGGGGAGCTGAGTTTTCTTCCGGTCCTATCAAAGATCGGATCAAAGCCATCATCCCTTTACTGATCCCTCTTTTCGTCAGTGCCTTTAAACGTGCAGAGGACCTGGCAACAGCCATGGAAGCAAGAGGGTATCAAGGCGGAGAGGGCAGGACGAAATATCGGCTGTTATCCTGGCATAAGAAGGATACGGGTTCTTTAGTAGTGCTGGCCCTTTTAACAGTTGTATTGATTACTTTTAGAGGATAACGGGAGTGTCGTGTATGCAGAGAGTGAAGTGTACCATCGCTTATGATGGCACCTATTTTCATGGTTATCAGGTACAACCCAATCAGCGAACCATCCAAGGGCTAATAGAAGATATTCTGTCCACAATCCATAAAGGAGAAAGAATCCGGATCAGTGGGTCGGGGAGGACCGACGCTGGTGTTCATGCGAACGGTCAGGTTTTTCATTTTGATACACCCTTATTCATTCCTGAAGAGAAATGGCCGGTCGTGCTGAACACACGTTTACCGGATGAAGTAACCGTTAAAGAAGCTGAGTTTGTTCCAACTGAATTCCACTCAAGGTTCTCTGTCGTACAGAAGGAATATCGCTACCGTGTTTATACGGGAGAGGCGAGAAGTCCGTTTAACCGTCACTACGCCCTTCATTATCCTTACAATTTATCTGTAACGGATATGGAGCATGCTGGACGGCATCTAATCGGAGAGCACGACTTCACGAGCTTTTGTTCGGCTAAAACAGAGGTAGAAGATAAAGTAAGAACGATTCACCATATTGAGATTCAGAAGCACGGGGAAGAAATCATTTTTTCATTTGTAGGAAATGGATTTCTCTATAATATGGTGAGGATACTGGTTGGTACATTATTAGAGGTGGGTTCTGGAAATATCCAAGTAGAAGAGGTTCCTGGGATACTGGATGCCAGGGATCGTAATCGGGCAGGGAAGACTGCACCTCCTCACGGACTTTATCTGTGGAAGGTCGACTATGAACCTATTGTGAAATAGGAATTTATATTCCTTTCAAAAAAAAATTCTAAAACAACTAATCCTGGTGTAACATTCTCTTGACAATAGACTGGGAACAAGATAATATAGCATATGGTATGTTATTAACCCCACGATAAGCCCCGGAAACTTATTGTGATTAGAAAATAAATACTACGGATTCATTAAATAGGAGGTTAAATCATGCGTACAACGTATATGGCAAAAGCCAACGAAATCGATCGTAAATGGTTCGTTGTAGATGCTGAAGGCAAAACTCTAGGACGTTTAGCTAGTGAAGTTGCTTCTATTCTACGCGGCAAACACAAACCAACATTCACACCACATGTTGACACTGGTGATCATGTAATCATTCTTAATGCTTCAAAAATTGAACTAACTGGGAAAAAGCTTACGGACAAGATCTACTACCGTCACACTAATCACCCAGGTGGTTTAAAACAACGTACAGCATTAGAAATGCGTACAAACTACCCAGAGAAAATGTTAGAGCTTACTATCAAAGGTATGCTTCCAAAAGGTTCTCTAGGTCGTCAAATGTTCAAGAAATTACATGTATATGCTGGAGCAGAGCACCCGCATCAAGCACAACAACCTGAAGTTTACGAACTTCGTGGATAATTAATAAGAGGAGGTTATTATCTTGGCTCAAGTTCAATATTACGGAACTGGTCGTCGTAAGAGCTCAGTAGCTCGTGTACGTTTAGTACCAGGTAACGGAAACATTGTTATCAATGATCGTGAAGTAGAAGTATATATCCCATTCGCAGCACTAAGAGAAGTAATTAAGCAACCACTAGTTGCAACTGAAACTCTTGGTAACTATGACGTTTTAGTAAACGTTCATGGTGGAGGCTATTCTGGTCAAGCTGGTGCGATCCGTCACGGAATCGCTCGTGCTTTACTACAAGCAGACCCTGAGTACCGTGGAACTCTAAAACGCGCTGGATTATTAACTCGTGACTCTCGTATGAAAGAGCGTAAAAAATACGGTCTTAAAGGTGCACGTCGCGCGCCACAATTCTCTAAGCGTTAATTATTATCTCAAAAAAAAGCCCAACCGATTCTTATCGGTTGGGCTTTTTTTGTTGGGTTTGAGGGACGGACCTCCAACTTCACCAAATATCAGGTGTTCTCACCAGCTCATACATGGATTCATCCCCTTCAAAGGATTAAAACTGGAGGTCCGTCCCTCAAAAAAATTGGTAACAGTTACTCGAATGAAGTGTTGTGTTAAGTAGGAAAATACGTTCAAAGGGGTGGATGATCTTTGAACGTTATTACAACTTTCAATACAAAGAGAAGAGAAAAGCAAATTAAGACGGAAAGAACATTGCTGAAAGAGATTTCGATTAAAATGCTTCAGGAGAGTGTCCGAAAGCATTTTGGATATATAAAGGTTCAAGGCGGCGTATTTATGCAGCAGGGCTTTGATGAGGCATGCTTTGATGTGGCCATTGAAGCCTATCTGCTCGGTGGAAAGGTCAGCAGGTTTGGTTATACTGGCGAACCCGCCGACGTCGTGAAAAAGCGGTGCGAGGAAGAATTAAAACACTTTATTGATACACTTTATAATTTCTGGTTGTATTGGTCTGAGATGGGCGTCTCGAACCAAGTGGATGAATCCTTTTATTTCTGCTGCGAGCACTTTGTGGAAACATGGTGGTCAGAAGGGTATGAAAAGGGGATCAAGCGTCATAAACTGCGTTTGAATTAATCATTTCAGTTCTAAAAATCATTCTTGTCCCATATTTTTTAGTAAGGACAGCGGAGCTAAAAGAGGTTTTACTCCGGGTTGAAACTGGAAATGGGAGGACTGGAATGATTCAGAAACTAAAGGTTATCGGGATGATTTCTGCACTGGCTATATTATTATTCATTATTCAATATAAGATTCTGGACAAGGATACGTGGGATTCCTGGAATCTCCCCTTATCAGGTAAAATTATCTATATAGATCCCGGGCATGGCGGGCCGGACGGTGGGGCTGGTGATCAGGATGCCCTTGAAAAGGACATTGCTTTAAATGTGTCTCTGATGATAAGAGATTATCTCCAGGAACAAGGGGCTCTCGTGATCCTGACACGTGAAAAAGACGAAGATCTTGCCGATGAAGGAACCAAAGGATACAGCCGCCGAAAAGTGGAGGATTTAAAGAAGAGGCTAAGCTTAATCAATGAATCTGAAGCAGACATATTTTTAAGTATCCATCTGAACTCCATTCCATCTGCTAAGTGGAGCGGTGCCCAAACATTCTATAATCCAAAGTATAAAGAAAATAAAGCCCTTGCAAAAGCCATTCAAGGGGAACTTATACGTAATTTAGAAAACACGACACGTGAAGCGAAGGGCCTTCAAAATGTGTATATCTTAAAACACGCCAAAAAGTCAGGAGCATTAGTGGAAATCGGGTTTTTATCCAATCCGGGCGAGCGGGCTGACTTACTTAAAGAAGACTACCAGCAAAAAATCGCTGCCTCTGTATACCAGGGAGTTCTCAATTATTTAACAATGGAAGATGAAGACAAAGAAAAAGCTGATGAGGAATAACCTCTCAGCTTTTTTTAATGAATCATATTATTATTCAACAAAAGCATTCAAAACCTTTTGATCATTCATTCAACTAAGAATATGTTATACTGAAAGCAGATTGATTGAAAACGAATACATAGAAAAGGGTGGTTATTCATGTTAACTGAACAACAGACACGCGAACTTTTATTTGGATTAAAAGATCCTTTTTTAAATAAAACGTTAGAAGAAACAAACGGTATCGCAGACATTTCAATTAAGGAAGAAAAGAAGCATGTAAGCGTTAAGATCGCCATTGCCAAGACAGGTACTGGTGAACAAATGCAATTCCAACAAAAGATCGTACAAGTCTTAAAGGATAACGGAGCGGAATCTGTCGGGATCCGGTTCACGGATCTTCCGCAGGAAGAGCTTGAAAAGCATAGAGGATCCGGTGTTCAAGGAACTGATTTATTATCACCTGCAAGTAAAACAACCTTTATCGCGATTGCCAGCGGAAAAGGCGGAGTAGGAAAGTCAACGGTTTCTGTTAACTTAGCTGTGTCGTTGGCCCGTCAAGGCAAAAAAGTCGGGCTCGTGGATGCGGATATTTACGGGTTCAGTGTTCCGGATATGATGGGAATCGTGAAACGACCGGTTGTTCGGGGAGAAAGAATTATTCCGGTAGAACGTTTTGGTGTAAAAGTCATCTCTATGGGCTTCTTTGTAGAAGACAATGCTCCCGTTATTTGGAGAGGCCCGATGCTCGGGAAAATGCTGAATAATTTCTTCTCAGAAGTAGAGTGGGGAGAACTGGACTATTTACTGCTGGACCTGCCGCCGGGAACAGGAGACGTTGCCCTAGATCTTCACACGATGCTTCCACATTGTAAGGAAATCATCGTAACAACACCGCATCCAACAGCAGCATTCGTAGCGGCTCGAGCAGGTGCCATGGCACTGCAAACCGATCATGACATTCTTGGTGTGGTTGAGAACATGTCCTACTTCGAAAGTAAATTAACAGGCGAAAAAGAATTCGTATTCGGTCAGGGCGGAGGAGAGAAGCTAACGGAAGAACTTCGTACCGATTTATTAGGCAAGCTTCCACTTCAACAGCCTGATTGGAACGAAGAGGATTTTGCTCCTTCCATCTACGCTGAGGACCACCGTTTAGGGCAGATCTATGGTGACATCGCTCATAAAGTGATTGAAAAACTATCTTAATGAAACTTAATAAAGGACAAATGCTGAGGATTACCCCGCATTTGTCCTTTTTAAAAATTTATTGGCCTCCGCCACCGCTACCGGTACCTCCAGAATCTCCAGATTCTCCGCCACCGCCGGATTCTCCGCCGCCTTGTTCACCACCGCCAGTTTTACCGCCTTCTTTCATTTCACCGGCAGCCTTCAATAATACATCCTGAATCTTAGCCTTAAACAGAGGGCTTTCAAATGTTTCCGTAATGACTTTTTGCAGATGTTCCCTATATTCTTGGCTTTTTAATGCTTCAGTCAGTTCCTTCTTGAATTCAGGGTCCTTTAATAGATCCATCATCATTCCTTGATACTCGGGATCCTTCATGAGGTCTTTGAGCAATTTTTCATTTCCATCCTTCATGCTTTTAGCCATCGCTTCGGCAAACTTAGGGTCTTCGAAGGATTTCTTCCAGAATTCAGTTCCTTTTTCAGAGGTTAACGTCTTCGAAATCGTATCCGTCACAACCCCTTGGTCCATAATAAGCTCTGATTTCATTTTATCATCAGACATGACTTCTTGAATCGCTTTTTTTCCATCGTCGGTCTTTAATATATCGACAACCATTTTCTTGGTTTCTTCATAATCCATTTTACCACTGCCTGTATCTCCACCACCGCCACAAGCGGATAGAAGAAGAATCGACAGTAGAAAAAGAAAGGAATATCTTTTCATGGGTAGGCTCCTTCCATACAAATTCCCTTACCCTTAATATGAGAAAAAACGAAAAAAATATACACAAGGAAAACTGGAACCTGGATTTTTTATAGTAGCGTTGGTACAATCAAAAGAGTGTATATTTTTTTATTTGGAGGAAAATAGAAGTGACCATCCGCAATTGGATTCGTTTTTTTATTCATACGTTAGTGATTGGTGGAGCTGTGACTGGTGGAGCCGCACTTCTCATTAGATGGGATCAGTTCGGACCATACATTCAAGACGGAGACGTGATTGGAATATTATCAAGTCTACTTTGGTTTATATTTGTAGGTTTCACATTTAGTGTAATCAGTCAGATGGGTTATTTCGCTTATTTAACCATCCATCAATTCGGGATGGGAATGTTTAAGAGCTTATGGAATCCTGTTCAAGTGGTACTGATTGCCCTTGTCCTGTTTGATTTAATCTACTTCCGATTCAGAGCTTTCGCTGAGGAAGGTGAGTCGTATACGCCTTATATTTTTCTGGGAATCGGAATCCTGGTCGTTGGCTTAATCGTAGCTTATATGAAGAATCAGCAATCAGAAGCCAAGACGAACACATTTGTGTCTGCCTTATTCTTTATGATAGTTGTAACGACACTGGAATGGTTGCCGGTCCTACTGGTGAATTCCGTTAAATGGCTGTACCTTATGCTGCTCGCCTTATTGGCATGTAATGCATTCCAGCTTCTGCGTCTTCCTAAATATATCGAGAAGTCCCAATTGGAAAGACAACGTAAGCAGCCGACTAAGAGTTAAACAAATAAAAGCCCGCTGATGAGATCCCTTTATCAGCGGGCTTTTATTACTGTATGAGGGAAGACTTGGCATCCCCGTTTGAAATCATGTCTGAAACCGTAATGAAGTTACCTTTTCCTTTCAACTCTTTCACAATGGTAGGTAAAGCGGATTTCGTTTGTTTAGCTGAATCCGATGCGTGAAGGAGAATGATGTCCCCTTTTTTGGCTTTCTTCACATTATTGATAATTTCATCTACACCAGGATTCGTCCAATCTTTAGAGTCTACACTCCAGTGAACCACAGTAAGTCCAAGAGAGTCAGCTACCTTCAATGTTTCTTTATCAAAGTGACCCGTTGGCACGCGTAATAACTTCACATCTTTTACATTCAGCTTCTTAAAAACGGTATCGGCTTTTAAAATATCCTGCTTGATCTTATTTGGTTCCATATCCGTATAATCGGTATAGGCATAGCCAAGATTTCCGATTTCATATCCCTGCTTCACAATTTGCTCCACTAAATCAGGGTGTCTCTCAGCCCAGGCTCCGGAAAGAAAGAAGGTAGCGGACTGGACATTCATCTTCTTTAATTCATCAAGGATCGGCTTGGCTTTTTCATCTCCCCAACCGATATTGAATGTAATCGCGACTCCCTTTTCCCCTCTGTAGATCGCTTTCGGTCCATCCTTCGTACTAAAAACAGAAAGAGTCGAAAGGTTACTGCTATATACAAACAAGGCAGTAAAAAATGAAATCACGATAATCAGACTGATGTGCTTTAACTTCTTAGCATTAACTGTGTGAAACGTATTCAATATTTCATCCCCCCGTTCAACCGTCTATCTTTACTAAAGATATGCATGTCCCCGGAAAAAATA
Organism: Rossellomorea sp. GQ25; assembly: GCF_059758515.1. Lineage (NCBI taxonomy): Bacteria > Bacillati > Bacillota > Bacilli > Caryophanales > Bacillaceae > Rossellomorea > Rossellomorea sp. GQ25. Next base: position 612 of record NZ_JCAXEQ010000013.1, on the reverse strand, counting down.
TCTATCTTATAAAAAAATGATTATAAATTTCTTATAATGGAAAAAACTACAAATACAAACATTAAGGGGTGACATACTTGCTGGGGTTAATGATTAATGACAGAGAGAAACAAGAAATAGAGTATTTGTTAAAAAGAGAAATGGATGAAATACTGTTCGATCTAAAAGATTCTCGAATTGATCATATCGTTAAGAGAGCAATGGATGAACGGTACAAAATCTTATTTTCACTCTTTAAAAGGTTTGCCAGTCATAGGGAATGTCTAAAGTATATGAAGACGGCAACGAATAAGAAAGAAACATATTGATGAAAATCAGCTTCCGTATGTATCTGAACGGGAGCTTTACTATTTGTGCCCTATTAGTGAATGATGGGTGCGGCTAGCTGAATAAGAGTTGGGAGTGTTAAAGAGGTAATGTGTTTGAAATATTTTTTAAAAAAGTTCATGAAATGTATTGACCCCTCCCGATAAACTTGGTATATTAATAAACGTCGCTGAAACGCAGTGAATTATTTATAAGAAACACCAATAAATAATTTAAAAAAACAGTTGACATTACATTATGATATGTGATAAATTAATAAAGTCGCTCCAAACGGAAGTGACGCAC
>NZ_JCAXEQ010000012.1:0-69084 GCF_059758515.1 Rossellomorea sp. GQ25 | reverse complement strand
TAGCTACGGCGGCTAGAGGCTCGAGGTCATAAGTCGAACCTACCAAAAAGGCAAAGAACGCCTTTCCGGTAGGTCCGTCATATGCTTGTCGCCTCTGGACGAGCCACCTCCGCTTTAGTATTTAACTGATTTTCTGTTCTGTGACTCCTTCAGGGAACCATACGTATGGATTTTCGCCTAAATCTCTTTCCACTTCGTATGTTACGGCTTCGAAGCCCATTTTCTCCCAGAATCCCTGGGACTTAATACGGGAATTTGTTTTAATAGGTAAACCTAAGCTTTTTGCGAATTCTACCAGCATTTTTCCGTAGCTTTTGTTTTGATATTTTGGTAATACTTCAAGCTTCCATAGTTCCAAGTAATTTTGGGGAGGATCGAAGTACTGATCAAATCGGGCATTGCGCTGGTACAAACTCATTCTGGCAACCAGCGTATCGCCAAAGTAAATTCCATAAAATGGTGATTCGCTATCATTTTCAATAATGTTTGCTTGTAAGTCTTCTAACATGGACAATTCCTGTACACCATATTCTTTAAATTTCTTAAACTCTTCAAGAGTTTTATAGTTTACTTTTAATTTCTCCACTTTCATTGCCATCGTATGACCTCCTAAAATGCTGAAAAATTAATCTGGAAAACATGATGAATCATGTATCCGTTTGCAGCTGATCGTGTGATCAAGCAAGTATTTATTATTATTATATAACAAATAAACAAAAAATTCTGCACTTAATTAAGAAAACGTTTACAATAAAGAAGAAGGAATTCGACGATTTTTGTAGAATTCGTAATATGAACAGTGTGTTCTATAAAGAAAGGGGAGAGATTGTGCAGAAGATTCTAATTGCAAATAGGGGAGAAATTGCTTCAAGAATTATTAAAACCTGTAAACAATTAAACATTCAAACAGTCGCGGTTTATTCCGATGCAGATCAGGATATGCCCTTTGTTAAAGAAGCGGATATTGCTCACCGCATAGGTGAATCACAAGTGAACCGCTCATACTTGGTAGTGGACAATATACTCGATGTAGCGAAAAAGGAAAAAGTGGATGGGATCCATCCCGGATATGGTCTCCTATCAGAAAATGCGGACTTTGCCAGAAGAGTAGCAGAAGAAGGCATCTCCTTTATTGGACCTGCTCATGATATCATCGAAAAGATGGGTGACAAGGTAGAGGCTAGAAGAGTGATGCAAGATGCGTCCGTACCCGTTGTGCCTGGAAGTGATGGAGGAGTGGAAACCATCGATGTTGCCAAGAGTGTAGCAAATGAAATTGGTTATCCTGTTATGTTGAAAGCCAGTGGTGGAGGCGGGGGGATCGGTATGATTCGCTGTGAAAATGAGCAAGCGCTCGTTCAAAGCTTCGATTCTACTAAAAACCGGGCTAAAGCCTATTTCGGGAAAGAGGAAGTCTTTCTTGAGAAATGTATTGAAAATGCGAGACACGTTGAAGTACAAATCTTTGGAGATCATCATGGGAATTTAGTGCATCTTTTTGAGCGGAATTGCTCTGTACAGAGAAGAAACCAAAAAGTGATAGAAGAATCACCTTCTCCCGGGCTTTCTCAAGAAACGAAGGAGAAAATGTTTGCATCTGCTATCCAAGCTGGTAAAGCAGTCAACTATACGAATGCTGGAACAGTTGAGTTCATCGTTGATGATGAGGAAAATTTTTATTTTTTGGAAATGAATACACGACTTCAAGTGGAACATCCTGTCACTGAATCCATCACAGGATTAGATTTAGTGAAGTGGCAGCTTTTAGTAGCTTCTGGAGAGCTACTTCCTCTATGCAAACAGGAGGAAATCCATGTAAACGGTCATGCCATTGAGTTCAGGGTATATGCTGAGGATCCAAAGACTTTTTACCCGTCTCCAGGTCAGTTAACGGCCTTACAATGGGGTAAAGGGGATGATGTTCGAATTGATAGCGGTTATGAAGAAGGAAACAAAGTCACTCCTTTCTATGATCCGATGATTTCTAAATGTATCATCAAAGGAGATGACCGTGAGGACGCATTACATAAAGCCATGGTCTTCTTTGAAGGGGTAACCATTGAAGGTGTTAAAACAAATGTCACTCTCTTCAAGGATATCATTGAAGACAGCGGCTTTATTGAAGGATCTTATACAACGAAATGGCTTCAGGACTTTTTAACGGCCAACCAAACGTAAGAACAATAAATGCAGGGCATTATGGTAGTGTCTGTAAAGAATTCTACTAAAAGAGAACAAACTGGAGGAATCAATCATGAAGGAAATCACATCATCAATGGCAGGAACGGTTTTAAATGTACTTGTAGAACAAGGTGGGGAAGTGTCTGTTGGAGATACTGTCTTAATGCTTGAATCAATGAAAATGGAAATCCCTGTTGAAGCTGAAACGGGTGGGAAGGTTTCTGAAATTAAAGTGAGTATAGGGGATTTTGTCAATGAAGGGGATGTATTACTCGTTATTGAAGGTTAACTCGAGTATGCAAACATTAAGTCAGAGATGATGTGCACATCTCTGACTTGTTTACGCATTTACATAAAACGACGGAGGGGATATTATGTCGACATCTAAAATGATCATCAACACTCTTGAACAAACGAGAGAAAGGATTACTTCGGGTGGTCAGCCGAAATATCATGAGAAATTGAAAGAACAGAAAAAGATGTTTGTTCGTGATCGACTTCAACAATTATTTGATAATGGGGATTATCAAGAAGATGGTATGTTTGCAAACAATAAGGCCGAAGATCTGCCGGCGGATGGAGTCGTAACAGCAATTGGAAAGGTTGGAGGCCAGACGGTTTGTGTAATGGCCAATGATTCCACAGTTAAAGCAGGATCATGGGGAGCGAGAACCGTTGAAAAAATCATTCGGATTCAAGAAACCGCACTGAATTTAAAAGTACCTATCTTTTATTTAGTAGATTCAGCCGGAGCTCGTATTACCGATCAGTTAGATATGTTCCCTAATCGCCGTGGGGCAGGTAAGATCTTTCACAATCAAGTGAAAATGTCAGGAATGGTTCCGCAAATTTGTGTTCTTTTTGGTCCTTCAGCAGCTGGTGGAGCGTATATCCCTGCTTTTTGTGACATAGTGATCATGGTTGATGGGAATGCGTCTATGTATCTTGGTTCTCCTCGTATGGCAGAGAAAGTGATCGGTGAGAAAGTAACGCTTGAAGAAATGGGTGGTGCAAGAATGCACTGCACTGTCAGTGGATGTGGAGATCTTCTTGCAGCATCTGAAGAGGAAGCGATTGAAGAAGCGAAGAGATATTTAAGTTATTTCCCAGCGAATTATCAGCACAAGCCTGCCGTTAAGGAAGGTCTCGCTCCTAAGAATGAGAAGCTGTTAGAAGACATTATCCCGGAACATCAAAATGCACCTTTTAATATGTACGATTGCATTGATACATTAATTGATGAAGGAAGTTTCTTTGAAATGAAAAAACTTTTCGCTCCTGAATTAATCACGGGCTTCGGGCACATGGATGGTAAAGTGATCGGGATCATTGCCAATCAGCCAAAGGTAAAGGGAGGAGTCCTTTTCCATGATTCTGCAGACAAGGGGGCGAAATTCATTCAGTTATGTGATGCTTTCCATATTCCGTTATTATTCCTGGCTGATGTGCCTGGGTTTATGATAGGGACAAAAGTGGAGAGAGCTGGGATCATTCGCCATGGAGCAAAGTTGATAGCTGCCATGAGCTCTGCAACGGTTACGAAGATATCTGTCATTGTAAGAAAAGCATACGGCGCCGGTCTATATGCAATGGCGGGTCCAGCTTTTGATCCGGATGTTTGTATTGCCCTCCCTACAGCCCAAATTGCTGTAATGGGACCGGAAGCAGCCGTAAATGCGGTTTATTCAAATAAGATACAAGCTATCGAAGATCCTAAAGAGAGAATTCAATATGTTCAAGAAAAGCAGAAGGAATATAAAGAGCATATCGATATTTATAAATTGGCATCGGAATTAATTGTAGATGAAATTACAGCACCGAATGAATTGCGTTCTGTATTAATTCAACGTTATAAACTATATGAAAGCAAAGATGTTCAATTTAGTGAAAGAAAACATCCCGTATATCCTGTTTAAACAATGTTAGGTATGGCTCGTTCCTTTGGGACGAGTCTTTTCTTTTGAGTAAAGAATGATTCTTTTGGCATATGGTTTTCTAGTTGCCGTAAATTTGGTAAACTATTCTTAAAAATATGTACGATTAAGGAGTCATTATGAAAATAGGAATCGTTGGAGGAGGAGCAGTTGGGCTTTTATTTGCAGGGTATTTGGGCCAAAAGTTTGATGTCACACTTATTGTAAGGAGAGAGGCACAGGTTCAGAGCATTTTAATGAACGGTATAACTATACATAAAGGAGGCTCTTCATTCACAACGCAAGTCCACTCAGATCTTCTTACAGAAGTTCCCTGGAAGTTTGACTTCGTCATTGTGGCAGTGAAGGAATATGATTTAAAACCTCTGGAAAATGTTTTAGAGCTTATGGATAAGAATCAACCACTATTATTTCTTCAAAATGGAATTGGGCATTTGGGATGGGTGAAATCTTTGCCCCACCACAATTTACTAGCGGGTTCGGTAGAGCATGGCGCTCTGAAAGAAAACGACCACGAGCTCCATCATTTAGGAGAAGCAAAGACAAATCTTGCTTTAATTAAAGGAGAATGGGGAGTTGTAGAAGAATTAGTATCACAGAGTATTCCTTCTTTTCCATTTTTACTAAAACAAGACTTTGAGGAAATGCTTCTAACTAAGTTATTCGTCAATGTACTAATTAACCCTCTGACGGCTTTGGCCCGGGTAAGGAATGGGAAGCTGGTTGAAAACCCGTATCTGCATCAATTACAAAGGGACTTATTCCAAGAACTGCTTCTCCTATTTCCTCATATGGATAGAATCGTTTCCTTTGAAGGGGTGGAGGAAATTTGCAAAAATACATACCAAAACAGGTCTTCCATGCTAAAAGACATTGAATCTGAAAGAAAAACTGAGATAGAGTCTATCTTAGGCGTTCTTCTGGAAAAAGCACAAAAAGAACACCATTTTGTACCCATCATGAATGTAGTATACAGATTAGTTAAAGGAATTGAAAGAGAAGGTCTGGGGGGATAAAATGGCTTCAATTTTTTCGACCATCATTGCCATATTTGTGTTAATCCCATTTTTGGGATATTTCATCAGTTTCATTCTAGCGAAAGAGATCATGAAAAACCATCGGAAAGCAGTTCATCTGGCCATCGATGTTACAACCTTTCTATTAATCGTCTCAGTTCACTTCATCGTCATCGCCATTTGGCAAACCTCTTACCTATGGCTGATCTTCCTTATCATTTGCTTCATTGGAGTTCTATTTGCCATCTTGTATTGGAAAGCAAAGGGGGAGATTCACTACCCTAAGGTGCTGAGAGGTTTCTGGCGTCTGAACTTTCTATTATTCTTCACGGCTTATATAACATTAATGATCACAGGATTGATCCTCCGTATTCTAGATTTGTATTAGAAAAAACAACAGGCAAGTTTTTTCCTTTTCTTAATGTGGAATGATATACTCATCGTTAGGATATAAAGTGCTAGAAAAGGAGTAATTCAAATGGAAGTGGAAAGCTTAAACATTCCAGCAATAAATCAGTTCGCCTCTCAATACTTAAAACAAGAAGAGCCAGTCACTTCTTTTTTCCACTATAACGTAAACAGTTCTTCCGTCTATTCTGATCGGATGAAAGATTTAGCTTCTCGTCAGTTTCAGAGAAAGGATCTTGCAGAATGTATATCTTCTTATATGAAGTCATTGCCGTCATCTGAAAAGGTAGAAGAATCGTTGGGGAAATTGAGAAACGATGCAGTAACCGTCATCGCCGGGCAACAGGCCGGTCTATTGACTGGTCCACTCTACACAATACATAAAATCATTTCGGTCATTCAACTAGCCAGGCAGCAGGAAGCTGAGTTAAAGCATCCTGTGGTACCTGTTTTTTGGATTGCGGGTGAAGATCATGATTATCAAGAAGTGAATCATATTTACATTGAAAAAGGATCAAAGCTTGAAAAGATCGGATATCCGGAGAGAATAGTAGAAAAGAAAATGACCTCTAATATTACGTATAAAAAAACAGTAATGAAGAAATGGCTTGATGACATATTAGTGATACTGGGAGAAACAGAGCATACAAAACAGCTGGCAACTGACCTGACTAAAATGATTGACGAAGAAGAGGATATCGTTCGATTCTTTGCCCATTTTGTGATGAACTTATTCAAAGATTTCGGCTTATTGGTCATCGATTCTGCCTATCCACTATTAAGGAAGCTTGAATCAAGACATTTTCACCATTTGATTGAAAACAGTCAATCCATCACAGATAAGGTGCTTGAGCAACAAGTAGAAATCCGGAAAAATGGGTATGGAACTCAATTGGACATTTCCCCTATAGCCGCCAATCTCTTTATCCAACTTCAGAATGAACGTGCTTTGTTAGAAAGAGAAGGAAATAAGTTCTTTGAGAAGAATAGAGGTAAAGCATATTCCAGTCTTGAATTGCTATCGATTCTGGATGAAAGTCCAGAATCACTCAGCAATAATGTTGTCACTAGACCCATGATGCAAGAATGGTTATTTCCAACACTCGCATTTGTGGCCGGCCCTGGCGAAATTGCCTATTGGGGTGAATTGAAAAAAGCCTTTGAATTTGTGGACTTGAAAATGCCTCCGGTTGTCCCAAGGTTAAATATAACAATAGTGGAACGAGAAATAGATAAGAGAATCCAAGATCTTCAATTGACTCTGCATGGAGTGATTACAGAAGGAGTTTCTACGGCTCGTGATGCATTTTGGAAATCCCTCGAGCGCCCAGATTTAGAGTTTGAAATGAAGGAAATCCAGGAAGAACTACAGCGTAAATATGAAAGGATTCGCGAACAGGCAGTTAGTATTGATCAAGGATTACATCCGATCATTGATAAGAATCTTGAATTCCACTTGAGTCAATTTGATTATCTACGTAACAAAGTGGACAAAGCCTTGAAGGATAAGAATTCATTAACCTTTAATCAATTCATGAAGGTGGAAAACAGCATCAGACCAAATGAAGGCCCACAGGAAAGAACGTGGAATGTCCTTTATTTCTTAAACAAATACGGACCTGATTTTGTAAAAGACCTGACACTTCTTGAATTCACATTTGATGGGACTCACAAAGTGGTATATATCTAATTGAAGACTCGCACGGTATTAATTGTCTCGACAAGCAAAAAAATAAAAGGACCTAATTCGTTTCAAATTGCGAATTAGGTCCTTTTTACGTTGTATAAAGACAAATTTCACCTGTGAAAAATTGTCTGGAAAAGAGAGAAAAACACTAATGAAAAATAGAGGAAATATTTTGCAAGTAAAGAATTTAGAAAAGAGTGGAGAAAAGTGGGGGGATGTGGTACATTTGTGTTAGAAAGTGGGGGCAGTGCATATGTTCATGGGCGAATATCAACATAACATTGATAATAAAGGCCGTTTAATCGTACCTGCCAAGTTCCGTGATCACCTCGGAGATTCATTTGTCATTACCCGAGGGCTGGATCAATGTTTATTTGGTTATCCCATGGATGAGTGGCGAGCTCTTGAAGACAAGCTCAAAGCCCTACCACTGACAAAAAAAGATGCCCGTGCCTTCACTCGATTCTTCTTCTCGGGAGCAACTGAGAGCGAATTAGATAAAACGGGTAGGGTGAATATTCCTGCTACACTTGTGAATTATGCACAATTAGATAAAGAATGCATTATTTTAGGAGTTTCCAATCGAATTGAGATTTGGAGTAAATCATTATGGGAAGACTATTTCACACAGTCTGAAGATTCATTTGCTGAGCTTGCAGAGAATATGGTAGGGTTTGATATTTAGCCCCCCACAAAACGTTCGATTGGAAAGGTGAAGTCAACATGTTTAAACATACAACTGTATTATTAAAAGAAACGGTGGATGGTCTGGATATTAAAGAAGATGGAGTCTATGTAGATTGTACTCTGGGTGGAGCAGGGCACAGCGAGTATCTTGTGAGCCAATTATCACCGGAAGGGCATCTGTATTGCTTCGACCAGGATGAAACAGCCATCAACCACGCAAAAGAAAAGCTTTCCTCCTACCAGGATAGAGTTACATTCGTTCAATCAAATTTCCGAAATCTAAAGGAAGAACTTGAACAACTTGGAGTACATAGTGTGGATGGGATTCTATACGACCTGGGTGTATCATCGCCTCAACTGGATACTCCAGAAAGAGGGTTTAGTTATCACCATGATGCTCCTCTCGATATGAGAATGAATTTGCAAGGTGAAGTAACTGCTTATGATGTAGTTAATCATTGGTCGTTTGAAGACTTAGTTCGGATATTTTATCGATATGGGGAAGAGAAGTTCTCAAAGCAAATAGCGAGAAAGATAGAAGCGGCAAGAGATATTAATGCGATTGAAACAACGGGTGAACTTGTTGAACTCATTAAGGATGGTATTCCTGCACCTGCAAGACGAAAAGGTGGTCACCCTGCTAAGAGAGTCTTTCAAGCCATACGAATTGCCGTGAACGATGAACTTGGATCCTTTGAAGATTCTCTCGAGCAAGCGATAGAGCTTCTTCATAAAGGAGGAAGAGTGAGTGTCATTACCTTCCATTCCCTCGAAGACCGTATATGCAAGACGATGTTCAAGGAGAAGGCATCAGGTCCTGACTTGCCTCCGGGTTTACCGATTATTCCAGAGGGATATGAAGCAGAGCTTAAGCTTATAACAAGAAAACCGATCCTGCCTAGTGATGAAGAATTAGAAGAAAATAATCGCGCTAGGTCAGCTAAATTAAGAATTGCAGAAAAAAATATATAATATAGAAGGAAACAGGAGGGAGAATATTGAGTAACTTAGCCAGAAAGTATGAGCAGCAAAAAGTTGAGAATCAATCCGTTCAAGCCAAGCCCAAGCGCCTGAGTGAAGAGAGAAGATCTGTCATCACACCGGGGGAAAAGATCCTTGTAGCCATTTTCGCAGCAGTATTTTGCTTCTTAGCCGTTCAGATTGTGACAACACAGGCTGCCATCTATGATGTGAATAAAGAAGTCCAGCACGTTGAAACAACCATTGAAAAGCAGGAAAAGGCAAATAATGACCTTAAGATTCAAGTAAGTGAACTTAGTACGTATGAGCGTATTCTTGAAAAGGCGAAAGAGCTTGGACTTAATTTAAAAGAAAAGAACGTTAAGGTTGTTGAACATTAATGAAAAAGAGACCAAGTATGAACATAGGGGCAGCCATCCTTTTCGGGATTTTCGGCTTGCTCTTTTTTGTATTAATGGTTCGCTTTGTCACGATTCAGGTCACCGGGGAAGCTGAAGGTAAAGTCCTGGCATCACAAGCGGCAAAAAAATATATAAAAAGTCACATTTTAGAAGCGCACAGGGGAACGATTTTTGACGGGAAAGGTGAAGTCATTGCGGAGGATACTTCTGCCTATACACTCGTTGCCATTTTAGATCCGAGCATCACGAGTGATCCAAAAAAACCTAAGCATGTAACAGATCCCGGGAAAACAGCAAAGGCTTTGGCTCCATACCTTGATATGGAGGAGAGCAAAATATATGACCGACTTAATCAAAGAGGACCATATCAGGTGGAATTTGGTTCTGCAGGTAGAGATCTAACTCATCAGATGATGCTGGAGATTAGAGAAGAAAACATACCTGGAATCACATTCAGGAAAGAAACAAAACGATTTTATCCTAATGGTTCCTTCGCACCTCATCTAATTGGTTTTGCACAAAAAACCACGGCGGATAACGGTGATTCCAAAACAGTAGGGAAAATGGGTGTGGAAGCAAGCTTTGATGATGTGTTAAGTGGCAAGGACGGTTCGGTAGAATATAAGAGTGATGTTTGGGGATATTTATTGCCAAATGCAGATGAGCATGTAACATCACCACAAGATGGAAACGATATTTACCTTACAATCGACAAGAAAGTTCAAACATTCTTAGAAGAGGCCATGAATGAAGTGCAAAAGAAATATAAACCAAAGAAAATGTTTGCGATCGTATCAGATCCAAAAACAGGACAGATATTAGCGATGTCACAAAGACCTACCTTTCACCCTGATACGAGAGAAGGTTTACTTGACAATTGGACAAACTTTATTGTGGAGGAAACGATTGAGCCAGGTTCGACTATGAAAGCTTTTTCATTGGCAGCGGCTGTAAATGAAGGGAAGTTTAACCCGAACGAAGCCTATGAATCCGGTAAATATTATGTTGATAATGTTCCTAATCCTATCAGGGACCATAATGGTGGAGAAGGCTGGGGAACGATTTCTTACTTAGAAGGGGTTCAGAGATCTTCTAATGTGGCATTTGCGAATTTATTGGACAAAATAGGTTTTAAAAAGTTCGAAGGGTATTTAAGTAGTTTTGGATTTGGTGAACCAACAGGTGTGGGGTTACCACATGAAGCTTCTGGTTCTATCCTTTATCATTACCCAATTGAAAAATACACCACGATCTTTGGGCAAGGTACAACCGTTACCCCGCTTCAAATGATTCAAGCGGAGTCGGCTATTGCGAACGACGGAAAAATGATGCAGCCCTATGTTATCTCAAAGATTGTAGATCCAAATACGAAGAAAGTGGTTGAAGAAACAAAACCAAAAGTTGCTGGAAATCCAATTACGAAAGAGTCGGCTGAAAAAGTACGGGAATACTTAGAATCAACTGTAACTTCTGAGGAAGGGACAGGAACCCGTTTTGCTATCGAAGGCTATCGCGTTGCAGGTAAATCAGGCACTGCGCAAATCCCTGATCCAGAAACAGGAAGGTATATGTACGGGAAAGAAAAGTATCTATTTTCCTTCATGGGTATGGCACCGGCTGATGACCCTCAGTTAATCGTCTATGTGGGTATTCAACAACCCGAATTAGAACCGACTGAAATCGGTTCAGATCCTGTAGCAGCTGTGTTCAAACCTGTCATGCAAAATAGCTTGAAATACTTAAATATTAAACCTCAGGAAAAAGTGAGTTTGAAAAAACAGTCTCTTCCTGATACGAAAGAAATGAGTGTGGAAGAGGCTAAAAAAGAGCTGGAAAAAGCAGGGGCTTCACCAGTTGTTGTTGGAAATGGTTCGAGTGTTATCAAGCAGCTACCCCAAGCTGGCGGTACGATACTTGAAGGGGAAAGAGTGGTAATCAAAACCGACGGGGACATCACGATTCCGGATATGAAGGGATGGTCTGTAAGGGATGTCTTTAAAGTGGCAAATCTTGCAGGTTTGAAGATCAATTTGGTTGGAAACGGCTATGCCGTCAGTCAAAATATTCAACCGGGGGTTCCTGTGGAAAAAGAAGAGCCTTTAGTGGTTAATTTTAGTACTCCGGAAGAACAAGTACAGCAAGATGAAGATGAGAATACGGAAGAACAACCGCTAAACTAAATAAAAGGGCTGACTTATGTATGTGACTCACTCACCAGTACCTGGATCGATTTCTTTTGAACCGATTTAGGTATGAGTGCCATTCACATCGAAGTCGCCCTTTTTCTTATGGGAGCAATCGATTAATTTTGACGTGAATGAGTACGCCTTCCTCATCCATTCATGGATTTCGAACATACCCAAATAAGTCCAAGCATATAATGGAACGAGCCATAGAAGGGGAGGTTCCATAAGTGAAAAGAGTATCCAATGTAACGGTAAGGAAAAGGTTAGCAGTAGCGCTTGTAGTAGGAGTCCTGATTTTCTCCATTATTGATATAAGGCTGGGATATGTTCAGTTTTTTAAAGGGGACTGGCTTACAAGTTTAGCAAAGGACTCTTGGAGTCGAAATATCCCATTTCAACCGGAGAGAGGAAAAATAGTAGACCGAAATGGGGTAGAACTAGCTGGAAACCAAAGTGCCCCGACGATATTTGTCGTTCCAAGACAAATCACTGATCCTCAGGGAACAGCGGATAAACTGGCAGCTGTTCTTAATATTTCAGTAGAATCTGCATATAAATATGTTACACAGAGTGCCAATATGGTGTTGATTAAAGAAGCGAGAAAGATCTCATATGAAAAAGCAAAAGAGGTCAGGGACCTAAATTTAAAAGGGGTTTACTTAGGCGAAGATTCTAAACGTTATTATCCATACGGCAGTTATCTATCCCATGTGCTTGGCTTCGCGGGAATTGATAATCAGGGGCTGATGGGACTTGAATTGTCATATGATGAAGAGCTTAGTGGAGATAAAGGGTATGTCAAATTTTTCTCCGACGCAAAAGGAAAAAGAATGCCTGATATGGCAGATGACTTTGAAAAACCAGAAAACGGCCATGATTTAAAGCTTACGATTGATACGAAAGTCCAAACCATCGTGGAGCGTGAATTGGATATTGCTCAAGCGACTTACAACCCCGATGGAATTATTGCCATTGCTATGAACCCTAATAATGGCGAGATATTGGCGATGTCAAGCAGGCCGACTTTTGACCCGGCGAATTTCCGGAATGTACCCCAGGAAATATATAACCGGAATTTACCGATTTGGAGCACCTATGAACCTGGTTCAACGTTTAAGATCATTACTCTTGCCGCAGCGCTGGAGGAAAATAAGGTGGATCTTTATAAAGAAAAATTCCATGATCCCGGTCATGTTGAAGTTTCCGGATCCACCCTTCATTGTTGGAAACGTGGAGGACATGGAACCCAAACATTTTTGGAAGTGGTCCAAAATTCATGTAACCCGGGATTTGTCGAATTAGGTGAGAGATTAGGGAAAGAAAAGCTATTCAGCTATATTCATGACTTTGGTTTTGGACAAAAGACCGGCATTGATCTTCAAGGAGAGGGGAAAGGGATTCTCTTTAATCTTGACCGTGTGGGTCCTGTAGAACAAGCTACGACCGCCTTCGGTCAGGGGGTTGCCGTCACGCCGATTCAACAGGTAGCGGCTGTATCAGCAGCCGTCAATGGAGGAATCCTGTATCAACCGTATATAGCTAAGGAGTTGATTGATCCTTCAACTGGAGAAGTGGTGATGAGAAAGACACCTCAAATGAAGAAGAGGGTCATTTCAGAAGAAACATCAAAACAGATTCGTGAAGCATTGGAAAGTGTTGTAGCAAAAGGGAGCGGTAAGAAAGCTTTTGTAGATGGTTATCGGGTAGGTGGGAAAACGGGAACCGCTCAAAAAGCAAAGGATGGTAAATACTTAGAAAACAATCACATCGTTTCCTTTATGGGAGTAGCGCCTGCGGATGACCCTGAAATTGTCGTGTACGTGGCTGTCGATAATCCGAAAGGCACCATTCAATTCGGTGGAGTCGTAGCAGCCCCTATTGGAGGTAGTATCATAGGCGATAGTTTAGAAGCAATGGGAGTACCGAAACGTAAAGGTCAAATTGAGAAAGAGATGACGTGGACTGATATTCCATTGATTGAAACCCCTGACTTAGTTGGATTAACGAAAAAAGAGTTACAGGAGCAGTTAGTAAATCTTGATCTGGATGTAAGTGGAAGTGGAGATAAAGTGGTTAGTCAATCTCCTGATCCTGGAGTGAAGATCAAGCAAGGCTCAAAAGTGAGGGTGTATCTTTCGGAATGATTTAAGGGGAGAAAGTCAACATGATTGTGAATTTGTGATATACTTTTTATTTATGCTGGGGGCTTTATATCCTTAAGGGATAGCCCCGTTTTTCTTTAATTAGTGTGGCAGACTGCCATTTTTTCATAATCATAACGAACTAAGTTAAAAGGTTGATAGCTTTCATACGCATTTTTTTGTAAAATATAAAAAGGTTGCTTTCTACCTGTGAGGAGTTGAAAAGATGAGATTGCACACTTTGCTGGAAGTACTGCCGTTTTTCTCAGTAGAGGGTGAAGGGAATCCAGCTATTTCAAACATCGCTAACCACCATAAGAAAGTGAAATATGGTGATTTATTTATCTGTATTAACGGATTAGAGGTTGATAGCCATTCACTCGCCCCGGTGGCAGAGAAGAACGGTGCAGCTGCGATTCTCGCTGAGAGGAGCATAGAAGCAAACGTGCCGGTTATTATCGTTCCGGATACTAAGAAAGCAATGGCCATTCTTTCAGACTACTTTTATAAGCAGCCCTCCCATCAGCTTTTGTTGGTCGGGGTCACAGGCACAAATGGGAAAACCACGACCACCCATCTGATTGACCAGGTGCTTACACACTGTGGAATGAAGACCGGTTTAATCGGTACATTGCATATAAAAGTGGGGGATGAGTTACAAGTAAGTCATAATACGACTCCTGACAGCTTAACGCTCCAACAAACGTTTAAGCAGTTTTGTGATAAAGGGGTACGCTCTGCAATTATGGAAGTCTCTTCACATGCGTTAGATCAGGGCAGGGTGCACGGCTGTGACTATGATATTGCCGTGTTTACAAACCTGACTCAGGATCATCTGGATTATCACAAGTCCATGGAGGATTATCGAAATGCAAAAGGCTTATTGTTTTCACAATTAGGGAATACTTATTTTAAGAAATCCCCCAAATACGCCATCATTAATAAGGACGATGAAGCAGCTGATTATTTTATCAGAGCTACGGCCGCACATGTTTTTACATATGGTCTGTCTCCTTCTGCTGACTTCTATGCCAGAGATATTGTCCTAAAAGCAACAGAGTCCACTTTTACACTCGTTTCACCATTTGGAGAAAGTGAGATGGTATTAAAATTAGCGGGGCAATTTAATGTGTATAATGCTTTGGCTGCGATTGCAACAGCTAGTGCAGCAGGTATACCCATCGAAGACAGCGTAAGGAGCCTGGAGAGCGCACGTGGAGTCAGGGGACGGTTTGAAACGATTTCTGAAGGCCAGCCCTTCTCGGTTATCGTTGATTACGCACACACTCCAGATGGTTTGAAAAATGTATTAGAAACCATCCAAACGATAACAAAGGGAAAGGTTATTGTGGTGGTCGGGTGTGGAGGAGACCGTGATAAGGTAAAGCGGCCTATAATGGCAGAGATTGCCTGTGAATATGGGGACTTTGCTATCTTCACCTCTGATAATCCAAGAACGGAGGATCCTAATCGTATACTCAAGGATATGGAATCTGGAGTGGTCGGCAAACAGTATCATTTAATAGTTGATCGGAAAGAAGCAATTAAAGTGGCTTTAAGTCTTGCAAAAGCTGACGATATTGTCCTGATCGCTGGGAAAGGTCATGAATCCTATCAAATTATAGGAAACAACGTATACGATTTCGATGACCGCGAAGTGGTCAGACAAATCATAAAGGGGATGTAAGAATGCTCTTTTATGATGATGTAAAGAAATTATTTCCTGAAACATCAGGTATACATCTGCCAGGCTTTACGTTTCTAGTAGTTTCAAATTCAACTAGTATGGGAATGGAGAAGGGACTATACGTCCCTTTTAGTGATGAAATAAACCTATTCGAAGGTATTGAAAAAGGAGCAATTGCTTCACTTTGGCCTAAGAATAAAGAAGTACCTTCATTTGTTCCGAACCACTTTCCATTATTTATGGTTGAAGATGTATATAAAGCTTACATTGACTTACTAGAGAATTACAAACAAAATTACAATCAAGAAAAGTGGGAAATTATGACGAAGTTTATTTTTAACAGCAAATCTGAACCAAATCAAACAATAGACGTATCATCGAACGAATCCGATAATGGAAAGGGAGGGGAATAATTATGATGGAACAAGTGATCTTTTTTACAATCATTATGGCATTTCTCATAACCGTATTGCTTGCCCCCGTTTTTATCCCTTTCCTGAGAAGATTGAAGTTCGGGCAGAGTATCCGTGATGAAGGCCCTCAGTCTCACCAAAAAAAGACAGGCACACCTACAATGGGTGGAATTGTGTTCCTGGTATCCATTGTGATTACTACATTTGTAATGACTGGTAAATATTCAGAGCCTGGTCCTGAAACCTATCTAATGATTCTTGTGACGGTCGGTTTTGGGCTATTAGGCTTCCTTGATGACTTTATTAAAGTTGTAATGAAGAGGAACTTAGGACTCACATCCAAGCAAAAGCTATTAGGTCAGATCGTCATTTCTGTCATTTTTTATCTCATCTTTAAGCAAAATGACTTTCCGACTACAGTTTCGATTCCCTTAACGGATTTTTCATTTGAATTAGGTTGGTTTTATTGTTTATTCATTATCTTTTGGCTTGTAGGATTTTCAAATGCTGTCAATTTAACGGATGGATTAGATGGATTAGTATCAGGAACGAGCGCCATTGCTTTTGGTGCACTAGCCGTATTAGCCTGGAATCAATCCCAGTATGATGTCGCGATTTTCGGGGTGGCAGTAGTCGGGGCGGTACTCGGATTCTTAGTATTCAATGCACATCCTGCCAAAGTATTTATGGGAGATACAGGATCTTTAGCATTAGGTGGAGCGATTGCGACAATTGCCATTTTAACCAAATTGGAAATCATCTTAATTCTTATTGGTGGAGTATTTGTCATTGAGACACTATCTGTCATCTTACAGGTCGCATCATTTAAAACAACAGGAAAGCGAATATTCAAAATGAGCCCATTGCACCACCATTATGAGTTAGTCGGTTGGTCTGAGTGGCGTGTTGTTGTAACGTTTTGGACCGTCGGTTTGCTATTTGCCGTTTTAGGAATCTATATTGAGGTGTGGATATAATTGAAGAAAATTAAGAAATTCAAACATAAGAAAGTTCTTGTATTAGGTTTAGCAAAAAGTGGGGTAAGTGCTGCCTCTCTTCTACATAAATTAGAAGCATTTGTAACGGTAAACGATCAAAAGCCCTTAGCTGAAAACCCGGAAGCTCAGGGGCTTCTCCAGGAAGGTATTAAAGTGATTTGCGGAAGTCATCCCATCGAACTTCTTGATGAAGGTTTTCAGTATGTGATTAAGAACCCTGGAATACCCTATCACAACCCATTAATTAAGAAAGCAATTGAAAAGAACATACCCGTTCTGACAGAAGTTGAGCTTGCCTATTTAATTTCTGAGGCAGAATTGATTGGGATCACAGGAACAAATGGAAAAACCACGACGACGACACTTCTGTTTGAAATGCTTAAAGAGGCCGATCAAAACCCTCTTATTGCAGGAAATATCGGAACGGTCGCTTCTGAAGTAGCCCAGGAAGCGAAAGAAAATGAAAAAATGGTAGTTGAGCTTTCATCTTTCCAACTGATGGGGATTGAAGAGTTCGCTCCTCATATTGCCATTATTACGAATTTATATGATGCACATTTGGATTACCACGGTGGTTTGGATGAATATTGGAAGGCGAAATCCAATATTACGAAAAATCAAACAGAACATGACTATTTGATCATTAATGCGGATCAAGACCATGTTATAGATTCAGTTGCCTTTACAAAAGCGCAATTGATTCCATTTTCAACGAAGAAAGAAGTAGCGGAAGGGGCCTATATTAAAAACGGGGCAGTCTATTTCAAAGATGAGCTGGTCGTCGAAGTTGATTCAATTGTATTACCGGGTGCACATAACTTGGAAAATATCCTTTGTGCGGTTGCGGCGTGTAAAATCTATGAAGTGTCAAATGAAAGTATTAAGAAGGTCCTTGGCACCTTTACAGGGGTGAAGCATCGAACGCAATTTGTCCGGGAAGTGCAGGGTGTAAAGTTTTATAATGATTCGAAAGCAACGAATAGCCTGGCAACGAAAAGTGCTCTTCATGCGTTTGAGGGTCCTACTATACTGCTTGCTGGAGGCTTGGACCGTGGAAATGAATTCGATGACCTCATTCCATATTTGAAGAATGTCAAAACGTTGATCACCTTCGGGGAAACGTCTGAGAAGTTCGTGAAAACCGGTGAAAAGGCAGGGATACAATCCATTATTCCTGTCGATAATGTTGAAAAAGCAGTTCCTGTTGCTTTTGGACATGCCGAAGAGGGAGATGTTGTTTTACTATCCCCAGCATGTGCAAGTTGGGATCAATATCGAACTTTTGAAGAACGTGGTGACATTTTTATTGAAGCGGTGCATAAGCTTTAATAAGGGCTTGTCCATGAAGAGCATCCATACTTTAACAACCAGTATACCAATCCAAGATAAGTAGTTTTCTTTGCTCGAACGGCTCAAAATTTGTCTATTCGAGGTGTTTAAGATTGCCTTTAAAAAAATCGACTCCCGATTTTATCCTCATTATGGTTACACTCACTTTACTTGCGATTGGACTGATTATGGTATACAGCGCAAGCGCTGTATGGGCTGATTACAAATTCGATGACTCCTTTTTCTTTGCCAAAAGGCAAGTGCTCTTCGCGGGCGTAGGGTTATTCGCTATGTTTTTCATCATGAATGTAGAGTACTGGACTTGGAGAAATTGGTCGAAAATCATCATCATCATTTGCTTTGTCCTTCTTGTACTAGTGTTAATCCCGGGTATCGGGGTTTTAAGAAATGGTTCCAGGAGCTGGATAGGAGTTGGGGCGTTTTCCATTCAGCCTTCAGAGTTTATGAAACTTGCCATGATTGCCTTTCTCTCAAAGTATTTATCAGAAAACCAGAAGTATATTACTTCTTTTAGAAAGGGAGTCCTGCCAGCGCTTCTGCTGGTGTTCGCTGCTTTTGGAATGATTATGCTTCAACCGGACTTGGGTACGGGTACTGTAATGGTTGGCACTTCAGTTGTCATGATCTTTATTGCAGGAGCGAGGGTCAGGCATTTTGTTGGTCTTGGGATGATTGGATTAGTCGGATTCATTGGTCTTGTTATATCCGCACCTTATCGTATTAAACGGATAACATCCTTTTTAGACCCATGGCAGGATCCATTAAATAGCGGCTTCCAAATTATTCAGTCTTTATATGCAATCGGCCCGGGAGGCTTGTTTGGATTGGGATTGGGACAAAGCAGGCAGAAGTTCTTCTACTTGCCCGAACCTCAAAACGATTTTATTTTTGCTATTTTAGCAGAAGAGCTCGGTTTTATTGGGGGTACACTAGTCCTGCTTCTGTTTTCATTGATTTTATGGAGAGGGATCAGAATTGCTCTAGGGGCTCCTGACTTATTTGGAAGCTTTCTGGCGTTAGGGATCGTTTCAATGATTGCGATCCAAGTGATGATCAACGTTGGGGTTGTAACTGGCCTCATGCCTGTCACGGGCATCACACTCCCCTTTCTAAGCTACGGGGGATCCTCATTGACCCTCATGCTAATGGCTGTCGGAGTGCTGCTGAATATTAGCCGCTATACGAGACGGTAATGATTTAACAAAGAGATTGACTGTGAAAAACAGCTCGGAAGTAGTGAATGGTAAAGGCCTGATAGTCAGGAAAGCATCATTCATGTCCTCCCCTGTTATTTATGGTCAGTCTCTTTTTGAATTAAAGAAAAAATCGCTGAAATTCCTTGTTTTTATTGAAATAACAATAGGATATTCATTGGTGAGATGTTACAATTAATTACATATACGTAATGCATTATGATCAGACCTTTTCAAAATAAAGGAGAGTTTATTACTTTTGTTAGCCAAATCTTTTACAATTCAATGACATGCTTTCATTATGTAGAAATTGGTGTTTAAAATAGAGTACAAGAGTGTAATAAATAGGATGGCTTCTTTCTGAAAAGGCATGGACGTACATATACGAAGATTTGTATGGACAATTTAACTTGGGAAATGCTGGATTCTTTTGACCAGTGACCTGAGAACAAACTCAAGAACATCCATCCTTCAACTCTACCATAAAGGTTTCTTGTTCAACATTATGTCATATGGCAGAAAATAACGTTCTGTTCCTCTTTTAACATTTGCTGCCTTCATATAGAATGTAAGGTATCCCAATGTAAAGAGTACTTTCATTATAAGACGTGGTGAGAATTTTCTTATTCATGACTTTATGAATACAAAGTGAAATTGAGGAGAACGAAATGAAAAAAGAAAATGTTGTTTCCCTTGAAGATCGTATTCCTAAATTAAAACAACACCGAAAAAAGAAAGCGAATCGCAGACTGCTTTTTTTACTTTCTATGTTCTTACTCATGATTCTATCGGTGGTTTACTTTCAATCACCTTTAAGTCATGTGAAAGAAGTGGTGGTTCACGGGAATGAGCTTGTTTCAAATGAGGCGGTTCTTCAGAATAGTGGAATTGACAGCGGCATGAATTTGTGGAGTGTTAACAAAGATAAAACCGTGGAACAATTAAAGAAGCTTCCTGAAGTAAAGAATGCTACGGTAAAAATGTCCTTTCCGAATTCCTATGAAATACGCATCCAAGAATATGATAAAAAGGCATATCTTTCGAAAGATAATAAATTCTTTGTCATATTAGAGAATGGGAACGTTCTGAATAAAGGGACTGAATCAATACCCGTTGATGCTCCTTTACTCAGAGGTTTCGAGGAAGACAAGGTTCTAGTGAAAATGGTAGAAGAATTAGGGGAGCTTCCGAAAGAAGTACAGCACCTCATATCTGAGATTAACCTGGTTCCTAAGAAAACAGATCAGTATCACTTGACCCTATTCATGAATGATGGATTTGAAGTCAGTGCCACCATCCGGACCTTTTCAGAGAAAATGGTGCATTATCCCTCCATTGTCAGTCAATTGGATCCTTCAGTAAAAGGTGTCATTGATTTAGAGGTAGGTTCTTATTTCAGAGCATATGAAACGGAAGGTGAACAAAGCGATGAAGAGGATGAGGGTGAGAGGTAAGCATGTAATCCTCTCTCTTGTATGTCTCGTGTTAGGTTTCATCCTTGCTTTTTCATTTAGTCTAGCTAATACAGAACAAGCGGAACTTGGGAATCGAACGAATGGTCAGTGGAAACAGGAAGAAGCATTGAGAGATCAAATCCTTGAGTATCAGCAGAATAATAATAATCTGCAAGAAGAACTCTATGAGAAACAGGAAAAGGTCGTCAACATGGAGAAGGAATTCTCTAAAGAGAAACAAATATATTTTAACCTGGCAGAAGATGCGGAGAAGTATCGTATGTACCTAGGCAAAACAAAAGTGAAAGGGCCTGGGATAAACGTGACGTTATCAGACGCTGACTACGATTCCAATGAAGAAAACGCCAATAATTACATTGTTCATGAACACCATGTCTTTAAGGTGATCAATGAATTATACATTGCGGGGGCTTCTGTCGTAGCGATAAATGGACAAAGGCTAAAGCATGATTCATACATACTGTGTAACGGTCCCGTTATTCAAATTGATGGAATCGAATATCCCGCTCCGTTTGAAATTACCGCTATTGGAGATCCGGAAGTACTCTCATCAGCCATGAATATCACGGGCGGCGTTAAAGACCAGCTTGTCAATGATAATATCATTTTTAAACTGGAAAAAAAGAATACGGTAATTTTAGAACCAAGCATTAGTGAATCATAAGCAATGAATTGTCCCAAGGAATATTCGGACTGTTACCAAGTAAGGGTTAGCTTTGAAAGTAAGGTGCAATGAATGGACAACAAATTAAAAATTAGTTTTACCATTATTACGATTATTATTGGGTTTATGATTGCTATACAGTTCCAAACAGTCAAAGAACCTGTTGTCCGGGATACACGAGATATATGGGAACTACGAAATGCATTATTAAAAGAAAAAGAAGTCAATTCCAATCTCTATGCAGAAATGCGTGCAGTTGAAGCAAAGTTGGAACAATATAAGACAGAACAGCAGTCGAGTCCAGAACGTGCGTTAAAACAAACGTTAGAGGAATTGAAAACAGAAGCAGGTTTGACTGAGAAGACAGGACCTGGTGTCATTTTAACGATTGAACCTGCTATGGAAGAAATCCTTCTTGGTGAAAAAGTTAAGAATATATCACCGGAACTGTTGGAAAGACTGGTAAATGAGCTGAATCGATATGATGCAATGGATATTTCCATTGATGGGCATCGCTTAATCAATACCTCGGTCATTCGGGATATTAATGGAGAAACCAAGGTGGATGGATATTCAATAAAGAAAATACCATTTGAAGTGAGAGTATTAACCAAAGACTTAGACTCTGCAAAAGGGTTGTATAACCGAATGCAGGTATCACAGTCTGTTGAGGACTTCTTTATCGATAATCTTCGAGTCTCAATTTCAAAGCCTTTAGAAAAAGTGGTGGTTCCACCATATGAAGATACCATCCGGGTCCGTTTAATGGAACCGGTGAAGGAAAGAGGAGGGAACGGGTAATATGTGGCTTCCCCTTTTAGGGTTGCTGGTAGGGGTCGTATTGGGGCTTCTTACAGATATTAGAATTCCAGATGAGTACTCGAATTATTTATCGATCGCCGTCCTGGCAGCATTGGATACATTATTTGGCGGCATACGTGCCCACCTCCAAAATATTTATGATGATAAGGTCTTTGTTTCTGGATTCTTTTTTAATATTTTACTAGCAGCAAGTTTAGCTTTTCTAGGCGTACATCTTGGTGTAGACTTATATCTGGCGGCTGTATTTGCTTTTGGAGTAAGATTATTCCAGAACATTGCAGTGATTAGACGAATACTTATTAGCAATTGGTCAAATAATCAAGAAAAAAGAGAAAAAAATTAGAATTTTAAAAGGGAATCGTTTTTGTTACGACGAATATCATAAATAAGATATACTTAGAATAGTGTTTTTCTAGGGTTGTTGTTCCAAATAAACATTCTTTAAGGAGGTGCCATAGAGTGAACAGCAATGAAATTTACGTTAGCCTAGACATCGGTACATCCACAGTAAAAGTAATCATTGGTGAAATGACAAATGATTCCTTAAACATTATCGGTGTAGGAAATGTGAACTCAGAAGGAATCAGAAAAGGTTCCATCGTAGATATAGACGAAACTGTTCATACAATTAAGAAAGCAGTTGAACAAGCGGAAAGGATGGTTGGTTTATCTATAAGCCAGGTCATCGTAGGTATTACCGGCAACCATGTGTCGCTCCAATCGTGTCATGGTGTAGTGGCAGTATCAAGTGATAATCGGGAAATCGGCGATGAAGATGTCCTAAGAGTGATGGATGCAGCCCAGGTTGTTTCTATTCCTCCAGAAAGAGAAATCATCAATGTAATACCAAGACAATTCATCGTTGATGGATTGGATGAGATTACAGATCCCCGCGGTATGATTGGTGTTCGACTGGAAATGGAAGGCACCATCATTACGGGATCTAAGACGATTTTACATAATACCCTCCGTTGTGTAGAAAAGGCCGGCCTTGAAATTGTCGATATCGTTCTTCAACCACTTGCAGCTGGTTCAGTTGCTTTGTCAAAGGATGAGAAGAATCTGGGTGCTGCGTTAATCGATATTGGCGGCGGCTCTACAACGATAGCGGTTTTTGAGCAAGGTCATCTTAAAGCTACAACTGTACTGCCTGTAGGGGGAGAACATATTACTAAAGATTTATCGATTGGATTAAGAACCTCAACGGACGATGCAGAGAAAATCAAAACAAAATATGGACATGCTTATTATGACCATGCATCAGAAGATGAAGTGTTTAGCGTGCCAATAATTGGTAGTGATCAACACCAGCAATTTAATCAATTAGAAATTTCTGATATCATAGAAGCAAGGCTGGAAGAGATCTTAGACCTCATTAGCCATGAGCTGAAACGAATGGGAATTAGAGACCTGGCAGGTGGATATGTGTTAACTGGTGGTGTAGCAAATCTTCCAGGTGTGTTAGAATTAGCACAAATCGTTTTCCAAAATCGTGTACGGGTGGCAATTCCTGATTATATTGGAGTTAGGGAACCTCAGTACACGACTGCAGTTGGTTTGATTAAATACGCTCAAAAGAATGCTAGATTACAAGGAAGATCTGTTAGTGCAGAACCAGTGCCTGTAGAGGCTGCTGAGAAGCGTCAATCGAAACCAGCTAATAAAAAGCCAAAGCCTGCGAAGGTAAAAGAAGAAGAACATGAAGATGAAAAGGCCATGTCAAAAGTGAAAAAGTTCTTTGGATACTTCTTTGAATAAATAAAGGAATCCATAGATTCGACGAGTTAGGAGGATTTGTCATGTTGGAGTTTGATACAAATTTAGATTCTTTAGCGACAATAAAAGTTATCGGTGTCGGTGGTGGAGGTAACAACGCTGTAAACCGCATGATTGAGCATGGTGTACAGGGTGTTGAATTTATCGCTGTAAATACAGATGCACAAGCTTTGAATCTATCAAAAGCTGAAATCAAAATGCAAATCGGTGGTAAATTAACCAGAGGATTAGGAGCAGGTGCCAATCCGGAAGTGGGTAAAAAAGCTGCTGAAGAAAGTAAAGAACAGATCGAAGAGGCTCTAAGAGGAGCGGATATGGTCTTCGTTACGGCTGGAATGGGTGGAGGAACCGGAACTGGTGCAGCTCCGGTGATTGCTCAAATAGCCCGAGAAATCGGAGCATTAACGGTCGGTGTTGTGACACGACCTTTCACCTTTGAAGGTAGAAAGCGCTCAAATCAAGCAAGCGGTGGTATCGCTGCTATGAAAGAAGGGGTAGATACCCTTATTGTTATTCCAAACGATCGTCTTCTTGAGATCGTAGATAAGAGCACACCAATGCTTGAAGCTTTCCGAGAAGCAGATAACGTATTAAGACAAGGTGTTCAAGGTATCTCAGATTTAATCGCAACTCCTGGTCTTATTAACCTTGACTTTGCCGACGTTAAGACGATCATGTCTAACAAAGGTTCAGCACTCATGGGCATCGGTGCAGCTTCTGGTGAGAATCGTGCGACAGAAGCAGCTAAAAAAGCCGTTTCAAGTCCATTACTTGAGACATCCATTGATGGCGCTCAAGGTGTACTGATGAACATCACAGGTGGTACATCTCTAAGTCTATATGAAGTTCAAGAAGCTGCGGATATTGTAGCATCTGCTTCAGATCAAGAAGTTAACATGATTTTCGGTTCCGTAATTAATGAAGATTTAAAAGATGATATCGTAGTAACCGTTATTGCAACCGGGTTTAATGAAGAGGTCATTCAACCTCCAAAGCAAACTCGACCAACATTTGGGGGAATGAAACCAAATCAAAGTCCAAACCCAAGCCCAAGCCAATCTGTAAAACGCGAACAACCTAAACGTGAAGAGCCTCAACACCAAGAGCCGGTGAGAACCTCTTCCAATCAAAATCAGGGAGCGGAAGAAACACTGGACATCCCAACCTTCCTCCGCAACCGTAACCGCCGTCGATAATAGCTTGACCGTAAGAAAAGTAAAACAGCCCCAAAGGCATCGATGCCTTTGGGGCTGTTTTTTTTCTCTAATCCATTCAATCAAAATCCCCTCCACAAAGCATCTATTTATACCTCGAAACAAGAATATATTTAGTGACATATTTCGTTCTTATCTCTGAAAAGTTTTCCTCTGAAGCATACAAAAAATGACAACCTTTTAAAGGGTATGTACGATATACTTCTGATAAGTCATTCCTATCTTGAAATTCAAATAACTGTAACTGGGTAAAGTTTCAAAAGGAGGGTAGAGATTGACCTTATATCTGGATGTCATCTGGTTGTTAAATCTGTTGGTAGACTTTTTCTTATTATGGTTAACTGGAATCATCTTAAAAAGACAATATGCCCTTTGGAGAATTGGACTTGGCAGTTTGATAGGATCGATCATTATTCTCCTTGCCTTTTCACCTTTTGCAACTTTAATAGGAAACCCACTTATGAAATTATTATTTTCAATTATCATGGTGTACTCAGCTTTTGGGTATAGAAGATTGCGCTATTACTTATCAAACCTTCTTATGTTCTATTTTGTTACCTTTTTTACAGGTGGGATATTAATTGGGACTCATTATTTTATAAGTTTCGACCCTGGTGCAGAATCCTCCATACTGCTGTCAAGCATCCGTGGATTTGGTGATCCGATAAGCTGGGTATTTGTTATGCTCGCTCTGCCTTTTGCCTGGTATTTTTCCAAGGGGAGAGTAGATAGCATTGAGCATGTGAAGATACAGTATGATCAGCTTCTGAAAGTAACCATAAAAATTGAAGATTTTCATTGTACCGTAAACGGCCTTGTTGACAGTGGGAATCAACTTCAAGACCCCATATCCAAAAGCCCAGTCATGATTCTGTCAATCGCCGAGATAGAGGGAGAAATTCCAAGTGAAGTGAGGGCACTTTGTCACGATGTTGATGACATTTTTTCTGGTGAAAAATCTATTGATCCAAGCTGGTCTGACCGGATGAGAATTGTCCCCGCCCAATCGGTAGGAAGAAAAAGTCAACTTCTTGCCGCTATAAAGCCTGATTCTCTCATTCTAAAGGATCATGAATCAGAATGGGCGATCCCGAATGGACTGATTGCCTTCAGAGAGGATCCGCTTTCAGCAGATGGGAATTTTCAAGCGATCGTTCATCCGAAAATGGCTTCGCGAAAGCCTGTACGTAACGTTTCTTAAATCAATTATTACTACTATACTCACAATTTAAAGAAATAGAAGGGGGAGCAACAATGAAAAAATTCAAATTTAAATTTTTATACTATTGGTACAAACTGTTAATCAAACTTGGGCTGAAGACAGATGAAATTTACTACATAGGTGGTAGTGAAGCACTTCCCCCTCCATTGACGAAAGAGGAGGAAGAAGTATTACTCAATAAATTGCCTAAAGGTGATAAAGCTGCCCGCTCTCTGTTGATTGAACGAAACTTAAGGTTAGTCGTATATATCGCCAGGAAGTTTGAAAATACAGGAATTAATATTGAAGACCTGATCAGCATCGGTACGATTGGCTTGATTAAGGCAGTTAACACATTCAATCCAGAGAAAAAAATCAAATTAGCTACGTATGCTTCCAGGTGTATAGAAAATGAAATTCTTATGTATTTAAGAAGAAATAATAAAATCCGTTCTGAAGTTTCGTTTGATGAGCCACTCAATATTGATTGGGACGGAAATGAATTACTATTATCGGACGTGCTCGGAACAGATGAAGATATAATAACAAAAGATCTTGAAGCGACCGTAGACAAAAAACTGCTCTTTAACGCTCTTCACCAGCTTTCTGATCGTGAAAAACAAATCATGGAGCTCCGGTTTGGTCTAATGGGAGAAGAAGAAAAAACCCAAAAGGATGTAGCGGATATGCTTGGAATCTCCCAGTCCTATATCTCGCGTTTAGAAAAGAGGATTATTAAGCGTCTAAAGAAGGAATTCAATAAAATGGTATAACCTGTTAAAAACTGACCTTTTCTATAGAAAAGGTCAGTTTTTTTTTGTTTAAACCATTTTAATTTTTTTTATATGAATTTATCCAGATATCTTAAGGGATTTGAAGGGTATGACCCATTACTTGCCAGAATGAAATGCATATTTTTCCTCTTCAAGGAAATACTGAATTTTGTACAGCAGCTCCTACAAGGAGGGGAAAGAATGACACGTAATAAAGTCGAGATTTGTGGTGTAGATACTTCCAAATTACCAGTTCTCAAAAATGATGAAATGAGAGTACTATTCAAGCAAATGCAAGCGGGCGACATTACCGCAAGAGAAAAACTTGTAAATGGGAATTTGCGCCTCGTCTTAAGTGTAATTCAACGCTTTAATAACCGTGGTGAGTATGTTGATGATTTATTTCAAGTAGGGTGTATCGGATTAATGAAATCCATCGATAATTTTGATTTAGGTCAAAACGTTCGATTCTCTACATACGCGGTTCCGATGATCATTGGGGAAATCCGTCGATATTTAAGAGACAATAATCCAATAAGAGTGTCCCGTTCACTACGAGATATTGCGTACAAGGCTCTACAAGTAAGAGAGAAATTAATGGGGGAAACATCCAAGGAACCGACTGCAGAAGAAATTGCCAAAGTTCTTGATGTATCCCACGAGGAAATCGTATTTGCATTGGATGCCATACAAGATCCCGTCTCTTTGTTTGAACCCATTTATAATGATGGGGGAGACCCAATATTTGTGATGGATCAACTAAGCGACGAAAAGAATCGCGATTTCCATTGGATTGAAGAAATTGCTCTTCAAGAAGGAATGAGACGATTAAATGATCGTGAAAAATTGATTATCAGCAAACGCTTCTTTCAAGGTAAAACTCAAATGGAAGTGGCTGACGAGATCGGCATCTCACAAGCACAAGTATCAAGACTGGAAAAAGCAGCAATCAAACAAATGAACAAAAATATTCAATAAGAAACGAAAAGCGAAGGCGGGTTGGTAAGGCCCGACAAGCATTTCTGGGAAATCCCTGAAGGCGTTCTTTGCCTTTGGGGATTTTTCAGAAATGACCTCGAGGGACTACCCGCCGTAGCTGGACAAACGAAAAGCGGAAGGGCTTTGCCCAGAAGCGACAAGCATAAGAAGAGCCACCCGGAAAGGCGTCCTTTGCCTTTTTGGGTGGCTCTTCTTATGACCTCGAGCTTCTAAGCCCTGGAGCTAGACAATAAGAAGAGCGGAGGCGGCTCGTTCAGCCGTCGCTATATGTAAGAAAAGAAATGCAGATCTCCTTTGGGAAGGTCTGCCTTTTTATTTGTTGCATACACTAGTAATAACTACTTGAATTAGGTGAATGAATAGTCTTACACAAAGAGAAACAACAAGAAGAGAGGGTGAAAACAGATGGTGCGTATATCTGAGTTTCAGGTGAAAGATGTCGTGAGTATATCTGACGGACGGAAGTTAGGGAATATAGGGGATATAGAGATTAACCTGGATACTGGAAGAATTGAAGCCATTGTCATCGGAGGTGGTGGGAAGATATTGGGTTTCTTCGGAAAAGAGGAAGATATTGTGATTCCTTGGAGCAGCATTGTAAAAATAGGGGAAGATGTTATTCTGGTCAGATATAAAGAAAGTCATTATATTCAAGGTCAACTGCAGGAACCGAAACAAGCCCCCGATACATGACGAATCTTCAGAGACTATGGTACACTTAATAAAAACGAAGGAGATTTAACGTGTCGAAGGAGCCTTTTAAAAGAGAAACAGAATCTTATTACTCTATAGATAAATGGACGAAAGATAATCCAAGGCTAGTTGCAGGGGTCACGACAAGATGGGGGGGCGTCAGTACCGAACCATTTCACTCTTTCAATATGGGATTGCACGTGGGAGACGATGAATCTTCAGTGGTTCATAATCGCCAATTACTTGCTTCCAGTTTAATGATGCCTGTTGAATCGTGGGCAGCTGCTGAACAAACCCATAGAAACAACATTCATAAAGTAGGAGAAGTAGACAAGGGAAAAGGTGCAGAGATCTATCATACCAGCATTAAAGATACCGATGGTTTTATTACAGGGGATGAGAATATACTTTTAACGATGTGCTATGCGGATTGTGTTCCTCTCTATTTTCTGGACAAAGATTCGGGTACAATCGGATTGGCACATGCCGGATGGAAAGGTACTGTTTTACAAATTGGGCCCAAAATGGTCGATGCATATATGGAGCAAGGGGCCTCCAAGTCTTCTCTAGAGGTGGTGATCGGGCCATCTATATGTAAGAATTGCTATGTAGTTGATGACTATGTGATCGATAAAGTGAAAAAAACACTAGAAGATGAAAACAACTTACCCTATAATTTAAAAGAAGAGGGACAATATTACCTCGATTTAAAGAAGTTGAATGAGCAGCTTTTAGTGCAAACTGGTTTAAATGCTGAACAAATCCACACTTCTAGTTATTGTTCATCCTGTCACAATGAGTTTTTCTCCTACAGAAGAGATGGTGGGAAAACAGGAAGAATCATGAGCTTTATTGGCTGGAAGGAGAAAAAAGATGAAGGTAGCTGAAAAATTCAAAATCATCCAGAAAAATATTGAAAATGCATGTAAGATCAGTGGAAGAAACCCTGAAGACGTACATGTTGTAGCGGTCACTAAATACGTTTCAATTGAGAGAGCCGAAGAGGCGGTTGAAACCGGCCTCATTCACTTAGGTGAGAACCGTGACGAAGAAATGCTCTTCAAGCAGGAAGTTCTACAGGACAAGCCCCAGTGGCATTTTATCGGATCTCTGCAATCTAGAAAAGTAAAAAACATCATTGATAAAGTATCATACATACATTCTCTGGACCGTCTGTCATTAGCTAAAGAAATTCATAAAAGAGCGGACAAGCCTGTGTCTTGTTTTGTTCAAGTGAATGTTTCGGGAGAAGATTCTAAACATGGGTTATCTCCTCAAGAAGTAAAAGAATTTATTGGGAGTCTAAAAGATTTTACGAAAATTAAAATCGTAGGATTAATGACGATGGCTCCACATACGGACGATGAACCATTCTTACGGAATTGTTTTAGACAGTTGAAAACAATTCAGGAAGAAATCAACGCATTAAACCTTCCATACGCCCCTTGTACAGAATTATCAATGGGGATGAGTAATGATTACATGATTGCAATCGAAGAGGGAGCTACGTTTATTCGTATTGGAACTGCATTAGTTGGAAATGACTGAGAGGGGATGAATACAAATGGGTATCAAGTCAAAGTTTAAAACGTTCTTTTTGCTGGATGAAGATGAATATGATTATGAAGAAGAAAAGTATGAAGAAGAATACGAGGAGAAAAAGCCCATGAAGTCACAGTCGCTTCCAAATTCGAAACAAAATGTTGTAAGTCTTCAAAGTGTTCAAAAGTCTTCTAAGATGATTCTGGTTGAGCCGAGAGTATACGCCGAAGCTCAAGAGATTGCTGATCACTTAAAGAATAGACGCTCTGTCCTGGTAAACTTACAGCGGATTCAACATGATCAAGCGAAACGCATTGTCGATTTTTTAAGTGGAACTGTGTACGCAATTGGCGGCGACATTCAGCGTGTTGGAGATAATATTTTTCTTTGTACACCTGATAATGTGGAAGTGAGCGGGAATATCTCTGAGTTCTTAAAAGAGGAAGATCTATCAGATTCGAGGTGGTAATGTAAATTATGGTGTTGCTATATCAAATTTTGTCAAACCTTATTCAAATATATTCTTGGGCGCTAATCATTTATATCTTGATGTCCTGGTTTCCCAATGCCAGAGAGACGTCGATTGGACAATTCCTTGCAAGAATTTGCGAACCGTATTTAGAACCGTTCAGACGTTTTGTTCCATCGATCGGGATGATTGATATTTCACCAATCGTGGCCTTCATTGTGTTGAACTTGGCAGGTTCAGGGTTATACCAATTATTTAGATGGCTGATTTAATCAGCCAGTGTGCGATCAAGTATCCTTTAAAGAACTGAAACCGGATTGAACAGTTTCAGTTCTTTTATTTTGGGTAAATCACATAGGAGGTGAACATGTGTCTTCAATTTATCAACATTTCAGGCCGGATGAAAAAGAGTTTGTGGATGCTGTATTGGAGTGGAAACTGGCAGTGGAAAATCAATATTCGGCGAAACGAACAGACTTTCTGGACCCAAGGCAGCAGCATATTGTCGAGTCCGTCATTGGAAATAACGATGAAATCATTCTTTCCTTCTTTCCGGAAAATACGGAACGGAAAAGAGCTTTATTGTATCCCCCTTATTTTCAGCCTGAAGAAGAAGATTTTGGTATTAAGTTATTTGAAATACAGTACCCGTCCAAGTTTGTTACAATAGAGCATAGACAGGTATTAGGGACTCTTATGTCATTAGGGTTGAAACGGGAAAAATTCGGGGATATTTTATCTGAGGCCGATACCATTCAACTCATGCTCGCAGATGAGATTTCTGAATACGTCCGGATGGAACTCACACAAATAGGCAAAGCAAAGATTTCCATGAGGGATATTCCAATGAAGGATCGAATCGAGAGTAAGGAAGAATGGATGGAAAAAGTGACTACTGTGAGCTCCCTGCGGTTAGATGTCGTTCTCGCAGCAATTTATAATGATTCCCGCCAAAAAGCTCAAACATTGATTAAAAGCAATCATGTGAAAGTCAATTGGAAAACGGTCGAAAATGCCTCGTTTGAAGTAGAAGCTGGGGATGTAATTTCAGCAAGAGGGTATGGAAGAAGTAAGTTATTGTCCGTTGAAGGAAGAACAAAACGGGATAAATGGCGAATTTCTGTTGGAATACTGAAATAATTTAAGAAAATTAAAGGGATTCTCCCACATACTGTCGAAATTTTAGTTATAATAAATATGTAATTCACCAAGTACTGGAGGTGGCTCCCATGCCTTTAACGCCATTAGACATACATAATAAAGAATTTAGTCGTGGCTTTCGTGGTTATGATGAGGACGAGGTTAATGAATTTTTGGATCAAATTATTAAGGATTATGAAATTCTTATCCGAGAGAAGAAGGAAACGGAAGAACGTTTGAACTCCTTGAATGAACGTTTAGGTCATTTTACAAACATCGAGGAAACGTTAAACAAGTCAATCGTCATTGCTCAAGAAGCAGGGGAAGAAGTTAAGCGTAATGCAATGAAAGAATCGAAGTTGATCATTAAAGAAGCCGAAAAGAATGCTGATCGCATCGTTAACGAATCATTATCTAAAGCCCGTAAGATTGCCATTGAGATTGAAGAGCTCAAGAAGCAGTCAAAGGTGTTCCGAACTCGTTTCAAAATGTTAATCGAAGCCCAGCTGGATTTACTTGATACAAATGACTGGGATCAATTAATGGAATTCGATCTGGACGCAACAGATTTAAAAACTTTAAAAGAAGAAGAGACATTGTCTTGACGAAAAGCGCAATACTTTCATATAATTGAACAACAATCTAAATTGCCATAATGAAGGCTAAGACAGGGACAGTACGTTTCTTATAATATTTCCTTTCTAGCGAGTCGGGGATGGTGTAAGCCCGACAAGGAACAAAGGTACGGAAGATCACCCTCGAGCCCTACTCATGAAATTCACTTCTGGAGAGTAATGAATAGCGTCTTGTTCACGTTACGAATCAATACGAGTGAAGATCGATATAGATCTTTATGAGGGTGGTACCGCGGGAAAAGCTTTCTCGTCCCTTTCCAGGGATGAGGAAGCTTTTTTTTGTTTCCAAAAGGGATAGCCTGATTAAGAATTGCAGGATTTAGAAAAGATGGCAATTAAGAGAAACGTTTAGGAGGAAGATTTCATGGAGTATAAAGATACATTATTGATGCCCAAGACGGAATTTCCAATGAGAGGGAATTTACCGAAACGCGAACCAGATACACAGAAGAAATGGGAAGATATGAATATTTACCAAAAAGTGCAGGAAAGAACGAGTGATCGTCCTTTATTTGTTCTTCACGATGGACCTCCATATGCCAATGGAAATATCCATATGGGTCATGCATTAAATAAAATTCTTAAAGACTTTATCGTCCGCTATAAATCCATGAGCGGATTTCATGCACCATATGTTCCAGGCTGGGACACTCATGGTTTACCGATTGAGCAGGCGTTAACGAATAAAGGCGTGAAGCGTAAAGAAATGACTATCGCAGAGTTCCGTAAATTGTGTGAAGAATATGCTTATGAGCAAGTTGATAACCAACGCACTCAATTCAAACAATTAGGGGTGCGCGGGGATTGGGATAATCCATATATTACCTTAAAGCCTGAGTACGAAGCTCAACAGATTAAAGTATTCGGTGATATGGCGAAGAAAGGCTATATCTATAAAGGTAAAAAGCCAGTGTACTGGTCTCCTTCAAGTGAATCGGCCTTAGCAGAAGCAGAGATCGAGTATCAGGATAAGCGTTCTCCTTCCATCTATGTTGGTTTCGCCGTTACAGAAGGTAAGGGTGTTCTTGAAGAAGGGACTCAATTAGTCATCTGGACGACAACTCCTTGGACGATTCCTGCCAACCTGGGAATTGCCGTGCATAAAGATCTAAGCTATGTCGTTGTAAATGTGAAAGAAAGCAGCTATGTAGTAGCAGAGGACTTACTGGAAGAAGTTGCGAAGAATCTGGAATGGGAAGAATATTCAGTATCCAAAAAGGTTAAAGGTGCGGAGCTTGAGCATATCGTGGCAAAACACCCACTATACGAAAGGGATTCACTTGTTGTTCTTGGGGAACACGTTACGACTGATTCTGGTACTGGATGTGTTCATACCGCACCAGGACACGGGGAAGATGACTTCCTGGTAGGAAAGAAATATGGTTTGGATGTGTTATGTCCGGTAGACGATAAAGGAGTCATGACCTCGGAAGCACCTGGATTTGAAGGCTTGTTCTACGATAAAGCCAATAAACCGATTACCGAAAAGTTACAGGAAACGGGAGCATTGTTAAAGCTTAACTTTATCACTCACTCCTATCCCCATGATTGGCGTACGAAAAAGCCTGTTATCTTTAGAGCGACGGCACAATGGTTTGCGTCAATCGATAAATTCCGTAAAGAACTGCTGGAAGCCGTTAATGAAACGAAATGGGTTCCTGCTTGGGGGGAAACACGCCTTTACAATATGGTCAGAGACCGTGGAGACTGGTGTATTTCAAGACAACGTGCATGGGGAGTGCCAATCCCGGTATTATATGCGGAAAATGGCCAAGAGATCATTTCAGATGAAACCATTGAGCATGTTTCAAAGCTTTTCCGAGAACACGGTTCAAACATCTGGTTTGAAAAAGAAGCGAAGGATCTTCTACCTGAAGGGTTCACCCATGAAGGAAGTCCTAATGGGAAGTTCACGAAAGAACAGGATATCATGGATGTCTGGTTTGACTCAGGTTCATCACATCAAGCGGTACTTGAAGAAAGAGATGACCTGCAGCGTCCTGCAGACCTTTATTTAGAGGGCTCTGACCAATATCGCGGATGGTTTAACTCTTCATTGACTACAAGTGTAGCTGTGACAGGTAAAGCTCCATATAAAGGCGTGTTAAGTCACGGATTTGCTCTTGATGGTGACGGAAGAAAAATGAGTAAATCATTAGGGAACGTAGTCGTTCCTGAAAAAGTAATGAAGCAGCTTGGAGCTGATATCCTTCGCCTTTGGGTTGCATCGGTTGATTATCAAGCGGATGTTCGTGTATCAGATCCAATCTTAAAGCAAGTGGCTGAAGTGTATCGCAAAATCCGCAACACGTACCGTTTCTTATTAGGAAACCTTTCTGACTTTGATCCAAGTACCAATGCGGTATCCTTCAATCAATTAAGAGAAGTAGATCAATTCATGCTTGTTAAGTTGAATGATCTTGTGAAAAATGTGAGAAATTCATACGACAAATATGAGTTTGCAAGTATCTATCACGCGGTAAATAATTTCTGTACGTTGGATTTAAGTTCATTCTATTTAGACTTTGCGAAGGATGTTCTATATATCGAGTCAGAAAATCATGACGAGCGTCGAGCCATTCAAACTGTGTTATATGAATCCCTGGTTGCTCTTACGAAACTGATGTCTCCAATCCTTTCTCATACAGCTGATGAAGTGTGGGCGCATATCCCTGGAGTAGAGGGAGAAAGTGTTCAACTTACTGATATGCCTGAAGTGCAAGAGTTTAGAAATGCTGATGAGTTGAAGAAGAAATGGAATGCTTTCCTGGAGTTAAGAGATGGTGTATTAAAGGGTCTTGAAGAAGCTCGTAATCAGAAGATGATTGGTAAATCATTAACGGCTAAAGTGACTCTTTACGTGAATGATGAAACGAAAGCTTTACTCGGTTCCATTAAGGAAGACTTAAAACAATTATTCATCGTGTCCGCCTTTGAAATCGGTGGAGCAGTGAACGAAGCACCAGAACATGCATTAAGTCTTGGTGAAAACAATATTGTCGTCGAAAAAGCCGAGGGTGAAACATGTGACCGCTGTTGGGTTGTCACAACCACAGTAGGCGAGGATAAAGATCATCCTACGCTTTGCACACGCTGTGCATCAGTAGTGAAAGAAAGCTATTCTCACCTGGCATAATACCAAAAGGCTGACCCGCATTTTATGTGAGTCAGCCTTTTTTATTTGTCCTTTTCTAATTCCATAATTGCTATATCTTGCAACACAATTTTTAGGTGTGTTTCCCCCATACTATAAATGGAGGGATCAAAGATGACATATGACCGATACACATACATTATTCAAGAG
This sequence comes from Rossellomorea sp. GQ25, assembly GCF_059758515.1. NCBI lineage: Bacteria > Bacillati > Bacillota > Bacilli > Caryophanales > Bacillaceae > Rossellomorea > Rossellomorea sp. GQ25. Next base: position 33,114 of record NZ_JCAXEQ010000012.1, on the reverse strand, counting down.
CTGACAACATCCTTGAAAGAGCTAGAGGCAAGTCAATCTCAACATCCTTTAATTCAACAGTATATCGATGATGAAATTACAGAAGTGAAACAAGCCCTAAATCGTGTTAGAGATAATCAATACGGATATTGTGAAATGAGCGGAGAAGAAATCCCCTTTGATTTCATAAAGATGAACCCGACCTGCACAACGCTTCACGGTGCATTGGAATGGAGACGATTTGGAAAAATCTCATCTTATTCCTGAGAACTTAAGCGCGGGTTTCATCGTTCTCATTTAGTTTAAGTGTCTTTATTTTTCCTTTTATGCTAAAATGCAAAGGTAATCATTTTATGATGTTTGGAGGTTGCCTTTGTGTTTTATTATTTATTGGCTTTGGTTGTGATTGGACTCGATCAATTAACAAAATGGTTGGTTGTGAAACGAATGACAGAAGGAGAAAATATAAAGATCATAGACAACTTTTTATATCTTACTTCTCATCGAAATCAAGGTGCAGCATGGGGAATACTTCAAGGGCAAATGTGGTTTTTTTACATTATTACAGTAGTAGTGATTGTAGGTATCGTGTATTATATGCAAGTCCATGCAAAAGGGCATTCATTATTCAGTTTAAGTCTAGCCTTTATGCTTGGTGGAGCTATTGGAAACTTTATTGACCGTGTCTTTCGAAAAGAAGTGGTTGATTTCTTAAATACATACATCTTTTCCTATGATTTTCCGATCTTTAATATTGCCGATGCAGCATTAACCATTGGAGTAACATTGTTACTAATTTACATGTATTTAGACGAACGAAAAGCAAAGAAGGAGAACAAAAATGGAAGTAATTCAGCACAACATACAGCAGGAAGATCAGGGAGAACGAATTGATAAAGTCGTAAGTCAGTTGAACAAGGATTGGTCCCGTTCACAGGTTCAACAATGGATAAAAGAAGGTCATATTAAAGTGAATAGTGAGGCAGTTAAACCCAACTTTAAATGTCCTCTAGATGCAGTCATCACGGTTTCAATACCTGAACCGGAAGAGTTGGATGTAGAGCCGGAAGATCTTAACCTGGACATTGCCTATGAAGATGGAGATGTCATCGTTGTAAACAAACCGAAGGGGATGGTCGTCCACCCTGCACCTGGCCATTATTCAGGGACTATGGTGAATGGATTGATGTATCACTGTAAGGATTTATCCGGAATTAATGGAGTTCTAAGACCAGGAATCGTACACCGGATAGATAAGGACACTTCAGGCTTACTGATGGTGGCGAAAAATGATATGGCTCACGAGCATTTGGTTAATCAGCTTGTAGAAAAATCAGTAACAAGAAAATATACAGCTATCGTACATGGCCTTATTCCCCATGAATACGGTACCATTGATGCTCCGATTGGTAGAGATCCTAAAGATCGTCAAAGTATGGCTGTGGTGGATAATGGCAAACAAGCGGTGACACACTTCAGAGTGCTGGATCGCTATAAAGATTTCACATTAGTCGAATGTGAATTGGAGACGGGTCGAACGCATCAAATTCGTGTGCACATGAAATATATCGGTTTCCCGCTTGCGGGGGATCCAAAGTATGGACCACGAAAGACATTGAGTATAGAAGGACAGGCCCTTCACGCTGGAGTGTTAGGTTTTGTCCATCCCAGAACAGAAGAATATATGGAATTTCATGCGGAATTACCTCAAGAGTTCACTAAACTTGTGAAGAATCTTGAAAATAATCGTTGACAAATTTCGACTGGACCTTTATCATTTAGTTAATTGAATAAGTAACCTTTAATACGGTCCCGTGAGGCTGAGAAGGAGCATGTACGACCAAATCATTTTGGTGTGCAATCAGATTTTAACGATAAGTGTGCCCTCTCATCCCTACGGTGAGAGGGATTTTTTATTTTAAAGAAACGAGGTGGCGTAAATGACTAAAAAAGCAACGGTTCTGGATCAACCCGCCATTCGAAGGGCGCTGACAAGAATAGCCCATGAAATCATTGAGCGTAACAAAGGAATTGAAGATTGTATTCTGGTTGGAATCAAAACAAGAGGCATTTACATCGCTAACCGGTTAGCCGAGCGAATTCATGATATTGAAGGTGAGCAAGTTCCTGTAGGGGAAATAGACATCACCCTATACCGAGATGACTTATCAAAGAAAACAGAGGATCATGAACCAGAGGTCAAAGGTTCTGACCTGCCTGTTGATATTACGAACAAGAAAGTCATCCTGGTAGACGATGTATTATTTACAGGAAGAACGGTCCGGGCAGGTTTGGACGCATTAATGGATCTTGGACGACCAAGTCAAATTCAACTTGCAGTCCTGGTTGACCGGGGACATAGGGAATTACCGGTAAGGGCAGACTTTGTCGGAAAAAATATTCCTACATCAAGCTCCGAAAAAATCATGGTTGCCTTAACAGAGGTCGATCAGGAAGATGTAGTGGCAATTTACGAAAAAGAATAACGTAAGTCCTTTTAAGAGTGGTCCAGTGAGGCTGACAAAGGATGGGAATGAAGGTGGATAGGCCTTCTTGTACCCTCTTTGTGCCCTCTTTAGGACAAAGAGGGTTTTTTTATGGGGAAATTTGGGTATTAGAGGAGGAAACATAAATGAATCAAAATCATCAAGTTGTGTTAGATATAGAAGAAGTACCGAAGTTAGGAAAATGGATCACATTGAGTATACAGCATCTATTCGCCATGTTTGGGGCTACGGTATTAGTTCCATTCCTGGTAGGGCTAAGCCCTGGGGTTGCCCTTATCTCAAGTGGATTAGGAACACTTGCTTACCTCTTGATCACAAGGGGAAGAATCCCTGCTTATTTAGGATCATCCTTTGCATTCATCGCACCGATTCTTGCTGCAAAGAGCTTTGGAGGTCCTGAGGCGGCCATGATGGGAAGTTTTCTCGCCGGAATAGTTTACGGAATCGTAGCATTGCTCATCTCAAAGCTGGGGCTGAAATGGCTTGTGCGGATTCTTCCACCGATAGTTGTAGGACCTGTGATTATGGTTATAGGATTAGGACTGGCGGGAACGGCTGTTAATATGGCCATGTATGAAAACCCTGGAGCAGAAGAATTGGTTTACAGCAACACACACTTCATGGTAGCTCTTGCCACTCTGGGCATTACCGTAATTTGCTCGATATACTTTAAAGGATTTCTCGGAATGGTGCCGATTTTAGCCGGAATCGTTGGAGGGTATATCATAGCGGTATTTGCGGGATTAGTGAACTTTCAACAAGTATTGGATGCGCCGCTCTTACAAATGCCGGACTTCTTTATCCCATTCGTTGACTACACGCCAAGCTTCTCTTGGGAAATCGTGTCCATCATGGTACCTGTTGCCCTCGTAACCTTGGCAGAGCATACAGGAGACCAAATGGTTTTAAGTAAAGTTGTAGGACGGAACTTCATTGAAAAACCAGGTCTTCACCGCTCCATTCTTGGGGATGGGGTAGCAACTGTGATTGCATCCTTCCTCGGTGGACCACCTAATACAACGTATGGCGAAAACATTGGAGTATTAGCCATAACACGAGTATTCAGCGTTTTCGTCATCGGAGGAGCCGCGGTTCTTGCCATCATGTTCGGGTTCATCGGAAAGATAACAGCCTTGATTGGATCGATTCCATCAGCTGTCATGGGTGGAGTATCCATCCTTCTGTTCGGAATCATCGCCTCTAGCGGACTGCGCATGCTGATTGATAACAAAGTTGACTTAGGAAACAAGCGAAACCTGGTGATTTCCTCAGTTATCCTGGTGATCGGGGTAGGAGGGGCATTCGTGAAGGTCAACGAGCAGGTATCCTTATCAGGAATGGCTCTTGCAGCGATTGTCGGAGTTCTCCTTAACCTTGTCTTACCAGGCAGAACAGAAAGCGAAGGGGAAAACAACTTATTCGAAGAAGAAAATACAAAGCAGCATGATGTTGCATAGAAGCACCTTTTAACATGGTCCAGAGAGTCTAAGAAGGGTGAATTTGAACAAGACGGGTATGTGGAGTTTTCCGCTCTGTCCCTGTTGGTATGTTCAAAAACACCCTGTCAGAAGACTGACAGGGTGTTTTTTTGAAAGATGAGAAATAAGGGGTTGGCTCATGATGAAGAACTTATTGACAATGAATGATTTATCTAAAGAGGAGATCATTGAAATATTAGATGCAGCTGAATGCTTTAAAGAGGGAGAAACGTGGAAGGAAGGCTCCAATAAATATGTAGCCAATCTTTTCTTCGAGGCAAGTACCCGGACGAAATGCAGTTTTGAAATGGCGGAAAGGAAGCTTGGGCTCGAGGTCATTCCATTTGAAGCACAGACCTCAAGTGTTCAAAAGGGAGAAAGCTTGTATGACACGGTGAAAACATTAGAAAGCATCGGTGTCGAAACCGTAGTCATCCGGCACTCCCTTGAACGATATTTCGATGAACTGGCACCACTTAACATAAGTGTCATCAACGGAGGCGATGGATGTGGTAATCATCCTACTCAATGCCTTTTGGACCTGCTGACCATTCGTCAGGAATTTGGAGGGTTTGAAGGACTGAGGGTATCGATTATTGGAGACATTGCCCATAGCCGGGTGGCAAGATCCAATTCAGAAGCTTTAATAAAGCTGGGAGCCGAAGTGATGTTCTCTGGGCCAAAGGAATGGTTCCCATCACAGGATCGACATCAATATATGCCGATAGATGAATGTATAGCAGATTCCGATGTGGTCATGTTACTGAGAATTCAACATGAACGACATGATAGTACATCAAGCTTAACGAAAGAGGAATATCATGAAAGCTTTGGCTTGACAGAAAGTCGAAAAGCACGAATGAAACCAACCGGTATCATTCTTCATCCGGCACCGGTTAATCGTGGAGTTGAAATTGCAGATTCATTGGTGGAATGTGATCAATCAAGAATCTTTAAGCAGATGGAAAATGGAGTATACGTCAGAATGGCTGTTTTAAAGAGAGCATTTGAAATCAACTAACTAGGGGGAATTTGAAATGAATTGGTTAATCCGAAAAGCACGTATTTTAGCAAAGAATGGTGATCTTGAGATAGTGGATGTGAAGGTGGAGAATCAGAAAATCATCGAGATGGGAACAGACCTAAAGGGTACCGATCACCAGGAATTTCATGCAGATGGGTTATTGATTTCCCCAGGATTTGTTGATCTTCATGTCCATTTAAGAGAACCAGGCGGCGAGCACAAAGAAACGATCGAAACGGGCACAAAAGCTGCTGCAAAGGGTGGTTTCACGACAATCGCTGCAATGCCTAATACAAGACCCGTACCTGACTCAGTAGAAAATCTGCAAACCCTGAACCAGAAAATCTCTCAAACAGCCAGTGTTCGCGTGTTACCGTATGCCGCCATCACTGAGAGACAAATTGGGAAAACGCTTAATGACTTACCTGCCTTAAAAAATAATGGCGCATTTGCATTCACAGATGATGGAGTAGGGGTACAATCGGCAGGCATGATGTTTGAAGCCATGAAGAAGGCAGCCGGCATCAATGCATCCATTGTGGCCCATTGTGAAGAGAATACCTTAATTTATGGAGGAGCGGTCCATGATGGAACATTCTCCGAAGATCATAACCTACCAGGTATACCTTCCATCTGTGAAGCTGTACATATATCCCGGGATGTGCTGCTTGCAGAAGCAGCAGGCGTACATTATCACGTATGTCATATTTCAACAAAAGAGTCAGTAAGAGTGGTCCGCGATGCTAAAAAGGCCGGGATCAATGTGACAGCTGAAGTAACACCACACCATCTTCTCCTATGCGAAGAAGATATTCCAGGCCTTGATCCGAATTTCAAAATGAACCCGCCTCTTAGAAGCAAAGAAGATCAGCAAGCGTTAATAGAAGGATTGCTGGATGGCACCATCGACTTTATCGCGACGGATCATGCACCTCATACAGAAGCAGAGAAGTCAGAAGGGATGCAGCTCGCTCCTTTCGGAATTGTTGGATTGGAAACAGCCTTTCCGTTACTCTACACGCGCTTTGTTGAAAAGGGAACCTTCACATTAAAGCAGCTAATTGATTGGATGACGATTAAACCAAGCATAGCCTTTAATCTTCCGTTTGGACTACTAAAAGTAGGAGGAGAAGCTGACTTTACGCTTATAGATTTAAATGAACAAAAAGGGATTGACCCAGCTGAATTTTTATCAAAAGGAAAAAACACTCCATTTAAAGGATGGGAGTGTAAAGGCTGGCCGAAAGCTACTTTTTATCAGGGATCTCTTGTATGGAATGAAGGAGGAAACAAACAATGAAAAGACAACTCATTTTAGACGATGGAACAGTATTCGTAGGAGAAGGCTTTGGAGCGAACAAAGAAACGATTGGAGAAGTGGTTTTCAACACAAGTATGACAGGATATCAGGAAATTCTATCAGATCCATCATACTGTGGGCAGCTTGTCACTTTAACCTATCCCCTCGTTGGGAACTATGGAATCAATCGCGACGATTTTGAGTCCATCACCCCAGCTATCAAAGCGTTCATTGTGAGAGAAGCTGCAGATTTTCCTTCTAACTGGAGGAATGAATCAACTTTGGATGAATTATTAAAAGTAAAAGGAATTCCAGGAATTTCAGATATCGATACAAGAAAGTTAACAAGGATCATCAGACAGCATGGGGCAATGAAAGGTATCATTTGTTCAGCTGAGCTGGATCCAAACGAAATGCTGGCGAAATTGCATGATACTGCTCTAAGATCCGATCAAGTCATGCAGGTTTCGACGAAAACAGCATATGCCAGTCCAGGAAGAGGATATCGTGTCGTGTTAATGGACTTTGGGATGAAGCACGGAATCCTGAGAGAATTAAACAAGCGTGATTGTGACGTTATTGTGGTTCCTTACCATACATCAGCGGAAGAGATTCGTCGCTTGCAGCCTGACGGGATCATGCTCTCAAATGGACCGGGGGATCCGAAAGATGTACCGGAAGCGATAGAAACGATTAAAGAGCTCCTGGGAGAAATTCCACTCTTCGGAATTTGTTTAGGGCATCAATTATTTGCTCTCGCGTGTGGAGGAGACTCCTTCAAAATGAAATTTGGACACAGAGGAGGCAACCATCCAGTAAAAGACTTGAAAACTGGAAAAGTAGCACTGACTTCCCAGAACCACGGTTATGCTGTAGATGAAAAGTCGTTGGCAGGAACAAGACTTCAAGTTACTCACATGGCCATCAATGATGGAACAGTAGAAGGCTTAAAGCATTTAGACTTCCCGGCCTTCACGGTTCAATATCACCCGGAAGCATCTCCTGGACCCGAGGATTCAAATTACTTATTCGATGATTTCTTACAACTTATGAACGAAGAGAAAAGAAAGGAGCTTCAACATGCCTAAACGTACAGACATCAAAAGCATCTTAGTTATCGGGAGCGGACCCATCATTATAGGACAGGCAGCAGAATTCGATTACGCGGGGACTCAAGCGTGTATCGCCTTAAAAGAGGAAGGCTACCGTGTCATCCTCGTAAATTCAAACCCTGCTACGATTATGACCGACGCTGAAATGGCAGATAAAGTGTATATCGAACCACTGACACTGGAATTTGTCAGTAGAATCATCCGTAAAGAACGTCCGGATGCGGTTCTTCCTACATTAGGTGGTCAAACAGGGTTAAACCTGGCTGTTGAACTTGCTAAATCAGGAGTTTTAGAAGAATGTGGAGTTGAGATTCTCGGAACGAAGCTTTCGGCAATCGAGAAGGCAGAAGATCGTGACTTATTTAGAAATTTAATGAATGAACTCGGTGAGCCGGTTCCAGAGAGCGAAATCATCCGAACGGTGGATGAAGCGTTTCATTTCGTAGAGAGCGTCGGTTTTCCGGTAATCGTAAGACCTGCCTACACACTGGGTGGGACAGGCGGAGGGATCTGTCACAATGAAGAAGAATTAATCGAGATTGTAACCTCAGGCCTAAAGTACAGCCCGGTAACTCAATGTCTACTGGAAAAAAGTATCGCAGGCTTTAAAGAGATTGAATACGAGGTTATGAGAGATGCAGCCGATAACGCCATCGTGGTGTGTAATATGGAGAACATCGACCCGGTGGGAATCCACACGGGAGATTCGATCGTCGTAGCTCCAAGTCAAACCCTAAGTGACCGGGAGTATCAAATGCTTCGTAATACAAGCTTAAGGATCATCCGGGCATTAGGGATTGAGGGAGGTTGTAACGTCCAGCTTGCCCTTGATCCGGACAGCTTTCAGTATTACATCATCGAAGTGAATCCAAGGGTGAGCCGTTCCTCTGCACTTGCCTCAAAAGCAACGGGATACCCAATTGCGAAGCTTGCAGCAAAAATTGCGGTAGGGCTGACCCTGGATGAAATGATGAATCCGGTAACAGGTAAAACATATGCATCATTCGAACCAGCACTGGACTATGTGGTGACGAAAATCCCAAGATGGCCGTTTGATAAATTTGAAGCTGCCAAACGTAACCTGGGTACACAAATGAAAGCAACCGGTGAAGTCATGGCGATTGGCCGAACATTCGAAGAGTCACTCCTTAAAGCGATTCGTTCCCTCGAAAGCAATACGTATCATATGGAGTTAAGTGATGCTGAACAATTTACAGATGAGTGGATCGAGAAGAGAATCCGCAAAGCAGGAGATGAACGCCTCTTCTATATCGGGGAAGCACTTCGAAGAGGAGTGACAATTGAAGCCATTCATGATTGGAGCAAAATCGATCTTTTCTTCCTGTATAAAATGAATAGAATCGTAGAGTTCGAAAAGGAATTAACCTTACATCCCTTCAATCTTGAGCTGGCTCAAAAAGCAAAACGAATGGGCTTTTCGGATATCACCCTTGCGATTCTATGGAATAGCACAGAAGCAGAATTGTATAGCTGGAGAAAAGAAAATGAATTAACACCTGTCTATAAAATGGTAGATACATGCGCAGCTGAGTTTGAATCAGAAACTCCTTACTTCTATGGAACCTATGAGGATGAGAATGAATCCAAGGTCACTCCGCGGGAGAGTGTCATCGTACTTGGGTCGGGACCGATCAGGATCGGTCAAGGAGTTGAATTTGATTACGCGACCGTTCATTCTGTCTGGGCCATTAAAGAAGCGGGTTATGAAGCGATAATCGTGAATAACAACCCAGAAACGGTTTCGACTGACTTCAGTATCTCGGATAAATTATACTTTGAACCTCTTACGGTTGAAGATGTGATGCACATCATTGATCTTGAAAAGCCTAAGGGAGTTGTCGTGCAGTTTGGTGGGCAAACCGCGATCAATCTGGCAGATGAGCTGGTGAAAAGAGGAGTCAAGATTCTCGGTACATCCCTTGAAGATTTAGATCGTGCAGAAAACCGGGATAAATTCGAACACACTCTGAACGAACTTGGCATACCTCAACCTGAAGGAAAGACAGCGGTATCTGTAGAAGGAGCCCTTAAGATCGCAGAAAACATCGGATACCCGGTGCTGGTCAGACCGTCTTACGTCCTTGGTGGAAGAGCAATGGAAATTGTTTATCGTGAAGAAGAGCTTCTTCAATACATGAAGAACGCAGTAAAGGTCAACCCGCAACATCCGGTTTTAATCGACCGCTACCTGATTGGGAAAGAAATTGAAGTGGATGCCATTTCAGACGGAGTAGACGTAGTCATCCCTGGAATTATGGAGCATATCGAACGGGCTGGAGTTCACTCGGGAGATTCCATCGCGGTTTATCCTCCACAGCAGCTCACACAAGAACAGAAACAAACCATTGTGGATTATACAACGAGACTCGCCAAAGGCTTAAACATTGTTGGGTTACTGAATATCCAATATGTCATCTCAAAAGGAGAAGTATTTGTTCTAGAAGTGAACCCGCGCTCCAGCCGTACAGTACCATTCATCAGCAAGATTACGAATGTACCAATGGCGAATATTGCAACCAAGTCCATTCTTGGAATTCCCCTGAAGGATCAGGGATACGAATCAGGATTAATTCCTGAAAAACATGGTGTTTATGTAAAGGTTCCTGTATTCTCCTTTGCCAAATTAAGACGGGTGGACATCACGCTAGGGCCAGAAATGAAATCGACGGGAGAAGTAATGGGGAAAGATCTCACGTTAGAAAAAGCCCTCTACAAAGGAATGGTTGCAGCAGGAATGCAAATGAAAGAATATGGATCTGTACTCATGACCGTAGCAGATAAAGACAAAGGCGAAGCGGTTCTACTGGCGCAACGCTTTATCGATATCGGGTATCAAATCCTTGCAACAAAAGGTACGGCCGAGCATCTGACAAAAGCAAATATAGCCGTACGTGAAGTGGATAAGATCGGATCCACCGGACCAACCCTGCTGGATATCATCCAAAGTGGAGAAACACAGCTTGTCATTAATACCTTGACAAAAGGAAAACAACCTGCCAGGGACGGATTTAGAATCCGTAGAGAATCAGTAGAAAACGGCATCCCATGTCTTACCTCCCTGGACACAGCAGAAGCCATCCTGAGAGTGATTGAATCCATGACATTCTCAGCAGAGGCGCTTCCATCACAGCCGAAAACGAGAGAGGCGGTTTTTCAATGATCCTAAATGAAAAGATGGTTGTGCTTTCTCATGAAAGAATCGCTGAAAACATCTTTGAATTAGTTCTACAAGGGGAATTGGTGAGCAAGATCAAGGCTCCTGGACAATTTGTCCATATTAAAGTGGGAACGGGAATAGACCCTTTATTGAGGAGGCCGATTTCCATCGCCTCCCATAATCGCGAAGAACTCACCATGACATTGATCTACCGAGCTGAAGGGATAGGGACAACACTTCTTTCACAAGCGAAAAATGGTGAAATAATAGATGTTTTAGGGCCCCTTGGAAATGGGTTCTCAGTGGAAAGTGACAGTAAGACCGCGTTGTTAGTAGGTGGAGGAATAGGAGTTCCTCCCCTCTACGGTCTTTCTAAAATGCTGGTGGAAAATGGTTGGGTTGTGAAGCACATCCTCGGATTTCAAACTGAATCCGTGAGCTTTTATGAAGACAGGTTCAGAGAATTGGGTGATACCTTTGTCGCCACAGTGGACGGAACCCTCGGAACTACCGGGTTTGTAACAGATGTTATTCGAGAAAAAGCACCGGCCTTTGATGTGTTTTATTCCTGTGGTCCGACACCGATGTTGAAAGCACTTCAATCCCTATTGAGTGACAGACGCGGATTCATTTCTTTAGAAGAGCGCATGGGGTGCGGAATTGGTGCTTGCTTCGCATGTGTTTGTCACAAACAGGATGATCCACAAGGGTCAAGCTACGTTAAGGTTTGCAGTGACGGACCTGTATTTCCAGTAGGGGTGGTGCAACTATGAAATCATTACAAATCGAATTACCTGGATTATCATTAAAAAACCCGGTCATGCCGGCTTCAGGCTGCTTTGGCTTCGGTCGCGAATACAGTCAATTCTATGATTTAAGCGAGCTCGGGGCGATTATGATCAAAGCGACTACGGAAGAAGCGCGCTTTGGAAATCCGACCCCCCGGGTTGCAGAGACGAATGCCGGTATGCTGAACGCGATCGGGTTACAAAATCCCGGACTCACAGGTGTAATGAAAAACGAACTTCCATGGCTTTCCCAGTACGATGTACCGATCATTGCAAATGTGGCGGGTTCTCAGATGGAGGATTATGTGGAGGTGGCAAGAGTCATCTCAACAGCAGGAAATGTTAAGGCCCTTGAATTGAATATTTCCTGTCCCAATGTAAAAACAGGTGGGATAGCTTTTGGCACCATCCCCGAAGTGGCAAAAGAATTGACGGAGAGAGTAAAAGAAGTCTCACAGATTCCTCTTTATGTAAAGTTATCACCGAATGTCTCCAATATTGTCGAAATGGCTAAGGCTGTTGAAGCAGGGGGAGCAGACGGTCTTACGATGATCAATACACTCCTTGGGATGAGACTGGATAGGAAGACTGGAAAGCCGATTCTGGCAAATAAAACCGGGGGATTATCTGGACCAGCCATTAAACCGGTCGCGATCCGCATGATTTATGAAGTAAGTCAACAGGTGGATCTTCCGATTATCGGGATGGGTGGAATTCAATCGGCAGAAGATGTGATTGAATACTTTTACGCTGGCGCAAGTGCTATCGCAGTAGGCACAGCGAACTTCGTTGATCCTTTCGTGTGTCAGCGTATCATAAATGATTTACCACCAATACTTGATGAACTGGGAGTGGACCATATATCCCAATTGACCGGAAGGAGCTGGGGGAAGCATGAATCAAAAACCGTTTATAGCTCTTGATTTCCCATCGTGGGAGAAGACATCAATCTTCTTAGATCAATTTTCAGAGAGTTTAAATGTAAAAGTCGGTATGGAGCTATACCTTCAAAATGGACCGGTTATCATCGAAAAGATTTTAAATAAAAATCATCGTATTTTCCTGGACTTGAAGCTACATGACATTCCCAATACAGTCTACGGCGCCATGAAGGGACTTGCCGGGTTCGACCTAGACCTGATCAATGTGCATGCTGCAGGTGGCGGTATGATGATGGCTAAGGCGTTAGAGGGTTTACATGCCGGCACACCTGCTAATCATTCACGCACAAAATTGATTGCCGTCACTCAGTTAACATCAACAACGGAAGAACAAATGCAGGAAGAGCAACTAATACCTAAAACGATCAATGAGTCTGTTTTACATTATGCCACACTGGCAAAAAGGGCGGGTCTTGATGGAGTGGTATGTTCTCCTCACGAATCCTCTCTTATAAAAGAACATTGTGGTGAAGATTTTATTCGGGTCACTCCTGGGATCAGGTTACCAGATGATCAAAAAGGAGACCAAAAAAGAGTCACCACACCACGTATGGCAAAAGAAACGGGGTCTTCCTATATTGTCGTGGGAAGAAGTATTACAGGAGCAAGTAACCCGGTTGAAGCATATGAACGAATCGTACATGAATGGGAGGGCCTGGAATGAAACAAGAAATCGCCAAAAAACTATTAGACATCGAAGCCGTATTTTTAAACCCGTCGGAGCCATTTACATGGTCATCGGGAATAAAGTCCCCAATCTATTGTGATAATCGACTGACCTTATCTTACCCTACAGTGCGGGATGAAATTTCAACGGGTCTTGTTGAGATTATTAAAGCGCAGTTCCCGGATGTGGAAGTCATTGCAGGAACTGCAACAGCCGGAATTCCGCATGCTGCATGGGTAAGTGAAAAACTAAACCTGCCGATGTGTTATGTTCGCTCGAAAGTGAAAGCTCACGGAAAAGGAAAGCAGATTGAAGGGAAAGCTGCTCCTGGTCAAAAAGTGGTCGTGGTTGAAGACCTCATCTCGACAGGCGGCAGCTGTATCACAGCTGTAAAAGCCTTAAGAGAAGCAGGCTGCGACGTATTAGGGGTGGCTGCCATTTTCACCTACGAGTTAGAAAAAGGAAAAAGCATGCTGGAAGAACACGACATTAAGGCGTATGCTTTATCGGATTACTCAAGCTTATTGGATGTAGCGCTTCAAAACTCGATCATTCGTGAAGAAGAACTGGAACAGTTGAAGCTTTGGAGTGAAAATCCGGAGAAATGGGGCAGTTAAGGTGGAAAGCAACTCGTTGATGAGTTGCTTTTTTGTTTTTATGTGGGTTAATTGGATGGAAGGAAGTGTGGTTGGAAGGTGGACGGTGCGTTTATTTGCCATATTTTCGTAATGGTGCCTGCCGAAATCCGAATGTTAACCTACACCGCACAAAACAAAAAGCACTCCCACCCAATCCTATTACAGACTGAGTGAAGTGCCTCATTGATAAAATCAATCCTTCAACGATCGAACCAAATCCAAATCAGGTGTCACATATACCGTTTGCTGTCCTTCATAAATGACAAACCCCGGCTTGGCTCCTTTTGGTTTCTTTACCTGTTTGACTTCAGTGAAATCAACAGGCACCGAGCTTGATTCCCGTGCTTTACTAAAGTAGGCAGCAATTTTAGCTGCTTCCTTAATCGTCTCCTCGGAAGGATTCGGACTCTTGATTACAACGTGAGAGCCTGGAATATCTTTCGTATGAAGCCATACCTCTTCTTTCCCTGCGACTCTGTTGGTTAAATAATCATTTTGTTTATTGTTTTTTCCGACCAAGATTTGTGTGCCGTCGCTTGAAGTGTATGTTTCCAGAACAGGTTTCACGTTGGCCTTTTTCTTTTTCGTTTGTTTACGGACCCTCAGGTAGCCTTCTTCTTCCAGTTCTTCTCTGATTTCTTCAACGTCTTTTGTTGATGCCGATTCTAATTGTTGAAGTAATTGTTCTAAGTAGACAATCTCTTCGTCGGCTTTTTCAATTTGCTCATGAACGATTTTTATTGCATTCTTTGCTTTTTGATAGCGTGAAAAATAGTTTTGGGCATTTTCTGATGGAGACTTTTGCGGGTTGAGGGGGATCATGATACTTTCCCCGTTTTCATCATAATAATTCACTACGCTAACCTCAGTCATTCCTCGTTCAACCGCATATAAATTCGAAGTAAGGAGTTCACCGAGCAATTGATATCGATCTGCCTGCTGGGCATCCTCCAACGTTTTCTTTAATTTTTCAATTTTATTTACATTTTTATCCCGTTCGTTTCGGATGAATCGTTCCAAGTCGTTTCCTTGTTGCTTCACCCGGTCTCGTGCAGCCTTCTGATAGAAGAATCGGTCCAATAATTCACTTAACGAAGGAAAGGTTTGTTTCTCTCCTTGCAGATGTTCAAGATCCATCCAGTAAAACGTTTCTTTCTCCCCACTAATGAGGGTTGGTGTAGAGTCATTCGATTTTGCATACTGAATCAATTCTAAGAATGATTCGGAAATCGTAGACTGGTTACCGATTCCTGCACGGTGAACAACTTCTTTTGCATAAAGAGGAGAAATGCCTGCAAAAGCTTGGACAATCTGCTTATCCAGTTTGCCGGAGTTAAAGTCCAGTGCTCTCAGAACATCTTCACTGGTAGCATTAAGTGGATTTTTTTTATCTTGTTGTGGTGGTAAAACATACGTATGACCAGGCAAAACAGTACGGTGTGTATTCATGCTTGGTGATATATGCTTGATACTATCCAGAATCATATTTCGTTCTTTATCAACTAGAATGATGTTACTATGCCGGCCCATTACTTCGATGATTAACTGTTTGTAGGAAATATCGCCGATTTCATTTCTGCCTTTCACTTCAATTATTATCATCCGGTCCAGTTCAACCTGTTTGATCCCCTCTACAATATACCCTTCCAGATGCTTTCGTAGGAGCATACAGAACATGGGAGGGACAGAAGGATTTTCATAGTTTTCTTTTGTTATTTGTACCCTTGAATAACTGGGATGGGCGGATAATAGAACTTTGTGATTTTTTCCATTCGCCCGGATGATCATGATGATTTCATTTTTATAAGGTTGATGTATTTTGTTGATGCGTCCGTGCAATAAGTTCTCGTTCAATTCTTTGGTCATGCTTCTAGTAAATAATCCATCAAATGACATATATAACATCCTTTGCTTTAAACGATTTAGGTGTATTTTATATCTGCCAAGCTTGATCTTGGTCTCTGTGTATCAAATGTAACCGATTTTACCCCTCTCACAGGTGAAATGCAAAACATACGTAAATCATATCATTTTTTAGGACGAGTCTGAATAAGAATGCTATGAGAAGGACAACTTTTCGTATCGTAGGAGGAGAGTGACATGGTTGCATGAAATTTCATGAGATGAGACAAGAGGACATAGAGCAGTCATTAAATACCAATTATCTAGAGGGTCTTTCAACAGATGACGTAGCAAAGAGACGGAAACAGTTTGGGTACAATCAATTGGAGGAAGCTGAGAAGCAGTCAGCTTTGTTATTATTTTTCAGTCAATTTAAGGACTTTATGGTTCTTGTGTTATTGGCAGCCACACTCATTTCAGGATTACTGGGAGAATACATCGATGCGATTGCCATCATAGCCATTGTGTTAATAAACGGTTTTCTAGGTTTTTTTCAAGAGCGTAAAGCAGAAAGGTCCCTGCAGGCTTTAAAGGAACTTTCGGCACCTCAGGTTTCGGTGTTGAGAGATGGTAAGTGGGTGAAAGTTGTTTCTAAAGAGGTCATTATCGGTGATATCATCCGCTTTGGAAGCGGGGATCGGATCGGGGCAGATGTGCGGCTCATTGAAACGAACAATCTGGAAATTGAAGAATCTGCTTTAACAGGGGAATCTGTACCTGTCACAAAATCGACGAACCCCGTCAATGGTGAAAACATGAGTCTCGGAGACTTAGAGAATATGGCTTTTATGGGGACGATGGTAACTAGGGGTAATGGTATTGGTGTTGTGACATCTATCGGAATGAAGACAGCCATGGGACAAATCGCTGATATGATTCAAAAAGCTGAAACGATGATAACCCCACTTCAAAGAAAACTTGAAGAATTAGGAAAAATACTGATTTCCGTTGCCCTCGTGTTAACGGCATTGGTCGTAGGAATCGGTGTGATTCAGGGTCACGATATGTACACTATGTTCTTAGCTGGGGTTTCTTTGGCAGTTGCGGCCATTCCAGAAGGTCTACCTGCCATTGTAACCGTTGCCCTTTCCCTCGGCGTTCAGCGAATGATCAAGAAGAAAGCGATCGTCCGAAAGCTGCCGGCTGTTGAAACATTAGGCTGTGCATCGGTTATTTGCTCAGATAAAACAGGAACTCTGACTCAAAACAAAATGACGGTAACACATCTCTGGAGTGGAGGCAGAACGTGGACGGTAACGGGGACAGGATATGAACCGGATGGCCAATTTTACAGCGGAGATCAAAGGGTAACACCTCACAGTGAAAATGCTCTTCAACAATTATTAACCTTTGGTCTGCTGTGCAATCATGCGGAACTCGTAACACGTGAAGAAAACTTTGTAGTTGATGGGGATCCTACAGAAGGGGCTCTTCTTGTGGCGGGGTTGAAAGCTGGATTGAGCCGGGAATCTTTGCAGAAGAAATTTACGATTGTAAAAGAATTCCCCTTTGATTCTACAAGAAAAATGATGAGTATCATCGTTGTCGACCAAAACGGGAAACACTTCTCTGTAACGAAAGGTGCTCCCGACGTTTTAGTCGGCAAAAGCGAATCCATCTTGTGGGAAGGAAGACTTCAATATAAATCAGCTGAAATAGCCCAAAAAGTAGAAGAGGCAATCAGTGAAATGTCGTCCAATGCGCTTCGAAACATTGCGATTGCTTATAAACCCCTCAATGAAAGATCCATCGAAGGGATTAAGGAAAATGACATTGAAGAAGGGGTGACCTTCATTGGCTTACAAGGTATGATCGATCCTCCCAGACCTGAAGTGAAGCAGGCAGTGAAAGAGTGTCGGGCAGCCGGCATTAAGACGGTGATGATTACAGGTGATCATATTTTAACGGCTAAAGCGATTGCCAAACAGCTCGGAATCTTGAAAAATAAAGACCGCGTCATGGATGGAAAAGCATTAAACCAAATGGAAGTACATGAACTCGAAGAAATAGTGGATGAAGTATCGGTTTTTGCACGTGTATCTCCCGAGCATAAATTGAAAATCGTCAAAGCCCTGCAAAACAGGGGGCATGTCGTGGCGATGACCGGGGATGGAGTAAATGACGCTCCGGCAATAAAATCTTCGGATATTGGAGTAGCCATGGGAATTACCGGGACAGATGTAGCCAAGGAATCTTCCTCACTTGTCCTCTTGGATGATAACTTTGCAACAATTAAATCAGCGATTCAGGAAGGCAGAAACATCTATGAAAATATCAGAAAGTTTATTCGTTACCTGCTGGCATCGAATGTAGGGGAAATTCTCGTCATGCTATTTGCCATGATCCTGGCCCTTCCACTTCCATTGGTGCCGATTCAAATTCTTTGGGTGAACCTTGTGACAGATGGACTTCCTGCCATGGCACTTGGTCTCGATAAGCCAGAAGATGATGTCATGAAGAGAAAACCAAGGCATCCAAAAGAAGGCGTGTTTGCCAGAGGGTTAGGCTGGAAGGTAGTTTCAAGGGGCTTCTTAATAGGAGGTGTCACTCTACTTGCCTTCATGTTGTCGTATAAGACTCACCCCGATCACTTGGCGTATGCCCAAACCGTTGCCTTTGCTACATTGGTTATGGCACAGCTCATTCATGTGTTTGACTGTCGAAGTGAAGTTTCTGTATTTTCAAGAAATCCCTTCGGAAATATGTATCTAGTGTGGGCTGTGTTATCTTCACTCGTGTTGATGCTTCTCGTCATTTACATCCCATCCTTGCAGCCGATCTTCCACACAGTACCGATCGTGTTAAAGGACTGGTTCTTGATCATTGGTTTAAGCTCGGTTCCAACGTTTTTACTGGCAGGGTCATTTTTTGCAAGAAAAAAACAGTGAAATGTGGTATAATCCAAAAGGTAATAGAGAATAACCTCTATTACCTTTTTTATATAGTGCGAGTGCAAGCATGAAATCAGTTGATCTACATACGAATATCGTCAAAAGATTGGATGTGATCGTAATGGTTGTCAGTATGACAGGCTTTGGAAGAAGCAAAGTAGACTCTGAACAACATACTATAACGGTTGAAATGAAATCCGTTAATCACAGGTTTAGTGAATGTTTCATAAGGATGCCCCGACAATTAATGAAACTTGAGGATAAAATTAAAAAACAAGTATCCCAGTCCGTTAAGAGAGGGAAAGTGGATATTTTCATCACCATTACCGGCGATGGCTTAGTACATAAAAATCTACATATTGACTGGAAGCTCATTCAAGATTATTATCAGTTAGTAAATAAAGTGAAAGAAACCTTCTCCCTAAAAGATGAACTGCAATTATCCCACCTCTTAAACAGAGAAGAATTTGTGATGATCGAAGAAATGGAAGAGGAAAATGAAGAGCTTGAGCAGTTGGTGTTAAAAGCTGTAGAACAAGCGGCGAGTGACCTTAGGCAAATGCGTGAAAAAGAAGGAGAGCTCCTCAAGAAAGATTTTCTTACTCATCTCAATCATTTTGAGACCCAAATTGGTGAACTTACCGATCATGCTCCAGAAGTGGTCAATCAGTATAGAGAACGGTTAAGAAAAAGGATTCTTGAATACAATGAAACTTCCTTTGATGAAAGTCGTTTGCTTACTGAAGTTGCCATTTTTGCTGATAAATCGGATATTACCGAGGAACTGACAAGATTAGAAAGTCATATTCAGTACTTTCATTCCTCATTGACCGGTGAAGGACCTGTAGGCAGGAAGCTGGATTTCATGATCCAGGAAATGAACCGGGAAGTGAACACGATTGGTTCGAAAGCAAACGATTCCTTCATTGCCACGATTGTGGTGGAACTGAAATCAACACTCGAGAAGCTAAGGGAACAAGTGCAAAATGTAGAATAAGAAGTTTAGTTTCCTGTCATTCCGGCGAAACTAAACTATTGATTAGGAGGAGCGTTATGTCGATTAAGCTCATCAATATAGGATTTGGAAATATTGTTTCCGCTAACCGGATCATCTCAATTGTAAGTCCCGAATCAGCACCTATCAAACGCCTGATTCAAGATGCAAGAGACCGGGGAACACTCGTTGATGCTACCTACGGAAGAAGAACAAGGGCGGTTATTATTACGGATAGCGATCACGTTATTCTTTCAGCTGTTCAACCCGAAACCGTTGCTCATCGTTTAACTGATAAAGAGGATATAGTAGAAGAAGGGCAGGGTAAATAAATGAAAGAAAAAGGATTGCTGATCGTTCTTTCCGGACCTTCAGGTGTAGGAAAAGGAACCGTTCGTAAAGCGATTTTTTCCCAAGAAGATACAAAGTTTGAATATTCCATCTCCATGACCACTCGTAATCCCCGGGAAGGGGAAGTGGATGGTGTAGATTATTTCTTTAAATCAAGAGAAGAGTTTGAAGTACTTATAGAGCAAGGAAAACTGCTGGAGTATGCAGAGTTCGTTGGAAACTATTATGGCACTCCTGTTGATTACGTTCGAGAAACTCTTGATGCAGGAAGAGATGTTTTTCTCGAGATTGAAGTACAGGGTGCACAGCAGGTCAGGGATAAATTCCCTGAAGGTTTATTTATCTTCCTGGCACCCCCTAGTCTTTCTGAACTTCAGAATCGCCTCGTAACAAGAGGAACCGAAACGGATGATTTGATCCAGGGTAGAATGAATACTGCAAGAAAAGAAATTGAAATGATGAATCTGTATGATTACATTGTTGAAAATGATCAAATTGAACATGCGGTAGGTAAGATTAAATCCATTGTTCAAGCAGAACACTGCAAACGGGAAAGAGTGCAACAACGATACTTAAATATGCTGGAGGTTGAATAAATGTTAAACCCATCCATTGATTCATTAATGAAGAAGATTGATTCTAAATATTCGTTAGTCAGTATTGCTGCTAAGAGAGCAAGAAATCTGCAAGATACAGGGGATTACCGTTTGAACCAATATGAGTCTCATAAATTTGTAGGAAAAGCCCTTGAAGAAATTCAGGCCGGTCAATTATCTATGAAAGAAAGAGATGCCAAAGCAGTTTATGCTGATGAATAAGCATCATCATGCTTAATGAAAAACTCTAGGGGGGTTGACTCGAAAGATTTCATGATCTTTCGGGACAACCCTATTTTCTTTTTCTATCAATATCCTTCATAATAAAGGAAGGATAAAGTGTAATGGGGGAAAGTAGAATGATCAAGGGGAAAAAAATACTATTATGTGTATCTGGTGGAATTGCTGTATATAAAGCGGCTGCTTTAACAAGCAAGCTGGTTCAAAGAGGTGCCGACGTGAAGGTCATCATGACAGAATCAGCACGAAAATTTGTGGCTCCACTTACCTTTCAGGCATTATCCCGTCAAGATGTATACTGGGATACATTTGATGAAAAGGATTCGTCAAAGATTGCACATATCGACTTAGCTGACTGGGCAGATCTTGTACTGGTTGCACCAGCCACTGCCAACATCATTGGTAAGCTTGCGAACGGAATTGCAGATGACATGATTTCAACAACCATTCTGGCGACGACAGCGAAAGTATGGATTGCCCCAGCCATGAATGTACATATGTATGATCACCCGGCGGTGAAGAGGAATATTGATACCCTTTTTGAGTTTGGCTACCGATTTGTCGAACCAAGTGAAGGGTATTTAGCTTGTGGATACGTTGGAAAAGGAAGATTAGAAGAACCTGAGAAAGTAGTGGAATTGATTGATCGCTATTTCTCTAATCGTGATAACGAAAGGAAGATATTACAGGGGAAAAAAGTCGTCATAACTGCCGGACCGACAAGAGAAATGGTCGATCCCGTTCGTTTCTTCTCCAATCGCTCAACAGGGAAGATGGGCTACGCTCTTGCAGAGGCGGCGGTGTCTCTTGGGGCAGAGGTCGTCTTGATTTCCGGACCGTCTCAATTACCCATACCAAGTGGCATTGAATTTGTTTCCGTCACAAGTGCTGAAGACATGTACAATGCTGTTCATGAAGCGTTTCCCACAGCGGATATCGTTGTGAAGAGCGCTGCAGTCGCTGATTATCGTCCGAAAGAAATTTTCGAGGATAAGCTGAAGAAAAAAGATGGTAATCTAGTGATTGAATTTGAACGTACAAAGGATATATTAATGAGTCTTGGTGAGCGAAAGGAACATCAATATCTAATCGGATTTGCGGCCGAAACAACAAACGTTTACGAGTATGCGAAAGCAAAGCTCGAGAAAAAGCGGGCAAATATGATTGTTGCAAATAATGTGAAAGAAACAGGTTCAGGGTTTGGAACGGACACGAACAAAGTATCGATTGTAACAATCGATGGTTCCATTCGAGAGCTGCCATTATTATCAAAGATAGAGGTAGCGAAAGAAATATATAAAGAAGCGATTCAGCAGATAAAGAAGGGTTCCTCACATGGACGTAGCTAGTGTCATCGTAGATGTTCCTGCCATGCAGACGGATCGCACCTACGATTATAGTATTCCGGATGAATGGAGAGGCAGCATCGTTCCCGGCATGAGAGTCATCGTTCCTTTTGGACCAAGGAAAATCCAAGGATTTGTCATTGAATTAAAGGAAAAAGGCGAAGTCTCGAAACTGAAATCGATTGTAGAGCCGATGGACCTTGTACCGGTACTGAATAAAGAACTACTAACATTGGGGAACTGGCTTACAGAGAAGACCCTCTGCTTTAAAATCTCAGCATTTCAAGCGATGCTTCCGGCAGCCATGAAAGCGAAATATGAAAAGTTCTTTCAACTCGAGAAAAATAAGAGTCCGGGTGAACTTCATCTTTCACTCCAGCGCTTCTTTAAGAATGGAAGAGAAGTGTCCTGGAAAGCGATCGAAGAAAACGGAATGCTGCCTCTCGTTCATAAAGAGGTAAAACAGGGTACGGTTGAAGTGATTTACAGAGTGAAAGCGAAGGGGAATAAGAAAACGGTTCGAAAACTGTATCTTAATGTACCTGAAGATGATTTAGAAGAAGTTAAGAACAGTCTGCCTCCTCAAGCAAGTAAGCAGAAACAAATCATAGAATACATAAGTCATTCTGCTCCCGGTGGGGACGGGATACTTGCCGCAACCCTCCTTGAAGAGATGGAGACTACTTCATCTACCGTTAAATCGTTAGTCAATAAAGGGATTCTGATTGAGAAAAACGTCGAAATGTATCGTGATCCCTTTGAAAACAGGACGTTTGAGAAGACCTCGCCGCTTTCTTTAACGTCTCAACAGGACCTTGCGATTCGTCCTATACTGAACACCATAGATGAAGACAAACATCACACATTCCTTCTTTATGGAGTAACAGGGAGTGGTAAAACGGAAATTTATCTTCAATCCATTCAACGGGTCTTACAAGAAGGGAAGGAAGCGATTGTATTAGTTCCTGAAATCTCGCTTACTCCCCAAATGGTTCACAGATTTAAGGGCCGGTTCGGAAGTGATGTAGCTGTCCTGCACAGCGGTTTGTCAGTTGGTGAAAAGTATGATGAATGGAGAAAGATTCAGCGGAAGGAAGTAAAAGTGGTGGTCGGTGCCCGCTCAGCCGTATTTGCTCCTTTTGAAAATATCGGGATCATCATAATTGATGAAGAGCATGAAACAAGTTACAAGCAAGAAGAAAATCCACGTTATCATGCCAGGGACGTGGCCATTTATAGAGGGGAATACCATCAATGCCCTGTCATTTTAGGAAGCGCCACACCTTCTTTAGAATCCTTTGCACGAGCTTCAAAAGGTGTATATGGGCTCCTCACATTGGATAAACGGATGAATGATGGCCCCCTTCCTTCCGTAGATATTGTGGATATGAGAGAGGAACTGAGGAAGGGGAATCGTTCCATGTTCTCAACTGAACTATTCGAAAAGCTTCAGGACCGAATGGAAAAGGGAGAGCAAACCGTTCTATTCCTTAATAGAAGAGGGCATTCATCATTCATCATGTGCAGGGATTGCGGATTTGTCCTTCAATGTCCAAACTGCGACATCTCCTTAACCTACCATCGCTTTTCAAACGGCATGAAATGTCATTACTGCGGCTACGAAGAAGGAGTTCCAACTACTTGCCCTGAGTGTACGAGTGAGCATATTCGTTATTTTGGAACAGGAACTCAAAAGGTAGAGGAAGAATTGACGAAACTTATCCCCGATGCTCGAATCATTCGCATGGATGTGGACACGACCTCCCGGAAAGGGTCCCACGAAAAGCTATTAACAGCCTTTGGAGAGGGAAAAGCAGATGTTCTTCTTGGCACGCAAATGATTGCCAAGGGTCTGGATTTTCCGAATATTACCCTCGTCGGGGTCCTTAGTGCGGATACGATGCTCCATCTGCCTGACTTCAGAGCAGCAGAGAAGACGTTTCAATTACTTACTCAAGTAAGCGGACGTGCAGGCAGACACACGCTACCGGGAGAAGTAGTGATTCAAACGTATACACCGGAGCACTATTCAATCGAGTTAGCGTCTAATCATGATTACAACCGTTTTTATCAACAGGAAATGATGATGAGGAAAATGGGCTCCTATCCTCCCTTTTACTACATCACTCTGCTCACATTAAGTCATGAAGATTTAATGAAAGTTGTGGATATTGCAGAGAAGATGACGAAATATATCCGTTCAAAGCTTTCCGAAACTACGATCATTCTTGGACCCGTGGCCTCGCCAATCCCCAGGATAAAGAATAGATATCGGTATCAATGTTTGATAAAATACAAGCGGGAACCAAATCTTGGTACTACGTTAAAAACCGTATTAGATCAGTATCAGCAGCAATATGCGTCTCAAGGGTTAACAATCTCCATAGATGTGAACCCTTATATGATGATGTAACTATATTTTTACGGAAAAATGGAGGAGACTTATGGCAATACTTCCAATTGTAATGCACCCTGATCCAATCTTAGAGAAAGAATGTGAGAAGGTAACGGCATTTGATAAGAAATTAAAGAAATTATTGGCAAATATGTATGACACAATGCTTGAAGCGGATGGTGTTGGCCTTGCAGCTCCTCAAGTAGGAATCGACCTTCAGGTAGCAGTGGTGAATGTCGGTGATGATACTGGTACGATCGAGCTTATCAATCCGGTAATCATTGAGGCAGACGGAACTCAAACCGACCTTGAAGGGTGCCTGAGCTTCCCGGGGTTATATGGGGAAGTGACTCGTCCATATTCCATCAAGGTCAGAACGTTTGACCGAAAAGGAAGAATGATTGAATTTCAAGCCCAGGACTTTTTAGCCAGAGCGATTCAACACGAAATTGATCATCTTCACGGTGTTCTATTTACCTCAAAGGTAGAAAAATATGTGACAGAAGAAGAATTAGAAGGGTATGAAGCTTAATGACGAAAGTAATTTTTATGGGGACGCCTGACTTCTCCGTTCCTGTTCTTCAATCTCTATTAGACGAAAACTATGATGTAATTGCGGTCGTGACACAGCCCGATCGCCCAGTGGGGAGAAAAAGGGTCCTCACGCCTCCACCTGTAAAAGTAGCAGCTGAAAAGAACGGAATTCCAGTCTATCAACCAGAGAAAATAAAGGATGAAGATGAGTTAAACAAAGTGCTTGCATTAGAACCTGACCTTATCGTAACCGCCGCTTTTGGACAAATTCTTCCCAACGCGTTACTGGAAGCCCCTCAGTATGGATGCATCAATGTTCACGCCTCTTTACTTCCTGAACTTAGAGGGGGAGCACCCATTCATTATTCCATTCTCCAAGGGAAGGAGAAAACGGGCATCACCATCATGTATATGGTCGAAAAGCTTGATGCAGGGGACATTATTAGTCAAGTGGAAGTGGATATCGAAGAGCGGGACCATGTCGGGACCCTTCACGATAAATTAAGCGTTGCAGGTGCAGCGCTACTGATTGAAACGGTGCCCAAATTATTAGCAGGGGACATAGCCCCGGACAAGCAGGATGATTCAAAAGCGACGTTTGCACGAAACATCAAACGCGACCAAGAAAAAATAGACTGGGCGAAAGGTGGAGAAGAAATCTACAACCATATTAGAGGACTCCACCCATGGCCGGTTGCTTACACCACATTAGAAAATTCTGTGATCAAAGTTTGGTGGGGAGAAAAAGTCAGCGGAACTTCTGCTTCACCTGGAGAAATCATGAAGATTGAAGAGGATGGATTCGTGGTTTCTACAGGCAATTCAGTGGGAATTAAAATAACCGATTTACAGCCTTCAGGGAAAAAGAGAATGAGTGCAAAGGATTATTTGCGTGGAGCAGGTTCTCATCTAAAAGCAGGAATGATGTTAGGAGAAAATAATGAGTAAACAAAAGAAAACCGTTCGTGAAGCAGCTCTTGATGTCATTGAAGCGGTAGATAAAAATCAATCGTATAGTAATTTATTACTCAATCATGTGATTGAAAAAAATCAGCTGCCAAGTAAGGATATTGGATTATTAACGGAGCTGACGTATGGAACCATTCAACGAAAAATGACGTTGGATTTCTATTTAGCTCCATTTATTAAAGGGAAGCTGGATGAGTGGGTTCGGCAACTTTTGCGTTTATCCCTCTATCAGCTTGTGTACTTAGATCGAATTCCTGACCGTGCTGTTTTCTATGAAGCTGTAGAAATTGCTAAGAAGAGAGGGCATAAAGGCATTTCAGGATTGGTGAATGGGGTCTTGCGTTCTGTTCAAAGGAAAGGACTTCCTTCCCTCGATACTATTAAAGATCCAATCGAGCGGGTGGCCATCGAAACGAGTCATCCTTATTGGCTTGTGAAGAGATGGGAAGAGCAATTTGGCCTGGAGAAAACAAAAGAAATGTGTGAAACCAATTTAATCGCACCTAAACAAACGGCAAGGGTGAATACAACAAAAATCACCCGAGAAGAGCTTATCCAACTCTTGAAGGACAATGGAAATGAAGTGAAAGAAAGCCCGATTGTTCCTGAAGCGATCCAGTCACTTCGAGGGAATCTGGCAAAAACAGATGAATATCGTAACGGACAATTCACCATCCAGGATGAAAGTTCAATGCTTGTCTCCTATGCTTTAAAGCTTGAACACGGGATGAAAGTGTTAGATGCATGCGCAGCACCAGGGGGGAAAACGACTCACATAGCTGAAAAACTATCAGGAAACGGAGAAGTCCATGCATTGGACTTGCACAAGCATAAGGTCAAATTAATCGACGAAAATGCCACTCGTCTTGGATTAAACAACGTAAAGACTGCAACCCTGGATAGTCGAAAAGCAGGAGAGAAGTTTGAAAAAGAAAGCTTCGATCGCATTCTAGTGGATGCCCCATGTTCGGGATTAGGTGTATTAAGAAGAAAACCGGATATAAAATATGCTAAAAAAGAATCGGATCTTCTATCACTACAAAAGATTCAGCTGGACATCTTGTCAGCTATTGCCCCATTGTTAAAAAAAGATGGACTATTAGTCTATAGCACATGTACTGTGGACCAAAATGAGAATGAAGGTACTGTGTCGGCTTTTTTAAGTGATCATCCAGAATTTGAGCCTCAACCATTAGATGGTCTTCCGGATTCCATCACACCGTTTATTAAAGAAAATCAATTACAAGTGTTTCCTCAGGATTTTGGCGGGGATGGATTCTTTATTTCTTGCTTTAGAAAAAAGTGAGTCGAAATTGATCAAATGTCGAAAGTAAAGCAGGAAAATTCACCGGAAAAGTCGTAAAAGTACAACAGCCCTTAATGAATCTTTAATTATCTAATACTTTGTATTCATATATTTATTTCATCAAAAGTGATAAAAGCTGAGTATATTCGCTCTTTTCATTCTCAACTCCATACAGGTCTCATTCAGAATGAATCGGAAGCTGAACGTATTTAACGAAGATAATCAAAGTGAATTCATTTTTTTGAACTAAAGATGCACCCAACTATGAGTATAAGGAGCTACTTGAAACAGGTGCAGAAGAAGAGACGAGGTGACCTAAGTGAAAACTGTTTATTTTACGGACAAAGGGAAAGTGCGTCAACTAAATGAAGATTGTGCCGGCGTATTTGTGAATCATCATGGCGATCATTTAGCTGTTGTAGCAGATGGAATGGGTGGCCACAGAGCTGGAGACGTTGCCAGCGAGCTTACCATTTCCATCTTAAAGGACTTATGGGAGAAAACAGAGAAATTTCACACCGCTGATGAAGCCGAAAATTGGTTAAAATCAACTATTAACGAAGTAAACAAAGAAGTATATACTTATTCTCAATCTAATTCGGAATGTGAAGGAATGGGAACAACTCTCGTTGGAGCCATTTGCACCTCCTTGTTTGCAACCATTGTCAATATTGGGGACAGCAGAGGATATATTCTGAATGAAAATGGTTTTCATCAGTTAACAGAAGACCATACACTTGTGAATGAATTAGTCAGAAGCGGTGAAATTTCGAAAGAAGATGCAGAGCATCATCCAAGAAAAAACGTGATACTTAGAGCGATAGGTACGGAAGCTTCAATTACGATGGATATTAAAACGATAATGTTTGAAGAAGAAGACGTTATTTTATTGTGTTCAGACGGTCTTTCTAATAAAGTCTCCCAAAAAGAAATGAAAGAGATATTGGTTCAGGACCACTCCCTGGAGAATAAAGGACAGTCGCTTGTTCATTTAGCCAATGAATATGGCGGTGAAGATAATATTTCCGTAGTAATTGTTGAGTTTGCCGCTGAAACGGAAAGCGGGTGATAACATGATGGAAGGTAAGCGCATCAGTGGGCGTTACAGAATCATTAAACTAATCGGCGGCGGAGGAATGGCCAACGTTTATTTAGCTCACGATGTGATTTTGGATCGTGAAGTGGCAATTAAAATGCTCCGGATTGATTTTGCCAATGAAGAGGAATTCATTAAACGATTCCAACGGGAAGCTCAATCTGCTACAAGCTTGGCTCATCCGAACATTGTGAGTATATACGATGTTGGAGAAGAAGACGATCTATACTATATTGTCATGGAATATGTCCATGGTATGACATTAAAGCAATACATACAGCAGCATTCACCTGTTCATGTAGACAAAGCGATCGATATTATGAAGCAATTAACCTTAGCTATGTCACATGCTCATCAGAATCATATTGTACACCGTGATATTAAACCCCATAATATCCTTCTGGATGAAGAAGGAAATGTGAAGATAACGGATTTCGGGATCGCGATGGCTCTTAGTGCCACTTCGATCACCCAGACCAATTCAGTCCTGGGATCGGTCCACTACCTTTCTCCTGAACAGGCGAGGGGCGGTATGGCTACGAAGAAATCAGATATCTATTCACTGGGGATCGTCATGTTTGAATTGTTAACGGGCAGACTGCCTTTCTCTGGGGAATCAGCGGTTTCGATTGCTTTAAAGCATTTGCAATCTGAAACTCCTTCTCTAAGAAGATGGAATCCTGATATTCCTCAAAGTGTTGAGAATATCGTATTAAAGGCAACGGCTAAAGACCCATTCAGACGGTATGATAGCCTTGAGGATATGGATGAGGCCTTGACCTCAGCCCTGGATCCTGATCGGATGAATGAACCGAAATTTGCCGTTCCCCAGGATGATGAGGCCACAAAGGCCATCCCGGTCATTACAGATCAGAAAGCGTATTCGAATCTTGATGATACGATTATTCACCATCAAGCAGATACAGACAAACTGCAAACGAAACCTACCCCTCCTGTTCAAGAGGGCAAGAAGAAAGACAAGAAGAAAAATAAGGATCCTAAGAAGAAGGGTAAAAAGAAGTGGCCGATATTTATTATTAGTTTGTTCTTTCTGCTCATTCTTTTAGCGGTTGCTGCTGTTACTTTCGTTCCTGAGCTGCTGGGGCCAAAGGAAATCCAAGTCCCTGACGTGGAAGGGAAAAGTTCTACTGAAGCCGCCTCCATCATTGTTTCAGAGGGACTTGTTGTTGGAGAAACAAAAGAGCAATCGAGTGACGATGTTCCTGAAGGGGAAGTAATCAAGACAAGTCCTAAAGCAGGTCGGATGGCGAATGAAGGTTCTTCAATAGACCTTTATGTTAGTACAGGTAAAGAAAAGGTGGAAGTTGAGGATTATACTGGTCAGAATTATGAAGATGTCCTTTCTGAACTCGAAGAAAAGGGATTTACCGTACAGAAAGAAGAAAAGAATGATGAAGCCTCTGCAGGGACCATTCTTGAGCAGGATCCATCCGAAGGAGAAGAAGTCGTAGCAGAGGAAACGACCATAACGTTTACGGTCAGTCTAGGACCTGCTTCTTTTGATTTAAGGGATTTAACGGGATTCGATCAGAAATTACTTGATGAGTATGCCGATTTAAGAGGCATAACCATAGAGGTAATAAGAGAAGAATATTCTGATGAAGTTCCTGAAGGGAAAGTCATATCTCAGGAAACAAATCCTGGCACTCCGACTTTTGTAGGTGATACGATTTACGTTGTAATGTCTAAAGGTCCTGAACAACCGAAAGAAGTCCCGACGAAGGAAGAAACGTTAAAGGTAACCGTTCCTTATACAAAAAATGATGGCACCCCTCAACCAGTGGAAATTCTCATTGAGGATAAGGATAGTAAGTTTGAGGATAGTGAACCGGATCAGATCGATGGGATTACGAAGGATACGGAGTTCACACTTACCTTTACTTTGGAAGAAGGTACAGTAGGGGAATATAAAATATTGAGAGACGGCCAAGAGTATAAAACGGGTACTGTCGAGTATCCTAAAGAAGAATAAATGACAATTGCCAAAGGGCTGTACCCGGGTTTTTAATGAACCTGACGGGACAGTCCTCTTGTTTTCATTTATAATGATAGAGAAGCATGATACATAATATAGATGACTCATTTATTTTTATCAACGTTATGAATAGGAGGTTTCGAATGCCAGAAGGAAAAATCGTTAAAGCATTAAGTGGATTTTACTATGTGCTTTCAGAAGGAAGCGTTACACAATGTCGGGGCAGAGGTAATTTCCGTAAAAATAAAATAACACCCCTGGTGGGTGATTATGTTGAATTTCAAGCGGAGAACAAAACGGATGGATACATCCTGAAGGTCTTTGACCGTAAGAATGAATTAGTACGTCCCCCCATTGCAAATGTCGATCAAGCGATACTGGTCTTTTCTGCAAGCGAACCGGATTTTAGCCCGGCTTTACTTGACCGTTTTCTTGTGTTGGTAGAGAGTAAAGAAATAGAGCCCCTTATTTGTGTTACCAAGATGGACTTACTTACATCTGATCAAACAAACAAGATTGAACGATATGTGAAAGATTACCGCTCATTCGGTTATGAAGTCCTGATGACGTCTTCGAAAACCGAGCATGGTGTAGAGGAATTAACCCCTTATTTAAGAGATAAAATTTCTGTCTTTGCCGGTCAGTCCGGAGTAGGGAAATCGTCCTTGCTTAACGCCTTGAAACCTGAACTTGAATTAAAGACGGCTATGATCTCATCTCACTTAGGCCGGGGAAAACACACGACTCGTCACGTGGAACTGATTGATATTGAGGATGGATTAGTAGCGGATACCCCAGGTTTTAGTTCATTGGAGTTTTCAGACCTTGAAATAGAAGAGCTGCCACAATGCTTCCCTGAAATGGTTGAAGTATCAGACGACTGTAAATTTAGGGGATGCTTACATATCAATGAACCGAAATGTGCTGTGAAAGCTGCAGTAGAAGCAGGAGAGATCCCTACTTACCGATATGGTCACTATTTAACATTCCATAAAGAAATAAAAGAAAGAAAGCCGAGGTACTAAATATGAAAATCGCACCTTCCATTCTGTCTGCAAATTTTGCAGAGTTAGGGAACGAAATTAGAGATGTGGAAAAAGGGGGAGCCGACTATATCCATGTGGATGTGATGGATGGTCACTTCGTCCCGAATATTACGCTGGGGCCAATGATCGTGAAAGCGATTCGCCCGTTAACAACGTTACCACTGGACGTACATCTTATGATTGAAAATCCGAATCAATATATCGAAGCTTTTGCAGATGCGGGAGCTGACTATATTACAGTCCATGTAGAAGCAGATCCCCATTTGCATAGAACGATTCAGATGATCAAAAGCAAAGGTGTAAAAGCGGGAGTCGTCCTAAATCCTGGTACTCCTGCTGAGTCCATCATGCCAATTTTGCAAGATGTCGATATGGTTCTACTAATGACTGTGAACCCTGGATTTGGTGGACAATCGTTTATTCCATCTGTCGTTCCGAAGATCAAACAAATTCGTGAATGGGCAAATAAAGTAAACCCTGCACTCGAAATAGAAGTTGATGGAGGCATTAACCCTGAAACGGCAGCCATTTGTGCTGAGGCAGGAGCTGATGTGTTTGTAGCAGGGTCTGCCATCTACAACCGCAGCGATCGAGGGGCGGCAATCGAAGAATTAAAGAGATCTTTTGTATAAGAGACGATAGGGGCTGATCCTTTTGGGTCAGTCCATTTTTGTAGAATAGGAGTGGAGATAATGGTAATCAATATAGTCGCTGGTGGTCCAGGAAGATATATTCCTGAATTGAAGGTGTACCAAGGGGAAGAAGTGAAGTGGATAGGGGTGGATCGTGGAGTT
Organism: Rossellomorea sp. GQ25; assembly: GCF_059758515.1. NCBI lineage: Bacteria > Bacillati > Bacillota > Bacilli > Caryophanales > Bacillaceae > Rossellomorea > Rossellomorea sp. GQ25. Next base: position 1,046 of record NZ_JCAXEQ010000012.1, on the reverse strand, counting down.
TATACACTATTGGAACAGTCCATAGAACCATGGGTAGCGTTTGGGGATTTTGATTCAGTTACCGATAAAGAATGGGATCTGATTCAAGAAAAAGTCCAGGAAGTCAATCGCTACAAGCCTGAAAAGGATGAAACGGATCTTGAACTTGCCCTTAACTGGGCCATTGATCAAAATCCAGACAATATTAACATTTTTGGTGCGACTGGAGGACGCCTTGATCACTTCATGGGAAATCTTCAATTACTCATGACGCCAAGCCTATTGGAAAAGGACATTCAGGTGGAAATCATCGATGTCCAAAATCAACTATACCTTGCAAAAGCAGGAGTACATTCCGTGGAGAAAAGCAAGGATTTACACTATATTTCTTTTGTTCCCGTCACCGATTTTGTTGAGGATATCACCCTCTCAGGCTTTAAATATCCATTAAAAAAACGGAATATTTTCAGAGGTTCCACACTATGTATTAGTAATGAACTTATACAATCATCTGGTACTTTTTCCTTTTCAAATGGCATATTAATGGTGATAAGAAGCAGTGATTAAAGCTTCTAAAACCAGGTAGAAAAGAAGACGTACTTAACTGAGACTGCTTGAATAGACTAAACTGTTGTCAAGCGAAACATTACGTTCTTTAGATTGTGGGGAGGGACTAAAAATGCGCTTTTATACAATTAAATTACCAAAATTCTTGGGTGGACTTGTGAGAGCGATGTTAGGGACGTTTAAAAAAGAATAAATGGTTTGGTGGAGGTGGCATTAATGCCATCTTCTTTTTTATTATTTGTGATGAGGTATGGAGTGGAGAGGGACAGAGGAGTGGTTTTTTAGTTAAAAGAGTGCGATTTTATTGTTTTGGTTCATGAAAGTGATAATGAGAGGCTATAATCTTTTTCTAAATGAGAATTATGGAATGAACTGGGCTGCCTTAAGTCCTTTTCACAACGAACTTGTGCCACTTTTGGGGTATGTCGTGCCAGAATCGATATTTGTTGTTCAACTTTCGGGGGTTGTTGTTCCAAATTGTGAACAATCCGCTTTTCGAC
>NZ_JCAXEQ010000011.1:0-69360 GCF_059758515.1 Rossellomorea sp. GQ25 | reverse complement strand
AATTTTATACGAAAATATAAAAAAACCTTGAAAAATTATATCTACGCGATATAATAGTACTTGTCCTTTAAAAAGAGACAAGAAATAGTCTGGTGACAATGGCGAAGAGGTCACACCCGTTCCCATGCCGAACACGGAAGTTAAGCTCTTCAGCGCCGATGGTAGTTGGGGGATCTCCCCCTGTGAGAGTAGGACGTCGCCAGGCGGAAATTTATTTTTTGCATAATCACTTTATTAGTGAAGCTGCATATAGTAGAATAGATAGTAGTAATCATCTTAAGTAACATTTATATCGTCGCGGGGTGGAGCAGTTCGGTAGCTCGTCGGGCTCATAACCCGAAGGTCGCAGGTTCAAATCCTGTCCCCGCAATACCATTTTTGACTTAGAATAGGATAATCCTTAAAGAGTCACGCATGGATAGTTATTTTCGCTATCGCGAAAAAACTTTGGTCCGGTAGTTCAGTTGGTTAGAATGCCTGCCTGTCACGCAGGAGGTCGCGGGTTCGAGTCCCGTCCGGACCGCCATTTTTGTTTATTCAAACGAAACTTTGTTTCGTTTTTTTATTGTCTGTGACCACAACCTTTACTCTCATACCCGAAAAAGGGTAAACTACATATATACATTCTCCCTTAGGGTAACAAACGATCCTAAGGGTTTTTTATACTCTAAATGACGATTGAGGAGATTAACATGAATCAGTTTGAGATCATAACGACCAGTCCAGAGGAAACAGGCCAGTTTGCAGAGAAATTGGCAGCGAACTTGAATCCTGGAGCTGTGTTAACATTAGAAGGTGATCTTGGGGCGGGAAAAACGACTTTTACCAAAGGTCTTGCCAAGGGCCTTGGTGTCACGAAGACGGTTAACAGTCCCACCTTTACCATCATTAAAGAATATAGGGGTCGTTTGCCTCTTTATCATATGGATGTATACAGGTTGGATGATTCCTTTGAAGATTTGGGATTCGATGAATACTTTGAAGGGGAAGGTGTGACCGTCGTTGAGTGGGCTCACTTAATTCAAGATCAACTTCCGGAAGAATTATTAAGTCTATCGATTTACCGGGAAGGCGATTCCACGAGAAGAATCGTGTTGAAGCCCTATGGTGATCGTTATAGTGAATTGTGTAAGGAGATTGTGTCATGACGATATTATCGATTGATACCTCCAATTATCCGTTAGGCGTTGCGCTTATCGAGGAAGACAAGGTAATTGGAGAGTACATTACCTATATTAAGAAGAATCATTCAGTAAGAGCCATGCCGGCTATCGAACAATTGTTAAAGGATTGCGGGATTGGGGCGAAGGACTTAACGAAGGTTGTCGTTGCAAATGGTCCGGGTTCCTATACAGGTGTCCGGATAGGGGTCACCTTAGCGAAGACCCTTGCATGGTCCCTTGGCATCCCGCTCATTCCAGTATCAAGTCTTGCGACACTGGCTTCATCTGGACGATATTTTACAGGATATATTGTTCCTTTGTTCGATGCAAGAAGGGGACAGGTATACACTGGACTTTACGAGTTTCAGGGAGATCAATTAATTTGTGTTGAAGATGATTGCAACATACTGCTGGAAGAATGGGTGACGAAGTTAAAGGATTTTAATAAAGATATCCTATTTGTCGGTAATGATGTTAGCATTCACGAGAGCATGATTAAGGAAGTCCTGGGAGATCAAGCAAAAATCGCTCCTTTTGTCAGTCATAATCCACGTCCCTCTGAACTTGCTTTTATTGGTAGTGGTCTGGAAGAAAAGTCTGCGCATGAAGTGCTCCCTAATTATATACGGATGGCTGAAGCAGAAGTGAAATGGATGGAATCTCAAAAAAAATCTGAATAGAAGATAAAGGATCGTTAGAATATGGATATACGATTTATGACGGTTGATGATTTAGAGGCTGTAATGGAAATTGAAGACCAATCTTTTAGCATTCCTTGGAGCCGGGACGCTTTCTTGAATGAGATCGAACATAACCACCTGTCTACGTATCTCGTTGCCGAAGATGAAGACAAGCTTGTTGGGTACTGTGGGGTGTGGCTTGTAGTGGATGAGGCCCATATCACAAATGTGGCTGTGCTCCCGGATTATCGGGGGCGGGGCTTGGGAGAAGGCCTCATGCGCAAGATCATAGGTATTGCGATTGAATTTGGAGCTCGTGTGATGACCCTCGAAGTCAGGGCATCCAATACACCGGCACAACATTTATATCGAAAGCTGGGGTTTCAAGATGGAGGAATCCGTAAGCGGTATTATTCGGATAATCAAGAGGATGCTTTAGTAATGTGGGTGAATTTATGAAAAAAGATACGTTTGTATTGGGAATCGAGACAAGCTGTGATGAAACAGCTGTGGCGATTGTGAAAAATGGAAGAGAGATTGTGGCGAATATTGTTTCGTCTCAGATTGAAAGTCATAAGCGGTTCGGTGGAGTGGTCCCTGAAATTGCTTCACGTCATCATGTGGAGCAGGTTACGTTTGTGCTGGAGGAAGCGCTTGAACAAGCTGATATGACGATGGACGAAATTGATTGTGTCGCCGTGACGGAAGGACCCGGTTTAGTGGGAGCCCTTCTGATTGGTGTTAATGCTGCCAAGGCACTCGCTTTTGCTCATAACAAACCTTTGGTAGGTGTCCATCACATTGCAGGACATATTTATGCAAATCGATTAGTGAAAGAGATGAGGTTTCCTCTGCTTTCATTAGTTGTTTCCGGAGGCCATACAGAGCTTGTGTTCATGAAAAAGCACGGTTCGTTTCAAGTAATCGGGGAGACCCGGGACGATGCAGCGGGGGAAGCCTATGATAAAGTGGCCCGGACCTTGAGTCTTCCGTACCCTGGGGGACCCCATATCGATCGGTTGGCTCATGAAGGGGAACCCAATATTGATTTGCCCCGTGCATGGCTAGAAGAGGGTTCCTATGATTTTAGCTTCAGTGGATTGAAGTCGGCAGTTATTAACACGTTACACAATGCAAAGCAAAAAGGAGTAACCATTCATCCACAGGATTTGGCAGCGAGCTTTCAAGCCAGTGTGATTGATGTGTTAGTGACAAAAACCGTTAAAGCTGTAAAGCAATATGGAGTGGAACAAGTATTACTGGCTGGTGGAGTTGCAGCCAATAAAGGCTTGCGTGCTGCCCTTCAAGAAGCATTTGAAGGGGTGGAAGCGGAGTTGATCATCCCTCCGTTATCTCTTTGTACTGATAATGCTGCTATGATAGCAGCTGCTGGAACGGTTTTATTTGAACAAGGCAAAAGAGGAAGCATGAATATGAATGCTCATCCTGGTCTTGATATCGAGAATTTCTAAAAGGGAAAGCTTAAACGAGACTTCGTTTAAGCTTTTTGTTTATTAAATCCAGTGATTGTTCGTGGGTATTGTTGATATCTTGTGAGTGAATGAGAAGAAAAAGGAACGAACATACGTTTTATCAACAGACTGTGGATAAAATGTTAATAACTACATAAATAATGTGTACACTATGTGAAAAAACTCTATTATGAATGACCTAATTTATGGAAGTTATTGTGGATAACTTATGTTTGAATTGTGGATTATGTGGAAAACCTCTGTTAATAACGGATAAACAGGATTTGGATTGTGGATAATGATGTGGAATAAAAAAAGGATTGGGGTCCTATAATTATCCCCAACCCTGTGGATTACTGTTCTTCCTGAAGAATCTCCTCAAGTTCTGTCCATTCTTCCAAAAGAGAATCAAGCTCTTCTTTTGCTTTTGTGAGGGAGTCATTGATGTCCTGTACCTTTTCATGATCTTGAAAGATGTCAGGGTCACAGAGAAGATCCTCTTTTTCCTGGATGTCTTCTTCAAGAGTTTCCATGAGACCTTCAATTTCTTCTACTCTGCGTTTGCGTTGGCGCTCAAGCTTCTTCGCCTCTTTATCGATCTTGTGGGACTGTTTTTGAGTCGTCACCTGTGATGACTCTTGTTCTCCTTGTTCCATCCGTTCGAGTGCAGCCAGTTCTTCCTGCTGTTGTAACTTCTCTACATAATAATCGTAATCGCCAAGGTATTCCGTCGATCCCTTTTTGGACAGTTCTACAACCTTTGTGGCAATTCGATTAATGAAATAACGGTCGTGTGATACAAAGAGAATCGTCCCAGGGTAGTCAATCAATGCATTCTCCAGCACTTCTTTGCTATCTAAATCCAGATGGTTCGTCGGCTCATCCAGGATCAAGACATTCCCTTTTTCCATCATGAGCTTGGAAAGTGCCAGACGTGCTTTCTCTCCACCACTCAGTGTGGAAACAGGCTTTAAGACATCTTCCCCTGAGAATAAGAAGTTTCCAAGTACAGTGCGGATTTCTTTTTCCATTTTCATTGGGTATTCGTCCCAAAGTTCATTTAAGACGGTCTTATTGGAAGATAGTTCGGCTTGTTCTTGATCATAATAACTAATCGAAACATTTGATCCGAATTTAAATGCTCCTTCTAGAGGGTGCAGCTTATTGACCAATGTTTTCAACAGAGTCGATTTCCCGATTCCGTTTGGACCTACAAGAGCGATACTGTCTCCCTTTTTAGCAGAGAAGTCGATGTGAGATGAAATCTGTTCGTCTTTTTCATATCCGATGGTAAGGTCTTGGACGTGAAGAACATCATTTCCACTTGGACGATCAATTTGAAAAGCAAAGTTGGCAGATTTCTCATCTCCCAGGGGTCTATCCATTTTGTCCATTCGTTCCAGCTTTTTTCGGCGGCTTTGGGCCATCTTAGTTGTAGAAGCACGGGCGATATTCCGTTGAATGAAGTCTTCGAGTTTAGCGACCTCCTGTTGCTGGCGCTCGAACAACTTGAGATCCTTTTCGTAGTCTTCTGCTTTCTGTTCAAGGTATTTACTGTAGTTACCCAGGTATTTCTTGCTTCGATTCCGGGAAATCTCATACACTTGATTGACGACGCTATCCAGGAAGTATCGGTCATGGGAAACGATCAAGACGGCTCCTTCATAGCTTTGAAGGTACGTCTCAAGCCACGATAAAGTCTCAATATCAAGATGGTTTGTCGGCTCATCAAGAATGAGAATGTCAGGTCTGGTTAAAAGAAGTTTACCAAGCGCGAGACGGGTTTTCTGGCCACCGCTCAATGTGGATATTTTTGTATCGTAATCGAAATCTGCGAAATTCAATCCGTGAAGGACAGAGCGGATATCCGCTTCATATTGGTAACCACCGGAATCCTTGAACCTGACTTGAAGCTCATCGTATTCTTTTAATACGCGTTGATAGAGCTCTTCTTGGTCATACACCGAAGGGTCGGCCATCTGCTGCTCCAATGTTCTTAATTGCTTTTCCTGTCTCTGCAATTCCTCGAAGACGGTCAGCATTTCCGACCAAATGGATAGATCAGACTCCAAGCCGGTATTCTGAGCCAGGTATCCAATGGAAACCCCTTTTGGTTTCGTGATGTCTCCGGAATCATAGGAGAGATGTCCTGCAATTATTTTTAAAAGAGTCGACTTTCCTGCACCGTTGCGTCCAACGAGAGCCACCCGATCTCTTGTCTGTATTTCAAGCTTAATATTTGATAGGATATTATCAGCACCAAAGTTTTTCGTTAGTTGATTCACTTGTAGTAGAATCATGACGTTTTCACCTCTATTTCATAGTGCTAGTGTACCGTATTTGGGAGGGGAACGGCAATAAATCGACTATTAATCTTCGTACACTTAGGATAAAATATAGTGTATGATGGGTAGTAGAGTTTTAAATTCTGTATGCTTTCTATTTTGGAAGCGGTATCAGAGGTTTTGAATAGATGTGGGGGAATACAATATGAACCAGGATACAACGAAAATTCCACAGGCAACGGCTAAACGCCTTCCGCTATATTATCGCTTTATCAAGAATCTGTACTCATCGGGAAAGCAGAGGGTTTCATCAAAAGAATTGAGTGAAGCGGTGAAGGTTGATTCTGCCACGATACGCAGAGATTTTTCTTATTTTGGCGCGTTAGGTAAAAAGGGTTATGGCTATAATGTCAATTACCTTCTATCCTTTTTTCGTAAGACATTAGATCAAGATGCCATTACGAAGGTTGTGCTGATAGGTGTAGGGAATCTCGGTACAGCGTTTCTTCATTATAATTTCATAAAAAATAATAATACTAAGATTGAAATGGCTTTTGAAGTAGATGAAAAGAAGGTTGGGACACAAATCAGCGATGTACCCGTTTTTCATTTAGATGATTTAGAAGAGAAGCTTGAGGGGCATGATATTGAAGTGGCCATTCTGACGGTTCCGGCATCTTCTGCTCAAAATATCACAGACCGATTGGTTTCTTCTAATATTAAGGGGATCCTGAATTTCACTCCTGCGAGATTAACGGTGCCGGACCATATTCGCGTCCATCATATTGATTTGGCAGTTGAACTTCAATCACTGGTATACTTCTTAAAGCATTATTCAGAGGATGACACGGAAATGTCACAAGATGGAATCATATCCGAATAGAAAATGATTCGTATATACGTTATGATAGAATGGTAAAAGAGGAGGTGTCTCATTATGTTAGGTGCAGGTAGTATCGTACTGATAACTGTTGTTGCTTTACTGATCTTTGGACCAAAGAAATTGCCTGAGTTAGGGAAAGCAGCTGGTAATACATTACGCGAATTTAAAAATGCAACAAAGGGCTTAGCAGATGATGAGGACGATAATAGTAAAAAAGCTAAGTAGGGTAGGATGAACGCCATGAGTCAAAGTCAAAGAGACATGACAGTCTATGAACATATAGGAGAATTGCAAAAACGACTCATGTTTGTAGTCGTTTTCTTCTTGTTAGCGGTAATCGTGAGCTTTTTTCTTGCGGAGCCGTTGATTCGATATTTGCAGCACGCGGATGAAGCGAAAGAATTGACGATGAACGCCTTTCGGATTACAGACCCTCTCAAAATCTATATGGAAATGATCATGTTTATTGCGATCATCATGACATCACCCGTCATTCTATTTCAAGTATGGTCGTTCGTAAGTCCAGGCTTATATGAGAAAGAGAGGAAGGTAACGCTCAGTTACATACCGATTTCTGTCATTCTTTTCTTAGGTGGATTGTCATTTTCATATTTTATTTTGTTTCCATATGTTGTGAAATTCATGATGGGTTTATCAACCAATCTGAATATCCAGCAAGTGATTGGAATTAATGAATACTTTCATTTCCTGTTTCAAATAACCATTCCATTTGGATTTCTATTTCAACTGCCGGTTATTATGCTGTTTCTGACACGCCTGGGAATTATTACGCCGATGCTGCTGGCACAAATGAGAAAATTGGCGTACTTTATATTGTTAGTCATAGCCGCTTTCATCACACCGCCGGACATCGTTTCGCATTTAATGGTAACAGTTCCTTTGCTTCTTCTTTATGAAATCAGTATTTGGATTTCTAAAATCGGGTATAAAAAGGTTTTGGAAGCAGAACAAAAGCTTGAAATGGAACAGTTCGAAGATATAAATAAGGATTGATCAAATGATCAATCCTTATTTTTTATTCTCTATTTTCTTTTTAATTTTGAAATGCAGCATCACCATCCGCAACCCGGAACCAAAATCAAGAGTTGCCAGAAAGACGAGCATATAAGTGAAAAATCCCCAACCATCATCCTGTACATTTTGTACAGCAAAGTATGTGAAGAGCACACCTAGAAGGAGATAGATCACGCCTGAGAATAATGGTGATCTCCTCATAGAAATAATCCTCCAATAAATCCTTGTATTTGTTCAGCTTCGTTGATCATTTTTTCAATTTCATCCTTATAGATAGATTGCATTAGAACGACGGTTGTATTCATGGCAACATGGGCAAATATTGGAACCAGGATACGCTTCGTTTTGACATAGAGAAACGCAAAGGTAAAGCCCATAGCAGAGTACAAGATCACATGCTCAGGCTCAAAGTGCGCGAGAGCGAATATAACAGAACTGATTAACGCGGCGAAGAAGAAATTCATCTTCTCATAAAGTACACCGAAGATAATCTTTCTGAATACAATCTCTTCTAATATTGGCCCAATGATCGCAGCTACCATCATGGATAGTGGTACCTTTTCGATAATCCCAATAATCATTTGCGTATTTTCAGATCCCATCTGGATACCTAACGCATACTCAATTTGAATCGCGATGGATTGGGCGATGAACGCCATGAAAATCCCGACTACAGCCCACACAATTGAACCGCCTGCATTCATGGGAGCGGAACGTTCAAGTCCTGTGCTTGTTTCACTTTTCCTTAGAATGCCCCATACAACGAGCAGGGTTAACGTAAAGCTGATCACGAGCCAGTATCCCGGAACGACACTCTTAACTGTATCTTCGGGTTGACCAAGCACATCTACACCAATTTTAAATAATAAGGGGATGCCTACAACACTTGAAAGCTGCATGACAATATAGGTAATTAAGATATATCCGAAATGTTTTTTCAACGTATGATCTCCTTTAGCACCTGTTCGATGAGGATAACCTCATTTCATCTTGAACTCACTCTTGTACAATTCTACTAAGAAAAGAGGAACTGTTCAAATCTAAGGGTTTTGTTAGAATTGTCACACTTCAATCGACTTAAGAATAAAGGCATATGGTGAGGCATAGTATAGGAGGTGTGAAAAAAAGAGAAATATGACGAAAAAAATTTTAAGCAGGACTCTTGCAAAATGAAAACGAATTAATTAATATAATAGTTGTATTAGCACTCACAACAAGCGAGTGCTAATAAATATCATTTACATAATTTCAAGGAGGTTGTTTCACTTGTTAAAACCACTAGGTGATCGCGTCGTTATCGAGCTAGTTGAGTCAGAAGAAAAAACAGCAAGCGGTATTGTGCTACCGGATTCCGCAAAGGAAAAGCCACAAGAAGGTAAAGTGATGGCTGTAGGTACTGGTCGCATTCTTGACAACGGTGAGCGCGTTGCTCTTGAGGTAGCTGTCGGCGATCGAATCATTTTCTCTAAATACGCTGGTACAGAAGTGAAATACCAAGGCACAGAATACCTGATCCTTCGTGATAGCGATATTCTGGCTGTAGTTGGCGAATAATCAAACTTCGTATATAAACAATACTTTATTTAAATAAGAGGAGGACTTTATCAATGGCTAAAGATATTAAATTCAGCGAAGAAGCACGTCGTTCCATGCTTCGCGGTGTCGATCAATTAGCAAATGCAGTAAAAGTAACTCTTGGACCAAAAGGACGTAACGTGGTACTTGAGAAAAAATTCGGTTCACCACTTATTACAAATGATGGTGTAACCATTGCTAAAGAAATCGAACTGGAAGATGCATTCGAAAACATGGGTGCAAAACTGGTTGCTGAAGTAGCAAGCAAAACAAACGAAATCGCCGGTGACGGTACAACGACTGCAACGGTTCTTGCTCAAGCGATGATCCGTGAAGGTCTTAAAAACGTAACAGCTGGTGCTAACCCTGTAGGCGTTCGTAAAGGAATCGAAAAAGCGGTTCAAGCGGCTATAGAAGAATTAAAAGTGATCTCTAAGCCAATCGAAGGTAAAGATTCAATCGCTCAAGTTGCGGCAATCTCAGCGGCTGACGAAGAAGTGGGTCAACTGATTGCAGAAGCAATGGAGCGCGTTGGTAACGACGGTGTAATCACAATCGAAGAATCTAAAGGTTTCACAACAGAGCTTGACGTGGTAGAAGGAATGCAATTCGACCGTGGATATGCGTCTCCATACATGGTGACTGATTCTGATAAAATGGAAGCTGTTCTAGAAAATCCATACATCTTAATCACTGACAAGAAAATCGGTAACATCCAGGAAGTTCTTCCTGTACTTGAGCAAGTCGTACAACAAGGTAAGCCACTATTAATGGTAGCTGAAGATGTTGAAGGTGAAGCACTTGCAACGCTTGTTGTGAACAAACTTCGCGGAACATTCAATGCTGTTGCTGTTAAAGCTCCTGGCTTCGGTGATCGTCGTAAAGCAATGCTTGAAGACTTAGCGGTTCTTACAGGCGGAGAAGTGATTACAGAGGATCTTGGATTAGATCTTAAATCTGCAAACATCACTCAACTTGGCCGCGCTGCGAAAGTAGTGGTAACGAAAGAAAACACTACTGTAGTAGAAGGCTCTGGAGATCCGGAAAAAATCGCAGCTCGCGTAAATCAAATCCGTGCTCAATTAGAAGAGTCCACTTCTGAATTTGATAAAGAAAAATTACAAGAGCGCCTTGCTAAGCTTGCAGGTGGAGTAGCAGTAGTGAAAGTAGGAGCTGCAACTGAAACTGAGCTTAAAGAGCGTAAACTACGTATCGAAGACGCATTGAACTCTACTCGTGCAGCAGTAGAAGAAGGTATCGTTTCCGGTGGTGGTACTGCACTAGTGAACGTATACAACAAAGTAGCATCAATCGAAGCGGATGCAGATGTAGCAACAGGTATCAACATCGTGCTGCGTGCTCTTGAAGAGCCAATCCGTCAAATCGCTCACAACGCTGGATTAGAAGGTTCTATCATCGTAGAACGTCTGAAGAAGGAAGAAGTAGGTGTCGGTTTCAACGCAGCTACTGGTGAGTGGGTAAACATGATCGAAAAAGGTATCGTAGATCCAACAAAAGTAACTCGTTCTGCACTTCAAAACGCAGCGTCTGTAGCAGCAATGTTCCTGACTACTGAAGCAGTAGTAGCGGACATTCCTGAAGAAGGCGGCGGCGGTATGCCAGATATGTCTGGAATGGGCGGCATGGGTGGAATGGGCGGCATGATGTAATAAGCTGCTTCACCCCTTGATATATAAGGGTTTTATGTAAGATGAGAATGGAATGTTAACATTTTGTTAACATGAGGTTTTTTTAATGGAGGCTTCTCATGAGTTCACTGAACTGTTGGGAAGCTTCTTTTTCATTTCTTGGGTTACCTGGAGATAGACATTTTTCGTAATTTGATCATTTGTATGGCCAAGTCGGTCCATGATTTGTTCGAGTGAAACACTGCCTCGGCAAGAAGTGACGTATGTGTATGCCGCAAAGAGTGTGGTGTTAACTATTCATTCAGGCTAGCAAGGAAAGCAGGCTTTTTATACGGTCTCGAATATTTTTTATCACAATGGGATAACCGAACTGTCGCTCCATCTTGGCAAAGATAAAGTTCTTATCGTAGTATTCGTCGCCTAATCGCTTTATTACAATTCTCCACCTAGATTTTAGGGATTATGGGGTCACTAGCATATACTTTAATGTATTGGGTTGTAATACGTCTTAGTAGGCTTGTCGTGGGGTTTACGAAGTCTACTTCTTTCCACTTGAGAGCAACTAATTCTCCAACCTTGATTTCTGTAAAGGTTAGAATTAAAACAATCAAGTAATCATGTTCAAGTCCATTATTTTTGGCTGTTTCTAAAAACAAGGCCAGTTCTTCTTTTCAAGATACTTTGGAACTTCCTCTTCTTCCAACTGTTCAATTGTTTTCTTATCTTTAACGTAAGCAAATTCCGTCGAATCCTTCTTAATAAAATCCAGTTCTAATGCTTTTCGAAAAATCATTCTCCCTGTTCGATTGATTCCTTCTCTTGTGCTATCAGAATACCCTTGTCCTTTAAATCGTTTAGGGAATCTTGATACATCTTTCTAGTTATGTCTTTCAATTTTAATTGAGCGAAATAGGGTAACAACTTTCCAATCTCAAAGGTGCGAACTTTTTATTGAGTATTATACAGAAAACATAAAAAAACAGGCCCTATATAAAGAGCCTGTTTGTATAAACGATTTAAGATTAAGCAGCTTTTTGAACGTTAGAAGCTTGAGCTCCGCGAGCACCTTGCTCAACGTCAAACGTTACTTTTTGACCTTCGTCTAAAGATTTGAAGCCATCACTTTGGATTGCAGAGAAGTGTACGAATACATCGTCTCCATTTTCACGTTCGATAAAGCCAAAACCTTTTTCTGCATTAAACCATTTAACTGTACCTTGTTCCATTTTTGTTGCCTCCTAGTGCGTTACCACACATTGTATTACTATCCTTGGCCAAAGTACCATCAAGATGAAAAGTTGATATTCATACTTTCCTTTACACCGAACAAAAATAATTCTTCTTAATCATATCAGGAAACGGAAAAAATTGCAAATTATTGATATTAACTAAAACAGTAAAAATCCGCAAAGAAAATGGTAAGCAATCATAAAATACAAACAAAGAACTCATAATGACCATTCTAATTAAGTTATCTTTGTTGAACTAACAGGTGCAAGAGTTGATAAGATCCGGGCTGCCGAAAATGGCATACCATGGGATAAGGGAATGGACTTTAAAAGAGTTCCTTGGGATGAAAGTCAAGTTACTCTTCCTTCTAGTGTAATTACAGGCATTGAAACAGCTTTATTAACAGAAGTGAATTTACGATGGTTTACAACTTATTTATCTGCGACTTTTAAAGGATCCCATTCTGTTATTTTCCCTTTATTGGTAATACGACATGATTCCTATTACTTTTTCTGATTTTTTAAAGAAAAGTAGTTGACGATGGAAATGAGTTTATGATATTATTAAAATTTTGATAAAAAATAATATATATGTTAAGATTAAGAAGGTTACCAAATATGGAGGTGGATTATTTGTTTCAAATTGGCGATAACATTGTTTATCCAATGCACGGAGTAGGTATAATTAAAGACATAGAAGAAAAGGAAATCTCAGGGGAAAAACAACAGTATTATGTCATAAGAATGTTAATCAGTAATATGCAAGTCATGATTCCTACGGGTAAAATATTGAGTTCAAGTATACGCCCAGTTACTGACTTAATTGCATTGAAACACATCATACACATTTTTCAGCATGGAGAATCAGATAGATTACTGCCGTGGAAACAAAGATTTAAAGTGAACACGGACAAAATTAAAACGGGTAAAATACAAGAGGGTGCTGAAGTTGTACGTGATTTAATGCGTATGAAGAAAGAGAAAGCACTTAATTCAAGCGAAAAAAGAATGCTGAATAACGCAAATGAATTTTTGATTAGTGAACTGAGATTAATTAAAGGGATCACTGAAAATCAAATAAAAAGTTTTTGTTAATTTAACTAAAAGATAATGTATTACATCTCCCGAAAATACCTGAGTTTTTTGGGAATATGATTATTATTTAAAGTAAAATATTTCAAAGGCATTCTACTTCTTCAGCTCACTTTTGGAGCATTAACCTCTATTGTTATTTCTACAACCTAATCCATTTTTATTATTTTAATTTCTTTTACGAACGCTTGAAGTTTCATCAAATAACTTGATAAAATAGTCGCTTGTTTTTGCAATCATGATTCACACTGGCACGGACAAGGAGCCGTGAGGAAGAAAGAGAGGTAGGCTTTCATTGTTTTAGGTATACAATATAATATCAAAGTCATTATTTCTAGAAGAAAAACAATCAATCTCACCTCTATCTTTAAGAATCCTTTACATCTACTGAGACAGTGAATAGTAATTGTTTATCTTCTTTACGTAAAAGAGATAAACCGATGGTAACACCATATGGTCAACAACAAAAATGGTTTCCAGACTAGGAAACCATTTTTATTTACCACATTAACTTATATTACGTTCGTTTATTAAAGTGTCTTCAGAAATGATTATAAACAGTTTGGGTTTACTCGAAGTGGAGGTACTCCTACTGTTATATTCGAAAGAGTATTTTCACTAGATAGGGAAAGACAGGTTCTTCTTCAGCTAACGGGTGCTTTACTTCAATAAGGAGTAAGGCTTTTCTTGTTCCACTAACATAAGCAGTTTAGTTAAATAAACTTTCATGCACATTCAACATAAAAAACCATCCTCTAAAATATTAAAAGTGATGGTTTTTAAGATATTTTATTTAAGATTTTTCCAACAATAAATCCGAATAGTAATCCAGGAAAAACAAACAACATTGGGAGCCATACAGGACCCAATAACACTCCAAATATCGTTAAGTCTGAGGAGAAAATTAATCCAACAGTTACAAAAAACGCAGTGAACACATACGAAAGGAAAGAATAAGGGGCTTTGTCTCCTCCTGCGTCTTTAACTGCATCCCACATAGAAAAAAAGTACAAACAAGGATAAAACATCAACCACTGATAGTTCGTATATTTTATTGCATTGGCAATTTCTCCGTGAAAACTCATAAGTATAATCTGATTGAAATTGGATTGTATATTAATCAGAAATTCAAGTATTAATAAAACTGTGCCTTTAAAATACTTTCCGTTTAAATACTGTCCAAATCCAGGAAGTGCAATGCTCCATATTAATTTTTCAAATATGCTCTTATTCACTCAATAACCCCCAGCAATTGTGCTTACTAGACTTCATTTGCAATTTCTTTTCTGTTAGGAGCAAGTGGGGGTTGTTCTAACCATTTATTTTGTGCCATAATATTAAACCATTTCTTTGTTACCATAAGATTTTTGAGAATAGTACCCTCATAAGCGGTCACAAGGTCTGTACGCATGGCTGATGCTAGTCCTGCCCCATGATAGTTTTGTGCAGCTTGAAACAAAAAACCGATATGATACATCATTAACTTATCGGAAAAAGGAGAGTCCGTTGAAGTTGTAACTTCTGTTTCCCCAGATTTCGGAACTGGTAAGTTATCTGTTTGCATTATTCTTGAAAAAATTTTTATTTGACCATCAGTCGTGTTCTGGGAGTAAGTTAAGAACTTTCTTTCTTCTTTTATTTGAGCGACTTGACTGAATGCGATAGAAAGGGTTTTAGCCATAATGCTTTTTTTAAGGTTGAAAGAAATACAAATGATATCTGTCGCTGATAATTTTCTACTTTTTCCGAAAAATCCATCTGTGAAATCTTGGCTGGACGTCTGCTCACTTGGGGAGCATGACGCGGTGGGTGTCGCTTATGGAATTCGTGTAACTGGCCGGATGGAAAGTGTATTAAAAAAGATTATTGATAACAAAGCCCTGTATAGAATAGGCGGAATGCCTCTGGTGTTCGAAAAGGTAAATTTAATCTCTTTTGTTTTTTTGCTATGGTAAATTTCTTACGATCATCATACTAAAGTAAGGAATTAAGCATAAAAAATTATGTTCAAGAAAAACAATCTCAAACTCAGTACTTTGTTCATATCTTATTGAAAATCCACAGTAAAGAGAATTTCTGTTTAGGCCGCAGAAAAGAAGTTTTAACAAGTAATATCCTTTCGCGGAAAAAATAATTTTTTTCTGAGATATCAAGATGTTTCTTACCATCTTAGAATTCTCTTGTTCACTAAAAGTAGCTGCCTTTAATCATTTGTTGTATTTCTTATACATATATTTAATACCATTTTTCTGATTGTTACCATCCCTAAAGTATGTGCCGAGAAGTTACCATTTCTTGATTAGCACCTGCCACCGTTTCTATTTATGTGACCAATTAGACACAGGTGGTTCATTAAACCAATTTTTCCTTATTAATAACTTCAGCCCTTTCTCTGAGTAGTCTTCAACCATTTTGATTAGTTCCTTTAAAGAATCTATATGATCCTTTTTATAACTGGATACCACTGCATTTTGTAGATTGCTTATACTTACTGGATTTAGGAACAATATTAAGTTTGCCATTAATTTATCTGAAAAAGGTGATTCCTTTACTTTATTAACGTGAGCCTCTAGTCCAGTTGTAGTTGGAATTCCATTTTCTCTATAGATATCGGATAAAGAGGCTGATTGATAAAATGCTAACTTTTTCCCTTCTAGTATAAATTTCTTTGTGTCCATATCCTCTACGACTTCAGAAAAACCGATACAAAGAGCAACTCCAACATTGTTACATTGAAGGGAACTGAACATATTTGCCAATTCTACCGCATTAAGTGGCCGTTGCTGAGTTGATGCAACTTTGAATAGTTTCCCATCCCTTTCATCTGCTTTTTTATAAGAGAAGGAATTATTTTGTAATAAATCTTTATCATTAAGCAATTTTAATAAAGAAAAATCTAATTGAATTACATCATTGAGTAGTTTTTTATAAAAATTTTTTACTTTATAATCTGTTAATTCAACATATTGACCAGCAAGCGTTCGCAATCCATTACTCGTTATATGCTTTAAGATTTCTATAATTAATTGGTCTGAAAATAGCTTTGTTGTTGAACTATATATATCATCTTCCATGAAGAACGGTGTATCTTTATAACCTTCCTCAGACAATAATTGAGTAGCCTCTTGTTCTTGATATGTAGAGATTTCATATATTTCATTTAAAATATTCCTTAAATCAGTATCCTCAGAAGTTTCACTAAGATATTTTAATAATAAATTGATCATGTTTGAACTTGATTGTAAGTACCAAAGGAATCCTAATTCATTTACATTCATTTTTTTATACCCCCTAAAGATTCGATTTCTTTTATTAGTTTGTCAATAAAATTCTTGATTATTCATGTATCAGTAATTCTTCCTAAACACACATAGAGTTTCCGTGTATAGGATTGAACCTTTCGAAAAGGAACAACATTTTATATATCCGACCAAACTGATGTTGGTAATATAATGATTCAAAAATATTGAAGTGAATATCTAAAACGAACTTCCTTCAAAAAGTCGAAAAGAAATACAATCAATTCAATATAATGACTAATTCAGTAAAAGAGGTTTTTGAATTATATAAAGGTGAAGAAGATATTTTTATTTTTGGTGGAGAAGAAATATATAAGTTATTCTTACCTATGGTAGAAAAGATGTATATAACAAAAATCCACGAAGAGTTTGAAGGTGATACGTTTTTTCCAGAAGTTAACTTAAGTGAATGGAATGAAGTGTCTGTAAAAAGAGGAATAACAGACGAGAAGAACCCATAAAAATATGAATTCTACGTTTATGAGAGAGCAATTTAATTATTCGGCAATCGGGGGCTTCGTATTACGTACGGGGGCATGGGACATTTGATCCCTTCCGATAAACTGTTCACCCCCTACTTGTTGAAACATGTTTGAGGCTGGTTAGGACACTATTGTGATCTCGAATAACAAGCGAAGATATGAAACTAACCTTAAGCTTGAATTCTACAGAATAGTATTGTTTGGCCATATAAAAAACTCCCCAGGTAAACAGATTTTATATTTGATCTGTCTACCTTTAGGGGAGCATATCACTATCAATGGGTATGCCATTTATTCAATAGCAACAATCTTTTAGAGACAGCTTTTAATATAATATTCATGAAATAGCCAAGTTTGAACCCACTGTACAACCCATAGTTCCGGCAGTGTTCAGTTTTTTTACCAGACAGTCGAAAAGTAAACATAGAAAAAACTTTTGAATTACTTAAACACCAGATTCTTCAAAGTAGCTATTTTCTAGGTTTTCATTGAACTTAATACTCAGAGCTTTTAAATTTGCTTTTACGTAGGGAATAAATGATAAATAAAAGTGGAATATAGCTATATATAAAATAGAAACCTACCTCTGAGGTGAATTTCCCTAGTGCATCTACTTTCAGACGGTCATCAATAAAGATGCTACAAAGTAATATGAATAGCATAATCGTATATAATGATTTCCTTGGTTTAATTTTCGTTATTTTCTTTAAGATCCTCGTACAACACCAGATTGGAATACAGACGGTTGGAAGTATAACCAAAAGCCAAGTAAAGATAAAAATAAATTCAATTCGCATGATAAAAGTAAATTCAACAATCTTAATCATGGCTAATGTCGGCCATAATGTATGCTTAAGTTGACCTTGGCTAAAATAAACGAAGGTTATTAATGTAACTAATAGATATATGAAAGTTGTAAATGCTAATGCTCCATGTGCCCATTTTGCAGATTTAGAAGGGTGCTTAATAAATGGGAAGTAAATCAACAAGGACTCAAACCCAATAAATATAAGGGAAGATGCTTTAGAGGATTGAGCTATTTCCAGAATTGAATGGTTAAAAACCGGCATTAGGTTTCTAAAATTAGCATATTGTAAAGGAAAATATAACGTTAACAGAAGAATAGAAGGTAGAACCACTCCTAGGAAGCTTATTCCCGTCAATGTTCGGAATCCTCCGGTAATGATATAAATGACTAGACATGCTAACCCTAGACTAAGCTCCCAAGTTTTGATCATTGGGAATACCCATACCTGTATAGTTTCTATATAAGTACGAAAAACGGTAAGAGCCAAAAGTAAAAAGTATCCCATAACAATAACCGATAAAAAATTCCCGATTTTTTCACCAAACGAAATTTGATGAATTTTTAACAAGTCTTTGGTAGGGTTACTAACCATTTTTAGTATCATCCATAATATAATATGAAGGCTTAGACCAGTGATAATAACTGAGATCCATGAATCATGTCCAGCATTTTCAATAATCGTATTCTGAAAGCTCAGAAGACCAATTCCCGTTTGAGATGAGTGAATCAAAAAGAAAACAAAAAAAGTAGAAACTAAATAGTTTTCTTTATTATTTTGCTCCACTATCCATTCACTCCCGTCTGGAGAAAGTTTATCTTCGTTTCAATTTCAAATTCTAAATTTGGGTATTGATCACTAAAGCTATCTTGCGTCCAATCCCGTTTTTCACTTCTAACTAAATCTCCAAATCCCACAGGATCTACTTGTTTCTCTTTAAACTCTTCCAATAATTTTTCGATTTTTGTGCTTAATTCTTTTTCGATCTTTTTAGATAATTTATCTACATCTTTCTTTTTAGAAAGATCAAGAGACCTTGGGTAATCTTTAATAAGAGCAAACAAATCAAGTTTAATTTTCACCTGTGGCTTTTGATGAGTATTTTTAATGGAGACTTTTCGTTTTCCATACATAATTTTTAGAAAGATTTTCTCTTTCTGTTCGCTGATGAATTCATAAGTACCACTAATATTTTTGTCTTTAATGATCTTAAAGAGGAACGCTTCCCTATCCTGAAGGAGCATCATCAATTTGTCACCTTTAAAAATTCCTAAACCATCAACCATTATCTTTTCAGATTCATAAATGGTTAAGACCGGCAAGTAAACATCTTGTCCAGTACCAAAATATTGATTTAATGCTGTATGAATGTTCGTTCGCGGCGTATTCCCGTATTTTATATTTTGTTCAATTACATCAGAGAGATAATAGGGTGGATATCTCATAGCAAGATTAAGAACTTCAGCAGCATCCTGCTTTGATATTACCACTGTTGCAATGTTTTCCATCATTGGGTCTCTGACAAGAGTACCCATTAAATCTTTAATGCCTTCTTTTGCAAAAGGTTCTCCCATTAATATTGTTCTTGTTTTTCCAATTGCAACAGGGTGTGGTACTTGTTGCGTAAACGTCGTAAATACTCCATTTACAGTTTCGGATTTTGCTGTAAGAAGCTTTACTGGTGCCTCTGCTGGTTTTTCATAATGAACATGGAAAGAGGCGCTCCCTTTTATTTTATCATCTTCAAGATCATAGCCTAATGATTCAATTATTTTTAAATCCTCGACTATTTTATTCCTAGAGCATCCTACTATTAACAACAGGACACATAGGATTTTTAAAAATTTCTTCATGGCCCACAACCTCTTGAAAAAGAAATAAGTTATTCGTTATTATAGTCATCCTCGATATCTTTATGCTTTTTGACATTGTACCTATGCAACTTTAGAGGTCTAAAGAGGGTATACCGTTTAGTCGTGACACTTAAAGAAGACCGAATAAAAATATCGTTTAGATCTCTGTACCTGAATGGGTATAGAGGTGCCAAATAGGGTGTGCCAAGAGATTTTAACCTTATTAGATGGCACAGGATAAAAGTAAGACCCAGGGTTACCCCAAAACCTCCCCATATTGCAGCTAAGAGAATAAGTGGGAATCTTAATATCCGAATCGTATTAGACATCTTGAAAGTAGGAGTAGTAAAAGAAGCAAGTGCTGAAAGAGCTACGATGATTAATAAAATGTTACTTGTAAGTGCAGCTTGAACAGCAGCTTGCCCAATTACAATACCTCCAACAATTCCCAGAGTTTGGCCTACTTTTGTCGGAAGTCTGGCTCCTGCTTCTCTCAAGAGTTCTATTGTAATTTCTAAAAATAAAGCTTCCAGTAAAGGAGGAAACGGGACATTTGCCCTTGACATGATTAACGGAGTTAACAGATCTTCCGGAATGATTGCATAATGGTGTGTTAATACTGCGACATATAATGGTGTTGCAAAAATTGAAAAAAGGACACCTATAATTCGTATTAATCGAAAGAAAGACCCTACTGGCCACGGTGAGTAATAATCCTCTGGTGATATAAAAAAGTTAAATATACTGGTAGGTCCTGCGATAACATAAGGTGAACCGTCACTAATAACGATTACTTGTCCACTTAAAAGCATAAACTTTGTACGATCCAAACGTTCTGTAGACATAAATAGCGGAAAAGGTGTATTTGAGTTATCAGAAATAATCTGATCTAGAACTGAACTATCGAATATAACATCCATATCTAAATCCTCAATACGTTGTTTCATTGTTTGAATGTGCTGTGGATTTGCAATTCCATCAATATATCCAATCATAACCCGAGTATTTGAAAGAGATCCTTTAGTAAATTCTTTAAAAACAAGATCGTCGGATGTAATTTGCCTTCTCAATAGGCTGAGGTTTGTATCAAGATCTTCGACAAAGCCCACATTTGGTCCGATTACACTATATTCATTTTCAGCATCATTAAAATCTCTATAACCCTTCGTTCCATTCGAAAGATTAACCAAAATACCATTCTCAGGAGTTTTCGTTAAATGAATAAAAATGTAGCCTTTTGTCAGTTTGTTTATGAATACTTTAGCATCGGAAGTGATTTCTCGATCTTCTATAGGTATGGCATTCATTACATCCGTAAGTTCTGTAAATACTTCCTCTGCAGATTGAATATATGGAAGGAGATGATGATGTATTTTTTTTTCATCAATAAGGCTCTTATAATAGGAAAAATATATAGGTGTCCCATTGACGTTTTTAGTGGAAAATTGGTAAAAATCATCAGATTTAGAAACCTCTTTAAACAAATCATGTATTGAATTGTTTTTTTGTTTTATGAAATTCCGCAAGGAACCATCACCTCCCCATATGAAAACAATCAAGTATTATTCTTGTCTAGTTTAGGCAATTTCTGGTGTTTTTATGTATTTGTGTTCGATGAATACTCATGCTGATTTGGACACAAGAAAAAGGGATTAAAAAGAGTAAAAAACGTCACATATTCAATAAAATACACTCGTTTGGCGAATGGTCATTTTGTAAAATCAATCTCGCATGAGGACTTTTACATTGACACTTACCTATTAGTTAGTTAATATTTGGATATGGAAAACAGAAAAAAACAAATCATAGATTTATGAAAAAGCATTTAAAGAATTATTTGAGGAAATAAAAAAAATATCTGATGACCAACAGAGAGAACAAGCTGAATTTAATGCTGAGCAATTAAAAGAGGCTTTTGAAACAAAAGATTCTAGGCTTTTTAAAAGGTTCTATAGGTACGGGCGCTTCATTAGCAACTATCGCGAGATTCTTCGGTTTGTCAATATAAAAAATTGCCCTTCTCATCATCTGAGAGAGGCGTTTTTTATTTAAGTGCGGTAATCCCTGAGAAAATCGTGTTGTTACAAATGTATGGACAATTAATTACAAACCGTCCCTATTAACACAACTTCGTGGTCGTTCGCATGATAGTAAACCCATTAATTTTTTTGACCATATTTTGACCACGAAACATATAGAACGGTATATTACTTCATTGTCATTTTAGGTAGTAAAAAGCGCTAAACCTTGATATAACAAGGGTCGTTTTATTTCGTGTTTCTTCATATTTATATGGACACATAAAAGAACGTAAAAAATACGGTCTAAAAGCTTTTTAATTGTGGAAGTGGTATGGCAAATTGCCCCACACAATGATCATAAAAATGCTCATAGTTTTGCTCATAGAATTTATTTATTCTGTTTTAATCTATTTTAAATGAAAGAAGAAACCCCCAATAAATCAATGATTCTATGAATCTATTTTCTTCTATTTTAAAACTTAATGAATGGGCGGCATGATGTAAGGTTTTCCTTACACCTCCCCCTTACGTAATAAAGCTACCAAAAAAGAGCCTACTTCCTTTATAAGGAAGTAGGCTCTTTTTGATAATATACTATTTGATAGGGGAGTTTAGCGTGGTAACGTGACGGGGGTCACTCACTTCTTTTACCACCCTATTCTCGTAACATGAAGGAAGCTTCTTATTTATAGAATAATATCAACATTGAAAATTACCAGAGCCATAAAAAAGAAGCCCTCATCACAAGATCTGCTATGAGGGCTCTACCTAAATTAATTGGCTTTAAGTTTACCTTTCACTTCGTACATTTCTACAGACTGAGCAGAAGCTTCGATTAAAATTTACCTTTCTTGGTTCTTAGCTCGGATCCGTCTTCTAGTAAAGGAAGAAACCTCACATTGTTTGGTGTTTTTTGATTATAGCTGTCAATCAAATCAATAGTGACGTCTTCATCCCCCTGGTTAACGACTACAACCATTATATTTTGCGGCATGGTTCTTTCGTAAACGAGCACATCCTCATCAGAATGAATGAAATCAAACTCGCCTTGTGTTAATGCTTTCTGATTTTCTCTTATCTAAATTAACTCTTGGTAATGGGCTTTCAAATCCAAGTCTTGCTCTTCTTCATCCCATGGCATCATTTCAC
Organism: Rossellomorea sp. GQ25; assembly: GCF_059758515.1. Taxonomy (NCBI): domain Bacteria; kingdom Bacillati; phylum Bacillota; class Bacilli; order Caryophanales; family Bacillaceae; genus Rossellomorea; species Rossellomorea sp. GQ25. The sequence goes on along the minus strand of NZ_JCAXEQ010000011.1, from coordinate 46,687 downwards.
GATAGTAACGGTCTTTCCATTCATTCACGAGGTTATGGTCTCCGCTTTGAGATAGACCCACTTCATCCCCGTAATAAACAATCGGTGCTCCCGGTAATGTGAATTGGATAGCCGCTGCGTTCTTCATAGTTTCTACATCTCCATCGGCTTCATAAATAAAGCGGGGCACATCAAGACTATCTAAGAATGTGGCTGGGACAAACTCTTCATCATACGTATCAAAAATGGTTTCTAATGAAGAACCGAATTCAGTCATGCTGTCTCCGTGGATCATCGCATCTGTAATGGCGGACTGTGTTGCAAAGTCAATGGCGCCGTCTAGTTTAGCTGTATAGGAAGTAATGGTATCGAGATCATCCCATACTTCTCCAAAAATAAAGGCATCAGGGTCATTTTGTTTAACCGCATGACGGAAATAAACCCAGAAGCTGTGGCTTGGACCTTTAGCATAATCTAAACGGAAGCCGTCGACACCAATTTCATCCCTCCAGAATGGTACAACGGTATCCAGCATGTAGTCTCTCGTTTCCTGATTGTCATTATTCAATTCCGGCAATTCCTGAATACCATAGAACGTCTCATATTCATTTGGCCAGTTCGTAAACGTAAACCAATCAAAGTACTCACTGTTTTCTCCATTTTCAACAGCATCTTGGAAGAAGTCATGTTGATTAGAAAAGTGGTTTGGCACAAGATCGTAAACTACTTTCATATTTCTTTCGTGAGCTAAACCGACTAACTCTTTCATTAATTCATTACTTCCAAAACGGTCATCTATGTTTAAGATATCGGTAGGGTGATAGCCGTGGGAATAAGGGCCCTCGAAAATAGGGGATACCCAGATGGTGTTCACACCTAGACTCTCAATATAATCAAGCTTCTCAATGACACCTTGTAAGTCTCCACCCATCCATCCTTTTAATCTTTTGTCTTCAGGTAAAGTAGGGTCTACAGAAGTATTGTTGCTTTCTTCCCCGTCATGAAAATGGTCGACAAATACTTGATAGATAATGGATTCTTTTGCTCAATCAGGCGACTGATAATCTTCTACATAGTAAGCAAATTCAGTAGCATCCTCAGTATTTAATTCATTATTATCTGCAAATTGGTACCCAATACTTTCGGAGTTCCAAACATCAATCTTTTATTTAACTCTTGTTTGGTTCTTTTGCTTTGAAATCGTTCCTTCAAAAATGGAGGTTTGTAAACCTTCATTATTCGTCTCTGTTTCTATCATTTCTAAAGAAGAGACTTGTCCATTATCCACTTCTCCGCGCTTACCACTTGGAGTAGATCCATCCGTCGTATAATAATAAATAGCGCCTTCATCGATTGGGCCATAATGCTCCACATTTACCTCAACGGTCGTTTAATCGGTTTGATCAGGTGTATAAGGATCGTGGTTAAAATCATGAGTGACTTCGTTAGCGACGGGAACAGTCTCCCAGGCTGTAACTTCATACTCATATACTCTATTATCTTTAGTAAAAACGGCTTCACGGTTGGTGTCAATTTCTTCTTTGTAAGATTTGCCGCCTAAACTGTACACATATTCCAATGTCTCTCCAACCTCACCTTTTACTTCAATCTCATAGGTACCCACCTACTTTCTCAAGCGGACTGACGGAATAATTGAAGTTATTTTTACTGGAGGCGACGGTAGGAGTCACCCAATCGGGTGTTCCTTCAGGCACTTTAAGCTGTAATGTTAAGCTGCCAGAAGATGTATCAGCAAGCTGAACATTTACGTTACGCTCACCACTTGGGTCAAAAGTGAACATATAATCACCATCCTGAGGCGGTGTAAATGTTAAATTGCTGCCTTTCATCCATGTTCCGTCATATACGTATTTAAACTCAATCGTCTTTCCACCCTCAAGCGCAATCGGCTGACTTACCCATTTGTCTTCCTCTTCGTTCTAAGTAAGTGGATTGTTGTTTGAATCCCAATCAAGGGAGTCTGCACTTCCACGAAGCACCACAGAATCATACGTGTTCTCGTAGGCATGCTACGATTGATGCAATCGGTTGCGCGAAAAAAGCCAATAAAAAAAGCAAACTTCCAATTGTAAAAAGATATTTCTTCAAAATAATATCCCTTCCTTCCGATTAGTGTAATCGTTTTCATAAGTAATAATTTCTCCAGTCCTGATGATCCAGCCATCGAGCGGCGAGAAGGGATTCGTAAATCCGGCTATGCCTTCTTTGTAAGCTCCCCATGATTGACCGAGTCCACCGACTTCAGAGAGTGCAAACGGAACGACGAGGAATAGGCCGAGGATTAATCATAATGTTTTGAGCTACGTCGGTGAGAGCAACTGACAACATACCACCGACAAATGTGTATGCGATTTTCTCACTAAGTAATGCGGAGATTTTTTGTGCTTTCAATACACTACAAAATAACCACAGATGAAGAAGTGTAGCTTTGAAAAAGACCAAGAAGTCCTCTGTACAAAAAATAAATACATAGATCAACAACTATTTTTCCAGTGAAGTGAAATTACCTCCTAAAGTATGGTATGCTAACTTATACGAATATGTTGGAACGAGGTGAAGGAATGGAAACCAAATATAGCATCGTCAAAAAATCGATCAAATCGAAAATATTAGATGGTACGTATGAGCCGCATCAAAAAATTCCCTCAGAAAGCGAAATGATGCAACAGTTTAATGTAAGTCGACATACGGTCAGGCTGGCGGTTGGGGAGCTTGTCAGCGAAGGCTGGCTCTATCGCGAGCAAGGGGCAGGGACTTTTTGTGCCGATCGTACAGAGAAGCAGAGAAAGGAATCCGGCTCAAGGAAAAACATCGCTATTGTAACGACGTATATCTCCGACTATATCTTCCCATCAATCATCCGCGGGGCTGAAGCGTACTTGAGTGAACAAGGCTATCATGTCACATTGTTCAATACAAACAATGATCATGAAAAAGAGAGAATTTATTTAGAAAAGATAATCACTCAAGGGTTTGATGGGGCGATTATTGAGCCTACCCAGAGTGCCTTTACGAATCCGAATATCAACTATTACTTGAACCTTGAGCGCCTTGATATCCCATACATCATGATCAATGCGTATTATGATGCGTTGGAGCCCGTAAGAGTCGTCGTGGACGATGAACGAGGGGCGTTCTTGCAGACGGAGCATTTGATCGAAAATGGCCATAAGGAGATCCTTGGATTTTTCAAGACCGATGATATGCAGGGAACTCTTAGGATGAAGGGCTACTTGAAAGCCCATCGGGAGTATGGAGTCCCGATCAATCCGAAGCATATTGTTTCCTATAATACCACGGAAAAACATACGAAGCCGATCGAAGAATTTAGAGGTTTCTTAAGCCACCAGAGGTCTTATCCGACCGCGGTTGTCTGCTATAACGATGAACTGGCCATGAAGTTGCTGCATGTCATTCGCGAGCATCAGCTTCGGGTCCCGGATGATATATCAATCATTGGATATGATAATTCCTTTTTGGCGGAAATGTCGGAAGTCAAGCTTACGTCTATTGAACACCCGAAATCAGATTTAGGAAAGACGGCTGGAAAGTTAATCTTAAGCATGATTAACCGGAAACAAATGAACAAAGGTGTGGGGGAAGAAGTGCAAAGCGTGATTTATTCCCCGGAATTGGTGCTGCGCCGATCGACTAAAAATATCAGCACGACAAGTAAAAGCTTACAAGATGCAACATAATGGATGGAAAGAAGAGTGCTATTCTAACGGATAGTGCTCTTCTTTATTTTTGATGTTCTTATAAGTATGAGTATATTCAAAATTGACTAAAAAATTTAACTTGTATGGATGAGTTAGTGTATGTATAATGATGTCAAAAGGAGGGAGAAACATGAAAGTAAAAACAATTCCTAACATTGACGTCCATACTACTCGAGGAGTTCCGCCTGATTTGCCATCTAGAGTGAACATTGTTATCGATGAAGAGGTAGAGGCAGATGTTGAGGTCAAATGGAACGCCGTGAAAGAACAGGACTTTCAAATACCTGGGAGCTTTAAAGTAGAAGGGACCATTCAGGACAAAGGTTACCCGAATCCGTTGATTGAACAAAGAGCGGACCCCTATATTTATCTCCATGAAGATGGTTTCTACTATTTCACAGCTTCACATCCGCTTTATGACCGCATTGTTTTGCGCAGAGCAAGTTCGATTGAAGGATTGCCTGATGCCGAGGAAGTGGTTGTTTGGGAAAAGCATGAGAGCGGCATTATGTCGGAACATATTTGGGCCCCTGAAATACACTTCATTGATGGCAAATGGTACATCTACTTTGCAGGTGGAGAAAAAGGGGATGTGTGGGCGATTCGCCCGTATGTTTTGGAAAATGATCATGCCAATCCATTAGAAGGCGAGTGGGTGGAAAAAGGACAGATCAATACGGACTTCCAAAGTTTTTCTTTAGATGCAACTACTTTCGAACATAATAGAAAGCGCTTTCTCGTATGGGCACAAAAAGTCCAAGAGGATACTATCTCTAATTTGTACATCTCAGAAATGGCCAACCCGTGGACCATAAAAGGGCCGCAAGTGCTACTAGCTGCCCCTGAGTATGAATGGGAAAAACAGGGGTTTGATGTCAATGAAGGCCCGGCAATGATCCGCCGAAATGGCCGCGTGTTTATCAGTTACTCTGGAAGTGCAACGGATGATCGATATGCGATGGGGCTGCTGGAGGCCGGCGAGAACAGTGATTTATTGGATCCTGCCTCATGGACCAAGCATCCGAAACCTGTTTTTGTATCCAGTAATGAGACTGAAGAGTACGGACCAGGGCACAACTCCTTTACAACAGATAAAGATGGCACCGATTTGCTTGTTTATCATGCCCGGCCATACAAGGATATTACAGGTAATCCGTTGTACGACTACAATCGTCATGCCCGCATTCAAAGAATGTTCTGGAAAAAAGATGGAACACCGTACTTTGGATATCCAGGTTTTCGTTTGGAAAACAGAAAAGTACGAGCAACCGTTCATGTCAAATAAGCCACAGGTTTTTTTAAAAAAAGAACATAATTCAAATAAAGGAGAGATTTCATGACACTGAAAAAAAGGTGGAGGAAAGGCTGGATTATAGCTGCCTTTGGCCTGGCTGCTTTGTTTGTATTTGCCGTGGGGAATGGGGTTGGAGTAGCGGAAAGTGATGCGTCTCCCCCTGAAGGGAAGATTGAGATGACTGGGGATATTGGGGATTATGTGCCAGGAGAAATTGATGACCCTGTTCACGATCCATCGATATTTAAGGATGGAGATACGTACTACGTGGTATCCACGGGAGCGTTGAGAACAACTGATGAGCCTGGTGGTATTTTTATCCGTAAATCAGAAGAAAACATTGGAGGCGAATGGGAAGCGATTGGTGAAATCCCCATACCTGAGTGGACAAAAGAATACAATGTTGCTCACCTGTGGGCGCCGCATGTTGTGAAGAAAGGCGACACCTTTTACCTTTATTATGCTGCATCTATTTTTGGTACGAACAACTCCGCTATTGGGGCTGCGAAAACGAAAACCCCGGGAGATGTGAATTCATGGAAAGATCTTGGTCCCGTATTAACATCTGAGCCAGGGGAGGTTAATTACAATGCTATTGACCCGATGGTAATAAAAGATAAAGGGAAATGGTGGATGGTCTTTGGCTCTTATTTCAGCGGGATTCATATGCAGGAACTGAAGAATATGACCGAACCGGTCGGGCCTGTCTATTCAATCGCAAGCCGAGAGCAGACGACGGAACATAATTCTGTCGAAGGGCCAACTGTGTTCAAAAAAGGGAAATATTATTATTTAGTGACTTCATGGGATCGCTGCTGTGCGGGATTAGATAGTACGTACAAGATGGCTATCGGACGCTCGGAATCCATTACCGGTCCTTATGTAGACAAAGAAGGTGTCCCTCTTTTAGAGGGAGGCGGAACGGTAATCTTAACGAGTGATGGGAACCAAGTCGGTCCAGGCGGGCAGGATTATATCAAAGATCGTGGCCGTGACTATTTGCTTCACCACTACTATGACGGCGATGCGGATGGAATCATTCGTATGCAAGTGAGAAGCTTGTCCTGGGAAGACGGCTGGCCGGTCCGGACGCAATAAGTGAATGGAAAAGACAGAAGTTTTTGAGAGGCTCCTGTCTTTTTTTTATACAACTTTTTAAAACTTATGGAGAACACATGAGCGTTGTCATATCTGGATTTTGATATGGAGTTAAATAAGTTTATTGGTTTTCTGTCTAGTCTCCTCTTGAACGTACGTACGAATTGATTTAATATAAAGTCAAACACCAATAAATATACGTATAAGTTGAAAGGAGTGTACTGGTAATGCTTGAAGATTTAAAGCAGCAAGTACTTGAGGCAAACAAAGATCTTCCCAAACATCATCTTGTCACATTTACATGGGGAAATGTAAGCGGTTTTAATCAAGAAAAGCAACTAGTGGTGATTAAACCGAGTGGAATACCTTACGAGGAGCTAACGCTGCAAGATTTAGTTGTGGTCGATCTTCAGGGGAATGTGGTGGAAGGAAACTTGAAACCATCATCAGATACACCGACACACGTAGCTCTATACCGGAAATATCCGTATCTAGGCGGCGTTGTACATACCCATTCGCCATGGGCAACGAGCTGGGCTCAGGCAGGAAGGGATATTCCTTGTCTGGGAACGACTCAGGGAGATTACTTTTATGGGGAGATTCCTTGTACGCGTAAACTAACTAATCAGGAAATTAATACGGATTATGAAGAGCAGACAGGAAACGTCATCATTGAAACATTTGAGAAGAGAGGGCTTCAGCCGGGTCAGGTTCCGGGTGTACTTGTCCATAGTCACGGCCCGTTTAATTGGGGACGTGATCCGAAAGGCGCGTTACACAATGCGGTTGTCTTAGAAGAGGTAGCGAAAATGGCCTTGCATACCTATCAAATCAATCCGGATACCCCTGAAATGGATCAAGCGTTATTGGATAAGCATTATTTGCGGAAACATGGTGTAAATGCATATTACGGTCAATGATTGGATGAGGAGGAACGTTGAATGTCAACAAAATATGCTATTGGAGTCGATTATGGGACAGAGTCAGGAAGAGCGGTATTAGTGTCACTGGCCAATGGGGAAGAGGTCTCCGACCATGTGACTCCTTATCGGCACGGTGTGATTGATGAACGGCTGCCCGGGACAAATGTTGAACTTGGGCATGAATGGGCGCTGCAGCACCCGAATGATTATATTGAAGTTCTAGAGCAATCGATTCCTGCTGTGATCAAAGCTTCTGGTGTGGATACTGAGAATATCATAGGTCTGGGGATTGATTTTACCGCCTGTACGATGCTCCCGATCGATGCAAAAGGCGTACCGCTATCGTATAGTGATCCTTGGAAAAACCATCCGCATGGCTGGGTGAAATTATGGAAGCACCATGCAGCCCAGGATGAGGCTAATAAGCTGAATGCCATCGCTGAACAGAGCGGGGAAGAATTTTTGAAACGGTATGGAGGAAAAATCTCCTCGGAATGGATGATCGCAAAAATCTGGCAAATTCTTGATGAAGCACCGGAAATCTATCAAGCTACTGATCAATTCGTAGAAGCGACAGACTGGGTTATCTCCCAGCTGACGGGCACCCTGCTTAGAAACAGCTGTACGGCTGGTTATAAATCGATATGGCATAAACAAGAGGGGTATCCAAGCAAAGATTTTTTTCAGGCATTGGATCCTCGCTTAGTAGATATAACAGCCACGAAGCTAAGAGGGGAAGTCGTCTCGTTAGGCACTAAGGCTGGCGGAGTAACGAAGGAAATGGCGAAAAGGACTGGTTTACTGGAAGGCACTCCTGTAGCAGTAGGAAATGTTGATGCTCATGCAGCTGTTCCCGCTGTTGGAGTGACATCACCCGGAAAAATGGTCATGGCTATGGGGACATCAATCTGCCATTTACTGCTTGGGGATAAAGAAAAACATGTCGAGGGCATGTGCGGTGTGGTAGAAGACGGGATTATCCCTGGGTTGTACGGATATGAAGCAGGACAGTCGGCAGTAGGAGATATCTTTGCCTGGTATGTCGACAATGGAATTCCATCCTCTGTGAAAGACGCTGCTCATGACCAAGGATTGAATGTTCATCAATATTTAGAACAAAAAGCTTCGAATTATTTGCCAGGGGAAACGGGCCTACTTGCTTTAGATTGGTGGAATGGCAACCGTTCTGTCCTTGTTGATACAGAATTAAGCGGGCTTCTCATCGGTGCCACGCTGCAAACTAAACCCGAAGAAATCTACCGGGCGCTTATTGAAGCAACCGCATTTGGCACAAGAAAAATTGTCGATGCCTTCCATCACAATGGTGTACCAGTAGAAGAATTGTATGCGTGCGGTGGCCTCCCGCAAAAGAACAAATTGCTGCTACAGATTTATGCAGATGTAACGAACCGGACGATCAAGGTTGCGGATTCCAAGCAAACACCGGCTCTTGGCGCAGCAATGTTTGGAGCGATCGCGGCCGGCAAAGAGCGAGGTGGATTTGATCATGTCGTTGATGCCGCTGAGCAAATGGCACGAATTAAAGAAGAAACGATTGAGCCGATTCCCGAGCACGTTGAAATCTATGAAGAATTATACAAGGAATATTCGACTCTTCATGACTACTTTGGCAGAGGAGAAAACCAAGTCATGAAACGATTGAAAGCGCTTAGAAATTCTGTGAATACCGGGAAGGGGAATTTTTATGTTAAAAACTAGGTCTTATGAATTTTGGTTTGTGACAGGGAGTCAGCACTTATACGGGGAGGAAGCACTACAAGAAGTAAAGGCTCACTCCGAAGAAATCGTAGATCAGTTGAATGAATCCCAGCACTTACCTTTTAAAATTGTCTTTAAGTCCGTCTTAACCTCGTCAGAAGAGATCTATAAAGTGATGGGGGAAGCAAATACGAATAAGCAGTGTGCGGGTTTAGTGACCTGGATGCACACCTTCTCCCCTGCAAAAATGTGGATTGCTGGTTTGAAGTCACTACAGAAGCCTATGCTTCATCTGCATACTCAATATAATCGGGAAGTGCCTTGGGACTCGATCAATATGGATTTTATGAACTTGAACCAATCGGCTCACGGAGATCGGGAGTTTGGATTTATGGTTTCCCGGCTGAATATCGCTCGCAAAGTGGTGGTAGGCCATTGGCAGGATGAGGATGTCGTCCAAAAAATTTCCGGCTGGATGAGGACATCAGTCGCTCATACCGAAGGCAAGAGCATTCGTGTTGCTCGTTTTGGGGATAACATGCGCCATGTAGCTGTAACCGATGGAGATAAAGTAGAAGCCCAAATGAAATTCGGCTGGACGGTTGATTATTTTGGCATTGGTGATTTAGTAGAGGAAATTAAAACAATTACCGAACAGGAAGTCGATGATTTATATCATACTTATACGGAATTGTATGAGCTTGATGGAGATAGAGAAAAGGTGCAAGAATCCATAAAAGAACAGGCCCGTATAGAGCTTGGTTTGAAGTCATTTCTATCTTCAAGAAATTACAACGCGTTTACGACCAATTTTGAAGACTTGCATGGTATGAAGCAGCTGCCGGGGTTAGCCGTGCAACGGTTGATGGCGGAGGGTTATGGTTTTGCCGGAGAAGGAGATTGGAAAACAGCTGCACTCTTAAGGATGATGAAGATTATGGCCGACAATAAAGGTACCTCCTTCATGGAAGATTATACGTACCATTTAGAAAAAGGAAAGGAAATGATTTTAGGCTCCCACATGCTGGAAGTGTGCCCGACTCTCTCCGCAACGAAACCTACCATAGTAGTTCATCCGTTAACAATGGGGGACCGGGAAGACCCTGCAAGACTCGTGTTCGATGGTCAAGGGGGAGAAGGCATCAATGTATCCCTTGTCGAAATGGGGGGCCGCTATCGAATGATAATTAACGAAGTGCAGGCTCATAAGCCAGAATTCAGCACTCCGAACCTGCCTGTAGCAAAGCTCATGTGGGAACCTAAACCATCGCTATCTCAGGCTACAGAAGCGTGGATTCATGCCGGAGGTGCTCATCACACGGTATTTTCCTTCCAGGTAACTACGGAACAATTATGCGATTTTGCCGACATGGCAGGTATCGAGTGTCTGGTGATTGATGAAGATTTGAATATGCGGCAGTTTCGCAATGAATTAAAGTGGAATCAAGCAGTATGGAGTTAATCGGTAAGGATTCGTGGGCAGCGGATCCCTTTTTTCCTCAATTAAAGACGGGGAGATATCGTGGTCTGAGGGTAGTTTGTTAAAATTTCTATATATACGTATAAGTTTTCGGATTTTTCAAAAAACTTATTGACCACTAATAAAGGAAGTGATACTATTTTACATAATCAATCTATCAAATGATTTTTAATTTTGTATACGCTATCATTTTCGGTGTTTTGGTCTTCAAGAAGAAAATTCAATAGGAACAGTATCAGCATTTCACTAACCTGGAGGGGGAAATAAGATGAAGAAAGGCTTGTTAGTTTTATTGTTTTCTCTTATGTCACTTGTATTGATCGCATGTGGAGGGGGAGATGAAGCTTCTGGAGAAGCGGAAGAAACAGAAGTCATTGGCGAAGACGTGGAAGGAGCAACGGAACTCACCTTTTGGACATTCGTTGGTCAGCACGTCGATTTATTTCGTGATTCAGCTGAGCGATGGAATGAAGAAAATCCGGATCGCCCCATTAAATTAGTAGCTGAAACTTATCCTTATGACCAAATGCATAACAATTTATTGCTGGCCTTACAATCCGGAAAGGGAGCACCAGACATCGTTGATATTGAGCAGAGCAAATATGCCAACTACATGCAAGGAGAACCGCAGCTTGAGCCCTTGAACGAATATGTGGAGCCAGTCTTGGAAGACTCTGTCTCATCCCGGTTCGAAATGTACGCAAAAGATGGAAATTATTACGGAGCTCCTACCCACGTCGGGGCCACGGTCATGTATTATAATAAAGAAATTATGGATCGAGCAGGTGTGGATATCGATTCAATTAAAACATGGGATGATTTCGTTGAAGCAGGTAAGAAAGTGGTAGAAAACACCGATGCTGTCATGTGGAATGTTGGTACGACCGATTACTTAATGGACTTCTTCCCGATGGTTTCGCAGCAAGAGTCCGATTTCTTCAACGAAAAGGGAGAAGTAACGCTTGATAATGAAACAAATGTTGATACGCTCCAGTTCCTTAGCGATGTCCTATACAAACATAATATTGCAGAATTAACTCCAGGTGGTATGAATCAGACGGAAGAATTTTATGGATATATGAATGAAGGAAATGCAGCTACAGTCTTAGCACCACTTTGGTATATGGGTCGTTTTATCGATAATATGCCTGACTTGAAAGAGAAGATGGTGATTCGTCCGCTCCCTGCTTGGGAAGAAGGCGGAGACCGAACGGCTGGTATGGGAGGAACAGGTACGGTCGTCACGAACCAAACGGAAGAAGCAGAGCTTGCTAAAGAATTTCTGGCTTTCACTAAGCTTTCAGAAGAAGGAAATGTGAACTTGTGGCAAGTCCTTGGTTTTGATCCTCCTCGCTGGGGTGTATGGGAAAGCGATGCTGTTAAACAAGACAACAAATATTATGATTACTTTGGGGAAGGCATCTTTGATATGCTGCTTGATATCAAAGATGAAATTAACGAAATCCAATTAACAGAAAATACCCCAGATGTAGCGACAGAGTACAATACAAATGTCGCTGAAAATGTATTGAGACAGCAATCTCAATCACCTGAGGAAGCATTGAATGAAGCAGCCGATAAAATAAGAGACATGAAATAAAAAGAAGGAGCGGCATGGAGTGATTCTCCCTTGCCGCTTTCCTTATGTCAAGACCGGTAAATAATTCAGATTATTCTATAAAATAGCTAAAACTTATTGAAAACGGATCCAAAGTTAGCTATACTCTTAACTAACAGCTTATACGTACATCTTTTGTTAATTGATAGGTTGATAGTTAAGATGTTCGTATATCAAGAAAGCTAAGTAAATATTGCTAATATTGGAAGCGCATACAGGAAGGTGAAAAATTACAGTAGGAGTGATTATTTATGTCTCAACCTTTAAAAGCGACGATGATACTTGATAAAAGTTATCAAATCGCACCCGTAGATGAAAGAATTTATGGATCATTCATTGAACATTTAGGAAGAGCCGTATATGGAGGGATTTACGAACCGGGTCATCCCGAAGCCGATGAACAAGGGTTTCGTAAAGATGTAATCAATCTAGTGAAGCAACTTCAGGTTCCAATCGTTCGGTATCCGGGCGGAAATATGGTATCTGCTTACAATTGGGAAGATGGGGTCGGTCCAAAAGAAGAGCGCCCACGCCGGCTGGAGCTCGCTTGGCGGACGATCGAAACCAACCAAGTTGGAACAAATGAATTTGCTGATTGGGCTAAAAAAGTAAATGCAGAAGTGATGATGGCTGTAAACCTTGGGACAAGAGGTATTGATGCGGCAAGAAACCTTATTGAATATACGAATCACCCTAAAGGAACTTACTGGAGTGAGCTTCGCAGATCTCATGGGTATGATCAACCGCATAACATAAAAACATGGTGCCTGGGCAATGAAATGGATGGGCCTTGGCAGGTGGGGCAAAAGACAGCTCAAGAATATGGGAAAATTGCTAAAGAAGCAGGGAAAGCTATGAAACTGGTAGACCCGACCATTGAACTAGTGGCTTGTGGCAGTTCAAACACGGACATGCCGACATTCCCTGAGTATGAGGCGACAACTTTAGATATCGCCTATGAAGAGGTGGATTTCATATCTCTCCACCAATACTATGGCAACCGTACCAACGATCCTGCCAATTACTTAGCGAAAAACTTGGACATGGATCATTTTATCAAAACCGTCACCGCCACCTGCGATTACATTAAGGCGAAACATCGTAGTAAAAAAACCATTAACCTAAGTTTTGATGAGTGGAATGTCTGGTATCACTCCAACGAAGCAGACAAGCAAATAGAGCCGTGGTCGGTAGCACCTCCACAGCTGGAAGATGTGTATAATTTTGAGGATGCCCTTCTTGTAGGCAGTATGCTAATTACCTTTTTACAGCACGCCGATCGGGTGAAAATGGCTTGTATGGCTCAACTCGTTAACGTTATCGCTCCAATTATGACCGAGAATAGTGGACGTTCATGGAAGCAAACCATCTATTATCCCTATCTGCACACATCTATTTACGGCAGGGGAGTCGCATTAAAGCCAATCTTATCTTCTCCAAAGTATGATAGCAAAGATTTTACTGATGTTCCTTATGTAGATAGTGCCGCTGTCTTTAACGAAGAGGAAGAAGAAGTTTCAATCTTTATTGTCAATAAACATTTACAAGAGTCGATCGACTTAACTGTCGACCTGCGCAGCTTTGAAGGCTATCAACTACAAGGGCATGTGGTATTAGAGCATGAGAATTTGAAAGCCGTCAATACATCAGCAGAGGAATCAGTGAAACCCCATTCCCATGGAGCTTCTGAGGTTCAGGGTGGATACTTGACTACGCGGTTGTCTAAAACGTCCTGGAATGTTATTCGCTTAAAGAAATCATAACGTTTCTATTAGTTGGAAGAAATGAGCTATTTACTTAGGAGGAGAGGTTCCTATGAACACAATGTCTAATACCGGTGCAAGAGTGCGTTCGAAGACCAAAAGAGAGTCCAGCAAGGTTATGAGTTTCTTAAACTCCAAAAAAGTCGTGCCTTATCTTTTTGTTACACCGTTCATCCTTTCTTTTCTGGTTTTAACTCTCTACCCTGCCATTCAGGGAATCATAATGAGTTTCCAAAGTGTTCTACCGGGTCAAGTGGAGTTCATCGGGATGCAGAACTATACTAGGGTTCCGAATGGCACCTTTTATAAAGCTTTGACTAATACGACGGTCTATGTCATTTTGACTGTCATTATTTTGACGTTTATCCCGATGCTTCTGGCAGTGTTTTTAAATTCAAAAGTTATAAAACTTAAGACTTTATTTCGAGCATCGTTATTTGTGCCAGCGTTAACCTCTACAATTGTCGGTGGTATGATTTTTCGTTTGATGTTCGGTGAGCAGGAAACAGCAGCAGCGAACCAATTTATTAGTTTCCTTGGCTTTGATCCTGTCAACTGGCGATTCACACCCTGGTCTGGAATGCTATTAATGGTTTTATTAGCTTCCTGGCGATGGATTGGAGTTAACTTGCTTTACTTTTTAGCCGCCCTGCAAAACGTTCCTGAGGAGCTATACGAAGCAGCTGATATTGACGGTGCTTCTCGGTTCCAAAAGCTGTGGTACATCACGTTGCCTCAATTAAAGCCGATCATTATTTTCGTAAGTACGATTACAATCATTAACGGTTTCAGGATGTTTGAAGAAAGCTTTGTATTTTGGGAAGCCGGGTCACCAGGCAATATCGGCCTGACGGTAGTTGGTTATATTTACCAGCAGGGCATTCAGCAGAATGATATGGGATTCGGTGCCGCAGTTGGAGTTGTTCTAATGTTAATTATTTTCGTAGTCAGCTTCATTTACCTTATTATGACTGGCACCTTTAAGAAGGAGGGAGCGTAAATGAAGAATGAGAAAAATAAAGGCTTTGTTTGGTTTGCAAATGGAGCGTTTGCGCTTATTTCTTTGATTGCTTTATTCCCGATCATTAGTTTATTGATTTCGTCTTTTATGCCTTCCTCTGTTTTAATGAGAAACGGCATCACCTTTAGCATTGATACAGAACTATTAGGTTTTGATAATTATACGTACATCTTCACTCAATCTGGTGAATATTGGGCATGGTACGGCAACAGTTTGATTATCTCAGCTATAACAATCATTCTCTCCTTGTTCTTCTCATCGATGGTAGGGTATGCATTAGCAATGTACAACTTTAAGGGAGGAAACTTTTTCTTTGTCCTTGTGCTGTTCATTCTGATGGTTCCCTTTGAGATTCTAATGCTCCCGCTTTACCAGCTGATGATTGATACGCAATTGATCAACACTTATTTTGCTGTGGTACTTCCTATGATTGTGGCACCGGTAGCTGTCTTTTTCTTCAGGCAATATGCGTTAGGACTTCCTAAAGAATTAATGGATGCAGCGAGAATCGATGGGGCGACAGAGTATGGGATTTTCTTCAGAATTATGCTTCCTCTCATGGGCCCTTCTCTTGCGGCGATGGCCATACTTCAAGGTTTGGCAAGCTGGAACAATTTCTTGTGGCCGCTATTAGTGCTCAGATCGAATGATATGTTTACACTGCCGATTGGTTTAGCTACCTTACTGACTCCTTACGGCAACAATTACGACGTCTTAATTGCTGGCTCTGTTATGACCATCATTCCGATTATCTTATTATTTATTTTCTTCCAGCGGTACTTTGTTTCAGGTCTGACCGTCGGGGGAGTAAAAGGTTAACTATAACCGGGCTCTGAATGAGAGTCCGGTTATTTTCTAATCGAAGGTTTGTATTATAATAAAGTTTGACTGTAAACAAAAGGGGGGCTGTAAGAATGAATGCAAATGGCCTGGTTTCTAAGTTGAATGAATATTTAAGATGGATGACACGACTAGCGGGGTTAAATGCTCTGTTTCTCATAGGCATGCTTGCGGGGGTGGTATTATTCGGTCTTTTTCCCTCCATATACGCAAGCCTCGGTCTGGCAAAAAAATGGTTTAGCGGTAACACAGCTGTGCCGCTTTGGCGTACATATTGGCAGCTGTATAAGCAGGAATGGAAAACCGCTAACCTCACGGGGATGCTGCTATCAATAACCGGCGGGATTTTATATATCAACTATCTCCTTCTTAAATCCGTGGAGGGCTCGATATTTTTCCTCGTCCCTTTTGCTTTTATAGCCCTTGTCTTTTTGTTCGGGTTGGTCGTTCTTTGGGTTTTCCCACTGATGGTTTATTACAAAGCATCCCTCCAGCAGCATATGAAAAATGCGTTCATCTTGGGTCTGACTAAAATCCATCTGTCATTCGGAATGGCCGTGGTTTGGTTCGCAGTAGGATATTATTCCTTAAAGCTTCCTTCGTTGATCCCCTTCTTTTCTTTCGCCTTGCTCTTTCTGGGCTGGATGTGGCTTGCTTATCAAGTGCTTGCGAAAATCAGAACCAATCCTACCGCTCATAAAAAAGCTGTCTGATCTCTACCGTTTAGGAGACAGACAGCTTTTTTATTCAAAACTTTCTGAATGATTATTGACAAATAGGAATTAGTTCCTTACTCTAAATATACGTACAAGTTATTTATATGAGCCTTTATAAAGTCATCATATACGATTAAGTTGAGTTGGCTGTAACGTTTAACTTCAAGCGCATTTAATGGTTTTAAAGTGAAAAATAATCGAAGAGGTGGATTGAATGGGAAATCGAATTGTACTAAATACAGACATCTCCAAAGGCAGAATCAACCGCAATATTTATGGACATTTTGCCGAGCATTTAGGCCGTTGTATATATGAAGGAATTTGGGTGGGGGAAGCTTCCTCCATTGCCAACCAGAACGGTATTCGTACAGATGTTTTGGAAGCGCTTCGAAACATTAATATTCCTGTCCTTCGCTGGCCGGGCGGCTGCTTCGCTGATGAATATCACTGGAAAGACGGCGTAGGGCAAAAGGAAGGTCGAAAGCGAATGGTCAATACGCATTGGGGCGGGGTTATCGAGAATAACCAATTTGGCACCCACGAATTCATGATGCTCTGTGACCTTCTAGGAGCCGAGCCGTATATCTCCGGGAATGTCGGCAGCGGGACAGTGCAAGAAATGTCTGAGTGGGTCGAGTATATGACTTTCGATGGAGAATCTCCAATGGCAGACTGGAGAAAAGAAAACGGCAGAGAGGATCCGTGGAAGTTAACATATTTTGGTATTGGGAATGAAAATTGGGGATGCGGTGGTCATATGAGACCGCAATATTATGCCGACCTATACCGTCGTTTTCAAACCTACGTCAGAAACTATGGAGACAATACCATTTACAAAATAGCCTGCGGACCTAACATTGATGATTATAAATGGACAGAAGTGCTGATGAGAGAAGCTTCCGATTTAATGGACGGGTTGAGTCTCCATCATTATACATATCCAGGAGAATTTTGGAAGAAGAAAGGTTCCGCCACAGACTTTGACCAAAATGAATGGGATATCACGATGTCAAGAGCACTTTATATGGATGAATTAATTACAAAGCATTCCACGATTATGGATCATTATGATCCTGAAAAGCGTGTGGGCTTAATTGTTGACGAATGGGGAACATGGTTCGATGTTGTGCCTGGGACCAACCCTGGATTTCTATATCAGCAAAATACGATCAGAGATGCTTTAGTCGCAGGAGTTTCGTTAAACATTTTCAATCACCACTCCGATCGAGTTCAAATGGCAAATATAGCCCAGACGGTTAATGTGTTACAATCAATGATTCTCACAGAAGGGGAAAAAATGATTCTCACCCCGACTTATCATGTTTTTGACATGTACAAAGTGCATCAGGATGCAGAAACCCTTCCTATTGAAATAGAAACAGAACAGATTGTCAATGGAGATGTGAATATCCCTAAAATCCAGGCTTCGGCATCAATTGCTAAGGATGGAACCGTGAATATCAGTTTGTGTAACTTAGGTACACAGGAAGAGGCGGCTATTGAGATAGACCTCCGAGGAAAAAGCTACCATAATGCATCTGGAAGAATTCTCACCTCTGACCATATGAGCGATCATAATACCTTTGAAAAGCCGGAAAAAGTGAAACCACAGGACTTCCAAGGTTTCTCTATAGCGGAGAATCAATTAAAGGCAACCATGCCGGCAATGTCTGTCGTTCTATTATCCCTAAAATCTTAAACCATTGATTCAGTCTATGAGTGGGAGGTTCTCATAAACGGAACCAATAGATAGGAGGAAAAAGAATGTATGACTTACAAGAGATGAAGCAATTGGCTTTTGAACTAGAGCAAGATCCTGACATGCTTCCTTATATAAATATTGAGAAAGGCTCGATTGAAGCTTTACCAGAATATCTCAACCACCATGGCTTCAAACATGCCGCCCTCATTGCTGATCAACATACATGGATAGCAGCTGGAAGGGAATTATCTTCTATCTTGGAACAAGGCGGTTTTGAGGTTACCCCTGTAAAGATAACCTCCAATACCAATGGTCAGGTGCTTGCTGATGAACCATCCATCGTCCAAGTGCTTGTTGAAACGCCGTCTCAGACGGATGTACTTCTTGCGGTGGGATCTGGAACGATTCATGACATCACCCGATTCTGCAGCTGCAAAATAGATGCCCCCTTTATTTCTGTCCCTACAGCTGCCTCAGTAGATGGCTTCACTTCCAAAGGGGCACCCTTGATTTTGCGGGGATTCAAGCAGACGATCCAAACTTCTTCCCCTATAGCTGTGTTTGCCGATATCGATATTCTTAAAGAGGCGCCCCTTGAAATGACGGCCGCCGGTTTTGGGGATATGATTGCTAAAATGACCTCTTTGCTAGACTGGAAGATTTCTTATTGGGTAAATGATGAACCTTATAATGAAACGGCGGCAAATTTGACCAGACGTTCTCTTTACAACTGTGTAGATCACGTGAATGAAATCGCCAAAGCTGATGATGAAGGCATTCGAATCTTAACACAGGCACTGATTGAGTCAGGACTTGTGATGCTGCTGCTCGATTTTTCAAGGCCAGCATCGGGAGGGGAACACCATTTATCACACTATTGGGAAATGGATTTACTGAAAAAAGGCGCTCCGCAAGTGCTGCATGGAGCGAAAGTAGGGGTCGCTACCGCCCTCCTGATCAAACTCTATCAATCTTATGCCAATGATGAGAGAGTATTCGGAGCGAACACTACTAGAATTGCAGAAGAAATCTCTCGTCTGCCCGACTATAAAAAGATTTTAGACTGGCTACAATTAACAGGCGGCGCTCAAATACCTTCCGATTTGGGAATAGACAACGAGCTCGTTCATGAAAGTCTTAACAAAGCATTCACGATCCGGGACCGTTGTACAGGTTTGTACTTGATCAATCAGGCGAAAACAGAAGACCTTTCACTTTCATGGAGGAGCTGATATGAGTTGTAAAGCTTGTCCACCCCACATATATCAAGAGGATTTAATGGAACAAATCGAAGATCAGCTCGCTCTTGAGACTGAATTGGTTTCAGATAGCGTTTATGAAAACAGGCTGACCGAGTGTGCTTCATGCCCCTCGCTTCATGAAAAAACCACCTGCATGCATTGCGGCTGTTTTGTCCAATTCAGAGCAAAGTTATCTTATAAACACTGTCCTCATCCAGAGGGCAGCCGTTGGGAAGAAGGAGACGGTTTATGAAGATGAAGTCAAAAGAGATTCAAGTACCAGGTCAAGAAACTTGGACATTATTTCATTTGGAAAATGACCAGGGGATGAGTGTTCATTTTCTAAACTTTGGCGGCATAATCACCAATATTTCCGTCCCTGATTGGAATGGGGATTCTAAAAATGTCGTGCTCAGCTATAAAAATTTCGAGGAGTACGTGCAAAATCCAGGGTATCTCGGGGCATTAATCGGCCGTGTTGCTGGCCGTATTAAGCAAGCTTCTTTTCAATTAGAAGGAAAAGAGTATCAGATTGAAGCGAATGAAGGGGAACATCACCTTCACGGCGGAGAAAAGGGCTTTCATCGACAACTCTGGGAAGCTTCTCCATTTGAAAGCGATGGGGAAGTCGGTGTCACGCTTTCCCACAAAAGTTCTGACGGAGAGGGAGGATATCCGGGGGCTATTAATGTTGCGGTAACCTACACTCTGACCTATGATAATCGCCTGATCATCGACTATTTTGCAGAGACCGATCAGACAACAGTGCTGACATTGACCAATCACTCCTACTTTAATTTGAGTGGACAGGCCGATACTACTATTCATGATCATACTTTACGTTTGAACAGTTCACGCTTTGCAGAGCTGGATGAGGAGCTCATCCCGACAGGAGAATGGATCAACTTAAATGAGACACCTTTTAATTTTAAAAAGCAGAGATTATTGGGTTCGACCTTTTCATATGAAACAACACAACAAAGAGCTGCGAATGGCGGACTCGATCATTTCTTCCTGCTCGATGGGGAAGGCAAACCAGACATTCGGCTGGAGGAGGAGACGTCCAGGCGTACGCTGGAAGTAGAAACAGACCAGCCGGGAGTTGTCATTTATACTTCTAACAATCTTCCAGAAGGTAAACCCTTGGCTGAAGGGAAAACGAGGAAGTACTCAGGTGTCTGTATCGAAACGCAAAGTTCTCCTGCATCCTTACATGAAGTAGGATTTCCCGAGATTGTTCTCTCCCCTGAGGAGCCTTATCACTCACGAACGGTGTTCAAGTTCGGGATAGGAGCAGCTCAATGAGTATGTTTGATGAAACATCAGGATTCCTGCTTGATTTAGATGGAACCGTATGGAGAGAGCTGGAGCTGATTGAAGGAGCAGCAGAATCCATCCAGGAACTTCAAAAGGCAGGGAAACGAGTGGTAGCTCTGAGCAATCGGGGGACACATTCGTGCAGGCAGGTGGCATCTATTTTACAAGACAAAGGCCTGAACCTTGATCCAGAAGATATCATACTGACTTCCCATGTCGCAGCCGAATATTTACGAAAACATCATACGGGTGAAGCGGTTTGGGTGTTAGGGGAATCAGGACTGATCGAAGAACTGCAAGAAAGCGGTATTCCATTAGCTGCACACCCAGAGGATGCTGATTGGCTTGTGGTTTCTCTTCATACAGGGGTCACCTATCACGACTTGGATCAGGCGTTTCAAGCAGCCACTAATGGTGCAAGAGTGATTGCTACGAATAATGATCGGGCCTACCCTAGTTCCCGTGGTGTATCGATAGATGTGGCTGGAATGCTGGGAGCGATTGAAGCAACTACTGGAAAAACGCCTGAGGTCGTAGTGGGTAAACCATCTGTTCATATGTTTGAATGTGCCATGGATCGTCTTCAAGGTACTGTAGAAAAAACTATGATCATTGGCGATAGTCTGGGTTCAGACATCGCGATGGGGAAGTATGGCATCAAAACAGCCCTCGTACTGTCTGGAAATACCACCATAGAGATGATTTCCGATGCGGATAGGACTCCGGATTATGTTCTCCATTCCATTAAAGATTTAGTAGGTACATTAAAGAAGGATTGCATATCTTTGAAATCTATTAAAGGAGACTTGTGATGTACCAGGGAAAAGTAGCGAAGAGTCATATGAAAATCACCGATAGCTTCTGGAAAGAAAGAATGGGCATCGTTAAAAACCAAATGATTCCTTATCAATGGGAAGCATTAAATGATCGATTGACTGATACAGAGCCTAGTCATGCGATTGAAAATTTTCGTATCGCTGCAGGGGAGTCAGACGGAGAATTTTATGGCATGGTTTTTCAAGACAGTGATGTCGCCAAATTTCTGGAGGCTGTTGCTTTTCTGCTGGAAAATGAATCTGATGTTAAATGGGAAAACACAGCGGATGAAGTCATTGACCTCCTGGAGAAAGCGCAAGGGGCAGATGGTTATTTAAATACATATTATACCGTCAAAGAACCTGATAAGCGCTGGACGAATTTACGTGACAATCACGAATTGTATTGTGCAGGTCATTTGATCGAGGCAGCCGTTGCTTATTATAGAGCGACTGGAAAAGTTGAATTTCTAAATATTATGATCAGGTATGCCGATTATATCGACGATATGTTCGGGCCAGAAGACCATAAAATAAACGGATATCCAGGACATCAAGAGATTGAACTCGCACTGGTGAAGCTGTATGAAGTCACCAACAACGAAAAATATATGAAATTAAGCAAGTTCTTTATTGATGAACGAGGCAAGCAGCCGCATTATTTTGATCTGGAAAAACAAGCAAGAAAGGAAGAAAACCCTTATTGGTTTACAGGAGGACATAGGTATAGTCAATCCCATCTGCCTGTTCGGGAGCAGGAAACAGCCACAGGTCATGCGGTTCGCGCGGTGTATATGTATTCAGCGATGGCTGATCTAGCTGCTCACACCAATGACCCTTCACTAAAAGAGACTTGTGAAAAACTTTGGAATAATGTAACCAACAAGCAGATGTACTTGACCGCTGGGATAGGCTCCATGGAATATGGAGAGGCTTTTTCTTTTGATTACGATCTTCCTAATGACTTATCTTATACGGAAACGTGTGCCTCCATCGGGTTGATTTTTTGGGCTAAGCGAATGCTTGAACTGGAGGTTCACCATAAATATGCGGACGTGATGGAACGGGCACTGTACAATGGGGCTATCAGCGGGATGGATTTAGAGGGGCAGAAATTCTTTTACGTCAACCCCCTTGAAGTGGCACCAAAGGAAGTGGAAAGTCGTAAGGAAAAGAAACATGTCAAGCCTGTCAGGCAGAAATGGTATGGGTGCGCCTGCTGTCCACCGAATCTGGCACGTCTAATTGCATCCATTCACCATTATATTTACACAAAAAGTAAAGAAGAAATTTTTGTTCATTTATATATGGGCAATGAAAAAACCATGGAAGTCAGCGGTCACCAAGTGGGAATTACACAGAAGACCAACTATCCTTGGGATGGAAAAATCGCTATTGAGCTCTCATCTGAAGTTGATACGACGTTTACGCTGGCTCTTCGAATTCCAGGGTGGGTCACAACGGTTGAAGTGAAAGTAAATGGTGAGATTATGGATTTCCAACCTATGATGAAAAATGGATATGCCTTTCTCTCACGCACGTGGAAACAAGGGGATAAAGTCGAATTGAACTTGGACATGACGATTCAAAGGGTTCGTGCCCATCCTTCAGTAAGGCATAGCTTTGGAAAAGTGGCACTACAAAGAGGACCGCTTGTTTATTGCCTGGAACAAGTTGATCATGGTGAGAAGCTACACTCAATCTACCTCCCTAAAAATGCTGATCTTAAAGCTGAGTATAAAGGGGATCTGCTGGGTGGTGTTGTTACGCTGTTGGGGGAAGCCGAAAGGGTGGACGATAGTGAGTGGAAGGATGGCTTGTACGGCACAAGTGATCGGGAAGTAAAGCCGATCCAACTAAAAGCTATCCCATATTATGCTTGGTGTAACAGAGAACCAGGCGAGTTGGTTGTATGGATCAATGAAAAGCCATAGATATATAGAGCATCCAATAAAATGATTTTTTTGAGTAAATCTTCAATCAGATAGGTCACCGAAGTTGAAAGTTGTAGTCAGCTTATCAGATTGATCAATGCAGCGCCCCCCTACGGGAATCTTCTATTTTATCTCAAGCTTCTCAAGCAATGCTTGCAAAAGCAAACTAAATGCCACAAGGAGTTCTGCAACTTCTACGTTGATTAATACTAAGAGAACCCACTTAATCAGTGGGTTCTTTCGTAGGTCAATATAATCTATGTTTTTTAAATGAGGAAACTCGGTATATCTTTTAGCTTCCCCTTTGGAGCAGAAGTGGGACAGGCCATTATTATCAATGCTCCATTTTCATCAGGAAAGAATGCATTCATTACTGCAAAAGGCTGATTTAAAAGAATTTAACATAACAATATTGTTTTGCCTCATAGCTACACCAATAGCCTTTTAAGCTATAGGTCGTTTTGTGGCCGGTTTGAGGTGGTACTTCCGACTGGATATTGACTAGATTTTCTTTATTAATACTGATATATCATATTTAATCTCATACTAATATCGTAAAGTTGGAAAACCGATTAAATAGGGGTTTTTACATCTTATCTATTATTATTCAGTTAATACAGTGAATGGGCGGCATGATGTAATCTGCCCCCTCAACCCTTAATATATAAGGATTTGTTGGTAAAGTGAGAGTGGTTTGCTAACATTGAGGATATTAACGGAGGCTTCTCATAAGTTGACCAAACTTGTGGGAAGCTTCTTTTTTATTTCTTGCGAAACATGAAGATATCCATTTTTGGTTATTTGATCATCCTGAATGACCTAAACGGTACATAATTTGTTTTCAGTACTACACCGGCTTTAAATCATTTAGAGAATCTTGATACATCTTTCTGGGAATGTCCTTTAATTTTAGCTAGGAAAATAGGGAAACTAACTGATTTCATGTTCTCGTACACGAATTGTTCCCGGCTTACATCTTTTGCTTCAAGGTAGATGTAGAACAGCTCGTCTTCTGAATGATTGGATATTTATGTTGAAATATAAAAGAAATTGAGAAGAAAAGTACTTAAATGAATGGGGTAGCTACTAACTATTTAGAGTAGTGTTTATTGGCCGTTGAGATACATTATTAATAGCTTAAGTGTTTTGTGAAATATCTGAAATTGTATTGACAATCAGATGTTCAAAGCCTACTATTGATAATAGTTTTCATTATCAACTAGGAGGATAACTTTTTATGGTAAGCCCCAAAAATAAAAAACGAATTTTACTTATGTCTGTACTGGTTCTTATTTTATCTATGGCTTTACTTGGTTGTTCAAGTGAATCAGCAGAAAATGAAAAATCTGAAGCTACCAATGAAAGTGACAATATGATTACTTTTGCTTGGCCTAGAGATATAGGTGAATTGAATCCGCATATCTATAATCCATCTCAATTATTTGCTCAATCCATGGTATATGAACCTTTAGTCAGCTATCAAGATGGAGGAAAGCTAAAACCACATTTAGCAGAGTCATGGGAGATTTCCGAAGATGGGAAAGAATATTTGTTCAACTTACGTAAAGATGTGAAATTTACTGATGGCACAAATTTCAATGCAGAGATTGTGAAAAAGAACTTTGATGCTATATTAGAAAATATGGATTTACACAGTTGGTTAGGATTTATTTCGAAGATCGAACAAACAGAGGTCATCGATGAGTATACATTTAAATTAACATTAACAGAATCATATTACCCTACCATTCAGGAGTTAGCTGTCGTTCGCCCAGTTCGATTCTTAGGAGAGGCTGGTTTCCCTCAAGATGGTGATACTTCAAAAGGAGTAGAAAAGCCAGTTGGGACAGGCCCATGGGTATTAGATGAATATAAAACAGATGAATTTGCTGTTTTTAAACGTAACGAAGATTATTGGGGAGAACTCCCAAGTATAGAGAAAATTAAAGTTAAAGTCATTCCAGATGCTGAAACACGCGTACTTGCTTTCGAAAAAGGGGACTTAGACGTTGTTTATGGTGAGGGAGTTATCGGTATAGATTCTTTTAAGCAATTAGAATCTACAGGTTCCTATGGGACTAGTATTTCTGAACCAGTCGCTACTAGACAGCTAGTTATGAATTCGAATAAAGAACAGCTTTCAGATGTGCGTGTTCGTCAAGCATTACATTATGGATTTAATAAACAAGCAATGGTTGATGGCGTGACATCTGGTTTGGAAGAGAAGGCTGACTATATCTTACCAACAAACTTCCCTTACACTTCAAATGTTGATGCAACCAAGATAGATTATAATGTTGAAAAAGCGAATCAATTACTAGATGAAGCAGGATGGAAGTTGCCAAAAGGTAAAAATATTCGGGAAAAAGATGGGGAAAAGCTGGAAATCGAGTTAATGTATAACTCTGCTGAATCCATTCAAAAAACAATGGCTGAAACATTACAATCTGAGTGGGCAGGATTAGGTGTAAAATTAAATATTGTTGGAGTTGAGCTTACCACTCAAGTTGAAAGATTCAAAGCGAGTGAGTTTGATATGAACTTCTTCAGTAACTATGGCGCTCCATATGACCCACATACTTTCGTAAACATAGTTGCTACAGAAGGTTTTGGATTTAGAGAAGCTATTTCAGCTTATTCCAATAAAGAGGAGTTACTGAACCAAATCGCTCAGGTTAAACAAACAACAGACGAAACGGATCGTCAAGAACTATACACGGCAATTTTAGGCTCACTACAAGAGCAGGGTGCCATTGTACCTATTTCGTATATTAAGAAAATAGCAGTTTATCAAAAGAATGTTTCAAATTTTACATTCCCTGCTAACCGAGATGAACATCCATTTACAGGAATTAGTGTAAACGAGTAAGCGACAGGAGGGGTTTTTATGGGTATTTATGTCTTGAAACGAATAACCACCATCGTTCCAATCTTTCTTTTGGCTACTTTACTAACATTTGGAATGATTAACCTATCACCAGTGGATCCAGCTGAGGCATACTTTGCTGCAGCACATATTCAAGTAACAGATGAGGTGCTGGAACAAAAAAGACATGAGTTCGGCTTAGATCAACCCCTCCTAATTCAATATGTGAACGCCCTTATTAAGATATGCCAGCTTGATTTTGGCATATCTTATGTTACGAATAAACCTGTATGGGAAGAGATTTCCTCTCGAATGCCAGCAACTATTCAGTTAACTATCGGCAGTCTTTTGATAGCAATCTTAGTAAGTGTCCCTTTGGGGTTTATAGCAGGAATAAAAAAGAACAGTGGAATTGACCATTTTAGTCGATTCCTCTCTTTTATAGGGGCATCCATCCCATCATTTTGGCTTGGATATTTATTCATTTTTTTCTTTTCTGTAAAACTAGACCTTTTCCCAGTAGAAGGTACGGGAACCTGGAAACATTTAATTTTACCTTCAGTCACGTTGGCTTTCCCTTTAATAGCTTTATATACCCGACTGTTACGCGCAAGTGTTCTTGAAAATTTACAAGAGTCTTATGTGCTTTTTGCGCGAACGAGAGGGGTTCATGAAAAAATCATAATGGGAAAGCATGTATTAAGAATTGCCATTTCTCCTATGATTACTGGGCTTGGAATGAATTTAGGAAACTTAATGACTGGAGCTATAATTGTAGAGGCAGTCTTTTCGTGGCCAGGGTTTGGGCGGTATTTTATTGAGGCTATTTTTAACCGTGATGTTCCTGTTATTCAAGGCTATGTGCTATTAGCAGCGGGATTATTCCTGATAAGTAACTTAATTGTCGATATTATCCAAATGTATATTGACCCACGTATTACCAGAAAGGGAAGTCTGTACCCATGATAGCGAAGTTTCCTGTTATTTTAAAAAGTCAAAAAGTGGTTGTTATTTGTTCTCTAATACTGTGCGTGCTATTTTTGATTACAATCTTTGCTCCCTGGCTTGCACCTAATGACCCTATCGCTGTTAATTTAGCTCATAAACTACAGCAACCTTCATTGGATTATCCATTAGGAACAGATCATTTAGGTCGATGTACGTTTTCACGTATCTTATATGGGGCACGTATTTCACTAGGGTCTGCTATGCTAATTTTTATTTCAGCTTTAAGTATTGGTTTGATTATCGGTATCTTTGCTGGGTATAAAGGTGGCTGGGTTGATCAAATGCTAATGAGATTCGGTGATGGTCTTATGGCGATCCCAAGTCTTTTGTTTGTTCTTGGTTTTGTTGGTATTTGGGGAGCGGGTCTTAAACAAGTCATTATAGGATTAATTCTCGTACAATGGGTTTATTACGCAAGGGTAATTCGAGGAATGGTTCTAAGTCTGAAAGAACAGAACTATATTACTGCAGCTCAAATTAGTGGATCTACTACATGGACCATCATGAAGAAGCATATTATTCCTAATGTTCTTCCATCTCTAGCGGTAATGGGGACATTAGAAATGGGTTGGGCGATAATGAACTTATCATCCATGTCCTTTTTAGGCTTAGGTGTGCAACCCCCTTTACCAGAGTGGGGGGCGATGATTCACGAAGGGAAGTCATATATCAGAACACATCCAGCATTAATGATTTATCCAGGCTTAATGATTATGCTAGTCGTTGTTACCTTTAATTTATTAGGTGAATCACTATCAGAACGTTTTAGGGTTAAACGGCGCTAATGAAAAAGGACTGTTGAATAATGGAAGCAAATGAGCGAGACATTTTAAATGTAAAAAACTTACATGTGCAAGTAACAACCGACGAGGGTTTTTCCACACTTGTTCAGGACATTAATTTTTCAATGAAAAAAGGGAAGGTTCTAGGTCTTGTTGGGGAGAGTGGTAGTGGGAAAACCGTTACAAGTATGTCTATCCTACAGCTGCATGATAAGAAGAATACGGATATAAGAGGGAGCATTACACTACAAGGAAGGGAATTGAATGGTCTAGAAAACAAAGAAATGCGGAAAATTCGAGGGAAGGATATTGCTTTTATTATGCAAAATCCGATGAATGCTTTTACTCCAGTTTTTACGATTGGTCATCAATTTGTTGAAACCATTCGTTCTCATACTTCATTAAAGAAAAAGCAAGCAAAGGAGCTTGCGATTGATGTGATGAAAAGTGTAAATTTGCCGGATCCTGATAAATTATTAAAAAGCTATCCTTTTCAATTGAGTGGAGGTATGCTTCAAAGAGTAATGATTGCCATGGCTGCATGCTTACATCCCTCCGTTATTATTGCTGATGAACCAACTACAGCACTCGATGTCCATAACCAATTATTAGTCCTTCGTCTATTAGATAAAATCCGTTCTGAATATGGAACATCTATTTTACTCATTTCTCATGATCTTGGAGTCATTTCAGAAATGGCAGATGATGTCATCGTGATGCAACATGGAAGAATTGTAGAAACGGCAAATGTGTTTGACTTATTTGATCATCCACAACACGAGTATACCAAGAAGTTGCTAAAGACAAGGCCGACCTTATATAAACAAAAACAACCCTATACCTATATGTTTTGATTATTGAATGAATTTTCAAGGGGTGATACCAGTGAGCTTATTAGAGGTAAAACAAGTAAATCATAGCTATAATCCTAAGAAGCTTTTTAAAAGAAAGCATCATTCAAAACAAGTTCTAAATGATATTTCCTTTGCTATTGAAGAAGGAACATGTTTAGGCTTAATTGGTACAAGCGGAGCTGGTAAAAGCACCTTAGGGAAAGTGATTCTTGGCATTGAACGTCCACAGCAAGGACAGGTTTTGTTTCAAGGATATGACATTTATAATTCTGATAAAGCTATCCAGCGAATAATACGCCGAGATCTACAAGTTGTATTTCAAGATTCATATTCATCTGTTAATCCGAGGATGACAGCTGAACAAATTATTAGTGAACCATTAAAGAACTATGAAAAACTTTCCTTAGCCGAACAAAAAAGTACGGTTATTTCTCTATTAGAACGAGTTGGTTTGAGTGAAAAAGATTTAAAAAAATACCCAAATCAATTTAGCGGGGGTCAATTACAAAGGATTAATATTGCTAGGGCAATCTCTCTTAAACCGAAATTAATCGTCCTAGACGAATCGGTTAGTAGTTTGGATATGGTTACACAAAGCTTAATATTAGAATTATTAAGAGAATTAAAAGAAGATTTTGGTTTATCTTATCTATTCATTACTCATGATATTAAAGCAGCTTTTACCATCTCAGATCAATTGGGTGTACTAGAAAATGGGGAAATGCTTGAGTTTTACCATTCAAAAGATGAGTTTTTTTACTCAAGAAATCCTGTCATTTTACGAATGAGAGAATCCATTCTTGCAGAACACCCACGTTTTCGTTCACTAACGAAGGGTGCGAACATGGTATAGCCCTACTATTATTATTGTATTCAGAAATAAAACGAAGGATGAGTGTCACAACATATCAAAGATGCTGTGACTTTTTTGTTTTTAAAGGGGAATTGATAAGAGTTTACCAAGTTCTACGTATTCCAACCCGATAAACACATCTCTAACAAATTAACAGTACATGGTTTTAGCCTTGCCCATTATTCTATCTCAGATGACAACACCGCTTCTAGAAGCAGTTGATACTGCGGTAGTCGTCAACTTCCTAATCCAATCTTTATAGGTGGTGTGGCGGTTGTAAGCTTTAATATTTAATAGATATACTGGGTGCTTGGTTTTTAAAATTGAGTAAACTTGCGGGTCTTAAAAAGTGTTTACAATACAAAAGGCTAACATTTTGCAAACGCAATCAAGTGAAAAACAATAAAATATCGTTAAAGATGTTCCATCACTTATTTGTAGAAACCTTGATGTACCACACTTTTAACGAATAGAATGAAAGATATTACACACTCTCACCTTACGGGCGGAATGATGTAATCATCATCCCCGATTCCTGGAGTTTTCCAGATGAAAGTGGTCATTCCTTAGGGAGTGACCGCTTTTTTTTATGAGAAAGAGTTTGGGTGTTTATGATGCCTATAAAATAGGTGAAAAGTAGTATAAGTGATCTATATATACAAAGCTTCCTCCACCATTCATTAAAAATGAAGAAGAGGGTGATGAGCTTAATTATACGACTGGTATTAAGGGAATTAGTTGAAAGAATTATTGCCTGCGATGAGCGGGCAAAAAAGGAATTTGAACGGAGGTGGGAAATTCCCTGGGAACAAATAGGGACGGTACCGATTTCTATAGATGGAAAGGACCAACAGGATTGAATGGTTATCTTCACCGCCTCTGTGATAAAGTAGTGTGAGAACAGTCTAGAAAGAGGGTTTACCGATGGCAATTAAGCAGTACTATCAAGACGCTTATACTAAAACATTTCAAACAGCAATTCAAGATCAACGACAAGATGAACACGGGGGCTGGTACGTCGTGATGGAAGAAACGGCATTCTATCCAACAGGCGGAGGCCAGCCCCATGATACTGGAACAATAAATCACCACCGGGTGATCAATGTGGAAGATGTGAACGGAGAAATCCGTCATTACATAGAAGAGCCATTTGAAGATATCTCAGGGGACGTAAAAGGACAGATCGATTGGGAAAGACGCTTTGATCATATGCAACAGCACGCAGGTCAGCATATTTTATCTGCCGCTTTTGTAGAAGCATTCCAATATGAGACGATCAGTTTTCACTTAGGGAAGGAGATTTTAACTATAGATTTGGACGTAATTGATATAACTGAATCGGAGGCTCTGGAAGCAGAAGCATTAGCGAACCGTGTCATTCAAGAGAGCAGACCGATTGAAACAAGATGGATAACAGAAAAGGAATTGTCCCAATATCCATTAAGAAAGCAGCCAACCGTCACCGACGATATCCGATTAGTGATCATACCGGATTTTGATTACAACGGATGCGGGGGCACACATCCCCGTTCTACAAGTGAAGTAGGAGCGATTAAGATACTCGATTGGGAAAAGCATAAAGGGCATATTCGATTGCAATTTGTGTGTGGGAATCGAGTGCTTAAGCAGTTGCACCGGAAACATGGTCTCTTAAGAGAATTGACGGGGGTATTGCAGGCTCCTGAAGAAACTGTGGTACCAACTGTAGATAGGTTAGTAGCAAAACAAAAAGATCAAGAAAAGGCACTGGAAGGATTGAAAGAAGTTCTTTTGACGTATGAAGCAGAAAGTTTACTTGGAGAAGGAACTCTGCAAGAAGGACATACCTTGATTAAGAAAGCGTACGCAGAGCGTCCCATCCAAGAGCTTCAGAAAATCGCTCAACATATCGTCTCTAAGAGAGAAAGTATGCTCGTGTTATTGGTTGTGCAAAATGATCAAAAACTCCAGCTCGTAGCGGCGAAGGGGTCGTCTCCAAGTGTTAACTTAAGGGAGCTTGCTCAAAAGGTCTTTCCTATGATTAACGGGAAAGGTGGAGGAAAAGAGTCGTTTGTGCAAGGCGGGGGAGAGGCTTTGATGAGTAAGGAAGAGCTTCTTGAAACATTGGTAAAACAAATATAGAAAAGCCTAATTAGCCACCCGGTATGGCCGGGTGGTCATTTAAATTAAATTCATTGCGCCAATTCTACTCATTACACCTGAAAGAATGAAAGAGCCAATGAAATAACCTTTTTTGTTATAGAATGCTATCTAAACAAACGTTTGTTTAAGATGAAGTTTTCTGGTCTTGTTTTATGATAGAACTGATAGCGACGTCAAACAAGTTCTTTTTTTGCAGCACGGGGCGGTTCTCGTGCATCTTTTTTACATCTAGAGGAAGCACCAAAACCGTCCCCATGCTTCTGGGTAATTGAATTTAATCAAACGTTTGTTTAATAAATAATCAAAGATAAATCTCCGATCATTTATACGAAAGAACTGACACGCACCACTTGTCAGTTCCTTTCAACCCTAAACGTTCGATATCCCACTCAAAATTGGTTAAAATAGAAAAGACACAAACGTTCGACAAATGGCTACAGATTAAAGGAGAGAAATACATGACGAACTATGCGGATGATAGTTTAGCTTTACATACAGATTTGTATCAGATTAATATGACGAAGGCGTATTGGGATGATGATTTCCATAATCGAAAGGCTGTTTTTGAAGTGTTCTTTCGAAAGCTGCCTTTTGGGAATGGATATGCGGTGTTTGCCGGGCTTGAACGGATCATTGAATATGTGAAAAAGTTTCATTTCTCTGAGAGTGATATTGAGTATTTAAGGGAATTGGGTTATGAAGAGGGTTTCCTTCAGTACTTAGCGGAACTTCGATTTACGGGGACGATACGTTCGATGAAGGAAGGGGAGATTGCGTTCGGGAACGTTCCTCTTATCCGTGTCGAGGCTCCCTTGGCTCAAGCTCAGATACTCGAGACGGCAATCTTGAATATCGTGAACTATCAAACCCTGATTGCGACGAAGGCGAATCGAATTAAGCAAGTGGTCCAGGATGAAGTCGTGATGGAGTTTGGGACGAGACGAGCCCATGAACTGGATGCGGCCATTTGGGGGACGCGTGCAGCTTATATTGGCGGATTTGATGCGACAAGTAATGTTCGGGCGGGTAAGTTATTTGGGATGCCGGTATCAGGTACCCATGCCCATTCAATGGTTCAGGCTTATCAGGATGATTATCAGGCCTTCCATAAATACGCGGAGAGCCATAAGGACTGTGTGTTTTTAGTGGATACCTACGATACCTTGAAATCGGGTGTACCCACGGCCATCCAGGTAGCAAAAGAGCTCGGCGACCGGATTAATTTCAAGGGTATTCGTTTGGACAGCGGTGATATGGCATACTTATCCAAGAAAGCCCGTAAAATGCTTGATGAAGCAGGTTTTACCGAAACAAAGATCATTGCGTCCAATGATTTAGATGAATATACGATTCTGAATTTAAAAGCCCAAGGAGCCCGAATTGATGTGTGGGGTGTGGGGACGAAGTTAATAACTGCCTATGATCAACCTGCTTTAGGTGCTGTGTATAAACTCGCTTCCATTGAAAACGAATCGGGGGAAATGGAAGATACGATTAAAATATCGAGTAATGCTGAGAAAGTTTCAACTCCTGGACTCAAAAAGGTTTATCGTATCATCAATACGGTTAATCATAAATCAGAAGGGGAATATATTGCCTTAGAGCATGAAGATCCTCAAAATGAAAGCCGTCTGAAAATGTTTCATCCCGTGCATACCTATATTAGTAAATTCATCACCAACTTTGAAGCGAGAGAGCTTCACGAGGATATTTTTAAAGACGGGGAATTGGTTTATATATCTCCGTCACTAGAATCAATGAGGACCTTTGTGAATGAAAACCTCGACCTGCTGTGGGACGAGTATAAACGTTCCATGAACCCAGAGGGATATCCCGTGGATTTAAGTGAAGAATGCTGGACAAACAAAATGAATCTGATTCAAAAGGTTAAGGCAGATGTAAAAGAGAAATTCAACAAAACTATGTAATTCCGATTAAAGATGGATAAATTAATCAGATCCAGGAATATGAGAAAACTAAATGGAGTGTGAAAACATGGATTCTCTTCAAAAACAAATTGTAGAAGAAATGATGGTGTCCCCGGATATCAATACGCAGGAAGAAATACGACGCAGTGTTGATTTTATGAAATCGTACTTGAAAAAGCATTCATTTTTGAAAAGCTTGGTCCTTGGCATTTCAGGTGGTCAGGATTCCACTTTATTAGGAAAACTTGCACAGATGGCAATTAACGAGATGAACGAGGAATCAGGGTCATCGGATTATGCTTTTTACGCCGTGAGACTTCCTTACGGAGAGCAGGGAGATGCTCAGGACGCCATTGATGCAGTGGAATTCATTAACCCGACCGTTTCTTTGACGGTTAATGTCCAGCCGGCAGTCGATGCCAGCGTCGAAACTCTGAAGAAAAACGGCATCGAGCTTTCCGACTTTGTCAAAGGAAACGAAAAAGCACGTGAACGGATGAAAGTGCAGTTCGCCATTGCTGCCATGAAAGATGGTGTGGTCCTGGGTACCGATCATTCTGCTGAAGCGGTTACCGGCTTTTATACGAAGTACGGTGATGGAGCGGCCGACCTTGTTCCCCTTTTCCGTCTGAACAAACGACAAGGGAAGAAGCTCTTAATGGAACTTGGCTGTCCGGAACACTTGTACAATAAGAAACCAACGGCAGACCTAGAGGAAAACCGTCCGCAACTTCCGGATGAAGAGGCCCTTGGCGTCACATACGATCAGCTGGACGACTATCTGGAAGGAAAAGAAGTGCCTGCTGAAGCAAAGAAAGCTATTGAAGGTCATTACCTGAAAACACAGCATAAACGTCATCTGCCTGTAACGGTGTTTGATGATTTTTGGAAATAGAATGGAGTTAAGCCAACTCTCAGCATGTGCGGGGTTGGCTTTTTGATTTGTCTAAGTATTTTGACATTCGACAGACACGGACTGTGACAGACCCACGAGTACTTATATCCTACCAAATCCCTAAAATTTCTATATTATTTTGCCATTTTATAGAGGGTTTTCGACTTTTTAAACGAAAGTAGTAATAGTTAAGGACGATATTGATGTATCCAGGAGGGGTAAGATGTCATATGAAATGGTAAACCCGAAGCTGCAAAGTATCATTGATAATATAGAAAAAGTCATGATCGGAAAGAGGAGAGTAGCGGAACTGAGTGTCGTTTCACTTCTGGCCGGTGGGCATGTATTGCTTGAGGACGTTCCCGGTGTGGGGAAAACGATGATGGTTCGTGCATTGGCGAAATCGGTGGGGGCGAGCTTTAAGCGTATTCAGTTCACGCCGGATTTATTGCCTTCGGATGTGATTGGTGTGTCGATTTATAACCCGAAGGAAATGGAATTTACATTCAGGCCAGGTCCGATCATGGGGAACATTATTCTCGCGGATGAAATTAACCGTACGTCACCGAAGACCCAGTCTGCACTACTTGAGGGCATGGAAGAGAGCAGCGTGACGATCGACGGGATGACACGGAAGCTTGATAAACCTTTCTTCGTTATGGCGACCCAGAATCCGATTGAGTATGAAGGGACATATCCTTTACCGGAAGCGCAGCTTGACCGCTTCTTATTAAAGATGAAAATGGGATATCCTGAACCGGAAGAAGAGATGGAGGTTCTTCATCGCGCTCAGAAAAACCCGCCGATCGATGAGTTGGAGCCTGTAATGACCTTGGAGGAATTGAGATATATTCAACAAGAAGTAAAAGATGTATTGGTCGATGACACGATCAAGAAATACATTGTGGAAATTGCGAATCGTACAAGGATTCATGCCAATGTTTACCTGGGAGCGAGTCCACGTGGATCCATCGCGTTAATGAAGGCATGTCAGGCATATTCATTTTTAAGAGGCAGGGGTTATGTGGTTCCCGATGACGTTCAATACCTGGCACCTTTTGTTTTCTCTCACAGGATTATTATGAAATCTGAAGCGAGATATGAAGGTATCACTCCGGAAGAAGTAGTGGAAAGAGTGATGGCGCGTATCCCGGTTCCCGTACAAAGGCTTGTGAGATAGGATGAAGACGAAACTTCAATTTCTTAAACCATTGGGGAAGTTTCTGCTGCTGCTCATTTTGGTGGGGATCTCGTTTTCTTACGCGATGTTCCAGGGTGGATTTGTCAGCTGGTTTTTGTTTTATAGCTTTCTCCCGTTTGCCCTCTATGCTGCTCTTGTATTCTTGTATCCTCTTTCTGAGTTTTATGTAGAAAGGAGTTTTGAATCAAATGAGCACAAAGCGGGGGATGAGTTGAAGGTGACGATTACCCTTTCACGAAAGATTCCATTTCCTTTATTTTATATGGTGTTAGAAGATGTGGTAACAGATTCCGTTTTTCACCATTCCAGTTTTCAAAAGGCGAAAGCGATGATTCACCCTGGATTCAGAAAACGAATCAAGCTCACGTATTACATAGAAGAACTGCCCCGTGGAGAGCATGTTTTCTCTGCTGTCCGACTCCGTGCGGGCGATTTCTTTGGCATATTTGAAAAGGAATCAGTCGTCGAATGTACCAATAAGCTTCTTGTATATCCGGCGTTCGTCGACGTTCCCTATAGGCCCCTGGAAAATCGCTATGATCAAGGGATGACTACTTCAAATGTGAAGATTCAGAAGGACACGACGATGGCAACTGGTATACGCGATTATCAACCGGGGGATCGCTTCTCGTGGATTCATTGGAAGACCTTTGCCAGAACCAATGAGCTGATGACGAAGGAGTTTGAGGAACGTCAATCCCACGATGTGTTGATCGTATTGGATCGGGATGATTCTCCTGCCTTTGAATCGATGGTGACATTGTCGGCTTCGATGATTCGTTCCATTTTGAAAAAAGGGGCGCAGGTGGGACTGGTCTCGATTGGTGAGGATCATGTATCCTTTCCGATTCGCGGAGGTGAAGAGCATCAAAGTCAGCTATTCTATCATCTGGCGAAGGTCCGACAGGATAGCCCTTACGCTTTAGGAAAAGTACTGCAGGGGGAAGGGCTGAATTACTCCCAATCCGCAGCTGTGCTGTTTGTCACCTCGTCTATTTCAAAAAAGATGATCATGAGTGTGAATCAGTATGCGAAGAGGAACAGTTCGGTTGTGATCTTTTTGGTGAAGCGTAAAGGGGACGCCTATACGGCTGAGGAGAAATCGTTGAAAGCTTACGCCTCGTCCCGTGGTATTCGACTGAAGGTATGCTTCGAAGGTGACTTCTCTTCTGCCTTTGTGGAGGTGAAACGAGCATGAGTTATGAAACACCTAAACACCGATTCTTTACGATTATGATCTATCTGTTTGGCTTTCTGCTTCTTTGGGAATGGCTGAAGCCTCTTCAGGTGGTGACGGATACAGGGAGTTTGACATATTTTGTGGTATTTATTGCTTTATCACTTGTCCTGTCCTATTTCAGGATTCACTATGTCCTAACAGCGGCGGTTAAGCTATTCTTTATTTTGTTTGCGTTACATGGATTGTATTATTCAGGTTCTTTTTTTACCTTTACATGGTTAGAGAAGTTTGGGGGTGACCTATGGCTGAATATCGGTTTGACAGTTGGGCGTGAATGGCCAAGTCTTTCGTTCGAGTACAGAAGCTTATTGTTCTTTGTTTTACTATGGCTCATGACGTATTTGCTTTATTACTGGTTATCCGTCAGAAAGACGATTCTCCTCTTTTATGTGATGACTGTGACCTATATCTGTCTGATAGATACGTTCACGATTTATGAAGGCGATCGGGCGATTATCCGAGTGGTCATTTTCGGCTTTTTGTTAATGGGACTGTTGGCTCTCGAACGTTTGGTTCAAAGGGAGAACCTTCTTGGATCCAAGATGAGCAGGCACCGCTGGATTGTGCCACTTACGGTTATGCTTGGGGTGAGTTCAGTTGTTGCTTTTGCGGCGCCTAAGGCAGATCCTATCTGGCCTGATCCGGTTCCTTATATTCAATCCTTTGCAGAAGGAGCCGGGGGCAGTGGTGTGAACAAAGTAGGTTATGATGCAGATGATTCTCAGCTAGGCGGTCCCTTTGTCGGTGACCCTACTGTCATTTTTAATGCTGAAGTAACGAGAGAACACTACTGGAGAATTGAAACGAAGGATCTATATACAGGCAAGGGCTGGGAGCAATCCATCCCTGATGACCAGCAGGCTGCTCTACCTTTTGAATCAGAGGAAATGGTTCCTTTCACAACCAATGATCGGGATGAAGAAGGTGAAGTGGAAACAGAGAGGGTAATGGTTGAACGAACCTATTCCCATGTTGTCTATCCTTATGGGATAGAAAGAATAATGGGGAATGAAGAAGGCTATTTCTCCTTTAATCCCGTTAACGAAAAGGTAACAAGTTATGAAGGGGAAGACGAGACCGTTAAGTTAGAGGATTATGAACTTTCCTATCGCTCTCCTTCCTATTCTCAGAAGAAGATGAAAGCAGCGAACGAAAGTCAGGAAATCATGCAGACTCCTGAATTTGTGGATCGTTATACACAACTTCCTAAAACGACTCCTCAGCGTGTGAAGGACTTGGCTTTTGAGATTACATCGGAAGAAGATAATTGGTATGACAAAGTAAGGGCGATCGAGAATTATTTTTCGAAAGAAGCTTATGTATACGACCAATTTGACGTGCCGGTGCCTGAAGAAGGACAGGATTACGTCGATCAGTTCCTATTTGAAACCCAAAGAGGGTACTGTGATAACTTCTCCACTTCCATGGTGGTGTTAGTCCGGGCACTTGGAATCCCGGCAAGATGGACAAAGGGATATACAGAAGGGGAATACAGTAGACAAGTGGATACGACTTATAAGCTTTATGAGGTTTCCAATAATAATGCTCACTCCTGGGTGGAGGTATTCTTCCCGGAAGTAGGATGGGTGCCGTTCGAGCCTACTGTTGGATTCAGTAATAATGTTTCGTATCAATATGACCTGGATGTACCTGAGTCGGATAACAACGAAGTCCCTGTTCCTGAGAAAGAGGAACCCCCGAAACAGCCGATTCAACCTGAAGAGGATGATTCTTCCACGGCTGGAAGCAGTTTTTCTCTGTCGAAGCTTTGGGATGATATTCAAACATTCTTTGTGGAAAACTGGGGCAAGCTTGTCATGGGATTCATGCTCTTGATTATCATGGGAATTACTTTGTACATTATTAGAAGACGTTGGATGCCGTATGTCCTGATTTTCTATTATCGCAGAAAATCATCAGATGGCGTGTTTTCCGAAGCCTATCTTTCTTTAATCAAACAGCTTGAGAGATACGGACTGAAAATGGATGACGGGCAAACGTTAAGGGGCTATTCGCGATATATTGACTCATTCTTTGGTACCCATGAAATGACGAGCCTGACCAATAATTATGAACGTATTTTATATGGTCAGAGGCAAGCGGAAGAAGATTGGACGAAGATGAGGGAATTATGGGAAAATTTAATTAAAAGGACAACTGGTTGACCCTTTTGAAAACAAGGTATAAAATGATGTCAAATTCATAATAACGTTCGTTAGCATCCTTCGTATATCCTCGATAATACGGTTCGAAAGTATCTACCCGGTCACCTTAAATGACTGGACTATGAAGGCAGTGTTCTAATTTGACATCCCTGTATGCAAAAAAACTAGAATTCTGCCTTTTTTAAGGCGAAGTCTGGTTTTTTTTATTATTTTAGGAATGCTAACAACAACAGGTACTATAAGGATGGAGTCCGTCCTGACCCATAAAAAACTGATGAGGTGAACTGAATGCTTGGTAAAGAAGAATTGCACAATCAAGAAATGATCGTCGTTTTGGACTTTGGAAGTCAATACAATCAATTAATCACGCGAAGAATTCGTGAGTTTGGTGTTTATAGTGAGCTCCACCCGCATACAGTTACCCTTGAAGAGATCCAGGAAATGAATCCAACCGGGATCATATTCTCCGGGGGACCAAACAGTGTCTACGGTGAAGACTCATTCCGTTGCGATGAGCGCATCTTTGATTTGGACATTCCGATTCTGGGAATCTGCTACGGTATGCAGCTTATGACCATGCACTTCGGCGGGAAAGTAGAACGCGCGAAGCACCGTGAATACGGAAAAGCGGCTATTAATATTGAAAAACAATCTAAGTTATTCTCCAACCTTCCGGAAGAGCAAGTCGTATGGATGAGTCATGGAGATCTTGTCGTGGAAGCTCCTGCAGGCTTTAATGTGAACGCAACGAACCCTTCTTGTCCGATTGCTTCCATGAGTAACGAAGAAAAAGGGTTATATGCAGTTCAATTCCATCCTGAGGTACGTCACTCTGTGCACGGAAACGAAATGCTGAAAAACTTCGTATTCGAAGTGTGTGGCTGCACTGGCGACTGGTCCATGGAGAATTTCATTGAAATGGAAATGGAGAAGATCCGTCAAACAGTTGGAGATAAAAAGGTTCTTTGCGCATTAAGTGGAGGAGTGGACTCTTCCGTTGTGGCTGTATTGATCCATAAAGCAATCGGTGATCAATTGACATGTATTTTCGTCGATCACGGCCTTCTTCGAAAAGGTGAAGCAGACAGTGTAATGAAAACCTTCTCTGATGGCTTTAATATGAACGTCATTAAAGTGGATGCACAGGACCGCTTCTTAAATAAATTGAAAGGCGTATCCGATCCTGAGCATAAACGTAAAATCATCGGGAATGAATTTATTTACGTGTTTGATGATGAAGCAACTAAGCTTAAAGGGATCGAGTATCTTGCGCAAGGTACTTTATATACAGACATTATCGAAAGTGGAACAGCCACTGCTCAGACGATCAAATCTCACCACAATGTTGGTGGACTACCTGAAGACATGCAGTTCACACTTATTGAACCATTGAACACATTATTCAAAGACGAAGTGCGTGCATTAGGGTCTGAACTGGGTATTCCTGATGAAATCGTATGGCGTCAACCATTCCCGGGACCGGGTCTTGGAATTCGTGTGCTTGGTGAAATTTCTGAGCAGAAGCTTGAAATCGTTCGTGAGTCTGATTACATCCTGCGTGATGAAATCAAGAAAGCTGGACTTGATCGTGACATTTGGCAATACTTCACTGTTCTGCCTGACATCCGAAGCGTCGGAGTGATGGGGGATGCCAGAACGTATGACTATACGATCGGAATCCGTGCCGTAACATCCATTGACGGTATGACTTCCGACTGGGCTCGTATTCCTTGGGATGTACTGGAAAAAATCTCAACACGTATCGTCAACGAAGTCGATCATATCAACCGCGTTGTGTATGATGTGACGAGTAAGCCACCTGCGACGATTGAGTGGGAATAGAAATTTATAGATTCTTGTACGGATAGGTGACAGGCATTTCCCGTCGAAGGTTGATTCTTAGAATTCGACAAAAAACGGGAGTGCCTGTCATTTTGTGTATAACGCGAACATTAATGCAAACTTTACTAAATAATGTTCGTATTTTGTGTTGACGGTCATGTTTTGAGTTGGTACAATAGTACTGTAATCATAACAAAACATTATAAAAGTATTACGTCGTATAATTTCGGGAATAGGGCCCGAGCGTTTCTACCAAGCTACCGTAAATGGCTTGAC
Source organism: Rossellomorea sp. GQ25 (assembly GCF_059758515.1). NCBI lineage: Bacteria > Bacillati > Bacillota > Bacilli > Caryophanales > Bacillaceae > Rossellomorea > Rossellomorea sp. GQ25. Next base: position 5,435 of record NZ_JCAXEQ010000011.1, on the reverse strand, counting down.
TACGAGGTGATTGAGAATAGGACTGTTGAACAAGTCACCATTTACCTATTCATCATGATCTTAACAGTCAAAGCCTTGAACTCTGGTAGTTCGAGGCTTTTTTATTGAAATGCTAGATTCTGCGACGACTCTATAGGAGGAGTACAAGAATGAAAAATTTCTTTCAGTTTGACCAGTTAGGAACGACTTATAGAAGAGAAATCATCGGGGGATTAACGACGTTTCTTTCAATGGCTTATATCCTGATCGTCAACCCATTGACATTAACCCTTCAATCAGTACCGGATCTTCCGGATAGCATGAGAATGGATTACGGTGCAGTATTCGTCGCTACGGCTTTGGCGGCTGCCATTGGTTCTTTGATTATGGGGCTGATTGCAAAATATCCAATAGCTTTAGCTCCTGGTATGGGATTAAACGCATTCTTCGCATACACAGTAGTATTGACAATGGGTGTGCCGTGGCAATCAGCGTTGACAGGTGTGTTAATTTCAGGTTTGATTTTCATCGTACTCACACTGTCAGGTATTCGGGAAAAAATTATTAACTCGATCCCATCTGAATTGAAATATGCCGTGGGAGCGGGTATTGGACTTTTCATCACATTTATCGGGTTTCAAAATGCAGGAATCATTGTGAACAATGATGCAGTTTTAGTGGGTCTTGGAGATTTAACAAATGGCCCGACTCTTCTAGCCATTTTCGGAATCATCATTACCGTCATTCTGATGACAAGAGGCGTTAAAGGCGGTATATTCATCGGGATGGTTGTAACGGCAATCGTTGGAATGTTCTTGGGATTAATCGACACTCCTGAAAAAGTAGTAGATGCAGCACCAAGTCTTGCTCCTACGTTTGGCGCAGCCTTAGATCCTTTATTCAATGATGCGGGCAGTATTTTTACGATACAAATGCTTGTTGTCATTCTAACATTCTTATTCGTTGATTTCTTCGATACGGCGGGTACCCTTGTAGCAGTAGCCAATCAAGCAGGATTAATGAAGGAAAATAAATTACCACGCGCAGGTAAAGCTTTATTTGCTGACTCTTGTGCAACAGTGGTAGGAGCAATCTTGGGGACTTCAACGACCACGTCTTATATCGAATCTTCAGCAGGGGTAGCAGCAGGGGCGAGAACAGGATTTGCGTCAGTAGTTACGGCAGTCTTATTCTTACTCTCGATTTTCTTCTTCCCGCTCCTTGCGGTCATAACATCGGCAGTGACAGCACCGGCACTGATCATTGTAGGGGTGCTCATGGTTTCATCTCTGGGAGAAATTGATTGGAAGAAATTCGAAGTGGCTGTCCCTGCATTCTTAACAATCGTAGCCATGCCATTAACATACAGTATCGCCACAGGTATCGCGATCGGATTTATCTTCTACCCTATTACGATGATCATGAAAGGTCGCGTAAAGGAAATCCATCCGATTATGTATTTCTTGTTTGTTATCTTCGTTCTGTATTTTATATTCTTAGTTTAAAACATAAAATTCTTTAAGCTGGTCTCTCGTAGACCAGCTTTTTCTTATTTTTAAGCTCTTTTTCTAAAGGCTATTTTTAAAAAGATTGTTGTTTTTATAATGATTTTGTTAAAGCAACCGAATCTCAGAAGGTTGATCGTAGCGGAAGGCGCTCGACTCCTGCGGGAATAGCGGGACAGGTGAGACCCCAGGCGCTTGCGCCGAGGAGGCTCACTGCCCGCCCCGCGGAAAGCGAGTGCCTGGAGCGGAAATCAACCACTACTCGCATAGGATCAATAGCAATAATATTTACGAAAAACATTTTTAGAAGCAAAAGAATAAAAGATAAATAAAGGAAAGAACTGGTCAAAAGGAGAAGATATAGGTAAAGAGGTACTAGGATTTGAAAAAAGTGAAGGTTTTCGTTAAAATCATGAAATCGGATAGTGTCGAAAATGGTCGAAATTATGGGGAGAATGACGATGTCTACTTTAAATGTGAAAAAAGCTTTAAATAACAATGTATTAATTGCAGATCACGAGAGCTACGGTGAAGTCGTGCTGATTGGGAAAGGAATAGGGTTCAACCGTAAAAAAGGGGATCCCATTCAGAATGATATTGCAGAAAAAATGTTTGTCTTAAAAGGAGAGAAAGAGCAGGAGCAGTACAAAAACCTCCTACCTTTCTTAAATGATGATATGTCAAACGTCATTATTTCTGCCATCGAGTTAATCAGAAAAAGAACCAACTCTTTTCTAAATGAGCATATTCACATCGCCCTGACCGACCATATCCTTTTTGCGATTAACCGATTGATGAGAGGGATGGAAATCCGCAATCCGTTTCTGGTAGAAACGAGGACGCTATATCCATTCGAATACGAAATAGCCAGAGAAGTGGTTGGTATGATCAATGAAATGACAGATGTTCATTTGCCTGAAGGGGAAGTGGGGTTTATTGCCCTTCATATCCATAGTGCCATGATGAACAAGGATCTGTCTGAAGTGAATCAACACTCGCAGTTGATTGGGCGCCTGACCGCGATGATCGAACAACAGCTGGATGTGAAGATTAATAAGGAAAGCGTCGATTATATGAGGCTTGTGCGCCACATTCGATATACAATAGAGCGGGTACTTAGGGAAGAACGCGTAGAAGAACCAGAAAAAATTGCAAAACTGTTGAAAGAGGAATACCCTCTCTGCTATAATTTATCTTGGAAGCTGATCAAGATGATGCAGCAAACATTACGAAAACCCGTCTACGATGCAGAGGCTGTATATTTAACCATGCACTTGCAGCGTATTCAGAGTAAAGTTAAATAAAGCACTTATCTTTCTTACGTGTTACTGATACGATCAGGCATGAGTGAAGAAGATGATTGAAACGTATATTTTGGGGTAGTCTATCCTTATACGTTCATTATCCTCTTTTCTCATGCCTTTTTTGTTTGCAATCATCATCTAATTAGTTGAAAAAAGAACGAAATAAAAGGAGGAAACTTCATGTTTAAAAAGGCTTTTGGTGTTTTACAAAAAGTCGGTAAAGCCCTCATGCTGCCTGTAGCTATTTTGCCAGCAGCCGGACTTCTGCTTGCATTCGGTAATGCACTGCAAAATCCGACATTATTAGAAATTGCTCCATTCCTTTCAAACGGCGGCGTTGAAATGGTCGCAAGTGTCATGGAACAAGCAGGTGGAATTATTTTCGGAAACTTAGCCCTGTTATTCGCAGTGGGTGTAGCCATCGGATTAGCTGGTGGTGAAGGGGTGGCTGGTTTAGCGGCTATCGTTGGTTTCTTGATTATGAACGTTACAATGGGAACAGTTGAAGGATTAGGGATTGGAGATGTAACAGGTGAGGGTGTAGATCCTGCATACGCACTTGTTCTCGGAATTCCTACACTTCAAACCGGGGTATTCGGCGGTATTATCGTCGGGATACTAGCTGCGGCTATGTACAATCGTTTCTTCCAAATCGAACTTCCTTCATATCTGGGATTCTTCGCAGGTAAACGATTTGTTCCAATCGCAACCGCAGCTTCTGCTGTTGTTTTAGGGCTATTAATGTTATTAATCTGGCCTCCGATCCAAAATGGCCTTAATACATTCTCTAACTTTATGCTTGGTGAAAACAGAGCATTTGCTGCCTTCATATTTGGTGTTATCGAACGTGCTCTTATACCATTTGGACTTCACCATATTTTCTACTCACCATTCTGGTTTGAGTTCGGTACGTATACTTCAGAAGCAGGAAACATTATTCGTGGAGACCAGGCAATCTTCATGAAACAGATCCAAGATGGTGTACAAGATTTAACTGCAGGTACCTTCATGACTGGTAAATTCCCATTCATGATGTTCGGTCTTCCAGCAGCGGCATTAGCGATCTACCATGAAGCAAAACCTGAAAGAAAAGCAGTTGTAGCCGGTATCATGGGCTCGGCGGCTTTAACATCTTTCTTAACAGGTATCACAGAACCAATCGAATTCTCATTCTTATTTGTAGCACCTGTACTATTTGGTATCCATACGATCTTTGCAGGCTTATCTTTCTTAACCATGCATCTATTAGATGTTAAAATCGGTATGACATTCTCAGGTGGTTTAATTGACTATATCCTATTCGGTCTAATCAACCCTCAAACAAACGCATGGATCGTTATTCCTGTAGGGGCTGTCTTTGCTGTCATTTACTACTTCGGATTCCGTTTCGCTATCCGTAAGTTCAATCTCATGACTCCTGGTCGTGAAGATGTAGACGAAGATGACGATGGATCACCGGCAAGTTCAGCTGGAGACCTTCCATACAATATCCTGGAAGCAATGGGTGGACAAGAAAACATCGCTCACTTAGACGCATGTATCACTCGTCTCCGTGTTTCTGTAAATGATGTAAAGAGTGTCGATAAGAATCGCCTGAAAAAATTAGGTGCTTCAGGAGTCCTTGAAGTCGGAGACAACATTCAAGCAATCTTCGGACCTAAGTCAGACACCATCAAATCACAAATGCAAGACATCATCCGTGGGAAAGCTCCACGTAGAGTAGAAACAAGCGCAAATGAAGAAGTAGAGCAACAAATTGAAGAAGTGAACCCAGAAGCACTTCAGACAACTGAAGAACAAAAGAACGAAAAATTCGTCGCTCCAATCACTGGAGAAATCAAAGACATCACGGAAGTTCCTGATCAGGTATTCTCAGGAAAAATGATGGGTGACGGTTTCGCTATCGTACCGACAGAAGGAACAATCGTTTCTCCTATCACGGGTAAAGTCGTAAACGTATTCCCGACGAAGCATGCCATCGGACTTGAGTCTAAAGCAGGCCGTGAAGTTCTGATCCATGTTGGAATCGATACGGTTAAATTAGAAGGTAAAGGATTCGAAGCGCTGGTAAAAGAGGGAGACCAGGTAGAAGCGGGTCAACCATTACTAGAAGTAGATCTTGACTACATCAAAGAAAACGCGCCTTCCATCATGACGCCGATTGTCTTCACGAACCTTAAAGAAGGTCAGCAGGTAACAATCGAGAAGTCAGGTAAAGTAAACCGTAACGATGAAAACATCATCAAGATCGATTAATGGATAATTAAAAACCATTTCATTCTCTTATAGAAGAATGAAATGGTTTTTTTGTTAGTTTCAAAATTTTACCAGAGGGAATGAAACAAGTATAGTTTCTACTATATAGTAGAAAAATATTAGAGGTCTTTGGTTGAAAGTTTTTAAGGTCTCGAATGTAAGGCGCTAAGCTGTGTTTTAGATGGTGTAATCATAGAAAAGAGTAGAAGGAAATAGTAAGTCCAAAAGTTTTTTAAAAAACTCTCTCAAAAGTATTGACGAATATCTAATAGATTGATATACTTTAAAAACCGTCGCAAGAGAGTAGCGGGTATATAACAACTTCAAACAGGAATTGAAAATCTTGAAAAAGTTGTTGACAAACACCTTGCATTCTTGATATGATGGTCAA